>NZ_JOIU01000022.1 GCF_000720135.1 Streptomyces sp. NRRL S-1022 | reverse complement strand
ATATCTGGCGTTGATTTTTGGCACGCTGTTGAGTTCTCAAGGAACGGTCGCTTCCTTTGTACTCACCCTCTCGGGCTTTCCTCCGGGCGCTTCCCTTCGATCTTGCGTTTCCGACTCTATCAGATCTTTTCTCGATCCGATTCCCTGTCGGCGGGATTTGTCTCGGGGCTTTTGGCTTTCGCCGTCCGCCCTTTCGACATTCACTACGTTAGCCGATTCCCTCGGGAACTCATAATCGAGTCACGCGAGTTCGATTTCGGGCGCGCGGACGCGCTCGAAACGACCCCGCAGAGGGGTTGGAGCTAGGTAGTGGGTTGGCCGCTCCGGCTGCAGGCGATCGCCGTACCCGGTTCAGCGGCTCGGGATACATTACGCACCTTGCCGGGCCAAGTCAACTTCGGCGGCGCCTGGGCACGTGGGCGCGGTACGGGCTGACCGTCGGGTCGTCGGCGACCCAGTAGCGCCAGGGGTGGAGGTCCCCGTCGCCGCCCTCGCCGGCGACCCCGGTGCGGGGACCGCTGCGCACCTGGCGGGAGGGGACCGGCGTGCCCGTCAGCATCCTCAGGGGCGTCTCGTCGGAGGTGCACGCGTCCGTGCCGTTCAGGGAGCGGTCGACCTCCAGGGCAGTGGCCAGCCGGGCAGGACCCTTGGCCAGTTCCTTGTCGTTCCGGGCCGAAACTCGTCGCTTGCGGGCCAGCTCCGCGCCCTCCACCACTTCTCCCGCGCGGAGCAGTACCGCGCCGGCCCGGCCCTCGGGTCCGCAGACCAGGTTCATGCAGTGCCACATGCCATAGGTGAAGTAGACGTACACGTGTCCGGGCGGCCCGAACATCACTTCGTTGCGCGGGGTGCAGCCGCGGTAGGCGTGCGAGCCGGGGTCGTTCTGGCCGTCGTACGCCTCCACCTCCGTGAGACGGAGGGCGATCGGGCCGTCGGGTGTCGTCCGGACCAGGATGCGGCCGAGGAGATCGGGTGCGACCTCCAGGACCGGGCGGTCGAAGAAGGCTCGGGGCAGTGGCGTACGGTCCGGGGGCGCGATCATGCCCTCCGAGGGTAGTCCAGACGGGGCAGCGTGCCCGCGGAACCGGGCGTCGGCGGATCGCGTTTGTACGGGTCGAGGGTCCATTCGTAAAGGGAGAGTCATGGCGTTCAAGAAGCTGCTCGCGAGCCTGGGGGCCGGCGGGGCGTCGGTCGAGACGGTGCTGACCGAGGTCAACGTCGTACCCGGTGGTGTCGTCCAGGGCGAGGTGCGGATCCAGGGCGGTTCCGTGAACCAGGCCATCGAGGGACTGTCCGTCGGTCTGCAGGCCAAGGTCGAGGTGGAGAGCGGCGACCAGGAGTACAAGCAGGACATCGAGTTCACCAAGGTGCAGCTCGGCGGGGCCTTCGAGCTGCAGGCGGGAGCGGTGCACGCGGTGCCGTTCGGTCTGGAGATCCCCTGGGAGACGCCGGTCACCATGATCGACGGGCAGGCGCTGCGGGGCATGAACATCGGCGTGACCACGGAGCTGGCGATCGCGCGGGCCGTGGACTCCGGCGACCTGGACCCGATCAACGTGCACCCGCTGCCGGCGCAGAAGGCGATCCTGGACGCCTTCATCCAGCTGGGCTTCCGCTTCAAGAGCGCGGACATGGAGCGCGGTCACATCCGGGGCACCCGGCAGCGGCTGCCGTTCTACCAGGAGATCGAGTTCTTCCCGCCGTCGCAGTACCGGGGCCTGAACCAGGTCGAGCTGAGCTTCGTGGCCGACGAGCACGCGATGGACGTCGTCCTGGAGATGGACAAGAAGCCGGGTCTGTTCAGCGAGGGCTCGGACACCTTCCGGTCCTTCCAGGTGGGTCTGAACGACTGGCAGGGGACCGACTGGGCGGCTTACCTCAACCAGTGGCTGTCCGAGGTCGGCAGCAAGCGCAACTGGTTCTAGGCTCGGGAACTGCTGGTTCCAGATCGTCGATCAGGAGGTACCGAGGTGACCGAGCTCAAGCGGCGGCCGCTCCCCCACGATTTCCACCCGCCCGTGCCGTCGTTCACGGTGACGAGTGAGGACATCGAGGAGGGTGCCACGCTGAAGGGCGCCCAGGTGCAGTCGGAGGGCAACACCTCGCCGCAGCTGCGCTGGGAGGGTTTCCCGCCGGAGACCAAGAGCTTCGCCGTGACCTGCTACGACCCCGACGCGCCGACCGGCAGCGGGTTCTGGCACTGGGTGCTGTTCGACATCCCGGCCTCGGTGACGGAGCTGCCCGCGGGTGCGGGCGGCGGCAGGTTCGAGGGGCTGCCCGCGGGCGCCGTGCACGCGCGGAACGACTACGGGACGAAGGACTTCGGCGGTGCCGCGCCGCCGCCCGGGGACGGCCCGCACCGGTACGTGTTCACGGTGTACGCGGTGGACCGGGAGAAGCTGGGCCCGGACGCGGACGCGTCTGCGGCGGTCGTCGGCTTCAACCTGCGGTTCCACACGCTCGCGCGCGCCCAGCTCATCGGTGAGTACGAGAACCCCGCGCAGGGCTGACCCCGGCGTACGGATTCAGCCGAGGGTTCATTGAACGTTTGCCCGCCTCCGGTCTTGGAAGTGATCGGAGGCGGGCGTTTTTTATTGCGTTGTCCATCTCGGCGCGCCCGTCCAGAGTTGATCCGAGCCCGCCGGGGGGTGGGCAGGTGCACACGGGAGGTGGGCTGGATGCGTGACACGTTGGTCCTGAACGCGAGTTTCGAACCGCTGTCGACGGTGACCCTGAACCGAGCCGTGGTCCTGGTACTGCAGGACAAGGCCGTGGTCGAGCAGGCCCACCCCGAACTGCGCATGCGCGGTGCCGATCTGGACATACCCGCGCCCCGGGTGATCAGGCTGTGCCGGTACGTACGGGTGCCGTTTCGAAGACAAGCGCCGTGGTCGCGACGGGGGGTGCTGGTGCGGGACCGGCACCGGTGCGCGTACTGCGGGCGCAGGGCGACGACCGTGGACCACGTGGTGCCGCGCTCCCAGGGCGGGCAGGACACGTGGCTGAACACCGTTGCCGCGTGTGCGGAGGACAACCACCGCAAGGCGAACCGGACTCCGCAGGAGGCCGGGATGGCGCTGCTGCGGGAGCCGTTCGAGCCGACGCCGGCGGATGCGATGCTCCTGGCGCTGGGCGCCGAGGAGTTCGGGGCGCTTCCTGAGTGGCTCGCCCGGGATGCGGCCTAGGCGCCCGCCGACCGCTGCCTGCCGGCGGCTGCCGGTCGTTCGTGGCTGATCGCGCGGTTCCCCGCGCCCCTTCCGGGGCGCGGCAGAACTCCGCGTCGAGGGACTCCGTCAGAGGAACTCCGTCAGTCGATCGACGGCTTCTCGCGGCGCTCCGGGCCGGACGAGTTGCCGTTGCCCGATGAGCCGTTGGTGCCCGAACCTCCGCCCAGGGGGCCGAAGTTGCCCATCGCACCGGAGAGGCCCTTGAGCGCGTCGCCGATCTCGCTGGGCACGATCCAGAGCTTGTTGGCGTCGCCCTCGGCGATCTTGGGGAGCATCTGGAGGTACTGGTAGGACAGCAGCTTCTGGTCGGGGTCGCCGGCGTGGATGGCCTCGAAGACCGTGCGGACGGCCTGGGCCTCGCCCTCGGCGCGCAGGGCCGCCGCCTTGGCCTCACCCTCGGCACGCAGGATCTGGGACTGCTTCTCGCCCTCCGCGGTGAGGATGGCGGCCTGGCGGGTGCCTTCCGCGGTGAGGATCGCGGCGCGCTTGTCACGGTCGGCGCGCATCTGCTTCTCCATCGAGTCCTGGATGGAGGTCGGGGGCTCGATGGCCTTCAGTTCCACGCGGTTGACGCGGATGCCCCACTTGCCGGTGGCCTCGTCGAGGACGCCGCGCAGGGCCGCGTTGATCTCCTCGCGGGAGGTCAGGGTCCGTTCGAGGTCCATGCCGCCGATGATGTTGCGGAGCGTGGTCACCGTCAGCTGCTCGATCGCCTGGATGTAGCTGGCGACCTCGTAGGTGGCGGCCCGGGCGTCGGTGACCTGGTAGTAGATGACCGTGTCGATGTTCACGACCAGGTTGTCCTGGGTGATCACCGGCTGCGGCGGGAACGGTACGACCTGTTCGCGCAGGTCGATGCGGTTGCGGATGGTGTCGATGAACGGGACCACGATGTTGAGGCCCGCGTTCAGCGTCCGCGTGTAGCGGCCGAAGCGCTCGACGATGGCGGCGCTGGCCTGTGGGATGACTTGGATGGTCTTGATCAGGGCGATGAAGACCAACACCACCAGGATGATCAAGACGATGATGACCGGTTCCATCGTCGGCTCCCCGTACCCTTCTCCGCCTCGGCGCCTTCGGCAGATCTCATGACTGTTGAGGATCTTGCTGGTCGAGTCTGTCAGACCGTCGCGCTGCTCGTGCGTGGTTCCCGGCGAGTCGTCCTCAGATGACGATCGCGGTGGCTCCTTCGATGTCCACGACGTCCACCTCCTGGCCCACTTCGTAGGCGCGGCCGGTGTCGAGGGCGCGGGCGGACCAGATCTCTCCGGCGAGCTTGATACGGCCGCCGGACCCGTCGACCCGTTCCAGTACGACGGCCTGTCGGCCCTTCAACGCCTCGATGCCGGTGGCGAGTTGGGGGCGCTGTCTGCCGTGGCGGGCCGCTATGGGCCGGACGACGGCGATGAGGGCGACGGAGACGACGACGAACGTGAGCACCTGGACGACCGTTCCCGAGCCGAGGCCGGAGACGACCGCCGCCGCGACGGCACCCACCGCGAGCATGCCGAACTCCGGCATCGCGGTGACCACGAGCGGGATTCCGAGCGCCGCCGCGCCGACCAGCCACCACACCCATGCGTCGATGTCGTTCACATGGTCATGGTAGGGCCGGGGCCGGGCGGCGGACAGGGCGCGAAGGGGAGAGCGCCGGGGTCAGGACAGGGGCAGGCCCTGCGCGGTCCAGCGGTCGCCGACCTGCTCCACGACGAGCGGGAGGCCGAAGCAGAGGGAGAGGTTGCGGGAGGTGAGTTCCAGCTCGATCGGCCCGGCGGCGAGGACCTTGCCCTGGCGGATCATGAGGACGTGGGTGAAGCCGGGGGCGATCTCCTCGACGTGGTGCGTGACCATGATCATCGAGGGGGCGATGGGGTCACGCGCGAGCCGGCCGAGACGGCGGACCAGGTCCTCGCGGCCGCCGAGGTCGAGGCCGGCGGCGGGCTCGTCGAGGAGGAGCAGCTCGGGGTCGGTCATCAGGGCGCGGGCGATCAGGGTGCGCTTGCGCTCGCCCTCGGAGAGGGTGCCGAACTTCCTCTCCAGGTAGTCGGTCATGCCGAGGCGGTCGAGGAAGGCGCGGGCGCGCCGCTCGTCGACCTCGTCGTACTCCTCCTGCCAGTGGGCGGTCATGCCGTAGGCGGCCGTGAGCACGGTCTCCAGCACGGTCTGGCGCTTGGGGAGCTTGTCGGCCATGGCGATGCCGGCCATGCCGATGCGGGGGCGCAGGTCGAAGACGTCGACCTTGCCGAGGGTGTCGCCGAGGATGGTGGCGGTGCCCTTGCTGGGGAAGAGGTAGCTGGACGCGACGTTCAGGAGAGTGGTCTTGCCGGCGCCGTTGGGACCGAGGATGACCCAGCGCTCGCCCTCCTTCACCGACCAGGAGACCTGGTCCACCAGAGCCCGGCCCTCACGGACCACGGATACGTCCTGAAGCTCCAGAACATCGCTCATGAGCGCGTTGTCTCCCCTTGCAGTGTGGCCGGTCTCGGCTGTCGCGTACGCCTGTGGCTCGGGTCCGCCGCGCCGGTGGGCGCAGCCCTTATGAAATCTACGCCACGAGTGCTCCGCTCCATTCCATCGGTCCGGTCCTTAGGGTGGGGGCATGCTCTCGGAACCGCGTTCAGGACGCCTTGCCGCTTGGGGAAATGCCCTTTTGGCCGGACTTGTCTCTCCGGATGACGCCGTGCTCACCATCGTGGGCGAGGACACGGTGCACCGGGTGGAGGGGCTGCCCGGGGAGTCCGCGCCGGTCGGGCTCACGCTCGCGCTGGGTCGGCTGCGCACGCTGGGCGTGGCCGGGCTGCGGGTGGCGCTGCCCGCGCCGGGGCATCCGCTGGGGCTGAGCGGCCCGCCGGAGTTCAATGCGCGGGCGCTGGAGGCCGAGGAGGCGGTGGTCTGCCACGGGTCCGCGTTCGGGCTGGTGCCCGAGGTGTACGAGGCCGGGCCCGCGGGCGATGTGCACGCCGAGGTGGTGTGGCACGTGCTGCCGGTGCGGGAGGCGCCGCCCGCCGACGTGCCGTCGCTGGGCGAGGCCGAGCGGGAGCTGGCGGAGGCGCTGCGGGACGCCACCGAGGTGCTGTCGAAGCTGGACGTCGCCGGGTCGGGTCCGGTGGCGGAGGCGGCGATCGGCGCGTACCGGGCGCGGGCCGGGCGGGGCCGCGAGGTGCTGGCGCCGGGGTATCCGCCGCGTGCGGTACGGGTGTTGGAGCTGGCGCAGCGGGTGGGGCTGCTGGTGTCGCTGGCCTACGACCACGGGCACGGGGGTGCGGTCAGCTCCGCCGAGATGAGGGCGCGCGCCGAGGCGCTGCGGCCGGTCGAGCGGACGGCCCGGCGGGCACAGGTGGCGGCGTACAACGCGTTCGTGGAGGAGCGGGAGCGCGGCGCTCGGTGATCCGGGTACGGGGGCGGGCGACCTGACAGGCCTCCCGGCGGCTCCGGGAGGCCTGGGGTCGCTGCCGGCCG
This sequence comes from Streptomyces sp. NRRL S-1022, assembly GCF_000720135.1. Lineage (GTDB taxonomy): Bacteria > Actinomycetota > Actinomycetes > Streptomycetales > Streptomycetaceae > Streptomyces. The sequence goes on along the minus strand of NZ_JOIU01000022.1, from coordinate 137,491 downwards.
GGCTTTCAGTGGTTGAGCCCGAGGTTGCCGAAGGCCGGGTTCAGCACGCCGATGACGTTCACGCTGTCGCCGACCGCGTTCACCGGGACGTGCACCGGGACCTGGGCGACGTTGCCCGAGGCGACGCCCGGGGAGCCGGTCGCCGCGCCGGCCGCGTGGGCGCCGCCGTGGGCGGAGGCCAGGCCGGCCCCGGCGGCCACCAGGCCACCGGCCGCCATCGTCACGGCCGCTGCCTTCTTCAGGTTCTTCACTGTCAACCCCTCCTGGTCGTTCCCCGCGGCGATCATCGCGGGACGCATGGAGAACGGCCGGGATCACCGGAGGGTGCGCCACCCGGGTGACATTCCCACGAGAGTATGAATGTCGGCCCGGACCCTGACCCCTCGGGTTGCCGTGGGTGAGGCGTTGGTCAGGGCGTTTCAGCCGGCCACGCCGTGGCGTACGGCCCAGAGCGCGGCCTGGGTGCGGTCGGCGAGGTCGAGCTTCATCAGGATGTTGGAGACGTGCGTCTTGACGGTCTTCTCGGACAGCACGAGGGCGCGGGCTATCTCCCGGTTGGAGCGGCCGTCCGCGATCAGGCCGAGCACCTCGCGCTCCCGCTCGGTCAGCGAGCTGCCTCTGCCCTGACCGGTGCCGGCCTCCTCCTGGGAGAGCAGGGCGTCGGCGACCTCCGGCTGGAGCAGGACGTGCCCGGCGTGCACGGAGCGGATGGCGCCGGCGAGGGCGTCGGGGTCCACGTCCTTGTAGACGTACCCGGCGGCGCCCGCGCGCAGCGCCGGGACGACCGTGCGCTGCTCGGTGAAGCTGGTGACGATCAGCACGCGCGCGGGGTTGTCGAGTTCGCGCAGCCTGCGCAGGGCGCCGATGCCGTCCAGGCCCGGCATCTTGACGTCCATGAGGACGATGTCGGGGCGCAGCTCCTCGGCGCGGGCGACACCCTCGGCGCCGTCGGCGGCCTCGCCGACGACCACGATGTCGTCCTGCACCTCCAGGAAGGTCCGCAGGCCCCGGCGGACGACCTGGTGGTCGTCGACCAGCAGGACCTTGATCGGTTCACCCACCGGGGACCTCCATCTCGATCACGGTGCCCTTGCCGGGCGCCGATTCCACGGTCAGCGTGCCGCCGACCCCGCTCGCCCGGTCCCGCATCGAGACCAGGCCGAGGTGGCGTCCGGCGCGGCGGACGGCCGTGGGGTCGAAGCCGGCGCCGTCGTCGGCGACGCGCAGGACGGCGCCGCAGCCGTGCCGTCCGATGCTCACGTCGACCCGGTCGGCGCCGGAGTGGCGCAGGGCGTTGTGCAGCGCCTCCTGGGCGACCCGGAGCAGGGCCTCCTCCTGGGCGGCGGGCAGGGCACGGAAGCCGTTGCCGGTGAAGGTCACGCGCGCGGTGTGGGCGCGGTCGAGGACCTGGATCTGGGTGCGCAGGGTGGCGATCAGGCCGTCCTCGTCCAGCGCGGCGGGCCGCAGCTCCACGACGGCGGCACGCAGCTCGTCGGCCGCCTCGGCGGCGAGGGAGGCCACCTGGTGCAGTTCTCCCTTGGCGCGGGCGGGGTCGCGGTCGACCAGCGCGGCCGCCGCCTGGGCGGTCAGGCGCAGCGAGAACAGCTTCTGGCTGACCGCGTCGTGCAGTTCGTGGGCGAGGCGGGAGCGTTCCTCGGCGATGGTCAGTTCGCGGCTGCGCTCGTAGAGGCGGGCGTTGGTGAGGGCGATCGCGGCGTGCTGGGCGAGGATGGAGAGCAGTTCCTCGTCGTCCTCGGTGAAGCCGCAGCTCCCCTCCGGCTTGGCGCAGCGCTTGTTCGCCAGGAAGAGCGCCCCGATGACCTCCTCGCCGTCCTTGATCGGCAGGCCCAGGAAGTCGGCCAGGTCGGGGTGGGCACCCGGCCAGCCCTCGAAGCGGGGGTCCTTGCGCACGTCGGCGAGGCGCTCGGCCTTCGCCTCCCGCAGCATCGCGGCGAGGATGCCGTGCTGGCGCGGGAGCGGGCCGATGGCGCGCCACTGCTCCTCACTGACGCCGTCCACGACGAACTGGGCGAAGCCGCCGTGGTCGTCGGGGACGCCGAGGGCGGCGTACTGCGCGTCGAGCAGGTCGCGGGCGGAGGCGACGATCGTCTTGAGGACGTCGCGTACCTCCAGGTGCCTGCTCATGGCCAGCAGCGCGGAACTCACCGCGGCGAGGCCGGACCGGGGGCCTTGACTCATGTCCTCACGGTACCGGCGGGGTGTGACAGCGCGGATCGGCCCTGTGGCGGCGGCACCGGGTCCGCTGGTCCTAGGGCGGGTGGCGTAGGCGGGAGACGGACGCGCGCGGCCCTACGCGCGCGCGTGCAGGCTCGCCCGCGGGCAGCAGGGTGGTGTCGCCGGGCGCGGACCGGCTGCACATGCTCACGCAGCGCGTTGCGGCGGCAACTTTGGGTGAGACGGCCCGGCGTGCCGTGTGACGCCGCGCATAGGGCCCACATCACGTACGAAAGGGCATAGGAGATATACCGCCCCCACATGAACGGGAAAGACGGCCCTGTCTGTCCTGATTTGCCCTTCCCTGATCCACTATCCGGCATCGTACGTCACACCTTTGCCTGGGCATTTTGCGCCCGCTAAGAATGGCTTCCGTCGCTCGGCGCCGCGGGTTTCGGCCCCGCGGCGTTCGTGCGGGAGGAGCCGATTCCCCCGACGGACGCACGAGCGACCTCCGCGCTATCCGAAGAGGTCCATCAGCCATGCCCAAGAACTTCCTCAACCGATCTCATAGTCGTGCGCTGACCAAGCAGCACAAGATCGCCGTCGCCGGTGTCGCCGCCCTCGGCACCGCCGCCGTGGCCCTCTCGGCCGCGCCGAGCAACGCCGACACCGTCACCACCGGTGCCCCGGCCGCCACCGCCCAGGCCGCCACCGCCCAGGTCGCCTCCGGCACCGTCCTGCACAACGTCAAGGGCACGATCACGGACCAGCTCGCCGCCGACATCGTCAAGGTCGACACCTTCGCGGCGCAGAAGAAGGCCGCCGACGCCGCCGCCGCGAAGAAGGCCGCCGCCAAGGCCGCCGCCGACGCCGCCGTCAAGAAGGCCGCGCAGCAGCGCGCCGTCAAGGCCGCCGTCAGCCGCGCCGTGGTGCGCCCGCAGATGCAGACGGTCGCCGCGAAGACGTACTCCAACAACCTCGACGGCTGGATCCGCCAGGCCCTGGACATCATGAAGTCCAAGAACATCCCGGGCAGCTACAGCGGCCTGCACCGCAACATCATGCGGGAGTCCTCCGGCAACCCCCTGGCGATCAACAACTGGGACATCAACGCCATCAACGGCATCCCGTCCAAGGGCCTGCTGCAGGTCATCCCGCCGACCTTCCAGGCCTACCACGTCGCGGGCACGTCCTGGAACATCTACGACCCGGTCGCGAACATCACCGCCGCCGCCAACTACGCGGCCCACCGGTACGGCTCCATCGACAACGTCAACAGCGCGTACTGAGGCCCTGGCGCGGGACCTCTACGACGTGACGCCGAAGGGCGGCACCCCATCTCGGGGGCGCCGCCCTTCGGCGTCGTACCGGCGCTGGACCGGGCGCGGCTACTTGCGCATGACCTCCGGCTCGTGGCGGCGCAGGAAGCGGGCCACGAAGAAGCCGCAGAGCACACCGAGCGCGAGCAGCGCGATCATGTCCCCGGCCCAGGCACCCACCGTGTGGTTCCACAGCGGGTCGTTGTCCCCCGCGGTCTCCGGCGGGCTGATCCGGTTGAAGTCCAGCGTGGCGCCGGACGCGGCGACCGCCCAGCGGGACGGCATCAGGTACGAGAACTCGTTGACGCCGACCGTGCCGTGCAGGGCGAACAGGCAGCCGGTGAAGACGACCTGGATGATCGCGAACATGACCAGCAGCGGCATGGTCTTCTCGGCGGTCTTCACCAGCGAGGAGATGATCAGGCCGAACATCATCGCCGCGAAGCCGAGCCCCATGATCGGCAGGGACAGCTCCAGCAGGGTGGCGTGCCCGAGGACGAGGCCCTTCTCCGGGATCTCACGCCTGCCGAAGCCGATGACGCCGACCAGCAGCCCCTGGAACCCGGTGATCACGCCGAGCACGACCACCTTCGACATCAGGTACGCCGACCGGGACAGGCCCGTGGCGCGCTCCCGCTCGTAGATCACCCGTTCCTTGATCAGCTCACGGACGGAGTTGGCGGCACCGGCGAAGCAGGCGCCCACGGCCAGGATCAGCAGCACCGTGGTGGCCGTGCCGTTGGGCACGATCTGGCCGGTCTGCGGGTTGGGTCCGTTGGGCAGCAGGCCGCGGTCCGGGTGGATCAGCAGGCTGACCGAGCCGATGACGGCCGGCAGCAGCACCATCAGGGCCAGGAAGCCGCGGTCGGAGGCGATGACCGACACGTAGCGCCGCACCAGGGTGACGAACTGGGAGAACCAGCCCTGCGGCTTCGGCGGCCTGATCGCCTGCATCGGCGGCATCTGGACCGCCTGCGGGGCGACCGAGTCGACGTCCGCCGCGTACATCTGGTAGTGCTGCGAGCCCTTCCAGCGGCCCGCCCAGTCGTAGTCGCGGTAGTTCTCGAAGGCGGAGAAGACGTCGGCCCAGCTGTCGTAGCCGAAGAAGTTCAGCGCCTCCTCCGGCGGGCCGAAGTAGGCGACCGCGCCGCCCGGCGCCATCACCAGCAGCTTGTCGCACAGTGCCAGCTCGGCCACCGAGTGGGTGACGACCAGGACCGTACGGCCGTCGTCGGCGAGGCCGCGCAGCAGCTGCATGACGTCGCGGTCCATGCCCGGGTCGAGACCGGAGGTCGGCTCGTCCAGGAAGATCAGCGACGGCTTGGTGAGCAGCTCCAGGGCCACCGACACGCGCTTGCGCTGGCCGCCGGAGAGCGAGGTGACCTTCTTGTCCTTGTGGACGTCGAGCTTCAGCTCGCGCAGCACCTCGTCGATGCGGGCGTCGCGCTCGGCCGCCGTGGTGTCGGCCGGGAAGCGCAGCTTCGCCGCGTACTTCAGGGCCTTCTTGACGGTCAGCTCCTTGTGCAGGATGTCGTCCTGCGGGACCAGACCGATGCGCTGGCGCAGCTCGGCGAACTGCTTGTACAGGTTCCGGTTGTCGTACAGGACCTCGCCCTGGTTGGCGGGCCGGTAGCCGGTGAGCGCCTTGAGCAGGGTGGACTTACCGGAACCGGAGGGCCCGATCACGGCGACCAGCGACTTCTCCGGTACGCCGAAGGAGACGTCCCTCAGGATCTGCTTGCCGCCGTCGACCGTGACGGTCAGATGGCGGGCCGAGAAGGAGACCTCACCGGTGTCGACGAACTCCTCGAGGCGGTCGCCGACGATCCGGAACGTGGAGTGGCCGACGCCGACGATGTCGCTCGGGCCGAGCAGCGCCGAGCCGCCCTTGGCGATCGGCTGGCCGTTGACGTACGTGCCGTTGTGCGAGCCGAGGTCGCGGATCTCGAAGCGGCCGTCGGGCGTGACGTGGAACTCGGCGTGGTTGCGGGAGACCTGCAGGTCGGAGACGACCAGGTCGTTCTCCAGGGCACGTCCGATGCGCATCACGCGGCCGAGCGCGAACTCGTGGAACGTGGTCGGGCTGCGGTCCCCGTGGGCCGGCGGCGCCCCCGCGCCGCCACCGGGCGTCTGCGCGTACGGCTCGGCCGCGCCGGCCTGCTGCTGCGGGAACGCGGTGGGCTGCTGCCGCCAGTCCGGCTGGGGCGCCTGCGGGGTCTGCTGGGCCCAGCCGGGCGCGCCGGCGCCCTGGGCCGCGTACGGCGCCGCCGCCTGCGCCTGCTGTGCCGGGCCGCCGACCGGTGCGGCGGCCGCGGACAGGTTCAGCCGCGGTCCGTCGGCCGCGTTGCCGAGGTGCAGCGCCGAGCCGGGGCCCAGCTCCAGGTGCTGGATCCGCTGCCCCTGCACGTACGTGCCGTTGGTGCTGCCGTGGTCCTCTATGACCCAACTGCGCCCGTTGAAGCTGATCGTGGCGTGCCGCCAGGAGACCCTGGCGTCGTCGAAGACGATGTCCCCCTGCGGATCGCGTCCGAGGATGTATGCCCTGGACGGATCAAGTGTCCAGGTACGTCCGTTTGTTTCGAGTACGAGTTCCGGCACTCCATGCCCCACTGAGTTGTCCCCCGAATTACCCCCGTCGCGGGGAGTCTAGGGATGTCGAACATCGTGGGGAACTATTTCAGGCTCGGCCCCCTGACCGAAACCCGGCCCTTGCCGAGGGGTGCGCGGGGCGCTCCAACTCGCCCTCGCAGGCGCCGCGCCGCACGGAGGCCGTCCCCTGGACCTGCCGTCCGGGGCAACCCGTGGGACCCTCGTGGTGGAGCCGGGCCGGTGCCGCTCCCGCGGGCGGTGACGGTTTCCGGTGGAAAGATCCCTGACGCCGGCCCGGTACCCGCCCGTGGTTCCGTGTCCGTCAGGCGGACCTCGGCGGCGGGAGGCACTGGGTGCCGGATACGGTGGTGACACCATGAGCGCTTCGCAGACCTCCGCTTCGCAGACCTCCGAGGTCCCCACCCTCCTCGTCAAGATCTTCGGCAAGGACAGGCCGGGCATCACGGCCGGTCTCTTCGACACGCTTGCCGCCTACCTCGTCGACGTGGTCGACATCGAGCAGGTCGTCACCCGGGGCCGCCTGGTGCTGTGCGCGCTGATCACGCAGCCGCCGGCCGGCCTGGAAGGTGATCTCAGGGCCACCGTGCACAGCTGGGCCGAGTCGCAGAAGATGCAGGCGGAGATCATCTCCGGGCACGGCGACAACCGTCCGCGCGGTCTCGGACGCTCGCTGGTGACCATGCTCGGCCACCCGCTCACCGCCGAGTCGACGGCGGCCGTCGCCGCGCGGATCGCCAAGGTGGGCGGCAACATCGACCGTATCTTCCGGCTCGCCAAGTACCCGGTGACCGCGGTGGAGTTCGCCGTCTCCGGGGTGGAGACCGAGCCGCTGCGCACGGCCCTGGTGTCCGACGCGGCGGCACTGGGTGTCGACATCGCGGTGGTCGCGGCGGGCCTGCACCGGCGGGCCCAGCGGCTGGTGGTCATGGACGTGGACTCGACCCTGATCCAGGACGAGGTCATCGAGCTGTTCGCCGCGCACGCCGGCTGCGAGGACCAGGTCGCCGAGGTGACGGCAGCGGCGATGCGCGGGGAGCTGGACTTCGAGCAGTCCCTGCACGCGCGCGTGGCGCTGCTGAAGGGGCTGGACGCGTCGGTGGTGGAGAAGGTGCGCGAGGAGGTCCGGCTGACCCCCGGCGCGCGCACGCTGATCCGCACCCTGAAGCGCCTCGGCTACCAAGTGGGCGTGGTGTCCGGCGGCTTCACCCAGGTCACCGACGATCTGAAGGAGCGGCTGGGCCTGGACTTCGCGCAGGCCAACACCCTGGAGATCGTCGACGGGAAGCTGACCGGCCGGGTCACCGGCGAGATCGTGGACCGGGCGGGCAAGGCGCGGCTGCTGCGCCGGTTCGCCGCCGAGGCCGGGGTGCCGCTGTCGCAGACGGTGGCGATCGGCGACGGCGCCAACGACCTGGACATGCTGAACGCGGCCGGGCTGGGCGTGGCCTTCAACGCCAAACCGGTGGTGCGCGAGGCCGCGCACACGGCGGTGAACTTCCCCTTCCTCGACACGGTCCTCTACCTGCTCGGCATCACCCGGGAAGAGGTCGAGGCCGCCGACACGCACGACGAGGACTGAGCGGGCCCCGGGGCCCGCGTCGGGCCACCGGGAGGGCCCGGCACCCTGTGCGGTGCCGGGCCCTTTCCGTCGTCGGCGCTTCGCCCGGGCGCCGGGTCAGTCGGAGGGGGCCCAGTAGTCCGTGAGCCTGGCCACGGCGGGCTCCAGGCTCTTCCAGGGGCCGTCGAAGGTCAGCAGCGCGAAGGCGGCGGCGGGGAAGCCGCGGCGGTTCATCCGTTCGCGGGCGTCGTCCTCGGCCGTGCCCGCCAGGATCTCGGCCAGACCGTGCACCCCGGGGTTGTGGCCGATCAGGATCACCTGGTGCGCCTCGTCCGGGAGCTCGTTGAGCACGGCGATCAGCTCGCCGGGCGAGGCTTCGTAGATCCGCTCCTCGTAGACCGTTTTCGGCCGGTGGGCCAGCTCGTGGACGGCGAGCTTCCAGGTCTCGCGGGTGCGGGTCGCCGTGGAGCACAGGGCCAGGTCGAAGGTGAGGCCGGTGTCGGCCAGCTTGCGTCCGGCGACGGCGGCGTCCGTGCGGCCCCGCTCGGCGAGCGGGCGCTCGTGGTCGGGGACCGGGGGCCAGTCGGCTTTCGCATGCCGGAAGAGGACGATCCTGCGGGGGTCTGCGACGCTCATGGGACCCAGCTTCGCATGAAACAGGCCACCTGGCGCAGGGAGTTGACATGCGGATTCACCGCGCGAGGGGGCTTGCCGTCAGCGCGCGAGGAGCCGCTGGGCGCGCTCCAGGAGGCGCGCTATCGCCGGGTCGCCGCTCGCCGCGTGGGCGTCGGCCGGGTCCAGCACGAGGGCGAGCAGCGCGAGGAACGCGAGGGCGGGCAGCGCCAGCGCCCACCAGGGCAGCCTGATGTCGACGCCGCCCGTGGTGGCCGGGTGGGGCCGGGACTGGATGCGGGTCGGCATGATCGCCTCCGTGGGGCTCCGAGCGGATCCGGGACCGCCGGGTGCGGTCACCTCTCGAAGCTACGGAATCCGGGGCCGCCGGCCCATCCGGACTTCCACCCAGTCGACCCTGAGCCTTTCCCCCTAGGGGATGGTGGTGCCAGCCCCACCGTCGGCGGGGAAGAGCGCCGCCGTCACGGGGACGCGAGGGTCGCCACGATGGCGATGATCACGAAGATGGCGAGGAACGCGCCGAAGACGAGCAGCATCTTCTTCTGGCCGTTCTGCGGGTTCGGGTCGAGCACAGGCTGCATGCGCCCAGTCTCGCACTCCGCGTCCCGCACGGCGGCGCCGGGGCACCCGGGCAGGGGTCAGCGTGTCGCCTCGTCCTCCACCGTGCGGTCGCGGCCCGCCAGGAAACCCACCGCCGTCTGCGGCACCATGAGGGCCGCCATGAGGGCGATCGGCAGCCCCCAGCCGCCGCTCTGCTGGTAGAGCACGCCGACCAGCAGCGGACCGGGGATGGAGATCAGATAGCCGGTGCTCTGCGCGAACGCGGACAGCTGGGCCACGCCCGCCCCGCTGCGGGCCCGCATGCCGACCATGGTCAGCGCGAGCGGGAACGCGCAGTTGGAGACGCCCAGCAGCACCGCCCAGGCCCAGGCACCGCCGGCGGGGGCGAGGTACAGCCCGGCGTACCCGGCGAGGCCGCAGGAGCCCAGGACGAGCACGATCGGCCCCTGGTGGGGCAGCCGGGTGGCGACCCGCGGGATGACGAAGGCCAGCGGCACGCCCATCACCATGGTGACGGCGAGCAGCACGCCCGCGGTGCCCGCGGGGACACCGGCGTCCCGGAAGATCTGCGGCATCCAGCCCATCGTGACGTAGGCACCGGTGGCCTGGAGACCGAAGAAGACGGCGAGCGCCCAGGCGGTGCGGCTGCGGGTGATGCGCAGCGGTGCGTGCTCCGGTGCCGCCTGGCGCTGCGGGTCCTGCGGCCGGGCGGTGCCGCGGTCGCGGACGAGCGGCAGCCAGGGCAGCACGGCCGCGGCGGCGAGGGCCGCCCACACGGCGAGGCCGCCCTGCCAGCCGCCGCCCAGGGCGTCGGTCAGGGGAACGGTCACCGCGGCGGCGACGGAGGTGCCGAGGGCGAGGGCCATCGAGTACAGGCCGGTCATGGAGCCGACCCGGTCGGGGAACCAGCGCTTGACGATGACCGGCATCAGCACGTTGCTGACGGCGATGCCCATCAGGGCGAGGGCACTCGCGGCCAGGAATCCCGCCGTACCGCCCGCGTAGGGCCGTATCAGCAGGCCGGCGGCGATGGCGGCCATGCCGGCGCACACCACGGCGGCCGGCCCGAAGCGGCGGGCCAGCCGGGGCGCGGTGACGCCGAAGACGGCGAAGCACAGCGGGGGCACGGAGGTGAGCAGGCCGGCCACGCTGCCGCTCATGCCGAGCCCGTCGCGGACCTCCTCCAGGAGGGCGCCGAGGCTGGTGATGGCCGGGCGGAGGTTCAGCGCGGAGAGCACGATGCCGACGACGACCAGCCGGACCGTCCACGCGCGCGTGCGGTCCGCGCCGGGTTTCGCCGCCCGGACGGGCGGCACGCCGGCCGTACCGCGCTCGGCCGACGGCATCGCCGTACGGGTGGGCACTGTCCGGGTTTCCTCACTAGCCATGAGACCCATCATAGAATCATGGGATGATTAGTTGTCCATGTCCACGGGTTCCGGGCCCGGGACCGTCGTGCGAAGGTGTGCCATGCCCTTGAGCCACCCGCGCCGGTCGGCGCTGTCCGAACAGGTCATCGCCGCACTGCGCACCCAGATCACCTCGGGCGAGTGGCCGGTCGGCTCGCGCATCCCGACCGAGCCGGAACTGGTCGAGCAGCTCGGGGTCGCGCGCAACACCGTCCGCGAGGCCGTGCGCGCGCTCGCGCACAACGGTCTGCTGGACATCCGCCAGGGCTCGGGCACGTACGTCGTGGCCACCAGCGAGCTGGCCGGTGTGATGCACCGCCGCTTCGCCGGCGCCGACCCTCGGCACATCGCGGAGCTGCGGTCCACGCTGGAGTCGGCCGCGGCGAAGCTCGCCGCCGAACGGCGCACCGAGAAGGACCTCAAGCAGCTGGACACGCTGCTGACGCGGCGCGAGGAGGCCTGGGAGAGCGGCGACGCGGAGGCCTTCGTGGCGGCCGACGCCACCTTCCACCTGGCCGTGGTGGCCGCCTCCCACAACGACGCGATGACCGCGATGTACGCCGACCTCGGCGAGGTGCTGCGGGACTGGCTGCGCGCGGACGTCGGGGCGGAGCTGACGCCGGAGACGCACATGGACCACACGCGCCTGCTCGACGCGATCCGCGCGGGCGACCCGCACGCGGCGGCGGCGGAGGCCGCGAGCTATCCCTTCCTGTGCGATCCCAGCCGGTTCACCGCGCCTTCTGGTGGCTGATCCAGACCGAGCGGACCTCCTTCCAGCACCGGCCGGTGAGCCGTACGGTCATGGCGGCGCCGGCGTCCACCGGGGCGCTGTCGGTGTCGATGTCCCACCAGCGGTCGCATTCGATGTGCAGCCGCACCCGGTCGGTGTCGACGTAGGGGTTGTGGCAGTAGGTCACCACGTGGGAGCCCCGCACGGTCGTGCGGCAGGAGGAGCCGAACCGGCTCGGCGCGGGCGGCTTGCCGTCGCTCACGCGCGCGTGGGACAGCGCGTCGTACGGCAGCGAGAGGACTAGGGCGAGGGCCACGGTCACCGGGGCCAGGCTGCGGGACAGGCGCACAAGGGGACCTCCTCGGCCGGGCAGCGGAGGGACGCGCGGGGGACGGCGTAATCCAGGGTGCGCCGCCGGCGCGGCGGCGGCCCGGCCGGTGAGCCGAACGGGTGACGCGGCGACGCCCCGCTCCCCGCGCGGCGGGGAACGGGGCGTCGGTACGGTCCGGAGGTCAGGCGCCGATGGCGTGCAGACCGCCGTCGACGTGGATGATCTCGCCCGTGGTCTTCGGGAACCAGTCGCTCAGCAGGGCGACGACACCGCGGCCGGCCGGCTCCGGGTCCTTCAGGTCCCACTCCAGCGGGGAACGGCTGTCCCACACGGACGCCAGCTCGCCGAAGCCCGGGATGGACTTGGCGGCCATGGAGCCGATCGGGCCCGCCGAGATGAGGTTGCAGCGGATGTTCTGCTTGCCCAGGTCGCGCGCCATGTAGCGGTTGGTCGCCTCCAGGGCGGCCTTGGCCGGGCCCATCCAGTCGTACTGCGGCCAGGCGTACTGGGCGTCGAAGGTGAGGCCGACGACCGAGCCGCCGTTCTGCATCAGCGGCAGGCAGGCCATGGTCAGCGACTTCAGCGAGAACGCCGAGACGTGCATGGCGGTGGCCACCGACTCGAACGGCGTGTTCAGGAAGTTGCCGCCGAGGGCGTCCTGCGGGGCGAAGCCGATGGAGTGGACGATGCCGTCCAGGCCGCCCAGCTCCTCGCCGACGATGTCGGCCAGGCGCGCGAGGTGCTCCTCGTTCGTCACGTCCAGCTCGATGACCTTGGTCGGCTTCGGCAGCTTCTTGGCGATGCGCTCGGTCAGCGTGGGCCGCGGGAACGCGGTCAGGATGATCTCGGCGCCCTGCTCCTGGGCGAGCTTGGCGACGTGGAAGGCGATGGAGGACTCCATCAGCACACCGGTGACGAGGATGCGCTTGCCCTCAAGGATTCCGCTCATGGTGATCAGTGACCCATTCCCAGTCCGCCGTCAACCGGGATGACGGCTCCAGTGATGTACGAGGCGTCGTCCGAGGCGAGGAACCGCACCGCCGCGGCGATCTCCTCGGGCTGCGCGTAACGGCCGAGCGGCACCTGCGAGACGATGTTCTGGCGCTGCTCGTCGCTCAGCACCTTCGTCATGTCGGTGTCGACGAAGCCGGGCGCGACGACGTTGAAGGTGATGTTGCGCGAGCCCAGCTCCCGGGCGAGGGAACGCGCGAAGCCGACCAGGGCGGCCTTGGAGGCGGCGTAGTTCGCCTGCCCCGCCGAGCCGAGCAGTCCGACCACGGACGAGATCAGGACGACCCGGCCCTTCTTGGCGCGCAGCATGCCGCGGTTGGCGCGCTTGACGACCCGGAAGGTGCCGGTGAGGTTGGTGTCGATGACCGAGGTGAAGTCCTCCTCGGACATGCGCATGAGGAGCTGGTCCTTGGTGACGCCGGCGTTGGCGACGAGCACCTCGACCGGGCCGTGCTGCTCCTCGATCTCCTTGTAGGCCTGCTCCACCTGCTCCGGATCGGTGATGTCGCACTTGACGGCCAGGCAGCCCAGCTCCGCCAGGGCGGCCGGCGGCTCACCCGAGCGGTACGTGATCGCGACCTTGTCGCCGGCGTCGGCGAATGCGCGGGCGATGGCGAGGCCGATGCCCCGGTTGCCTCCGGTGACGAGAACCGAGCGGCTCAACGGATCACCCTTTCGATAGCGTCCTACACCCGCCCGGACTCCTGGATGACAGGCGGCTTCAGCGAAAACCTATCGGTACCGCCACGCGCGGGGACAAGCGGGCACCGACAGTGGCTCACCGGAGACCCTGTGGGATTCCTACAGTCGCACCCCTCGCCGGCGCGTTCTCCCGGCCGCCGCACTAGGTGTCGCGTCCCCAGCGCAGATCGGCGGCGGTCAGCTTCGCACAGAGGTCGTCGAGGTGGTCGTCCCGCAGCACCTGACGGTGGGAGAGCGTGTTGCGCGCCCGGACCACGGCCGCCAGCAGCAGCCGCTCGTCCGTCGGCAGCGAGACGTGCCCCCGCAGACAGGCCCGCTCCAGCTCGGACGCCTCCGCGGCCAGGAAGGTGCGCTCCGGGCGGGTGGTGTGGTCCTTGAGGCGATTGCGCACGTACAGCTCCACCAGTTCCCGGGCCGGCCGGTTCGCGTGCGACAACGCCAGCTCCGCGAGCCGCCGGCGCGCCTCCTCCAGCCACGGCATGAGGACCCGGGCCTGGGCCTGGCCGACCAGGACGCTCAGCTGGTCGGGGCGTCCCTCGCCGCCGTCGGCGTGCCAGACGGCGGGGTGCAGCCGGGGCCTGCCCTCCCAGGCCTGCACGACACCGCGCGCCCAGGCCTCGCGGAGTGCCGACGGCGGCTTGTGCTGCAGGGCCGCCCCGCTGCGTACCGGCGGGCAGTCGGCGCCCCGCTCGGGTGCCCGGGCCGCCAGGGACGCGCGCAGGCACTCGTCGAGGGAGCGGTCGCTGCCGTCCCAGCAGTCGAACAGCTCCGCCGCGAGGGCCAGGTCCGCCCCGCACAGCTCACCGACCACCTCGGCGCGCAGCGCCCGCAGGACGCGGGTCCGCAGGAGGGTGCCGCCGGGGGCGGTCCGGTGCCGGTCGGTGCCGCGCAGTCCGTCCAGGAGCGTGGCGCTGTCCAGCCGGCCCACGGTGCCCCACCACCAGTGCACCGAGGTGGTGGCCAGCTCCAGCTCCAGCTCGTCGGGGAGCTGCGGCGGCAGGTCCCGCAGCCGGCCGGTGACCATCACCCGGGGACGCTGCTCCGGAAGCAGCCCGACGTCCTTGACGGCGGCGTCCAGGGCGCGCACCAGGCGGGCGACGTCGTGGCCGCGTTCGCCCCCGGCACCGTGCCGGACGTCGGGTTCCAGCCACGCCCGTATGCCGATGACGGGCCGCCAGTGCGCGCCGGGGGCGGTCAGCTCGTCGACCGCGCGCTCCGGAGCGACGGAGAGCCCCTTGGCCAGCCGGGTCATCAGCTCGGACGGTCCGCCGCCCGCGCGGGCGGGCGGCTGTTCCCGGCGCGGCCCCGGCAGGTCCCAGCCGATGTCGAAGCCGTCGTCGAACCCGTCGAGCAGCGGGACGTCCGCGGTGACGAGCGGGTGCGGGGACGGCTGCGCGGGCACCGGCTCGGCCCGCACGGTACCGGGCTCGGGCACCTGGACGTGTTCGGGCGAGCGGGCCAGCACCGCGCGGTGCAGTTCCCCGGCGTACCCGGCCACGACCAGGTGGTCCGGCAGCAGCCACACGCAGTTGCGGCCGGCGGCCAGATCGTCGGTGATGCGCTCGATCTGGCCGCGTACCCCCGGGAGCGCGGCCAGTTCGTCCCCCGTGAGATCCACCGCCCTCACTCCCCCGCACGCGCGCGTACCGCGCGGAACGTCACGGGGTCGACCGCGATGCCGTCCGGTACGGCGTCGATCAGGCCGAGCCGGTCCAGCCGGGCGAGCCAGGTCTCGGTATCCGGCTCGGGCAGCTCCACGGCCACGGCGACCTGGTCGATGGGGACGCCCTGGCCCTCGCTGACGTAGCCGTTCCACTGGCCGAGCAGGTGCAGGTCGCGCATGTCCAGACCGGCGGCCTCGCAGTGCAGGTCGAGGTTGGACGGCTGTCGGATGGCCCGCCCGATCTTCTCCAGCGCGCTGTCGAGCGTCGCGCCGTTGACGGTGACCTCGGCGATGGCCGGCTCGACCCAGGTGGCCCAGCCGCCGGTGGTCCGGATCAGCCGGGCGCGGTCGGCCTTGGACACGAAGGGGCATTCGGGCCAGGCCCGCAGGCTCTCCACCGACCAGCGCTCCGGCCGCAGGAACCGGACGGGCAGCGGCTCCGCCCCCTGCGGTTCCTGCACCGCCCCGGCGGTCAGCGCGTCGGCCACGACGAACACGGAGCGGTGGTTGGACCGCTTGCGGCCCTCCGCCTGGTGCACGAGGGCGTCGGCGGCCGGCCCCGCGTGCTCCACGCACAGGCGTACGGCGGCCAGCAGCGCGTCCGCGTCGATGCCGCGCAGGTCGAGCGCGAGGACGTAGTTCCGGCGCAGCCTGGAGGCGTCGGTGAGGTGGGCGCGCAGGTCGTCCCCGGCGCCCACCCTGCGCACCTCCACGCCCCGCGCCTCGGCGAACCGCTCGGTGGCCGTGATCATCAGCTCCGGGCGGTGCAGCCTGGTCGTGCCGATCACGGTGACGCCCGGCTGTGCCGCCTCGTGCAGCTGGCCCTCGGTGAGGGGGCTGTACCGGGTCACGTAGCGGTGCGGATCGCTGCTCATGTAGCGGCCGAGGAGACGGCGTGCCGCGCGCGGGTCGTACTCGTAGGGCTGGCTGAACTCGGTCTCCCGCAGCTCGAGCAGGAGCTCGTCGCGCGTGCCCAGCATGTTGACGACGTTGGGGCTGCGGACGGCGAACCGGGACCGGTCGCCGAGCTGCACCAGCAGGCCCAGGCCGACCATCTCCCTGAGGTAGATCTGCACCTGCTTGACGCCGAGTTCCTGGAACCCCACCTCCCAGGCCTCCCGCGCCCACTGCAGCAGCTGTTCGGCGGAGTAGTCGCCGCGGTAGCCGTCCTCAAGGCTGCGCAGGGCTATGACCAGGGTCAGGACGCGGTAACGGTCCTCCAGGTTGATGGTGAACCGCAGGCGTTCGGCCAGCCGCGTCCGCACGGTTTCCGAGGCCGCGACCTCCTGGACGTCCGCCTCGGTGATCGGCGTCGGCCGGACCTGCCCGCGCTGGGAACGGCCCTGGAGGGTGCGGACCAGCTCGCTGCAGAAGATCTGCACCAGGTTCGCCTGGTAGTTGGTGATGGCGAGGATCCGCCAGACGAGTTCCGGCCGCTCGAAGACGAAGCCCAGGGCCGCCATGGGTTCGGTGACCAGCCGTACGGCGGCGGTCGGGTTCAGCGGCCCCACCAGCACGTCGGGACCGCCGTGCGCGGTGGAGACGTTGGACAGCTCACCGAAGCGCTGCACCTGGTGCAGGCCGGCGAAGACCACCTTGAGCCGCCGGTCCGTCTGCTCCATGAGCTGCTGGAACCGCTTGACGTTCTGGAAGGTGGACTCGCCCCCGGCACGGAACAGGCGGCGCGAGTCGGCGGTGAGGAACGCGTCCGCCTCGTCGGCGAGGATCAGCATCCGCCGGGAGTCGTCGGCGTCCAGCCAGCCCCGGATGGCGTTGGCCACGTGCTCGGGCTGCGCTTGGTCGGACACCTTCTTGGAGTCGATGACCCGCTGCCGCTTCAGGTCGTCGGCGAGCAGCTTCCAGATCCGCTCGGGGGACTCCGCCTGGCCGATCTCGGCCTTGACCAGGTCCAGGTAGACGGCGACGTTGGCGTCGGAGCGGCGCGGGAAGAGTTCCGCCACCCTGCGCAGCAGCGCCGACTTGCCCAGCTGCCGGCCGCCGTAGAGGAAGAGACCGCCATCGGGGTTCATCACCTCCCGGAGTTCCTGGTCGCGGCCGTAGAAGACCTCCGGGGGCACGGCTCCGGCGACGAACGGGGTGTAGGGGTCGTACGACGTCCAGGGCAGTGTCACCCGTTGCAGCGCGCGGAAGGCGCCGGGTGCCCGGGCGGCCATCCAGCCTGCCACGGCCGGGTCCACGACGAGCGCCTGCTGGGCCTTGCGGCGCGCGGCCTCGGCGAGGGCCCGCCGGCCCTCCAGGCCGAGCGGGTGCAGATAGAGGATGATGTTGGCGTCGACGTCGGAGTCCTCAAGGTGGGCGAGGGGGCCGTCGGCGCGCTGTTCCTCCCAGATGAGCAGCACGGTGTACGAGGTGGCGCGCGATCCCAGCGCGGCCACGTACCCCGGGGCCTCGATGACGCCCGCGCGGCCCTTGAAGCGGCGTATCCCCTGCCCGATCGGCTCGGCCTGGAAGTGCCCCAGCTGCTTGAGACCGAGCAGCCGCAGCACGCGCGGCACGTGCTGGCTCCAGTCGCTGTTGCGGCCCCTCTTGGTGCACAGCGCCCGCCACGACGCGAGGCCCTGCTCGGCGTTGGCGGTGACCTTCGCCCCGGAGCCGTAGCGGTCGACCCACCATCCGGCGGGGATGCCGTCCCCGCCGGGCGAGGGCGCTCCGGGGCCGGCCAGGCCGGCCAGGAACTCGCGGAGCTCGGCGCCCTCGTCGTCCGGGCGGTCCGGCAGGCGTGCGCCGCTCTCCACGAGTGCGAGGAACTCCTGCGCGGTGACCGTGTCGCCCTCGTCGATCAGGCGCAGGATGCGGTCGTGGTCGGACTCGGAGAGCGGGCGCTCCGGGTCGAGCCTGAGGGAGTCGAGCCGCTGCCGCAGCCGCTCGGTCGACTCCGCGACCTTGTCCGTCAGCTCGGCGACCAGGTCCCGCAGGGCCTCCAGCGCGTACCGGTAGCGGCCGGCCTCGTCGCCGTCCGCGAACTCCTGCAGGCGGCCGGTGAACTCGCGTTCCGTGTCGGAGGGCATCAGGTTGAGCGTCCTGATCTGCGCCAGGTGCGAGGCGGCCAGGCGGTGGTGCTCGGCGATCCTGCGCCGCCAGTCCTTCTCCGCCTCGCGGCACCGCCGTACCGCGTCCTCCAGCCACTCCGCCTGCGCCGCGGCGTCCACGGCGGGGGTGTCGCCGGCGACGCGCACCAGGGCGCGGGCCAGGTGCAGGTCGCCGCGGGCCACGTACTGCTCCAGCGCCGACTCGGCGGACACCGGGGACAGCAGGCCGGTCAGGACGTGAGCCGTGCGGGGGTCGGCGAGGTCGGGGCGGCCGTCGGCGTCCCGGGGCAACTCCGGCAGGAACAGCAGGCAGTCGTCCGAGGGGACGATCACGCCGTCCGCGTCGACCGTCACCGCCGAGTGGCCGACGGGTTCGGCGGACAGCCACCTGCGCAGCAGGCCGAGCGCGGCGCCGCCGACGCCCAGCGGCTCGTCGTAGGCCGTCAGGTCCGCCAGGGCGGTCTCCCACTGGGGTGCCTTCGAGCCGGAGGCGGCCTCCTTGGCCTGCGCGGCGGCGGCCATCGCGGCGGCCTTCGCCGACAGCTCCCCCACCGACCGGATCGTCGCGTGCAGTTGGCGCAGCGCGCCGGAGTGGATGGGCTCCCTGGCCTGCTTCGGGGTGCGGAAGCGGCTGTCGGCGTCCTCGATGAGCCGGTCGACGTACTCACCGCGCCCGAGGTTCTCGCTGACCGTCCTGAGGGTGGCGGCGTCACCGGCGCCGGAGATCCAGTCCAGGACCGCGCGCAGTGCCTGGTGGAGTTGTCCCGAGGGGCCGGTCAGGTACTGCAGGACACGTGACGCCCGCTGGTACTTGATCTTCCGGCGCGGGAGGTCCTCCAGCAGGACGCGCGCCGATTCCTCCAGGTCGTCGACGGTGAGCTGGTGTTCCGGCTCGGCCTGGTCCTCGTCCGCCCCCGGCACGAAGACGTGGCACTCCCGTACCGCCTCCTTCAGTGCCATCAGCAGGTGCTGCCACGGCTGGGAAAGACCCGAGGGCATGATGAAGTCGCTCACGACGCCGTGCGGCCAGCCGGCCGTGAGACCGGAGCGGATCGCGGCGGCCAGCGCCACGAGGTGCGCGTCCCGGTCCTCCACCAGGTGCAGCGAGGTGATGTCGTGCGCCATCTGCACCTGGGTGGCCCCGTCCACGTCGGTGCAGGCGAAGGCGGCCGCGAGGAAGGAGAGCGCCTTGGCGCGGTGCGGGCCGTCGTCCGACACCGCCGTCATCCAGTAGGCCTGCGGGAGGTCTCCCCGCGCGACCAGCCGGGCCACGGCGGACGGCTCGTCCTGGTCCGTCCAGGGAGAGGTGGCCCCGCCGGCCGCGTCCGGTGCCGGGCCGCCGTTGGCGACGGGTGCCGTGACGGGCGCCTCGGGCTCGGGCCCGGGCTCGGGCGGGGAGACGCGCGTGACGGCTGCGGGCTGCGGTGCCGTGGCGGCTGCGGGCTGCGGTGCCGTGGCGGCCGGCTCGGGCGCGGGCGGGGAGGTACGCGCGGCGGCGGGCATGGGGGCCGTGGCGGGCGGCTCGGGCTCCGGCGGAGAGGTGCGCGCGGTAGCGGGCGTGAGTGCGGCGGGTGCGGCGGGCTCCGGCGCGGGGTGGACCGCAGGGGCCGGCTCCGTCACCGGCTGCGGTTGCCGAACCGGTTCCGGCAGCGGATGCGGTTGCGGCGCGCGCGGCGGTTCCGGCAGTGGTCGCGGCGCGCGCGGAGGTTCCGGCTGGGGCGCGGGCGCTCGCTCGGGTTCCCTCGCCGCCACCGGCCCCGAGGGCTCCGGCTCCGGCTCCGGCTGGAGGACCTCCGCGAGGTCCCGGTGCTGCGAGGCCGACTCGGGGGCCGGCTGGGCGGGGCTCGGCGGCGCGGCAGTCGCCGGCTCCCCCTGCGGTTCCGCCGCCGACCGCTCCGGGGAACCCCGCTCCGCGGCGGCGGCCCCGACGGGCACGTCGCTGCCGGCCGAGACCGTACCGCCGGTGACGGCCATACCGTCGGCCGAGGCCGCACCGCCGGCGAACACCGCACCACCGGTGGAAGCCGCACCGCCAGCGGGCGCCGGACCGTCGGCGGAAACCCGGCCGCCGGTAGACGCCGAACCGCCATCGGACGCCGCACCGCCCGCGGACACCGCACCGCCGGCAGGAGTCCCGCCCTCGGCGGAGCCGTCCGTCGGCGTCACCTCGTCGCCCAGTACGGACGCCAGTGCCGTCATCCGGTCGCGGATGCCGTCGAGGGCCATCCGCAGGCCTTCCGCCTCCGCCTCCTCGTCAGCGTCGGCGATCAGCTGCTCGTACTGGTCGGCGCGCCGGCGCAGTTTCCGGAGCTGGGTCCGTGCCTCCGCCCGTTCCTCCCGGAGCCGGTCGAGGCGGTCGAGTTCCGCCTCCAGACCGGCGTACCCGGCCTCGGAGGGCCAGTGCCCCTCCTGTGCGGACAGCGTGTCCGCCACCCGCGCGCGTTCCTGGAGCCAGGCGGCGAGGAGGGCCTCCGTCCGCTCCGGCGCCGCGGGCGTCCTGCCGTCGCGCACCGCGGCGGCGGCCTCGCCGAGGACGTCCGCCAGTTCCGCGCCGGCCGCACGCAGACCGGTCACGGCCCGGCGGACGGCGTCGGTCCCGGGCTCCGCGGCGAGGCCGTCCGGGGACACGCCGGCCGGCGTCCCCCCGGGGCCCTCGTTCCGGCCACCACCCACGTCCGCCACCTCCGCACCGTCGTACCGCACCTGTGTCCCCCGCTCCTCCCGCCGGTCCGTCGCCCCGAGCCCGCGCGACAGCGCCGGGCCGATCCGCCGCGCGTCCGGCGGTGGTTCACGGTCGGCCGCGGCCACGCAGCGGGCCAGGTGGGCCGCGGCCACCTCCGCCGCGGGCAGGCGGCCCAGGGCTTCGGGGGCCAGCAGCCCGTACAGCGCGCAGCGGGCCGGCGCCGGCTCCAGTACCTCCAGCATGGTGACCAGGTCCGACACGGAGGGGTGCGCCACCACCTCCCGGGCGAAGCCGTAGGTGAAGACCAGCGCGCGGGAGGCCCAGGCGACACCGCACGCGGCGACCCCGTGCAGCATCGGCTCGGTCGCCGTGGTCAGCCACACGCGCACGGACTGGGCCTCGCGCCGCGAGGCCGCCTGGGCGTCCTTGCCGCCCTCCTTGACGCGCCGCAGATGCACGCACTGCCTGCGGCGCAAGCACTGATGGTGTGTCAACAACCCCCGCATGCCGCGCTCGTCGAGCGACAGCAGCCACGAACGGAACTCCCGCCCCCAACCTTGCATGGGGAGATACTGACACTTGCCACTGACAACGCGACCGCGATACCGGAAAACTCCGGGTTCTTCACGGGCGACAGCCGAAGGGATGCCCACCCGTGCCCCATGACATCGATCAGTCGTTCCTGGCACTACCCCTGCGCGCCCTCGCCGACGCCGCGCTCGCACGCGCGCGTGCGCTCGGGGCCGAGCACGCGGACTTCCGGTTCGAGCGGGTGCGCAGCGCGTCCTGGCGGCTGCGGGACGCCAAGCCCGCCGGATCGTCGGATTCCACCGACCTCGGCTACGCGGTACGGGTCGTGCACGGCGGTACGTGGGGCTTCGCCTCCGGGGTGGACCTGACCATGGACGCCGCCGCCCGGGTCGCCTCGCAGGCGGTGGCGATGGCCAAGCTGTCCGCGCAGGTGATCAAGGCCGCCGGGAGCGACGAGCGGGTGGAGCTGGCCGACGAGCCGGTGCACGCCGACCGGACGTGGGTGTCGTCGTACGAGACCGACCCGTTCTCGGTGCCGGACGAGGAGAAGTCGGCACTGCTCGCGGACTGGAGCAACCGGCTGCTGTCCGCGAACGGCGTCGACCACGTGGACGCGTCGCTGCTCACCGTCCACGAGAACAAGTTCTACGCCGATACGGCCGGGACCGTGACGACCCAGCAGCGGGTGCGGCTGCATCCGCAGCTGACGGCGG
Source organism: Streptomyces sp. NRRL S-1022 (assembly GCF_000720135.1). Classification (GTDB taxonomy): domain Bacteria; phylum Actinomycetota; class Actinomycetes; order Streptomycetales; family Streptomycetaceae; genus Streptomyces. Next base: position 115,806 of record NZ_JOIU01000022.1, on the reverse strand, counting down.
TGTCGGTCGACGAGTCGAGCGGCGAGTTCGACTCGATGCGCACCCTCGCCCCGCCGGCCGGCCGCGGCTGGGAGTACCTGACCGGGACCGGCTGGGACTGGGACGGCGAGCTGGAGCGGATCCCGGAGCTGCTCGCCGAGAAGATGCGGGCGCCGAGCGTGGAGCCGGGCCTGTACGACCTGGTGGTCGACCCGTCCAACCTGTGGCTGACCATCCACGAGTCCATCGGCCACGCCACCGAGCTGGACCGCGCCCTCGGCTACGAGGCGGCCTACGCCGGCACCTCCTTCGCCACCTTCGACCAGCTGGGCAGGCTGCGGTACGGCTCCGAGCTGATGAACGTCACCGGCGACCGCACCGCCGAGCACGGCCTCGCCACCATCGGCTACGACGACGAGGGCGTCGAGGCGCAGTCCTGGGACCTGGTGAAGGACGGCACGCTGGTCGGCTACCAGCTGGACCGGCGGATCGCCCGGCTGACCGGCTTCGAGCGGTCCAACGGGTGCGCGTACGCCGACTCTCCGGCGCACGTGCCGGTGCAGCGCATGGCCAACGTGTCCCTGCGGCCGGATCCGGCCGGGCTGTCCACCGAGGACCTGATCGGGGGTGTCGACCGGGGCATCTACGTCGTCGGGGACCGGTCCTGGTCGATCGACATGCAGCGCTACAACTTCCAGTTCACCGGCCAGCGCTTCTTCCGGATCGAGAACGGGCGGATCACCGGGCAGCTGAAGGACGTCGCGTACCAGGCCACGACCACGGACTTCTGGGGCTCCATGGCCGCCGTCGGCGGGCCGCAGACGTACGTCCTCGGCGGTGCCTTCAACTGCGGCAAGGCCCAGCCGGGCCAGGTGGCCGCCGTGTCGCACGGATGCCCGTCCGCCCTCTTCAAGGGCGTCAACATCCTCAACACCACCCAGGAGGCCGGCCGATGAGCGCCCGCACCACCAAGCCGCACGAGATCGTCGAGCAGGCGCTCGCGCTGTCCCGCGCCGACGGCTGCGTCGTCATCGCCGACGAGCACTCCACCGCCAACCTGCGCTGGGCGGGCAACGCGCTCACCACCAACGGCGTGACCCGGGGCCGTGCGCTCACGGTGATCGCGACCGTGGACGGCCGGGAGGGCACCGCCTCCGGTGTGGTGTCCCGGTCCGCGGTCACCGCGGACGAGCTGGAGCCGCTGGTGCGGGCGGCGGAGGCGGCCGCGCGCGGCGCCGGGCCCGCCGAGGACGCGCAGCCGCTGGTCGGCGGGGTGCCGGAGTCCCCCGACTTCACGGACGCGCCCGCCGAGACCTCCTCCGCCGTGTTCGGCGACTTCGCCCCGGCCCTCGGCGAGGCCTTCGCACGCGCGCGTGCCGGCGGCCGGGAGCTGTACGGCTTCGCCAACCACGAGCTGGTGTCGACGTACCTGGGGACGTCCACCGGGCTGCGGCTGAGGCACGACCAGCCCACCGGCACGCTGGAGCTGAACGCCAAGTCGCCGGACCGCACCCGCTCGGCGTGGGCCGGGCGGTCCACCCGGGACTTCAAGGACGTCGACCCGGGCGCGCTCGACGCCGAGCTGGCCGTACGGCTCGGCTGGGCGGAGCGGCGGGTGGAGCTGCCCGCCGGCCGCTACGAGACGCTGCTGCCGCCCACCGCCGTGGCGGACCTGCTGATCTACCAGCTGTGGTCGGCGTCGGGCCGGGACGCGGCCGAGGGCCGGACGGTGTTCTCCGAGCCGGGCGGCGGCACGCGGGTCGGCCAGCGGCTGAGCGAGCTGCCGCTGACCCTGCGCAGCGACCCGGACGAGCCCGGCCTGGAGTGCCCGCCCTTCGTCGTCGCCCACTCCTCCGGCGGCGACCAGTCGGTGTTCGACAACGGGCTGCCGGCCCGGGCCACCGAGTGGATCGACCGGGGCGTGCTCAAGCACCTGACCACCACCCGGCACAGCGCGGGACTGACCGGTCTGCCGGTCGCCCCGGTCCTCGGCAACCTGATCCTGGACGGCGGGGACGACCGCTCCCTGGCGGAGATGGTCGCGGACACCGAGCGCGGGCTGCTGCTGACCTGCCTGTGGTACATCCGCGAGGTCGACCCGGCGACGCTGCTGCTGACGGGCCTGACCCGGGACGGCGTCTACCTCGTGGAGAACGGCGAGGTGACCGGGCAGGTGAACAATTTCCGATTCAACGAGTCGCCGGTGAACCTGCTGGGCCGGGCCACGGAGGCCGGGCGGACGGAGAAGACGCTGCCGCGCGAGTGGAGCGACTGGTTCACCCGGGCCGCGATGCCCGCGCTGCGCATCCCCGATTTCAACATGAGCTCTGTCAGCCAGGGCGTATAACCTCGTAGGCGTTCGTGGTCGGGTGTCACCCGGCTGCCCGAAGATCACCAAGGAGACACGAGTACCGTGACGGACATCGTCGACGAGCTGAAGTGGCGGGGGCTCATCGCCCTCTCCACGGACGAGGACGCACTGCGCAAGGCGTTCGCGGACGGTCCCGTCACGTTCTATTGCGGCTTCGACCCGACCGCGCCCAGCCTGCACCTCGGCAACCTGGTGCAGATCCTGACGATGCGCCGCATCCAGGAGGCGGGCAACCGTCCGCTGGCGCTGGTCGGCGGTGCCACGGGCCTCATCGGCGACCCCAAGCCCACGGCCGAGCGCACGCTGAACGCGCCGGAGGTCGTCGCCGGCTGGGTGGAGCGGCTGCGCGCCCAGATCGAGCCGCTGCTCCACTTCGACGGGCCGAACGCCGCGGTGATGGTCAACAACCTGGACTGGACCCAGGGCCTGTCGGCCATCGAGTTCCTGCGGGACATCGGCAAGCACTTCCGGGTCAACAAGATGATCGCCAAGGAGGCCGTCTCCCGGCGGCTCAACTCCGACGCGGGCATCAGCTACACCGAGTTCAGCTACCAGATCCTCCAGGGCATGGACTTCCTGGAGCTGTACCGGCGGCACGGCTGCACGCTGCAGACCGGTGGCAGCGACCAGTGGGGCAACCTCACCTCGGGCACGGACCTGATCCACCGGGTCGAGCCGGACGCCGTGGTGCACGCGCTGGGCACCCCTCTGATCACGAAGGCGGACGGCACCAAGTTCGGCAAGACCGAGTCCGGCACGGTGTGGCTCGACCCCGAGATGACCACGCCGTACGCGTTCTACCAGTTCTGGGTCAACGCGGACGACCGGGACGTCTCCAAGTTCCTGCGCATCTTCAGCTTCCGGTCCCGTGCGGAGATCGAGGAGCTGGAGCGGCAGACCGAGGAGCGTCCGCAGGCCCGGGCGGCGCAGCGGGCGCTGGCCGAGGAGCTGACGACGCTGGTGCACGGCGCCGACCAGACGGCCGCCGTGATCGCCGCGTCCCGTGCCCTGTTCGGGCAGGGCGAGCTGGCGGAGCTGGACGAGCGGACGCTGGCGGCGGCGCTGGCCGAGGTGCCGAACGTCCGGGTGGCCGAGCTGGCCCCGGTGGTGGATCTGCTCGCGGAGGTCGGGCTCGTCGCCAGCAAGTCCGCCGCGCGGCGGACCGTGAAGGAGGGCGGGGCGTACGTGAACAACGTGAAGGTGGCGGGCGAGGACGCCGTGCCCTCCGCCGGGGAGCTGATCCACGGGCGGTGGCTGGTGCTGCGGCGCGGGAAGAAGAACCTGGCGGCCGTGGAGGTCACGGGCGCCTGAGCGCCGTAGGGGCGTGGGGCGGGCGGCGACCGCGTCGCGGCCGCCGTCCGGGCCCCGCGCCCCGAGAGGTCAGGCCCGCTGGTGCTTCCGCTTGCCCAGCGTCGCCATGTACAGGGCGTCCACCGCCGCGACGATGATGATCGCGGCCACGAGCTGGAAGATGTGCCGGCTCCAGTCGATGCCCCGGGTCGCCTCCACACCGACCGCGCGGGCGACGGCGTTGCCCACGATGGCGCCCAGCATGCCGCAGATGGTGGTCAGCCACAGCGGGCTGTGCTGCTTGCCCGGAATGATCGCCTTGGCGATGAGGCCCAGCACGAATCCCACGATGATCGCCCACAACCAGCCCATGGCTGCCTCCTCGTACGGCTCGACGTGAGCATTACGGTCAGTGTGATCGGCTGCGCCGTACGGCGCATGTCGGATTGCCCCGTACGCGGCGGTGCCACCGGCGTACGCGCAGGCAGGGGGTGACCCGGTCTCGTGGGCGGCGGGGGCGCGGCGTACCGTGGGTGGTGTCCCGCCCCGGTTCCCCGCCGGGTGGGACGAGGGCGCGGGCCGGGGAGAGTCCCATGCGGGCGGATGGTGGAATGTGATGCGGAAACAGCACGGCGGGAACGTCCAGGTGTTCCGGATCACCGGTGCCCGGACCGGACTCGCCGAGGATGTCCGGGGCCGGCAGCGGCGGTACGTGATCTCGATGTCGGTCCGTACCGTGTCGGTGATCCTCGCGGCCTCGCTGTGGAACGTCGAGCGGTACGTCGCGATCGTCGCGCTGGTGCTCGGTGCGGTTCTCCCCTACATCGCCGTGGTGGTCGCCAACGCGGGCCGGGAGCGGCCGCCGTCCCTGCCGTCGACGTTCGTCGCCACGCCGGTGCGGCCGATGATCGCGCCGTCCGGGGCCGGGGAGGAAAGGGACACCGCGCGGGAGTCGGTGCGGGAGTCCGCGCGCGAGTCCGAACAGAGGTCCGCATCGCGTCCGGGAGCGCGGACCGCGCCGGAGGACGTGCCGCCGAGCCCCGCGACCGGAGTCCGTGGTGAGCGCCCCGACCCGCTCTGAGCACGGTGAGCGCCCGGCCGAAGCGGAACGCGAGCCTACGGCAAGCTCAAGAAAAGCTCAGATCAATCCTGCTGTTCCAGTGCCGGGCGATGGGGTAGCCGTGACATACTGCGTACGCGCTCCGCATCCCCCGTCGGAGCGATGGACCGACGCCGGGCAGCTCCCCCCGTGGCTGCCCGGCGTCGCCGTGTTCCCGCCCCTTCACGAGACGAACCCGGGACGAAACCCGTGAGTGACGAGACCCCGATCTGCTCCGCCAAGGGCTGCCGTGCCGCCGCCGTGTGGGTGCTGGCGTGGAACAACCCGAAGATCCACACGCCGGAGCGGCGCAAGACGTGGCTGGCCTGCGAGGAGCACCGCGAGCATCTGTCGCAGTTCCTCGGGGTGCGCGGGTTCCTGAAGGACGTCGTGCCGTTGGCGCAGTGGCAGGCGACCGAGGACGCCCGCGGCTGACGGCTACCCCGGCGAGCCCTGCACCGGGCGGGCGCCCGACCAGGTGAGGGCGGTGGAGCCCCAGGTCTATGCGCCCCACCCTCCCGCAGGCGGGCTGACACACCACCGGCCGGGCTGACACACCACCGGGGCGGGCCGACGCACCACAGCGGCCGATGCCTGGCCGACCGGGCCACCGTCGGCGGTCGTTCCCCCGGGACCGTCGGCGGTTGGCGCCTGCCCGGGGTGGAGCGGAACGCGCGGGCAAGGGGCCGAGTGGGCCGGCGGGTCCGCGGAAGGCGGTGGGTACGGACCGGTCCGGCAGGGGCGGCGGGGCTAGCCGCCGATCGCCGACATGGGGCGGTCCGGCTGGACGAAGGAGGGGTCGTCCAGGCCCGCGCCGGCCTTCTTGCCCCACATCGCGAGCTTCCAGATCCGGGCGATCTCCTCGTCGGGGGCGCCGGAGCGCAGGGCCGCGCGGAGGTCGGTCTCCTCGGTGGCGAACAGACAGGTGCGTATCTGGCCGTCGGCGGTGAGGCGGGTGCGGTCGCAGGCGGCGCAGAACGGCCGGGTGACGGAGGCGATCACGCCGACCCGGTGCGGGCCGCCGTCCACCAGCCAGCGCTCCGCCGGTGCCGAACCGCGCTCGTCCGCGCCCTCGGGGGTGAGGTCGAAGCGGGTGCGCAGGGAGGCGAGGATGTCGCCGGCGGTGACCATGCCCTCGCGCTTCCAGCCGTGCTGGGCGTCCAGCGGCATCTGCTCGATGAAGCGCAGCTCGTAGTCGTGCTCCACCGCCCAGGCGAGCAGGTCGGGGGCTTCGTCGTCGTTCAGGCCCGGCATCAGGACCGAGTTGACCTTGACGGGGTTCAGCCCGGCCTCGCGGGCGGCCGCCAGGCCCTCCAGGACGTCCTTGTGGCGGTCGCGGCGGGTGAGGGTCTTGAAGACGTCCGGGCGGAGGGTGTCCAGGGAGACGTTGACCCGGTCCAGGCCCGCCGCCTTCAGGGCGGTCGCGGTGCGCCTGAGGCCGATGCCGTTGGTGGTGAGGGACATCTGCGGGCGCGGGGCGAGGGCCGCGACGCGCTCGACGATGCCGACGAGGCCGGGGCGCAGCAGCGGCTCGCCGCCGGTGAAGCGGACCTCCTCGATACCGAGGGTGCGGACCGCGATGTCGATGAGCCGGACGATCTCGTCGTCCGTGAGCAGGTCCGGCTTGGCCAGCCACTGCAGGCCCTCCTCGGGCATGCAGTACGTGCAGCGCAGGTTGCAGCGGTCGGTCAGCGAGACCCTCAGGTCGGTGGCCACTCGGCCGTAGGTGTCGATGAGCACGTGGGCCCCCTCCCTCTGCCGGTCGCCCGATTTTCGGTCGGGCTGTCACCAGCGAGCCTACGTGACCCGGGTGACAACGACAGCGACCGATCCCACGAGGTGGGACGCGACCGCGTCGTAGGACCGTACAGGCCCGCACGACGCGGTCGCCGGTGGGAACCGTCAGTGGGCTCCGGTGCCGGTCAGGGACCGCACCTCCAGTTCCGCGTACTTGCCCGCGTCCGGGGTCTCCTTCGACAGCAGGGTGCCCACGACGCCGAGCAGGAATCCGACCGGGATGGAGATGAGGCCGGGGTTCTCCAGCGGGAACCAGTGGAAGTCGACGCCGGGGAACATCGAGGTCGGCTTACCGGAGACCACCGGGGAGAACAGCACCAGGCCGACCGCGGTGACCAGGCCGCCGTAGATCGACCACAGGGCGCCCGCGGTGGTGAACCGCTTCCAGAACAGGCTGTAGAGGATGGTCGGCAGGTTGGCGGAGGCGGCGACCGCGAAGGCGAGGGCGACCAGGCCGGCCACGTTCAGGTCGCGGGCCAGCGCGCCGAGCACGATCGAGACCGCGCCGATGCCGACGGTCGCCCAGCGGGCCGCGCGGATCTCCTGCTTCTCGGTGGCCCGGCCCTTCTTCAGAACGTTCGCGTAGATGTCGTGCGCGAACGAGGACGACGAGGCCAGCGTCAGTCCGGCGACGACCGCGAGGATGGTGGCGAAGGCGACCGCGGAGATCGTGGCGAGCAGGACGGCTCCCCAGTCGGAGTCGACGCCGCCCAGGTGGAGCGCCAGGAGGGGGGCGGCGGTGTTGCCCGCCTTGTTGGAGGTGATGATCTCGTCCGGTTTGATCAGTGCGGCGGCGCCGAAGCCGAGGGCGAGGGTCATCAGGTAGAAGGCGCCGATCAGGCCGATCGCCCAGATGACGGACTTGCGGGCGGCCTTGGCGGTGGGAACCGTGTAGAAGCGGATGAGGATGTGCGGCAGGCCGGCGGTGCCCAGGACCAGGGCGATGCCGAGCGAGAGGAAGTCCAGCTTGGTGGTGCCGGTGGCGCCGTACTTCAGGCCCGGCTCCAGGAAGGCGCTGCCCTTGCCGCTGTTGTCGGCGGCCCTGCCGAGCAGGTCGGAGACGTTGAAGTCGAACTTCAGCAGGACCAGGAAGGTCAGCAGCAGGGCGCCGATGATCAGCAGGACCGCCTTGACCATCTGGACCCAGGTGGTGCCCTTCATGCCGCCGATGGTGACGTACACGATCATCAGCACGCCGACCAGGGCGACGATGCCGATCTTGCCGCCGTCGCTGGTGATGCCGAGGAGCAGGGAGACGAGGACGCCGGCGCCGGCCATCTGCGCCAGCAGGTAGAAGATCGACACGACGATCGTGGAGGTGCCCGCGGCCGTGCGGACGGGGCGCTGGCGCATCCGGTAGGCGAGCACGTCGCCCATCGTGTAGCGGCCGGAGTTGCGCAGCGGCTCGGCGACCAGGAGCAGCGCGACCAGCCAGGCGACGAGGAAGCCGATGGAGTACAGGAAGCCGTCGTAGCCGAACAGGGCGATGGCGCCGGCGATGCCGAGGAAGGACGCGGCGGACATGTAGTCGCCGGAGACGGCGAGTCCGTTCTGGAAGCCGGTGAACTGCCGTCCGCCGGCGTAGAAGTCGGCGGCGCCCTTGGTCTGCCGGCCGGCCCAGACGGTGATGACGAGGGTCGCGGCGACGAACACCGCGAACAGGGTGACGATCAGCGTCCGGTGCTCGCCGGCCTCGCCGGCGGCGAGCAGGGTGTGCTGAACGGGGCTCATGCTCCGCCCTCCATCCGGGACTTGATGGCCTCGGCCCTGGGGTCGAGCCGGGTGGCGGCGCGCCGCGCGTACCACCAGGCGATGAGGAACGTGGTGAGGAACTGGGCGAGGCCCAGGACGAGGGCCACGTTGATGTTGCCGGCCACCTTGGTGCCCATGAAGCCGCCCGCGTAGTTCGACAGCAGGACGTACAGCAGGTACCAGGTGATGAAGGCGATGGTCAGCGGAAAGGCGAACGAGCGGTGGGCGCGGCGCAGTTCACCGAACTCCGCGCTCTGCTGCACCTCGGTGAACTCCTCGGTGGAGGGAAGGGAAGCTGGGGATTTCGCGGGTGGCGGTGTCTCGGTGGCCACGGGCTCTCCTCGCGTCGCGGACATGCGCTGTCCGGCCTCACAGGACCGGGGTCACGTTACCGGTAGTCGCCGGGTGACTCCCGTGTGTGATCCCCGTGGGGGCGCGGCGGCGCCGGGCCCTCCGTTCACGGTCACGGCGCCGCGTGCGGAGCGGTTCAAGCCCGTCGGGCCCTTTCGGAGATCGGGCGCGGCAGATAGCTTCGGCCTGCACCACCCGTCATGTACCTGCCCGAACACGAACCGTGTTCGGGGCGGTTCCGTATCCGGATGATGTGGAGATCCCATGGCTCATCTGCGCTCCAGACGCCGTCTCGCGCTCGCGGTGCCGGTCGTGCTGTCGCTGACCGCCTCGCTCGGCTTCCTGCCGGCGGCGGCCTCGGCCGCGCCCGCCGCCGGCACGGTGGCGCGGGCGGCGGACGGCCCGAACCTCGCCTACGTGGTCAACACCCGCACCGACCGCGGCACGATCGAGTCCGTGCGGCGGGAGATCACGCGCAACGGCGGCACGGTCGTGGCCGTCTACGACCGGATCGGCGTCGTCGTCGTCCACTCCGCGAACCCGGACTTCGGCGCGCGGATGCGTGCGGTGCGCGGGGTCGACTCGGCGGGAGCCACCCGTACCGCGCCGCTCAGCGCGGCGGGGACGACGGACGAGGGATCGGTGCAGGTGCTTTCCCGGGCCGAGCAGGCGCGGCTCGCGTCGAGCGCGGCGGCGGGCGAGGAGCCCCTGGAGGCGGACCAGTGGGACCTGCGGACGATCGGCGCCGACCGGGCCGCGCAGATCAACCCGGGCAGCCGGAACGTGACGGTCGGGGTCATCGACACGGGCGTGGACGACACCCACCCGGACATCGCCCCGAACTTCTCCGCGTCCCAGTCGGCGAGCTGCGTGAGCGGCAAGGCGGACACGACGTACGGCGCGTGGCGGCCGGCGGACGCCGACCACTACCACGGCACGCACGTGGCCGGTGAGATAGCCGCCGCCCGCAACGGCATCGGCGTGGCGGGCGTGGCGCCGGGCGTGAAGGTCGCGAGCATCACGGTGGCACAGCCGGACGCGACCTCGCTGTTCTACCCGGAGAGCGTGGTCTGCGCGTTCGTGTTCGCCGCGGACCACGGCATCGAGATCACCAACAACAGCTACTACGTGGACCCGTGGCTGTACAACTGCATGGACGACCCCGATCAACGTGCCATCGTGGACGCGGTCAACAGGGCCCAGCTGTACGCCCAGCGCAAGGGCACGCTCAACGTCGCCTCGGCGGGCAACTCCAACCACGACCTGGACGCCGACGCGATCGTGGACGACTCCAGCCCCGACGACTCGACGGCCCGGACCCGCACGATCGACCCGCACGAGTGCTTCGACGTGCCGACCCAGCTGCCCGGTGTGGTGACCGTGAGCGCCGTGGGCGTGAAGGGCACCAAGTCGTACTACTCCAGCTACGGCCGGGGCGTCGTCGACGTCGCGGGACCGGGCGGGGACAAGTACCAGATCCCGGACACGCCGTCGAAGAACGGGCGCATCCTGTCCACCCTGCCGAACGACCAGTACGGCTTCCTTCAGGGCACGTCGATGGCCTCGCCGCACGTGGCCGCGGTGGCCGCGCTGCTCAAGTCGGCCCACCCGCACGCCACTCCGGCGCAGCTGCGGGCGCTGCTGAAGGCGGAGGCGGACAACCCGGGCTGCCCGGCCGAGCCCTACGACGGGAACGGGGACGGGGTCGTGGACGCGACCTGCGCAGGCGGGGAGCGGGTGAACGGCTTCTACGGCTTCGGCGTGGTCAACGCGCTCCGCGCGGTCAAGTAGCCGTCCTTAGCCGTGCAGTGTTGAGCAGGGTGAGCCTCCATCCACCCATAGATTGATCCAATCAATACTGCATAGTGAAGTCATGATGGAAATCAATGACGCCTGGGAGGCCGTCGGCGGGCACCCCGACGCGGCACGGCGCGTCCCGGCGGTCGTCCGCCGGGACGTGCTCGGCGCGCGGCTGCCGGTACGCGAGCTGGCCCGGGCGTGTGTCGGAGCGTGCGCGCTGGCCGCCGCGGAACTGGGGGCGCGGCGGGCCGGGCTCGCGGAGGCGCCGGCGGTCACCGTGGACGACGGGGCGGTGGCCGCCGCCTTCCACAGCGAGCGGCTCCTCCAGGTCGACGGCCGGACGCCGGACGCCTTCGCGCCGCTGTCGCGGTTCTGGCGCACGGCCGACGGCTGGGTGCGCACCCACGCCAACTACCCGCACCACCGGGCCCGGCTGCTCGGCGCGCTGGGCCTGCCGGCGGACGCCTCGGCGGAGGACGTCGCCGGCCGGCTCGCCGAGCGCTCCGCCCGGGAGACCGAGGAGGCCGTCTACGGCGCCGGCGGTCTCGCGGTGGCCCTGCGCACCCCCGAGGAGTGGCGGGCGCACCCGCAGGCCGCCGAGGTGGCCGCCCGGCCGCTGGTGGAGCGCGTACGGCTGGACGCGGCTCCCGCGCGCGTGCCGGCGCCCCTGGACCCGTCCGCCGCTCCCCTGCTGCCCGCCGCCGGACTGCGGGTGCTGGACCTGACCCGGGTGCTTGCGGGCCCGGTCGCCACCCGCACCCTGGCCCTGCTGGGCGCGGACGTCCTGCGCGTTGACGCGCCGTGGCTGCCGGAACTCCCGGACCAGCAGGCCGACACGGGCTTCGGCAAGCGGTCCGCCGTGCTCGACCTGGCCACCGGCCGGGACGCCTTCGAGGAGCTGCTGAGCGGGGCCGACGTCGTGGTGACCGGGTACCGGCCGGGTGCCCTGGACCGGTTCGGGCTCACCCCGCACGCGCTGGCCGAACGGCGCCCCGGACTGGTCGTGGCCCAGGTGTCGGCCTGGGGCGGCTACGGGCCGTGGGGCGGCCGGCGCGGCTTCGACAGCCTGGTGCAGGTCGCGACCGGCATCGCGGTGACCGAGGGCACGGCGGAGCGGCCCGGCGCACTGCCCGCGCAGGCCCTGGACCACGGCACCGGGTACCTGCTGGCGGCGGCCGTGCTGCGGGCCCTGACCGAGCAGTCGTACGAGGGCGGGAGCCGGCTGGTCCGGCTGGCGCTCGCCCGGACCGCCCGCTGGCTGACGGACGGCATCCGGCCCGCCCCGGCCGGGAGCGCGCCGTACCCGGGCCCGGACGCCTGGCTGGCCGGGACGGACAGTCCGCTGGGGCGGCTGCGGCACGCCCGGCCGCCCGTCTCCTTCACCGGCGGCCCCACCTCCTGGGCCAGGCCCCCGGTGCCGTGGGGTTCGGACCCGGCCGCGTGGCGGTGAGGTTGACCAGGTTGATTCAGTGCGTGACGGCGTCCATGGTGTGGACGGCGCCGGTGCTGTCGGTCATGCGGTCACCAGCACCTTGAGCGCGGTGCGCTCGTCCATGGCCCGGTAGCCGGCGGGCACGCCCGCCAGGTCGACGGTCATGTCGAACACCGGCGAGGGGTCGACCGTGCCGTCGAGCACGTCGGGCAGCAGGTCGGGGATGTAGGCACGGACCGGCGCCACGCCGCCGCGCAGGGCGATGTTCCGGTCGAACATCACGCCGAGGTCCAGGCCGGTGCCGCTGCCGTGCGGCACGCCCACGAAGCCGATGGCGCCGCCGTCGCGGGTGACGTCGACGGCCGTCCGCATGGACTGCTCGGTGCCGACCGCCTCCACGACGCAGTGGGCGCCCTGCCCGCGGGTCAGTTCGCGGACGGCCTCCACGGCCGCGTCCCCGCGTTCGGCGACCACGTCGGTGGCGCCGAACCGGCGCGCGATGGCGGTACGGGCCTCGTGCCGGCCGAGCGCGATGATCCGCTCGGCGCCGAGCCGCCTGGCGGCCAGGACGGCGCACAGACCGACCGCGCCGTCACCGACGACCGCGACCGTGGCGCCGGGCCGGACACCCGCGCCCAGGGCGGCGTGGTGGCCGGTGCCGAGGACGTCGGACAGGGTCAGCAGGGCGGACAGCAGGCGCTCGTCGGAGGCCGCCTCCTTGGGCAACTGCACCAGGGTGCCGTCGGCGAACGGCACGCGGACGGCCTCGCCCTGGCCGCCGTCGTAGCCGACGGAGCCCCAGAAGCCGCCGTGCTCGCAGGACGTCGTCAGGCCCTCGCGGCAGTAGACGCAGACGCCGTCGGACCACATGAAGGGCGCGACGACCAGGTCGCCGCGGCGGACGGTGCCCACGTCGGAGCCGGTCTCCTCCACGACGCCGAGGAACTCGTGCCCGATCCGCTGCCCCGGCTGCCGGGCGGCCTCGCCCCGGTACGCCCACAGGTCGCTGCCGCAGATGCAGGCCCGCAGCACCCGCACGACGGCGTCGGTGGGCAACTGCACCACGGGCTCGGGCACCTCCTCCACACGCATGTCGTACGGGGCGTGGATGGTGGTGGCGCGCATGGCGGGGATCCTTCTCGTGCGGGGTCGTGCGAGGTTTGGGGTGCGCCCGGGGGTGTGGGCGCCCTTCACGGTACGTCGCCTCCCGCGCGGGACGCGCGGCGAGGTGCCGTAGCCCGGCGCGGGTGCCCGGTCCTGCGATGCGGCGGGCGGGAACAAGGAGGGCCCGGGGGGTGCACGGCCTGGAGACTGCCGGCGGCCCCGGAGAAACTGGCGCGGGTCCTGACGGAACGGATCTCCTCCCGGTACGCCACGCTGCCGGAGCACGAGCGGCTCGCGGCCACGGCCGCCGTGCAGGACACCTTCGCGGCGGCGGGCCCGCTGGACGCCGGCCGGCTCTTCGCCGTCGACCTGGATCCCGGGCGGCTCGCGGCGGAGCTGGAGCGTCCGCCGGCCGGACTGGCCGAACGGGGGCGTGAGCTGTACGGCGAACTGCTCGCCCTGTGCTGCGCGCACTTCGTCGAACGACTCACCGTCGAGCCGTCGTTCCCGGCGCGGGCGGCGGTGGAGCGGACCCGCCGCTCCGGGGCACTGCTGCGGCAGCGGACCGGCTCCGGTGAGGCCGAGGCGGGCTCCTACGGCTTCGAGCAGCGGTACGCGGACTTCGTCGCCGGGGCGCACTCCCGGCTGGAGCTCTACGGATCACCCTGGGCGACCGGCGCCGCGCCGAGTGGCCGCTGGAAACGGCGTACCTGTCCCTCGGGATGACCGGGCGGCCCCGGTACGAGCCGCACGCCGAGGGGGTCGGTGCGGCGCCGCCCGCCGTGCGGGTGGAACAGGCGCCGGCGGACTGCCACCGGCTCGTGCTGCGCGGGCAGGCCGGGTCCAACAAGTCGGCGCCGCTCCAGTGGTGGCCTGCTGGCTGATCCGCAACGGGCAGGCGGAGGCCGTCCGGCAGGACGCCGTCGGGATGCACGGCGAGTGGCTGGCCGCGATGCCGCAGGTGCGGGAGCAGGGGGACGCCGAACAGGTCTTCACCCACCTGCTGAACCGCAGCGGACTGCTGCCCGAACCGGTGCCGGATGCCGTCGACTTCGTGCACCGCACCTTCCAGGACTGCCTGGGCGCGAAGGCGGCCGTCGAGGCGCGGGACTTCGGCGTGCTGGTCCGCAACGCGCACGACGACCAGTGGGACGACGCCGGGAGCTTCTCGCCCCCTGAGTCGCTGAATGTCCAGAGCGTGCCCCTGGTCGGCCTCGCCGATCTGCTGCCCCATCAGAGGCTGACCACGGTCTGCCTCGGCAGAATCGACCGTGTCGACACCATCGAGGCGCTCGCTCACCTCCCGGCCCTCGAGTCCGTCGCCTTCTCCCGCTGCGGCCCGCTGGACCTGACCCCCCTGGCCCCCTGCACGACGTGGAGATCGAGCTCCACGACTGCGAAGACGTCCTCGGCGCCGAGCTCTTCCCCCGCGAACGGCTGGTCATCGGCTGACCGGCCGGGTCACACCCCCGCCGCCCCCAGCAGGCTCCCCGCCCCGTACGTCACCCCCATCGCCAGCGCCCCGCCCGCCACATTGCGCAGGACCGCCCGCTTCGGGTCCGCCGCGCCGAGGCGGGCGCTGGACCAGCCGGTGAGGGCGAGGGCGGCCAGGACGGAGACGACGGTGACGGTGAGGCGCCAGCCGTGCGGGGGCAGGACGATGGCCAGCAGGGGCAGCAGCGCGCCCGCGGTGAACGACAGGAAGCTCGCCCAGGCCGCGTTCCAGGGATTCGTCAGCTGGTCCGGGTCGATGCCCAGCTCCACGCGCGCGTGGGCCCTCAGCGCGTCCCGCGCGGTGAGCTGTTCGGCGGCCTCGCGGGCCACCTCGCGGGACAGGCCGCGCGCCTGAAGCAGGTCGGTCAGCTCGCGCAGTTCGGCCTCCGGCTGCTCGCGCAACTCCCGTTTCTCCAGGGCCAGCGCGGCCATCTCGGAGTCGCGCTGGGTGGAGACGGAGACGTACTCGCCGGCCGCCATGGACATCGATCCGGCGAGCAGGCCGGCCAGTCCGGCGGTGAGCAGGGCGGCCCGGCTCCCGGTCGCGCCGGCCACGCCGACGACCAGTCCCGCGGTGGAGACGATGCCGTCGTTCGCGCCGAGCACGGCCGCGCGGAGCCAGTTCAGCCGGGAGCCGAGGGCGCCGCCGTGGGCCTCGTCGTGGGTGGGTTCCGTCACAGCAGGGAGGATCCCACCCCGGCGCCGGTGGCCGCCGCACCGACGCCCTGCGCGGGATGCGCAGGGGCACCACAGGCGCCGGACCGGCAAAAGCCCGTGAGTGACGCGGCGGACGCCGACACCCGTGCGGGTGAAGCGGCGGCGGACAAGCGCGTGTTCGTGGCGCTGGTGCACGGCGGGGTGGCGCCGCAGCATGCGACCGGCGCGCTCCACCGGCTGCTGCCCGGCCCGGCCGACGGATGCGCACTCGTGCCGCCGACAGCCGGGGACGTGGTGGCGGCACGGGGCTGACGCCGTACGGCCGCGACCCCTGAGGGGCCGCGTTGTCGGTCGTGGCCCGTATCCTCAATGACCATGCTCGAAGACCGTGCGACCGCAGTGTCCTCCCCCACCCAGTGGCCGGCCGTGTATCCGCAGGGATACGCGGTCGTTGACGTGGAGACCACCGGCCTGGCCCGGGACGACCGCATCATCTCCGCGGCCGTGTACCGGCTGGACGCGCGCGGCGAGGTCGAGGACCACTGGTACACGCTGGTCAACCCGGAGCGGGATCCGGGGCCGGTGTGGATACACGGTCTGACGAGCGATGTCCTCCAAGGCGCTCCGCTGTTCGGGGACATCGCCGAGGAGTTCGCCGCCCGCCTGGACGGCCGGGTGCTCGTCGCGCACAACGCCGTCTTCGACTGGCAGATGATCGCGCGGGAGTACGCGCGCGTGCGCCGCGAGGCGCCGGTGCGGCAACGGCTGTGCACCATCGCGCTGTCGAAGGAGCTGGGGCTGCCGCTGCCCAACCACAAGCTGGAGTCGCTGGCGGCGCACTTCGGGGTGGTGCAGCAGCGGGCCCACCACGCGCTGGACGACGCGCGCGTGCTGGCGGAGGCGTTCCGGCCGAGCCTGCGGGCCGCGGCGGAGAGCGGTGTACGGCTGCCGCTGCTGGAGTGCCGGCCGCTGACGGAGTGGTCCGACCGGGCGGTGCCCCGGCAGTCGTCGGGTGGCTACGGCGCCTACGGGGCGGCCAGTTGGCGCCCGTCCCGCAAAAGGCCCGCATGCCCCTACCCCAACCCAGGGCGCTATGAAGACGGCAAACGCCTCAAACAGGGCATGCGGGTAGCCTTTTCCGGTGACACCTCGACCGAGCGGGAAATGCTGGAGGACCGCGCCACCGAGGCCGGGCTGCACGTCGCCTCCAGCATCTCCCGGCTGACCAGCCTGCTGGTGACCAACGACCCCGACTCGGGCACGTCGAAGACGGTCAAGGCCCGGCAGTACGGCACACCGATCGTGGACGAGGCCGCGTTCGGGCAACTGCTGAGGGATGTCGAGCCCGCCGACGAGTAGCCGGCGGCGAGCGGCAGGCCCCGGGCCGGGGCCGGGGATCGTACGAACGGGTGATTGCCCCGCGACTCACCCGGCGCCCGCTCGCCGGGCGATCGGCCGACGGCTCACCCTGTGGCGCATGGCGACATGCGAAGTTTGCGGCAATGACTACGGAATGTCCTTCGAGGTGCACGCGCAGGGCGCGGTGCACGTCTTCGACTGCTTCTCCTGCGCGATCCACCGCATGGCCCCGATCTGCGAGCACTGCCGGGTGCAGATCATCGGGCAGGGCGTGGAGGTGGAGGGCCACTGGTACTGCGGCGCGCACTGCGCCCGCCAGGAGGGGAGGACGGGCATCGTCGACCGGGTGTGACCCGGTACCCGCCTGAATGCACCCCACGTGCCGGGAGGTACCGTCGTGGGGTGCACCGTTACCGCTTCCTGTTGTCCCGCCAGTGGGTGATTCTCACGCTCGTCGCGATCGCGCTGATCCCGACGATGATCCGGCTGGGTTTCTGGCAGCAGCACCGGTACGAGGAACGCACCGCCCGCAACGACCTGGTCTCCGCCGCGCTGCACGCCGAGCCGGTCCCGGTCGAGCGGCTGACCTCCCCGGGGCACGCGGTGACCCGCACCGAGAAGTACCGCACGGTCACCGCGACCGGCACCTTCGACACCGCCAGGCAGGTCGTGGTCCGGCGCCGCACGAACTCCGACGGCGAGGTCGGTTTCCACGTCCTCACCCCCTTCGTCCTCGACGACGGCAGGGTGCTGCTCGTCAACCGGGGCTGGATCCCCGCGAACGGCGCGCAGACCGCCTTCCCGAAGGTGCCCGCCCCGCCGGCCGGCCGGACCACCGTCACCGGGCGGCTGATGGCGGACGAGACCACCGCGGCGAGCGGCATCAAGAACGTCGAGGGCCTGCCCGACCGGCAGATCATGCTGATCAACAGCGCCGAGGAGGCGCGGCGGCTCGGCGCCCGGGTGCTCGGCGGCTACATCCAGCAGACGGCGCCCGCGGCCAAGGGCGGCTCCCCGGAGCAGATCTCCGACCCGGGCAGCGAGGACGCCCCGCTGAACTACGCGTACATGATCCAGTGGTGGCTGTTCGCGGCGGCCGTCCCGGTCGGCTGGTGGTTCCTGGTGCGGCGGGAGATCCGCGACCGCGAGGAGGCCGCGGCCGAGCGGCAGCCGGAGGAGAGCGCACCGGCCGCGGTCTGAGCGCGCACCGCCCCTGCGCGCGCCTGCGTCACTCCCACGGCGCACCACCTGATTGGCCCCCTGGCCCGCCGGGAAACCGCATCCCGTGAACGCGCGCATCGAGGACTACGCCCTCATCGGCGACGAGCAGACCGCGGCCCTGGTCGGCAAGGACGGCTCGATCGACTGGCTGTGCCTGCCGCGCTTCGACTCCGGGGCCTGCTTCGCCCGGCTGCTGGGCGACGATGACCACGGCCACTGGCGGATCGCGCCCGAGGGCGCGGACGTCTGCACCCGCCGGGCCTACCGGCCGGAGACCCTCGTCCTGGACACCGAGTGGGAGACCGGCGACGGCACGGTACGCGTCACCGACCTGATGCCGCAGCGCGAGCGCGCCCCCGACGTCGTCCGGATCGTGGAGGGCGTCAGCGGCCGGGTCACCGTGCGCAGCACCCTGCGCCTCCGCTTCGACTACGGCTCGATCACGCCGTGGGTGCGCCGCTCGGACGGTCACCGGGTGGCCGTCGCCGGGCCGGACTCCGCGTGGCTGCGCTCCGAGCCGCCCGTGCGCACCTGGGGCGAGGACTTCGGCACCCACGCGGAGTTCACCGTCGCCGAGGGCGAGCGGGTCGCGTTCGTGCTCACCTGGCACCCCTCGCACGAGAAGCGCCCGCCGCTCATCGACCCGTACGAGGCGCTGGAGAACAGCGTCACCGACTGGCGGCGCTGGGCCCGCCGGTGCACGTACGACGGGCCGTACCGGGACGCCGTCGTCCGCTCCCTGATCACCCTCAAGGCGCTCACGTACTCCCCGACCGGCGGGATCGTCGCCGCGCCGACCACCTCGCTGCCCGAGAGCCCGGGCGGTGTGCGCAACTGGGACTACCGGTACTGCTGGCTGCGTGACTCCACCCTCACCCTCGGCGCGCTGCTCTCCATGGGTTTCCAGGAGGAGGCCGGGGCCTGGCGCGACTGGCTGCTGCGCGCGGTCGCCGGCAACCCGGCCGACCTGCAGATCATGTACGGCGTCGCGGGCGAGCGACGGGTCGGGGAGACCGAACTGCCCTGGCTGCCCGGCTTCGCCGGTTCCTCCCCCGTACGCACCGGCAACGGCGCCGTCGAGCAGCTCCAGCTCGACGTGTACGGCGAGGTGATGGACTCGCTGTCGCTGGCCCGCGCCGCGGGGCTGCCCGCCAAGCCGCACATGTGGGCCCTCCAACGCTCGCTGATGACGTTCCTGGAGACGGTGTGGCGGCAGCCGGACGAGGGCCTGTGGGAGGTGCGCGGCGGCCGGCGCCGGTTCGTGCACTCCAAGGTGATGGTGTGGGTGGCCGCCGACCGGGCCGTGCGGACCCTGGAGCAGCACCCGGAACTGGAGGGCGACCTGGAGGGCTGGCGCGCACTGCGGGACGAGGTGCACCGGGAGGTGTGCGAGAAGGGCTTCGACCCGGACCGGAACACCTTCACCCAGTACTACGGCTCCCGGGAACTCGACGCCGCACTGCTGCTCATCCCGAGGGTCGGGTTCCTGCCGCCGGACGACCCGCGGGTGGTCGGCACGGTCGACGCGATCCGCGACGACCTCGGCCACGGGGGTTTCCTGCGCCGCTACGACACCGAGGACTCGGTGGTGGACGGGCTGCCGAGCGGCGAGGGCGCCTTCCTCGCCTGCTCGTTCTGGCTGGCCGACGCGCTGCATCTGACCGGCCGGACGAAGGAGGCGCGCGAACTGTTCGACCGGCTGGTGGGCCTGTGCAACGACGTGGGGCTGCTGGCCGAGGAGTACGACCCCGTCCACGGCCGCCAGCTGGGCAACTTCCCTCAGGCGTTCAGCCACGTCGGCCTGGTGAACACCGCCCTCACCCTGTACGGGGGCGAAGAGGCAGGATAGGACCCATGGATCTTGGACTGAAGGACCGGGTGTACGTCGTCACCGGAGCCACCCGCGGGCTGGGCAACGCCGCCGCGCGGCAGCTCCTCGCCGACGGCGCGAAGGTGGTCATCACCGGGCGGGACGAGAAGCAGGTCGCCGACGCCGCCGCGGAACTGGGCCCGGACGCGGTGGGCGTGGCCGTGGACAACGCCGACGCGGCGGCCCCCGAGCGGCTGGTCGCCGCCGCGCGTGAGCACTTCGGCGGCTTCCACGGGGTGCTGGTGAGCGTGGGCGGGCCGCCGCCGGGGTTCGTCGCGGACAACACCGACGAACAGTGGCGCGCCGCGTTCGAATCGGTGTTCCTCGGCGCGGTACGGCTGGCCCGCACGGCGGCGGCCGAGCTGGACGAGGGCGGTGCCATCGGGTTCGTGCTGTCCGGGTCGGTGCACGAGCCGATCCCGGGGCTGACCATCTCCAACGGGCTGCGGCCCGGACTCGCCGGGTTCGCCAAGTCGCTCGCCGACGAACTGGGGCCGCGCGGGATCCGGGTGGTGGGGCTGCTGCCCGGGCGGATCGACACGGACCGCATGCGCGACCTGGACGGGCGGTCCGCGGACCCGGAGGCCACCCGGGCCGCGAACGAGTCCCGGATCCCGCTGCGGAGGTACGGGGCGCCCGAGGAGTTCGGACGGGTGGCGGCGTTCCTGCTGTCCCCCGCGGCTTCCTATGTGACGGGCGTCATGGTGCCGGTGGACGGCGGGACCCGGCACGGGTTCTGACGGCCGCCGGGACCGCGGTCGCGTCGGCGTGCTGCCGTGCCGCCCCCGGGGACGCACACACCATGAGCACGCCGACGCGCCCCGCCGGGCCGGGGGACGCCACCACGCCGGGGACGCCACGCCGGACCCGCCGGGTCACGGCAGGGGCTGTACGGGCTATTCGCCGAGGCCGGCCAGGTCCCGCAGCCGCCGGGCCTGCGCGGCGCGCTCGGCCGCGCGCTGCTCGTCGTACGTGCGGTCCACGGCACCACGGAGCAGCGCCTTGGTCTCCACGACCGCGTCGCGCGGCGCGGCCAGCAACGCCGCCGCCAAGTCCCGTACCGCCCCGTCCAGTTCGGCCGCGGGCACCGCGAGGTTGGCCAGTCCGCTCGACACCGCCTCCTCGGCCCCGACGAACCGCCCGGTCGCGCAGATCTCCAGCGCGCGGGCGTATCCGACGAGTCCGACCAGCGGGTGCGTGCCGGTCAGGTCGGGTACGAGGCCGAGGCTGGTCTCGCGCATGGCGAACTGCACGTCGTCGGCGACGACCCGCAGGTCGCAGCCGAGCGCGAGCTGGAAGCCGGCCCCGATGGCATGCCCCTGGACGGCGGCGATGGACACGATGTCGGTCCGCCGCCACCAGGTGAACGCCTCCTGGTATTCGGCGATGGTCGCGTCGAGCCCGGCGTCGTCACGGCGCGCGAGTTCGATGAAGGACGGCTCGCCCGGGATCCCCTCCGGGGTGAACATCTGACGGTCCAGCCCGGCGGAGAAGGACTTGCCCTCGCCACGCAGCACGACGACGCGAACGGAGCCCGGCAGCAGCCGCCCGGCCTCGGCGAGCGCCCGCCACAGGGCGGGGCTCTGCGCGTTGAGCTTGGCCGGGTTGGCCAGCGTCACCGTGGCGAGCGTGTCGTCGACGGTGAGCCGTACGCCGTCCTTGTCGAGTGCGGGAGCGAGGTCCTGCTCGGGCGAAGCCATGGGGCGCCTCCGATGGGTGCGGTCAGCAGAGCAAAGCTAAGTGACTGCACAGTAACCACCCGGCCGGTCGGTCCCCCGACCGGGTGGCCACCATCGAAGCCGATGGGCCGCCCGGACTCAGGACGAAGCGGCCTTCTTACCGCGGGTCGCTCCGCCACGCCCACGCAGCGTGACGCCCGACTCGCTCAGCATCCGGTGCACGAAGCCATACGAGCGGCCGGTCTCCTCGGCCAGCGCCCGGATGCTCGCACCGGAGTCGTACTTCTTCTTCAGGTCTGCCGCGAGCTTGTCGCGCGCGGCGCCGGTCACCCGGCTGCCCTTCTTCAGAGTCTCGGCCACCCGTGCCTCCTCATGGGAAGTGCGCTCTGGTCTCCTCATGATCACCCCTCCCGGGCGCGATGGCCACCCATTCGGCAAGGTCCGTGAGACATCGTTGTGACGACAGGAGCGGATCCCCACAAACGGAATAGAAGATTCCGAGGGGTGCGGTCCACGGCTCTGCGCGGGCGGATTCGCGAAGTACCAGGTCAGGAAGGCAAAGCGGCCGATCCCCCGACTATCGGGGGATCGGCCGGAAAATCCGTGTACGACACACCTCGATACGAGGAGATCTCACACAGATGATGGATCACCGATGGGCCGAATGATCCATACTCAGTGGATCAGATTTTCGATCACGCCAGGGCGACGAGATCCGCGTAGTCGGAGCCCCACAGGTCCTCGACGCCGTCCGGCAGCAGGATGATCCGCTCCGGCTGGAGCGCCTCGACCGCGCCCTCGTCGTGGGTGACGAGGACGACCGCGCCCTTGTAGGTGCGCAGGGCGCCGAGGATCTCCTCACGGCTGGCCGGGTCCAGGTTGTTGGTCGGCTCGTCCAGGAGCAGCACGTTCGCCGAGGAGACCACGAGGGTCGCGAGGGCGAGACGGGTCTTCTCGCCGCCGGAGAGGACCCCGGCCGGCTTGTCGACGTCGTCGCCGGAGAACAGGAACGAGCCCAGCACCTTGCGGACCTCGACCAGGTCCATGTCGGGGGCGGCCGAGCGCATGTTCTCCAGGACCGTGCGGTCGGCGTCCAGCGTCTCGTGCTCCTGCGCGTAGTAGCCCAGCTTGAGCCCGTGCCCGGGGACGACCCGGCCGGTGTCGGGCTGCTCCACTCCCGCGAGCAGCCGCAGCAGCGTGGTCTTGCCGGCGCCGTTGAGGCCCAGGATGACCACCCGGGAGCCCTTGTCGATGGCGAGGTCGACGTCGGTGAAGATCTCCAGCGAGCCGTACGACTTCGACAGGCCCTCGGCCGTCAGCGGGGTCTTGCCGCAGGGCGCGGGCTCCGGGAAGCGGAGCTTGGCGACCTTGTCGGACATCCGGACCGCATCCAGGCCCGCGAGGAGCTTGTCGGCCCGGCGCGCCATGTTCTGCGCGGCGACGGTCTTGGTCGCCTTGGCCCGCATCTTGTCGGCCTGCGAGTGCAGGGCTGCGGCCTTCTTCTCGGCGTTGGCGCGCTCGCGCTTGCGGCGCTTCTCGTCTGCCTCGCGCTGCTGCTGGTACAGCTTCCAGCCCATGTTGTAGATGTCGATCGCGGACCGGTTCGCGTCCAGGTAGAACACCTTGTTGACCACGGTGTCCACGAGGTCGACGTCGTGGGAGATCACGATGAAGCCGCCGCGGTAGGTCTTCAGGTAGTCCCGCAGCCAGATGATCGAGTCCGCGTCGAGGTGGTTGGTCGGCTCGTCGAGCAGCAGGGTGTCGGCGTCCGAGAACAGGATCCGGGCCAGCTCGATACGGCGGCGCTGACCGCCGGAGAGCGTGTGCAGCGGCTGGGCGAGCACCCGGTCGGGCAGGTTCAGCGCGGCGGCGATGGTGGCGGCCTCGGCCTCGGCGGCGTACCCGCCCTTGGTGAGGAACTCCGTCTCCTGGCGCTCGTACTGCTTCATGGCCTTCTCGCGGGTGGACCCCTTGCCGTTGGCGATGCGCTCCTCGTTCTCGCGCATCTTGCGGATCAGCAGGTCGAGGCCGCGCGCGGAGAGGATGCGGTCGCGGGCGAGGACGTCGAGGTCGCCGGTGCGGGGGTCCTGCGGGAGATAGCCGACCTCGCCGGAGCGGGTGATCTGGCCGGCGGCCGGGATGCCCTCGCCGGCCAGGCACTTCGTCAGCGTGGTCTTGCCGGCGCCGTTGCGGCCGACGAGGCCGATGCGGTCGCCCTTGGCGACACGGAAACTGGCGTTCTCGATGAGGACGCGCGCACCGGCGCGCAACTCGATACCGGAGGCGGAGATCAAGGACAGACTCCAGGGCGTACAGGGATTGGCGGGTGGGCGGCTGAGGACGTTCCCGCCGTCTAATGCGCGAGGAGAATGGCCATGGGAACAAGTCTAACGGGGCCGGGCAAGCGAATTTTCTGCGTCCAGGTGTCCGGGGCCGGGGCGCGGGCCCGGCAGGTCGTTGCCCAGCGGGGTGCGGCCGGGGGCGATCCGGCCCAGGTCGTCCACGGCCACGAGCTGCCCGGTCCAGGCGCTGTCCGCGCACGGCTGGGCGAGGAGCAGGGCCGCGCCCCGCCGGACGGCGCCCTCGGGCCGGAACGCGCAGCCCGGCCGGGCGGGCAGCACCCAGCGCAGATCGCCGTCGGCGGTGCGGTACGCGGTGACCCGGCGCGGGGTGACGACCGCGAGGATGCCGCGGCCGAGGAGGCGCAGGACGCCGGTACCGCCCTGGGCCGGAAGCCACTCGGCCGCGTCGGGCAGGGCCCGGTGCCAGCGCACGGAGCGGCCGTCGGTGTCGGTGAGCAGTCCGTCGTCCCAGAGCGCGATCACCTCCGCGCGCGCGGGGAGCACGGAGACGGGGCGGTGGCCCGCGCGCGCGTAGCGCCAGCGCAGGGCCCCGGTGCGGCTGTCGTAGCCGGCCACCGCGCCGTCGTGCGCCCGCGCCGCCCAGGCCCGGGTGCCCGGGTGCGGCTCGCCGGACCGGCCGGCCTGGAGCCGGTCGCCGTAGGGGGCGGGCCGCGCGTGCCGGGCCAGGGAGAGCACGCCGAGGGCGACGGCGGCCGTGAGGAGGACGGCGGTGAGACGGTGTGGTGGAAAGGCCACCTTGCCCCCTTGGTACCGACTGGGATCCACCGTCCCGGAACAGGCGCAGAGCGTAGTCACCGGGGGCCGGGCGGGCGGGGCGGCCGGGCGGGCGGCGGCCCGGAAGTCCCCCGTTCGGCGGCGGGCGGTGCGGGCCACCGGGCCGGGCGCTGTCGGTGGTGCCTGCCAGACTCGGAGGGCGGGGCGCAACCGGTGCACGAAGGAGTGATCGGCATGGCAGGCACGGGTGGCGGCGCACGGCCGGGCATCTGTCCCACGCTGCTCTACGCGGACGCCAGGGCGGCGATCAGGCAGCTCACCGAGGCCCTCGGCTTCACCGAGCTGTCGGTGTACGAGACGCAGGACGGCACGGTGATGCACGCCGAGCTGGTCCAGGGCGGCGGCGTGGTGATGCTCGGCTCCAAGGGCCGCGGCGGTCCCTTCGACACGGCGATGCAGGACGCCGGGCCCGCCGGGGTGTACGTCGTGGTGGACGACGTGGACGCCCACCACCAGCGGGCCGTGGAGCACGGGGTGGAGATCCTGATGCCCCCGACGGACCAGGACTACGGCTCGCGGGACTACCTGGCCCGGGACGCCGAGGGGAACGTCTGGAGCTTCGGGACCTACGCCCCGGAGACCGGCGGCTGAGCCGCTCCCCGGCCGCTCATCCCCCGGTGTGCACCTGGAACGCGGCCCGGCGGACGGCCTTGGCCAGGGCCGGGTCGGGGTGCGCGGCGGCGAGCGCGACCAGGACCTGCACGGTGCGCGGGTGGCCGACGGCGCGGACCTCGTCGAGCAGCTGGGGCACGGTGGGCTGCACCGCGGACTCCAGGTGCCGGACCAGCATCGGCGCCTCGCCGTGGTCGGCGACGGCGGCGGCGGTGTCCACCCACAGCCAGGTGGCCTCCTCGCGGGTGAGCACCTCGTGGGCGTCCTCCGGGTCGATCCCGTCGTGCTCGGCGAGCCACAGCAGCGCGTAGGGCCGCAGGGCCGGCTCGTCGACCACGGCCCGTACGTCGGGCTCGGCGGGGGCGCCGACGACGCGCAGCGCCTCGAAGGCCAGGCCGCGCAGCAGGGCGTCGTCGCCGCGGGCGGCGCCGATCAGCTCGGTGACGGCGCTGCCGACGGGGCGGGCGGCGAGCCAGGCGCGGTACTCGGCGCGGGCCGCGTTGGGACGGAGCTGGGCGCAGCCGCGGAGCATGTCCTCGGCGGACTGCTCGATGTTGCCGGCGGGGCTCTGCGCGGCCACGCAGATCTGCTCCAGCTTGACCCACACCGCCCAGCTGCCGAGCGGGGTGAGGGTGGCCTGGCCGCCGCCGTAGGTGAGGGCGCCGACGGAGGCGAGGGCGCGCAGCGCCCAGTCGAGCAGCGGGGCGAGCGGGGCGTCCCCGGCGGGCGCGGGGTCCGCGGGGCGCGGGGTGCCGGCGGGCTGTCCGGTGCCGGGCTCGTAGGCGACCTCGCAGCGTTCGGTGCGCAGTTCGGTGACCCGCTGCTGGAGCAGGTCGAGCAGCTGCTCGACCGGGACGGGGCCGGCGGAGAGCTGGAGGAAGGAGAGCACCTGGGGCATGGCCGAGACGACCTCGGCGACGGCGGCCGGTTCGTGCCCGCCGGGTTCGGGGCAGGCGAGCGACCAGGCGTCGAAGAGGGCGACCCAGCCGCGCAGGACGGCGCTGTCGTCGCGGTCCCAGGCGCGCAGCCGCCAGCCGGGGCGCGCGCTGTCGCCGTGCACCTCGACGAGTCCGGCGAGGCGGGCGGTGTCCCAGTCGGCGCGGACCTGAGCGGCGCTCAGACCCAGTTCGGCGGCGGCGCGTTCCGCGGTGGCGTCGGACAGGGTGGCTTTGCCGTCGGTGGTGGCGCCGGCGCGGCCGGGACCGAGTGCGGCGTCGGCCCAGCGGGCGACGCGGGCCGCGCCGGCCAGACCGGTGCGGGCCATTCCGGCCAGTTCGGCGCGGGCGGGTGTGCCCTCCGGCGGCCGGGGTGCGGGGCGCTGTGGGCGCCGCTGGTTCACAGCTCTGGGGGCGGCGGCCAGGGGTCGCGGTCGGACGAGTCGAAGCCTGGAGTCGCGCGGGATACGGGACGTCACGGGTGCAGTCTTCCGGTTGACGGTCCGAAAACCCAAACGGAATGTCACCGCGGGCTACGGGGCTGGCCAAGGCACGGCGTCCGGGACGGGCCACGGCGACGTGATCGAGCCAGCCGTACGGCTATAAACGGAATGCTTCGCGCCGGTACCGGCGGGCCCGGCGCCCGGACGGCGTCCGCGGGTCACATCAGCGGGGTCAGGAAACGGCGCAGGCGCTCCTCGTACTCGGCCGGGTCCGCGTTCCACATCGCCGCGTGCGGGGCCTTCGCGACGGTGTGCAGGGCGACGACGTCGGCGCGGCGCCGGGCCAGCCGGCGGGAGAACTCCCAGGGGGCGACCTGGTCCTGCGGGCCGTGCACGATCAGGGTCGGCACCCGGAGCCGGGCGGGGTCGACGATCTCGGCCACCCGGTCGGCGTGCAGCCCGGCCCGGCCCTGCGCGGCCCGCACGGCGAGCGGCAGCAGCGGCTGCGGGGTGTGCCGGGCCCGGGCCAGGGCGCGCAGGGTGGCCTCCCAGCTGAGCACCGGCGAGTCCAGGACGAGCCCGGCGATGCGGTCGCGGACCGTGGAGTGCTCGGCGGCGCGCAGGGCCATCGTGGCACCCGTGGACCAGCCGAGCAGGACGACCCGGCGGGCGCCGCGGCCGACGGCGTAGCGGACCGCCGCGTCCACGTCCCGCCACTCGGTCTCGCCGAGGTGGTTGAGCCCGTCCGGTGACCGCGGGGCGCCGGGGTCGCCGCGGTAGGCGAGGGCGAGGACCGGCAGCCGGCGGCGGTGCAGGAAGCCCATGACGTTCATGGCCTGCTCCCGGGTGGCGCCGAGGCCGTGCACCGCGATCACCCAGGTCTCCCGGTCGCCCGGCACGAACCAGGCGGGCAGCGTGCCGAGGGCCCCGGGCACGCCGACGTCCTCGTGGTCCAGGCCGAGGGCCGCGCGCGGGTCGCCGACGTGCACGTTCGGGGTGAGCCACACCGTGTCGCCGGGGGCGAGGGTGCCGTGGGTGACGCGTTCCAGCCGGCGTACGACGGTGTCGGCGCTGTGCGCGGCCGCCTCCAGGACGGGGCCGACGACCGCGTGGGAGCCGTCACCGGCGAGACCGTAGGTGCCGGGGCGCAGCGCGGCCAGGTCGCGGGTGAGCGTGATCTGCCCGGCGGCCGTGCGGTGCACGGTGAGGCGGGGCTCGGTGGGCAGGGGCCGGCCCGGCGGTGCCTTCAGTGCCGCGTCGCTGGCGAGCCGGCCGGCGACCACGGAGGCGGTGCCGGCGGCCAGGACCGCGGTGAGTGCGGTGGCGGCCGCCTTCACAGTGCGCACGGGTCCAGTGTCGGCGGGGTTCCGGCCGGTGGCCAGCGGAAGCGCGGACCGGGCGGGGGCGGGCGGTTTCGGCAGCGCCGGGTGGCCGCGCCGCCACCGGGCGCCGGCGCGGCGGACGGAGCCGAGCCGGCTCGCGCCGCTGTCGCGGAGCAGGGCGAGCGGGGTCGGCAGGGGGCGGAACGGGTTGCTGCTCGGCAAGGGGTCACCTCCGTTGGCCGTACCCCTTCAAGCGTTCCCCGGCCTCGGCGACTTGTGCCTCCGTCAGCAGGGACGGTGTCAGGCCCGGCACCGAGGACGCCGTCAGCCACAGGCGGCACATCCATTCCAGCTGGGCGGTGCGGTCGTAGGCCTGGTCGAGGGTGGCGCCGTAGGTGACGGTGCCGTGGTTGCGCAGCAGGCAGCCGGAGCGGCCGGCGAGGGCGTGGAGCATGTTCTGCGCCAGCTCGTCGGTGCCGTAGGCGGCGTAGGGGGCGACCCTGATCAGGCCGCCGAGGGCGCCGGCCATGTAGTGCACCCCCGGCAGCTCGGTCACGAGCGTGGAGACCGCGGTCGCGTGCACGGCGTGGGTGTGCACGACGGCGCGGGCGTCGGTGGTGCGGTAGACGGCGAGGTGCATGGGCAGCTCGCTGGTCGGCACCAGGGTGCCGAGCACCTGGCGTCCGGTGAGGTCGACGCCGGTGAGGTCGGCGGGGGTGAGCCGGTCGTAGGGGACGCCCGACGGGGTGACCAGCACGAGGTCGCCGACACGCGCGGAGACGTTGCCGGAGGTGCCGACGACCAGCCCGTCGGCGACGGTCCGGCGCGCCGTCGCGACCACGTCCGCCCACAGCCGTGCCACGTCCGGGTCCCCGGCCCGGTCCCCCGCCTGCCGCCCGGCGTGGTCCCCGGCGTGGTGTCCGTCGTCCGTGTTCCGCAGCGGTTCAGCCATGCCGTGATCCTGCCAGCCGGACCGGTGCCGAGCGGGCGGGACCGGTCGCCTGCGCCCGGAATCCGTACGGCCGAACGGGCGCATCTGGTCACGAAACGCTCGGAATCGGCCTGGATGCGGTGCTCGCCGGACCTTCAATGGCCTCTCTTGCCCACGGGACGATCGCCGCCGCCCGCGGTCGTCCGCCACCCCGGGGAGACGCATGGTCCGTGAACGCACCCCTGTCCGCCGCCGCGCCGGTGTCCTCGCGGCGGCCACGGCGGCCCTCGTCCTCGCGGCCACCGCACCCGCGTCGGCCGGGCCGCAGGGACCCGGCGGGCCGGCGGGAGGAGCCCGGCCGGCCGGGACCGCGCGGACAGCCGAAACGTCACTGCCCGCCGGGGTCCCCGGGTCCGCCGGGCTGTCGGCACCCGCCGGGACGCCCCGGGGGCACGACGTCTCGTCCCACCAGAAGCGCGTCGACTGGACCGCCGCCGCGGCGAAGGGCGCCCGGTTCGTGTACGTCAAGGCGACCGAGTCCACGACCTACCGCAACCCGTACTTCACCGGGCAGTACACCGGGGCCCGCACGGCCGGCCTGCTGCACGGCGCGTACCACTTCGCCCTGCCCGACCGGTCCTCCGGCACCCGGCAGGCCGCCTACTTCGTGCGGCACGGCGGCGACTGGAGCGCGGACGGCTGGACGCTGCCGCCCGCGCTGGACATCGAGTACAACCCGTACAGCACGCGGCACAAGTGCTACGGGCTGGGCAAGGCCCGCATGGTCCGCTGGATCCGGTCCTTCAGCGACGAGGTCGAGCGGCAGACCGGCCGCCGTCCGGTGATCTACACCACAACCCAGTGGTGGAAGCTGTGCACCGGGAACAGCCACGCCTTCGCCTCCTCCAACCCGCTGTGGATCGCCCGGCACGGCACCTCGCGGCCGGGGACGCTGCCGGGCGGCTGGCGCTACTGGACGTTCTGGCAGTACGCCGCCAAGGGCCGGCTGCCGGGTGACCAGAATCTCTTCAACGGCCCCCTGAGCCGGCTGCGGATCCTGGCGCGGGGCCGGTAGCCAAGGGGCGCTTGGGACCAGGGGCACAAACGGAATCCCACACGCGCGTTACCGACACCCCCACGCCCGTCCCAGTTCATCTTCCGTTCACCCAGGTTGCCTACGTTCGACCCGCCAATGACCTCGAACGATTGCCTGGGTAAATGGAAAGCTTCTCGCTGATCCTCGCGATAGTGGTCGTCACCGCTCTCGCGTTCGATTTCACGAACGGTTTCCACGACACCGCGAACGCGATGGCCACCACCATCTCCACAGGCGCTCTGAAGCCGAAGATCGCGGTGACCATGTCCGCCGCCCTCAACCTCGGGGGCGCCTTCCTCTCGGTGGAGGTCGCGAACACGATCTCCAAGGGTCTCGTCGACGAGACCGGCATCCGTCCCGAGGTCATCTTCGCCGCCCTGGTCGGCGCGATCCTCTGGAATCTGCTGACCTGGCTGGTGGGCCTGCCCTCCAGCTCCTCGCACGCCCTGATGGGCGGCCTGGTCGGGGCCACCGTCGCCTCCGCCGGATTCGGCGCCGTCCACGGTGACGTCCTGGTCACCAAGGTGCTGCTGCCGGCCGTCGCCGCGCCGGTCGTCGCCGGCCTGGCCTCGCTGCTGGCCACCCGGTTCTCGTACGGCATCGGCGGCACCGCGGACGGCGAGGCCACCCGCAAGGGCTTCCGCGCCGGCCAGATCGCCTCCGCCGGCCTGGTCTCCCTGGCCCACGGCACCAACGACGCCCAGAAGACGATGGGCATCATCACCCTCGCCCTGGTGGCCGGCGGCTCGCTCGCCCCCGGCTCCAACCCTCCCACCTGGGTGATCCTCTCCGCCGGCCTGGCCATCGCGCTCGGCACCTACATCGGCGGCTGGCGCATCATCCGCACCATGGGCAAGGGCCTGACCGACCTGGAGCCGCGCCAGGGCTTCGCCGCGCAGACCAGCGCCGCGACCGCCATCCTGGCCTCCTCGCACCTCGGCTTCTCCCTCTCCACCACGCACGTCGTCTCCGGCTCGGTGATGGGCGCGGGTCTGGGCCGCAAGGGCGGTGTGGTCCGCTGGTCCACCGCGACCCGCATGTTCATCGCCTGGGCGCTGACCCTGCCGGCCGCCGCGCTGGTCGGCGCGGGTGCCGAGGCCGTCACCGGCCTGGGTGACTGGGGCACCGCCGTCGTCGCCGTCTTCCTCGTCGCCGCGAGCGCCGCGATCTGGAAGATCTCCCGCCGCGAGGTCGTCGACCACACCAACGTGGTCGAGGAGACCGAGGAGCCGGCCGGTGTGGTCACCACCGCCATCGCCGCCGTGATCCCGCCGCCCACCGGGGCGGTCGCCGCCGAGCTGGACCTCGCCTTCCCGCAGCAGCACACCGCCCCCGCCGAACCGGCCCCCACCGGCCCGCCGGCCGCCGCGGTCTGACCCCGAGCACCCGGTTACCGGTTACCGAAGGAAGCACTATGAAGATCGACTGGGCAGCCCTGGGCTCCGTGTTCGGCGTCAGCCTCGTGGTCACGGTGGGCCTGGTGGCCCTGTTCACCCTCGGCATCGCGGGCCTGAGCCGCCGTGAGAAGGCCGTGGCGCAGGGCGGCTCCGCCGGCCTCGCCGTCACCGGCGCCTACCTCTGCTTCGCGGCGTGCGCGGCGGCGGTGGCGTACGGCATCAACCTGATCGTGGCCAAGGCCTGACCGATCGCTCCACCTCTGAGGCTCCCCTCCCGTGTCGCGGAGGGGAGCCTTCGTCGTGGCCCCACCAGGCCCGCACGCCCCGCGGTGTGGGGATCGGCACACTCTCCCCTCGCAGGTCACAGGCAAGTTGACGGCCGTTCCGGGCGCGTGGTGGACTGCCCAGGCCATGTACGGCGGCAGGAGAGGAAGCCGGTGCGAATCCGGCGCGGTCCCGCCACTGTCACCGGGGAGTGAACCCCGGGAGCCAGGAACTCTCACCGCCGATTCACGTCGAACCAGGGCGCGGACACCCTGAGTGAGGACACATATCGCCATGCTCGGCTGCCCATCGAGGACTCGTACCAGGCCCGTTCCTGTTCCCACGGCCGGCTGAGCCGATGGGTGCCGATCGCACGTACGCGTACGGCGCCGCCGCCGGCGTCCTGGCAGACCTGCTCCTCGGCGATCCGCGCCGCGGGCATCCCGTCGCCGCGTTCGGCCGGGCGGCGGGCGCCGCGGAAGGCGCGTTGTGGCACGACCACCGCGGCTGGGGCGCCCTGCACACCGCCGTGTGCGCCGGAGGCACCGTCGCACTCGGCGCGCTGGCCGCGGCTGCCGTACGCCCCCGTCCTACCGCCTCCGTCGCACTGACCGCCGCCGCCACCTGGGCCGTGGTGGGCGGCACCTCGCTCGCCCGGGAGGCCCGCGCGATCGGGCGCGCCCTGGAGTCGGGGGACGTCGAGGCGGCCCGGGCGCGGCTGCCCCACCTGTGCGGCCGGGACCCGCAGGCACTGGACGCCGACGGCATCGCGCGGGCCGTGGTCGAGTCGGTCGCCGAGAACACCTCCGACGCGGTGGTGGGCGCCCTCGTGTGGGGTGCGGTGGCCGGGGTCCCGGGGCTCCTCGGGTTCCGGGCGGTCAACACCCTGGACGCGATGGTGGGTCACCGCTCGCCCCGCTTCCGGCGCTTCGGCTGGGCCGCCGCGCGCCTCGACGACGTCGCCGGCTGGCCGGGGGCCCGGCTGACCGCCGTGCTCGCCGCCGCGGCCGGACCGGACCCGCGCGGTGCCCTGCGCGCCTGGAAGGCCGACGCGCACCGGCACCCGAGCCCCAACGCCGGGCCCGTGGAGGCCTCTTTCGCGGGTGCCCTCGGCGTCCGCCTGGGCGGGACGCTCTCCTACGGCGGCCGGGTCGAACACCGCCCGGTGCTCAACGGCGCCACCGGACGGCCGGTCCGGGTCACCGACATCGACCGGGCGGTACGGCTCTCCCGCCGCGTCGGACTGCTCGCCCTCGGCAGCACGCTCGCCGCGCGCCGACTCCTGAAGGGACGCGGGAAGTGAACGGTGGTCTCCTCGTCGCCGGCACCACCTCCGACGCCGGCAAGAGCGTCGTGACGGCCGGTATCTGCCGCTGGCTGGTGCGCCAGGGCGTGAAGGTCGCGCCGTTCAAGGCGCAGAACATGTCGCTCAACTCGTTCGTGACA
Source organism: Streptomyces sp. NRRL S-1022 (assembly GCF_000720135.1). Taxonomy (GTDB): domain Bacteria; phylum Actinomycetota; class Actinomycetes; order Streptomycetales; family Streptomycetaceae; genus Streptomyces. The sequence continues at coordinate 82,968 of NZ_JOIU01000022.1, read as the reverse complement.
CGCGAGGGCGCCGAGATCGGCCGGGCGCAGGCGATGCAGGCCCAGGCCTGCCGGATCGAGCCGACCGCGCTGATGAACCCGGTGCTGCTCAAGCCCGGCGGCGAGCAGAGCAGCCAGGTGGTGCTGCTCGGCAAGCCGGTGGGCGAGCTGAGCGCGCGCGGGTACCACGGCGGGCGCCAGCAGCGGCTGCTGGGCACGGTGCTGGACTGCCTGGCCGAGTTGCGGGGCACGTATGACGCGGTGATCTGTGAGGGGGCGGGCAGTCCGGCCGAGATCAACCTGCGGCGGACCGACATCGTCAACATGGGGATCGCGCGGGGCGCGCGGCTGCCCGTGCTCGTCGTCGGCGACATCGACCGCGGGGGCGTCTTCGCGTCGTTCTTCGGTACGGTCGCCCTGCTCTCGCCGGAGGACCAGGAGCTGGTCGCCGGCTTCCTGGTGAACAAGTTCCGCGGCGACGTCTCCCTGCTGGAACCGGGGCTGGACATGCTCCGGGACCTGACCGGACGGCGGACCTACGGCGTGCTGCCCTTCCGGCACGGGCTCGGCATCGACGAGGAGGACGGGCTGCGCGTGTCCCTGCGCGGGACCGTACGGGAGTCCGCGGTCGCTCCCCCGGTCGGCGAGGACGTGCTGCGGGTCGCCGTGTGCGCGATCCCGCTGATGTCCAACTTCACCGACGTGGACGCGCTGGCCGCCGAACCGGGCGTCGTGGTGCGGTTCGTGGACCGCCCGGAGGAGCTGGCCGACGCCGACCTGGTGGTCGTCCCGGGCACGCGCGGGACCGTACGGGCGCTGCAGTGGCTGCGCGAGCGGGGCCTGGCCGAGGCCCTCGTGCGCAGGGCCGCCGAGCAGCGGCCCGTCCTCGGCATCTGCGGCGGCTTCCAGGTGCTCGGCGAGCACATCGAGGACGAGGTCGAGTCGCGCGCCGGCGCGGTCGACGGGCTCGGCGTGCTGCCCGTCCGGGTGCGCTTCGCCCGCGAGAAGACCCTGACCCGGCCCGGCGGCGAAGCCCTCGGCGAGCGCGTCGACGGCTACGAGATCCACCACGGCGTGGCCGCCGTCGAGGGCGGCGAACCCTTCCTGGACGGCTGCCGGGTCGGCCAGACGTGGGGCACCCACTGGCACGGCTCGCTGGAGTCCGACGGCTTCCGCCGGGCCTTCCTGCGCGAGGTGGCCGCCGCCTCGGGCCGCCGCTTCGTGCCCGCGCCGGACACCTCCTTCGCCGCGCTGCGCGAGGAGCAGCTGGACCGGCTCGGCGACCTGATCGAACAGCACGCGGACACGGACGCGCTCTGGCGGCTCATCGAGTCGGGCGCGCCGCAAGGACTGCCTTTCATTCCACCGGGAGCGCCCGCATGAGCACAGTGTTGTTGTTGTCGACCGCCGACACGGATCTGCTGGCGGCCCGGGCCTCCGGCGCGGACTACCGGATCGGCAACCCCACCCGGGTCGACGTCGCCGGGGAGCTGCCCGGCCTGGTCGAGGGCGCGGACCTCGCCGTCGTACGGCTGCTGGGCGGCAAGCGGGCCTGGGAGGACGGACTGGCCGCGCTGAAGGCGGCCGGCATCCCGACCGTCCTGCTGGGCGGCGAGGCCGTGCCGGACGCCGAGCTGATGGCCGAGTCGAGCGTGCCGGCCGGCGTGGTCGCCGAGGCGCTGCGGTACCTGGTCGAGGGCGGGCCCGCGAACCTGCTGGAGCTGTCGCGGTTCCTGTCGGACACCGTGCTGCTGACCGGCGAGGGCTTCGAGGAGCCGCGCAAGATGCCGGAGTACGGCGTCCACGGCTCGTACCCGCTGCGGGACGGCCGCCCGACCGTAGGAGTGCTCTTCTACCGCGCCCACGAACTGAGCGGGAACACCGCCTTCGTGGACACCCTGTGCGAGGCGATCGAGGCGCAGGGCGCCAACGCCCTCCCGGTGTACTGCGGTTCGCTGCGCGGTGCGGACCCCGGGCTGTACGAGCTGCTGGGCCGGACCGACGCGCTGGTGGCCACCGTGCTCGCGGCCGGCGGCACGCACGCCTCGCAGGCCTCGGCGGGCGGTGACGAGGAGTCCTGGGACATCGGCGCGCTCGCCGACCTGAACGTGCCCGTGCTGCAGGGTCTCTGCCTGACCTCGTCGAAGAGCGCCTGGGAGGAGTCCGACGCGGCCCTGTCGCCCATGGACGCGGCGATGCAGGTCGCGATCCCGGAGTTCGACGGCCGGCTGATCACCGTCCCGTTCTCCTTCAAGGAGCAGGGACCGGACGAGGTCCCGGTGTACGTCGCCGACCCGGAGCGGGCTTCGCGGGTGGCCGGGATCGCCGTGCGGCACGCCCGGCTGAAGCACAAGCCCAATGCCGAGAAGAAGATCGCGCTGGTCTTCACCGCCTACCCGACCAAGCACTCCCGGGTCGGCAACGCGGTCGGCCTGGACACGCCCGCGTCGGCGGTGCGGGTGCTGGACGCGCTGCGGGACGCCGGGTACGCGGTCGAGGGGCACCCCGACAACGGCGACGAGCTGATCCACCGGCTCATCAACGCCGGCGGCCACGACGTCGAGTGGCTGACCGAGGAGCAGCTGGCCGCCGCGCCCGCACGGGTGCCGCTGGCGGACTACCGGGCGTGGTTCGAGAAGCTGGACCCGCAGCTCAGGGACGCCATGCGGGAGGCGTGGGGCGAGCCGCCCGGCAGCCTGTACGTCGACGGCGGCGACATCGTGCTCGCCTCGCTGCAGTTCGGGAACGTCGTGGTCATGATCCAGCCGCCGCGCGGCTTCGGGGAGAACCCCATCGCGATCTACCACGACCCGGACATGCCGCCGTCCCACCACTACATGGCGGCCTACCGCTGGCTGGACAACAGCTTCGGCGCCGACGCGATCGTGCACATGGGCAAGCACGGCACGATGGAGTGGCTGCCGGGCAAGGGCCTCGGCCTCGGCGGCGGCTGCGCGCCCGACGCCGTCCTCGGCGACCTGCCGCTGGTCTACCCGTTCATCGTCAACGACCCCGGCGAGGGCACCCAGGCCAAGCGGCGCGGGCACGCCACGGTGGTCGACCACCTGGTGCCGCCGATGGCCCGCGCGGACACCTACGGCGACCTGGCCAAGCTGGAGCAGCTGCTGGACGAGTACGCGCTCGTCTCCGACCTGGACCCCACGAAGGCCCCGGCGGTCCGCGCCCAGATCTGGACGCTCGTCAAGGCGGCCGAGCTGCACCACGACCTGCACGTGGACGAGCAGCCGGACGATGCGGAGTTCGACGAGTTCGTCATGCACATCGACGGCTACCTGTGCGAGATCAAGGACGTGCAGATCCGTGACGGCCTGCACATCCTGGGCGGCGGGCCGGTCGCCGAGCCGCGCGTCAACCTGGTGCTGGCCGTGCTGCGCGCCTCGCAGGTGTGGGGCGGCCGGGCTAACGCCCTGCCGGGCCTGCGGGCCTCGCTGGCGGCGCACTTCGGGCTGGTGGAGAAGGAGCTGCTGGGCGAGCCGGGCGCCCCGGTGAAGGTGCCGGTGGAGCTGACGGACCTGGTGGAGGGCCCGGCGCGCACGGCCTCCGACGCGATCGACCTGCTGGAGCAGCTGTGCCGGCGGATCGCGGAGGGCATGGAGGAGCGCGGCTGGGACGCCGCGCAGAGCCGTGGTCTGCTCAGGGACGTCCTCGGCGCCGAACTGCCCGACGCCGTCGCCGTGCTGGAGTTCGCGTGCACGGAGGTCGTGCCGCGTCTGGCCCGGACGACGGACGAGATCGGGCACATCCTGAAGGCGCTGGACGGCGGCTACGTCCCGGCGGGCCCCTCCGGCTCGCCCACCCGCGGACTGGTCAACGTCCTGCCGACCGGCCGGAACTTCTACTCGGTCGACCCCAAGGCGATCCCGTCCCGGCTGAGCTGGGAGGTCGGGCAGTCGCTCGCCGACTCGCTCGTGGCCCGCTATCTCCAGGACACGGGTGATTACCCGAAGTCGGTCGGCCTCACGGTGTGGGGCACGTCCGCGATGCGCACGCAGGGCGACGACATCGCCGAGATCCTGGCGCTGCTGGGCTGCCGTCCCGTCTGGGACGACGCCTCGCGCCGCGTGACCGGCTTCGAGGTGGTGCCCCTGGCAGAGCTGGGCCGGCCGCGCATCGACGTCACGGTCCGTATCTCCGGCTTCTTCCGGGACGCCTTCCCGCACGTGGTGGGGCTGATCGACGACGCGGTCCGCGCGGTGGCGGAGCTGGACGAGCCCGCCGAGCGCAACTACGTGAAGGCGCACGCCGACGCGGACACGGGCGAGCACGGCGACCGGCGCCGGGCCACGGCCCGGATCTTCGGCTCCAAGCCGGGCGCGTACGGCGCCGGTCTGCTGCCGCTGATCGACGCCCGCAACTGGCGCTCGGACGCCGACCTCGCCGAGGTGTACGCGGTGTGGGGCGGCTACGCGTACGGGCGGGGGCTCGACGGGCGGGCGGCGCGCGGGGACATGGAGACCGCGTTCCGGCGGATCGCCGTGGCGGCGAAGAACGTCGACACCCGCGAGCACGACCTGGTCGACGCCGACGACTACTTCCAGTACCACGGCGGCATGGTGGCCATGGTCCGGCACCTGACCGGCGCCAACCCCGAGGCGTACGTGGGGGACTCGGCCGTACCGGACCAGGTGAGGACCCGCACGCTCGGCGAGGAGACCCACCGCGTCTTCCGCGCGCGGGTGGTCAACCCGCGCTGGATGGCGGCCATGCGCCGGCACGGCTACAAGGGCGCCTTCGAGATGGCGGCGACCGTGGACTACCTGTTCGGCTACGACGCGACGGCGGGCGTGGTCGACGACTGGATGTACGAGAAGCTGAGCGCGGAGTACGTCTTCGACCCGGAGAACCGGGACTTCATGAAGAAGTCCAACCCGTGGGCGCTGCGCGGCATCACCGAGCGCCTGCTGGAGGCGGCGGACCGCGGCCTGTGGGCGGAGCCGGACGCGGACACGCTGGAGCGGCTGCGCGCCACCTACCTGGAGCTGGAAGGCGACCTGGAGGGCGACGACAAGTGACCACCCCCTTTCCGTTCACGGCCGTTGTCGGCCAGGACGACCTGCGGCTCGCGCTGCTGCTGAACGCCGTGTCGCCGGCGGTCGGCGGTGTGCTGGTGCGCGGCGAGAAGGGCACCGCGAAGTCCACGGCGGTACGGGCGCTGTCGGCGCTCCTGCCGGCGGTCGCCGTGGTGCCCGGCTGCCGCTTCTCCTGCGACCCGGCCGCCCCGGACCCGGGGTGCCCGGACGGGCCGCACGAGGCCGGCCCCGGCACCGAGCGCCCCGCGCGGATGGTCGAGCTGCCCGTGGGCGCCTCCGAGGACCGGCTGGTCGGCGCACTGGACATCGAGCGGGCGCTCGCGGAGGGCGTGAAGGCGTTCGAGCCGGGCCTGCTGGCCGACGCGCACCGCGGGATCCTGTACGTCGACGAGGTCAACCTCCTCCACGACCACCTGGTCGACCTGCTGCTGGACGCGGCGGCGATGGGTGCCTCGTACGTGGAGCGCGAGGGCGTGTCCGTCCGGCATGCCGCGAAGTTCCTGCTCGTCGGCACCATGAACCCCGAAGAGGGCGAGCTGCGTCCGCAGTTGCTGGACCGGTTCGGGCTGACCGTGGAGGTCGCGGCCTCGCGGGAGCCGGACCTGCGCGTGGAGGTCGTGCGGCGCCGGCTGGCGTACGACGACGACCCCGCCGCCTTCGCCGCGCGCTGGGCGCAGGAGGAGGCCGCCGTACGGCAGCGGATCGTGGCGGCGCGGGAGCTGCTGCCGCAGGTGCGGCTGGGCGACGGGGCGCTGCGGCAGATCGCGGCGACCTGTGCCGCCTTCGAGGTCGACGGCATGCGCGCCGACATCGTGATGGCGCGGACCGCGACCGCGCTGGCCGCGTGGGCCGGGCGGACCGACGTGCTCGCCGAGGACGTGCGGCAGGCCGCCCTGCTGGCGCTGCCGCACCGGCGCCGGCGCAACCCGTTCGACGCGCCGGGCCTGGACGAGGACAAGCTGGACGAGACGCTGGAGCAGTCCTCCGGCGGCTCCCCCGACGACGATCCGGACCCCGACGGCCCCGGTGGGGGCGGTGGGCAGCCGGCGCCCGACAGCGGTCCGCGGGGTGACGGCGCCGGTGACGCGCGGCCCGAGGCCGGTGAGGGCGGGCAGCCGCAGCCGTCCGGCGCCCAGGAGCAGTCGGCCGTACGGGCCGCCGAGCCGTTCAGGACGAAGGTGCTGAGCGTGCCCGGGATCGGCGAGGGTGCGGCCGGGCGGCGCTCGCGGGCCCGCACCGAGCACGGGCGGACCACCGGGGCCCGGCGGCCCCGGGGGGCACTGACCAAGCTGCACCTGGCGGCGACCGTGCAGGCCGCGGCGCCGCACCAGCGGGCGCGGGGCCGGTCCGGGCCGGGCCTGGTGATCCGGCGGGACGACCTGCGGCAGGCGGCCCGGGAGGGGCGCGAGGGCAACCTCGTGCTGTTCGTGGTGGACGCCTCCGGGTCGATGGCCGCGCGGCAGCGGATGAGTGCCGTGAAGGGCGCCGTGCTGTCGCTGCTGCTCGACGCCTACCAGCGGCGGGACAAGGTGGGTCTGGTGACCTTCCGTGGCTCGGCGGCCGATGTCGCGCTGCCGCCGACGTCGTCCGTCGACGCCGCCGCCGCGCGGCTGGAGTCGCTGCCGACCGGGGGGCGTACGCCGCTCGCGGCGGGCCTGCTCAAGGCGCACGAGGTGCTGCGCGTGGAGCGGCTGCGGGATCCGGCGCGGCGGGCGCTGCTGGTCGTGGTGACCGACGGCCGGGCCACGGGCGGCCCGGAGCCGGTCGCCCTCGCGGGGCGGGCGGCACGGCTGTTCGCGGCCGGGCAGGTCGCCTCGGTGGTCGTGGACTGCGAGTCGGGGCCGGTGCGGCTCGGGCTCGCCGGGCAGCTGGCCGGGGAACTGGGCGGTACGGCTGTGACGCTGGACGAGCTGCGGGCGGACTCGATCGCCGGGCTGGTAAAGGGAATGCAGAGCGGGAGGGCCGCGTAATGCCGCAGGGACAGCCGAGTGTCGTACCCGAGGACGGTCTGACGACCCGCCAGCGCCGGAACCGGCCGCTGGTCGTCGTGCACACGGGCGTCGGAAAGGGCAAGTCCACCGCCGCGTTCGGGCTCGCGCTGCGCGCCTGGAACCAGGGGTGGCCCATCGGGGTGTTCCAGTTCGTCAAGTCGGCGAAGTGGAAGGTCGGCGAGGAGAACGCGCTCAAGGTGCTCGGTGCCTCCGGGCAGGGCGGGACCGTCGCCTGGCACAAGATGGGCGAGGGCTGGTCGTGGGTCCAGCGGGACGCGCAGCTGGACAACGAGGAGAAGGCCCGCGAGGGCTGGGAGCAGGTCAAGCGTGACCTGGCCGCCGAGACGTACCGGCTGTACGTGCTGGACGAGTTCGCGTACCCGATGCACTGGGGCTGGATCGACACCGACGAGGTCGTGGAGGTGCTGCGGAACCGGCCGGGCACCCAGCATGTGGTGATCACCGGGCGGAACGCGCCGGAGAAGCTGGTGGACTTCGCCGACCTCGTCACCGACATGTCCAAGGTCAAGCACCCCATGGACGCGGGGCAGAAGGGCCAGAAGGGCATCGAGTGGTGAATGCCGTTCCCCGGCTGGTCGTCGCCGCGCCCTCCTCGGGCAGCGGCAAGACCACCGTCGCCACGGGGCTGATGGCCGCGTTCGCCGCGCGGGGGCTCGCCGTGTCCCCGCACAAGGTCGGGCCGGACTACATCGACCCGGGGTACCACGCTCTCGCGACCGGGCGGGCGGGGCGCAACCTGGACGCGTACCTGTGCGGGCCGGAGCTGGTCGCTCCGCTGTTCCTGCACGGGGCGCGGGGGTGCGACCTGGCCGTGGTCGAGGGCGTGATGGGGCTGTTCGACGGGGCCGCCGGGGAGGGCGAGCTGGCGTCCACCGCGCATGTCGCCAAGCTGCTGCGGGCGCCGGTGGTGCTCGTCGTGGACGCGTCGTCGCAGTCGCGGTCGGTGGCGGCGCTGGTGCACGGGTTCGCGTCCTGGGACCCCGGGGTGCGGATCGGGGGCGTGATCCTGAACAAGGTGGGGTCCGACCGGCACGAGGAGCTTCTGCGGGAGGCGCTGGACTCCTCCGGCGTGCCGGTGCTGGGCGCGTTGCGGCGGACCGGGCAGGTGGACGTGCCCTCCCGGCACCTGGGGCTGGTCCCGGTCGCCGAGCGGCGGGCCGCCGCGGTCGACGCCGTCGCGGCGATGGCCGCGCAGGTGGTACGAGGGTGTGACCTGGACGCGCTGGAAGCACTCGCCCGGAGTGCCGGTGCCCTCCCGGAGGGCACCGCCCCCTGGACCCCCGAGCCGCCCGCCCACGACCAGCCTCCTCGGCGGGCCGGGAAGCGCGGACCCGTGGTCGCCGTCGCCGGTGGGGAGGCCTTCACCTTCTCCTACGCCGAGCACACCGAGCTGCTCGCCGCCGCCGGTGCCGAGGTCGTCCCCTTCGATCCGCTCCACGACGAGCAACTGCCCGACGGGACGGCCGGGCTGGTCGTCGGAGGCGGCTTCCCCGAGGTGTACGCCGCCGAGCTGTCCGCCAACGAGCCGCTGCGCCGGGCCGTCGCGGACCTCGCGCTCTCCGGCGCGCCCGTAGCGGCCGAATGCGCCGGACTGCTCTACCTCTGCCGGGAGCTGGACGGCCGGCCCATGTGCGGGGTGCTCGACGCCACCGCGCGGATGACCGGACGGCTGACACTCGGCTACCGGGACGCCGTGGCCGTCGGGGACAGTGTGCTGGCGGCGGCCGGGACGCGGATGCGGGGGCACGAGTTCCACCGCACGGTCGTCGAGCCCGGCGCCGGTGCCGCTCCCGCCTGGGGTGTGCGCGCCCCGGCGCGGCGGGTCGAAGGTTTCGTACAGCAGGGCGTGCACGCGAGTTATCTGCACACGCACTGGGCGTCCGAGCCCGGTGTCGCCCGTCGGTTCGTGGAGAGGTGCCGGACGTCATGAGCAGCAGGCTGGTCGGAGTCGGGGTCGGTCCCGGTGATCCGGAGCTGGTGACCGTCAAGGGGGTCAACGCGCTGCGGGCCGCCGATGTCGTCGTCGTACCCGTCATGGACACCCTGGAGCGGGGGCGGGCCGAGGCGACGGTGCTGCACTACGTGCCCGGGGAGAAGGTCGTCCGGGTGGTGTTCGCGCTGAACGAGCGGACCGACCGGGCGCGGCGGGAGGCGGCCTGGGACGCGGCCGGTGCCAAGGTCGCCGAGCTGCTGGCCCGGCACGGGTCCGTAGCGTTCGCCACCATCGGCGACCCGAACGTGTACTCGACGTTCACCTATCTGGCGCAGACCATCGCGGAGCTGGTGCCGGGTGTCGTCGTGGAGACCGTGCCGGGGATCACCGCGATGCAGGATCTCGCGGCCCGGTCGGGGGCGGTGCTGACCGAGGGCACCGAGCCGCTCACCCTCGTACCGGTGACGGCCGGGTCGGCCGTGCTGAAGGAGGCGCTGGCCGGGCCGGGGACCGTGGTGGCGTACAAGTTCGGGCGGCAGGCCGCCGAGGTGGCCGAGGCGCTGGCGGAGAACGGCCGGCTCCAGGACGCCGTGTGGGGGTCGGCGCTGGGGCTGCCGGAGGAGTCGGTGCGGCCGGCCGCCGAGCTGGACGGGACGCCGCTGCCGTACCTGTCGACGCTGATCGCGCCCCCGCGGCGGGACGGCGGGCGGGGCGGGAAGCTGTGACAGCCCGCGCTGCCGCTCCGGGCGCGCGGCCGGCCGGACCCGCCGGTGCCGCCGGTCGGGCCGGGTGGGCCGGTTCAGCCGGAGACGCCCACCACCAGCCAGATGAACGCGACGCCGGCCACCGTGCACAGCAGGGTGGAGCGGGCCGGGTGCTCGTGGTGGGCCTCGGGCAGGATCTCGGCCGCGGCGAGATAGAGCAGTACGCCGCCGAAGAGGCCCAGATAGCAGCCCAGCACCGGTGCGGGGATGTGGAAGAAGGCCGTGGACAGCGCGCCCAGCACGGGTGCGCAGGCGTCCGCGACCAGCATGGCGACGGCCCGGCGGCGCGCGTTGCCGTACAGGCTGGTGATGGTGAAGGTGTTGAAGCCGTCGGCGAAGTCGTGGGCGATCACGGCGAGCGCGACGGCCGTGCCCATGCCGTTGCCCACCTGGAAGGCCGCGCCGATCGCCACGCCGTCCATGGCGCTGTGGCCCACCATCGCGCCGGCCGCGGCCAGGCCCACCTCGGGCGCCCGGTGACGGCCCTGCCCCTCGGCGCCGCCGTGCGCCGCCTGGCGGGCGGCCAGGGTGCGTTCCACCAGATGGGCGAGCAGGAACCCGGCCACGAACAGCAGCAGGGCGGCGGGCACGCCGAAGACCTCGCGGCCGGCCGCGCGCAGCGCCTCCGGCAGCAGGTCCAGGCCGACCACGCCCAGCATCAGCCCGCCGGCCAGGCCCAGGACCAGATGGCGGCGGTCGGTCACGCGCTGTGCCGTCCAGCCGCCGGCCAGCGTCATCAGGAACGCGCCGAGCGCGACGAAGACCGCCATAGGCCCTTGCTATCGGATCGACCCGCGTTCCCGCATGTCCGACAGCGACAACCGCAGTACTCGTAGGAGAGGACCGATTCCCATGGCCGAAGCCCCCACCGGCAAGGTGACCTTCGTCGGTGCCGGCCCCGGCGCCGCCGACCTGCTGACGTTCCGTGCCGCCCGGGCCATCGCCGAGGCCGACGTGGTGATCTGGGCCGCGAGCCTGGTCCAGGCGGAGGTCCTCGAACACGCCCGCGAGGACGCCGAGATCCTGGACTCGGCGACCATGTCCCTGGAGGACGTGGTCGCCGTGTACCGACGTGCGTTCGAGGAGGGGCTGAAGGTCGCCCGGATCCACTCCGGCGACCCGGCCCTGTGGGGCGGCACGCAGGAGCAGCTGGACCGCTGCCAGGAGATCGGCATCGCGACCGAGGTCGTCCCGGGTGTGTCGTCCTTCTCCGCGGTGGCCGCGCTCGCGCAGCGCGAGCTGACGATCCCCGAGGTCGCGCAGTCGGTGGTGCTGACCCGGCTGGGCGGCGGCAAGACGCCGATGCCGCCCGGCGAAGAGGTGCGCGAGTTCGCCCGGCACGGCACCACGATGGCGGTCTTCCTGTCGGCGGCGCGCAGCGGGCAGCTGGTGCGCGAACTGCTGGAGGGCGGCTATCCGACGGACACCCCCGTGGTCGTCGCCTACCAGGCGACCTGGCCGGAGGAGCTGGTCGTGAGGTGCACGATCGGCACGCTGGAGGAGACGGTCAAGGAGCACAAGCTCTGGAAGCACACGCTGTTCCTGGTCGGCCCGGCGCTGGACGCCAGCGGGACGCGGTCGCACCTGTACCACCCGGGCCACTTCCACGGCTACCGCAAGGCCGACCCGGAGGCGCGGCGGGCGCTGCGCGAGCAGAGGGCGAAGAGTTGATCACGGTCGTCGGCGCGGGGACGGGGACGCCCGTCCCCGAGGACGTCCTCGCGGGTGCCGCACTGGTCGTCGGCGGCCGCCGGCACCTGGACGCGGTACGGCTGCCGGCGGACGCCGAGCGGGTCGTGCTCGGCCCGCTGGCGCCGGCGCTGGACGTCGTCGAGCGGCACCTGGAGAAGGCGGGCCGGGTGGTGGTGCTGGCCTCCGGCGACCCGGGGTTCTTCGGGATCGTGCGGGTGCTGGCCGAGCGGTTCGGGCCGGGGCTGCTGGACGTGCGGCCGGGGGTGTCCTCGGTGGCGGCCGCGTTCGCGCGGGCCGGGCTGCCGTGGGACGACGCGGTCGTGGTCAGCGCGCACGGCCGGGAGCTGCGTACGGCGGTCAACGTGTGCCGGGCGCGGCCGAAGGTGGCGGTGCTGACGGGACCGGGCGCCGGTCCGGCGGAACTCGGGGCGGCGCTGTCGCAGGACCCGTCCGCGCCGGGCGGGCGGGTGCTCGTCGTCGCCTCCGCCCTCGGGTCCGCGCGGGAGCGGGTCGAGCGGGTCACGCCCGCCGAGGCCGCCGCCCGGGACTGGGGCCCGGACGTCAGCGTGGTGCTGTGCCTGGACGAGGGCCGGCCCCTCGGCGGGGTCCGTACGGTCGCGGGGGCGCCGGCCGGGCCGGCCGGCTGGGCGCTGGCCGAGGACCGGTTCGCGCACCGGGACTCGATGATCACCAAGTTCGAGGTCCGGGCGCTGGCCCTGGCCCGGCTGGGGCCGCGCCTCGGCGACCTGGTGTGGGACGTGGGCGCCGGGTCGGGCTCGGTCGCGGTGGAGTGCGCGCGGCTCGGCGCGGCCGTCGTCGCCGTCGAGAAGGCCCCGGACGGGGTGGCGCGGATCCGCGCCAACGCGGACGCCCACGGCGTGGACGTGCGGGTGGTGCACGGCTCGGCTCCCGCCGCCCTGGCGGGGCTGGACGATCCGGACGCCGTCTTCGTCGGCGGCGGAGGGCGCGAGCTGCCCGCCGTCGTCGGCGCGTGCGCGCGGCGGGCCCGGCGGACCGTGGTCGTCGCCATGGCCGCCCTCGACCGGGTGCCGGCGGCGCGCGCGGCGCTGACGGAGGCCGGCTTCACCTGTGACGGGGTGCTGTTGCAGTCGTCGCGGCTGGCGCCGCTGCCCGGGGACGTGACCCGGCTGGCGGCCACCAATCCTGTGTTCCTGCTGTGGGGCGTGCGCACCCCGGCGTCTAGTGAAGGAGTTGCCCAGTGATCGGCCTCATTTCCGCCACGGCGGCGGGAGCGGCGGCGCGGGACCGGCTGGCCGCGGCCTGGCCGGACCGGACGCGCGTGTACGAGGGTCCCGTCGGGGAGGCCGTACGGGCCGCGTTCGCCGAGTGCGGGCAGCTGGTGTGCTTCCTGGCGACCGGCGCGGTGGTACGGCTGCTCGCGCCGCTGCTCGGTGACAAGGCGGCCGACCCCGGTGTGGTCTGCGTGGACGAGAGCGGCCGGTTCGCGGTGTCGCTGGTCGGCGGGCACGGCGGCGGTGCCAACGAACTCGCCCGCGAGGTCGCGGAGTTGCTGGGCGCCGAGCCGGTGGTGACGACCGCGACGGACTCCGCCGGGATGGCGGGTCTGGACACGCTCGGGCTGCCCTGCGAGGGTTCGGTCGCCGCGGTCTCCCGGGCCCTGCTGGACGGCGAACCGGTCGCGCTGGAGGCGGAGGTGCCGTGGCCGCTGCCGCCGCTGCCGGTCGCGCCGCAGGGGGCGTACACGATCCGGCTCACCGACCGTGCCGTGCCGGCCGGTGAGCGGGAGGTGCTGCTCAGGCCGCCGTCGCTGGTGGTCGGGGTCGGCGCGTCGAAGGGCGCGCCGGCCGAGGAGATCCTCGACCTGGTCGGGGAGGCGCTGCGGGAGGCGGGGCTGTCGCCCCGGTCGGTCGGCGAGCTGGCCACCGTGGACGCCAAGGCCGGGGAGGCCGGCATCGTGGCCGCCGCCGAGCGGCTCGGGGTGCCCCTGGTGACGTACTCGGCCGAGGAGCTGGCGGGCGTGGCGGTGCCCAATCCGTCGGCGGCGCCGCTCGCGGCCGTCGGCACCCCGTCGGTGGCCGAGGCCGCCGCCCTGGTGCGCGGCGGTGAACTCCTCGTGCCCAAGCGGAAGTCCGAGCGTGCCGACGGGCAGCCGGCGATGGCGACCTGTGCCGTGGTACGGCGGCCGGCGCGCGGGCGGCTCGCGGTGGTCGGGCTCGGTCCGGGCGCCCGGGACCTGCTCACCCCGCGTGCGGCGGCCGAGCTGCGGCGGGCCTCGGTGCTGGTCGGGCTCGACCAGTACGTGGACCAGATCCGCGATCTGCTGCGGCCCGGCACCCGGGTGCTGGAGTCGGGGCTCGGCGCGGAGGAGGAGCGGGCCCGTACGGCGGTCGCGGAGGCCCGCAGGGGGCAGGCGGTGGCGCTGATCGGCAGCGGGGACGCGGGCGTGTACGCCATGGCCTCCCCGGCGCTCGCCGAGGCGTCCGACGACATCGACGTGATCGGGGTGCCCGGGGTGACGGCCGCGCTCGCCGCCGGGGCGATCCTCGGCGCGCCGCTGGGCCACGACCACGTGTCCATCAGCCTGTCCGACCTGCACACGCCGTGGGAGGTCATCGAGCGCCGGGTGCGCGCCGCGGCCGAGGCGGACCTCGTCGTCACCTTCTACAACCCGCGCTCGCGGGGCCGTGACTGGCAGCTGCCCAAGGCCCTCGCGATCCTCGCCGGGCACCGCGCACCGGCCACGCCCGTCGGCGTGGTCCGCAACGCCTCCCGGCCGGACGAGTCGAGCCGGGTCACCACGCTCGCCGGACTCGACCCGGCGACCGTCGACATGATGACGGTCGTCACCGTGGGCAACACCGCCACCCGGACCGTCGCGGGGCGCATGGTGACCCCGCGCGGCTACCGCTGGCAGGAGAGCACCCGCGAGGAGACCCGGTGATCCGGCCCCTCCCCTGCCCGCCGTCCCCGCCGCAGCTGCCGTACCTGCCGTACCTGTTCGTCTCGTCTGAGGAGATCTCGTGACCACCCCGCCCGCCCTGCTCATCGCCGGCCACGGCACCCGTGACGACGCCGGAGCCGAGGCGTTCCGCGACTTCGTCCGGGAGCTGGGGCGCCGCCACCCCGGGCTGCCCGTCGCCGGCGGCTTCATCGAACTGTCCCCGCCGCCGCTGGGCGAGGCGGTCAGCGAGCTGGTCGAGCAGGGTGTACGCCGGTTCGCCGCCGTGCCGCTGATGCTGGTGTCCGCCGGGCACGCCAAGGGTGACATCCCGGCCGCGCTGGCCCGGGAGAAGGAGCGGCACCCGGGGATCTCGTACACCTACGGCCGCCCGCTGGGCCCGCACCCGGCGCTGCTGAGCGTGCTGGAGCGGCGGCTGGACGAGGCGCTGGACGGCGCGGACCGCGCGGAGACGACCGTGCTGCTGGTGGGGCGCGGCTCGACCGACCCCGACGCCAACGCCGAGGTGTTCAAGGCGGCCCGGCTGCTGTGGGAGGGCCGCGGGTACGCCGGGGTGGAGACGGCGTTCGTGTCGCTGGCGGCGCCGGACGTGCCGAGCGGCCTGGACCGGTGTGTGGCGCTGGGCGCGAAGCGGGTCGTGGTGCTGCCGTACTTCCTGTTCACCGGCATCCTGCCGGACCGGGTGCGGCGGCAGACCGAGGACTGGGCCGCCGCGCACGGGGACGTCGACGTGCGGTCCGCCGACGTCATCGGGCCGGAGCCGGAGCTGCTGGACCTGGTGATGGAGCGGTACGAGGAGGCCGTCAAGGGTGATCTGCGCATGAACTGCGACTCGTGCGTGTACCGGATCGCGCTGCCGGGCTTCGAGGACAAGGTGGGGCTGCCGCAGCAGCCGCACTTCCACCCGGACGACGACGACCACCACCACGGGCACGGGCACCACCATCACGGGGGGCACTCGCACAGCCATGCGCACTGAGGCGGCCGGCGGAGCCGGGCACGATCTGCGGCACCACGGGGACGCCGAAGTACGGGACGACGGGGCCGCGTTGGTCGACCTCGCCGTCAACGTCCGCGCGGACACGCCCCCGGCGTGGCTGCGGGAGGAGATCGCCGGCTCGCTGTCGTCCCTCGCGGCCTACCCGGACGGGCGGGCCGCGCGGGCGGCGGTGGCGGCGCGGCACGGGCTGCCGGTGGAACGGGTGCTGCTGACGGCGGGGGCGGCGGAGGCGTTCGTGCTGCTCGCCCGCGCGCTGAAGGTGCGCCGGCCGGTGGTGGTGCATCCGCAGTTCACGGAGCCGGAGGCCGCGCTGCGGGACGCCGGGCACACCGTGGACCGGGTGCTGCTGCGGGAGGAGGACGGGTTCCGGCTGGATCCTGCGGCGGTGCCGGAGGACGCCGACCTGGTGGTGATCGGCAATCCCACCAATCCGACGTCCGTGCTGCATCCCGCGGAGACGGTCGTCCGGCTCGCCCGGGCCGGGCGGACGCTGGTGGTGGACGAGGCGTTCATGGACGCGGTGCCGGGCGAGCGGGAGGCGCTGGCCGGGCGGACCGGGGTGCCGGGGCTCGTGGTGCTGCGCAGCCTCACCAAGACCTGGGGGCTGGCCGGGCTGCGCATCGGGTACGTGCTCGCCGCGCCCGGGATCATCGCCGAGCTGGAACGGGCCCAGCCGCTGTGGCCGGTGTCCACGCCGGCGCTGGCCGCGGCGCGGGCCTGCGTGGCGCCGCGGGCGCTGGCCGAGGCGGGACACGCGGCGCACCGCATCGCCGGGGACCGGGCGCACCTGGTGACCGGGCTGGCCGCGTTCGCTGCTCGCGGGGTGCGGGTGGTGGAGCCGGCGGAGGGGCCGTTCGTGCTGGTCCGCATGCCGGGCGCGGCAGGGGTACGGCGACGGCTGCGGGAGCTCGGCTACGCGGTGCGGCGGGGCGACACGTTCCCGGGACTCGGCACGGACTGGGTACGGCTGGCCGTCCGGGACCGCACGACCACGACCGCCTTCCTGAAAGCCCTGTCGGCCGCCCTGGATCCTCCCGCCGACCCGTCCACCTCGCCCGGCTGAGAGGCGAAGGCCCGGCGGCTACCGGCTGCGAGACGGAGACCCCGGCGGCCGCCGGCTGAGAGGCCGCGGCGCGGAGGGCGCCGGCTGACGACCCGGAGGCGGGCGGGAGGCCGGCGGCCCAGGGGCGGGAGGCTGACGGCCCAAGGGCGACCCACCCGAGCGCCATCGGCTGACGGCCCGAGGGCGGAAAGCCGGCGGCCCAAGAGCGAACCACCCCAGCACCGTCCGCTGACGGCCCGGCGCTGGAAGGCCGGCGGCCCAAGGGCGGACTGTCCGAGCGCCATCGGCTGACGGCCCAGGGTCGGGAGGCCGGCGGCCCAAGGGCGACCCACCCCAGCGCCATCCGCTGACGGCCCGAGGGCGGAAAGCCGGCGGCCCAAGAGCGAACCACCCCAGCACCGTCCGCTGACGGCCCGGCGTTGGAAGGCCGGCGACCCAGGGGCGACCCACCCGAGCGCCGTCCGCTGACGGCCCGGCGCTGGAAAGCCGGCGGCCCAAGGGCGGACTGTCCGAGCGCCATCGGCCGGCGGCCCAGGGGCGGACTGCCCGAGGGCGGAAAGCCGGCGGCCCAAGGGCGGACCGCCCGAGCGCCATCGGCCGGCGGCTCAAGGGCGGACCGGCCGAGGGCGGAAAGCCGGCGGCTCAAGGGCGAACCGCCCCGCCATCCGCTAAACGGCCCGGGACCCCGGGGGCTGCCTGCCGCTCGACGCCGAGGCCCCCCGGGTACGCCGAGGCCCTGCTGGGCCGGCTGTCCTGGTGGGCGGCGGCACTCCGGGCGGGCCGCGGGGCCGCTCCCTGCCCGGGGTGACGGCCGGGACGGGGAGCGGCAGGCGTCAGCGCTTCCTGCGGTAGGCCATGGTCACCGCTCCCCCGCCCGCCAGCAGCAGCGCCAGCGCGCCGCCCGCGATGTAGGGGGTCGCCGAGTCGCCGCCGGTCTCCGCGAGGCCGGCCTCGGCGGTGCCGCCCTGGGGGCGGGGGCCGCCGGCCGGGTCGTGGCTCGGTACCGGCGTGCCGGTGGGCGGGGCCATCGGGGACTCGCAGGTGGCCTCGGCCAGGGTGACCGTTCCCTCCACCCCGGCCACGCCGAGCTTCAAGGGGTCGACGGAGACCTTCAGTTCGAGGGCGGTCGCCGCGGCCGTACGGGTCGTGGTGCGCCGCTGGGAGAGGTCGAGGCGGACCTCGCCGACGCCGGGCACCTTCACCTCGGCCGGGCCGCCGGCGGTGAGGGTGACGCGCTTGCCGAGGACGGTGACGGCGCCGAGGACGTTCGCGGCGGCGGTGGGGGCCTTGCCGACCGCGCAGGTCGCCTCGGCGGTGACCGTGTCGGCCTCGATCAGGGACAGCAGGGGCAGGCCGGGCAGGTGCAGCCGGACGTGGGCGACCCGGACCGAGCCCTCGGCCCGCCGCTTGTCCACCGTGGCCCGGGCCTCGGCGGCGTCCGCGTCGAGGACGGTGAACGCCTTGCCGCCGTTCACGCCGTCGAGCCGGGCGGACAGTGCGGTCCGGTCGGCGCTCCGCGGTGCCCGGACCTCGTCGAGGGAGACCGTGAGCGGCACGTGCACGGTCTTGGCGAGCAGGGACACGTCGAGCCCGGTGCGCAGGACGACGGCGGAGGCGCGACCGTGGTCGCCGGTCGCGTGCGCGGTGCCCGCGCCCAGGACCGCCGGCGCCGCGGTGAGCGCGGTGGCCGTCGCGAGCGCGGCGAGACGGCGTGCGGGCATGCGGAAGTTGTTGCTGTTCAAGGCGGTGGGACCCCCAGACGGAACCTGCGTGGGACCCGTCAACCTTGTCCCCGGTGTGGGTGAACGGTCAGCGTTCCGGGGTTACTTCACCCGAACGTGGATTTCCCGCACGGTCATTCGAAGGAGCGGCGTCATGGGACGTCCGCTCTCGCCCGCCTACTCGACGACACGCCCGTTGAGCACCACCCGCCGCGGCGCCGCCAGCACCCGTACGTCGGCCCGGGGGTCGGCCTCGTACACCACGAGGTCGGCCGGGGCGCCCTCCTCCAGTCCGGGCCGGCCGAGCCAGCTGCGGGCGCCCCAGCTGGTGGCGGAGAGGGCCTCGACCGGCGGGATGCCGGCGGTGACCAGCTCGGCGACCTCCTCGGCGACCAGGCCGTGGGCGAGCGAGCCGCCGGCGTCCGTGCCGACGAAGACCGGGATGCCGGCGTCGTAGGCGGCGCGGACGGTGTCGTAGCGCCGCTCGTGCAGCCGGCGCATGTGCGCGGACCAGCGCGGGAACTTCTCGTCGCCGCCGTCGGCCAGCCGCGGGAAGGTGGCGATGTTGACGAGGGTGGGGACGATCGCGACGCCCCGCTCGGCGAACAGCGGGATCAGGTCCTCGGTGAGGCCGGTCGCGTGCTCGATGCAGTCGATGCCCGCCTCGACCAGGTCGCGCAGGGAGTTCTCGGCGAAGCAGTGCGCGGTGACGCGGGCGCCGAGCCGGTGGGCCTCGGCGATCGCCGCCTCCACCGCCCCGCGCGGCCAGCAGGGGGCGAGGTCGCCGAGGTCGCGGTCGATCCAGTCGCCGACCAGCTTGACCCAGCCGTCGCCGCGCCGGGCCTCCCGGGCGACGTAGGCGACGAGGTCGTCCGGCTCGATCTCCCAGGCGTAGTTGCGGATGTAGCGGCGGGTGCGGGCGATGTGCCGGCCCGCCCGGATGATCTTCGGCAGGTCGTCCCGGTCGTCGATCCAGCGGGTGTCGGAGGGCGAGCCCGCGTCCCGGATCAGCAGGGTGCCCGCCTCCCGGTCGGTGAGCGCCTGCTTCTCGGCGGTCTCCGCGTCGACGGGGCCGTGCGCGTCGAGGCCCACGTGGCAGTGGGCGTCGACCAGGCCGGGCAGCGCCCAGCCCTCGACCGTGGTGATGTCGCGGGCGCCGGCGGGGCGGTCGTAGGAGATCCGCCCGCCGACCACCCACAGTTCGTCCCGGACGTCCTCGGGCCCCGCCAGAACCCTGCCCCTCAGGTGCAGCACCGCGCCATCGCTCATGCACCGCACCCTAACGACCTACGGCTCGGACTTCCCCACCTGGTCGGAGGTCTCCTCCTCGACCTCGGCCATCGCCGGGTCGAGCAGCCGGGACAGGAAGTGCCGGGTCCGCTCGTGCTGCGGGTCGCCGATCACCCGGTCCGGGCTGCCGTCCTCGACGATCACGCCGCCGTCCATGAAGACGACCCGGTCGGCGACCTCGCGGGCGAAGGTCATCTCGTGGGTGACGACCATCATCGTCATGCCCTCGTGCGCGAGCCGGCGCATGACGGCGAGGACGTCGCCGACCAGCTCCGGGTCGAGCGCGGAGGTCGGCTCGTCGAAGAGCATCACCTCGGGGCCCATGGCGAGCGCGCGGGCGATGGCGACGCGCTGCTGCTGGCCGCCGGAGAGGGAGGACGGGTAGGCGTCCGCCTTCTCCGAGAGGCCGACGCGGGCCAGGTTCTCGGCGGCGACGCGCGCGGCCGTCGCCTTGTCCCGTCCGAGGACCCGGCGCTGGGGCAGCGTGAGGTTCTCGGTGACGCTCAGGTGCGGGAAGAGGTTGAACTGCTGGAAGACCATGCCGATGCGGCGGCGTACGGCGTCGATGTCGACGTCGGGGTCGGTCACCTCGGTGCCGCCGACGAACACCTGGCCCTTGGTGGGCTCCTCCAGCAGGTTCACGCAGCGCAGCAGCGTGGACTTGCCGGAGCCGGAGGGGCCGATGACGCAGACGACCTCGCCCTGGCCGATCTCCAGGTCGATGCCGCGCAGCACCTCGTTGTCGCCGAAGGACTTGTGCAGTCCGCGGACCTCGATCTCCGGACGGCTCACCGGATCGCCTCCTGGGCCTTGGCTTCCATACGGCGGACGACGAAGCTGAGCGGGATGGTGACCAGCAGGTAGCACAGGCCCGCGACCAGGATCGGCGTGGAGTTGGCGGTCGTACTGGCGAGGTCTCGGCCGAACTTGGACAGTTCCCGCTCCTCCAGGGTGACGCCGAGGAACAGCACCAGCGAGGAGTCCTTGAAGAGCAGGACGAGTTCGTTGGTGAGCGGCGGCAGGATGATCCGGAAGGCCTGCGGGACGATGATGGAGACCATGGCCCTGGCGGGCGAGAAGCCGAGCGAACGGGCCGCCTCCATCTGCCCCTTGGGCACCGCCTGGATGCCGGCCCGGATGGTCTCGGCCATGTAGGCGGCCGAGACCAGGCCGAGCGCGATGGCGACCTTGCCGTACGTCCCGCCGGGAATCTCCGTGCCGGGGAAGGCGAGGGGCAAGGCCACCCCGACGAAGATGAAGATCAGCAGGGCGGGCAGGCCGCGGAAGATCTCGATGTAGACGCCCGCCAGCCAGCGGTACGGGCCGACGGAGGACAGCCGCATCAGCGCGATGACCATGCCGAGGACGAGTCCGACGACGAAGCCGGACAGCGTGTAGAGCACGGTGTTCTTCAGCGCCAGCGTGAGGACGTCCGGGAACATCTGCTTCGCGATGTCCGCCTGGGCGAACTGGTTCTGCAGCCGGCCCCAGTCGGCCGTGACCGCGAAGGCGATCACGGCGGCGGCGAAGACGGCGTACTGCACGCCCCGCGAGATGCCGCGCTTCTGCCGCCGGGTCAGTCCCTTCTTCTTCGGTTGCAGCTGTACGTCCGTGTCGGTCATGAGGCGGCGGGGGAGGCCACGGACGGGTTGTACGGGCCGATCCACTTCTCGTAGATCTTCTTGTACGTGCCGTCGGCCTTGGCGTCCTTGAGGGCCTTGTCGATGGCGTCGAGCAGCGCCTTGTTGCCCTTCTTGACGGTGAAGCCGTACTGCTCACCGGTCTTGAGGTTGTCGACGACCTTGAACTTGTCCGCGTTGGCCTTGTCCTTCAGCCAGCCCTGGACCACGGGGTAGTCGATGACGACGGCCTGGACCTGGCCGGTGCGCAGGCCGTTGAGGACGGCGTCGGAGGACTCGAAGGAGATCGGGTCGTAGCCCTTGCCCTTGACGTAGTCCTCGCCGGTGGTCTGCGCCTGGGCGCCGAGCTTCTTGCCCTTGGCCTTGACGTCGGCGAGCGAGTCGATGCCGCTGCTCTTGTCGACGAGGACGGCCTGGGTGGCCTCGAAGTACGGGTCGGAGAAGTCGACGTTCTTCTTGCGCTCGGCGGTGATGGTCATGCCGGCGGCGGCCAGGTCGCACTCCCCGGAGTTCAGGAAGGCGCCGGTCTTGAAGTTCTCGAAGGGCGTGTCGAGGATCTGCTGCTTGACGCCGAGGTCCTTGGCGACGAGGTCGATGAGGGAGACGTCGAAGCCCTGCACCTTGCCGTCCACCTCCGACTGGAACGGCGGGTAGGGCAGGTGGGTGCAGGTGGTCAGCTGACCGGCCTTGGCCAGGTGGACGCCCTTGACGGTGGTCTTGCCGCTCCCCGAGTCGCTGGAGGAGCAGCCGGCCGCGACGAGCACGAGTGCGGCGGTCGCGGTGGTGGCGGCCAGGAGGCGGGTCCGGCGCCCTGCGAGCGTTTTCATGGGGAGATCTCCTGTGGGGGAACTGAGGCTTCCGATTATAAGGAAGGGTTTGAGTCTCTCAAATCAAACCGATGGCCACGAGGGCTTTCGACCTAAGATCGGTGGAGTCGACCTCCCGAGAGCGAAGAGAGCACCGCCGTGACCCACCCCTTCCTCGATCTGCCCCCGCTCACCGCCGAGCGTTTCGCCGCCATCGAGGACGGGGTGGCCCGGCTGCTGGACACCCGGCAGGACGTCCTGATCACCCAGGGCGAGGCGCTGCTGCCGCTGGAGGGCGCGATCCGCGCGGCGGCCGGTCCGGGCACGGTGGCCCTGAACGTGATCACGGGCCCCTACGGGCAGACCTTCGGCGGCTGGCTGCGCGACGCCGGCGCCACGGTGCACGACCTGTCCGTCCCCTTCCACACGGCGGTGACCGCCGGGCAGATCCGGGAGGCGTTCGCCGAGCACCCGGAGATCGATTTCGTGTCGCTGGTGCACGCCGAGGCGGCGACCGGCAACACCAACCCGGTCGCGGAGATCGGCGAGGTGGTACGGGCGCAGGGTGCCCTCTTCTACCTGGACGCGGTGGCCTCCGTGGGCGCCGAGCCGGTGCTGCCGGACGCGTGGGGCGTGGACCTGTGCGTGATCGGGGCGCAGAAGGCGATGGGCGGGCCGGCGGGGGTGTCGGCGATCTCGGTGAGCGAGCGGGCGTGGGCCCGGATGGCCGCCAACCCGAACGCCCCGCGCCGCTCCTACCTGTCCCTGCTGGACTGGAAGGAGCGCTGGACCGACGCCGGCCGCAAGGCGCTGCCGCACGCTCCGGCCCAGCTGGAGATGCTGGCGCTTCAGGCGTGCCTGGAGCGGATCGAGTCGGCCGGCCTGGAGACGGTGATGGCCCGGCACCGGCGCGCCGCGCTGGCCTCGCGGGCGGGTGCGGTCGCGCTGGGCGGGGGCCTGGAGCCGTACGTGCATCAGGAGCGGGACGCGGCGCCGGTCGCCACGACCCTGCGGGTGCCGTCCGGGGTGGTGGCCTCGGAGCTGGTGGCCCGCGCCCTGGCGGCGGACCCGGCGCTGCCGCTGGCCGCCGGGGGCGGTGCCCTGGCGAAGGAGATGATCCGCGTCAACCACTACGGCGCCGACGCGACGCGGGACGCGGTCCAGGCCTCCCTCGCGGCACTGGGCGCGGCGCTCGCCGGGCAGGGGCTGCCGGTGGACCCGGCCGCCGCCCGGCGGGCCGTGGAGAACGTCTGGCGGTAGCCGGCGGTGTGTCACCGCTCCGGAGGGTTCCGGCATCACTCCGGAACGCACTGAAAACGGCTCGCGCACACTACGCGGGCCGTTTTCTCATCTCTGATTCCAATTACTTTCACAATCTCCGCCAATTCTGCGGGCGATAGCTTCCCGTTTTCTTCTGCCCGGTTTTTGCAGAGCTAAACAGGAGAGTTTGCCGACCGGTTTCCGTCGGTTTACGTCCTGTGACACAGTCCACAGCGCGGGAGTTTTGTTCCGATTTTCCTGGGGGCATTCCGGACATATCACCGACCCGGTGCGCGCCCCCGGCGATCACTCCCGTGCATTTTCGAATTCACCTCGCTAAATTCGTGCCGCATGACTGCCGCACCAGCAGACCTGCTCATCGAACGGCCGGCGACGACCGACGGAGCCGCGCTCTGGCGTCTCGCCAAGGACTCGAAAACCCTGGATCTCAACTCCTCCTACAGCTATGTGCTGTGGTGCCGGGACTTCGCCGGCACCTCGGCGGTGGCGCGCGGTGCGGACGGGGAGCCGGTCGGCTTCGTCACCGGATACCTCCGGCCGGACCGCCCCCGCACCCTGCTCGTCTGGCAGGTGGCCGTCGACCCCGGGCACCGGGGCCTCGGCATCGCCGCCAGGCTGCTGGACGGGCTGACCGCCCGGCTCGCCGCCGAACGCGGCATCACCGAGCTGGAGACCACCATCACGCCCGGCAACACCGCCTCCGAGCGGCTGTTCACCTCGTTCGCCGAGCGGCACGGCGCCGGGGTCACCCGCGAGGTGCTGTTCCCGGCCCACCTGTTCCCGGACGGCCCGCACGACCCCGAAGTGCTGTACCGCATCGGCCCGCTGACCGACTTCACCGCCCACTGAGGAGCGATTCACCGTGACCATCACCCAGCCCGACCTCAGCGTCTTCGAGACCCTGGAGTCCGAGGTGCGCAGCTACTGCCGCGGCTGGCCCACCGTCTTCGACCGTGCGCAAGGCAGCCGGATGTACGACGAGGACGGTCATGCGTACCTCGACTTCTTCGCCGGTGCCGGATCGCTCAACTACGGTCACAACAACCCGGTGCTGAAACGGGCGTTGATCGACTATCTGGAGCGTGACGGTGTCACGCACGGCCTGGACATGTCGACCACGGCGAAGCGGTCGTTCCTGCGGGCCTTCCAGGACCTGGTGCTGCGTCCGCGCGACCTGCCGTACAAGGTCATGTTCCCGGGTCCGACGGGCACCAACGCCGTGGAGTCGGCGCTGAAGCTGGCGCGGAAGGTGAAGGGGCGCGAGGCGATCGTGTCGTTCACCAACGCCTTCCACGGGATGTCGCTGGGGTCGCTGGCGGTGACCGGCAACGCGTTCAAGCGCGCCGGTGCCGGTGTTCCGCTGGTGCACGGCACGCCGATGCCGTTCGACAACTACTTCGACGGCACGGTCCCGGACTTCCTGTGGTTCGAGCGGCTGCTGGAGGACCAGGGCTCGGGTCTGAACCGGCCGGCCGCGGTGATCGTGGAGACGGTGCAGGGCGAGGGCGGCATCAACGTCGCGCGTCCGCAGTGGCTGCGCGCGCTGAAGGAGCTGTGCGAGCGGCAGGACATGCTGCTGATCGTCGACGACATCCAGATGGGCTGCGGCCGTACCGGCGCGTTCTTCTCCTTCGAGGAGGCCGGGATCACCCCGGACATCGTGACCGTGTCGAAGTCGATCAGCGGTTACGGGCTGCCGATGTCGCTGTGCCTGTTCAAGCCCGAGCTGGACGTGTGGGAGCCCGGCGAGCACAACGGCACCTTCCGCGGCAACAACCCCGCCTTCGTCACCGCCACCGCCGCCCTGGAAACCTACTGGACCGACGGTTCCGCCATGGAGAAGCAGACCCGCGCCCGGGGCGAACAGGTCGAACAGGCCCTCATCTCCATCACCGAGGAGAACCTCGCCGATGTGAAGGAGTACCGCGGACGCGGGCTCGTGTGGGGCCTGGAGTTCCGCGACAAGGAGCGGGCCTCGCGCATCGCGCGGCGCGCCTTCGAACTCGGACTGCTCATCGAGACGTCCGGCCCCGAGAGCGAGGTCGTCAAGCTGCTGCCCGCCCTCACCATCACCCCCGACGAACTGGACGAGGGCCTGAGCGTCCTCGCCCGCGCCGTCCGGGAAACCGCCTGACAGCAAGGAGGAAGCGCACCCCCATGATCGTCCGATCCTTCAAGGACATCGAAGGCACCGACCGGCACGTGAAGGCCGCGTCCGGCACCTGGGAGAGCAAGCGGATCGTCCTCGCCAAGGAGCGGGTCGGCTTCTCCCTGCACGAAACGATTCTCTACGCCGGGACCGAGACGTCGATGTGGTACGCCAACCACATCGAGGCCGTCGTCTGCACCCAGGGCGAGGCCGAACTCACCGACCACGAGGCCGGGAAGACGTACACCATCACCCCCGGCACCATGTACCTCCTCGACGGGCACGAGCGGCACACGCTGCGCGTCAAGGAGGACTTCCACTGCATCTGCGTGTTCAACCCGCCGGTCACCGGCCGGGAGGACCACGACGAGAACGGCGTCTACCCGCTGCTCACCGAGCCCGAGGAGGTGTGACACACGATGACCACTGCCATCGTCACCGATCTGTACCCCACCCGCGGCACCGGCGAGGTGACCGTCCCCCGCCAGGACCCGGTCGTCTGGGGCTCCCCGGACACCCCCGGCCCCATCCCGGCCGCCGGCCTCCAGGCGTACGAGCGGGACGGCTTCCTCGCCGTCGACCAGCTGATCACCCCGGACGAGGTCGAGGTGTACCGGCGTGAGCTGGACCGGCTGGTCGCCGACCCGGCGATCCGTGCCGACGATCGCTCCATCGTGGAGCCGAAGTCCCAGGAGATCCGCTCGGTCTTCGAGGTGCACCGGATCAGCGAGGTGTTCGCGAAGCTGGTCCGCGATCCGCGCGTGGTCGGCCGCGCCCGGCAGATCCTCGGTTCGGACGTGTACGTCCACCAGTCCCGGATCAACGTCAAGCCGGGCTTCGGCGCGAGCGGCTTCTACTGGCACTCGGACTTCGAGACCTGGCACGCCGAGGACGGCCTGCCGAACATGCGCACGGTATCCGTCTCGATCGCGCTGACCGAGAACCACGACACCAACGGCGGCCTGATGATCATGCCGGGTTCACACAAGACGTTCCTGGGCTGCGCCGGCGCCACGCCGAAGGACAACTACAAGAAGTCCCTGCAGATGCAGGACGCGGGCACGCCGTCGGACGAGGCACTGACCGCGCTGGCGAGCGAGTACGGCATCCGGCTGTTCACCGGCAAGGCCGGCTCGGCGACCTGGTTCGACTGCAACGCCATGCACGGCTCCGGCGACAACATCACGCCGTTCCCGCGCAGCAACGTCTTCATCGTGTTCAACAGCGTGGAGAACACCGCGGTGGAGCCGTTCGCGGCGCCGGTGCGCCGGCCCGAGTTCATCGGGGCGAGGGACTTCACCCCGGTGCGCTAGCCGCCCGAAGGACACCGGGCCGGGGCCTCCTCGTGTGGGACGGGAGGCCCCGGCCCGGTCATGTCAGCCGGACAGCGCGTCGAGCAGCCGGTCCACGTCCGCGGCCGTGGTGTAGAGGTGGAAGGCCGCGCGCAGGTTGCCGGCGCGGTCGGAGACCTCGATGCCCGCCTCGCTCAACTCCGGCTGGCGGAAGCCGAGTCCGGGGACGGAGACGATCGCCGAGCCGGGGGCGGCCACCGGCTCGTGGCCGAGGCCGGCGAGTCCCGCCCGGAACCTCTCGGCGAGGGCGACGTCATGGGCGTGCACGGCGTCCACGCCGAGTTCCTCGATCAGCTCCAGCGAGCGCCGCAGTCCCGCGTAGCTGAACAGGGCGTGGGTGAGGTCGAACCGGCGTGCGGAACGGGCGAGTTCGGCGACCGGGCCGTAGCAGCTGTCCCACGGCTTCTCCGCGGCGACCCAGCCCGCGAGCAGCGGGGTCAGTCCGCCGAAGTCCTCGGGGACGGTGAGGAAGGCCGCGCCGTGCGGGCCGAGCAGCCACTTGAAGGTGACGGCGGCGGTGAAGTCGTAGGCGTCCGCGTCCATCGGCAGCCAGCCGGCGGCCTGGGAGAAGTCGACGTAGGTGCGGGCGCCGTGGGCGCGGGCGGCCTCGCGCAGGGCGGGCAGGTCGGCGATCCGTCCGTCGGCGGACTGGGCGGCGCTGACCGCGACCAGCGCGGTGCCCGGGCGGACGGACTCGGCGATCCGCTCCAGCGGGACCGTGCGGACCTTGAGGTCGCCGCGGACGTGGAAGGGGTTGAGCACGGAGGTGAAGTCGTCCTCGGCGGTCAGGACTTCGGCGCCCGCGGGCAGCGAGGCGGCGATCACGCCGGTGTGCGCGGCGACCGAGGCGCCCGCCGCGACCCGGCCGGCGGGGACACCGGCGAGCCGGGCGAACGCGGCCCGGCTCGCCTCCACGTCCTCGTACAGCGAGGTCAGCGGCCGGCCCTCGGCCCGCAGCAGCGCCGCCTCCTGGAGGGCGGCGACGGTACGGGCGGGCAGCAGGCCGTTGCTCGCGGTGTTGAGGTAGCTGCTCTTCGGACTGAACTCGGCGCGGACGAGGCTCTCGAACGTCTCCGTGGTCTCCATGGGTCTACTCTGCGGCCCAGGGAACTGCCCGTCCATTGCGATCTTTTACGTGGTTCCTCTTAGCGGCGCTTATAGGACGCCCCCGGCCAGGGTGTCAGCCGTGCTGCGGCACCGCGCACCCGTCCGGACCGCAGGCCGCGGCGTCCCCCTGGTCGACCAGCTTCAGCGGGGAGCGCTCGCCCCACGCCTGGGTCAGCGCCTGGGTGAAGACCTCGGCGGGCTGGGCGCCGGAGACGCCGTACTTCCGGTCGAGGACGAAGAACGGTACGCCGGTCGCGCCCAGCTCGGCGGCCTCCCGCTCGTCGGCGCGGACCTCGTCGGCGTACGCGTCCGGGTCGGCGAGCACCGCGCGGGCGGCCTCGGCGTCCAGGCCGGCCTCGACGGCCAGGTCCACCAGGCGTGCGTCGCCCTCGGAGAACAGGGACCGCTCCTCGGCGAAGTTCGCCCGGTAGAGGATCTGGATCAGCTGGTCCTGCCGGCCGTGCTCCTTGGCGAAGTGCAGCAGGCGGTGCATGTCGAAGGTGTTGCCGTG
This sequence comes from Streptomyces sp. NRRL S-1022, assembly GCF_000720135.1. Lineage (GTDB taxonomy): Bacteria > Actinomycetota > Actinomycetes > Streptomycetales > Streptomycetaceae > Streptomyces. The sequence goes on along the minus strand of NZ_JOIU01000022.1, from coordinate 54,676 downwards.
GTCGCGGTCCCGGGTGCGGTAGTCCAGGCCCTCGCCGGCGGCCTGTGCGCCCAGGTTGTCCTCGCCGGCCTGGGCCTGTGCCTCGCTCATGCCGTACTTCTTGGCCAGCAGGGGGACGACCGGCTGGACGTCGCCCTTGGCGCGGCCCGGGTCCAGCTCGAAGGAGCGGTGCACCACCTCGACCTGGTCGCGGTGCGGGAAGGCGGCCAGCGCCTTCTCGAAGCGGGCCTTGCCCACGTAGCACCAGGGGCAGGCGATGTCGCTCCAGATCTCGACGCGCATGTCTTCGGCTCTCTCCGGCTCGTACGGGTGCGGGGGCTCTCCCCGGCCGCTGCGTGAACCTTCAAGAACGCCGTTTCATTCCCGGGGCGGCACGGAGAAGTACAGGAAGAGGTGGTGGTCGTCGTCGGCGGGCGGGTGCCCGGGGTCCGGGAGCCAGCCCTGGCGGGCGTAGAAGGCCTGGGCGCGCCGGTTGTCCACGTGGACGTCGAGGACGGCCCGGCTCCTGCCCTCGGCGCGCCACTGCTCCACGCAGGCCGCGTGCAGGGCCGCACCGGTGCCGCGGCGCCAGCGGTCGGGGTCGACGTGGAACTGGTACAGCTTGACCGTGCCGGCGGGGCCGTCCTGCGGGGGCCGGAAGGAGGCGATGCCGGTGATCACGCCCTCCTCCACGACGCACAGCACCTGTCCGTCGGGACGCTCGACGGCGCCGCGCCAGGCGGCGGCCCAGTCGATGCCGTCGTCCGGGAGGCCGTCGGGGTAGTACGTCGAGCGGGCCCTGCGGTGCAGTGCGGCGATCCGCTCCGCCTCGGCGGGCAGGGCGGTGCGGATCACGCGGGTGCCCCTGACACGGTCATCGATCATGCAGCGGAAGACGCGGCCGCCCGCTACCCGGTTCCGTGGCGGCTGCACCTGGTCCGCCGGCCCGGCGGACCAGGCGGGCGCACGGAGCGCGCCGAGGAACTGCGGGAGACCCCCTCGCTGCCCACGTCGACGCCGGTACGCCCGCCGCGCCGGTGGCCGTCCTCCTGATGCCGTGGCGCCGGGCGGCCGGGGCGCCGCCGGCGTTCCCCGGCCCTGCTCCTCAGCTGCCGTCTCGCAGGTCGTCCGGTGCGCCGGCGGCGAACGCGATGCGGTCGTACCTCACGGCGCACCCCTCCCCCACCGGCGACTGGGCCAGGAACCCGACGAGCGCCGGGCCGGTGCCCTCACCGAGGGTGAAGAGCCGCACGAAGGTCCAGCGCTCCCCGTCCGGGGAGGCGTGGAAGGCGAAGGCCCGCCCGGTGCGGCTGACCCGCAGCCACACCGAGTCCCCGTCCACCGTGAAGGAGTTGGCGTCGTCGGAGTGGCCCCGGGTGACCACCGTGCAGACGGTCGGCACGTCCGGGGAGTACTCCAGACACAGCTTGGCCCAGGCCCGCTCGCCGGCGTGGACGTACAGCACCCCGGCGTCGAAGGCGGCACGGAAGCCCACGGTGACCCTGGCGGCCAGCCGGAAGTCCCCCTCGGGCGCCCCGAGCAGCCGGGGCGCGTCCGACGTGGGTGCGAGACCTTCCCCGGTGGGCGGTACGAACCGGTCCTGCCGGGCCCCGGCCGACCCGGTCAGCACACCGTCCGCATAGGACCAGTCGCCGTCCGGTCCGTACGCCGTGAGCGGGAAGGGCAGTTCGGGAAGCTGCAACTGCGTCACCGCTCCAGGACCCCGTTGAACCGCCGGGGAAGCCCCAGGGGGTTGTCGTCCCTCAGCTCGGCCGGCAGCAGGGCCTCGGGCGCGTTCTGGTACGCCACGGGCCGCAGCCACCGCTCGATGGCCGTACCGCCCACCGAGGTGGAGGTGGAGGTGGTCGCGGGGTACGGCCCCCCGTGGTGCTGGGCCGGTGCCACGGCGACACCCGTCGGCCAGCCGTTGACCAGCACCCGCCCGGCGAGCGGCGTCAACTCGGCGAGCAGCTCCGGCCCCCGCCCCTGCCCCGCGGCCTCCTCCAGGGACACCTGGACGGTCGCCGTGAGGTTGCCCGGCAGCCGCGACAGCACGGTCGTCGCCTCGGCCTCGGACGCGTAGCGGGCCACCACGGTGACCGGCCCGAAGCACTCTTCGAGGAGCAGGTCGTACGCCCCCTCCGCGCACAGCCTCTCCGCCGGCACCGTGAGGAACCCGGCGCTGACCGAGTGTTCGCCGCCCGCGCCCGGGGTGACCGGCGCGTCCACGTCCGGGAGCTGCGCCCGCTCGGCCACGCCGGCGATGAAGTCGTCCCGCATGCGGTGGTCGAGCAGCACCCCGGCGCCGGTGTCGCCGACGGCGTCGGCCAGGGACTTCACCAGCCGGTCGCCCGCGGCGCCGGAGGGCACCAGCACCAGGCCGGGCTTGACGCAGAACTGGCCCACGCCGAGGGTCATCGACCCGGCGAGGCCGCCGCCGATCTCCTCGGCCCGCTCGGCCGCCGCGGCCTCGGTGACCAGGACCGGATTGAGCGAACCCAGCTCGCCGTGGAACGGGATCGGCACCGGACGCGCGGCGGCGGCGTCGAACAGGGCCCGGCCGCCCCGCACCGAGCCGGTGAAGCCGGCCGCGGCGACCAGCGGGTGCTTGATCAGCTCCACGCCTGCCTCGAAGCCGTGCACGAGGCCCACCACGCCCTCGGGGACGCCGTGTTCGGCGGCGGCCCGGCGCAGCACCCCGGCGACCAGCTCGGACAGGCCCGGGTGGTCGGGGTGGGACTTGACCACGACCGGGCAGCCCGCGGCCAGCGCGCTCGCGGTGTCGCCGCCGGCCACGGAGAAGGCGAAGGGGAAGTTGGAGGCGGAGTAGACGGCGACGACGCCGAGCGGCACCTTGTAACGACGCAGGTCCGGGATGGGCGGGGTGGCCGTGTCGTCGGGGTGGTCGATGATGACGTCGAGGAAGGCGCCCTCGTCGACGATGCGGGCGAAGGCCCGCAACTGGTACGTGGTCCGGGCGAGTTCGCCGGTCAGCCGGGCCGGACCGAGCGCGGTCTCGGCGTCGGCGGTCTCGATCAGGCCGTCCCGGGCCGCGTCCAGGCCCGCGGCGGCGGAGCGCAGGAAGGCGGCGCGGACCGTGCGGTCGGCCAGGGCACCGCGCGCGGCGTGGGCCGCCCGGACCGCCGCGTCCACCTCCTGGGCTGTGGCCTCCACCGCAACCTGTTCACGCTGCTTCCCGGTGCGCGGGTCGACACTCCAGACTGGTGCTGCTGCCACCGCGGATCCCTCCCGGCGTTCGATATACTGAACACCGTCTCTGATCGTGAATATGCTGCTCGGAGACTATATAACTCAGTCCTCGTCGAACGAAGGGGCCAAGGGCGATGACGGCAGGCGACACAGGCGGCGGGGCGCAGGTCAAGTCCGCGGTACGGACCGTGGAACTGCTGGAGTTCTTCGCGGGCAAGCCCGGTATGCACTCCCTCGCGGCCGTGCAGGAGGCCGTGGGGTACCCCAAGTCGAGCCTCTACATGCTGCTGCGCACCCTGGTGGAGCTGGGCTGGGTGGAGACGGACGCGACGGGCACGCGGTACGGCATCGGGGTGCGGGCGCTGCTGGTGGGCACGTCGTACATCGACGGCGACGAGGTGGTGGCCGCCGCCCGCCCGACCCTGGACCGGCTCTCCGACGACACCACGGAGACCATCCACCTGGCCCGGCTCGACGGGACCAACGTGGTCTACCTGGCCACCCGCCAGTCCCAGCACTACCTGCGCCCCTTCACCCGCGTCGGCCGCCGGCTCCCGGCCCACTCCACCTCGCTCGGCAAGGCGATCCTCGCCACCTACACCGACGAGCAGGTCCGGAGGCTCCTGCCGGAGACGCTGCCCGCGCTCACCGAGAACACCCTCACCGACCGGGAGCGGCTCATCGAGGAGCTGCACCAGATCCGGGAGCAGGGTTTCGCGGTCGACCGCGAGGAGAACACCCTGGGCCTGCGCTGCTTCGGCGTGGCGATCCCGTACCGCACGCCGGCGCGCGACGCGATCAGCTGCTCGGTGCCGGTGGCCCGGCTCACCCCCGCCCACGAACAGATGATCAAGGACGCGCTGTTCGACGCGCGGGACCGGCTGACGCTGGCGACCCGCAGGCTCTGAGCCCCGGGGCCGTAGGCTCGGCGGCATGGAGATCACGCTGCGGGCCGTGGAGGACGGCGATCTGGCCGTGTTCCACCGGCAGATGACCGACCCGGAGGCCGCCCTGATGGCCGCGTTCGGTCCGGAGGACCCGTACGACCGGGAGGCCTTCGCGGCCTACTGGCAGCGGCTGCGCACCTCCTCCGACGTGCTGCGCACGGTGCTGGCCGACGGGGAGGTGGCCGGCAGCGCGGCCGTGTACGGGGTGGCCGGCGAGCGCGAGGTGACGTACTGGATCGACCGCGGGTACTGGGGCCGGGGCGTGGCGACGGCCGCGCTGCGGGCCCTGCTCGCCGAGGTCCCGGAACGGCCGCTGTACGCGCGGGCGGCGGCCGACAACGGAGCGTCGCTGCGCGTGCTGGAGAAGTGCGGCTTCCGCGAGGCGGCCCGGGCCCGGGGGTACGCGAACGCGCGGGGCCGGGAGATCGAGGAGGTCGTGCTGGTGCTGCCCGCTTCCTGAACACCGGATGAGAAATCCGGGCGTAGGGGAACGATCCCCCCGGCCGCGACCGTCTTCCCAGCGGGATGAACAAGACGATCAGGCGGGCGTCCGTCTTCACGCTGCTGCTCGTGCTCGCCCTGCTGGTCAGGGCGACATGGCTGCAGTTCTACGACGGCAAGGCCCTCGCGGACGACAACGACAACCGGCGGAACGCGATCGCGACCTACTCGCGTCCCCTCGGGAACATCATCGTGGCCGGAGAGGCGATCACCGGCTCGGCGCGGACGAAGGGAAACGACCTCGCGTACAAGCGGACGTACAAGGACGGCAAGCTGTACGCGGCGGTGACGGGCTTCGCCTCGCAGGCCTACGCCCCCACCCAGCTGGAGGGCGTCTACAAGGACCTGCTCAACGGCACGGACGACCGGCTGAGGACGGTGATGGGCACCGTCACCGGCGAGCGGTCCGAGCCGGGCGACGTGGTCACGACGATCGACCCGGCCGTGCAGAAGGCCGCCTACCGCGCGCTGGGCGGCAACAAGGGCGCGGCCGTCGCGGTCGACCCGAAGACGGGCAGGATCCTCGCGGTGGTGTCGACACCGGCGTACGACCCCTCCTCGCTCACCGACGCGAACACGGCCGGCACGGCCTGGAAGACGCTCAACGCCGACAAGGACAAGCCGCTCACCAACCGCGCGCTGCGCCAGCCGCTGCCGCCGGGCTCGACCTTCAAGCTGGTCGTCGCGGCCGCCGCGCTGGAGGACGGGCTGTACAAGAACGTGGACGAGCCCACCGACAGCCCCGATCCGTACATCATGCCGGGCACCGTGCGCGAGCTGCCGAACGAGAGCAGGTCGGCGCCGTGCAGGAACGCCTCGATCCGGGTCGCCCTGCGGTACTCGTGCAACAACGTCTTCGGTCACATGGCCGTCGAGCTGGGGCAGGACAAGGTCAGGGCCATGGCCGAGAAGTTCGGCTTCGACGACGACAAGCGGGACGTGCCGGTGCGGGCCTACCCGAGCGTCTACCCCTCGGGCATGGACAAGGCCCAGACGGCCCTGTCGGGCATCGGCCAGTTCGACGTCACGGCCACCCCCTTGCAGATGGCCATGGTCTCCGCGGCCATTGCCAACGGCGGAAAGCTGGTATCGCCCCACATGGTCTCGCAGATCACCGACAGCGGCGGTGATGTGCTGGAGGACTACGACGACGGCGCGGACGCGACGGAGATCGTCAGCTCCACCACCGCCGAACAGCTCCGGTCGGCCATGGAGACGGTGGTCAAGGACGGCACCGGTACGAACGCGCTGATCGACGGGGTGACCGTCGGCGGCAAGACCGGCACCGCGCAGCACGGCGAGAACAACAGCAAGACGCCGTACGCCTGGTTCACCTCCTACGGCAAGTCCGACAGCAGCGGCAAGGAGGTCGCCGTCGCCGTGATGGTGGAGCAGTCGGACGCGGCGCGGTCCGAGGTCAGCGGCAACGGGCTGGCGGCTCCGGTCGCCAGGGCGATGATGCAGGCCGCCCTCAAGTAACGGTCGGAGGGGGCCGTTCCGCATGCAGCGATGTATGGCGGAACGGCCCCTTCCGTGCTATCTCATCGAGTTCGGTCCGCCAATCGGCGTCCGGCCCCCCGCACAAGCACGTCAAACGATCACTGCTACGCTCCGGATCTCCGTCCGGGCCCTCCCCGGACCCTCGCATGTCATTCACATGACACACACAGAGCGCGTACCGAGAAGAGGTCACCCGTGGGCACAGTCGTCGACGACGCAGCCTCCGTGGAGTTCCATGCCTTCTTCGAACGGCACTACGCCGAACTCGCCCGTTTCGCCCACCTGCTGACCGGCGAGGCGGACGCCGCCGACGACCTGGCGGCGGACGCGCTGCTGGCGCTGTGGCACCGCTGGGACCGGGTGCGCGCGGCCGGCCATCCGGTGGCGTACGCGCGGGGCGTGGTCGCCAACCTGGCCCGCACCCGGATCCGCGGCGCGGTGCGCGAGCGGCGGCGGATCGCGCTGTTCTGGCCGCGCGGCGAGGAGCGGACCGAGAACCCGGACGTCGCCGGTGTGGTGGACGTCCAGGGGGCGCTGCGCCGGCTGCCGTTCCGGAAACGGGCGTGCGTGGTGCTCCGGCACGCGTTCGACCTGTCGGAGAAGGACACCGCGCTCGCGCTCGGGATCTCGGTGGGTACGGTTAAGAGCCAGACGTCCAAGGGCATGGCCGAACTGAAGCGGCTGCTCGGCCCGCAGGCCGACCCGGGGCGGGTGCACGCGGCGATGGCGGCCCGGGCCGGCGAGAGCGGAGGAAGGAACCGATGAGGCAGCAGGACGTGCACGACGAGCTGCGCGCCCGGCTGCACGAGGCGGCCGGGGCCCACGAGCCCGACCGCGCGCGCATCCTGGCCCGGGTGGAGCGCGGCATGGCCGCCGGGTCCCGCCCCGGCCACCGGGCCGGGCGTCGGCCGGTGTTCGGCTGGGTCCGGGTGGCCACCGCGACGGCCGCGGTCGCCGGTGTGCTCGCGGTCGGGGGCTACGCGGTGGCGTCCGCGGTGAAGGACGAGCCGCCGGCCCGGCAGACCGTGGCGGTCTCGCCGACCCCCTCCCAGTCTTCCGCCCCGACGACCCGTCCCCCCTCCCGCACCGCGGACCCGGCACCCGGCAAGAGCGCCGCGCAGCCGTCCCGCACACCGGGTTCCTCCCCCTCCCGTACACCGGACGGCACCGCCCCGACGCCGCCGCCGGTGGCGCGCGCCGAGCAGGACGGCCCCCTGTGGTCGGACGGCTCGGTGGACCCGCACAGCAACGACTTCTGGGCGCAGAGCAACGTGACCCTCAAGACGTCCGAGCCGCTGTCGTCCCTGACGGTCGAGCTGAAGGTCGCCCAGACCGGCGGGGTCACCTCGACCGGCGCGTGGCGCTCGCTGCCGGAAGGGGACTTCACCCAGACCGTGGCGGAGAAGAACGGGTTCGTCGTCTACACCTGGACGCTGAAGCAGGGGCGTACGGTACCGGCGGGGCAGTGGGAGTTCGCGGGGCAGTACGACCACACGCGCGGGGGCCGTGACGCGAAGGCCGACGGTTACGTCGTCAGCGGTACCGCCGGGGGCCGGACGTACGCGGTGACCGGTGACTTCGCCGTGCACACGCGGGGCAGCACGGGCGGAGCCTCGTAGACCCCGCGGGGGTGAGGACGGCTTCCCCGCCCCCGCGAGACCGAAACTTTCGACCGCCCCAGGCGGTCGCACACCGATTGACGCAGTGGGCGGTGCTGGTGACACTCCGAGAACGCACAGCACCCAACAGAAACCCTCACGCCCACACAGGACGGTCATGCGTCTCAGAACCCTGCTGGTCCCGCTGCTCGCCCTCCTCCTCACCCTGCCGGCCGCCCCGCCCGGCTCCGCCGACACCGCGCGGTCCAGGTACGCCGGCTACCTGTTCGTCTACTTCACCGGCGAGGGCACGGCCGACGGCGAGCAGATCCGCTACGCGCTCAGCCAGGGCAACGACCCGCTGCACTGGCGGGAGTCGAACGGTGGGCAGCCGGTGCTGACCTCGACCATCGGGGAGAAGGGCCTGCGCGACCCGTTCGTGATCCGCTCCCCCGAGGGCGACAGGTTCTATCTCGTCGCCACCGACCTGCGGATGTACCGCAACAGCAGCGGCAGCTGGGACGACGTCCAGCGGCACGGCAGCAGGTCGGTCATGGTGTGGGAGTCCACCGACCTGGTCCACTGGACCGACCAGCGGCTGGTGCGGGTGGCACCCGACAACGCGGGCAACACCTGGGCGCCGGAGGCCTACTGGGACAGCCGGCGGCACGAGTACGTGGTGTTCTGGGCGTCGAAGCTGTACGCCGCCGACGACCCGGACCACGCCGGTTCCACCTACAACCGCATGCTCTACGCGACGACCGAGGACTTCCGCACCTTCAGCGCGCCCAGGGTCTGGGACGACCCCGGCCACTCGGTCATCGACTCGACGGTCGTCAAGGACAAGGGGACGTACTACCGCTTCACCAAGGACGAGCGGGACCCGTCCTCCGGCTCGCCCTGCTCGAAGTTCATCACCGCCGAGAAGTCGCGGAACCTGACCGACACGTCGTACGGCTTCGTCGCCGACTGCGTCGGCAGCGGTGCCCTCGCGCGCGGCGAGGGGCCGACCGTCTTCAAGTCGAACACCGAGAAGAAGTGGTACCTGTTCATCGACGAGTACGGCCTGCGCGGGTACGTGCCGTTCGAGACCACCGACCTCGCCTCCGGCCGGTGGACGCCGTCCACCGGCTACGCGCTGCCCGCCAGCCCCCGCCACGGCACGGTGCTGCCGGTGACGGGGGCGGAGTACGAGCGGCTGCTCAGGACGTACGGCTGATCCTCCGGAGGAGCATCGTGGGGATCAGGAGACGAAGTACGTCGGGTTCGGCAGCTTGTACGTGCGGTTCGCGTAACCGCCGTCCAGGTCCGAGTACTGGTCGCCGAAGTTGGCGACGATCTCGTAGCCCAGGTCGTCCTCGATGTGCTTGCGCGTCCCGGACTTGTACTGCACGGTCGTGCAGGTCCAGCTGCCGGGGACGGCGCAGTCCTTCAGGTAGGCCGGCGGGTTGGCCTTGTCCTTGAGGAACATGTGGCCGGCGTCGAGGTTCACATCGGCGCCGACCTTCTTCAGGTTCTCCACCGCGGCGGTGCGCTGGGCCTCGCTCAGACCGGAGTTGTAGAAGACCTCGACACCCTCGGACTCGGCGTACCGCACCAGCTCGGGGCTGCCGAAGACCGCCGGACGGTCGGCCTTGTTCACGTAGTCGTTCCACGTGGTGCCGTTGTACGTGTAGTTGGTGCGCTTCTCGTAGTCGAGGCTGAGCAGCAGCGTGTCGTCGATGTCGAAGACGACGGCCGGCTTCTCGCCCTTGTGCCGCGCCTTGCGGGCCGCCTTGTCTATGTAGTGCCTGGCGTCGGCGTCGATGCGCGCCAGGTCCTTGGCGTACGGGCTGTCAGGAGACGCCTGGTAGGCGCCGTTGCCGTCGGCGGCGGTGCCGTAGTAGGTGTCGATGTCCTTGACCAGGAGCCCGATGTTGTACGGCTCGTGGGTGGAGTTGGCCGTCGACTGGCCGGCGGTGGCCGCGCCCGCGCCGTACAGCGCCGCACCGGCGACGACACAGGCGGCACCGGCCGCGACCGCCTTGAGGGACTTCCGCATGGATTCTCCGGATCTGGTGAATGAGAGTGATGTACCAGGTCACGGACTGTCTACGCGCATCACACCCGCGCTGCGAGCCCTGTTATCCGATCGATACGCACGCCATGCCGCGCGACCGCCCGGAACATTGCCGTCCGATTACCTCCGCCTGACGCCGACTTGACGCGCTGGCCCTATCGTCGGACACCGCGACTGCGAACGGGGGTTCATCGGTGGGCGACGGCAAGGTGCCCGGCAAGGTCCTGGACATCAAGACCGCCGACATCAAGGCGGCGGCACCGGCCTTCCACCAGGGGGCCATCGATCTGAGCAAGGCGCTGACCACGCTGATCCAGGCGCTGGACGGCCTGGGTGAGCCCTGGGGCCACGACGAGCAGGGCGACAAGTTCGGCGGTGCCTACAAGCCGCAGCAGAAGAAGATCGAGAGCGCCGCGGGCATCCTGGTGCTCGGTCTGACGAGCATTCACGAGGCCATGGTGGACCTGTCGGACGGGCACGTGGACAACGACCAGCTCATCGCCGGCATGTTCACGCAAGTGAAGAGCCCCCAGCAGAGCGACGGTGCCGGTGAGCGTTGAGGACAAGGCCCGCCACATCCTTCTCAAGCTGGGTCTGTGGTGGCCCGAGGCGGACTCCGGCAAGCTGCGGTCCGCGGCGAAGGCATGGAGTGCCTTCGCCGACTCGGTGGACGACGTCCGCGCTCCCGTGCACCGCAGCGCGTCCTCGATCATCCACAACAACACCGGTGAGTCGATCGAGGCGTTCGAGAAGTTCTGGGGCCGTTATGCCAAGGACCAGGACGGCGGCTGGCTGAGCGACCTGGCGAAGTCCGCACGGGAGATGGCCAAGGCGCTGGAGAAGTTCGCCGACGCGATCGACGACGCGATCAACAAACTGTGGACGCAGATCGGCATCGACGCGGCCGTGATCGCGGGCGGGGTGGCGCTGGCCTTCTTCACCGCGGGTCTGGCCTCCGGGGCGGCTGTCGCGGCGGCGGACGCGGTCATCGAGTTCGGTGCCACGATGGGCATCGCGGTGTCCACGACGGTGGCCGAGATCGCCGCCGGCACGCTCGTCGCCGCCGCGTTCGGCGGGGTCGAGTCGGTCACCGTCGACCTCGCCGTGGCCCAGCCGCTGAAGATGGCCACCGGTCTCCAGAAGGGCTTCAGCCTGGACGAGGTCAACCAGGCCGCCAAGGACGGCATGATCTTCGGCGGCGCGCTGGGCGCGGGCGGCGGAGTGCTGAAGGCGAGCATGGAAGGCGGTCTCGCCGACACCACCCCGCTCCTGCTGCGCCCGCCCTCGCTGCGTCCCGACCTGGTCGAGCTGGGCCCGGCCGCCCGCAACGCCGAACGCACCCCCTGCGTGGGCGAGCCGATCGACGTGGCGACCGGCGCGATGCTGATGACGCAGACCGACCTGACCCTGCCGGGCAGCCTGCCCCTGAACTTCACCCGCACCCACCTTTCCTCCTACCGGGGTGGCGTCTGCTTCGGCCCGGCATGGATCTCCACCCTGGACGAGTGCCTCCAGATCGACGGCGAGGGCGTCGTCTTCGCCGCCGGGGACGGCATGCGCCTGGTCTACCCGGTGCCGCGGCCCGGCGTCCCCACGATGCCGGCCAAGGGGCCGCGCTGGCCCCTGGAGTGGGACGGCAAGCCGGACGGCGCGATGACGGTCACCGACCCCGCGACCGGCCTGACCCGTACCTTCGCCGCCCCCGTGCCCTCCCCCTCCTTCGGCGTCTTCCACCTGGCCCTGGACTCCTGGAGCGACCGCAACGGCAACCGCGTCGACATCGAACGCGACGACGACGGCGTCCCGTTCGGCATCCGCCACTCCGGCGGCTACTACGTCGCCGTCGACACCCAGGGCCCGCGCATCACCGCCCTGCGCCTGCTGGACGAGCCGCCCTCCCGCTACCGCCCGTCCACCGCCCCCGACGAGGGCACGGTGGTGATGCGCTACGGCTACGACACCGCCGGCAACCTCACCGAGGTCGTCAACTCCAGCGGCGAGCCCCTGCGCTTCGCCTACGACACCGAGGGCCGCGTCACCCGCTGGACCGACCGCAACGGCACCTGGTTCTCCTACGTCTACGACGACCGCGGCCGGGTGATCCGCACGGAGGGTGTCGACGGCATCCTCTCCGGGACGCTGACCTACGACGACGCGGAACGCACCACGACGTACACCGACTCCCAAGGCCGTGTCTCAGTCCACCGGTACAACGCCAACGGTCTGGTGGTGGAGAAGACCGACCCGCTCGGCCACGTAACGCGCACCGAGTGGGACGAGCACGGAGCCCGGCCGGTCACCGTGACGGACCCGCTGGGACACACCACGCGGTACACGTACGACGACACGGGCAACCTCACCGGCCTCACCCTCCCCGATGGCGCGAAGGCCCAGGCGGAGTACACCGCACTCGGCCTGCCGACAAAGGTCGTCGAGCCGGGCGGGGCGACCTGGCAGCACACCTACGACGAGCGAGGCAATCTGCTCGTCACCACGGACCCCACGGGCGCCGAGACGCGGTACACGAACGACGCGGCGGGCCGCCCCACAGCGATCACGAACGCACTCGGTCACACCCGCACCGTTGCCTACGACGCGGCGGGCCTGCCCGTCTCCCTGACGGACGAACTTGGCCACACGACAACGATCCGCCGCGACAGCTGCGGGCGGGTGATCGGGGTAACCGATCCGCTGGGCCAGACCACACGCTTGGGCTGGACCAGGGAGGGCAAGCCGTCCTGGCGGGAGCAGCCCGATGGCGGCCGCGAGTCATGGACCTGGGATGCCGAGGGCAACCTGCTCGGTTACACGGATGCGGCGGGCAACACGACCCACCACACGGCGACTCGTTTCGACGTCCCCGCCACCCGGTCGGAGCCGGACGGTGCGCACTACGCGTTCTCGTACGACACGGAACTGCGGCTGACGGGCGTCACCAACCCGGAGGGCCGGACCTGGTCGTACACATACGACGAAGCCGGCCGTCTGGTGGCCGAGACGGACTTCAACGGCCGTACGCTGACGTACACGCACGATGCGGCGGGTCGGCTGGTTTCGCGTACCAACGGAGCCGGGGAGACGTTGAGCTTCGTCCGTGACGCGGCGGGCCGCGTCGTGGAGCAGCGCACCGGTACCGGTGAGACGACGACGTTCCGATACGGAGCGGACGGACTGCTTGCCCGGGCGGTCAACCGAGACGCCGAGGTGATCTTCGACAGAGACGCTCTCGGGCGCACTCTCAGAGAAGTGGTCGACGGCCGCACCACGGCTTACGCCTATGATCCCTTGGGCCGCTGCGTCCGCCGCGAGACTCCCTCCAAAGTGGCCTCACTGTGGACCTACGATGCCGCGGGACGGCCCTCGGAACTCCGCTCGGACGCGGGATCCCTGACCTTCACCCATGATGCGGTGGGACACGAGACGGAGCGCCGTCTCGGCTCCGATGTCCTGCTGACCCAGACGTGGGACGCTGCGGGCCGTCTGGTCCTCCAGTCCCTCACGGCAGGTCCAGCCGATGCGCAGAGCCTTCTTCAGCATCGCGTCTACGCCTACCGCAGCGACGGCTATCTGACGGAGATCCGCGAGCTCACCACAGGTACCCGGCGTTTCGACCTGGATGCGACGGGCCGCGTGACGGGCGTACGCGCCCACGGCTGGTCCGAAACATACGCCTACGACCACGTCGGCAACCTGGTACGGGCAACGGCACCCGGTCACGACTCGGCCGGTGAGCGTGATTTCGACGGCAGCCTCGTACGTCGTGCGGGTAGCACCGCCTACCAGCACGACGCCCAGGGGCGCCTGGTCCGCAGAACACGCAAGCTGCTCAACGGACAGACCCGGACCTGCACGTACGTCTGGGACGCCGAGGACCGCCTCGTCGAGGTCGGCACGCAGGACGGCGAACGGTGGAGGTACGCCTACGATCCGCTCGGGCGCCGCCTGTGCAAGTACCGCCTGACGGACGACGGAAGGCAGGTCGACCGCACCGACTTCTCCTGGGACGACACCAGGTTGGCGGAGCAGACCGCCCCGGACGGCAAGGTGACCACCTGGGACTACGAGCCCGGCACCCACCGGCCGATCGCCCAGACCGATCACCGGCGATCAGCCCTCGGACGGGACGCCTCGGCCCTCGCCCGGCTGGCGGAGGAGTCGGCACCCGGCCACGCGGCCGTGTTCCACGCAGTCGTGACGGATGCCGTCGGCACGCCCACCGAGCTGGTCACCACCGAAGGCGAGACGACATGGCAGAGCCGGACCACTCTGTGGGGCACCCTCCTGGCCGGCCCGGCCGAGTCCGACACCGCCGACTGTCCGCTGCGCTTCCCAGGTCAGTACGCCGATGCCGAAACCGGCCTGCGGTACAACTACTTCCGCTACTACGACCCCGAGACGGCCTGCTACCTCAGCCAGGACCCCTTGGGTCTCAAACCGGGCCCCAACCCCTCGGCATACATCCGCCATCCCGGGACCTGGTCGGACCCGCTGGGTCTGTACGGATGTGAGCTGGAGGACCTCGGGGGCGGCTGGTACCGCTCCCCTGAAGGACTGGACTACGGTCCGGGCTCGGCCGAGGGCCACCGCATCACGCACGTCATGCAGCACACCCGTGAGAACCCCGCGAAGCCCGCTCACGGAGTTTTCGACACGGGCAACAAGGGCGTGCTGGAAACGGTCGACGAAGCATGGGGGCGGCGCGCCATGGCGGTGTCGGTCAACCAGCAGGGTGCTCGTTCCACATACATCATCCCGATGGGCCGGCAGGTGGGTTACAACCCCGGAGAGGAATATGTTTCGATCACCGTCGAACACGGCAACGAAGTGATCACGGCCTTCCCGAGGAGCTGGAACTGATGGACAAGGTCGCCTGCGCGCATTGCGGTCAGGACTGGGTGCGCTGTTACGAGCGGAAGGACACGGGTCGGAAGTTCTTTCTCTGCCCCGAGTGCGAATCCGTCTGGGACCTGGAGGACGACCTTCAGGAGGACACGGACATGTATCTGAGCGAGTACCTCCTGACCGGGGACCCTGCGAAGGACTGGGAGATCATCACTCCGTGCGGCTGAGACGTCCGGTGGCGGTGATGCCGGCCGGTTCGTCGGGAGCGGTTCAGCAGGGGTGCCAGTCGCCGAGGTAGGCCGCCGGGGTGTGCAGGGCGGCCTCGGCCGGAGTCAGCTGGGGCCGGTTCTCGGGGACGGTGACGACCGCGCCGGGGCCGGAGTTGCGGTACTCGGCGAAGCGCTGGTCCTGCCAGGGGTGCGCCGCCGACATGTTCGTGTAGGGGGCGGCCGCGTCGATGCCGGGGCCGAGCCAGGTGTCGCGGACGGTGAGCATCGGGCGGGCGGTGGGGTCGGAGCCGGGCACCCAGGGGCGGGCCAGCTTGTAGGCGGCGTCGGGGGCCTCGCTGGTGACACGGCTGCGGGTGACCAGGTAGCCGCGCGGGCCGGCGGCGGCCGTGGAGGGCGCGAAGACGAAACCGTACGGCGCCGCGGCCAGGTCGGTCCGGTTCAGGGTGTGGAAGCGGCAGTGCTCGTACACGGCGGTGGCCCGCCCGAAGACGAAGTCGACGTCCCCCTCGACGTAGCAGTGCGCGTAGTACTGGCGGGCGAAGGTGCCGAGGGCCGCGGAGTCGGCGTACAGGGTGTCCTGGTGGCCGAGGAAGCGGCAGTGCAGGAAGGCGCTGCGGTCGCCCTGCACCTTGAGGGCGACCGCCTGGGTGCCGCTGATGTCCGGGTGGCCGGCGCGCAGCCAGTCGTTGGCGAAGGTGATCCAGCGGGCGGTGAACCCGTCGGCCTGCACGGTGGTCGTCGCCGAACCGCTGGTGCCGTAGGTGCCGCCGCCGGGCTTGGGGGTGCCGGCCGCGTTGTCGTACACGATCACGACGTCCCGGGGGTTCTCGGAGGCGCCGATCCAGGTCATCTCCGTACGGCCGGCGTCGACGGAGACCGTCTCCCGGTAGCTGCCGGGGGCGATCACCAGGGTCCGGCCGCTGCCGGTGGCGGCGGTGACCGCGGCCCGGACGGAGGTGAAGTCGCCGCGGCCGTGCGGGTCGACGTACAGGGTGCCCGGGGTGAGGCGGCGGGCCG
Organism: Streptomyces sp. NRRL S-1022; assembly: GCF_000720135.1. Taxonomy (GTDB): domain Bacteria; phylum Actinomycetota; class Actinomycetes; order Streptomycetales; family Streptomycetaceae; genus Streptomyces. The sequence continues at coordinate 38,793 of NZ_JOIU01000022.1, read as the reverse complement.
GGGAGCCGTAGCGGCCGAACGGGCGGGTGCGGGCGTGTGCGGGCGCGGACGTCAGGGCGAGCGCGGCGGCGGCCCCGGCGCTCGCGGTGAACAGACCCCGTCTGGACAGGGACATGGGCGTGCTCCTTAGGAGGGCGGCTCCGGGGAGGAGGGCGGCCGGGGCGTCCTGCGCCCCGGCCGGTGGGGGTCAGCGCAGGTGTCCGGCGCCCGCGCCATGGCCGACGAGGCCGGGGACGGCCTGCGGCCGGTCGACCCTGGTCCGCAGGGCGGGCGTCCATCCGGCCCCGGACTGGAGGATCTCGCCGGGCACCTGCGCGTTGTGGACGGCGACGAGGTCCGTCGGCACGCCGTTGACGTAGTTGTCGGCGGCGGTGACCGGCGCCTCCTTCCACTTCTTCAGGATCGAGCCGGCCCGGACGCCGTCGGGCAGGGTGAACGCGTTGTGCTCGGCGACCAGCCGGGACTCCATGCCGATGCCGTAGCTGTAGGAGAAGCCGTCGCCGGCGACGAAGTGGTTGTTGTACGAGTCGACCTGCCCGAAGCGGACGCGCGGGGCCCGCTCGACCAGGTTCCGGAACAGGTTGTGGTGGAAGGTGACCTTCAGGTGCCCGCGGTCGACGGCGGCCGTGGAGGCGCCGTCGCTGTTGCCGATGAGGATCGTCTTGTCGTGGTCCTCGAAGACGTTCCAGGAGGCGGTGACGTAGTCGGCGCCCTTGACGATGTCCAGCTCGCCGTCGTGCTGCTCGTAGATCCGGCCGTAGTACGACGGGAGGGTGCTGTCCGGGTGCTCCCCGTCGGTGAACGTGTCGTGGTCGATCCACACGTGGGTGGAGCCGTACACGACGGCGCTGTCGTACTCGGAGTTCCAGTTGCCGTCGGCGGTGTCGGTCGGGTCCCACTGCGGGAAGCAGTCCAGGGGGCTTTCGAAGGCCAGGTTGCGGACGATGACGTTGTCGACGCCCTTGATCTGGAGGCTGGCGCCCTTGAAGCCGGCGTTCCGGCCGACGCCGATGATGGTGGTGTTGGCCGGGACGTCCGCCTTGATGAAGGCGTCCTGGTGTGCGGCGGAGGCGCGGCGCAGGCCCTCGGGGCTGTCGTCGGGCTCGCCGTCGAGGTTCTTGGCACGGCCCCACACCGCCGGGTCGTACGTCTTCAGATAGGCGGCGAAGTCGTACCCGGGCACGGCGAACGCGTCGCAGCCCGGTCCGTCGGCGTCGATCGTGCCCCTGACCCAGACGATCTTCGGTGCGCTGCCGCCGTCGGCCAGGGCCGCCTTGAACTGCTCCCAGGTGGTGACGGTGTACACGTGCGCGGCGTCGGCGGCGGCTCCGCCGGTGGTGCCGGTGCCGTAGGCCGCCCAGCCGTCCTGGGCGGCCAGCACCTGCCGGTCGGGGCCGGCCTGGTGGACGGGCCGCGCGGACGCGGTGCCGGTGACGGCGAGGACGAGGGCCGCGCCGCCCACCAGGGCACTCATGACCCGTCCATGACATTTCGGTGTACGCACTGTGCGGTTCTCCTCTGTGACGAAGCTCAGGGTGCGGGTGCGGGTGCGGGTGCGGGTGCGGGCGGCCAGGTGATCCAGGACGCCGGGACGTCCTCGTGCAGCCGTACGACGCCGGACCGGGCCAGCACCCGGGTGCGCAGCAGCTCCTGCGCCACCAGCCGGGCCACGGCGATGGCGCCCGGCGGGTTGAAGTGGGTGTTGTCCTGCTCGGTGGCGGTCCAGTTGAAGTAGGTCTTCGTCTCCTCCGCCCCGAGCCGCTGCCACAGCGCGAGCGACAGCGCCTGGACGTCGAGCAGCGGCACCCTCTCCTCCCCGGCCAGGGCCCGCATGGCCGCCGGGTAGTCGCCGTGGGTCGGCTGGGCGTTGCCGTCGGCGTCGAACCTGCGGCGCTCCACCGGGGTGGCGAGGACGGGCCGGGCGCCGCGGGACCGGGCCCCGTCGACGTACCGCCGCAGATACTGCCGGTACGTCGTCCACGGCTCGGTGTACCGGGCGGGGTCGGTGGCCTTCTCGTCGTTGTGCGCGAACTGGACGATCAGGACGTCGCCGGTGCGGATCCCGGCGAGGATCGCGTCGAGCCGGCCTTCGTCGACGAAGCTCTTCGAACTCCGGCCGTTCACCGCGTGGTTGGCGACTTCCACCTCCTTGCGGAGGAAGAACGGAAGCGCCATGGCCCAGCCCGTCTCGGGAGCGGCGTCGGCGTACTTCTGGGCGGCGGTGGAATCACCGGCGATGTGGAGCGTGCGGGAGGTGCGAGGGGAACGCCCGGCGAGCGGAACGGCGGCGAGTGCGGCGGACGTGACCTGTCTGCGCGTGAGGGACACAACCCGTGCCTTTCGACTAGTGGTTCTTCTTCCAGTCGGCCTGCGCCTTGTTCAGCTGGTCGGCCAGGATGTCCAGGAACTCCTTCGCGCTCATCTTCCCGAGCAGCACCTTCTGGAAGTTCGGCTCGTTGTCCGCCTTGGAGATCGTGTTCCAGTCGGGCAGGTAGTACGGCAGCTGCACGATCTTCGTGTCGCTCCCGTTCAGCGCCTCGGCCGCCAGCTTCGTCGGCTCGGCCTGCCGGATCCACGTGTCCCGGGCCGCGTCGGTGTTCGCCGGGACCTGCCCGGCGGACCGGTTGAACTTGGAGTTCTCCTTGGCGGAGACGGCGAACTCGATGAACTTCCAGGCGGCCGCCTTGTTCTTGCTGGACTTGAACAGGCTGAGCCCGTCCACCGGGTTGGAGACCTGCACCCGGGTGCCGTCGTCCAGCGTGGGGTTCGGAACCCCCCGGAACCTGTCCTTGCCCAGCGCCTTCAGATGGTCCTGGTACGAGCCCAGGTTGTGGCTCAGCATGCCGATCGTGCCGCTGTCCCACTGGGCGACCATCTTGGTGAAGTCGTTGTTCACGTCGGCGGACGGGGTGTCCTTCTTGTAGAGCGCGACGTACTTCTCCAGGGCGGCCACGTTCCTGGGGTCGTTCACGGTGGTCTTGTCGCCGTTCCAGAACGAGGTGATCCCGGTCTGGCCGTACACCGCGTCGAGGGCCGGCGCGATGGCGCCCTCGCCGCCGCGGATGGTGAAGCCGAACTGGTTCTTCCCCTTGTCCGTGAGCTTGCCGGCGGCCTCGTAGAACTTCGACCAGGTGGTCGGCGCGTCCAGGCCGGCCTTCTCGAACAGGTCGGTCCGGTACCACAGCGTGCCGTTGTTGGCGGAGGTCGGCACCTGGTACAGCGCGCCCCCGCCGCCCGCCGCCTTGCTGACGTCGATCAGGTTCCGGCTCAGCTTCCCGTTCAGCGGGCTCTTCTCCAGCCGGCTGTCCAGCGGTTCCAGCGCGCCCTGGACCGCGACCTCGGCGAGCATCGCGGTGCCCACACCGCCGACGTCCGGCAGGCCGCCGCCCTGGATGGCGGTGTCGTACTTGGACTGGGCGCCGGCCGCCGGGATGCCGACGTACTTGACCTTGATGTCCGGGTGCTCGTTCTCGAAGTCGGCGATGATCTGCTTCCAGATGTCGGTGCGGACACCGCCGTTGTTGTCCCAGAAGGTGATCGTGCCCTTGCCGGACCCCTCGTTCCCCTTCTCCCCCGCGCCGCCGCTGCCGTCGTCGCCGCAGGCGGTGGCGGTCAGCGCGAGGACGGAGCCCAGGGCGACGGCCAGGGCGGCGCGCCTGCTTCTGCGGTTGCGGATGCTGCTTGTCATGGTCGGCTCTCTTCTTGTGATTCCAACGGTGATGCGGCTGTGGGGGGAAGACTTCGGCGACCGGTGCGCTGCCGCGGGCCGGGGAGGTGCCCGGGGCCCGGGTGCTACCGGTCCGGTGGCGTCGGGGGTGTGATCCGGAACCGGGTGAACGTGGCGGACCCCGCGGAGCCCGGTCCCCGGGGCGCGACGGCGAACAGGCCGAGCAGGGCGCCGACCCAGCGCCAGGGCGTGGCCGCGAAGACGGGCCCGGACGGACGCAGGCCGTCACCGACGTCGTAGCGGAAACGGCAGCGGGCCCCGGCGCCGGCGTCGATCCGCAGCCGTGCCCGTCCCCCGGGGGCCGGGCAGGCCGGCCCGGCGTCGCGCTCCCGGTCGGCGGCGGCCTCCGCGAACCGGTGCACGAGCCGGACCGTGCCGTCGGCCCCGCGCTCCAGACCGATCCACGAGAAGGCGTCCCCGAGCACCACGAGTCCGGCCCGCGCGCCCGGCTCGGTGCCGTCCAGCCGCAGCTCGACCTCGACCGTGCTCGGCCGGCCGGGCAGCCGCTGGGTGAGGACGTTCGGCAGCTTCCGCGGGTCGTGGGCGTCGGCCGAGCGGACGCAGGTCAGCCGCAGTCCGTCGCCGGAGTGCTGGGTGGCCCAGCCGTCGCCCGGGTTGGCGGTCCACTGCCACTGCCGGCCGTACCGGCCGCCGGGGAAGTCGTCGTCGGTGGCGGGCGCGGCGGGCGGCTGCGGCGGGAGGTCCGGCCGGCGGTGCACGGCGACGGGCGTGCCCGCGTCGCCGAGGACCGGCCAGCCGTCGCCGCCCCAGCGCATCGGCTGGAGGTGGACGACCCGGCCGTAGGCGCCGCGCTGCTGGAAGTGCAGGAACCAGTCCTCGCCGGCCGCGGTGCGCACCCAGCCGCCCTGGTGCGGCCCGTTGACGTCGGTGTCCCCCTGCTCCAGGACGATCCGTTCCTCGTACGGGCCGAAGAAGCCGCGCGAGCGGAACGCCCCCTGCCAGCCGGTCTCCACTCCCCCGGCGGGCGCGAGGATCCAGAACCAGCCGTCGTGCCGGTAGAGCTTGGGACCTTCCAGGGTGAACCAGCCGGGGATGCGGTCCCCGTCGACGATCACCTTGCCCTCGTCGAGCAGCGAGGTGCCGTCGGGGTGCATCCGGTGGCCGGTGAGGCGGTTCTTGACGCCGGAGCGGGACTTGGCCCAGGCGTGCACGAGGTAGGCCTCGCCGTTCTCGTCGTCCCACAGCGGGCACGGGTCGATCAGGCCCCGGCCCGCCTTCACCAGGTGCGGGCTGGTCCAGGGGCCCCTGATCTCGGGCGCGTTGACCTGGAAGATCCCGTGGTCCGGATCGCCCCAGAAGATCCAGAAGCGGTCGTCGTGGTGCCGGACGGACGGCGCCCAGACCCCGCGGTCGTGCCGGGGCCGGGCGAACTCCTGCTCCGGTTCCAGGCGTTCCAGGGCGTGGCCGACGAGCGTCCAGTCGACCAGGTTCCGCGAGTGCAGCAGGGGCAGTCCGGGGGCGCGGCCGAAGCTGGAGGCGGTGAGGTAGAAGTCGTCGCCGACGCGGACGACGTCGGGGTCGGACCAGTCGGCGTCCAGGACCGGGTTGGTGTAGGTGTTCACTGGGCCACCGCCTTGCGGACCAGCGCCGCGGCCTCGTCGCGGGACAGGGCGCCGTCGGCGACGACCGTGACGATCCGGCGTACGAGGGTCCCGCCCGGCGCGACGGCCGGCCGCCGGGAGTGCGCCAGACAGGACCCCACTCCCGGGTACTCGGCGGCCCGGACGAACCACGGGTCCCGGCGGGTGTCCTCGGTGGCCCCGGCGAAGACCAGTGTCCAGCCTCCCCCGCTCCCGGCTCCGCCCGGCCGCGGGGACCCCGGTCCGGCCAGCGCGAGCCAGTCGGCGCGGGTGCCGTGCACCGCGGCCTCGCCGTCCCGGTCGGCGGTGAACACCCGCGGTGCGGCGGCCTCCTTGCGGGGCCGCCAGAAGAAGCCGCCGTAGGCCGCGCCGGGCCGGCCGTTGGTGGCGGGGCTGCCGATCGACAGGGGCGCCGGGGTGACGTTGGTGAGGGAGAAGGTGAAGTCCAGCGCCCAGGCCCGGCCGGTGAGTCCGGTGGCCGCGACGGTACGGCGTTCGCGCAGCAGCTCGGTGCCGGCGGCGACCCAGCGCAGCTCCTCCACGAAGCCGTCGGGGTCGCGGAGCTGGAAGCCGGTGTGCCGCTGGGTGCCGTGGTTGTCGAGTTCGGTGGGACCCCGGTCCCGGACGAAGGTCCGGCCGCCCCAGAAGTTGTGCCCCTCGACGTCGGGAACGGCGACACCGACGCCGAGGTGGTGTGCGTGGTCGGCGGGGCTCACTTCGGTGACCGCCGTGCCGGCCAGGGTGGTGACGGGGTGCAGGTAGGGGCGCGGGGCGAGCCGGGCGGGCAGTCCGGGCCGGGTGACGTAGCGGCCGACCGGGCGGCCCGCGACCCGCAGGACCAGGGTGTCGGAGGACGTCATCGGGTGCTCACCTCGTTCGGCGGGGCCCAGGGGGCGCCCAGTTCGGAGTAGAGGGCGAGGGTGTCGGCGGACGCGGCGACCAGGCCGTCGACGCCGGGCACGATCCGGCGGTGCTCGGCGGGCAGCAGCCGCCAGGCGTGCTCGGGCAGCGGCGCCGGGTCGGGGGCGGTCCGCACGGCCTCGACGACCCGCATGAAGGCGCCGGTCTCGTCCGGCGGGACCAGCAGCGCGGTGCCGCCGTCGAGGTGGCCGACGAGGTTCTCCAACAGGTCGGTGCGGCCGTACTCGGTCTCCTCCGGGCCGTGGCCGGTGCGCTGGAGCAGCACCCGGTCCTGCTTGTACCAGAAGGTGATCCGGCCGCTGCTGCCGTGCACCACCAGGTAGGGCTCGCCGGGGTGTTCGGCGCACAGGGTGGCCGCGACGGTGACCGGTCCGTGCGGGGTGCGGACGCGGACGCAGGAGGTGTCGTCGGACTCGATGGCGTTGGCGCGCAGCAGCTCGGTCTCGATGCCGGTGACGTCCTCGGCGCGGGTGGTGCCGAGCAGTGCGAGACCGGTGGCGACGGCGTGGGCGAGGGGGTTGGTGAGGACCCCGTCGACCACGTCGGCGCCGTTCAGCCGGCGCCGTCCCGCCCAGGGTGCCCGCCGGTAGTAGGCCTCGTCGCGGGCCCAGGCCCCGGCCCCGCCGACCCCGGTGACCTCGCCGATCGCGCCCTCGGCGACGAGCCGCCGGATCGCGGGCAGCGCGTGCGAGCCGAGCGACTGGAAGCCGATCTGGCAGGCCACCCCGGCCCGCGCGACGCCGTCGGCCATGCGGCGGAACTCGGCGTAGGAGGGCGCGGGCGGCTTCTCCAGCAGCAGGTGCACCCCGCGCGCGGCGGCGGTGAGGGCCAGGTCGGTGTGGGTGGGGATCGGTGTGCAGACGACGGCGATCGCCGCGCCGGTGGCGTCCAGGAGCGCGCCGAGGTCGGCGGACTGCGCGGGCGTGCCGAGTCCGTCGGGGATCTCCGCCCCGGTCAGCGGGGTCACTTCGCAGATCCCGGCCAGCCGTACGAGCCCCGCGGCCTGGAGCCGGCGGATGTTGGCCAGGTGCCAGCGGCCGTGGCCGCGGGCGCCCGCCAGGACGACGGGCACGCTCATCCCTTCACCGCCCCCGCGCTGAACCCGGTGATCAGCCACTTCTGGATGAAGGCGAACACGATCACCACGGGTACGGCCGCGATGATGCCGCCGGCCGCGAGCGCGCCCAGGTCGACGCTGTCCGAGCTCATCAGCGTGTTGAGGCCGACCGGGATGGTCTGCTTGCTCTGGTCGGACAGGAACATCAGGGCGAACAGGAAGTGGTTCCAGGCGTGCACGAAGGCGAAGGAGCCGACGGCGATGAGCCCGGGCCGCAGCAGCGGCAGCACGACGATCCGGAAGGCGGTGAACCGGTTGCACCCGTCCACCCAGGCGGCCTCCTCCAGGGAGTGCGGCACGTTCCGGATGAACCCGCTGATCAGGATCATCGACAGCGGCAGCTGGAAGACGGTCTCGGCGATGACGACGCTGCCGAGCGAGTTGATCATCGACAGCTTGGCGAAGATCTGGAACAGCGGCACCAGCAGCAGCGCGCCCGGCACGAACTGGGAGCACAGCAGGGCCAGCATGAAGCCGCGCTTGAGCCGGAAGTCGAAGCGGGCGAGCGCGTAGCCGCCGGCCAGGGCGACCACGGTGGTCAGCACCAGGGTGGCGAGACCGACGTAGACGCTGTTGGCGAAGTAGGTGCCGAAGCTGCGCTCGGTCCACACCTTCTCGAAGTGCTCGGAGGTCACCGGCCAGGGCACCAGCGAGGTGGAGCCGGCCGGGCGGAGCGCGAAGAGCAGGATCCAGTAGAACGGGATCAGGGTGAAGAGGAGGTAGACGGTCAGGGGGACGTAGATCTGCCAGCGCGGGACCTCGTCCCAGGCGCGGCGCCTGCCGCCGGGGCGGACGGGTTCGTCCGCGACCCGCTCGGGCGCGGGAGCGATCTCGGTGATCACTTGGAGTCGCCTCCGAACTTGCTCAGCCGCAGATAGACGATCGAGCAGAAGAGCAGGATCACGAACGCCACCGTGGTCAGCGCGGAGGCGTAGCCGAAGTTGTGGGCGTCGACGCTGGTGTTGGCGATGTAGAGGGGAAGGGTCGTGGTCTCCCCGGCGGGTCCGCCGCCCGTCAGCGTGTACAGCAGGTCGACGTTGTTGAACTCCCACACCGCGCGCAGCAGCGTGGACAGGACGATGGCGTCCTTCAGGTGGGGCAGGGTGATGTGCCAGAACTGCTTGAGCCGGCTCGCCCCGTCGACCTCGGCGGCCTCGTACAGGTCGCGGGAGACGGACTGGAGGTCGGCGAGGATGAGGATCGCGAAGAACGGCACCCCGCGCCACAGGTCGGCGACCACCGCGGCCGGGAACACGGTGGAGGTGTCCGACAGCCAGCTGGTGCCGTAGGAGCCCAGCCCCGCGTCCGCCAGGTAACGGGTGATGCCCGTCTGGGAGTTGTACAGCAGTACCCAGATCGCGGAGGTCAGTACGCCGGAGACGGCCCAGGGCGAGAAGACGAGCGCGCGGCCCAGTGCCCGCCCGGCGAAGGTCTGGTTGACGATGAGCGCCAGCGCCAGGCCGAAGAGCAGTTGCAGCCCGACCTCCACCACGACCCACTTGGCGCTGAAGGCCAGCGTGTCCCGGAACTGGGGGTCGTGGGCGAAGGCCTGGGTGAAGTTGCCGAGGCCCGCGAATCCGTTCCGCCACGGCTTGGTGGGGTTGTAGTTCTGCAGGCTGTAGTAGAAGACGCTGAGCACCGGGTAGGCGATGAAGCCCAGCATCAGCAGGGCCGCCGGGGCGATCAGCAGGTAGGGCAGCCTGCGCGGGGTCGCGGAGGCACGGCGCCGCCGGGGTGGCGCGGGCGGTTTCGCCACGGCTGCGGCTTGGGCCATGACTGTTCTCCGTTTCGCAGTGGGACACTTACCGGGAGTGCAGGAAGCGCTTGCTCCGTACACGTGCGTGAGGTGCGGTACCGCGGGGGTGGCGTCAGCCGGCGTACGGGTCCGCCACGGTGCCCGGGCGGGCCAGGAACGCGAAGTCGCAGCCGGTGTCGGCCTGGGTGATCTGCTCGTTGTAGAGGGCGCCGTAGCCGCGCTCGTACCGGGCGGGCGGCGGGGTCCACTCGGCCCGCCTGCGGTCCAGCTCCGCGTCGTCCACGTGGAGGTGGAGGCTGCGGGCCCCGACGTCCAGGGTGACGAGGTCCCCGGTGCGCACCAGTGCCAGCGGGCCGCCGACGTACGACTCCGGGGCGACGTGCAGGACGCAGGCGCCGTAACTCGTGCCGCTCATGCGGGCGTCGGAGATCCGGACCATGTCCCGCACGCCCTGCTTGAGCAGGTGGTCCGGGATCGGCAGCATGCCGTACTCGGGCATGCCCGGGCCGCCCTTGGGGCCGGCGTTGCGCAGCACCAGGACGTGGTCGGCGGTGATGCCGAGCGCCGGGTCGTTGATGGTGCGCTGCATGGTCCGGTAGTCGTCGAAGACGACGGCGGGGCCGGTGTGCTTGAGCAGGTGGGGCTCGGCGGCGATGTGCTTGATGACCGCGCCGTCCGGGCACAGGTTGCCGCGCAGTACGGCGACCCCGCCCTCGGCAGCGACCGGGTTGTCCCGGGTGCGGATGACGTCGTCGTGGTGCACCCGGGCGCCCCGGAGCTGCTCGCGCAGGGTGTCGTGCGACACCGTCGGCCGGTCCAGGTGGAGCAGGTCGGTGATCCGGGAGAGGAAGCCGGGCAGGCCGCCGGCGAAGTGGAAGTCCTCCATCAGGTACGTCCGGCCGCCGGGGCGGACGTTGGCGAGGACCGGGACCGTGCGGGCGATGCGGTCGAAGTCGTCCAGGGTGAGCCGGACGCCGGCCCGGCCGGCCATGGCGATCAGGTGGATCACGGCGTTGGTGGAGCCGCCGAGGCCGAGCACGGTGGTGACGGCGTCCTCGAAGGCCTCGGGGGTGAGGATGTCGGACAGCGTGCGGCCGCGGTGGACCAGTTCGACGGCGGTCATACCCGCCCGCGCCGCCATCCGGTCGTGCCCGGAGTCCACCGCCGGGATGCTGGAGGCGCCCGGCACGGTCACCCCGAGCGCCTCCGCCGCGGCGGTGAGCGTGGAGGCCGTCCCCATCGTCATGCAGTGGCCCGGCGAGCGGGCCAGGCCGCTCTCCAGCTCGGCCATCTCGCAGTCGCCGATGAGGCCGGCCCGCTTGTCGTCCCAGTACTTCCACATGTCGGTGCCGGAGCCGAGGACCTCGCCGCGCCAGTGACCGGGCAGCATGGGGCCGGCCGGCACGAAGACGGCGGGCAGGCCGGCGGAGGCGGCGCCCATCAGCAGCGCGGGGGTGGACTTGTCGCAGCCGCCCATCAGCACCGCGCCGTCGACCGGGTAGGAGCGCAGCAGCTCCTCGGTCTCCATGGCGAGCAGGTTGCGGTAGAGCATGGGGGTCGGCTTCTGGAAGGTCTCGCTCAGGGTGGAGACCGGGAACTCCAGCGGGAAGCCGCCCGCCTGCCACACCCCGCGCTTGACGGCCTGGGCGCGGTCGCGCAGGTGGACGTGGCAGGGGTTGATGTCGGACCAGGTGTTGAGGATCGCGATCACCGGCTTGCCGAGGTGCTCCTCGGGCAGGTAGCCGAGCTGGCGGGTGCGGGCGCGGTGACTGAACGAGCGGAGCCCGTCGGTGCCGTACCACTGGTGGCTGCGCAGGTCCTCGGGCTTCTTGCGGGGTGCGTTCATATGGACCACCCGGCGGCGATGGCGGCGACCTCGGCGCGCTCGTCCTCGGGCAGCGGCCTGCTCGGCGGCCGCACGTCCCGGCGGCACAGGCCGAGCGCGGCGAGGGCCTCCTTGACGACGGTGACGTTGTTGGCGTTGCCGTGCGCGGCGCGCAGGTCCTCGAAGCGGCGGATCTGCTCCCAGACCTTCATGGCGGCCGGGTAGTCGCCGGCGCGCAGTGCTTCGATCATGTTCAGCGAGACGGCCGGGGCGACGTTCACGAGTCCGGAGGTGAAGCCGGTGGCGCCGGCGGAGAAGTAGGAGGGTGCGTACGGCTCGGCGAGGCCGGCCACCCAGACGAAGCGCTCCAGACCCGCGTCCCGGGCGAAGGCGGCGAACCGGGCGGCGTCCGGGACGGCGTACTTGACGCCGATGACGTTCGGGCAGTGGTCGGCGAGTTCGGCGAGCCGGGCGCCGGGCAGCTGGGCGTTGCGCAGGTAGGGCACCACGCCCAGGCCGGGGACGGCCTCGGCGATGGCGCGGTGGTAGTCGACCCAGCCGGCCGCCGAGACGTACGGGTGCACCGGCTGGTGGACCATGACCATGGCGGCGCCGAGGTCGCGGGCGTGCCGGGCGGAGGCGATCGCGGTGGGCAGGTCGTGCCCGACGCCGACCAGCAGCGTGGCGCGGTCGCCGGCCTCGTCGGCGGCCAGCTCGGTGACGAGGCGGCGCTCCTCGGGGGTGAGGGCGTAGAACTCGCCGGTGTTGCCGTTGGGGGTCAGGGTGGTGATCCCGCCGTCGAGCACGCGACGCAGCAGGGCCCGGTGGGCGTCCCTGTCGACGGAGCCGTCCTCGGCGAAGGGGGTCACCGGGATGGCCACCACGTCGGCCAGGGCCGCCCGTTGGGTCTCGAACGTCACGCTGCTCATTTCTGACCTTCCTCTGCGAGGGGCTCGGGGAACGCACGGCGTACGAAGGACGCGATGTGGTCGCGCAGGGCGTGCGCGGCGCCGTCCGCGTCGCCGTCCAGGGCGAGCCGCAGGATCTCCCGGTGCTCGGCGGCCTCCCGGTCCCAGGAGGGGTCGGCGGACCAGGCGACGGCGGAGACGAGGGCGGCCTGGTCGCGGACCTCGTCCAGCATCCGGCCGAGCAGCGGGTTGCCGCACGGCAGGTAGAGGGCGCGGTGGAACCCCCGGTTGGCGAGGGAGCGTTCGGCGGTGTCGGTGGCGGTGTCGGCGCGGGTGAGCGCGTCCCGGGCGGCGTCGAGGGAGGCGCCCCGGGCGACGGCCCGGCGCAGCGCCTCGGGTTCGAGCAGCAGTCGTACGTCGTAGACCTCGCGCGCCATGTCCGCGTCCACCATGCGCACCGTGACGCCCTTGTACTGGCTCATCACGACCAGCCCGGTCCCGGCGAGCGTCTTCAGCGCCTCCCGCACCGGGGTCTTGGACACCCCGAACTGCGCGGCCAGCTCCGTCTCGACCAGGGGCTGTCCGGGCGTCAGCTGCCCGGTGAGGATGCGGTGTTTGATCGCGTCGAGCACGTACTGCGTGCGGGACGGGATCGGGGTGGGCACAGAGGTCATGCGGCCCTCTCGGATCTCACATATCGCGTCTCATATATGACGTACGAAGTACGACGCGATGACGGTAGGAGGGGGCCCGGGTTTCGTCAATGCTTCTTGCAAAAGGAACCCGAAGACGAAGGCGGGGCGCCCTCAGACGCTGTGGATGTCGCCCTCGACCGCGGTGAACGTGGGCCGGCCGGACGCGGCGGCGGCCCGGGCGGTGGCCGACTCCCGGGTGAGCGTGGGGCCGACGTGGGTGACGAGCAGCTCCCGCACCCGTGCCGCCCGGGCGACGCGGCCGGCGTCCTCCGGTGTCAGGTGCACCTGTTCGCCGTCGCGATGGGCGTCGATGTCGGCCTCGCACAGGAACAGGTCGGCTCCGGCCGCGAGTTCGCCGAGTGCGGGGCAGGGGCCGCTGTCCCCCGAGTACGCGACCACACTGCCCTGGCACTCCGCGCGCAGCCCGTACGCCTCGGTGCCGTGGGCGACGGCGCGGGCGCTCAGGCGGAGGTTCCAGTGCCGCACGTCATGGCCGTCGTACAGGTCGCGGAAGTCGAGGACGCTCTTCAGGAAGTCGACGTCCGGCCGCCCGAGGAAGCCGGCCAGCCGGCGGGCGCAGCCCGGCGGCGCGTACACCGGGACCGGTGCGGGCGGGGCCATCCCGCCGAAGGCGAAGGCGTAGGCGGCGGCGAGGAGGTCGGCGCTGTGATCGGCGTGCAGATGGGAGATCCAGATCGCGGCGAGCCGCGCCGGGTCCGTGTGCCGTTGCAACGCGGCGAACGTGCCGGGCCCCGCGTCCACCCACACCTCGGCGCCCGCGCCGGACAGCAGGTACCCGGAGCACGGCCGGTCGGGTCCCGGGTGGGGCGAGGCGGTACCGAGGACGGTGAGGCTGAGCGGCATGGCCCCGAGGGTACGCCGCCCCGCCCGGGCCGCCCGGACCGCCCGGCCGCGGCGGGGTTCAGACCTCCATCACCGCGTCGCAGTCCGGGCACACCACGGAAGCGTACTCGTCGGGGTACCAGGGCTCCCCGGGGCGCCCGGACGGTGTCCGGCGCGCTCTGGCCATGGCGAAGGTGTCCTTGCCGCACAGGGTCCGCGGGCCGACGGTGTCGGCCTGGCCGGGGGCCGCGGGCGCCGCGTGCACCCTGCGGGGGAGCCGTCCGGCGCCGGGCGGCCCGGCCGCGGGGGCGGGTGCGGGTGCGGCCGCCGGCTGTTCCAGCTCGTACACGACGACGATCGCGCTCATGTCTCCACCGTAGGCACGCAGGTCCGGGCCGGCCGCGGTCAGCCGCGGGCGGTGCTGGGCAGGGTGAGTTCGCGGCCCCGGTAGAAGCCCTCGCGCTCCTCGGCGACGTACGGGGCCATGGCCTCCCGCCGCTGCGCCTCCGACGGGGAGTCCCGCCACGCGTCGCACGACTCCCGGGAGTCCCAGAACGACACCCCGGTGATCTCCTGTCCGTCCTCGGACCAGTACGCGTAGGCCCGGTGCAGGCCCTGCGGTGCGGGCTCCGGGCGCCACGCACTCTCGAAGTCCTCCAGCGTGCCCGGCTGAAGGCGGCGCGTCGTCACCCACACGTAGTGCTCCTGCATGGCGGCTTCCTCCGTACCCGTCGTTCGGCGTGCCCCCTCCCAGGGTCACCGTAGGCCCGGTGCGCCGCTTCCGCCGCCCGGCGGCCGCCGGGCGGCTCAGGCTCCGGCCGCCCGCGGGGCGGCCTGCGGCGACCACGCCGGGTCCCGGCCGCTCAAGCCCACCGCGCGGTCCAGCAGCGGCGCGTCCGCGGGGACCGGGACGGCGGGGCCGAAGATGCCGCCGCCGCGGGTGGGGTCGCCGGCCGCGGCCCGCAGGAAGACGAGGGCCGAGTCGAGGGCGGCCGGGTCGGGGGTGTAGGCCTGGCCGGTGGCGCGGGCCAGGTCCCAGGCGTGGATCACCAGCTCGTCGGCGACGACGGCACCGGCGACCGCGCCCGGCAGGTCCACCCCGCCGGCGCGGGTCCCGCCGGTCCAGGCGGCCGGGTCGCGCCAGGCCGCGGCCAGCTCCTCCAGCGCCTCGGGCAGCCGTTCGCGCCAGCCGGGGCCGATGTCCGGCAGGGCGGCGTCCGGGCCGGTGTCGGTCGTCGGACCGAGGTCCTTGCGGGCGGCGTCCCGGAAGGCCACGGACAGCATCAGCAGATGGCCCAGCAGGTGGCGCACCCCGAGGTCCGGGCACGGTGTGGCGGCGGTCAGCTGCTCGTCGGTCACGGACGCGGCGAGCCGCGCCACGATCCGGGTCTGGGGGCCCAGGTCCACCATGGTCATGTCCTACTCCTTCACGGTCGTGCCTGCCGTTCGCAGGGGTGACCGGCCGGCGCCCGCAAACTCATCGGTGCCGCGCCGCCGCTCCCACGGCCGGCGGCCGCCCGCGAGGCACCACACGGCGATCACCGGGTCGCACAGCGCGCACCCGAACGAGGAGTCGTGCGCGAACGGGACGATCGGGTGGCCCTTGAGGTGGTGGACGACGTCCCACGCGGTGTGCAGCAGCCAGCCGACGCCGATGAACGTCCAGGAGTCCAGGCCCTTGTAGGCCACCCAGGTGGCCACCGCGGTGAACGCGAACTCCCAGCCGCCGAGCCCGCCGCCGCTCAGGTAGGCGGCCCCGGCGCCGGCGACCATGATCGCGTTCACCCGGCGCCGGTGGGGTTCGGGGAGCAGGGACATGAGGGTGACGTAGAGCAGGCCTATGAGAAGGGGGGCGGTGTAGCGCATGTGGTCGACGGTAGGTTTCCGTCTCCCGGCGTCCCAGGGGCGTCCCTGCCAGGTTCCGACGGATTGTCGCCGCCGTGCCGCACCCGGAACCCGGGCATCCTCCCGATCCCGGGACCCCCGCCTTAGTCCCACGATGACCGGGCATGACGACTTCCCCGACCGTGTTCCGCGTGCTGCGCGACCGCAACGCGGGCCTGTACCTCACCGCCCTGGTGGTGTCCGGCTTCGGCACCTCCTCGCTGTGGCTGGCGTCGGGCGTGTGGGTCAAGGACCTCACGGGGTCCGACGGCCTGGCCGCCCTGTCCATGCTGGCGATGTGGGCGCCCACCCTGGCCGGCCCCGCCCTGGGCACCCTCGCCGACCGGCACCGCCGCAAGCCCCTGCTCATCGCCCTGAACCTGGGTCTCGCCGCGCTGCTCCCCGTCCTCTTCACCGTCGGCTCCCCCGGCCGCCTGTGGCTGCTGTTCGCCGTGCTGTTCCTGTACGGCGCCGCCGGTGCCGTGTCCGACGCCGCCGAGTCGGCGCTGGTCACCGCCGTGGTCGGCCCGGACCTGCTGGGTGACGTCAACGGGCTGCGGATGGCCTTGACGGAGGGCATGAAGCTCGTCGCCCCGCTGACCGGCGCGGGCCTCTACACGGTCTGCGGCGGCCCGGCCGTGGCCTGCCTGGACGCGGTCACCTTCCTGCTCGCGGCCGGGTTGTGCGGCCTGCTGCGGGTGCGCGAGGAGCGGCCCGCCCGGCCGGGCGGGAACCGGCGGCGGCAGACCGCGGAGGGGGTCCGGCACCTGTGGGGCCATCCCGTGCTGCGCCCGCTGGTCGCGGCGGGCGGTACGACCATGCTGCTGAGCGGGCTGGCCGGCACGACGGTGTACGCCGTGGCCGGCCGCCTCGGCCACTCCCCCGCCTACACGGGCGTGCTGTACGCCGCCCAGGGTGCCGGCTCGGTGACCGCCGGGCTGCTCGCCGGGCCGGCGCTGCGGCGGCTGGGCGCCCGGCGGTTCGCGGCGGCCGGGATCGCGCTGACGGGGGCCGCGGTGGTGGCACGGGCGGTGCCGTGGGACCCGGTGGCGCTGGCCACCGGCGTGGCGTGCGGCCTCGGCCTGCCCTGTGTGCTGATCGCCGCGCTCACCGCGGTGCAGCAGGAGACCCCCGGCCCGCTGCTCGGCCGGGCGACGGCCACCGCGAACACGCTGGTCTTCGCGCCGACCGCGCTCGGCCTCGGCGCCGGGGCCGGCCTGGTCGAACTGGCCGGCCCCGCAGTGCTGCTGCCGCTGTACGGCGTGGCGCTGCTGCTGACGGCGCTGCCGCTGCTTCAGCGCGCGGCGAGCGCCTCCCGGACCGAGGCGAGGTCCTCGTCGGACGCCAACCCGGCGTGATATAGCCGCAGTTCCGTCGCGCCGTCGGCCCGCGCGCGTGCCGCGTCCGCCGTGAGCGTGCCGGGGCTGCCGCCCATGCCGGAGACGACCGTGAGGTTGGCGGCGAGCACCGTCCCCTCCCGGGCCTGTCCGGCGAACGGCGCCAGCAGGGCCGTACCGCCGGTGCAGGGCACCACCACGCCGTCGGCGACGGACAGGACGTGGGCCGGGTCGACGCCCGCGTTGGCGCCGCAGTGGTAGGAGACGGGGTCGGCGTGCAGCAGGACCTGGAAGCCGTCCGGGGCGGCGGCGCGTACGGCGGCGACGGCCTCCTCCTGGAGGGTGCGGGCGGTGGTGTCGCGCCACGCGCGCGTGGCGGCCGCGGTGTCCTCCCCCAGCAGCTTCTCCACCGTCGGCCAGCCCTCGTCGCCGCCGGCGCCCCGCCACAGCGGTTCCAGCGCCTCGCGCACGGCCGCGGCGAGCGCGTCGGCGTCCAGGCCCCGCGTGCCGTAGCCGGCCCGGCAGGACGGGCAGAAGCACAGGGACATCAGGTACTGCCCGGCGTCCCCGAGGCCGACGCCGGCCGTCTTGTCGTGGGCGTGCAGGTGCTGGAGCCCGTACCAGCCGAGGGACTCCAGTTCGGTGCCGTGCGCGCCGGGGCGTACGGCGGCCTCGGCGGCCAGGTCCACCAGGTAGGCGCGGGTGGCGGGCTGGGCGATGCAGGGCGCCCACGGGTAGCGGTCGCCGTAGGCGTTGACGACCGAGGTGTCCGGGTGCTCGGCGCCCAGGCGGGAGTTGTGGGCGAGGACGACCCAGGTGTGCACCTCCAGGCCGGCCGCGGCGAGCGCTTCGGCGGCCTCGCCGTAGGCGTCGCCGGGGGCCCAGCGGCCGGCGGGGTGGGGCCGCAGGCCGCGGCCCGCCCAGCGGTCGCCCGGCGGGTAGAGCACGGCCGCGTACTCGGCGGTGACGATGCGGTGGCGGGGGTGGCGCGGGGTCAGCGCGCGGGTGGAGTGGTAGGCGGCGGCGAGGGTGACCTGCTCGACGCCGAGTCCGGCGATGCGCGCGGAGGCCCCGGGGTCGCCGTTGACGTCCCAGGGGTAGACGAACGCCGATGCCTTCACGCGTCCTCCTCCAGCAGGGCGTAGCCGCGCTCGATCAGCCGGGCGAGCTGTTCGACGTGCTCCTCGGCCGGCTCGTGCAGCGGGGGCCGGACCTCGCCGACGTCCAGGCCGCGCAGCCGCACCCCGGCCTTGACCAGGGAGACGGCGTACCCGCGGCCCTGGGCGCGCAGTTCCACGAACGGGCGGTAGAAGCCGTCCAGGAGGCGGTGCGCGAGAGGCAGGTCGCCGGTCTCCAGGGCACGGTGGAAGGCGAGCGCGATCTCCGGCGCGAAGCAGAACACCGCCGAGGAGTACAGGGTGATGCCGAGGGCGCGGTAGGCGAGCTGGGTCTGCTCGGCGGTGGGCAGCCCGTTGAAGTACAGGAAGTCGCCGGGGACCTCGGTGCGGACGGCGCTGACGACGCGCTGCATGAGGTCGAGGTCGCCGAGGCCGTCCTTGAGGCCGATGACGCCCTCGGTGCGGGCCAGTTCGACCACGGTCCGCGGGGTGAAGACGGCGTTGTCGCGCTGGTAGACGATCACCGGCAGGCCGGTGGCCGCGGCGATCTTCCGGTAGTGCCGCAGCAGGCCCTCCTGCCCGGCCCGCACGAGGTACGGCGGCATGGCGAGGAGGCCGTCGGCGCCCGCGTCCGCGGCGAGGCGCGCGTAGCGGACGGCGAGCGCGGTACCGTAACCGGCGCCCGCGACGACCGGGACGCGCCCCTCGGCCGCCTCGACGGCCGCCCGGACCGAGGTCTCGAACTCCTCGGGCAGCAGCGCGTGGAACTCCCCGGTGCCGCAGCAGGCGAAGACGGCGGCGGCACCGGCCGCGACACCGCGGCGCACATGGGTGCGGTAGACGTCCGGGTCCAGTGAACCGTCGGGGCCGTAGGCCGTGACGGGGAAGAAGAGCGGCCCGCTCGGGTCGCGGAGCCGGGCGGCGAGAGGGGCTGGCGTCACGGGCGCTCCCTGTCGGTGCATGCTTCTGATCGGCGTCTATATCTCTGAACAACTTCACGCTACGGGCCGCCGTCGGAGCGGGTCAAGCGCGCGAACGGGCAACAGGGCAGCGGATTTCCGCGTGTCAGGGCACACTTGACGAGGCGCGCGGCGGCTCCCTAGCGTGTCCACGCATGTGAATGCTGTCCATGCACACGGCCGTCGAGGACCTCAAGGAGATCGAAGGATGCCCGCTCCCCGCACGATCCTGCTCACCGGTGCCGCCGGCGGGCTCGGCACCCTGATGCGGTCCCTGCTGCCGGAGTACGGCTACACGCTGCGCCTGTTCGACGTGCGGCCCGTCGAGGGCGAGCCGGACGCGATCGTCGCCGACCTCGGCGACCGGGAGGCGGTGCGCGAGGCCGTACGGGGCGTGGACGCGGTCCTGCACCTGGCGGGGATCTCCCTGGAGGCACCCTTCGAGAAGATCCTGAAGTCCAACATCGAGGGCACCTACAACCTGTACGAGGCCGCCCGCCAGGAGGGCGTGCCGCGGATCGTCTTCGCCTCCTCCAACCACGCCGTGGGTTTCACCCCGGCCCCGCGCGCGGGCGAGCCGCCGATCCCCGTCGACACCCCGCGCCGCCCGGACACCTTCTACGGATTGTCGAAGTCGTTCGGCGAGGACCTGGCCCAGCTCTACTGGGACAAGCACGGCCTGGAGACCGTCTCCGTGCGCATCGGCTCCTGCTTCCCGGAGCCCACCAGCGTCCGCATGCTCTCGGTGTGGATGAGCCCGGCCGACGGCGCCCGCCTCTTCCACGCGGCCCTGACCGCCGAAGGGGTCGGCCACACGGTCGTCTACGGCTCCTCCGCCAACACCCGCCTGTGGTGGGACCTGAGCACCGCGCGGGCCCTGGGTTACGAGCCGCGGGACGACTCCGAGCCGTACGCCGCGAAGCTGATCGCCGAGCAGGGCGAGCTGGACCCGGACAACCCGGCCCACGGGCACCTCGGCGGGCACTTCGTCAACGACCCGCCCATCTGGCCCTACTGAGCCTCCCCGGGCCCCGGGCGGCTCCCGACGGCCGGAAACGACCGTCCACGCGCGCGGGCGGGCACCGAACGGGCCCGCCCGCCGCCGTGTCCGGGCATCCGCGGTGCCCGGTCCCACCCGGCCCCGGACGGCCGCGCAGGTCCGCGCCGGGCACGGCCCCCGCGAAGCGGGCACAAGCGGGCCCGCAACAGGCCTGGTCAGCGGCGCGCACCGGCGGTAGAACTTCCCCCATGGGCCCGAACGGGCAGTGCCACAGGGAAGCGGGTGACGCACATGACCACCAGGACGGCGGAGGAACGCCGGCGCGAGATCGTGCGGGCCGCCCGCGCCACCGGCTCGGTGGACGTCACCGCGCTCGCCGCCGCCCTGGACGTGGCCAAGGAGACCGTCCGGCGCGACCTGCGCGCCCTGGAGGACCACGGCCTGCTCCGCCGCACCCACGGCGGCGCCTACCCGGTGGAGAGCGCCGGCTTCGAGACGACGCTCGCCTTCCGCGCCACCAGCCACGTGCCCGAGAAGCGCCGGATCGCCGCCGCGGCGGCCGAGCTGCTCGGGGACGCCGAGACCGTCTTCGTCGACGAGGGCTTCACCCCGCAGCTCATCGCCGAGGCACTGCCCCGGGACCGGCCGCTGACCGTGGTCACCGCGTCCCTGCCGGTCGCCGGCGCCCTGGCGGAGGCCGACCACGTCTCCGTCCTCCTGCTCGGCGGCCGGATCCGCCCGGGCACCCTGGCCACCGTCGACCACTGGACGACGAAGATGCTGGCCGGGTTCGTGATCGACCTGGCCTACATCGGGGCCAACGGCATCACCCGCGAGCACGGCCTGACCACCCCCGACCCGGCCGTCGGCGAGGTCAAGGCGCAGGCCGTGCGGGCCGCCCGCCGCACGGTCTTCGCGGGGGTGCACACCAAGTTCGGCGCGGTCAGCTTCTGCCGGTTCGCCGAGCCCGGCGCGCTGGAGGCGATCGTGACCAGCACCCTGCTCCCGGCCGCCGAGGCCCACCGCTACTCCCTGCTGGGCCCGCAGGTCATCCGGGTCTGATCGTCCGACTCCCGCTTCTCCCCGGGGCGTTCCGCACCTCCGAGCGCCCCTTATGTCCCCTTACTCCCCATACCTCCAGGAGCGATCCATGCGCACCCCGAGCCGACGGAGGCCGCGAGCCACGCTCGCCCTGGCCGCCGCAGGGACGCTGCTCGCCCCGCTGCTCTCCGGCTGCTGGGCCGGCGCCGGCGGGACCGGTTCCGGCGGCGACTCCATCAACGTGCTGATGGTCAACAACCCCCAGATGACCGAGCTGCAGAAGCTGACCGCCGCCCACTTCACCAAGGACACCGGCATCAAGGTCAACTTCACGGTCCTGCCCGAGAACGACGTCCGCGACAAGATCAGCCAGGACTTCGCCAACCAGGCCGGCCAGTACGACGTGGCCACCCTGTCCAACTACGAGATACCGATCTACGCCCGCAACGGCTGGCTGCACGAGATGGACTCGTACGTGGCGAAGGACCCGTCGTACGACGAGCAGGACGTGCTGAAACCGATGCGCCAGTCCCTCACCGCGGACGACGGCAAGCTCTACGGGCAGCCGTTCTACGGCGAGTCGTCCTTCCTCATGTACCGCAAGGACGTGTTCGCGGCGAAGGGCCTGACCATGCCCGCCCGTCCCACCTGGCGGCAGGTCGCCGGCCTGGCCGCGAAGGCGGACGGCGCCCGGCCCGGCATGCGGGGCATCTGCCTGCGCGGGCTGCCCGGCTGGGGCGAGCTGATGGCCCCGCTCACGACGGTCGTGAACACCTTCGGCGGCACCTGGTTCGACAAGGACTGGAAGGCACGGCTGGACTCCCCCGCCTTCGAGCGGGCGACGAAGTTCTACGTCGGCCTGGTCCGCGAACACGGCGAGTCCGGCGCCGCCCAGTCCGGCTTCGCCGAGTGCCTGAACAACATGACCCAGGGCAAGGTCGCCATGTGGTACGACGCCACCTCCGCGGCCGGACTGCTGGAGGCGCCCGGCTCCCCGGTCAAGGGCAGGCTCGGCTACGCCCCCGCCCCCGTCGAGCGCACCGCGTCCTCCGGCTGGCTCTACACCTGGGCCTGGGGCATCCAGCAGGCCTCCCGCAATCCCGACAAGGCCTGGAAGTTCGTCTCCTGGGCGTCGGGCAAGGGCTACGAGCAGCTGGTCGGCGAGACCAGCGGCTGGTCGAACGTCCCGGCCGGCAAACGGGCCTCGACCTACGCCGACGCCGACTACCGGAGATCGGCCGCCGCGTTCCAGGAGATGACCAAGGAGGCCATCGAGAGCGCCCGGCCGGACGACCCCGGCGTGCAGCCGCGGCCCGCACCCGGCATCCAGTTCGTCGGCATCCCCGAGTTCACCGACCTCGGCACCAGGGTCTCCCAGGAGATCAGCGCGGCCATCGCCGGACGCCGGTCCGTCGACTCGGCCCTGAAGAAATCACAGGCGCTCGCCGAGAAGATCTCCGAGGAGTACGAGGGACGATGACAGCGACGACCACGGCCCCCCTCGCGGCCACCCCCGAACGGACGGTCAGGCGGCCCCCGGCCCGGCTGCGCGCCTGGGCCACCCGGGCCCCGCTGCTGCCCGCCCTCGTCTTCATGATCGTGGTGACCCAGCTGCCGTTCGTGGCCACGCTGGTGATCTCCTTCTTCGACTGGAACGCCCTCTACCCCAAGGCGCGGCACTTCACCGGCCTGGACAACTACCGCCAGGTGCTGACCGACGCGGACCTGCGCCACTCGGTGTGGACGACCGTGCTGCTCACGGCGGCGGTCGTGCTCGCCAGCCTGGTCCTGGGCCTCGCGCTGGCGCTGCTGCTGGACCGGCGGTTCCGCGGCCGGGGCATCGTCCGCACCCTGCTCATCGCGCCCTTCCTGGTGGTGCCGGTGGCCGCCGCCCTGCTCTGGAAGCATGTGCTCTACAACCCCGAGTACGGCTTGCTCAACGGGTTGTTGCACTATGTGGGCGGCCCACAGCCGGACTGGGTCTCGCGCACCCCGCTGCTCGCGGTCGAGGCCTCCCTGGTGTGGCAGTGGACCCCGTTCATGATGCTCATCCTGCTGGCCGGACTGCAGAGCCGGGACCAGCAGCAGATCGAGGCCGCCCGGGTGGACGGCGCGGGCGACTGGCAGATCTTCCGCCATCTGACCCTGCCCCACCTGCGCCGCTACCTGGAACTGGGCGCGCTGCTTGGCTCGATCTACATCGTCCAGAACTTCGACGCGGTCTTCACGATCACGTCCGGCGGCCTGGGCACCGCCAATCTGCCGTACACCGTCTACCAGAGCTTCTACCAGGCCCACGAGAACGGCCTGGCCTCGGCCGCCGGCGTCCTGGTGGTCATCGGCTCGATCGTCATCGCGACCTTCGCCCTGCGCGTGGTGTCGTCCCTGTTCCGCGAGGAGGTGTCCCGCGCATGAACGCGCTGCGCCGGGGCGGGCTCGGCCTGGTGGCCTGGCTGGCCGGAATCGTCTTCTTCCTGCCCGTCGCCTGGATGGCCCTGACGTCCTTCCACTCCGAGGCGGACGCGGCGACGAACCCGCCGTCCTTCACCGCCTCCCTGACCCTCGACGGCTACCGCGAGTTCTTCGGCACCGGCGGCGGGGCGAGCCCCTGGCCCGCGCTGGTCAACTCCGCGGTCGCGTCGGTGGCCTCGACCCTGCTCGTCCTCCTGCTGGCCCTGCCGGCCGCCTACGCGCTGTCGATCCGGCCGGTGAAGAAGTGGACGGACGTCCTGTTCTTCTTCCTCTCCACGAAGATGCTGCCGGCCGTGGCGGGCCTGCTGCCGGTCTACCTGTTCGCCAGGAACACCGGGACGCTCGACGACATCTGGCTGCTGGTCGTCCTCTACACCTCCATGAACCTGCCGATCGCGGTGTGGATGATGCAGTCGTTCCTCGCCGAGGTGCCGGTCGCCGTCATCGAGGCGGCGCGGGTGGACGGCGCCCGGCTGCCGACGGTCCTCGCGCGCGTGGTCGCCCCGATCGCCCTGCCCGGCATCGCCGCCACGGCCCTGATCTGCTTCATCTTCAGCTGGAACGAACTGCTCTTCGCCCGGGTGCTGACGGGCGTGGTCGCCGAGACCGCCCCCGTCTTCCTGACCGGTTTCATCACCAGCCAGGGCCTGTTCCTGGCCAAGGTGTGCGCCGCGTCGCTCGTCATCTCCCTGCCGGTGCTCGCCGCGGGGTTCGCCGCCCAGGACAAGCTGGTCCAGGGCCTGTCGTTGGGAGCCGTGAAATGAAGGCCGCCGTCATCGAGTCCGTGGGCCGTGCCGTCGTCACCGAGGTCCCGGACCCGACGCCGGGCCCGCGCGAGGTCGTCGTCGAGGTGGCGGCCTGCGGGCTGTGCGGCACGGATCTGCACATCCTCCAGGGCGAGTTCGCGCCCAAGCTGCCCCTCGTGCCCGGGCACGAGTTCGCGGGCGAGGTCGTCGGGGTCGGCACCCGGGTCACCGAGGTGTCCGTCGGCGACCGGGTGGCCGTCGACCCGTCCCTGTACTGCCACGAGTGCCGGTACTGCCGCACCGGCCACAACAACCTGTGCGAGCGGTGGGCCGCGATCGGCGTGACGACGGCGGGCGGCGCGGCGCGCTACGCGCTCGCCCCGGTCGCCAACTGCGTGAAGCTGCCCGAGCACGTGCGCACCGAGGACGCGGCCCTGGTGGAGCCGCTGTCCTGCGCGGTGCGCGGCTACGACGTGCTGCGCGCCCGCCTCGGCGCGCACGTGCTGATCTACGGCTCCGGGACCATGGGCCTGATGATGCTGGAGCTGGCCAAGCGGACCGGCGCGGCGAGCGTGGACGTGGTCGACGTGAACCCGGCCCGTCTGGAGACGGCCCGGCTGCTCGGCGTGTCGGGCGCGGCGGGCAGCGCGGACGAGCTGGACCGGCCGCGGGGCTGGGACGTGGTGGTGGACGCCACCGGCAACGCGGCGGCGATCCAGGACGGCCTGGACCGGGTCGCCAAGGCCGGCACGTTCCTGCAGTTCGGGGTGGCCGACTACGCGACGCGGGTGACGATCGACCCGTACCGGATCTACAACCAGGAGATCACGATCACCGGGTCCATGGCGGTGCTGCACAGCTTCGAGCGGGCGGCGGAACTGTTCGCGAACGGGGTGCTGGACCCGGGCGTCTTCATCAGCGACCGGCTCCCGCTGGAGCGGTACCCGCAGGCGCTGGAGCAGTTCGCGGCGGGGGTGGGTCGGAAGATCGTGGTGGTGCCGTAGGCCGTCCGGCGGGCGGGCGGGACCCGTTCGGCCGGTAAGGGAACGGTAAAGCGGTGCCGTTCGTTCACCCGGCATGACAGCTATGACCCCTGGCTCGAACATCCCTCTCCCGGCCGCTCGCGTGACGGTGGACGTCTCCGCCCCGGTGCGGCTCGACGTGTCGGGCCTGCTGCTCACCGGCGACGGCAAGGTGCGCTCCGACGACGACTTCATCTTCTACAACCAGCCGAACGGCCCCGGTGTGACCTACCGGTCGGGTGGCGGTACGGCCCCGGACGCGGTCACGGTGGACACCGCCGCCGTGCCGGCGGAGATCGAGAAGATCGTCGTCACGGCCAGCCCGGACGCGGCCGGCCAGACCTTCCAGGGCATCGAGCCGACGGCCACGATCCGGGACGCGGACGGCGGGACCGTGCTGGCGACGTTCACCCCGCCGCAGCTCGGCACCGAGACCGCGCTGGTGGTCGTGGAGATCTACCGCCGGGCCGGCCAGTGGAAGGCCCGGGCCGTCGGACAGGGGTACGCGAACGGGCTCGCGGGCATCGCGACCGACTTCGGCGTGACGGTGGAGGAGCCGGCCGCGGCCCCGGCCGCCCCGGTCGCCCCCGCGGCCCCGGTGCCCCCCGCTGCCCCGCCGCAGCCGACCGCTGCCCCGCCGCGGCCGGCGGCGCCGGCGCCCGCCCCCGCGCCGGGCGCCGGGAAGGTCAACCTGGACAAGGGCCGGGTCAGCCTGCAGAAGAACCAGACCGTGTCCCTCGTCAAGGGTGGCCGACCGCTGCTCTCCCAGGTGCGGATGGGGCTCGGCTGGGAGCCCGCGTTCCGGGGCAAGGACATCGACCTGGACGCCTCGGTCATCGCCTACGGCCCGCAGCGCAACCACATCGACAGCTGCTACTTCGGCAAGCTGTCGATCCTGAACGGCGCGGTCAAGCACTCGGGTGACAACCTCACCGGTGAGGGCGGCGGGGACGACGAGGTGATCGTGGTCGACCTCGGCCGGCTCCCGCAGGAGGTCACCGGCCTGGTCTTCACGGTCAACTCCTTCTCCGGCCAGAAGTTCACCGAGGTCGCCAAGGCCTACTGCCGGCTGGTCGACGCGGCCACCGGCGAGGAACTGGTCCGCTTCGACCTCACCGGCGCCGAGCCCCAGACCGGCGTCCTGATGGCCAAGCTCGTCCGCCAGTTCTCCGGCGAGTGGGACATGACGGCCCTGGGCTCCTTCGTCAAGGCCCGCACGGTCCGCAACATGGCGGACCCGGGCGCCCGGGCCCTGTGACCACGACCACGAGCAGCCGCGGGGGCGGGGCGGCACGGGCGGGCGCGGCGGCACGCCGCCGGCGCGGGTGAGCGCCCCCGCCCCCGCCCGGCCCCGGCCGGCCGGGGCCCGGCAAGCGCCTCAGCCGCAGCGGATGCCCTCCGCCAGGAGTCCCAGGTAGCGCCGGATCTCCCGCTCGCCCGCCCCCGCCAGCTCGGCCGCCGTCGCCACCCCGTGCGCCAGCCGCAGTACCTCCACCGGCTCCAGGTCCCGGCGCAGCGTCCCCTCCGCCTGCGCCGCCACCACCAGCCGGCCCGCGGCCCCCTTCACCACGGTCCCGCACACCGTCAGCGCCGCCGCCCCGCCGTCGTCCGTCACCGCCGAGCTGAGCAGCGCCTTCATCCCCCGCACCTGGAGCGTGCGGACCGCCAGCTCGTACAGCCACTCCATGAGCGCCTCGCCCGGCGGCAGCCGGGCGGCCAGCTCGTCGGCCCGCACCCCCAGCGCCTCGACCCGGTCCACGTACGCCGCCTCCAGCAGCGCCCGCCGGGTCGGGAAGTGCCGGTACAGCGTGCCGGAGCCGACGCCCGCTCGCTTGGCGATGTCGTCGAGCGACGCGTTCTCCCCGTGCTCGGCGAAGGCATCCGCCGCCACCTTCAGCAGCCGCTCGTAGTTGCGCCGAGCGTCCGCGCGCATGGGCCTGCCCTGCGTCATCCACCCACTCCTCCGACCGGGGACGCTCTCCGTATCCTAGGCCGGGACGGGCCGGGGGCGGCCGGTCAGACGAGCCAGGGCCGGTTCCGAGGTGGGGGCCGCGGGACGGGCGAGCGAATTGATCGCCGGACGGGATTCAGCCGCGCTGCTGACGCTTCCAGGGACCGGTGATGGCGAGCATGATGCCGGGCGTCTGGATGTTGGCGAACAGGGTCCTGCCGTCGGGCGAGAACGTGACGCCGGTGAACTCGCTGTACTCGGGCTCCTCGGCGGTGCCGATGTTCAGCTCGTTGCGGGCGATCGGGTACGTCCGGCCGCTCTCGGTGGCGCCGAACAGGTGCTGGACGCCCTCGCCGTCCTCGGCGATGACCAGGCCGCCGTACGGGGAGACGGTGATGTTGTCCGGGCCGTCGAATGCGCCGTCCTGCGCCGGGTCCGGGTTGACGCCGAACAGCACCTTCAGGGTCAGGGTGCGGCGCTTGGGGTCGTAGAACCAGACCTGGCCGTCGTGCTGGACCGGGCTCTCCTGGCGGGCGAAGGAGGAGACGACGTAGACGCCGCCGTCGCCCCACCACATGCCCTCCAGCTTGCGGGCGCGGGTGACCTGGCCGTCGGTGAACTGCTTGCGCACCGAGACGGTCCTGGCGTCGCGGTCGGGGACGTCCACCCAGTCGACGCCGTAGACGGTGCCGGCCTTGGTGGCGCGGGAGAGGTCGTCCACGAACTGGCCGCCGGAGTCGAAGCACTTGAACGCCTGGAGCACGCCCGCGTCGTCGGCGAGGGCGCGCAGCCTGCCGCGGCCGTGGCGGAAGCCCTCCGGCGGGGTCCAGCGGTAGAACAGGCCGTTCGGGCCGGAGGCGTCCTCGGTGAGGTAGAGGTGGCCGCGCCGGGGGTCGACGACGACGGCCTCGTGGGCGTAGCGGCCCAGGGCCTTGACCGGCTTGGGGTCGCGGTTGGCGCGGCGGTCCTCGGGGTCGACCTCGAAGACGTAGCCGTGGTCCTTGGTGAAGCCGTTCTTGCCGGCCTTGTCCTCGGTCTCCTCGCAGGTCAGCCAGGTGCCCCACGGGGTGCTGCCACCGGCGCAGTTGGTGGCGGTGCCGGCGATGCCGACCCACTCGGCGACCTCGCCGCCGCGGCGGACCTCGACCACCGTGCAGCCGCCGGCCGCCGCCGGGTCGTAGACCAGGCCCTCGGTGAGCGGCACCGGGTGCGGCCACTGGGCGCGGGCACCGGCCAGCTCGTGGTTGTTGACGAGCAGGGTGGTGCCGCGCGGACCGGCGAAGGTGGCGGTGCCGTCGTGGTTGGACGGGGTGAACTCGCCGGACTCCAGCTTGGTCCGGCCGCTGTAGGTGATGACGCGGTACGCGAAGCCGGCGGGCAGGGCGAGGATGCCGGCCGGGTCCGGGACGAGCGGGCCGTAGCCGACGCCGTGGTGGCCCCCGTGGGCGGACTCGGCCCCGGCGCTCTCGGTGTCCGTGGCGGCAA
Source organism: Streptomyces sp. NRRL S-1022 (assembly GCF_000720135.1). Taxonomy (GTDB): domain Bacteria; phylum Actinomycetota; class Actinomycetes; order Streptomycetales; family Streptomycetaceae; genus Streptomyces. The sequence goes on along the minus strand of NZ_JOIU01000022.1, from coordinate 10,385 downwards.
GGGCGTTCGGCGCGGTGGCGAGGGCGCCGACGCTGCCCGCCAGCGCGACCCCGGCACCGGTGATCGCGGAATTCCTGGCGAAGTCCCTGCGGGTGAGCGACATGGTGTCTCCTGTGACGAGGTGGCAGTGCCGTGAGGGTGGGGGGCCTCGGTTCGGCGCACACGCTCCCGCCCGGCCGTGAACGGGAGTTGAACGCCGGACCACCACCAGGGCGCCTGTTCCATGAACCCGTATGCGGCACCCCATGGCCGTCCCAAGCACCGGCCACGCGCCGCCCGGGTCATCCACCGGGACGCGCGCAGGACCGGCCCGCCGCAGCCACTCGCTCGCCCGGCAACGCTCCCCGGGCAGTGCTCACCCGGCAGTGCTCACCCGCCTTGCTGGGAGCGGGCCTTGAACGCGGCCTTGCGGGCCTCCTTGGCGACCTTCTTGTCCGGGTGCAGCCGGCCCATCGCGTCCAGCACCTCGGCGGTGGCCGGGTGCTCCACCCGCCAGGCCGCCGCGAAGAAGCCGCTGTGCTGGGCGGCCAGCCCCTCCACCAGGGCCTGCAGTTCCTCGGAGTTGCCCTCGGCGGCCAGCTGGGCGGCGAGCGTGTCGACGGTCAGCCAGAACACCAGCTCCTGGGACGGTGCCGGCACCCCGGCGGCGCCCCGCTCGCTCAGCCACACCCGGGCGAGCCCGCCGAGTTCGGGGTCGTCCAGCACCTCCCGCAGCGCGGGTTCGGCCTCGGCGCCCACCAGCGACAGCGCCTGCTGGCAGCGCAGCCGGCGCAGCGGGGCCCCGGCGTCCGCGCCGCGGGCCGCCGCCAGCAACTCGCGTGCGGCGGCGAGCGGTTCGCGGCGGGCGAGCCACTGCTCGGTCTCGGCCCGGGCGGCGGACCGGCCGAACCGGGCGGTGCCGTCGAGCAGCGCGTCCGCGCCCTTGTCGGCGAGCTCCCCGACGGCCGGCGCGTCGAACCCGGCCTCCAGCAGCCGCGCCCGCAGCCCGTACGCGCCGAGCGGGGTGAGCCGGACCATGCCGTAGCGGGAGACGTCGGTGTCGTCCACCGGCGCGGCCGGCTCCTCCTCGGCGTCGGCCATCAGCGCCTCGTCCACCGGCTGGTAGGCCACGAGCCCGACCGGCTCCAGCGCGCGGAACTGGTCGTCCAGCCGCATCATGGCGTCGGAGACCTGCTCCAGGACGTCGTTGGTGGGCTCGCCCATGTCGTCGGGTACGAGCATGGAGGCGGCCAGGGCGGGCAGCGGGACGGGTCCGTCGCCGGCGCCGTCCTCACTGACGGTCAGCAGGTAGAGGTTGCCGAGGACGCCGTCGAGGAACTCCGCCTCGGCCTCCGGGTCCCAGTCGAGTGACGAGAAATCGACCTCTCCGCCGTCGTCGAGGGCGTCGGCCAGGTCGTCCAGATCGGGGACGGCCGCGTCGGCGAGGACGGTCTCCAGGGCGGCGAGCCACACAGTGAGCACGTCCCGTGGGGAGCCGCCGGTGAGCAGCTTCAGCTCCTCCCCCGTCCGGACGGTGCCGGCCTCCTCGTCCACGATCTCCACCAGGCCGGTGTCCACCGCGACCCGCCAGGCCTCACTGGTGTACGCGGCGGCGTCGTCGCCGGTCAGTCCGAGCAGTTCGGCGGCGGCCGGCAGCTGTTCCTCGGCCAGCCCGCCGCCGGCGTCCACGCGGGTGTCGGGCCCGGCCCAGCGGGCGAGGCGGGCGGCCCGGGACAGCAACGGCGTGGACAGCGCGGCACGCGCCAGCTCCGCTTCGGGGTGCAGCCGTACGGGCGGCAGGGGGGAGCTGTCTGACATCGGCTGGTTCTCCTCGGACCGTGAACGGGCTCAGCCGCTCAGCCTAGACGGATTTCCACCTATGCCGCCCGGTTCATCTCCCCGTAAGCAGCCGTACCTGGCCGAAACCTTGACAACTCCCCGGGCCAGGCAGGAGATTGACGCGCGTAGAAGTTGGGGGGACAACTGTTCACTCGGCTCTACGCGTGTCACAGAGGGCTACCGGCCCCGCACGCTCCCGTTCCACCCTCGTCCCGGCGCATCGTCACGTCCCCGGAGGGATCCCTTGCCGAGCAGGTCTTCCGCGCGCCTCGCCGCGCTCACCGTCGCCACCGTCTGCAGCGCGGCGGCGGTCAGCCAGATAGTCGTCCTCCCCACGCCCGCGCACGCCGACTCGGTGCGCGTCCACGACATCCAGGGCACGACCCGGGTGTCCCCCTTCGCCGGGCAGAAGGTGACGGACGTGCCCGGCGTCGTCACGGCCACGCGCACGTACGGCTCGTCCAAGGGCTTCTGGCTCCAGGACCCGACCCCGGACGACAACCCGGCCACCAGTGAGGGCGTGTTCGTCTTCACCAGCTCCGCGCCCAAGGTCGCGGTCGGCGACGCGGTGACGGTCAGCGGAACGGTCTCGGAGTTCGTGCCGGGCGGCGCCTCCTCCGGCAACCAGTCGGTCACGGAGATCACCAAGCCGGCCGTCACCACCGTCTCCACCGGCAACCCGGTGCCGGCGCCGGTCGTCGTCGACGAGGACGCGGTGCCGGACGCGTACGCCCCGCAGGGCGACGCGGCAGCGGCCAACTCGGTCAACGGCCTCCCCCTGGACCCGTCGGCGTACGCCCTGGACTACTACGAGTCCCTTGAGGGCATGAACGTCCAGGTCGCCGACGCCCGCGTGGTCACCGCGACCGACCCGTACAGCGAGCTGTGGGTCACCGTGAAGCCGTGGGAGCACCGCAGCCGCCGGGGCGGCACGGTCTACGGTTCGTACGACTCGCAGAACACCGGCCGGCTCCAGATCCAGTCGCTGGGCGCCACCGCCGACTTCCCGAAGGCGGACGTCGGCGACACCCTGGAGGGCACCACCACCGGCCCGCTGGACTTCAACCAGTTCGGCGGCTACACCCTCGTCGCGAGCAAGCTCGGCACGCTGCGCGGCGGTGGCCTGGAGCGCGAGACGACGCGGAAGCAGTCGGGCCGCGAGCTGGCGGTGGCGACGTACAACGTGGAGAACCTCGACCCGTCGGACGCCACCTTCGACCAGCACGCCTCCGCGATCGTGCACAACCTCCAGTCGCCCGACATCGTGTCGCTGGAGGAGATCCAGGACAACAACGGCGCCAAGGACGACGGCACGGTCGACGCGGACCAGACGGTGACCAAGCTGATCGACGCGATCGCCGCGGCGGGCGGCCCCACGTACCAGTGGCGCTCGGTCAACCCGGTCAACGACCAGGACGGCGGCGAGCCCGGCGGCAACATCCGCCAGGTGTTCCTGTTCAACCCGGAGCGGGTGTCCTTCGTGGACCGCGCGGGCGGCGACTCGACCACCGCGGTCGGCGTCACCAAGGTGCACGGCAAGGCGCAGCTGACGCTCTCCCCGGGCCGGATCGACCCGGCGAACGCGGCTTGGAACAACAGCCGCAAGCCGCTCGCGGGCGAGTTCGTCTTCCGCGGCAAGACCGTGTTCGTGATCGCCAACCACCTCAACTCCAAGGGCGGCGACCAGGGGCTGACCTCGCAGTACCAGCCGCCGGTGCGCAGCTCGGAGATCCAGCGGCACGCCCAGGCGACCGTGGTGAACGCGTTCGTCAAGGACATCCTGTCCGTACAGAAGAACGCGGACGTCATCGCGCTCGGCGACATGAACGACTTCGAGTTCTCCGGCACCGCGCAGATCCTCGAAGGTGACGGCGAGCTGTGGTCGGCGATCAAGTCGCTGCCCAGGAGCGAGCGTTACAGCTACGACTACCAGGGCAACCAGCAGGTCCTGGACCAGATCCTGATCAGCCCGGCGATCCGCCGCGGCTGCGACTTCGACTACGACAGCGTGCACATCAACGCGGAGTTCCACGACCAGATCAGCGACCACGACCCGCAGGTGCTGCGGTTCCGTCCGTGACCCTGCGGCGGGACCGGCCGGACGGCGTCCGGCCGGTCCCGCCGCCGCGGTGTCACCGCCCGCGGTCGATCCGGCGCCAGACCACGGCGGCGCCGACGACGACGGCGCCCGCCGCGCCCAGGACCAGCGCCGGCCGCGGATGCCGCCGCGCGGCACCCACGACGTAGCGCACCGGGCGCGGCACCCGCACGTCGTGCTCCATGGCCTGCCCGGCGTGGACGGCCCGGTCCTGGAGGGTGTGCCGGCCGTGGCCGGCCCGCTCCTGCACCAGGTGGCCGGCCTTCGCCATCCGTTCCTGCGCGGTGTGACCGGCCCGCGTGGCGCGGTCCTGCACCAGGTGCCCCGCCTTCGCCGCGCGGTCCTGCACGCCGTGCCCCGCCTGGGCGGCGCCGACGCGCAGCTGGACGGTCATGGCACCGGCCTTGTCCCTCAGGTCGGCGGCCCGGGCGCGGGCCCGGCCCTTCACATCGGCACGGCCGACCAGCTGGGCGACGGTGTCGCCCAGCTGGTCGCGGGTGTGCTCGATCTGCTGCCGCAGCTCGTCGGGGCCCTTGGCGCCCGTGCCGTGCGGCTTCCTGTGCGTCATCGGTGTGCCCTTTCCCTGATGGCGTCGAGGTCCGCCCTGACACTGCCGAGCGTCTCCTCCGGCGCGGGCGGGGCGGCGCGGCGCAGCTGGGCGCGTCCGGTCGCGGCCAGCAGGCCGGCCACGGCGAAGAACACCACGGCCACGACGAGCGCCGCCGCCCACACGGGCAGCGCCAGACAGAGGGCGGCGGTGGCCGCTCCGGCCAGGGTGATCAGCCCGACGTAGCCGACGGCGCCGGCGGCGCCCAGCAGCCCGCCGCCGCGTCCGGCCCGGCGGCCCTTGCGGGCCAGCTCCTCCTTGGCGAGGGCGATCTCCTGCCGCAGCAGCCGGGAGAGCTGCTCGGTGGCCCGGCTGACGAGTTCGCCCGTGGAGGGGTGCGCGTCGGCCGCGGGCCGGGTGTGCGAGGTCACGGTCACGGTGTCCGCCTCCTCTCTGTGCGGAACGTCCGGGTACCCGGCCCCGGGGGTCCTCACCCCTGCCCGGCGCCTCCGCTCCCGCGGTCGCCGAGACGCGCCAGTTGGGACTGGAACCAGTCGAGACGCGCCTGCAACAGGGCCGCCTCGGCGACGAGTTCGGGCACACCCGGCTCGGCGGCGGACGTCAACCCGGCGGCCGGGCCCGGCGGGGCGCCCGTACCTCCGGCGCCCGCGACCACGCGGAGGCCCTGGCCGGCCAGCCGGGCGAACCCGGCGAGCGGGAGGGACGGCCGTCCGCGCAGGCAGCCGGCGCAGGCGGGGGCCAGGGCCCGCCAGCCGGGCCGGCCCCAGCCGGCGTCGGCCAGTGCGACGGCGCCTGCGCCGCAGCCGCAGGGGCCGGCCGTGACCGTGCGCACCCGCTGCCGGGCGTAGCGGAAGCCGCGTTCGAAGCGGATGTAGGCGCCGAGGACGGAGACCTCCAGCAGGACGGCCGCCCGGTGCTCGGCGGTGCACAGCAGTGCCTCGGCGGCGGCCCGGTCGTGCACGCAGTGGAAGCCGCAGTCGCACCGGCGCGCGGGCGGGCGGTGACGCAGTCCGTAGACGCAGGAGGCGTCGTCGAGGACGGCGTACGGCAGCGCGCCGCCGAGCGACACACCGGTGAACCCGGCCCGGGTGCCGTCCTGTGACAGCACCGGGTGGGCGATCTTGTAGCCGGTCGGCGGCTCCGTCGGGTGTTCCGCCGGGAGCCGCAGCCTCATCGGGCGGCCGGGACCTCTTCACGGACCGGCTCGGCCGGTGCGTCCGCCTCCACACGGACGGTCTCCTCGGCGCTTCGCGGCTCCTCCTCGGGTTCGAGGCGGGCGAGCGGCCGTTCCTCGGCGACTCCGGTGGCCAGTGCCTTGCCCAGCTTCATGGCGCCTCCCATGACCTGACGTCGGTGACCCTTTCGGCCATAGTGACCCATCAGGTGCCGAGTTGGACACAGGGCCTCCGGCCGGACCTCTTCATCGATCAGTGATGCTTCCAGATATCACGTAGAAGAATTAAGTAGAGCTTCATCGTCGCGCCCCCGAGACTACTCCCATGACGAGTACCCGCGACGCCGCCCCTTTCGGCCGCACGCTCTGCGCCATGATCACGCCGTTCACCGAGGAGGGCGCCCTCGACCTGGACGGTGCCCGGCGGCTGGCCGCGCACCTGGTGGCGCGGGGCTGCGACGGCCTGGTCCTCAGCGGCACCACGGGCGAGTCGCCCACCACCACGGACGAGGAGAAGGCCCGGCTGGTCACGGCCGTACGGGAGGCGGTCGGCGACCGGGCCGCGCTGGTCGCGGGCGTGGGCACGTCCGACACCCGGCACACGGTGGAGCTGGCGCTCGCGGCCGCCGAGGCGGGCGCCGACGGCGTCCTGGTGGTGACGCCGTACTACAGCCGGCCCCCGCAGGAGGCCGTGGCCGCGCACTTCCTGGAGGTCGCCGACGCGAGCGAGCTGCCGGTGATGCTCTACGACATCCCGGGCCGCACCGGCACCCGCATCGCACCGGACACCGTCATCCGGCTCGCCCGGCACCCGCGGATCGTGGCCGTCAAGGACTGCTCCTACGACTTCCTCGGTACCCAGAAGGTGCTGGCGCGGACGGAGCTGGCGTACTACGCGGGCTGCGACGAGCACCTCCTGGCGCTGTACGCGGTCGGCGCGGCGGGCTGTGTGAGCACGATCGCGAACGCCGTGCCCGACCGGGTCGCCGCGGTCCTGGACGCGTTCGACGCCGGCGACACCGGCCGGGCGACGGCACTCCAGCTGGCGCTTACCACGTTGACCGAGGCCGTGATGGAGGCGGGTCTGCCCGGCACGGTCACCGCGAAGGCCCTGCTGAACCGCCTCGGCCTGCCCGCGGGACCGGTCCGCGCACCCCTGCTGCCCGCCGGCCGCGAGACGGCCGACGAACTGCTGGCGCTGTACGAGGCGCTCACCGCGGGCCGGCCCCCGGCGTGGGCCGGGACGGGCGCCGGCGGCGGGTGAGGACGGGCTCCCCCGGCCGCCGCGAACCGGAGGGACCGGCCGGCCCCTGGACGCCCCCGCGCACCACGCCACCCACGGCGAAAGCGCCCTTCCCCCTGCGGGAAAGGGCGCTCCGGACGTGCGGGGTCGGTCAGTTGTGGCTGTTCTGATTGCGGTGCAGGTCAGGGGCCTAACTTTCCCCCTGGGCCGTTACCGGGCCGTCCTCGGTGCTGTCGGGGTCCCGGAAGACGCGATCCACGGCAGCCCGGGTGCGCGCCTCGCTGTTCGGCATGAGGTGTGTGTACGTCCGCAGAGTGAAGCTCGGGTCGTGGTGCCCGAGGTACTCACTGAGCGCCTTGATGCTCTCCCCCGCGTCCAGGAGCACGGACGCGTAGAAGTGGCGGAGGGCGTGCATGCCGTTCTCGCGTCCGAGGGGGATGCCGGCGGCCGTCAGGGCTGGGCGCCACACATAGCGGTTGAAGCGGGTGCGGTGCAGGGCCACCGCCCTGTTCCGGGCGTTGGAGAACAGCAGCGAGGCCGTCACCGGCGGGCCGTCCGGCGTCTTCCACGGCAGCGTGACCTCGACCGGCTCATGCTTGGTGATGTGGGCGGCCAGCGCGAAGGCGACCGTCTCGGGCAGAGGCACACGCCGTTCCTTGCCACCCTTGGGCGGGCCGAAGACCGCCTGTGTGCCGCGCAAGAGCTTGACCTGCCGGACGACGTGGACGGTACCGCCGAGGAAGTCGACGTCTTCGAGGGCCAGGCCGAAGATCTCGCCTTGCCGAAGGCCGCACCCAGCCCCCAGGGACACCATCTCTCGGTAGGCATCGGGCAGGGCATCGTGTACGGCCATGACACGCTCGACCGACCACGGCTTGACCTTGCGCCCGTCGAGGGACGGCGCCCGGACCGAGCGCGCCCGGCAGGGATTCTCGGCGATGATCCGGTCCTCCACGGCAGCCGTGAACACGGCGGACACGTTGGCGAAGATTGATCTCCGGTAGGACGCCGCGCGGCCCGTGGCCTCTAGCTCCCGCATCCATATGCGCAGGTGCGAGGGACGGAAGGAGGCCATCGGTCGATCACCGAGATACGGAAGGGCGTGAACCCGGAGACGGATCTCGACACTCTCTCGGGTCACCGGGTCGATGGTGAGTGCTGCCATCCACTTCTTGGCGTACTCACCGAAGGTCACGGAGCCCGCAGCTGGGTCGATGTATCGCCCCTGCGACATGTCCGCTTCGATGTTGGCGAGCCACTGGTCCGCCTTGCGCTTCTGCTTGTCCGGGAAGCTCTTGGATTTCTCGGAACCGTCAGGCGCGATGTACCGGGCGCGGTAGCGGTGGCCGACGCCGTATCGGTCGGTCTTGACCCGGACGGTCTTGCCGTCGGGGCCGGGGACGCTCTTGTACCAACGGTCTTGGACGTGTCCGGCCATTACGCGGCGGCTCCTTCTTTCATACGGGATTTCACCCAGGCGCGGACGTCTTCGGGGTCGTAGCGGAGGTGCCGGCCGACACGGAAGCCGCGGGGGCCGATGCGCTTGCGGCGCCACTGGTAGACGGTCTCGACGCTGGGCAGCTCGAACAGCTCGACCAGGTCCTCAGGCGTCAGGTACCGGTCAGGCAGACGTGTCGCCACGATCACCACTCCCCTTCCTGTGGCAGTGCGGCAAGTGCCTCACGGGCGGTTTCGCGGTTCAGTTGGAGGTCGCGGGCGATGGTGGCGGCGAGGACGGATTCGCCGGGGGTGTGGCCGTGGCCGGCGTACTGCCAGTCGGCGAGGACCAGGACGGTGTCCGGCTCCTGGTCGTCGAGGCCGAGGGCGGCCTGTTCCTGCGCGGCGCGGTAGTCGGCGCGGGCCTGGCGGAGGGCGCCGAGGGTGGTCGAGTAGCGGCGGGACTTCGAGGAGAAGTGGCCGCGGAAGCCGAGCATGTGCGCCCAGGCCCACAGGCGCCGGTCCGGATACAGCGGGTCGAGCAGCTTGCAGGCTTCGATCAGGTGTCGGGTGTGGCCGGGGACGCCGTGGCGGTCGAGTTCGGAGAGTTCGCCGATGCGGCGGTCGAGGGTGCCGGTGTTCTCGGCGGCCTTGGTGGCGTACTTGGCGACGTAGGAGGCGACGGCCTGTTCGGTGATGTCGGACCCGTCTCCGAAGGCCTTGATGGGGCGGACGTCGAGCTGGGTGCCCCAACGGAAAGTACGGGCGGCCTGGTCGCCAGCGGCGGGCACCGACACCGACGTGTAGGAGTGGACGGCAGCGGCCTGAATGGCGTCGGCGAGGAGCTCGACCGTGGCCCAGGCTGGAGGCGGGGCGCCCGGTCCGTCGAGGCCGTCGATCCGGATCACGGCATGGAAGTGCAGGGCGCCGCGCTTCTGGAACTCGGCGACCTTGCCGTAGGACACCCGGGCGGCTTCCTTCAGCTCCCGCTGTGAGAGGCCGGCGCGGGCGGCGACCTCGCGACGGAGCCGGTTGGTGAAGCGCTGCCAGAGCTGTCCGGCGTGGTTGTTGAACAGCACCGCGCCCGCGTAGTCGTACGACTCCGGATCGAGGGCCGTGCCGAGTGCGGGATCGTCGGCGCCGTGACGGGTGCCGCAGCGGCAGACGCCCCTGTCAGGCCGGTTGTGCACGCGGCCGAACGAGGGGGCGGTGAAGGTGGCGAAGACGCGAGGATGGTCGCGGACGGTGGCGGGGATGTCGCGGCGGTCGTCCCCGGCGAGGCCGGCGCGAATGAGGTGGTAGGTGTCGCCCGCGTAGGTCCAGGCGCAGGACGGGCAGCGGGAGGCACGGCGGTTGCCGCAAGCGATGCGGAGGCGCCCGCCCGGCTCGGTCTCGGTGGAGTAGTGGTGCAGGGTCTCGCCGGTCGTCCTGTCCTTATGCAGGACCCAGCCGGTCAGGTGGATGGGGTCGGCGCAGCCGCCGCTGCGGCGGATCTGCTCGTGCCAGCGGGTGTAGTCGGGGGCCGAAGCCACCCTCAGCAGGTCGCCGAGGGTGGTCGGGTCGAGCAGGGCTTTCGGGGTCAACGGCGCCAACCTCGCTTCTGCGGGGTGTTGGCGTCCTCGCTCGCGGCGGTGTTGGAGGAGCGGCCGTGGCGGCCGGGCTTGGCGGCCCGGTCAGTGTCGTGCAGCTGGTGGGCTTTGGCGGTCTTCTTCAGGCGGTCGTAGTCGCCGTCCAGTCCGTCGGACAGGATGCGGTCGACTCCGAGGCTCCAGCGGCGGGGCATCAGGCGTTCACCCCCTGCCAGCGGGCGGGGCGGGCGGTGCCGGTGCCCTGGCAGGCCGGGCAGTGGGCGGTGATGGTGCGCAGGTGGCCACGGTGGTCGCGGCCGCCGAGGGTGACGGCGACGGAGGCGAAGCCGTCGCAGGCCGGGCAGATCTTCGGCGGGGGTGGGGTGTGGTGGGCCATGATGGTGGTTCCTTTCGATTGCGGTTGGAAGGAACGGCCCCGGGTGGCGGCGTGCTTGGCGGCTTGTGCGCCACCCGGTGGC
>NZ_JOIU01000021.1 GCF_000720135.1 Streptomyces sp. NRRL S-1022 | reverse complement strand
CAGGGAGCCGGTGACGACCGCCTCCGTCCCCGCCTCGTCCACGATCTCGCTGACCGGCTGCACCAGGACCGGGTGAGCGCTGGACTCGACGAACACCGAGTGACCCTCGGAGAGCAGAGCAGCGATGGCCGGTCCGAAGCGGACCTGACTACGCAGGTTGCGGTACCAGTAGGCGCCGTCGAGGACGCCGGCCTCGCGCACCCAGCCGCCGGTGACCGTGGAGTAGAACGGCACCAACGGCGCCTGGCTCACACGCAGCCGCGATCTCACCCTGCGAATGCCCGACCACCGCATCCGGTACGACCCCGACGGACGCCCATACGGCGGCCAGGGCGACCATCACGGCGAAGCTCGCCGGCTGGACCACATCCACCCGGCCCAGCAGGTCCGCCTCGCCGCGCAGAACAGCCGTCAAGTCCCAGTCCGTCCACGGCTCCAGAGCCCGGGCACACTCTTCGATCCTGGCGGCGAACACCGGCGAGGACTCCAACAACTCCCGCCCCATCCCCAGCCACTGCGAACCCTGACCCGGGAACACCAACACCGTCCGCCCAGGCGCCCCCGCCGAACCGGCCACCACCGCAGGACCGTTCTCGCCCCTGCCCAGCGCGCCCAGCCCCGCCACCGCCTCCTCACGGGAACCGGCGACGACCACGGCCCGCTCCGACAGCACCGCCCGCCGGGCCAGCGCCCCCGCGATCCCGGCCGGCAACACCTCCGTGTCCCCGGTGAACGCCGCCAGTCGCTCCGCCTGCGCGGACAGCGAGCCCTGCGACGCCGCCGACACCACCAGCGGGACCACACCGTCGTAGGCCTCCGGAGTGGTGACCGGCTCCTCCGGTATCTGTTCCAGGATCACGTGCGCGTTGGTGCCGCTCACGCCGAACGAGGACACGCCGGCCCGGCGGGGGCGCCCGGTCTCCGGCCACTGCCGGGACTCCGTGAGGAGTTCGACGGCGCCCACGGACCAGTCGACCTGGGAGGAGGGCGCGTCGACGTGCAGGGTGGCGGGCAGGAGGCCGTGCCGCAGGGCCTGGACCATCTTGATGACGCCGGCGACTCCGGCGGCGGCCTGGGTGTGGCCGATGTTGGACTTCAGCGAGCCGAGCCAGAGCGGTTGTTCGCGGTCGCGGCCGTAGGCGGCCAGCAGGGCCTGCGCCTCGATGGGGTCGCCGAGGGTGGTGCCGGTGCCGTGGCCCTCCACGGCGTCGACGTCGGCGGGGGTCAGCCCGGCATCGGCCAGGGCCCTGCGGATGACGCGCTGCTGGGAGGGGCCGCTCGGGGCGGTGAGGCCGTTGGAGGCGCCGTCCTGGTTGACCGCGCTGCCCCGGACCACGGCCAGCACGCGGTGCCCGTGGCGGCGGGCCTGCGAGAGCCGCTCCAGGACGAGCACGCCCGCGCCCTCGGCCCAGCCGGTGCCGTCGGCGGCGTCGGCGTACGACTTGCAGCGGCCGTCGGCGGCCAGGGCCCGCTGCCGGGAGAACTCCACGAAGGTGCCCGGGGTCGCCATGACGGTGGCGCCGCCGGCCAGGGCCATGGAGCACTCGCCACGGCGCAGGGCCTGCGCGGCCAGGTGGAGCGCGACCAGGGAGGAGGAGCAGGCCGTGTCCACGGTCACCGCGGGGCCTTCGAGGCCGAAGACGTAGGAGATCCGGCCGGAGGCCACGCTGGAGGCGGTGCCGGTGGTGACGAAGCCTTCGAGTTCCGCGGGGAGCCGGCCCCCGGAGCCGTAGCCCTGGCCCATGACTCCGGCGAACACGCCGACGTCCGTGCCCTTCAGGGCGTGCGGGTCGATGCCCGCGCGTTCCAGGGCCTCCCAGGAGGTTTCGAGGAGCAGTCGCTGCTGGGGGTCCATGGCCAGCGCCTCGCGGGGCGCGATGCCGAAGAAGCCGGCGTCGAACCGGCCGGCGTCCGGCAGGAATCCGCCCTGGCCGACGTAGGAGGTGCCGGGTTTCTCCGGGTCGGGGTCGAACAGGCCGTCGAGGTCCCAGCCCCGGTCGGTCGGGAAGTCCGTGACGGCGTCCCGGCCGGCGGTCAGCAACTGCCAGAGGTCGTCCGGGGAGTCGACTCCGCCGGGGAGCCGGCAGGCCATGCCGACGATGGCGATGGGTTCCTGCGGGTCGGTGTCCGCGGCCGGCTGTTCGGGGGTGGTCGCGGTGCCGGTCGGGCCGAGGACGGCGGTGCGCAGGTGGGCGGCCAGCTCCCGCGGGGTCGGGTGGTCGAAGGTCACGGTGGTGGGCAGGCGCAGCCCGGTGTGCTCGGTCAGCCGGTCGCGCAGGGCGACGACGGCGACGGAGGTCAGGCCCAGGTCGCGGAAGGCGCGGTCGGCCGGGAGGGGTGCCGCGTCGGGGCCGTGCAGGACGGTGGCCGCCTGTGCGCTGACGAGACCCTCGAGCAGGGCCAGTTGGGCTCGCTCGTCCAGGTCGGCGAGGCGTGCGCGCAGGGCGGCGGTGACGGTGGCGTCGGGGCGGGCCTGCGGGGCCGGTGGTTCGGCCAGGGCGCGCAGGAGCGCGGGGACCGGCCGGGACGGGTCGGGCAGGGCCGGGCGGGGGGCGAAGAGGGCCGGGGCCCGGCCGGCCAGGAGGACGTCGAACGCGGCGAGCAGGTCGGCGAGTTGGCCGGTGCCCCCGTCGGGCGCCCAGGTGAGGGTGGCGGCGGCCGGGCCCCGCAGCCGGCGGGCGTGGGTGACCGCCTCGGTGACGGCGCCGCGCACCGCCCGGTCCGGGTCGCCGGGTGCGCCCAGGGTCGCGGAGCCGTCGGTGACGGTGATGAACTCGGCGCTGTCGTCGAGGAGTTCGTCCAGGGTGCGGGCCAGTGCCGGGTCGTCGGCCGCGTGCACCACGGCGCCGACCGGGTGGGCCTCCGCCAGGGCGGCGGCCAGGCCGGACCCGTCGGCGGCGACGGCGCGGGTGCGGGTGCCGGCGGGCCAGGCGTCGGGGTCGGTGCGGTCGGTCGTGCCGGGCGCGTGGACGAGGAGCAGCCGGGCGGCCCCGTGCACAGCGGCGAGGTGGTGGGCGAGCGCGGCGCCGGCGGGCGTGTCCGTGCCGGTGACGACGACGGTGCCGGTGCGGGCGGCGGCGGGGCGGGGCCGGCCGTCCACGGGGGTGCGCAGCAGCCGGGGCACCAGCAACCGGTCGCCGCGCACCGCGAGTTGCGGTTCACCGGAGGTGACGGCGGCGAGCAGGGTCCGCGGGTCCGGGCCGTCGGCGTCGAGGTCGACGACGGTCAGCTCCCGGTGTCCGTCCGCCTGGAGCGACCGTACGGCGGCCCACAGCGCGGCGCCGACGGGGTCGGGCGTGGTGTCGCCGGCGGGCGTGGCGTGCCGGGTGAGGACCACCAGCGGTCCGGGGGTGCCCCCGCCGGTCATGTGCTCGGTGAGGAGGCGGGCCTGGGTGAGGGGGTCGGCGGAGGCGGGCGGCGGCAGCAGGACGGTGAGGCCGGGGGCCGTACCGGCCGCGGACGCCAGGTCGGGGTGGAGTTCCGCGGGGACCCCGGCGCCGCGCAGGGCGGCGGTGAGTCCGGTGGTGTCCTCGCCGGCCACGGCGCATCCGGCCGGGCCGGGGCCGTCGCCGGCCGGTGCCGGGAGCCACGCGGGGGTCAGCAGGGCGTCGTGGTGGCCGTCGGCCGTGTGGAGCGGCCAGTACGGCTGGGCGGCGAGCAGCCGGCGGACGATCTTCCCGGAGGCGGTGCGCGGGACGGCGGCGGCCTCGTGGATCCGTTCGGGGAGCTTGTAGGCCGAGAGCCGGGCGCGGCAGTGGGCGAGGACGGCGGCGAGGTCGATGCCGTCGGGTCCGGGGACCAGCCAGGCGACCGGCACCTCGCCCAGGGTGTCGTGGGCGGCCCCGGCCACGCCCGCGTCGGCGACCCCGGGCGCGGTGCGCAGGACCGCCTCGACCTCGTCGGGGTGGATGTTCTCGCCGCCGCGGATGATCAGGTCCTTGAGCCGGCCGCAGACGGTGAAGTAGCCGGCCTCGTCGCGGCGGGCCAGGTCACCGGTGCGGAACCAGCCGTCGCGCAGCGCGGCCCGGGTCGCGTCGGGGCTGTTGTGGTAGCCGACCATGACGTTGGGGCCGCTGACCCAGACCTCGCCCTCCTGCCCGGCGGGCACGTCGCGCCCGGTCGCGGGGTCGACGATGCGGACGTCGACGCCCGGCACGGGCAGTCCGCAGGAGCCTTCGACGCGGGCGCCGTCCGGCGGGTTCATGGTGATCGCGCCGCAGGTCTCGGTGGAGCCGTAGGCGTCGACCAGCGGGACGCCGAAGGTCTCCTCGAAGGAGCGGCGCAGCTCGGAGCCGGTGACGGCGCCGCCGACGAGTCCGATGCGCAGGTCGGGCAGGCTGAGGCCGGTGCGGCGGGCGGTGGCGACGAGGTGGTGGTAGGTGGTGGGCACGCCGGCCAGGAAGGTGGCCCGCTCGGTGCGCAGCAGGTCGAGGACGTCGTCGGCGGAACTGCCGTCCGTGAGGCGGGCGGTGGCGCCGACGGAGGTCACGGACAGCACGCAGGCGATGTGGGACAGGCTGTGGAAGAGCGGCAGCGGCCACAGCACCCGGTCGTCCGGGCGCAGGTCCGGGACGGGGACGTAGCTGGCGGCGACCGACCAGAGGCAGTTGCGCTGGGTGGACAGCACGCCCTTGGGGCGGCCGGTGGTGCCGGACGTGTAGAACATCCAGGCCACCTCGTCCAGGCCGAGGTCGTCGGGAGCGGGCGTGCCGGGGTCGGTGGCCGCGAGCTCGTCGTAGGCGTGGGCGCCCGGCGGCACGTCGGTGGCGCCTGCGATCAGGACGGTAGTGTCCGGGGCGGTGTCCGACACCACCTGAAGAAACGTCACTGCACTGCCTGCCCCGGCGAGCACGAACCGTGCCCCGCTGTCGGCGAGGAGGTACTCCAGCTCGGCGGGCGCGGACCGCGGGTTCACCGGCACGCCGACGCCGCCGGCCCGCACGACCGCCAGGTACCCCTCCACCATCTCGACGGAGTTGCCGAGGCAGAGCGCCACCCGGTCGCCGCGGCGCAGCCCGAGGCGGACGAGGTGACCGGCGAGCCGCCGCGTGCGCACCTCCAGCCCCGCGTAGGTGACCGCGCGCCGGCCGTCGGCGAAGGCGACCTTCTCCGGGATGCGGAGAGCGTGCTCGTGCAGCGTGACCGCAAGCGGTGTGACCAGGTCGGAACGCACGCCTCGGACTCCTTCCACAGGGCGGCAGCGGGTACGGCCGACCCCCCCCCGCAGGACGGGGGGGAGGCCGGGCGGGGGTGGGGGGGGAGGGGGGCTGGCCCGGCCCGGGCGGCGGCCCGCCGTACCGCCGGACCTGGTCGAGCAGGGGCGGACGTACGGTCAGGGCACCCGGAGGCTCACCAGGCGACCGGGAGGCTCTTCAGGCCGAAGACGGACCCGCGGGTGCGCAGCGGGACGTCCTCGGCCGGCGTGGCCGCCCGCAGGTCGGGGAAGGCCTGCAGCAACGCGCGCAGGCCGGTGCGGAGTTCGAGGCGGGCCAGGTTCTGGCCGACGCACTGGTGGATGCCGTGGCCGAACGCCAGGTGTCCGGCGGTGTCCCGGCCGAGGTCGAGGTCGGCGGGGCAGCCGTACTTGGCCGGGTCGCGGTTGGCGGCCGGCAGGGACACCGTGACGGTCTCCCCCTTCTTCACCAGCTGTCCGTCCAATTCGACGTCCTCCAGCGCGGTGCGGAAGATCTCGTACTGGTTGACGGTGACATAGCGGAGGATCTCCTCCACCGCCGCGTCGACACGGGACAGGTCGGCGCGCAGGGCGGCGAGTTGCTCGGGGTGGTGCAGCAGCGCCATGACGCCGACACTGAGAGCGCTCTCGGTGGTCTCGTAGCCCGCGAACAGCAACAGGGCCACGATGTTGCCGAGTTCCTCGTCGGTCAGCTCGCCCGCGGCCAGCAGCCGGCTGATGATGTCGTCACCGGGCTCCTGGCGCTTGCGCGCGATGGTCTCCCCGATGAGCACGCCGACCTGCTGGAAGACCGCCATCGACTCCTCGGCGTCGCCGTCCGGGTCGTGGGTGATGGCGGGCGCGTCGGCGTACCGCTCGCGCTCCTCCCACGGCAGCCCGACCAGGTCGGACAGGACCCGCAGCACGAGCGGCCTGGCGAAGGCGGTGATCAGGTCGGCGGACGCGCCCTGCGCCCGCATCTCCTCGATCTGCCCGGCGGCCACCGACTCGACGTGCGGGGCGAGTTCGGCGATCCGCCGCACGGTGAACTCCCGCGCCAGCATCCGGCGGAACCGGGTGTGGTCCGGCGGGTCCATGTGGATGAACATGCCGGGCATCGCCGGGAACTGCGGTACGGGCGCGCCGTACTTGGTGACGGGGAAGTGCCCGATCTCCAGGCTGTGGCTGAAACGGGGGTCGCTCAGGACCTCCCGGACGATCCGGTGGCTGGTGGCGAACCAGCCGATGTGACCGTCCGGGTAGGCCATCCGCGTGAGCGGGTGTTCCTCCCGCAGCTTGTCGAAGATCGCGGGCGGGTCGAAGTGATGGGTGCGTGACCAGACGTCTTCGTAGGACAGCATCTCGCTCATGAAGCACCTTCCCCACAGTATGTGCGAACGTATCCGTCCGCGGAAATCCGCACCCGTGCCCGGGGTGCGCCCGCCCGCGATGGTGGTGCCACAGGTCAGACGGCCAGCTTGCGCAGGCTTTCCCGGGCGTCGGCGAGGGACTTCTCGCCCAGCGGCTTCAGCTGCGCCATGGCGGGCACGATCGCGGCGAAGGTCAGCTCCGCGTGCACGAACCTCAGGTTGTCGGCCAGGCCGATGGCGCCCAGCACGGCCCGCAGGTAGGGCTCCTGGTAGTCCCAGCCCTCACGCGGGGTACCGGGGGCGTAGGAGCCGCCGCGAGCGGTGACGACGATGACGTTCTTGCCGCTCAGCGCGCCGGACTCGGCACCCGGGGGCACCATGTGCGCCGGGGTGACCAGGCGGTCGATCCAGGTCTTGACGGACGACGGGATCGTGTAGTTGTACATCGGGATGCCGAACACGATGGTGGTCGCCTCGCGGACCTCGGCGTGCAGCGCCTCGGTGAGCGCCTGCTCCTCGGGGGAGACGCCGTGCAGGTCGCCGGTCGGGTCGAAGAGCCACTCCCGGATCTCGTGCGTGATGTGCGGAACCGGTTCGGCACCGAGGTCGCGGTAGGTGTAACCGGCGTCGGGGTGGTTCTGCCGCCACTGGGTGACGAACTCGGCGGTGAGCTGCCGCGTCACGGACTCGCCGGAGCGGATGCTCGCGTCGATGTGCAGAAGATGGGTCATGGCATGACTCCTGGCCAGTCGGTACGGCTGTCTCGGCGACCCGCCCGGTGCCGCCCGGCCGGCGCTCGCCGGCGGTACGGCACGACACGGTGCGGAACGGTGCTTCCCTTGCTGGAGGCTACGTGGGGGGACCGCCGCGGCGGCATCCCTCAGGTTGGTAGGGCGGGGATGGTGGGGGTGGCGCGGAGCCGTCACCTGCGCTGACGGTCCCGCGCCGGCCGGCGGCTACCCGGCCTGCCGGGCGGCCACGGCGGGCCGGACCAGGAAATCGGGCCCGGACTCCCGTACGTGGTCGCCGCGTTCCTCCACCAGGATCCGGTTCCAGGAGCGG
The DNA here is from genome assembly GCF_000720135.1 of Streptomyces sp. NRRL S-1022. Taxonomy (GTDB): domain Bacteria; phylum Actinomycetota; class Actinomycetes; order Streptomycetales; family Streptomycetaceae; genus Streptomyces. The sequence continues at coordinate 211,137 of NZ_JOIU01000021.1, read as the reverse complement.
GCCAGTTCCACCCGGGAGGTCACGTCGAGCTTGCGGAATATCTTCTTCAGGTGGAAGGCCACCGTGTGCGGGGAGATGTAGAGCTGGCTGCCCACCCGGCCGTTGGTGAGCCCCTGGCTGACCAGTTCGGCCACCGCGAACTCGGTGTCGGTGAGTCGGCTGACCCGCGTCCGGCCGCGGGCCGGCCGGCCGCCGTGGTCGTCCAGTTCCCGCAGCCGGCTCTGCACCCGCGCGAGGTCCCGGGACGCCCCGGCGCCCAGGTAGGCGTCGGCCGCGCGCCGCAGCAGGTCCACCGCCCGGTCGCGTTCCGCGACGCGCACGGAGCGCACCCGGCTCGCGTCCTCCAGGGCGGAGGCGCGCGCCCAGGGGTCCAGGTGCCGCTCCGACGCGGCCTCCAGGGCGTCCGCGTCGCGGGCGAACAGCCCCGTGGCGTGCTCGGCGGCAGCCTGCACACTGCGGAAACTGCGGTTCATCAGCGCGAGCCGGCCCATCGTGCGCACGGTGTGCTCGGCGAGTTCGGTGTCGCCGAGGCGCTGGCCGGCCCGGACCAGCCAGGGCGCCGCCGCCGGCTGGGAGACCAGCAGGTCGCGGGTGAGCACCTCGTCGTGGAGGATGCCCTTCAGCAGGTGCGCCACGCTCTCCATGCCGTCGCGCGCCTCCAGGGCCTGGGCGGCGGCCCAGACGCACTGTCCCGGCATCAGGTTCTCCTGTCCGAGCAGCGCCGCGTCCCGCAGCCGGTTGGCGTAGAGCAGGCCGGTCGTCAGGTCAAGGGCGCGCACCGAGCACACGGCCATGACCACGTGCCCTCGTGGGGGGAGCCCGCGGTTCCCGGCCTGGGCGGCGAGCCGGAGCCCGGCTTCGGCCGCTGTCGTCGCCTCGGTCAGTCTGCCCCCGGCGAGATGGATCTCCGCCTCGCACAGCCGCAGCGCGGCCTGTGCCTCGGGGCGTTGCGCTCCGGGGTCGACGCACCGCGCACCGGACTGCGCACCGGGCTGCCCGCCGGTGAGGAGGCGTTCCGCCGGCCGGAGGCCGCGGACACGCGTGAGCAGCGTGGCGTACCAGATGCGCGCCTCCAGCGGCGCCTCGCGCACGGGGAGGTCCCTCCCGGCCGGTTCCGACGCGGCAGCGGCTAACTCCATGCTTTCGCCGAGTCGTCCGTCGAGCCAGAAGAGTGCTGATTGTGCGACAGAACGTCCTGGCTCGGAAGACGATTCCAGAAGAGTTTGCTCGCTGATGACTGAATATCGCGGGGGCACTACAAACCTCTGACGTGTAATCGGGTGGCGTTCTGAACTCGTGGGGTGTCGCTCTGACCCGTCGATCGTTTCTTCCGGAATCGCGCACACGCTGCTCCCGTCGTCCCCCGTCGCGCATGTGGCCCGGCCGCTGCGGGCCGCCGGTGGTGACCTGCCTTCTGGCACGAGCGCGCACCTCACCGCTCGTGCGTCGGTGCTCCGGCACAACCCGGTGTACTGAAGGACATCAACCAACCCCCCTGGCCTGTGACCCAGTTGTCCGTGTTGCCTACACGTGTGGTGAAACGCAGTCGCGCACGAACGTCACAAGGCTGGCGAGCAATTTCGATCTCGCCACCTACTCGCCGGTCCTTTCGCACAACGATACGTATTCATTCGGTGAAGCACCATGAATCGCTGTGACGCTGCCGTTAACGTCCCTCGACGACTGACCCCGAGCGCGCCCCGCCGTGGACCCGGTTCACCATTCCCCCACACAAGTCCCATCCCTGCCCGCGCGGCAAGGCGGCTCGCCGTCCCGCTCGTCCCGGGAACTAGCCCTGCCCCTTCCGGCGCCCTCGCGAACGTGACCAACGCCACGGCGGGCAGGCGCCGTTCACCCGGTGACGGCGGGTCGGAGTTCGGCCACCATGGCCGAAGGCACCCGCCGGTCCGGTGGCCGTACCCTCCCGGCGGGTTCAGCGCACCCGGCCCGCCGCGCGGCCGGCCAGCAGGTCCCGCAGTTCCCGGGCGTTGCGCCGGCTCACGGCGAGCACCCGGTCGCCGATCCGTACCGTCAGGTTGCCCCCGTCGACCCGCAGTTCCTCGATCCGGCCGAGGGCGACGAGCCGGCTGCGGTGGATCCGCACGAAGCCGTGCGAGCGCCACTGCTCCTCCAGGGTGGACAGCGGTATCCGCACCAGATGGCTGCCCCGCCCGGTGTGCAGCCGCGCGTAGTCGCCCTGCGCCTCCACGTAGGCGATGTCGGCGAGGGGCACGAACCGGGTGACGCCGCCCAGTTCCACGGGCACCTGGTCGCCGCGGCGTGCCGCGGGTCCGGGGGCCGCGGGGGCCGCCGGGCGGGGGCCCTGCCCGGCCCGGACCAGCTCGGCGACCCGCCGTACCGCCTCGGCGAAGCGTTCCTTGCGCAGCGGCTTGAGCAGGTAGTCGACGGCCTTGAGGTCGAAGGCGCGCACGGCGAAGTCCTCGTACGCGGTGACGAAGACGATCAGCGGCGGGGCGGGGAACGCGCCCAGCATCCGGGCCAGTTCGAGACCGCTCAGGCCGGGCATGTCGATGTCGAGGAAGACGACGTCGAAGCCCTCCGCACCGTCCTTGCCGGGCTCTGGGCCCGGGCCGCCCGAGGCGTCCGCCCCTGTCCCGCCCAGCCGGCGCAGCGCCTCGCCGGCCGTGAGGGCGGGGACGACGGTGCCGACCCGGGGGTCCTCCCCCAGCAGGTACAGCAGCTCCGCGAGCGCGGGTTCCTCGTCGTCCACGGCCAGGACGCGCAAGGGCCCGTCGGTCACCCCCATGTCCGGCAGCTCCTTCCGTCCTCGGCCGCTCCCCCATGGTGGTCCCGCCGGCCGGGCGGCGTCGAGATCACGGACGGCGGTGTGTCCGTGCCGTGACCCGGTCATGATCCTCCGGTCCACGCACGAGCGGCACGAGGAGGCACCGTGACCGAGCCGAACCCCGAGAGGCGGGACACGTGCCGGGCGGGCAGGGGCCGGTTCGGGCCGCCGTACTCCGCCGGACTCCGGCTGCTCGCCGCGCACGTCCCGGCGCCGGCGGCCGGGCGGTGCCTGGACGTCGGCTGCGGTACCGGCGAACTCGCCCGCCACCCGGCCGCGTCCGGGCATCCGGTGGACGCCGTCGACCGGTCCGCCGTGGCGCTCGCCGAGGCCGGGCGCGCCGCCGGGGACGGGGTGGCGTACCGGCAGCCGGACGTCGGACACGACAGCCTCGCCCGGCACGCCGGCGATCACAAGGACATCCGTACCGCGATCGGCTTCCCGAACCGGCTCGACGAGAAGCAGCTCGGCCCGGGGCTCACCACTCGCCCCACCCGCCGGAGGTCGATCCGGTCCGCTTCCTGCTCCGGCCGCCGCAGGACGGTCGCGCCGCCTGCCTGCTTCCGGGCATGCCCGCCCACAGCGCCCGCGACACGGCCATGCTCGAAGGCGTGGCCGGCCTTCCTCCCCTGCGGGGCCGCCCGATGGTGCGGGGCGCCGGGTCTCCGGCTCGGATCACGTCTACGCGCTGCACCCGGACGCGGGCAGCCGACTGATCGGCGGATACATGGTCTTCTACTCGATCGGCAGCGCCACCGGCGCCATCGCCGCGACCTGCCTCTACACGCCGGCCGGCTGGGGCGCCGTTTGCGCACTGGGTTCCGCGTTCAGCTGCCTCGGGCTCGCGCTGTGGGCCTTTGCCCGGCACAGCACCCCGGACGGACCGCCTCTGACCGGTAGCTGAAGAACCGCGCCGGGACCGCTGCCAGAGCTGCCGCCGGTGCACCGGTGCCCGGTCGCCGAGGGCTGACGGCCTCAGTCGGGCAGCACCAGCCGGGCCGTCTCCCCCGGCCCGACCGGGATCACCCGGTCGCCCAGGCGGATGTCGATGGGCGGCTGGTCGGACTCGGGTACGGCGATCTCCAGCAGGCCGCTGCGCAGCCGCAGCCGCACGCCCCAGTGGCCGTGGTAGCGGACGGCGAAGCCGTAGGAGGACAGCTCGGGCAGCGGGACGGGGTCGAGGCGCAGGCCGTCGCCGCGGGTCTCCAGGCCGGTCAGCCCGCGCTGCACGAGGTCGAGGGTGCCGGCCATCGCGCCCAGGTGGATGCCCTCGCCGGTGGTGCCCCCTTGCAGGTCGGCGATGTCGCCGCGCAGCGCCTCCTGGACGAAGCTCCAGGCGTCGGCGCGGCGGGCCCGGGCCAGGATCCAGCCGTGGACCAGGCCGCTCAGGGTCGAGCCGTGGCTGGTGCGGTGCAGGTAGTGGTCCACGGTGGCGAGCCAGCCGTGCTCATCGAGGTGGTGGCCCAACTGCTGGAACAGGGAGCGCAGTTCGAGCGGCGAGAAGAGGTAGCCGAGCATCAGCACGTCGGCCTGCTTGGACGCCTTGTAGCGGTTGACGGTGTCGCCCTCCGCCTCCAGGATCCGGTCCAGGCGCCGGATGTCCCGGTACCGCCCGCGGTAGCCGTCCCAGTCCAGCTCGGCGAGGTCGCCGTAGCCGTCGAACTGGCTGATCACCCCGTCGTGATAGGGGACGTGCAGCCCGCGGGAGACCTCGGTCCAGCGGGCGGGCTCGTCCGCGGACAGCCCGATGTGCTCGGTGAGTTCACGGCGGCGCGGCTCGGGCAGGCCGTCCAGCAGCTCCAGGGCGTGGGTGAGCACCCAGGCGGCCGTGACGTTGGTGTACGCGTTGTCGTCCAGGCCGGGCCGGTCCGCGCCGGGGTAGGCGTCGTGGTACTCGTCGGGGCCGACCACGCCCCGGATGCGGTACCGGCCGAGGTGGTCGTCCCAGTGCGCCGACCGCCCCCAGAAGCGGGCGATCTGGAGGAACATCTCGGCGCCCTCGCCGTGCCGGAACTCGGTGTCGCCGGTCGCCTCGCAGTACCGCCAGACGTTGTAGGCCACGGCCGAGCCGACATGGTGCTGGAGCCGGGAGTGGTCCGGCAGCCAGCGGCCCGAACGCGGGTTGAGGTGCACCTGCTGGGTCTCCTCACGGCCGTCGCTGCCGCTCTGCCACGGGTACAGGGCGCCGCACCGGCCCAGGTCGCGGGCCGCCCGGCAGGCCGCGTCCAGGCGGCGGTGCCGGTAGTGCAGCAGGGCGCGGGAGACCTCGGGGACGTGGAGGTCGAGGTAGGGCAGGACGAAGAGTTCGTCCCAGAAGACATGACCGCGGTAGGCCTCGCCGTGCAGTCCGCGGGCGGGCACGCCGACGTCCAGGTCCGCGGTGTGCGGGGAGAGGGTCTGCAGCAGGTGGAACAGGTGCAGGCGCAGGATGCTGCCCGCCTCGCCGGGCACGTCGAGCGCGGTGCGCCGCCACAGCTGCTCCCAGGCCGAGCGATGCGTCTCGCGCAGCTCCTCGAAGCCGGGCGCGGCATCGACCCGGTCCACGGCCGCACGCAGCGGGTCGCCGATCGCCGGGTCGTGGGAGGTGTACAGGGCGACCGTCTTGTCGACGGTGGCACTCGCGCCGGGCGGCAGCCGCAGCGGCAGCCGCTGGACCGCCCGGTGGACCTCGTTGGCGTGGGTGACCGGCGCCCGGGCGGTCAGCCGGGCGGCCAGCCCGAAGCCGGTGTCGGAGGTGCGGGTCCGGCAGCGCAGCCAGACCGTGCCGGGCACGGCGGTGCCGACGGTGACATGGCTGAGGTGCCGGCCGTCCAGCTCGCGGTAGCGGGCGACCCCGGAGTTGGTGACGCCCCCGTCCAGCGCGGCCTCCACGTCCAGTTCGACGGTGCCGCCCTCGGCGGTGAACTCGGTGCGCAGCGCGGCGAGATGGGGGTCGGCCAGGTGGACGAGGCGCTCCTGCCGGACCAGCAGGCTCGCGCCGGCGCCGAGCGGGTAGCGGGTACGGCGTTCCAGCAGGCCGGGGTCGAGGACGAGCATCTGGTGGTGCTCGGCGACGGGGGTGGTGTCCGGGCTGAGCCAGTCCCCGCCGGCCGGCCGGAACCGCAGCGGCAGCCAGTTGGGCAGGTTGACCATGTCCTCGTTCTCGACCCGGCGTCCGGCGATCTCCGAGGTGAGCCGGTTGTAGCAGCCGGCCGCGTAGGTGCCGGGGTAGTGGACGTCGTCCGCGGTGCACTCGGGCAGCGCCCCGCGCGTGGCGAAGTAGCCGTTCCCCAGGGTGCACAGCGACTCCCGCAGCCGTTCCTCCGCGGGCCGGTAGCCCTCGTACTCCCAGGTGGGGCCGTCCACCGTCAGCCTTCGGACAGCAGGCCGGCGAGGATCCGGTCGGGGGTGAGGGGGAGTTCGCGGAAGCGGATGCCGGTGGCGTGGTGGACGGCGTTGCCGACGGCGGCCGCGGTGCCGACGATGCCGATCTCGCCGACGCCCTTGCTGCCCATGGGGTTGAGGTGGGGGTCGTCCTCGTCGATCCAGTCGGCCTCGATGCCGGTGACGTCGGCGTGCACGGGCACGTGGTAGGAGGCGAGGTCGGACTCGGGGAAGTCGCCGAACGCCGGGTCCAGGGTGCTGCTCTCGGTGAGGGCCATGCCCAGGCCCATGATCATGGCGCCGGTGAACTGGGAGCGCGCGGTGCGGGCGTTGAGGATCCGTCCGGCGGCGAACACGCCGAGCAGCCGGCGCACCCGGGTCTCGCCGGTGACGGTGTCGACGGCGACCTCGGCGAAGTGCGCGCCGAACGCGTGCCGCGCCCAGGGGCTGTCGGCGTCGGCCTTCCCGGTGGTGTCCGCGCGGGTCTCGATGCCCTCGTCGGGCAGCGGTCCGGTGTGCGCGGCCAGCCGGGACGCCAGTTCGGCGCAGGCATCGTGGACGGCCCAGCCCCAGGAGGCGGTGCCCATGGAGCCGCCGGCCAGCGGGGCCGGGGGCAGGTCGCTGTGGCCGATCTCGGTGCGCACCCGGTCCAGGGGCACGCCGAGGGCGTCGGCGGCCACCTGGGCGAGGACGGTACGGGCCCCGGTGCCGATGTCCGCCGCGTTGGTCCGGACGACGAAGCCGCCGTCGGGCAGCGCCCGGGCGGTGGCGGTGGACGGGGCGACCTGCACGGGGTAGGTGGCGGCGGCCACGCCGGTGCCGAGCAGGAAGGGGCCCTCGCGGCGGACGCCGGGGCGCGGGTCCCGTCCGTCCCAGCCGAAGCGGCGGGCGCCCTCGCGCAGGCACTCCACGACGTGCCGGCTGCTGAACGGTTTGCCGCTGCCCGGCTCCTCGGCCGGTTCGTTGCGGGCGCGCAGCTCCACCGGGTCCAGGCCGAGCGCGTCGGCGAGTTCGTCCACGGCGGACTCCAGGGCGTACATGCCGGGTGCCTCGCCGGGGGCCCGCATCCAGGACGGTGTGGGCATGTCCAGCGGCACCACGCGGTGGGAGCTGAGCAGGTTCGGGACGGCGTACATGACGCGGGAGACGACCGCGGCGTACTCCACGTACTCCTTCACCCGGGAGGTGGGGCTGGTCGTCTCGTGCAGCAGGGCGGTGAGCCGGCCGTCCCGGCCGGCCCCGAGCCGCAGCCGCTGCACCGTGGGGGCGCGGTGGCCGACGACGGCCGGCAGGTGCCGGCGGGCGTAGGCGAGGGTGACGGGCCGGCCGGTGTGCCGGGCGGCCATGGCGGCGAGGACGACGTCCGGGCGCGGAGTGCCCTTTGAGCCGAAGCCGCCGCCGACGTGCTCGGCGACGACGGTGATCCGCTCCTCCGGCAGCCGGAACAACTGGGCGAGCGTGGCCCGCACCGTCGTGCCGCCCTGGCTGGAGGTGTACACGGTGAGCCGGTCGCCGTCCCAGTGGGCGGTGCTGGCGTGCGGCTCCATGGGGTGGTTGTGCAGGGGCGGCACCCGGTAGGTGACGTCGACGCGGACGTCGGCCCCGGCGTAGGCCGCCTGGGGGTCGCCGTGCTCGACGCGGCCGGGCTGGCCGCCCGCCTCCTGCGGTGCGTAGCCGTCCCGGTGGTGCTCGGTGAACCCGGCGTCGTGGGACGCGGTGTCGTAGGTGACCCGGACGGCCCGGGCGGCGGCGCGGGCGGCCTCCGGGGTCTCGGCGACGGCCAGGGCCACGCACCAGCCGCGGTGCGGCACGTCCGGGCCCTGCAGCACGGCGAGGGTGCGGTCCTCGGGCTCGGCGAGCCGCGGCGCGTCGCCGGGGGTGAGGACGGCGAGGACGCCGGGCAGGGCGAGGGCGGCCGAGGTGTCGACGGCGCGGACCCGGCCGCGGGCCACCGCGGCGGGCACCGGCCAGGCGTGGGCGCGGCCGGGCAGGGTGTACTCGGCGGCGTAGCGGGCGGCGCCGGTGACCTTCTGGCGTCCCTCGCGACGCTCGGCGGGCGCGCCCAGGGCGGTGCCGGTCATGGGGTTCCTCCTGCTGGGGGGCGGCTCAGGCCGGGGCGGGGGCCGGGGCGAGACGGTTCAGGACGTCCAGGGCGAGGTTGCGGGCGAGGGACACCTTGTAGGCGTTGTCCCGCAGCGGCTCGGCGTGCGCGAGTTCGAGGGCCACGGCGCCTTCGAAGGCGGCGGGGGTGGCGGGGGCGCCGAGCAGGGCCAGCTCGGTGTGCCGGGCCCGCCAGGGCCGGTGGGCGAGGCCGCCGAAGGCGATGCCCGCCTGGTCGACGACGCCGTCCGTGACCCGCAGTGCCACGGCCACGGAGGCGAGGGCGAAGGCGTACGACGCCCGGTCCCGGGCCTTGCGGTAGGCGGACGGCACACCGGCGGTGGCGGCGGGGAGCACGACGCCGGTGATCAGTTCCCCGGGGCGGATCCAGGTGTCCCGCTCGGGGTGCTCGCCGGGCAGCCGGTGGAAGTCGGCCGCCGGGAGGCGCCGGGGGCCCTCGGGGCCGTACAGCTCGACCTGGGCGTCCAGGGCGGCGAGGGCGACGGCCATGTCGGAGGGGTTCGTGGCGATGCACTGCGCGGAGTGCCCGAGGACGGCGTGGTCGCGGTGGACGCCGTCCCGGGCGCCGCAGCCGCTGCCCGGCTCCCGTTTGTTGCAGGGCTTGTCCAGGTCCTGGAAGTAGGGGCAGCGGGTGCGCTGGAGCAGGTTGCCGCCGGTGGTGGCGGCGTTGCGCAGCTGTGCGGAGGCGCCCGCGAGGAGTGCCTGGGACAGCGCGGGCCAGCGTGCGCGGACGCGCGGGTCGGCGGCCAGGTCGCTGTTGCGGACGGTGGCTCCGACGCGCAGGGAGCCGTCGGGCAGCTCCTCGGTGCCGTCCAGGGGCAGCCGGCCGATGTCGATGAGGACGGTGGGCCGTTCCACGCCGAGTTTCAGCAGGTCGACGAGGTTGGTGCCGCCGGCGAGGTAGCGGGCTCCGGGGCGGGCGGCGTACGCCTCGACGGCCTCCTGGACGCTGCCGGGCCTGAGGTATCCGAAACCGTCCACTCAGATCACGTCCTCGATCGCCTCGACGATGCGCGGGTAGGCGCCGCAGCGGCACAGGTTGCCGCTCATCCGCTCGCGGATCTCGGTCCGGTCCAGCGGTACGGGCGGGCCCGCGGGGGTCCGCGGGTCGGTGACGTGGGAGGGGTGGCCGGCTGCGGCCTCGGCGAGCATGCCCACGGCGGAGCAGAGCTGGCCGGGGGTGCAGTAGCCGCACTGGAAGGCGTCGCGGTCCAGGAAGGCCCGCTGGAGCGGGTGCGGCTCGTCGCCGTCGCCGCCGAGGCCCTCGACGGTGGTGATCTCGCTGCCGTCGAGGGTCACGGCGAGCAGCAGGCAGCTGTTGAGGCGGCGGCCGTCGACCAGCACGGTGCAGGCACCGCACTGGCCGTGGTCGCAGCCCTTCTTGGACCCGGTGAGGTCGAGGTCCTCACGCAGCAGGTCGAGCAGGACGCGCCGGTTGTCGACGCGCAGGGTGTGGGGTTTGCCGTTGACCCGGAGGGTGACCTCGCAGTGGTGGCCGGGCCGGGGTGAGCTGGTCATGGCAGGGGTGACCTTCCGGACGGACGGTGCAGCCGTGCAGACCGCGTATCCACGTCCGGCCGGGCTCACACGTCCCGAGGGCCACCTTTCCGATCACGGGTCCGATCACGGGTAGCGGACGAGGTCCGCGACGTTGGATGTCGCGTTCGAGGGTCCTCCGGTGCCGTTGACGACGTGGCCGATGGTGCCGGTGCCGCCGAGGGAGACGGTGACCATGCTGGTGAAGCGGACGTTCGGGTGGTCCGGTGCCTCGATGGCGCGGGCCGCCGTCACGCGCGGGTCGACGTTGAAGTAGCAGTAGCTGCCGAGGCCGTACGCCTGGTGGCTGGTGACGGAGTCGGCGACCTTGTAGGCGGCGTAGCCCTGGGTGGAGCCGTTCATCCAGGCGGCCTGGTTCGGCGGGTCGTACGGCATCTCGTTCTGGAAGAAGTAGGTCCGGCCGCCTTGGCCGTTCCAGACGGTCTGGTACTTCTGGAAGTGCTCCACGAACAGCCCGTACATGGTCACGTCGTCGCCGTTGACGACCAGGCCGGTGTCGGCGGTGTTGCTGGTCCAGCCGACGCCGCTGCCGTGATCGGCGCGCCAGATCCACATGTGGTCGCCGATGACGTTCCTGCTGTTGACGACGAGGCCGGTGGCCGCCTTGCCGACGCCGGCGCCGCCGATGCGGAAGTAGACGTCGTGCAGGGAGGTCGGGTCGGCCGTGTGGGAGGCGGTGGAGCCGGCCGGCCCGACCTCGACCAGGGTCTTCGAGCTGGTGGTGCCGGCGTCGAAGAGCAGGCCCGCGATCTTCACTCCGTCGACGTCGGCGACGGACAGCGCGGTGACGCCGTTGTCCGGGACGAAGGTGGCGAGGCCCAGGCCGAGGACGACCGTGTCCGGGCGGGTCACCTTCAGGGTCTGGTCGAGGTGGTAGACACCCGGGGTCACCAGCAGGTTCTGGCCGGCCGCCAGGGCCGCGTTGATCTGGGCGGCGGTGGCGCCGGGCTTGACCACGTAGAACCGGCTGAGCGGCAGCGAGGATCCGGCCGGGGTGCCGCCCGCCCAGCTGGTCGCGGTGGAGTCGGTGCGCACGGACGGCACGAACACCTGGTAGTTCCCGGAGCCGTCGACGTACAGGAACGGCTTCTCCCGGATGACGGGGCTCTGCGCGACGGTGGTGTACGGCGGTTTCGGGAAGCTGGTGGCCGGGACGCCCTGGCTGCCGACGAACACCATGTTCCAGTTGGACCCGGTCCAGCTGCCGAGCTGGGAGTTGCGGGTCAGCCACTGCTGCTGGCTGCCGGAGTTCACCTGCCCGTCGACCTTGCTGTCGGCGAGGTAGCCGCCGGAGGACCAGCCGCCGTCGTCCAGGGCGAGGTTGCCGCGCAGGTGCATCCGGCGGTAGGGCGCCGCCTGGGAGACGGCCCAGCGGTCACCGCCGCCGGTGGGGTTGACGGAGAGGTTCTCGGCGCCGCGCCAGAAGTTCTGGGTGGCGTTGCCCTGGAACCAGTCGGCCTCGGCGTGCACCGCCCCGTTGACCGTCACCGCGTCCGGGGTCAGGCCGAGGCCGAGCACCTGGGTGTAGAAGCCGACGTTGACGTCGGCGTCGTAGGCGCCGGGCTTGAACAGGACGGCGTAGCGCTGGGCGCCGAACTGGTTTGTCTCCTGCTGCTTGAAGATCGTGTCCAGCTTGCCCTGGATGGCCGAGGAGGACATCGACGGGTCGAAGACGACGACGCCCGGGCCGAGGTCCGGATTGCCCGCCGACTGGGTCACGGGGACCACCTGGAAGCGCTGGGCGGCGGTGCCGTTGCAGGTGTACTGCACGTACTGCACGCTGTCGGCGAGCGAGGCGCCGGGGTCGTCCAGGCACTTGCCGCTGTTCCGGTTGACGAAGTGGAAGGCGCCGCCGCCGTCGTCCACGGGCAGCCACTGCTGGTTGGCGCCGCCGCCGTAAGCCCACAGGTGCACCGCCGCGTTGTCGGCCGTGGACACGTCGGCGACGTCGGCCACCCGGCTGGTGTCGTTGCGGGTCGCGATGCGGACGTAGCCGCCGCCGGCGTCGGTGAGGCTCCACTGCTGGGCCGTGGTGCCGTTGCAGGCGTACTGCTGCACGACGGTGCCGTCGGCGGTGCCGGCCGCCCTGGCGTCCAGGCACCTGCCGCTCGCGGCGTTCATCACCGTGGCGAAGCCGGTGGGCAGGGCGGCGGCCCCGGCGGCGGCCGCCGGGGCGGGTGCCGCCGTGAGCAGGGCGGCGGCGAGGGACAGTGCGGCGAGGGACCCGGCCGCGGGAAGGGGTCTGGCCATGTGCGCGGGTGGCCTTTCGTGGGGGGCAGGCCGCAGGCCCAACAGCGGGGGGACAGTCGACCGTTGGGACCTGCGGGGCTTTGTTTAAGGCGTGAAACTAAAGGTACGGACCACCGGAGTCAAGAGGTGCACCGGAAACCCCGCCCGAGCCCGGAGCGCCGGACCATACCGGTGGGCGGGCGTCACCCCGCCGTCGGCGCCCCCGCCTCCACGGCCCCCGGCTCCACGGCCCCCGGCTCGACCGCACCCGGCGCCGCCGCCTCCGTCGGCTCCCCCGGCTCGCCGCGCCCCGCGAACTGCGTGCGGTACAGCTCGGCGTAGCGGCCGTCCGCCGCCAGGAGCTCCTCGTGCGTGCCGCGTTCCACGATGCGGCCGGCCTCCACGACCAGGATCTGGTCGGCGGCCCGGACCGTGGACAGGCGGTGGGCGATGACCACGGCGGTGCGGCCCTCCAGGGCCTCGGTGAGCGCCTCCTGGACGGCCGCCTCGGAGGTGTTGTCGAGATGGGCGGTGGCCTCGTCCAGGATGACCACGCGCTGGCGGGCCAGCAGCAGCCGGGCGATGGTCATGCGCTGGCGCTCGCCGCCGGAGAGCCGGTAGCCGCGCTCGCCGACGACCGTGTCCAGCCCGTCGGGCAGGGACCGTACGACGTCGGCGAGGCGGGCGCGGCCGAGGGCGTCCCACAGCTCGTCGTCCCCCGCGTCCGGGCGGGCCAGCAGCAGGTTGGCGCGGACGGTGTCGTGGAAGAGGTGGCCGTCCTGGGTGACCATGCCGAGGGTGGCCCGCAGGGACGCGGCGGTCAGCTCCCGTACGTCGGCCCCGCCGATGCGGACCGCGCCCGCGTCGACGTCGTACAGGCGTGGCAGGAGCTGGGCGATGGTCGACTTGCCGGCGCCGGAGGAGCCGACCAGGGCGACGGTCTGGCCGGGTTCGGCGCGGAAGGAGATGCCGTGCAGCACCTCGGCGCCGCCGCGGGTGTCGAGCGCGGCGACCTCCTCCAGGGAGGCGAGGGAGACCTGGTCGGCGGACGGGTACGCGAAGCGGACGTCCTCGAACTCGACGGCGACCGGTCCCTCGGGGACCGCGCGGGCGTCGGGCTTCTCCGCGATGAGCGGCTCCAGGTCGAGCACCTCGAAGACCCGCTCGAAGCTGACGAGCGCGCTCATCACCTCCACCCGGGCCCCGGCGAGCGCGGTCAGCGGGGCGTACAGCCGGGTCAGCAGCAGGGCGAGGGAGACCACCGCGCCGGGCTCCAGGGTGCCGTGCAGCGCGAACCAGCCGCCGAGGCCGTAGACGAGGGCCAGGGCGAGGGCGGAGACCAGGGTCAGGGAGGTGATGAACACCGACTGGGCCGTGGCCGTGCGCACGCCGATGTCCCGGACCTGGGCGGCCCGCGCGGCGAACTCCGCCGACTCCTCCTCCGGGCGCCCGAACAGCTTGACCAGGGTGGCGCCGGGCGCGGAGAACCGTTCGGTCATCCGGGTGCCCATGGCCGCGTTCAGCGCCGCCGCCTCCCGCTGCATACGGGCCATCCGGCGGCCCATGCGGCGGGCGGGCAGCACGAACACGGGCAGCAGCACCAGCGCCACCAGGGTGATCTGCCAGGACAGGGTGAGCATGACGGCGAGCGTGAGCAGCAGGGTGACGAGGTTGCTGACGACGCCGGAGAGGGTGTTGGCGAAGGCCCGCTGGGCGCCGATCACGTCGTTGTTGAGACGGCTGACGAGCGCGCCCGTACGCGTACGTGTGAAGAACGCGACGGGCATGCGCTGCACATGATCGAACACAGCCGTCCGGAGGTCGAGGATGAGTCCCTCCCCGAGCGTCGCCGACAGCCGGCGGCCGAGGATGCCGAGCCCCGCCTCCGCGAGCGCCACAAGCGCGATGAGCAGGGCCAGCCGGATCACCGTGCCGGAGTCGTGCCCCGCCACGATCGCGTCGACGACGCGGCCGGCGAGCACCGGCGTCGCCACGGCGAGCAGGGCCGTCACCACCCCGAGCAGCACGAACCGGACGATGCCGGCGCGGTGCGGGCCGGCGAAGGCGGCGATGCGGCGCAGCGTGGCGCGGGCGAACGGGCGCCGGTCGGACTGCGCGTTCATGACGCTGTGCAACTGCGTCCAGGCGGTGGTCTCCATGCTCATGGGAAAGAACCTAGAACCTCAAGGTTCGTTGAGGTCAAGCTCCCGGGTTTTTCATCGCTGATCCGGCGGCTCGGAAAGCCTGTGCCGATATGACTGCCGTCCCGCACACCCCGGGCCGCCTCCCCCGGCGCGTCCCCGTCCGCCGGGCGCTGTGCCTGGTGCCGCTCGTGCTCGTCGCCGTGACCGCGGCAGGGCGCCGCCCGGTGCTAGCCGAGGGCTTCGGGCACCTGCGGACCGCCTCCTGGCCCCGGCTGCTCGCGGCGGCCGCGGCCGACCACCTGCTGCCGAGCGGGCTCGGCGCCGGCGCCGTCGACCTGCGTGTCATGATCGTGTGCGGGGTGCCCCTGGCCCGTTCGCGGGCCGCGCTCGCCCCGTACCCGCCGGCTGAGCGCGCGGGCCGGCTCGGCCTGCCGGCCGCGCTGCTGCTCGCCTTCCCGGACGCGCTGCGGCCCGGCACCCAGCTGCCGGCCGGCACGGCGCTCCCGCTGCCGACTACGAGCGCGCCGCCGCGGACGTCGCCGCCGCGGTGGAGCTGGTGCGGGCCGAGCCCCGCGTGGACGCCGACCGGGTCGCCCTGTGGTTCCTCTCCGGTGGCGGCCTGCTCGTCGCGGACTGGCTGACAAAGCCCCCGGCCCGGCTGCGCTGCCTGGCCGCCTCCTACACGATCTCTGCGCCGCTGCCCAACTGGGGCCGGACGGCAGCCGGTTCCACTCGAGCCGGGCGATCGCGCAGGCGGGCGCCCTGCCCGTCGTCCTCCTCCGTGCGGGACGGGAGACACCCGAGATCGCCGCCACCGTGGAGGCGTTCGTGACCGCGGCCGGGGCCTGCGGGGCACACCTGGAACCGGTCGGCCTCCCGAACGGCCACCACGGCTTCGAGACCCTCGACGCCCCCGAGGAGACCCGCCCCGTCCTGCTCCGCGCCATGCGCTCGGTGGCGGCCCGCCTGACCGCCTGACAGGCTACGGACGGATCACCGTCCCGCCCCGGGCACCGGGGCCGATGAAAGAGGTCGCCGCATGCCGGTGCGGATCGAACGGCAGGAGTACGTCACCACGGTCGTCCTGTCCCGGCCGGAGGCCCGCAATGCCGTCGACGGTCCCACGGCCGCCGAACTCGCCGCCGCGTTCCGGGCGTTCGAGGCGGACGACACCGCCCGGGCGGCGGTGCTGTGGGGCGAGGGCGGCACCTTCTGCGCGGGCGCGGACCTGAAGGCGATCGGCACCGGGCGCGCCAACCGGGTGGCCGAAGACGGTGACGGGCCGATGGGGCCGACGCGGATGCGGCTGTCCAAGCCGGTGATCGCGGCGGTGTCCGGGCACGCGGTCGCGGGCGGCCTCGAACTCGCCCTGTGGTGCGACCTCAGGGTCGCGGAGGAGGACGCCATGTTCGGGGTGTTCTGCCGCCGCTGGGGCGTGCCCCTGATCGACGGCGGCACGGTACGGCTGCCCCGGCTGATCGGCACCGGCCGCGCCCTGGACCTGATCCTCACCGGCCGCCCGGTCCCGGCCCGTGAGGCGTACGAGATCGGGCTCGTGAACCGCCTGGTCCCGGCCGGACGCGCCCGCGCCGAGGCGGAGGCCCTCGCGGCGGCCGTCGCCCGCTTCCCGCAGGCCTGCCTGCGCAGCGACCGCGCCTCGGTCCTGGACCAGGAGGGCCTGGACGAGCGGACGGCGATGCTCGGCGAGCTCCGCCACGGTGCGGGGGTCCTGGCCCAGAGCGCGGAGGGTGCCGCCCGGTTCGCCGCGGGGGCCGGGCGGCACGGCGCGTTCGACGCGCCCTGAGCAGGCCGGGGACGCCCGCTCAGCCGGTGCTCACCCGTACCGGCCCGCCGCCGGGGTCGACGCGGTCGTGCCAGCGGGCGGTGAGGGTCAGCGTGCGGCCGGGCGGCGCGGTGCCGGCGGTGAGCCGCCGGCGGTCAAGGAGGCGGCCGTCCTGGCGGACGTACAGCACCGGGCGGGGCAGCGGGACGCCGGTGCGCAGGACGTGCCGGTCGGGTACGGCGCCCGGGGTGACGCGGTTCGGGGCGATCCAGCGCAGCGGTGCCTCGACGGTCACGGGGACGCCCGGGTCCGGCCAGGGCGCGCCCGCCAGGAAGTCCAGGACCGCGCCGGCCGCCCGGGCGCCCTCGCGGGCCGCGGTGCCGGCGGGCTCCACGGCGTGCAACAGGTTGCCGGCGGCGAAGACGCCGGGGCGCGAGGTGTGCGCGGTGGCGCCGGTGGCGGGGCCGCGGGTGCCCGGGTCCAGGGTGAGGCCGCCGCGCCGGGCCAGTTCGTGCTCGGGCACGAAGTCGCCGGTGAACACCACGGTGTCACAGGGGAGTACGGCCGTGCGACCGTCCCGGTGGCGGACCCGGACGCCGGACAGCCGTCCGTGGCCGAGCAGTTCGGTGATCGTGGTGCCGGTGAGCAGCGGGATGCCGTGGACCAGCCGGGCCGCACCGGCGCGGGCCCTGCCGGTCTGGGCGCGCGGGTGCTCCGTGACCAGGGCGACGACCTCGGCGCCGGCCGCGCGGACGGTGGCTGCCGCCGCGTAGGAGACGTCCGCCGCGCCGACGACGACCGCGCGGGTACCGATGTGCTGCCCGTACAGGTGGACCGCCTGCTGGAGTTCGCCGGTGGTCCAGACGCCGGCGGGGCGGGTGCCGGGCACCAGCCGGGCGGCGCGCGGGCGTTCGCGGGCGCCGGTGGCGAGGACGACGGCCCGCGCCTGGACGGTCTCCGGTCCGCCGGGCCCGACGGTGGTCAGCACGGGGCCCGCCGGCGCCCAGTCCAGCGCCGTCACGCCGGTGCGGAGCGTGGCGCCGGCCCGCTCGGCGGCCTCGGTGAGCAGGCCGGCGTAGCGGGGGCCGGTGAGCGGGCGGGTCCAGGTGCCGAAGCCGCCGTGCGCGCAGTGCCGGGGCATCCCGCCGGGCCGCGCCTCCCGTTCCAGCAGCTCCACGCGTCCGGCGCCGGCGGCGGCCAGCCGGGCGGCGGCGGCGAGTCCGGCGGGACCGGCGCCGACGACGAGGACGTCCACGTGCCGCGGGGCCGTCATGGCGCCGCCCCCTGCTCGAACAACTGCCGTACCGCCGCGCCGCAGTAGAACCCCTGGCAGCGGCCGGCCCGTGCGCGGGTGCGGCGGCGCAGGCCCTCCAGGCTGCGCGGCGGGACCGTCCCGGCGAGGGCGTCGCGGATCTCGCCGCGGGAGACGCGCTCGCAGTGGCAGACGAGGGTGCCGTACTCGGGGTCGGCGGCGATGAGGTCGGCCCGCTGGTAGGGGCGCGGGAATGCCTCGCCCAGGTTGGGCATGGTCACCGGCTCGGGCTCCCGGACCGGGCCGAGGTCCAGGCCGCCGTCGGCCAGCAGGCCGGTGACGTGGGCGGCGATGGCCAGGGACGCGGTCAGGCCGGTGGAGCGGATGCCGCCGACGGTGACGTACGCCTGCCCGGGGTGCGCGGTGATCCGGTAGTCCTCGTGCCCGGTGGCCGCGCGCAGCCCGGCGTAGACGGCGGTGACCTCCTCCGCCGGCAGGGCGGGCAGGATGCGCCGGCCCTGCTCCAGCAGTGCGGCCGTCCCGTCGGCGGTGGAGCCGGTGGCCTGCTTGTCGTGCAGGTCCTCGGCGGTGGGGCCGAGCAGGACGTTGCCGTAGACGGTGGGGGCGACCAGGACGCCCTTGCCGAGGGCGGTCGGCACGGGCAGCAGGATGTGCCGGACGAGGGGGCGGGCGAACTTGTCGTACACCAGGAGCTGGCCGCGGCGCGGGGTGACGGTGAAGTCCTCGTGGCCGAGGGCGCGGTCCAGGGTGTCGGCGTGCAGTCCGGCCGCGTTGACCAGGTGGCGGGCGCGCAGGGTGCCCCGGCTGGTGGTCAGCAGGTGCCCGTCGGCCCACCGGGTATGGTGCACGGCCGTGTTCAGGTGCAGGTCCACTCCGGCGCGCACGGCCTGGGTGGCGTAGGCGAGGGTCGTCGTCCAGGGGCAGATGATGCTCTCGCCGGGGACGTGCAGGGCGCCGAGCGCGCCGGGGCCGAGGTGCGGCTCCCGGGCGTACAGCTCCCCGGGGCCCAGCAGCACGGTGCCGGGGCAGGCGTTGCGCTCGGCCTTCTCGGCCAGCCGGGGCAGCGCGGCGAGCTGCTCCCCGTCCCAGGCGACCAGCAGCGCGCCGACCCGTTCGACGGGGATGCCGGTCTCGGCCGCGTAGGCGCCGAGCCGCGCGTAGCCTTCGCGGACCAGCCGGGCCTCCAGGGTGCCGGGGGTGGCGTCGAAGCCGGTGTGCAGGATCGCGGTGTTGGCCTTGGAGGTGCCCTGGCCGACGTCGTCCTGGGCTTCGAGCAGGGCGACGCGCAGCCGGGGCCGGCGGGCCAGTTCGCGGGCGACGGCGCAGCCGACGACGCCGGCACCGGCGATCGCCACGTCGTACGGCACCGAGGGCAGCGGACCCTCCGCGGTGACCGTCACGAGCCGAGGAGGGCCGTGACGGCGGCGCGGAACCCGGCGCGGCGTTCGGCGGCCTGGCCGGCGCTGATGCGGGGCTCGTACACGGCGGCGGGGCTCCAGTCGGGCAGGGCGTCCTCGACGCTCAGGCCGGGGTGCGCGCCGAGCCGGGCGAGGGTGGCGGCGCCGAGCGCGGTGGCGTCGGGCAGCGCGGACACCTCCACGGGGCGTTGCAGCAGGTCGGCCTGGGTCTGCATGAGGAGCGCCGAGCGGGTGAGGCCGCCGTCGACGCGGAGCGTGTCCAGCGGTGCGTCCAGGTCGCCGGCGGCCGCGTCGGCGAGTTCGGCGACCTGGGCGGCGATGCCCTCGCACAGGGCGCGCACCAGGTGCCCGGGGGTGGTGTCGAGGCCGAGGCCGGTGAGGGACCCGCGTACGTCGCCGCGCCACCAGGGGGCGGCGAGGCCGGCCAGGGCCGGGACGAAGGTGACCCCGCCGCTGTCGGGGACGGTGGCGCCGACCGGGTCGAGGTCGGCGGCGGAGGAGACGACACCGAGCCCGGTGAGCCAGCGGACGGCGGAGGCGGCCGTGTAGACCTGGCCGTCCAGGCAGTAGGCGGTGTGTCCGTCGAGCCGCCAGGCCACGCAGCCGGCCAGGCCCGAGTCGCCGCGCCGGGGGCGGTCGCCGGTGTGCGCGAGCAGGAACGCGCCGGTGCCGTAGGTGCACTTGGCGGCGCCGGGGCCGGTGACGCGCTGGGCGAGCAGCGCGGCCTGCTGGTCGACGATCAGTCCGGTGAGCGGGATCTCGGGGCCGAACGCCCGGGTGGTGCCGACCGGCTGGGCGGTGTCGGTCACCTCGGGCAGGCGTTCGCCGGCCAGGCCGTACAGGTCGAGGGCGCGCGGGGACCACTCGGCGCGGTCCAGGTCGAGCAGCTGGGTGCGGCCGGCGGTGGCGGCGTCGGTGGCGAAGGCGCCGGTGAGGCGGTGGACCAGCCAGGCGTCGGAGGTGGTGACGACGCCCTCGCGGGTGAGGTGGCGGCGGATCCAGGCCATTTTCGGCGCGGCGAAGTACGGGTCGAGGGGCAGACCGGTCAGCTGCCGCAACTCCTCGGCGTGCTCGGCGAGTTCGGCGCAGACGGTCTCGGCGCGCCGGTCCTGCCAGACCAGGGCGTCGGTCAGCGGGCGGCCGGTGGCCGGGTCCCAGGCGAGGACGGTCTCGCCCTGGTTGGCCAGCCCGAACGCGACGACGTCCTCGCCGGCCTCGGCGAGCGCGCGCCGGCCGGCGTCCACCACCGAGTCGTACAGCCGGGCCGGGTCCACCTCGACCAGGCCGCCGGGCAGATGGCGGGGCCGCACCTCGGCGAAGGCGGAACCGAGCACCCCGCGCTCGGGGCACACCACGAGCGCCTTGGTGCCGGACGTGCCCTGGTCGACGGCGAGCACCGGCCCGGTCATCGCGCGTCCTCCGCTCCAGCCGTGAAGATCACCGCGCCAGCCTGCCGTCGCCCGGGCCCGGCGTCAAGCTTCCCCCGCCAGGTCAACTTGCCTTACTAGATAGTTGACTTGGTAACAATGGTACGGGGCAACCCACGCCTCTATAGTGACCGCCGACCACACGAGGCATCTTCCATACCGCCCAGGGGAGGGCTGTTGCAACGTCACCCCGCCACCTCGCCCGTGCGCCAGTGGCCGGGGGCCCGCTGATGGCCAGAGACGGAGCCCGCCCCTCCTACGACCCCGCCGGCCCCGACCACGCCCTGCGCGCCGCCCTGCAGGACCTGCGCACCGGCCGCTGGATGGCCATGCGCACCCTGCTCGCGGAGACCGCCCACTGGGGGCAGTGGACCCAGCGCACCCAGGTCCTGGCGGCGACCGCGGCCGGCACCGACGTGGTGCGGGCCTGGCTCGCCGAGGAACCGGACAGCGCGCACGCGGTGGTGATGCACGCCCGGGTCGGTGTGGAGCGCGCCCTGCGGGCCCGGCGCGAACGGCACCGCCGTACCCACCAGCTGTGGATCGAGGCGTGGGACGCGGCCCAGTCCGCCGCCCGGGCCGCGCCGCGGGACCCGGTGCCCTGGGTGTGCCTGCTGGCGCTGGCCCAGCTCGATCCGGAGCAGCGCTGGGAGGAGCACCGGGCCGCCGCGCCGGAGCCGCTGCTGCCGCCCGGCCCCTGGGGGCTGCTGGCCGAGGCCGGCCGGCGCGACCCGTTCAACCGCGAGGCCCACCACCGCATGCTGCAGTTCCTGTACGTGCGCGGCGGTTCGGGCCGGCTCGCGGAGGCCTCCGGGTACGCGCAGTGGGCCGCCGGCCAGGCCCCGCCCGGTTCCGCGCTGCACCTGCTGCCGCTGTACGTCCGGGTCGAGCGCTACCGCCGGGACAGCGGGCACGACGCGGCGCTGGACCTGCACTGGGTGGCGGAGGAGGCGGCCCGTGAGGCGCGGCGCGCGCTGGACTCCTGGTTCGAGCGGACGCGGCCCGCCGAGCGGGCGCTGCCGGACCTCAACCACCTGGCGCACGCCCTGTGGGGCTCGCTCCAGTTCCCGCAGGCGGCCCGGGTGTTCGAGGCGATCGGCCCGTACTTCACGCCCCCGCCCTGGATGTACCGCACCCCGGACCGGGACCGGGCCGTGGAGATCTTCGTGCAGGCCCGCGACCGCTGCCGGGCCGCCGCGGACGGCTCCCGCCCCTGAACCGGTCCCGCCCCCGCCCGCTCCCCTGAACGCACAGCCCTCCGCTCCACCCCCGAACGTTCCCGTCGCACGTGCCCGTTGGAAACCGTCGATACCGGAGGTCCCCCGCGTGTCCCCCACCCCCGATCCCTCGCCCGCCCCCGTCCCCTCCCCCGGCCTGCCGCAGCAGGACGAGGAGCAGCGGCTGCGGGAACTCGGCTACCGGCCGGTGCTGGCCCGCCGCATGGGCGGCTTCGGCAACTTCGCGATCAGCTTCTCGGTGATCTCGATCCTGTCCGGCTGCATGACCCTGTACGGCTTCGGCCTGAACACCGGCGGCCCCGCCGTGATGCTGTGGGGCTGGGCCGGTGTCGGCCTGTTCGTGCTGTGCGTCGGACTCGCGCTCGCCGAGGTCACCAGCGCCTACCCGACCTCCGGCGCCCTGTACTACATGGCCGACCGGCTCGGCGGCAGACGCTGGGGCTGGTACACCGGCTGGCTGAACCTGCTCGGCCTGCTCGGCGCGATCGCCGGCATCGACTACGGCGCCGCCCTGTTCACGGGCGCGTTCGCCAACCTCCAGTGGGGCTTCGAGCCCACGCCCGGCAAGACCATGCTGATCTTCTGCGCCATCCTGCTGCTGCACGCGGTGCTGAACCTGTTCGGCGTGCGCCTGGTCAGCGTGCTCAACTCGATCAGCGTGTGGTGGCACCTGGCGGGCGTCGCCCTCATCGTCGGCGCGCTGGCGGTCTTCCCCGACCACCACCAGTCGCCGTCCTTCGTGTTCACGAAGTTCGTCAACGAGACCGGCTGGCACAACCCGCTGTACGTCGCGGCGATCGGCCTGCTCCTCGCCCAGTACACCTTCTCGGGCTACGACGCCTCCGCCCACCTGTCCGAGGAGACCTCGCACGCCTCGGTGGCCGCCTCCCGCGGCATAGTCCGCGCCATCTGGGCGTCCTGGCTGGCCGGTTTCGTGCTGCTGGCCGGTCTGACCTTCGCCATCCAGGACTACGACGCCACCCGCACCACCGGCACCGGTGTGCCGCCCGCCCAGATCCTGCTCGACGGCCTCGGCACCGACGGCGCGAGCGCGCTGCTCCTCGTCGTCATCGTCGCCCAGCTGTTCTGCGGGAACGCCGAGGTCGCCGCGGCCAGCCGGATGGTGTTCGCGTTCAGCCGGGACGGCGCGCTGCCCGGCTCCCACCTGTGGCGCAAGGTGAGCGGCCGCACCCAGACCCCGGTCGCCGCCGTCTGGCTGTCCGTCGTGGTGGCCTGCGTCCTCGCCCTGCCGTCGCTGTACTCGGCGACGGCGTACAACGCGGTGACCGCCATCAACGTCATCGGCATCACCCCGGCCTACGCCATCCCGGTGTACCTGCGGCTGCGCGCCGGCGACCGCTTCCGGCCCGGGCCGTGGCACCTGGGCCGCTGGAGCAGGCCGATCGGCTGGATCGCGGTCGTGTGGGTGGCGTGCGTGACGGTCCTGTTCTGCCTGCCGCAGTCCTCGCCGGTCACGGCCGGCACGATGAACTACGCCTCCGTCGCCCTCGCCGTGGTCCTGGTCCTCGCCAGCATCTGGTGGTACGTCGCCCGCCGGTCGTACGGCACCCCCACCACCGCCGCGTACGGCAGCGACCGTGACCAGGCGGAACTCGCCGAGGGCATCGTCTGAGCCGGCTGTCCGCACAGCGCCGGTCCCGGTGCGGACCTGCGTCCCGGATACGGCAGGATGAACGAGCGCGCCGGTCACCGGAGTTCCTCCGGCCGGCGCGATCGCACATTCCGGACATCGAGCAGGTGACAACGTGACGAGACTTCACAAGTGGTGCTCCGCAGCGGTTCCGCGCCCCGGAGGTGACCGGTGAACCGCACGCCGACCCTGGACGACCTGGTCCTCGCCGGCATCGCCCTGGGGGCCGGCCTGGTGCTCGCCTTCATGTCCCGCACCCTGCTGCGCTGGCTCGCGGGGCACGCCAAACGCACCCGCTGGAGCGGTGACGACGTCATCGTGGACGCGCTGCGCTCGGTCGTCCCCTGGGCGGCGATCGCGGGCGGCGCGGCGGCGGCCACGGCCGTGCTGCCGTGCACCAAGGCCGTCCAGCACCACGTGTACCAGGCGCTCCAGGTCTGGGTGATCGTCGTGGTGACGTTCTCCGCGGCCCGGGTGATCGCCGGTCTGGTCCGTACGGTCACCCAGTCCCGGTCGGGCGTCGCGGGCTCGGCGACCATCTTCGTCAACATCACCCGGGTGCTGGTCCTGGCCATCGGCTTCCTGGTGGTCCTGCAGACCCTCGGCATCTCCATAGCGCCCCTGCTGACCGCCCTGGGCGTCGGCGGCCTGGCGGTCGCCCTGGCCCTCCAGGACACCCTCGCCAACCTCTTCGCGGGCGTCCACATCCTCGCCTCCAAGACCGTCCAGCCGGGCGACTACATCCGGCTGAGCAGCGGCGAGGAGGGCTACGTCGTCGACATCAACTGGCGCCAGACCACGGTCCGCCAGCTCTCCAACAACCTGGTGGTCATCCCCAACGGCCAGCTGGCCAAGGCCAACATGACCAACTTCACCCGCCCCGAACAGGAGCTGACCGTCCTGGTGCAGGCCGGGGTGAGCTACGACTCCGACCTGGAGCACGTGGAGCGGGTCACCGCTGAGGTGGTCGCGCAGGTCATGACGGACGTCGCCGGCGCCGTCCCCGACCACGAGCCCGCGATCCGCTTCCACACCTTCGGCGACTCCCGGATCGGCTTCACGGTGATCCTCGGCGTCGGCGAGTTCAGCGACCAGTACCGGATCAAGCACGAGTTCATCAAGCGCCTGCACCGCCGCTACCGCGAGGAGGGCATCCGCATCCCGGCCCCCACCCGCACGGTCTCCCTCCAGCCGGGCCCGGCGGTGATCCCGCACCAGCGCACCGGGGAGGACATCACCGGCGGGGCGGCGGTGGCCGACTGAGCCACCCCGGCCGGACCGTCCTGGGAGCGGGCGGGGATCTTGGGCATCCGTAGCCGGGAGATCTTCGTCGCTGTCAGGAGGAAGCCGGCATGACCATACCCGTGCGCCAGGTCCGAGGGGCGGAGCGCCGTCGGCGCTTCGACCTGCGCAGCACCGCGATGTTCTTCGTGCTGCTCGCGATCATCCTGTGCGTCCTCGCGTTCCTGGCGCGCACGGCGGCGGACATGGCCGAACGCCGCCCGGTCTGGGCCGGGATCCTGGCGCTGCTCGCCACGGCCGCCGCGCTCCGGCTCCGTTCCCGGCGGCGCCGCCTGTCCGCCGGCGGGTACGCGGTCCGGGCCGCCCGGGCGCTGGAGGAAGCCGCCGACAAGGCCTCCGGCAGTCTCGCCGCCGCACCGGCGGCCGGGGCCGCCGCGTCCGTGCCCGCCGCCGCCCCCGTCCCGGTGACCGACTTCGCCGCGCTCGACCCCGACGGTTTCGAGCAGGCGATAGCGGAGCTGTGCGAGCTCGCCGAGTGCCGCGAGGTGGAGGTGGTGGGCGGGGCCGGCGACCTCGGGGCGGACGTCGTCGCCCGCACCCCGGACGGGCGGCGCCTGGTCATCCAGTGCAAGCAGTACTGCGACGACAACAAGGTCGGCTCCCAGGACATGCAGCGCTTCGGCGGGACCTGCTTCACCATCCACGAGGCCGACGTCGCCGCGGTGGTCACCACGAGCGACTTCACGGCACCCGCCCTGGAGTACGCGCTGCAGTGCGGCATCGTCTGCGTGAACGGCGACGGCCTGGAGGCCTGGCGCCGGGGCACCGGCCCCAGCCCCTGGGAGCGGGCGCCCCTGGGACCGTGAACCGGCACGCCCGCCGCACCGGCCGGCGCAGCCCCCGGACGTACCGGTCACGGACTACCCTCGAAGCAGCATGACCTCCTCCCCCGACCCCCGCTCGCTCGACCAGCTGCTGGACGCCCTCGCCCGGCAGCCGTTCCGGGCGCGGTTCCACCTGCGCGGCCGGGACCGGGCGACCGCCGGGCTGAAGGGCCCGGCGACCCTGCGGTGGCACGCCTACGACCTGATCGCCAAGCGGCTGGCCCCGGCCGAGCCGTACAAGGACGGCAGGCAGACGCCGTACCGGGGACATCCGGTCTTCGTGGCCCAGCACGCGACCGCCACCTGCTGCCGGAGCTGCCTCCAGCGCTGGCACGGGATCCCGAAGGGGCGGACACTGACCCGGGACGAACACGTGTACGTGGTGGACGTGATCTGCCACTGGATCGCGCGCGAGATGGCGGGCGGCGCTTTTTCCGGCCAGGACCCCTGTCGAGCCGACCCCGATCACGAGATATCTTGATGTCGAGCAATGTTGCAGACGTGGAGCGGAGCACCCGGTGACTGACTCGACCATCATCTACACCTACACAGACGAGGCCCCGGCCCTGGCGACGCATTCGTTCCTGCCGGTGATCCAGGCGTACGCCTCGCAGGCCGGTGTGCCCGTGGAGACGCGTGACATCTCGCTGGCCGGGCGCATCATCGCCGTCTTCCCGGAGTACCTGAACGAGGACCAGCGCATCCCCGACGCGCTGACCGAGCTGGGCGAGCTGGCCAAGACCCCCGCGGCCAACATCATCAAGCTGCCGAACATCTCGGCGTCCATCCCGCAGCTGAAGGCCGCCGTCGCCGAGCTGCAGGCCAAGGGCTACGCGCTGCCGGACTACCCGGACGACCCCAAGACCGACGAGGAGCGCGAGATCCGCGCCCGCTACGACAAGGTCAAGGGCTCCGCCGTCAACCCGGTGCTGCGCGAGGGCAACTCCGACCGCCGTGCTCCGGCCTCGGTGAAGAACTACGCCAAGACCCACCCGCACCGCATGGGCGCCTGGACCGGCGAGTCCAGGACCGACGTGGCGACCATGGGCGAGAACGACTTCCGCTCCACCGAGAAGTCCGTCGTCGTCTCCGAGGCCGGCGCGCTGCGCATCGAGCTGGTCGGCGAGGACGGCACCACCACCGTCCTGAAGGAGTCCGTACCGGTCCGCGAGGGCGAGGTCGTCGACGCCGCCGTCATGCGCGTCGCCGAGCTGAACACCTTCCTCGCCGCGCAGGTCGCCCGCGCCAAGGAGGAGGGCGTCCTGTTCTCCGTGCACCTGAAGGCCACGATGATGAAGGTCTCCGACCCGATCATCTTCGGTCACGTGGTGCGCGCCTTCTTCCCGAAGACGTTCGCGAAGTACGGCGAGACCCTCAAGGCGGCCGGCCTCACCCCGAACGACGGCCTCGGCGGCATCCTGAAGGGCCTGGAGAACCTGCCCGAGGGCGCCGAGATCAAGGCCTCCTTCGACGCCGAGATCGCCGAGGGCCCGGACCTGGCGATGGTCGACTCCGACAAGGGCATCACCAACCTGCACGTGCCGTCGGACGTCATCATCGACGCCTCGATGCCGGCCATGATCCGCACCTCCGGCCACATGTGGGGCGCGGACGGCCAGGAGCACGACGCCCTCGCCGTGATCCCGGACTCCTCCTACGCCGGTGTCTACCAGGCCGTCATCGACGACTGCCGGGCCAACGGCGCCTACGACCCGTCCACCATGGGCTCGGTCCCGAACGTGGGCCTGATGGCGCAGAAGGCCGAGGAGTACGGCTCCCACGACAAGACCTTCGAGATCCCGGCCGCCGGCACCGTCCGCCTGACCGACCAGGCCGGCAACGTCCTGATCGAGCAGCCGGTCGCGCAGGGCGACATCTTCCGCGCCTGCCAGACCAAGGACGACCCGATCCGCGACTGGGTCAAGCTGGCCGTCACCCGCGCCCGCGCCACCGGCGACCCGGCGGTGTTCTGGCTGGACGAGACGCGCGCCCACGACGCGCAGCTGATCGCCAAGGTCAGGCAGTACCTGCCCGAGCACGACACCGAGGGCCTGGACATCCGCATCCTGTCCCCGGTCGAGGCCACCAAGCTGTCGGTGGAGCGCATCCGCCGCGGCGAGAACACCATCTCGGTGACCGGCAACGTGCTGCGCGACTACCTGACCGACCTCTTCCCCATCCTGGAGCTGGGCACCAGCGCCAAGATGCTGTCGGTCGTCCCGCTGATGGCGGGCGGCGGCCTGTTCGAGACGGGCGCCGGCGGCTCCGCCCCGAAGCACGTCCAGCAGCTGGTCAAGGAGAACTACCTGCGCTGGGACTCCCTCGGTGAGTTCTTCGCCCTGGTGCCCTCCTTCGAGCAGTACGCGGCGACCACCGGCAACACCCGCGCCAAGGTCCTCGCCGACACCCTGGACCGCGCCACGGCGACCTTCCTCAACGAGGACAAGTCCCCGACCCGGCGCGTCGGCGGCATCGACAACCGCGGCAGCCACTT
This sequence comes from Streptomyces sp. NRRL S-1022, assembly GCF_000720135.1. Taxonomy (GTDB): domain Bacteria; phylum Actinomycetota; class Actinomycetes; order Streptomycetales; family Streptomycetaceae; genus Streptomyces. Next base: position 183,507 of record NZ_JOIU01000021.1, on the reverse strand, counting down.
CTACCTGTCCCTGTACTGGGCGCAGGAGCTGGCGCGGCAGACCGACGACGCCGACCTGGCCAAGGCCTTCGCGGCGTTCGCCGAGACCCTCGCCGCGAACGAGCAGAAGATCGTCGAGGAGCTGAACGCGGTGCAGGGCTCCCCCGCCGACATCGGCGGCTACTACCAGGTCGACAAGGCCAAGGCGGACGCGGTCATGCGCCCGTCGGCCACCTGGAACGAGGCCCTGGCGTCCCTGAGCTGACGCCCGCGGCGCCCGTGTGACGCGCCCCGGCCGGCAACCGCCCGGCCGGGGCGCGGTCGTACCCGCCGCGGGGCGTTGTCAGTGGTGTGTGGCACCTTGATCACGCACCATGCCACCGACGACGCCCTGGAGCGGCCCGTGACCTCCTTCGACCTCCTGCCCGGTGACCCGGACTCCCCCGTGCTGCTGCACGTGCCGCACTCGGCACGGGCGATACCCGAGGACGTGCGCGCCGGGATCGTGCTGGACGAGCGGGAACTGCAGCGGGAGCTGGACCGGATCACGGACGCGCACACGGCCGAGATCGCCGAGCGGGCCGCGGCGCTCGCCGGGGTGCGGCCCTGGCGGTTCGTGAACCGGCTGTCACGGCTGGTGGTGGATCCCGAGCGGTTCCCGGACGAGCGGGAGGAGATGGCGGCGGCCGGCATGGGCGCCGTGTACACGCGGACCACGCACCGGGGTGTGCTGCGGCCCGCGGACACCGACCCGGAGCCGCTGCTCGCCCGCTATTTCCGGCCGTACGCCGCAGCCATGACCCGGGCGGTGGCCGGCCGGCTCACCGCGACCGGGCGGGCCGTGATCATCGACGTCCACTCGTACCCGGCCGAACCGCTGCCGTACGAACTCCACGGCGCCGGCCCGCGCCCGCCGGTGTGCCTCGGCACGGACCCCTTCCACACCCCGCCGGAGCTGACCGCGGCCGCCCGCACGGCGTTCGCCGGCTGCGGCGGGACGGGGCTGGACAGCCCGTTCGCCGGGACGTACGTCCCGCTGGACTTCTACGGCACGGACGCCCGCGTCGGCGCCCTGATGGTGGAGATCCGCCGGGACACCTACATGACCGAACCCTCCGGCCCGCCCGGCCCGGGCCTGAACCGCCTCGCCACCGCACTGGCGTCCCTCGTGGACCTGGCCGGCCCCTGAGCCACGCTTCCGACGAGTGCCCGGCCGCCGGCCGGCGGGCGCAGGCCGGAGACGCTCGCCACCGCGATCCGGCCCCCCGGGGGAACCGGGCGGCCCGAACCCGGACCCCCGCGCCACCGCGCCGACGGCGCTCGTGGACTGGTTCAGGCCCGCAGCCACTCCGTGACGATCACCTCCGCGTCGGTTCGCAGTCGCAGGGCGAAGGGGCCGGACGGCGGGGTGGTGCCGGTGAAGCGGCCGAGGGGGTCCGCGATGAGCGGGGCGCGGGTGGTCTGCGGGCCGCCGAGGATCTCGACGCGGGCCGGCTGCGGCGGCAGCACCTGACCGATCAGGCCGTCCTCGGTGACCTCCACGTCGACGGTCACCTCGCCCGCGCGGAACGTCAGCATCCGCGGCGCGCCCGTGACGCCCCTGACCGGCAGCGCGTCCACGAGCGAGTCGAAGGACAGCTCGGCCAGCCGGGCGTCCAGGTCGTGCAGCGCGAACGCGTCCAGGGCCGCCTGCACCAGCTCGGCCGGGACCGGGTCCAGCACGGCGGCCGCCTGGCGCAGCTCCTCCTCCAGCAGCCCGTCCGCGAACTCCTCCGGCCCTCCGGGCCTGCCGTCGTCGCCGTTCACGCCGCACCCCGTGCGTTCATCCGGGTCCGCAGCCGGCGCAGACAGCGCTGGCGCAGCGGACCGATGCTGCCGACCGCGATACCGAGCGCGGCCGAGATCTCCCCGTAGCTGGGCGGCGGCGAGGCCACCAGCACGCGCAGCAGCTGCCGGCAGCGCTCGCCCAGTCCGTCCAGCTCCTGCCACAGCCGGCGGACCCGCTCGGCCCGGTCCGCCGCGTCCTCCGAGTCGATCAGCGTCTCCTCCGGCGTCCGTTCCTCGCTGGCCCGGTCCAGCACCCGCGGATCGTCGGTCAGGGTCAGCCGCGCCAGCCCCTTGAGCACCTTCAGGCACTCGTGCCGGGCCGTACTGGCCAGCCAGGCACCGGCCTTGTCGGGTTCCCGTATGCGGCCCAGGTACTGGGCGAAGCGGAACCACGTGGTCTGGAAGACCTCGTGTCCGTCGGCGTCCGACAGCCGGTGCGCGCGCACCACCGACCACACCAGCGGACTCATCCCTTCCACCAGCGCCTTCCAGGCCGCGGCGTCCCCGTCGACGGCGGACTGGACCAACACGCCGACCTCTGCTCGGTCCACGGCCCCACCCCTTGTGTACGGCCTGTCATCGTACGCCGCGGAGTGGAGCGTTCCGGACCTCATGCGGGCACGGCCCAGGCCGCGCCCGGGACGGGGCGCCAGGTGGGCGGCCGGAGCGCCGGCACCTGCGCCCCGCGCACCTCCGCCCGCTCGGTGGCGGTTGCCAGCAGCGCCGCGCCGGCCGCCCGCGGGTCGCGCTCCCGGTACGCCGACATCCGGGCGGCGACGAGTCCCGCGGCCACCGGGGCGGCGAAGGAGGTCCCGCTCCACTGCGCGAGACCGTCGAACATCACCTGGTCCGGCTTGCCGCCGGTGCTCTCCCGGCCCTCGCTCAGCACACCGGTGTGGCGCGGGTACCGGCAGGTGCACGGGTAGTCGGCGCCGAACCGGCAGGCGTCGAAGGTGGAGTGCTGGTAGACGTACGGCACGGGCGTGGTGAAGCCGGTGAGGGCGCTGGTGAGGCGCTCGCCGGGGACGTGGACGCGCACCCACGGCCCGTGGTTGGTGAAGCAGGCCCCGGACTCGCCGTCCCCGCGCAGGGCACCGACCGACAGCACGCAGTCGGCGTACTCGGGCAGGGCGGCGTAGGCGGCGGGCCAGAACGGGGTGTCGCTGCCGTTGTTGCCGGCGGCGGCCACCAGCAGCGTGCGCCGGTCGCGCAGTTCCCGCATGAACGCGTCCAGACCGATCAGTCCGTCGGTGTCGGCGCTCGGGGTGCCCGCGGAGAGGCTGATGATGTCGGGCCAGCCGTCCCGGTCGACGGCCTCGAAGAGCAGCGCGCCGAACTCGGACTCCAGCACGGCGCCGGCGTCGTTGAGGGTGCCGCGCACGGTGATGTCGGTGTTGGGCGCGACGGCCGCGAGGATCCCGGCGATGAACGTGCCGTGGCCGACGTACTGGTGGAGCACGCCGTCGCCGTCGGTCTCGGTCAGCTGGGCGTCGCCCGTGGTGTGGGCGAGCAGCGGGTAGGAGCGGTGGTCGTGCATCAGACCGGTGTCGACCACGAGGACGCCGACCGCGGTGGCCGGGTCGTAACTCTCCTCGGCCGCGGCGGGGTTTGCGGGCTCGGTGCGCGGGACGGGCACCGGCTCGTCGCCGGGGCAGGCGTTGACCGCGATGTGCACCACGTGGTTGCGGCCGGCCAGCCGGCGGCCCTGGCGGTCCTCGGCCTCCCGCACCGCGCGCAGCGCGTGCGGCACGGTGTCCTCGCCCCCGTCCGGGTCGCCGACCCGGATCCGGGTGACGCCGGTGCGGCCGGCCCGCGGGCCGACACGGCGCACGGGGTCGGGGACGAGCCCCGGGGTCCGGGTGAAGTGGGCGCGCACGGCGTCCTCGACGAACCGGGCCTCCTCGCCGTCCCGGACCAGGACGGCGCCCTTCTCGTACAGCATCCCGGCCGAGTCGTCCGGCCCCATGGTCAGGGGTACGTCCGGCAGCGAGCGCCGGATGTGCTCGAACTGCTCGTGGAAGCGGTGTGGTGCCATGTGGTGTCCTCCCCCTCAAGACGGTGTCCGACAGTGAGAGTCGTGGGGTCACCGTCTGATACAGCAGGCCACTACCATGCGAGACGTGACAGCGGGAAGCGAGTCGGTGCTCGAACTGCTGCCCATGGTGTTCGCCGATCCCGGCGAGGCCCGGGCACGCGCCGAACACGTGCTGCGCGCCGCCCCGTCGCCGCTCCACGCCAGCGTCGCCCACCAGGTCCTCGGCATCTGGCAGCGGGACTTCGGCGACCTACGGATCGCGCTGCGGCACCTGCGGCGGGCCCGGGACCTGGCCGCGCGCGCCGAGTCGGCGGACCGGGAGGCCGATGTGCTGGCGACGCTGGGGGTCGCACTGGTGCACGCGGGGCGCACGCGGCAGGGGCTCGCCTCCTTCGAGCGGGGGGTCGCCCGGGGCAGCGGCCACACCCGGGCCCGGGTGCTGTACCGGCGGGCCTACGTGTGGTGGGTGCTGGGGCGGCACCGGGAGGCCCTGGAGGACGTCCGGCGGGCCCTGCCGGTCCTGCGGCAGGCCGCCGACGACATCTGGACGGCGCGGGCGCTGACCCTGCGGGCCACCGTGCATCTGGCGCTGGGCGCGGTGGACCGGGCCGTCGCGGACTTCACGGCGGCGGAACGGCTGTGGGAGACCACCGGCCAGGAGCACGACAAGGCGGACGCGGTGGAGAGCCGGGGACTGGCCGCGTTCCGGTCCGGGGACATCCCGGCGGCGCTGCGGCTGCTGGACGAGGCCGAGGAGCGCTACGCCAAGCTGGGCACGCCCACGTACAACCTGTCGATCCGGCGCTGCGAGGTGCTGATGGCGGCCGGGCTCGCCCCGGAGGCGCTGGCCGAGGCGGACGCGGCGATCGCGCTGCTGGACCGGATCGGCGGCCAGTCCACCCGCAAGGCCGAGCTGCTGCTCGCCGCCTCGTGGGCCGCCCGGTCGGCGGGGGACGCGCACACCGCGATAGCCCGCGCCGCCGTCGCGGTACGCCTGTTCGCGGCGCAGCGCCGGTCCTGGTGGGAGACGCACGCCCGGCTGGTGCTGCTGGAGGCGCGGGTGGCGGCCGGGCGGCGGTCGGGGCGGATGGTCGGGGACGCGGCGGCGGTCGCCGGGCGGCTGGCCTCCTTCGGTTCGCCCGCGGCCCCGGAGGCGTCGCTGCTGGCGGGCCGGATCGCGCTGGCGCTGGGCTGGACGGCGGACGCGGAACGGCACCTGGCGGTGGCCGCGCGCAGCCGGCACGGCGGGCCGCCCACGGCCCGGATGACGGGCTGGGTGGCGCAGGCGCTGCGGGCGCGGGCGGCCGGTTCCCGGCGCGGGGTGCTGGAGGCGTGCCGGCGCGGTCTGGACGTGCTGGACGACCACCGGATGACGCTGGGCGCCTCGGAGCTGCGTGCCCACGCGACCGCGCAGGGTGCCGAACTCGCGGCACTGGCGCAGGAGGTGACTCTCGCGCAGGGCGGTCCGCGCCGGCTGCTGGGGTGGAGCGAGCGGTGGCGGGCGACCGTGCTGTCCACGCCGCCGGCCCGGCCGCCCGACGATCCGGCGCTGCTGAGCGGGCTGACCGCCTACCGGGAGATCGCCGCCCGCGCGGAGGCCGCCCGGATGGCGGGCCGCCCGGTGCCGGCGCTGGACCGCGAACAGCGGCGCCTGGAACGGGAGATCCGCTCACGCACCCGGCACATGGGCGGGGCGGCGGCCGACGCGGGCGACCGGCTCGACATGGGCCGGCTGCTGGACCGGCTGGGCGACGGACGGCTGGTCGAACTGGCCGTGGTGGACGGCCGGGTGCACGTCCTGCTGTGCGGACAGGGCAGGGTACGGCGGTTCGCGGGTGGTTCGCTGGCGGAGGCGGCGGCCGAGGCCGAGCACGTGCAGGCGGGGCTGCGACGGCTCGCGCACCCGGGGGCCGACGCCCGGCTGCCGCTCGTGGAGGCCGCCGGCCGGCGCCTCCAGGAGCTGCTGCTGGCGGGGGCGGTGCCCCATCTCGGTCCGGGCCCGGTGGTGGTCGTACCGCCGGGCGCGCTGCACCGGGTGCCGTGGGCGCTGCTGCCCGCGCTGCGGGAGCGGGTGCTGAGCGTGTCGCCGTCGGCCGGCAGCTGGCTGCGGGCCCGGGAGACGGCGCCGCCGCCGGACGACGGCCGGCCGGTGCTGGTGCGCGGCCCGGGCCTGGCGACGTGCGGTGCGGAGGTGTCCGAACTGGCGGACCGGTACGGCGCGGCGACGGTCCTGGAGGGCGAGGCCGCGCAGGTGCCGCGGGTGCTGGCGGAACTCGACGGCGCGTGCCTCGCCCACCTCGCGGCGCACGGCACGTTCCGCGCCGACAGCCCGCTGTTCTCCGCCCTCCGGATGGCCGACGGCCCGCTGATCGTCCACGACTTCGAGCGCCTGGCCCGCAGCCCGTACCGGATCATCCTCTCCAGCTGCGACACCGCCCGCCTCGCCTCGGTCGGCGCCGACGAACTCCTGGGCCTGGTCACGGCGTTGCTGCCGCTGGGCACGGCCGGGGTGGTGGCCAGCAGCGCTCCGGTCAACGACGCGGCGGTGGTGCCGCTGATGCTGTCGCTGCACAAGGGCCTCGGCGCGGGTCTCTCGCTGGCCGAGGCCCTGCGCGACGCCCGGGCGGTCCTGCCCGGCGACGCGGTCCACCAGGCGACGGGCTGGGCGTTCGCGGCGTTCGGGGCGGCCTGAGCGAAGGGGGACCGCCCCGGGCATCCCTCAGGCCGTCTCCGTCCGCGGCTCCTCGACCAGCCGGGGCAGCGCGTCCCGTTCCCCCGTCCCCAGCCGGGTGTACGCGCTGTACAGATGGTTGCCCACGGTCCGTACGGACAGCGTCAGCCGCTCGGCGATCTCCCGGTTGCTCAGCCCCGCCGCGGCCAGAGTGACGATCTGCCGCTGCCGCACGGTGAGTTCGCCGAGGACCAGGCCGGCCAGCGCGGGCGTACGCGCTCCCTGGCAGCGCCGGGCCAGGGCGACGGCCCGGGTGCGGGACAGCCGCGCGGCCCGCGGATCCCGGTGCACCCGTACCGCCTGCGCGTGGGCCTCGGCCGCGTACAGCAGGAACCCCCGTTCGGCCAGCGCCTGCGCGGCCAGGTCCAGCGCGGGCCCGTCCCCGCGCGCGAGCGCGTCCGCGTGGCGGGCGAACACGCTCCCGGCCGGCAGCCGCCCGACCGCCCGGCCGGGCTCGCCGAGGCGTACGGCGCCGTAGAGCGCGTGGACCTCGTCCGGATCGGTCACCTCGCCCAACGGCTGCTCGGCGAGGGCGAGTTCCCGCAGGCACCCGCTGTCCGACGCGGTCTGCCGCAGCCCTTCCCGGGCCCAGGCCGCCGCCTCCCGCAGCTCGCCCCGCAGCCGGGCGTACCGGGCGCGGACGGCGGCGTACCCGGCGGGCAGCGGGCCGCCCTCCGCCACCAGCCACTCGCCCACCGGGGCCGGCACCGGCCGGACGTCGAGCCGTTCCATCCGCCGGGCCAGCGCGCTCTGTTCGGCGGCCAGCGCGGGACCGTGCGCGAGGGGCGCGCGGCCGAGCCGCCGGGCCCGCAGCCGGCCGGCCGTGGCACGCAGGACGGGGCCGTGCAGGGGGTGGGCGAGGGTGACGGCGCCGTGTGCACCGACGTCGATCAGGCCGTCCGCCTCCAGGTGTTCGAGGGCGGCCAGGTCCAGCTCGTCCGCGGGCAGCGGCAGGGGTTCGGCGAACGCGAGGCGTTCGAGCGCCTCGCGTTCACCGGGCCCGGACCGCTCCAGGGCGGGGGCGAGCCGCTCGCGGACGGCCGGGGTGACCGGCAGGGCGCCCCGCCAGGCCCGCTCCCCGGTGCCCGCGACGGGGGTCAGCCGGCCGGATCCGGCGAGCGCGGTGACCAGGTCGCGCAGCAGCCGCAGGTCGCCCCGGCAGGCCTGGTGCAGCCGGCGCACGGTGAGCGGTTCCAGGCCGGCGCCGGCGAGCAGCCGGGCGGTGTCCTCGCAGGGCAGCGGGTCGAGGGGCAGCCGGGGCAGCAGCTCCCCGGTCCACAGCCGGGAGACCGCCGCGGGCGGGGGCGGGCCGTCCGCCGCGGCCACGACCAGACGGATGCGGCCCTGCACGGCCAGCTGGTGGACCAGGGCGGCGGAGGTCTCGTCCAGGAGCTGGGCGTCGTCCACGACGAGGAGGCGTACGCCGGACAGCGCGCGGACCGCGCGGTGCAGCGAGACGGTGTCGGGGAGCAGGTGCGCGAACGCCGCGAGGGGCAGGTCCCGGGCCTCGGGTGTGCCGGTCACCCGGGCGTGGTCCGTGCCCCGCACGGCCTCCGTGATCAGCCGGGTCTTGCCGCGGCCCGCCGGCCCGGTCACCACGATGCCGGGCCGGCCGGCGGTCAGCGCACCGCGCACCCCCTCCAGTTCCTCCGCCCGGCCGGTGAACGGCCAGGGCAGTTCCAGGGTCTTGGCGTCCTGTTCGTAGGTCCTCACATCATGCAGAGCGCGCGTACTCAGGCTTGATACAGGGCGACTTGAGTAGACCCCGACTCAGGCGTCCGGGCGGCGCGGGCGGCACTGTGGCCGCATGACCCGACGCCTCTGCTCGCTTCCGCGGCAGCCGGCCCCGGCCTTCGCCCCGGGGCTGACGGCCGAGCGGCTGGGCGCGCTGCTCGCCGGGCGGCGGATGTGGGTCGACGGCACGGTCCTGCACTACTGCTTCCTGGACGACCGCACCGACGCCTCGGTCATCCCGGTTCCCGGGACGGGGGAGCTGCGCCGGGTGCCGTGGGCGGGCGGCGAGGAGCAGCGGGAGGTGGTCCGCTCGTGCTTCGGCGAGTGGCGGGACCTCGGCATCGGCGTCGCCTTCGCCGAGGTCGGCGACCGCTGCGAGGCGGAGCTGCGGATCGGGTTCCAGTCCGGCGCCGGGTCCTGGTCGGCGGTGGGCCGGGGCGCTCTGTCGGTGGGCCGGGGCGAACGCACCATGAACCTCGGCTGGGACGTGACCGCGCCCGGGGAGCGCGGCACGGTCCTGCACCAGATCGGGCACGCGCTGGGCATGGTGCACGAGCACCAGAGTCCGTTCGCCGGGCTGCACTGGGACGACGAGGCCGTGTACGCCGAACTGGCGGGCCCGCCGAACTTCTTCAGCCGGGAGACGGCGTACCGCAACGTGCTGGGCCGGCTGGACGCCTGCGAGGCGGGCGGCTCGGTGTGGGACCCGCAGTCGGTGATGACACTGCCGATCGGGCCGGGGCTGGTGCTGGAGCCGGAGCAGTACCGCGGGGGGCTGCGTCCGCCCGGCACGCCGTCCCCGGCGGACAAGGAGTTCGTGCTGCGCTGGTACCCGCCCACCGGTCCCACCGGGCCGGCCGCGCTGGTGCCGTTCCGGTCCGCGCCGCTCGGTCTCGGGCCGGGCGGGCAGGCCGATTTCACCGTCGAGCCGCCGGAGACCCGCGAGTACACCGTGGGCACCTTCGGCGACGCCGACACCGTACTGGTGGTCTTCGAGGAGCGCGACGGGGAACCGCGCTTCCTCGCGGGCCACGACGACGGCGGCACACCGGAGAACGCCGCCGTCCGCGTCCGGCTCGTCAAGGGCCGCCGCTATGTCGTCCGGGTCCGCCTGTACTCCACGTGGGGGTCGGGGGAGACAGCGGTCATGTGCTGGTGACGGCACACGGACGACGGCGGGCCACGGACCGGCGCCGGGGGAACGGGCATGGACGTCACCCACGGGGGAGGTGACGTCCATGCCCGCACCGGGTGGCCGAAGGGCTCCGCGAAGAACCGCACCCCTCGACGTGCTGAGGGGCGCGGGGCGGAACGGGCGGCCCGGGGCGCCTGCGGGTCGGGGGGTACGGGGAGAAGTCAGGCGGGCCGGCGCGCCGGGGACGTCACGACGCGGCGCGCCGGGCCGTGCCGGTCTCGTCGGGGTGGGCGAGGCCGAGGTGGTCGCGCAGGGTGGTGCCCTCGTAGTCGGCGCGGAAGACGCCCTGCTCCTGGAGGAGCGGGACCACCTTGTCGGCGAACGGGTCGAGTCCGCCGGGGGTGATGTGCGGCACGAGGATGAAGCCGTCGGAGGCGTCGGCCTGCACGAACTCGTTGATGGTCCGGGCGACGGTGGCCGGGGAACCGATGAACGTCTGCCGGTTGCCGGTGTGGATGACCAGGTCGCGGATGGACCACTTGTTGGCCTCGGCGAGCCGGCGCCACTCGCGGGCGATGGCGACCGGGTCCCGGTACATCCGCACCTGGGCGCGGCCCCGGGAGATGTGCTCCTCGGCGACCACCGGGTCGACGTCGGGCAGCGGGCCCTCCGGGTCGTACGCCGACAGGTCACGGTTCCAGACGAACTCCAGGTGCTTGATGGCGGTGGCGCCGCTGACCTGCTGCCGGCGGACCTCCCGGGCGAGTTCGGCGGCCTCCTCGTCGGTGTCGCCGAGGACGAAGGTCGCGGCGGGCAGGATGAGCAGCTGATCCGGGCGACGGCCGTACTTGGCGAGACGGGACTTGACGTCCGTGTAGAACGCCTGGCCCTCCTTCAGCGTGGCGTACCGGCTGAAGATGGCGTCCGCGCCGGAGGCGGCGAACTCGCGGCCCTCCTCCGAGTCGCCGGCCTGGAAGACGACCGGCCGGCCCTGCGGGGAGCGCGGGACGTTGAACCGGCCGTGGATGTCGAAGTGCTGCCCCCGGTGCACGAAGGCGCCGGCCCTGGCGTCCCGCAGGAAGGTGCCGGTGGCCTGGTCGGCGACGATCTCGTCACCGCGCCAGGAGTCGAACAGCTCGTGGGCGGTGGCGAGGAACTCCCTGGCCCGGGAGTAGCGTTCCTGCTGCGGCAGGAAGCCGCCGCGCCGGAAGTTCTCGCCGGTGAAGGCGTCCCAGGAGGTGACCACGTTCCACGCGGACCGGCCGCCGGAGAGGTGGTCGAGGCTGGCGAACTGGCGGGCCACCTCGTACGGCTCGTTGAAGGTGGAGTTGATGGTGCCGGTCAGGCCGAGCCGGTCGGTGACGGCGGCCAGCGCGGCCAGCACGGTGAAGGTGTCGGGGCGGCCGACCACGTCGAGGTCGTATATCTGCCCGCCCTGTTCGCGCAGCCTCAGTCCCTCGGCGAGGAACAGGAAGTCGAACTTGGCGCGTTCGGCGGTCCGCGCGAAGTGCGCGAAGGAGCTGAACTCGATGTGGCTGCCGGCGGCCGGGTCGCTCCACACGGTGGTGTTGTTGACCCCGGGGAAGTGGGCGGCCAGGTGGATCTGCTTCAGCGGCTTGCTCATGGCGTACGGGTCGTCCCTTCCGGCGTTCAGGCTGCTGCGTAGCGGTTGGCGGGGCGGGCGAGGCCGAGGAGGCCGCGCAGGGTGCCGGCCTCGTAGGCGTCCCGGAAGCGGCGGCGGCGCTGCAGCTCGGGCACCAGGTCCCGGGTGATCCGGGGCAGGTCGTGGCCGGCGACCGCGGGCCGCAGCCGGAAGCCAGTCAGTCCGCCCTCCGCCAACTCCTCCAAGGTGTCGGCCAGTTGTGCGGCCGTGCCGGTGAAGATGGGGGCGTCGCTGGTGTACGGCTCCCCCGCGAGCGTGTCGAGACGGTCGCGGCGGGCCTCCGCCTCGGCCCGGCTGTCGTCCAGGAGGACGACGAGGTCGCCGAAGACGTGCACGGTCTCGCCGGCGCGGCCCGCCGCCTCCTGCTCGGCGCGGATCTCGGCGACGATCGCCCGGGCCTCGTCCGCGTCCCGGGGGGTGACGTAGCCGACGTCGGCCTGGCGGGCCACCAGCCGGTACGGGACCGTCTGGTGGGCGAGCGCGGTGACCAGCGGCTGGCCCTGCGGCGGACGGGGTGTGATGGAGGGGCCCTTGACGCTGAAGAAGCGGCCCTCGAAGTCGATGTAGTGCAGCTTGTCCCGGTCGATGAAGCGGCCGGTCGCCGCGTCCCGTATCTCGGCGTCGTCCTCCCAGCTGTCCCAGAGCCGGCGGACCACCTCCGCGTAGTCGGCGGCCTCGTCGAACAGCTCGGCGATCACCTCCCGTGCCCCGGGGGCGTCGAAGCCGTCGATCCGGGGGATGGTGCGCCGGCCGAAGTGCGCGGCCTCGTCAGGGCGGAAGGTGGTCCGCACCCGCAGGCCCGCGCGTCCGCCGCTGACGTAGTCGAGGGTGGCGATCGCCTTGGAGATGTGGAACGGCTCAGTGTGCGTGGCGACCACGGTCGGGACCAGCCCTATGTGCCGGGTGAGCGGGGCGACGCGGGAGGCGACGAGGACCGCGTCGAGCCGGCCGCGGACCTGGTCGGTGCGCTCGTCGGGCGCGAGGAGCCGGGAGGACTGCGGGCCGAGGTCGTCCTCAAGGGTGACGAAGTCGAGCAGGCCGCGTTCGGCCTCGGTGATCAGGCCGGCCCAGTAGCCGGCGGTGAACAGGTCCCGGGGGCGGGCGGCCGGCTCGCGCCAGGACGCGGGGTGCCAGCCGGTGCCGTCCAGGGCGACGGCGAGGTGCAGGGGGGCGGGGGAGGTCGAGGACACGTCGGTGCCTTCCTTGATGTCCGTACGAGAAACACCGGCTCGCGGTGCCGGCGGCGACCGGGGCGGGCGGCGGCGGCCACGGGTGGGCGCGGCGGAGGAGACCCCGGGCGGGAAGCGGGGCCGGGGGGAAAGGTCAGCGGCGACAGAGCGCGGCGGACACGCGCTGGAGGTCTATGTGCGGCCGGGAGTGCAGACGGACGGAGCGGTACGGGTGCGGGGCGCGCGGCGGGCGTGCCCGCGGGGGCACTCGGGTCACGGCCGTCACCTCCCTCCGTCGGCCACGGCGGGCCGGATCGGCGTCCGCCCGGTGGATCTCGTCACAACGTCCAACGCCCGGCCCGCGCCGGTTGTTCCCGGGCTGCGCACCTGCACGATCCGGGAGCGGCGGCGCAGGGTGAACCCGAGGGACTCGTACAGCCGGATCGCGGGTGTGTTGCCGGCGGCGGCGTGCAGGAACGGGGTGTCCCCGCGGTCCCGGATGCCCGCCGCGACCGCGCGTACCAGCCGGGTGGCCAGGCCCCGGCCGCGGTGACCGGGATCGGTGCACACGGCGCTGATCTCGGTCCAGCCGGGCAGCCGCAGCCTCTCCCCCGCCATGGCGACCAGCCTGCCGTGGTGCCGGATGCCGAGGTAGGTGCCCAGCTCGACGGTCCGGCGCAGGAACGGGCCCGGCCGGGTGCGGGCGACCAGGCCGAGGATCTCGGGGACGTCGTCGGGGCCCAGCCGCACCGCCTCCGGGGCCGGTCCGGCCCGCAGCGCGGTGTCGACGAGCTGGACGCCCTCGCCCTCGCCGAGCACCTCCCAGCCGTCGGGGACCCGCTCGACGGGCTTGACCCGTACGGTGGTTCCGGGTCCGACGAGCGTGTGCAGGTCGGCCCAGGCCGCCGGGTCCGCCGGGTCGGCGAGCGCCGCGAAGGCGTACGTCTGCGGCCGGTAGCGGGCCGCCCGGCCGTACCGGTCGGCGAGGTGGGCGTGCGGGCCGTCCAGGGCGGCCCACACCGCGTTGTCGAGGGCGCGGACACCGGGCAGGAGCGGTGCTCCGCCGCCGCGGACGTCGGTCGGATGGGCCACGGAGGCGGAGTCCTCTCTGCGGGTGCCGGGTGGACGGGCGGCCGGGCGGCCGGGTGCCGGGTGGTCAGGAGTTGGTGAGCGGCAGCCCGGGCGGGTTGACCTCCGCCTTCGCCACGGACTCGTTGGAGAGGTTGTACGCGGCCAGCCACTTGCCGTACTGCCCGTGCTCGATGAGGTAGTTGAGGGCCTCGGTGAGCGGCTCGGCGAGCCCGCTGTCCTTCTTGGCGGTGGCGGCGATCAGTCCCTGGAGCGTCGCGCCGGCACCGGAGAAGGTGCCCGCGTTGCGGGTCGGGTCCGGGCTGTTCGCGGTCTGCCGGGCGCGGTAGGCGATCGTGGGGTTGGGCCCGAAATAGGCGTCGACCTTGCCGCTGTTCAGCGCCAGGTTGATGGCGTTCTGGTCCGGGAAGTACTTGACGGTGAGCTTCTTGCCCTCCTTGGCCAGCTTCGTCTTCCACTCCAGGAGGATCTTCTCCTGGTTGGTGCCGGCGCCCACGGTGACCGTCTTGCCGGCGAGGTTCTCGTAGTCGCCGTCGAAGTTCCAGGAGTTCTTCCTCAGCACCTCGAAGGCCAGGTTGTCCTTGCGGTAGGAGGCGAACTCGTACTTCTTCTTGCGCTCCTCGGTGACGGTGACGTTGGAGAAGGCCACGTCGACCTTGCCGCTGTCGATGCCGACGAAGAGGTTCTCCCAGGTGGAGTTCCTGACCTCGGGCTTGAGGCCGAGCACCGCGGCCACCAGACGGCCGAGGTCGGGCTCGGAGCCGGTGAGGGTCTTCTGGTCGCTGCCCACGAAGTTCAGCGGCGCGGACCCCGAGGGCAGGGCTCCGACGCCGATGACGAGCTTGCCGCTCCTGCGGACGGAGGCGGGCAGGTGGGCGCTGATCGACTTCACCTCGGAGACCTTCAGCGCGGTCTCCTTCGCGGCGCCGTTGGACAGCCGGCCCACGGTCACCGTGCCGGCCGTGTCGGTGGTGGTGGCCGCGTCGCTGTCGCCCCCGCAGGCGGCGAGCCCGCCGGCCAGGGAGAGGGCCGCGGTGGCCGCGGTGAGGCCGCGTATCAGTCTGCGTCGGGAGAACTGGCTGGGCATGGCTGTCCTTGTCGTTCGGAAGGGCCGGGAAGACCGGGAGGTCCGTCGGGAGTCGGAAGGTCCGGGACGTGCAGGGGGCTTGGGGAGGTGCGCGGGGCCGGGGAGGTGTGCGCCGCCGGGCGGGCGGTCAGAGCACCTTGCCGAGGAAGTCCCGGGTCCGTTCGTGCCGGGGACGGTCCAGCACCTGGCCGGGCGGCCCCTGTTCGACGATCCGGCCGCCGTCGATGAAGACGACCCGGTCGGCGACCTCGCGGGCGAAGCCGATCTCGTGGGTGACGATGAGGAGGGTGGTGCCGCCGCTCGCCAGGTCCTTGATGACGGCCAGCACCTCGCCGACGAGTTCGGGGTCGAGCGCCGAGGTCGGCTCGTCGAAGAGGATGATCCCGGGCCGCAGGGCGAGGGCGCGGGCGATGGCGACGCGCTGCTGCTGGCCGCCGGACAACTGCCGCGGGTAGGCGGCCGCCTTGTCGGCTAGGCCCACGCGGCCGAGCAGTTCGCGGGCGAGTTCCCGGGCCGCCGCCCTGGCCAGCCTGCCGGTGGCGACGGGAGCGGCGGCGACGTTGTCGAGGACGGTCAGGTGCGGGAACAGGTTGAAGTTCTGGAAGACGAAGCCGATCCGGCCGCGCTGGGCGAGGAGGGCGCGTTCGCTCAGTTCCTTCAGCCGCTCCCCGTGCCGCTTCACCCCGATCAGCTCGCCGCCGACGCTGACATGGCCGATCTCGGGCTTCTCCAGGTGGTTGATCACCCTGAGCAGCGTCGACTTGCCGGAGCCGGACGGCCCGATGATCACCGTGACCTCGCCGGGGCGGACGGTCAGGTCGATGCCGTCGAGGACGCGGTGGGCGCCGTACCACTTGTGGACGCCGCGGATCTCCAGTGCGGCGGGTGCGGGCTTCGCGAGCGTGGGTGCGGTGGTCATACGGCGGCCTCCTTGCGCAGCCGGGCACGCAGCCCGGCCAGGCCGGCCCGGGCTTTCTGCAACGGGGTCGGCGGCAGGGTGCGCGTGGCGCCCCGGGCGTAGTACCGCTCGACGTAGAACTGGGCGCCGGACACGGCGCTGGTCAGGATCAGGTACCAGACGGTGGCGACCATCAGCAGCGGCACGACGTCACCGGGGTAGGTGCTGCCCATGGACTGCACGGTGCCGAACAGGTCGAGCAGGGACACGTAGAACACCAGGGACGTGCTCTTGACGAGGCCGATCAGCTGGTTGACGTAGTTCGGGGTGATGGACCTGAGGGCCTGCGGGAAGACGATCCGGCGGAACTGGTAGCCCTTGGGCAGTCCGAGCGCGGCGGCCGCCTCGTGCTGTCCCTGGTCGACGGAGAGGATACCGCCGCGGACCACCTCGGCCGCGTACGCCGCCTCGTTGAGGCTGAGCCCGATGACGGCGATCGTCATGTCGGTGGCCAGCCGCGACTCGTCGAAGGTGACGAAGGCGGGGCCGAAGGGCACCCCGAGGCTGAGCGTCTTGTACAGGGCGCTGAAGTTGTAGAGGAAGATCAGCACCACGATCAGCGGTACGGAGCGGAACAGCCAGGTGTAGGTCCAGCTGACCGCGCGCAGCACCGCGCTCCCGGAGAGCCGGGCGACGGCCAGCAGGATCCCGCCGAGCAGCCCCAGCACCGCGCTGAGCGCGGTCACTTCGAGGGTGACGAGGAGGCCGTCGAGGACGGTCGGGCGCAGGAACCAGTAGCGGAAGCGGTCCCACTGGTAGAAGGGGTTGGTGACCAGTCCGTGCAGGATCTGCGCGACGAGCACGAGGACGACGGCGGTGACGATCCACCGGCCGGGCCGGCGCAGCGGCTGGACCCGCTGGGCGGTGAGGGTTTCTGACGGGGCGTCGGCTTGTACCGGCGGCTCGGCTGTCGAGACGGCGGCGCCTGGGGGTTCGCTCATGGCGGGCTCCGGCGGAGTCGGACACCCCGGGGCCGCGCACGGGCGGGCGTGTGCCGCGTCGGCACGGGGGCACGAGGCGGCGCACGGACGGGCGCGGAACCGGGGGCTGGGCGGACAACGGCACACCGGGCGGTGGGTGTGCGGCGGGAACGCGGGGGCTGGGAGGAGACGTCAGCCCTGACAGCGGGCAGAGCCCGGTGCGGTACACAGTGCGCTGTTCACGCGGAGCAGATCGACGGCCCGGTCGGCGACGAGGAGACCGGCGTACGACGGTACGCAGCCCTGGGGGCGGCTCGCGGCCGTCCTGGGAGCTGCGTACATGGCGTCACCTGTCACTGTTGCGGCCCCGTGGGGCCTCGCGCTTACCGAATACGTCGTCCGGTCCGGTCGTCACCTGGGGCACCCCACCGCGGTGCGAGGGTTGCCGGTCAGCGAGCCAGGGCTTGGCGCTGACGCTCATGACCGTTCTGAGCCGTAAGTAAGGCAGTTGGCCGTCCGAATGTCAACGGCCGTCCGTCACATGGACATCGGTGCACCGCTCTCACCTGTGAGAAGCGTCCGAGGTATCTGCGGCGTGGGCCGCCCAGTCCAGGATCTGGACAGCGGCTCCGGCGGCCTCCAGGCCCTGGCAGCGGCCGTGGTGGCGGCGGGCGATGCCGTCGAGGTCGAGGTGGCGGCCGAACGCGGGACGCGCGGCCAGGCGGCGGGCGTAGGCCCACAGGGCGCGGTGGCCGGCGATGCGGTGCACGGCGGAGGCGTCGAGGTGGCAGCGGTGGACGGTGTCGAGCTGCACCAGGGTCACCCACAGTTCGACGTCGGCGGCGGTGAGCCGGTCGTCGGCCAGGTACTGCTCCGCGTCCAGCCGCCGCTCCAGCCGGCCCAGGGTGTCGAGCAGCACGTCGAGGGCGGCGGCCCGCTCGGACGGGCCGGCGCCGGCCCGTCCGGCGCGCTGCGCGGCCTCCTCGATGCCCTCGGCGCACATCCGCTCGACGGCCTCGATCACGGACTCCAGCCCGGAGGGGTAGAGGCGGGCCCGGCCGTCCGGCCCGAACCGGTCCAGGTCGCGCAGGATGTCGGGGGTGTGGGTGCTGACGATGCGTCCGGACCAGTCGTCGCTCAGCACGGGCGCGAGCGCCGGTCCCGTGTAGTGGTGGGCGCTGGCCTCGTACAGCGGGCGCAGCGCCGCGTGGCCGCCGCCGGGACAGTCCGGGACGGGGGGCAGGAGGGTGACCGGACAGCTCGCGCCGAGGCCGAGCAGGCTGTGGCCGACGGCGAGGCGCAGCCCGTCGGGGCAGGCGGTGGACAGATGGAGCCGGTAGCGGTGCGGCACGGCGTAGTGGCCGCTGCGCGCGTCCCGGCCGATCCGTCCGCGGAAGGCGGGGGCGGTGCGAGGGGCGGGCGGAACGGCGGCGAGCGGAGCGATGGACATGGGTCTCCCCGGGTGGTGGGCGTGCGGAGGGGCGCGCCGGCGCGGGCGTGGCCGGCCGGTGGGGCGAGCGGGGCCAGGCTCAGCGGCGGCGGCCGATCGCGCTGCAGACGCGCTGCAGGTCGATGTGACGGCGGGAGGTGAGCAGGGGGGCGCTGGGCGGCGTCCGGCCCGTGGAGCCGGTACCCGTCCGGAGGCGCGCCATGATTCCCTACCTGTTCACTAGGATTCCCTCCCTGGAGTGTCGATCGGCCTCAGCACGGCGTCAAGGGGGCGTCCACGCCTGGGAATCGGAGGCCGCGCCGGGTACTCCTCAGGGACAGGAACATGTGACATAGTACTGCCGTGACCAAGCGACTGACCTGCGATGTCGTGGTCGTCGGGGCCGGGATGGTGGGCGCTGCCTGCGCGCTGTACGCCGCACGGGCCGGACTCGGCGTACGGCTGGTGGACCGGGGGCCGGTGTCCGGCGGCACCACCGGCGCCGGCGAGGGCAATCTGCTCGTCTCCGACAAGGAACCGGGCCCTGAGCTCGCACTCGCCCTGCTGTCGGCCCGCCTGTGGGTCGGCCTGGCCGAGGAGCACGGAGGCGCCGTGGAGTACGAGCGCAAGGGCGGCCTCGTTGTCGCCTCGGCACCCGGGACCCTGGCCGCGCTGCGGGAGTTCGCGGCCGGACAGGCCGGCGCGGGTGTCACCGCCGTACCGGTCGACGCCGACCGGCTGGGGGAGCTCGAACCGCACCTGGCACCCGGCATGGCGGGCGGCGTCCACTACCCGCAGGACGCGCAGGTCATGCCCGCGCTGGCCGCCGCCCACCTGGCCCGCGCCTCCGGTGCCGCCCTGCACACCGGCCGGACCGTGACCGGGGTGCTGCGCACGGCGGACGGCACGGTGTACGGCGTCCGCACCGACCGGGGCGAGATCCACGCCCCGGCGGTGGTGAACGCGGCCGGCACCTGGGGCGGCGAGGTGGCGGCGCTGGCCGGCGTCCGGCTGCCGGTGCTCCCGCGGCGCGGCTTCGTGCTGGTCACCGAGCCGCTGCCGCGGATGGTCCGGCACAAGGTGTACGCCGCGGACTACGTCGCCGACGTGGCCAGCGACGCGGCCGCCCTGCGCACCTCCCCGGTCGTGGAGGGCACGGCCGCCGGCCCGGTGCTGATCGGCGCCACCCGGGAGCGGGTCGGCTTCGACCGCTCGCTGTCGCTGCCCGCGGTACGGGCGCTGGCGGCCGGGGCGGTCGGACTGTTCCCCTTCCTGGAGCGGGTGCGCGCCCTGCGCACGTACGCGGGCTTCCGGCCGTACCTGCCCGACCACCTGCCGGCCATCGGCGCCGACCCGCGGGCGCCCGGCCTGTTCCACGCCTGCGGGCACGAGGGCGCCGGCATCGGACTCGCCACCGGCACCGGGCGGTTGATCGCGCAGGCGGTCACCGGGAGGACACCCGAACTGGATCTCACACCGTTCCGGCCGGAGCGGTTCGACACCGAGGGAGGCGACGTCCGGTGAATCCGCTGAGGTCGACCCGCGCCCGGCCGGGCGCGGCCTGCACCGTCACCTTCGACGGCCGGCCCCTGCCGGCGCTGCCGGGCCAGACGGTCGCGGCGGCCCTGTGGGCGGCTGGCGTGCCGGCCTGGCGCAGCACGCGCGGCACCGGCCGGCCCCGCGGGGTGTTCTGCGGGATCGGGGTGTGCTTCGACTGCCTCGTGACCGTCAACGGCCGCCCGAACCAGCGGGCCTGCCTGGTGCCGGTGCGCCCGGGCGACGACATCCGCACGCAGGAGGGGACGGGCCTCGACGATGACTGAACGACCGCGACTCGCCGTCGTCGGCGCGGGCCCGGCCGGCCTCGCCGGGGCGCTGGCGGCGGCCGCACGAGGGGTACGGGTGCTCCTGGTCGACGCGGCCGAGCAGGCCGGGGGCCAGTTCTACCGGCAGCCCGCCGCCGCCCTGGGCGCCCACCGGCCACAGGCCCTGCACCACCAGTGGCGCACCTGGGAGCGGCTGCGGGACGCCCTGGAGCGGCACCGCGCGGCCGGCCGCATCACGCACCTGACGGACCATCACGTGTGGTGCGTGCGGCGGGACTCCGCCTCCAAAACGTTCTCCGTGCACGCCCTGCTCGGCCCCGCCCAGGAGGAGGGCGTCACCGTCCGCGCCGACGCCGTCCTGCTCGCCACCGGCGGGTACGAGCAGGTGCTGCCCTTCCCGGGCTGGACACTGCCCGGGGTCGTCACCGCCGGCGGGGCGCAGGCCATGCTCAAGGGCGGCCTGGTGCTGCCCGGCCGGACGGCCGTGGTCGCCGGGACCGGGCCGCTGCTGCTGCCGGTGGCCACCGGGCTCGCCGCGGCCGGTGCCCGGGTCGCCGCGCTGGTCGAGTCCGCCGGTCCCGCCGCCGTGCTGCGCCGGGCGCCCGCCCTGGCCGCGCAGCCCGGCAAACTCGCCGAGGGCGCCGGGTACGCGGCCCGGCTGCTGCGGCACCGGGTGCGCACACTGGCCCGGCACACCGTCGTGGCGGCGCACGGCACCGACCGGGTGGAGGCGGTCACCGTGGCCGCGCTCGGCCGGGACCAGCGCCCGAGGCCCGGCAGCGCCCGCCGCATCCCCTGCGACACCCTCGCCGTCGGCCACGGCATGCTGCCGCACACCGACCTCGCGGAGACCCTGGGCTGCACCCTGTCGGGCACCGCCGTACAGGTCGACGAGGAGCAGCGCACCGGCGTGCCCGGTGTCTGGGCCGCCGGGGAAACCACCGGCGTCGGCGGCGCGGCGCTCGCGCTCGCCGAGGGCCACATCGCCGGACGCTCGGCCGCCGCCCGGCTGCACGGCACCGAGCCCGACCCGCGCCGCTGGGCCGCCGCCGCCCGGGCCCGGACCCGGCTGCGGGAGTTCGCCACGGCCCTGGACGCGGTGTACGCCCCGCCGGCGGGCTGGGCCGGCCGGCTGCCGGACGACACGGTGGTGTGCCGCTGCGAGGAGGTCACCGCCGGCCAGGTGCGCGCGTCCGCGGACACGCTGGGCGCCGGCGACCTGCGCACCGTGAAGCTGCTCACCCGGGCCGGGATGGGCTGGTGCCAGGGGCGGATGTGCGCGCCCGCGGTGGCCGGCCTGACCGGCTGCCCGCTCGACCCCGGCCGGCGGCCGTTCGCCCGGCCGGTACCGCTCGGGGTGCTGGCCGCCCTGCCGGAGACGGACTGAGCCCGCCCTCCCGGCGGAGGACCCGGACCGCACCGCCCGTCAGTAACATGTCACACCCTATTGATTGGGAGAGCCCCATGACCGACCCGCAGCACCGTCCCTGGCGCGGCATCCTCGTCGCCACCGCCCTCCCGCTGCGCGACGACCTCTCGGTCGACCACGACCGGTACGCCGAGCACTGCGCCTGGCTCGTCGCGAACGGCTGCGACGGCGTCGTACCGAACGGCTCGCTCGGCGAGTACCAGGTGCTCACCGACGCGGAGCGGGCGCGGGTGGTGGAGACCGCCGTGGCCGCGATCGGCGGGGAGCGGGTGATGCCGGGCGTCTGCGCGTACGGCTCGGCCGAGGCCCGGCGCTGGGCCGAGCAGGCGGGCGAGGCGGGCTGCGCCTCGGTGATGCTGCTGCCGCCCAACGCCTACCGCGCCGACGAGCGTTCGGTGCTCGCCCACTACGCGGAGGCCGCGCGGGCGGGGGTGCCCGTGGTGGCGTACAACAACCCGGTCGACACCAAGGTCGACCTGGTGCCCGAACTCCTCGCCCGGCTGCACGGCGAGGGGCTCGTGCACGCCGTCAAGGAGTTCTCCGGTGACGTCCGCCGTGCCTACCGCATCGCCGAACTCGCCCCCGATCTAGACCTCTTGATCGGCGCCGACGACGTGCTGCTGGAGCTGGCGGTGGCCGGTGCCAAGGGCTGGGTGGCCGGCTACCCCAACGCCCTCCCGCGCGCCTCGGCCGAGCTGTACCGCGCCGCGCTCGCCGGGGACCTCACCACCGCGCTCCCGCTGTACCGGCAGCTGCACCCGCTGCTGCGCTGGGACTCGCGGACGGAGTTCGTCCAGGCGATCAAGCTCTCCATGGACGTCGTCGGACGGTACGGCGGTCCGGTGCGCCCGCCGCGGGTCCCGCTGCCGCCCGAGCAGGAGGCCGCGGTCCGCGCGGCCACCGAGAAGGCCGTCGCCGCCGGTCTCGCGTAAGGAGTCCTCCCATGCGCAGCAAGCTCGTCCTGCACGCCGTCGACTCGCACACCGAGGGCATGCCGACCCGCGTGATCACCGGCGGGATCGGCACCGTCCCGGGGGCGACCATGAACGAACGGCGCCTGTGGTTCCGTGAACACCGCGACCAGGTCAAGCAGTTGCTGATGAACGAGCCGCGCGGCCACTCCGCGATGAGCGGCGCGATCCTGCAGCCGCCGGCCCGCCCCGACTGCGACTGGGGCGTCCTCTACATCGAGGTCTCCGGCTATCTGCCGATGTGCGGGCACGGCACGATCGGGGTGGCCACCGTGCTGGTGGAGACCGGCATGGTGGAGGTCACGGAGCCGGTGACCACGATCCGGCTCGACACCCCGGCGGGGCTCGTGGTCGCCGAGGTCGCGGTGGAGAACGGCGCCGCCCGGAACGTCACGCTCAGGAACGTGCCGTCGTTCGCGGCCGGCCTGGACCGCGAGATCACCCTGCCGGACGGCCGTACCGTCACCTACGACCTGGCCTACGGCGGCAACTTCTACGCGATCCTGCCGCTGGACGCGTTCGGGCTGCCCTTCGACCGCGCCCGCAAGGACGACATCCTGGCGGCCGGCCTGTCGCTGATGACGGCGATCAACGCGGAGGCGGAGCCGGTGCACCCCGAGGACCCGTCGATCCGGGGCTGCCACCACGTCCACCTGTACGCGCCCGGCGCCACCGCCCGGCACTCCCGGCACGCCATGGTCATCCACCCGGGCTGGTTCGACCGCTCCCCCTGCGGCACGGGCACCAGCGCGCGCATGGCGCAGCTGCACGCGCGCGGTGAACTCCCGCTGCACACCGAGTTCGTGAACGAGTCCTTCATCGGCACCCGGTTCACCGGCCGGCTGCTGGGGGCCACGGAGGTCGCCGGGGTGCCGGCCGTGCTGCCCAGCTTCACCGGCCGGGCCTGGATCACGGGCACCGCACAGTACCTGCTGGACCCGGCCGACCCCTTCCCGGAGGGGTTCGTCCTCTAGCGTCCTCTACACTCACCCCGGTGATGCGTGACATGGCACCGAACCCCCGTGACCCCGAGATGCCCGCGCTCCCCCGGCTGGGCGGCCGGCGGAGCAGCTACCGCGAGCGGGTCGCGGACGCCCTGCGCGCCGCGCTGATCGCGGGCGAGCTGCGGCCCGGCGAGGTCTACTCGGCGCCCTCGCTGGCCACCCGGTTCGGCGTCTCGGCCACACCGGTGCGCGAGGCCATGCTCGACCTGGCCAAGGAGGGACTGGTCGACACGGTGCCCAACAAGGGCTTCCGGGTCACCGCCGTCTCCGACCGGCAGCTGGACGAGTACACGCACGTCCGGGCGCTCGTCGAGATCCCCACCGTGGTGGAGCTGGCCCGCACGGCCGACCGTGTCTCGCTGGAGGCGCTGCGCCCTGCGGCCCGGGAGATCGTCACCGCCGCGGTGGCGGGCGACCTGATCGCCTACGTCGAGGCCGACACCCGCTTCCACCTCGGTCTGCTCGCGCTGGCCGGCAACGCCCACCTGGTCGAGGTCGTGGCCGACCTGCGCAAGCGCTCCCGTCTGTACGGGCTGACCGCGCTGGTGGAGGCGGGCCGGCTGCTCGCCTCCGCCGAGGAGCACCTGGAGCTGCTGGACGCCCTGCTGGAGCGTGACGAGAAGGCCGTGCACGCGATCATGACCCGGCACCTCGGGCATGTGCGCAGCCTCTGGGCGGCGACGGACTGACCTCGCCCGTCCGCGGGACCCGCCGGAGGGCGCCGGACATCTCGCGGCGCCGGGACCCCGGCACGACGTATTTTCCGTGCTCAGGCGGCCACTGCGGAACAAAAAACGGCGATTTTGCGCCAGACCGGTGCATCCCCGACCATGGCCCGGTCCCGGCGATCCCGGGAACGTCAGTTCCATGAGAGGCGCACCACCCATGCACAGCACCGGAACCGTCCCGGCTCCGGCCCCCGCGGAGATCCCCGCGGAGACCGCCACGGCTCACGGCGGGGACCCGCAGGGCGACACCGGCAGGCATGCCCGCCGGTTCGGCCTGCCCGTCGCCACCGCACTGGTCATGGGCAACATCATCGGCGGCGGCATCTTCCTGCTTCCCGCCTCCATCGCCCCTTACGGCACGGTCAGCCTGGTCGCCTTCGGCGTGCTGACGGTCGGCGCCATCGCGCTGGCCCTGGTCTTCGGCCGGCTCGCCGCACGCGACCCGCGCACCGGCGGCCCCTACGTCTACGCCCGCGAGGCGTTCGGCGACTTCGCGGGATTCCTCGCGGCCTGGTCGTACTGGATCACCACCTGGGTGTCGAACGCCGCGCTCGCCGTCGCCGCCGTGGGCTACCTCGACGTGCTCGTCCCGGTGAACGGGCACCGCTGGACCGCCTGCCTGGCCGCGCTGGCCCTGCAGTGGCTGCCCGCCCTCGCCAACTTCGCCGGCACCCGGTACGTGGGCGCCGTCCAGCTGGTGTCCACGGTGCTGAAGTTCGTGCCGCTGCTGCTCGTCGCGGTCGGCGGGCTGTTCTTCTTCGACCCCGGCCGGCTGGGGCCGTTCAACACCAGCGGCCACGGCGCGGTCGGCGCGGTGTCCGCCTCCGCCGCCCTGCTGCTCTTCTCCTACCTCGGGGTGGAGTCCGCCGCCGTCAGCGCGGGCGAGGTCAGGGACGCCCGGCGCAACGTGGGGCGCGCGACCGTCATCGGCACCGCGGGCGCGGCGCTGGTGTACCTGCTGGGCACCCTGTCGGTGTTCGGCACGGTCGCGCACGACCGCCTGGTCGCCTCCACCGCGCCGTTCTCGGACGCCGTGAACACGATGTTCGGGGGCAGCTGGGGCGGTACGGCCGTGGCGCTCGCCGCCCTGGTGTCGATGACCGGCTGCCTCAACGGCTGGACCCTGCTGAGCGCCCAGACGCCGTACGCGGCGGCCCGCGACGGACTGTTCCCGAGCGCCTTCACGCGCCGTCGGCGGGGCGTGCCCACGGTCGGCGTCGGCGTGACGGTCGTCCTCGCCTCGCTGCTCACCGTCTACAACTACTTCTCGGGTTCGGGCCGGGTCTTCGAGGTCCTGGTCCTGGTCACCACGTTCACCGCGACCGTGCCGTACCTGCTGGCCGCCGCCGCGCAGATCTTCCACCTGATGGCCGGCCGGTCCGAGGCCGTCGACCGGGGCCGGCTGGTGCGGGACTCCGTGATCAGCGCGGTGGCCGCCGCCTTCACGCTCTGGCTGATGGCGGGCGCCGGCTACGCGGCCGTCTACCAGGGCGTGCTGTTCCTGTTCGCCGGTGTCATCGTGTACGCGGTGATGGCGGCCCGCCGCCAGCGCCGGCAGCAGCGGTGACGGGCCGAGCGGCGCACCGAGGGACGGGCTGCGGGACGGACTGAGGGACGGGCCGAGGGGATCAACGACGCCGGCTTCCCCGTCCCCGGCCCCGGGACGGTCGAGTCGCCCGCCACCGTGGCCGGGATCTCCGGCAGCGACCCGAAGATCTGCCTGGTTGCCCCGGACGGCAGGGCCTACGGGCTGAAGGAGACCAGCGCCTCGGAGTCCGGCGGCACCCTGACCAGGACCTACTCGGTCGACGCGAGCGCCTCCCCGGCCAACGGCACCTGGAAGCTCCAGGTCGCGGACGTGTACCCGGACGGCATCGGCACCCTGGACAACTGGTCGCTGACCTTCTGACCCGTCCCCACGCGCGCGGCCCCCGGCAGCACCCCGCCGGGGGCCGCGGGCATGTCCGGCACGGGCCCTCACTCGTTCCCGGAGGCGGTGCGCGGAGGCGTGCTGTGCACTCCGGTGCGGTACTTGGGGATCCGGATCGTGATCTTCATCCCGGCCGCGACACCGGTCTCGATCACCAGCCCGTGGTCGTCGCCGTAGACCTGGCGCAGCCGTTCGTCCACGTTGCGCAGCCCGATGCCCGTCGAGGGGCCGTCCTCGCCGCGCAGGATCCGGCGCAGCCGGTCCGGTTCCATGCCGACCCCGTTGTCCTCGATGACGATCCGGGCCGTCGCCCCCTCGTCCTGCGCGGTGATGCCGATACGGCTGCGCTCCACGCTCTCCTCCAGCCCGTGCCTGACCGCGTTCTCCACCAGGGGCTGCACGCACAGGAAGGGCACCGCCACGGGCAGCACCTCCGGGGCGATCTGCAAGGTCACCCGCAGCCGCTGCCCGAACCGGGCGCGGACCAGCTCCAGGAACTGCTCGACGGAGCGCAACTCCTCGGCCAGGGTGGTGAACTCGCCGTGCCGGCGGAACGAGTACCGGGTGAAGTCGGCGAACTCCAGCAGCAGTTCACGGGCCCGCTCGGGGTCGGTGCGCACGAACGAGGCGATCGTGGCGAGGGAGTTGTAGATGAAGTGCGGGGAGATCTGCGCGCGCAGCGCCCGGATCTCCGCCTCGATCAGACCGGTGCGGGTGCGGTCGAGCTCGGCGAGTTCGAGCTGGACGGACACCCAGCGCGCCACCTCCTCGGTGGCCCGGACCACGCTCGCCGACTCCCCGGCGCCGAGCACGACGAGGGCGCCGAGCACCCGCCCGTCGACCGTGAGCGGCGCGGCGGCGCCCCGGCGCACGGGGCAGTCCGGGTCCGGGCAGCGGATGGTGAAGGTCTGCGTGCGGCCGCTCCCGAGGACGTGCCGGGCCCGCTCCAGGGCGGTGTCCGCGTGGTGCCGGCCCGGCCCGTCCCAGGCCAGCAGCCGGTCCTCGGCCGTGAGACCGAGCGCGGCCGTGCCGAACAGCGGCCGGAGCCGTCGTACCGCCTTGCGGGCCGCGTCCTCGGTGAGTCCGGCGCGCAGCGGGGGCGCGGCCGCGGACGCGGTGTGCAGGGTGCGGAAGGTGGCGCGTTCCACGGGGCTGCCGCCGTGCTCCGTGCCGTCCCGGTCGCTCCGGCGGGACAGGAGGCGTCCCGTGGCGAGGCCCGCGGCGAACACCACGGGCGTCGCGGCGGCGAGGAGGACGAGGCCGTTCATGCGCGGGCGCCGTCGGCGGGCCGGCGGGTCGTCATGGGGTGGTCACTCCTCGGCGGGTGGCGGACGCGCCCCGGCCCGGGGGGCGTTCGGGCAGGTGCAGGCGGGCCATGGCGGCCTCGGTGCCGGCCGGGATCCGGTCCCGGGTGGCCAGGGAGACCAGGATCATGGTCAGGAAGCCGAGCGGCACGGACCACACCGCCGGCCAGGCGAGCAGGGTGTGCGGCCAGCCGTCGGTGAGGGGCCCGGCGATGGTCAGGGCGACCGCGGTGAGGGCACTGCCGCCCCCGGTGAGCAGCCCCGCGATCGCGCCGGGCGCGGTGAGGCCGCGCCACCAGATGCCGAGCAGCAGCAGCGGGCAGAAGGAGGAGGCGGCCACCGCGAAGGCGAGGCCGACGGCGTTGGCGACGGGCAGACTGCCGGCCGCCACGCTCACCGTGACGGGTACGGCGACCGCCAGGAGCGTGGCCAGCCGGAAGTGGCGGACGCCGAGCGAGGGCAGTACGTCCTGGCTGAGCACGCCCGCGACGGACAGGGTGAGCCCGGAGGCGGTGGACAGGAAGGCGGCACAGGCGCCGGCGGCGATCAGGGCACCGAGCAGGTCGCCGCCCGGGCCGCCGACGAGACGTTCCGGCAGGACCAGGACGGCGGCGTCCGTGGTGCCGGTGAGCAGCAGGTCGGGGGCGTAGATCCGGCCGAGGAGGCCGTACAGCGGCGGCAGCAGGTAGAAGCCGCCGACCAGGGCGAGCACGATCACGGTGGTGCGCCGGGCGGCCCGGCCGTCGGGGTTGGTGTAGAAGCGGACGAGGACGTGGGGCAGGCCCATGGTGCCCAGGAAGGTGGCGAAGATCAGCCCGTACGTCGTGTACAGCGGGTGGTCCTCCCTGCCGCCGGACAGCGGCGCCGCCCAGCTGGAGGCTCCGGCGCGCCGGCCGTCGCCCGGCTCCCGCTCGGGCACCGGGGTGCCCGGCGGGAACCGGAGGGTCGTACCGGCCCGGACCTCGTGCACCCCGGGGTCCAGCAGCAGCGGGTCCCGCTCGTGGTCCCGGCCGTCCACGGCGCCGGTCGCGACGGCCCGCAGCGGCGTCTCGATCCGGATGCGGACGGTGGTCTCGACGGTGACCTGGGTGTGCCGGCGGAAGGTCGGCGGCTCCTCCAGGGCGCCGGCGGGGCGCGGGTCGCCGTGCCAGGCCAGGAGGAGGAAGACGGCGGGCACGAGGAGCGCGGTCAGTTTCAGGCAGTACTGGAAGGCCTGGACGAAGGTGATGCTGCGCATGCCGCCGGCGGCCACGGCCAGGGCGACGACGACGGCGACCAGCACCCCGCCGAGCCACCGCGGCGCGCCGGTGACCAGGCCGAGGGTGAGGCCCGCGCCCTGGAGCTGCGGCAGCAGGTAGAGCCAGCCGACACCGACGACGAGCACGCTGGCGACGCGCCGGGCGGCCCGGGACTGGAGCCGTGAGTCGGCGAAGTCGGGCAGCGTGTAGGCCCCGGAGCGGCGCAGCGGGGCGGCGACGAACACGAGCAGGACGAGGTAGCCGGCGGCGTAGCCGACGGGGAACCAGAGCATCTCGACGCCCTGGGCGGCGACGAGCCCGGCGATGCCGAGGAACGAGGCCGCCGAGAGGTACTCGCCGCTGATGGCCATGGCGTTGAGGTACGGCGGCACGGTGCGGGAGGCGACGTAGAAGTCGGAGGTGGTGCGGGAGATGCGCAGGCCCGCCGCGCCGATCACCAGGGTCACCACGACCGCCGCCGACACGGCCACGACGCCGTACGTCTGGTTCACCCGGCGGCTCCGGGTGCGCGGCCGGACGGGGACGGCTGGACGTCGCTCACCGCCGGGCCCCTCCGGCGCGGTCCGCGGTGTCGCGTTCGT
This sequence comes from Streptomyces sp. NRRL S-1022, assembly GCF_000720135.1. Classification (GTDB taxonomy): domain Bacteria; phylum Actinomycetota; class Actinomycetes; order Streptomycetales; family Streptomycetaceae; genus Streptomyces. The sequence continues at coordinate 154,719 of NZ_JOIU01000021.1, read as the reverse complement.
TGCGCTCGGCGCGTACGACGTACCACCGGCCGATGACGACGAGCGCGGGGTAGACGGCGACCCCGAGGACTGCCCACACGGCCAGGGCGCTGCCCGGCCGCGCCGCCGGGTCCGGCAGGGCCGTGAAGGCGAGGGGCAGCGGACCGAGCAGGACGGCGAGCAGTGCGAAGGCCCGCAGCCCCAGCTTGAGTTGACGGCGCATCAGGGAGCGGAGGGCGAGGGTGTCGACGGCCGGACCGGGCTGCGCGGGCCCGTGCCCGCCCCGAGCCGGGCGGGCCGCACGCGGAACCCCCGTGACCACTTCACGTCGAGGAGCCCCCGGTGCACTCATGCCGCGTCCTCCGACCGCGATGATCACACTTCGCAGTGGAGTGTACGCACCGGGAAAACAAAGCGACAGCCTCCGGGACGGGCCGACGCCGACGTGCGGTCAGGGGATTCGCGGGGAGCCGTCAGCGCGGCCGGACGGCGGCCGTCGCCGAAGACCGCCGTCCCGCTCGCGCCCTCCTCCCCCTCGCAGACCCCGTACCGGCCCTCGGATAGAGCGGGAGGTGCGCGGGCCCGGCCGCGGCCCCACGGCCCGGCACGTCGCGGCCGGGCGGGCGCGTGAGGGGGCCGCCGCCGGGTACCCGGCGGCACATGATCGGAAGCGCCGTCTGGCAGGGGCCGGCCGGGGGCACCGTCGGGGGCGTGGTGACGAACCTCGGCGAGAAGACCGAGCAGACCGCCACCGGCCGCCCCGGCTCCCACGTACCCGCCCGGGTCCCCCAGCGCCCGACCGGCCTGCCCGAGTGCCCGGGCGCACAGCCCCGGCCGGTCGGCCTGGCCATGCACCACGGCCAGGCCGACCTGCTCGGCGTCGTGTGCTCGCTCATGGCCCAGGCCGGCCTGCCCGGGCCGCCGGCCTCCGCCGAGTTCACCGTCGTCCGCCCCACCGACGACCAGATCCTGGAGAACGCGACCGGAGCCGGCGTCCCGCCGGGCACCTGGCCGCGCGGGGACCTCGTCCCGGACGTGCCGCACAAGGCGGTCTGCGCCTTCACCACCGGTGCCGTCGCCGACGTGCCGGCCGCCCGCGGCGGACCCGGCCCCGGACAGGCCCACGCCGCCTCGTGCCCCGGCCGCCGTTCCGGCGTCGGACCGCTGCCGCGCGGGGACGCCCCCGGGCGGTGAGTGTGGGCCCCGCCCGGACCGGCCCCACGGACCATGTCTCCGAGCCGCGCCCGGAGCTGATCACCTTCGGTCACGGCACCGCGGACAGGACCGCCCTGGCAGGGCTCCTGCGAGAAGCCGGTGTCGAGTCTGTCGTGGACGTCCGGACCGCGCCCGGCAGCCGCCGGAACCCGGACGTGGCCCGTCAGCGGCTGGCCCAGTGGCTGCCCGGGGAGCGGATCTCCTACCGGTGGGAGCAGAGGCTCGGCGGGTGGCGCAAGCCGTCGCCGGACTCCCCCGACACGGTCTGGCGCAACGAGTCCTTCCGCGGCTACGCCGCCCACACGCGCAGCCCCGAGTTCGTCACCGCGATGGATGTCCTGCTGCGGCAGGCGGGCGAGGAGCGTACGGCGGTGATGTGCAGCGAGGCGGTGTGGTGGCGGTGCCACCGGCGCCTGATCGCCGATTTCGCCGTCCTCGCCCGCGGCGCGCTGGTCCTGCACCTGATGCACGACGGACGCCTCATGACCCACACCCCGACCCCGGGCGCCCGCCTCCGCCCCGACGGCCTCGTGGTCTACGACGCCGGTGACGGGGCGGCACCGTGATCAAACCACCGCCGGCCCGTCGCCCGGATCGCCTGCGCACCGGATCAGCCCCGGCCTTTCCACGAGACGGTCACGTCGAGGTGGCAGCCCGCCTGGCCCTCCGTGATCACGGCTCGGGCCGACACCGACAGGTCCACGCCGAACTCGATCACGACCTCGTCGGGACGGACCTCGCGCAGCTGTTCCGGGGCAAGGCGCGCCCTCTCCGTGACCGGCCCGAGCGCCTCCTGGAGCGTCGTCGGCAGCTGATGCACGGCGTCGTCGACCCGGCCTGCCTTCACCGGCCCCTCGTAGGCGGCCGGACCCTCGGCCAGAAAGCAGCCCCCGCCCTCCAGCGGGATCCGAGCCCGGGATACCACGGCGCCTCCTACGTCTGCCGTCCCGCCCAGCGCCGCCCACACGAGCGGAAACCGCATCACGGCACAGGGGTCCGTGGCCGCGGTGACTGCACACAGTGCCCTTCGACTGCTGCGCCCGCGAGCGCATTCAGCCAGCCGATGCCCATCAATGCCGAGCCGGATGGTTCAGCTGACCGTAAGGCCTGGTTCTCCAGCGGAAGAAGCGAGGAGATCCCCGGGACGAGGGCGGGAGCGAGGATACGCGGCACCACTCCGGAGATCGGGCGGAACTCAGTCCGCGTCGGTTCCACTCTTCCAGGCGAGGCGGAGCTGCTCTGTGGCATCGGCGGCTTGGCGAAGGCCGGCCTGGTAGGCCGGTTCCCATGCCGTCCGGTCATTCAGGTCCGAGCCGAATGCGCTTATTGATGCCGGGTCGGGCTCGATGGTCACCACTGTGCGTGCCCCGGCGACCGCCAGCTCCTGGTGCAGCAACTCGCGGGGAAACAGGTGCGCCTGCGGGTCGATCACGACGAGCGTGCGGGCTCCGGCTGCGAGTCCTGCGTTGGTCGCCGACTGCAGGGAGCCGTCCATGTACCGGCGGCCCTTGATGGTGATCGGTGGGTAGATGCCCGGGAAGGCCGTGCTTGCCGCCACGGCGGAGGGCAGCGGGACGCCACTCGCGCGGTCGAAGACCTCCTGCTCACCGGTCCCGGCGTTCATCGCGGCGATGAGCAGCTGCCGGTCCGGCCACTGGTCCGCGCCGACCATGGCCCGCATCCGGGCGACATGCGCCTGCTCGGGGCCGGTCTCGGCAGCGAGTGCGATCCGGCCCACTCGGCGCCGCGCCTCGGCGGGGTCCGAGGCGGCCATACCGAGCACGGCGAACGCCTCGCCCAGCCGGCGCCCGTCCACCTGGGGAGGAGTGCTGCCGGAGTCGGCGGGGCGCACTGGGGTGGCGAGCCGGTCGGGGTCCTGGCCGGTGGCCAGCAGTGCCGCGGTGATCGCGCCGGCCGAGGTGCCGACGATCAGATCGGCCTCGCCGAGATCCACCCCACCACGGCGCAGCCCGCAGGCGAGCCCGGCCGTCCAGGCCGTGCCCACGAGACCTCCGGCGCCCAGTACGAGTGCCCGGTCGAGTGAGTGCATGACTTCTCCCCCAGTTATCGAAACAGTCGCACCACATACTGACGCACGCTCTTCAGGTGCCGGAGAAAAGGACCATCGCCCTTTACTGAGCAGCAAGGTCGACACCACGGCCCGCCGTTTGACGCTTGTGAGACGCAGGTCCCGGAAAAACGACCGAGGGCCCTGTCCCACCGAAGTGGAGCAAGGCCCTGACCCGGGGAAAACCCCAGGCATTCTGTCGGGACGACAGGATTTGAACCTGCGACCCCTTGACCCCCAGTCAAGTGCGCTACCAAGCTGCGCCACGTCCCGTTGCGGTCTCACGCGGGTGCCCCGCGTGATCACGCAGGTCAACCCTACCGCACGCGGGCGGGTGCCCGGGCCGGGGCCGGGGCGGTGCCGGTGCGGGCCGGGCGGGTGGGACGGCGTGCCGGGACGAGGAGGGCGGCGCCGGCTGCGGCGAGGCACAGGAGGGCGAGCAGGGCCCAGGCGTGGGTGTAGCCGGAGGCGTACGGCAGGCCCGAGGGCTGGAGCCGGCCGGTGACCAGGACACTGGTGAGCGCGGCGCCGATCGAGCCGCCGATGGTGCGGATGTTGGCGTTCATGCCGGTCGCGGCGCCGGTCTGCTCCGCCGGCACGCTGCCCACGATGAGGTTGGCCATGGAGGCGAAGGCGAGTCCGATGCCGAGGCCGAACAGGCCCGCGACGACGGCGATCTGCCACTGCGCGTCGTGCCACAGGGTGAGGAAGCCGCAGGCCACCGCGCCGAAGGCGGCGCCCGAGACGAGCAACGCCTTGGCGCCGACACGGGGTTCGAGGCGGCCCGACAGGACGCCGGAGAGGAACATCGCGACCAGCATCGGCAGCATGAGCAGGCCGGAGGCGGTCACGCTGGCGCCGAAGCCGTAGCCGGCCGCGGACGGGGTCTGGACGAAGCCCGGCAGGAAGGACCAGATCGAGTACATGCCGGCGCCGAACAGCAGGGCGGCCGCGTTGGTCGTCCACACCGGGGGCTGCCGCAGCACCCGCAGATCGATGAGCGGGCTGCGCGAGCGGGCCTCGGCGGCCAGCCACACCGCGAACAGTACGACGGCGGCGGTGAACAGGCCGAGCACCTTCGCCGAGCCCCAGCCCCACCGGCCGGCCTGGCTCAGCGGCAGCAGCAGGGCGACCAGCCAGCCGGAGAGCAGTACGGCGCCGCCCCAGCTGACCCTGCCCCCGGCCCTCCTGGGCGACTCGGGGACGTAGCGCAGCGCGATCAGGACCGTCGCGGCGACGATCGCGACCGGTATCCAGAACAGCCAGCGGTAGTCGAGCGCGGACACGATCGGCCCGGCGGCCACCATGCCGACGCCGCCGCCGGCGGCGATCACGGCGGAGAGGTTGCTGATGCTCCCGCTGACCTCGCCGGGGGCGAACTCGTCCCGGATGATGCCGAAGGAGAGCGGGAACAGGGCGCCGCCGACGCCCTGGACGACCCGGGCGACGATCAGTACGCCGATGGTCGGGGCCAGCGCGGCGATGAGACAGCCCGCGAGGACGGTGACCAGGACGGCCACGAGGGTGCGTTTCTTGCCGGCGAGGTCGCCGACCCGGCCGAGGATCGGGGTGAAGACGGAGGCGGACAGCAGGTATGCCGTCATCACCCAGGTCGCGGTGGACTGCGAGGTGTGCAGGGCGTGCTGGACGGTCGGCAGGGCCGGCGCGATCAGCGACTGCAGCATGGAGAACACGCCGGCACCGGTCGCGAGGACCGTGAAGGTGAGGCGGGTGGACGCGCGGGGCATGGAGAAGCCTCTCCCGGATGAGGGACGCGGAGGATCGGGTACGTGGGGCGCGGTCGTACGGGCCGCGCCGGGGCAGGCGGGGCCGGCTGGGCGGGCCGCGTCCGGCCACGGCGGAGCCGACCCCGCACTGTTAAAGTGGAGGTACCCCTCCACTGTAGCGGAGGTACCCCTCCGCTTCAATCGATTCCCCTCCCGGGAGGCAGCAGTGACGGCCACGCCGTTCCCCGTCGGCGAGATCGTGGCGGCCCGCCGGCCGCACCGTAAGGACGCCGCCCGCAACTACGACGCGCTGCTCGCCGCGGCCCGCGAGGCGTTCGCGGAGCACGGGGCGGACGCCTCGCTGGAGGACATCGCCCGCCGCGCCGGCGTCGGCATCGGCACGCTGTACCGGAACTTCCCGACCCGCCGCGACCTGTTCGAGAGCGTCTACGCCGACGAGGTCAACGCCCTGTGCCGGGCGGCCGTCGAGCTCGCGGACCGGGAGCCGTGGGAGGCGCTGACGGCCTGGCTGAACCGGTTCTCCGGGTACCTGGTCACCAAGCGGGCCGTCCGCGAGGCCCTCGACGGACAGTCGGACATCTTCCAGTCGTGCCGCGACTCCATGTACGCGGCCGGCGGCCCGCTGCTGGAGCGGGCGCAGCGGGCCGGTGCCGCCCGGGCGGACATGGAGTTCGGTGATCTGCTGCGGATGGTCGCCGGGATCACGGCGACGGCTTTCGAGGACGACGCCCAGCGCGACCGGGTCCTGACGATCGCCCTGGACGGCGTCCGCACCATCCGCTGACGGACCCGCCCGGGCCTGTGCGTGACGTCCCGGAAGGCAACGCTGCGCGGGGCCGCCCGGGACCGTACCGACCGGCCCCGCAAGCCGTCCCGCGCACCCGCCCCGCGCACCCGTCCCACGAGCCGCGCCGACCGCCCTCGGGGCTCGGCCCCCGCCGACCGGCCTCGGGCTCGGCCCGCCCCGACCGGTCCCGGCCGAGGGCCCCACCGGCCCTGCCGACGCACCCGGCCTCGCCGGCCGACACCCCCGCATCCCGCGCCGGCCCCAGTCCGCCCGTAGCCGGCCGGGCCGCGGCCGGCAGCGCCCGGCGGCTACTTGATCAGCGCGTTCGCCACCACCACGAACAGGCCCAGCAGCGCGTCGCCCAGTCCCATCAGGACGGCGGTCGGCCAGGTGCGGGCCGACCAGCGGGCGGTGACGAGGCCCAGGGCGAACAGGATGGCGATGTTGAGGGCGAACGCCGCGTACTCGACGCCTTTCGCGGACCACCACCCGAAGCGCGCGCCCGCCAGCAGGAAGACCGTGGGCAGGACGGCCGCGACGAGCGGCCACTCGTTGCGCAGGGCGAGCAGGATGTCCCAGCGGCGGTGCGGGACGCGCTCGGCGATGTAGTGGGCGTAGCCGTGGGCGAGGGCGGAGGCGCACGCGGTCACCAGCACCCAGGCGGCGTCGTAGCCGCGGACCTCGGCGGAGGTGTGCCCGTACTGGGTCAGCGCCGCGACCATCGAGCTGGCGAGGACGGCGCCGTACACGCCGCCGAAGAGGACGATCTCACGCGTGCCGTGGTGCCGGGACGGTGCCGAGCCGACCGCCGTGGAGTCAGCCATGCCCCCACGATCACGCGCGCCGGGCGCTCCCGCCACCGCGCGGCCCGACGAAGTGTCCCGCGACCGTGCCCGATACCGCACACCCTGTCGACGGCGGCGCGGCGCGCCCGCCGACTAGGGTCGGCCGCATGACGCCCAGCTTCGCGCTCAACATCCCCGACGCCGACCTCGAACCCGAGCCCCTGGACCCGGAGCAGATCGTCTCCGGTGATCCGGAGGTCACCGGGAAGGTGGTCTGGGAGTCGGCGGACGGCCGGCAGATCCGCGGGATCTGGCAGATCACCCCGGGCGTGGTCACCGACACCGAGGCGGACGAACTGTTCGTAGTGATCAGCGGGTCGGCGACGATCGAGGTGGCGGACGGGCCGACGCTGACCGTGGGCCCCGGCGACCTGGCGGTGCTCCGCGCGGGCGACCGTACGACCTGGACGGTGCACGAGACCCTGCGCAAGGCGTACGCGATCAGCCTGTGACACCGGCCGCGGGCGGCCCCGTCGTGCCCCGGATCTCCAGCACGGGCACGGCCAGGTGTACGCGCCCCTCCCGCTCCGGCCGTGCGAAGCGGTCCAGCAGACAGCGGGCGGCGCGCCGGCCCACCTCGTGCGGGGAGGCGTCGACGGTGGTCAGCCAGAGGTGCCGCAGCCGGGAGACGCTGGTGTTGTCGTACCCGGCCACCGACAGGTCGTGGGGCACCCGCAGCCCCAGTTCCCCGGCCGCCGACAGCGCGCCCACCGCGGCCATGTCGTTGACGGCGAAGAGCGCCGTGGGCGGTGCCGGGCCCCTCAGCAGGCGTACGGTCCCGCGGTAGCCGCCCTCCTCGGTCAGGTCGCCCGGTTCGACCAGCGGTTCGGCGCCGTGCTCGCGCATCGCCGCCTCGAAGCCCCGCCGGCGCAGCACGCCGACGGCGCCGTGGCCCGCGAGGTGCGCGATCCGGCGGTGGCCGAGCCCGAGCAGGTGCTCGGTGGCGAGCCGGGCGCCCCGCTCGTCGTCGCCGGCGACGACGTCCACGCCCGGCGGCTGCGTCTCGCGCGCGCCCGCGACGACGACCGGCATCCGCCGCGCGAGCGTTTCGAGGCCGCCCGCGTCCGGGACCGTGCCGACCACCACCAGGCCGTCGACGCCCAGGTCCAGGAAGGGTTCGGCGAGGTCGTGGCCGATGCGCCGGCTGAGGCGGGCGTCGGCGAGGAGCATGCTCAGGCCGGCCGCGTGCAGCGGGGAGTTGAGCCCGTCGAGCAGGTCCACGAACCAGGGGTTGCGCAGGTCGTCGAGGAGGACGCCGACGGTGCGGGTGCGCTGCTCGCTCAGGCTGCGGGCCGCCGCGTTCGGCCGGTAGCCCAGCTCGCGCACGGCCCGCAGGACCGCGTCCCGCTTCTCCGGGCGCACCGGGCCGGAGTCGCGCAGCACCAGTGAGACCAGCGACTTCGACACGCCGGCCCGTTCGGCCACGTCGCGGATGGTCGGCGCTCTCATGGCATGGACCGTTCCACGCGGCGTGCCGCGCTGTCAAAGGGTTGACACGCTGTGCATGTCCGAACAAAGGTGGCCTGGATCGTATGTGGACCGGTCCAAACGCGGGAGGCTGTCATGGCGGATGCGCTCGGTGTCGCCGTCGTCGGGTTCGGCTGGATGGGCCGGGTGCACACCCAGGCGTACGCCCGCCTCCCGCACCACTATCCCCGGCTCCCGCTGCGGCCCCGGCTGATCACGGTCGCCGAGGAGGTGCCGGGGCGGGCCGAGGAGGCCGCGGAGCGGTTCGGCTTCGCCTCGGCGACCCGTGACTGGCGGGAGGTGGTGGCCGATCCGCGCGTGCGGGCGGTGAGCGTCACCGCGCCGAACTTCCTGCACCGGGAGATCGGCGTGGCGGTGGCCGAGGCCGGCAAGCACCTGTGGATCGAGAAGCCGGTGGGCCTGACGGCCGGGGACGCCCGCGCGGTCGCCGACGCGGTCGCCGGGGCCGGCGTCCAGGGCGCGGTCGGCTTCAACTACCGCAACGCGCCCGCCGTGGAGGCCGCCCGCGAGCTGATCGTCTCCGGCGGCCTCGGCACGGTCACGCACGTCCGCATCCGCCTCTTCAGCGACTACGCGGCCCACCCGGACAGCGCCCTGACCTGGCGGTACGAGCGTGCGCGGGGCGGCAGCGGAGTGCTCGCCGACCTGGCCTCGCACGGCGCCGACCTGGCCCGGTTCCTGCTCGGCGACATCGCCTCGCTCACCGCGGACACGGCGGTGTTCGTGCCGGAGCGGCCCCGTCCGAGCGGCGCGACGGCCGGCCACGCCCTGGCCTCGGGCGGCGAGCCGGGCCCGGTCGAGAACGAGGACTACGTCGGCTGCCTGCTGCGCTTCGCCTCCGGCGCCCGCGGGGTCCTGGAGGCCTGCCGGGTGTCGGTCGGCGAGCAGAACGGCTACGGCTTCGAGGTGCACGGCACCCGGGGCGCGGTGTTCTGGGACTTCCGCCGGATGAACGAGCTGCGGGTCGGCCGCGGTACGACGTACCAGGACCAGCCGGTGAGCACGGTGTACGTCGGGCCGGGCGCCGGCGAGTTCGCCGCGTTCCAGCCGGGCGCGGCCAACGCGATGGGCTACGACGACCTGAAGGTGATCGAGGCCTACCGCTTCGTCCGCTCCATCGCCGAGGGCACCCCCTACGGCGCCACCCTCGCGGACGCGGTGCACAGCGCGGCCCTGCTGGACGCCATGGCGGAGTCGGCGCAAAGCGGCCGGTGGGTCACCCCGCAGGCATGTTGTACGGGGTGACCACCTGGATCGCCGACGGCAGCACCGGCCCGGCGGGCGGCAGCGCGCCGTGGAAGCGCATCACCCTCCTCGGCGCACGGCGGACAGCCGTACCTCGCGCCGTACGTCGCCGCCAAGGCGGGCCTGGTCGGCCTCACCCGGAACGCGGCGCACGCGCACCGCCGGGACCGGATCCGGATCAACGGCCTGAACATCGGCTGGACCGCGACGGAGGGCGAGGACGCGACCCAGCGCGCCTTCCACGGTGCCGGGGACGACTGGCGCGAACAGGCCGGGGCCCGGCTGCCGATGGGCAGGCTCGGCCGGCCGGACGAGATCGCCGACTTCGTGGGCTTCCTGCTGTCCGAGCGGTCGGGGGTGGTCACCGGGTCGGTGATCGACTGGGACCAGAACGTGCTCGGCGGCCTCGACCAGAACTCCGCACAACCCTAGGAGCAGTACCGCATGCGTATCGGAATCCTCGGCCTCGGCCGCATCGGCGCCTTCCACGCCGAGACCCTCTCCGGCCTCGACGCCGTCGAGTCGCTCGTCGTCGCCGACCCCTTCGCGCAGGCGGCCGAGGCCGCCGCCGAGCGGTTCGGTGCCGAGGTCGCCCACTCGCCCGAGGCCCTGCTGGCGGCCGGCGTGGACGGTCTCGTCGTCGCGGCGGCCACCGACGCCCATCCCGCCCTGATCCTGGCCGGTGTCGAGGCCGGCGTCCCGGTCTTCTGCGAGAAGCCCGTCGCCCGGACGATGGGCGAGGGCGTCGAGGTCCTCAAGGCCGTGCGGGGCAGCGACGTGCCGATCCAGATCGGCTACAACCGGCGCTTCGACGCGGGCTTCGCCGCCGCGCGGGCCGCCGTCCGGTCCGGCGAGCTGGGCGCGCTGCACACGGTGCGGTGCACGACACTGGACCCGGCCCCGCCGCCGGCCGCCTACGTCGCCGCGTCCGGCGGTATCTTCCGCGACTGTTCCGTGCACGACTTCGACATCATCCGCTGGGTGACGGGAGCCGGGGTCACCGAGGTGTACGCGGTGGGCGGCAACCGGGGCGCCGACTACATCAAGGCGGCGGGCGACGCCGACACCACCGGCGCGGTCCTGACCCTGGACGACGGAACCATCGCGGTGGTGTCCAACTCCCGGCACAACAAGCGTGGTTACGACGTGCGCATGGAACTGCACGGCTTCGCCGACTCGCTCGCCGTGGGCCTGGACGACAAGCTGCCGCTGCGCTCGGCCGAGCCCGGCGTGACCTTCCCCGCCGGCACCCCGCACGACTTCTTCATGGACCGCTTCACCGACGCCTACCGCGCCGAACTGACCGCGTTCACCGAGGTCGTGGCCGGCACCCGGCCCTCCCCGTGCACCGTCGAGGACGCCCTGGAGGCCGGCTGGATCGCCGAGGCCTGCACGCTGTCCCTGCACGAACACCGGCCGGTGACACTCGCGGAGGTGCGGCAGGGCTGAGCCGCCCGGCGCCGGGCAGCCGCCCGGCGCCGCCCGGTCCGTTCCGCGTCAGCCGCAGTACCGGATCAGCCACTCGTCGGGGTTGTAGGTGTCGCGCGCCGGGTCCGGCACGGTCGCCGGCCTGGTCTCCACCGTGTCCTCGGGACGTATGCGCTCGGGCAGCGAGCCGAAGCGGTCGCGGCGCAGGACCGCGGCGTCGGCCAGGACCGCGGCGTCGGCCTGGTCCTCGGGCGTGGTGCGGGCTTCCGTACGGTGTGTCATCTCGTCCTCCCGTCCGCGCGGGCGTTCCCCGTTGTCGGTGGAAACGACCGCGTGCCCCCGTTGGTTCCCGGCCCCCCGGTGACCGAATCCCTCGCAACAGCGCAGGAACCGGGCCGCGGTCGTGCACCCCGCGGCCCGGTCGGGTGGGACGGCCGGCCCCTCAGGCCCCGCAGGACCGCAGGAAGCGGCGGGTGCGCACCGCGATCGGCAGCGGCTTGTCCGGCTCGCACGGGTACATGTCCTGCTCGACGATCGCGAACAGCTCCACGCCCAGTTCCTGTGCCGCCTCCAGCACCGGCCCCAGCTCCGGCACCCCGGACGGCGGTTCGCACATCACCCCGCGCCGCACCGCCGGTCCGAACGGCACCCCGCCCGCGACGACCTCGGCGAGGACGTCCGGGTCGACCTGCTTGAGGTGCAGGTACCCGATGCGCTCGCCGTAGGTCTCGATCAGCTTGACGCTGTCCCCGCCGCAGTAGGCGTAGTGCCCGGTGTCCAGGCACAGGTTGACCAGTTCGGAGTCGGTCGAGTCCAGGAAGCGCCCGACGTGCTCCTCGGTGTCGATGTGGGTGTCGGCGTGCGGGTGCACCACGATGTCCAGGCCGTAGGTCTCCTTGACCTCGTGGCCGAGCCGCTCCATGCCCTTGCTCAGGTGCGCCCACTGCCCGGCGGTCAGCTCGGGCGGCTCCAGGATCTCGGCGGTCTTGTCGTCCCGCCAGAAGGAGGGGATGACCACCAGGTGCCGGGCGCCCATCGCCTGGGTGAGCGCGGCGACCCGGCTGACGTGCGCCCAGGTCTCCTCCCAGACGGCGGGGCCGCGGTGCAGGCCGGTGAAGACCGTGCCCGCCGAGACCTTCAGGTTCCGCGCGGCCACCTCGTCGGCGAGCCGTGCCGGGTCGGTGGGCAGGTAGCCGTACGGGCCGAGTTCGATCCAGTCGTAGCCGGCCTCGGAGACCTCGTCGAGGAAGCGTTCCCAGGGCACCTGCTGCGGGTCGTCGGGGAACCAGACGCCCCAGGAGTCGGGGGCCGAGCCGACCCGGATGCGGTCGAGCGGGGTGGGGTGCGCCATGGTCAGGGGGTTCCTTCCGGGGAGGTGGCCGCGGGTGCGCTCAGGTCGCCCTCCTCGGGCAGCTCGTCCACGGCGACGCCGCGCACCTGGGCCAGCTCGTGCTTGAGTGCGGCGAGTTCGGTGCCGCCGGCCATGTGGTGGGTCAGCTCCTCCAGGCCGATCCCGCTGCGTTCGGCGCTCAGTTCGAGGGTGCCGAGGCGCAGGACGCTGAAGTGGTCGCCGACCATGTAGGCGTGGTGGGGGTTGTGGGTGATGAAGATGACGCCGAGGCCGCGGTCGCGGGCGGCGGCGATGTACTTCAGGACCACGCCGGACTGCTTGACGCCGAGGGCGGCCGTCGGCTCGTCCAGGATGAGGACGCGGGCGCCGAAGTAGACGGCACGGGCGATGGCCACGCACTGGCGCTGGCCGCCGGAGAGGGTGCCGATGGGCTGTTCCAGGTCGTCCAGGACGATGCCCATGTTGCGCAGTTCCCGGTCCGCGGTCTGCTTCATGCGGGCGATGTCGAGCCGGCGCAGCGGCCAGGGGCCCTTGGTCATCTCGGAGCCGAGGAAGAAGTTCCGCCACACCGGCATCAGCGGGACGGTGGCCAGGTCCTGGTAGACGGTGGCGATGCCCCGGTCCAGGGCCTCGCGCGGGGTGGAGAAGCGCACCGGGTGTCCGTCGACGAGGAACTCGCCCTCGGTGTGCCGGTGCAGCCCTGAGATGATCTTGATGAGGGTGGACTTGCCGGCGCCGTTGTCGCCGAGCACGCACGTGACCCGGCCGGCGTGGACCGTCAGGTCGACACCGTGCAGGGCGCGGATGTTGCCGTAGGACTTGCCCGCCCCGCGCAGTTCGACGAGGGGGCCCCCGGCGGGGGGCGGCGGGTCCTGGACGGCGGTGCCGTGGGTCGTGTGGTCGGTCATCGCTTCACCTCCGGGTCGCCGTGCGCTGGACCCACAGATTGATCAGGACGGCGCCGAGCAGCATCACGCCGAGGAAGGCCTTGAACCAGTCGGGGTTCCAGCCGGCGTAGACGATGCCCTGCTGCACCATGCCGAACATGAACGCGCCGAAGACCGGCCCGATCGCGGAGCCGTAGCCGCCGGTGAGCAGGCAGCCGCCGATGACGGCCGCGGCGATGTAGATCAGCTCCTGGCCGACGCCCTCGCCGGACTGCACGGTGTTGAACGAGAACAGGTTGTGCATGCCGACGAACCAGGCGCCGAAGCCGACCAGCATGAACAAGGTGATCTTGGTGAACCTCACCGGGACGCCGACCGCGCGGGCGCTCTCCTTGTTGCCGCCGACGGCGAAGATCCAGTTGCCGTACCTGGTGCGCAGCAGCACCCAGGTGGCGAGGGCCGCGAAGACCAGCCACCAGATGACGGTGATCTTCACCTGGACCCCGGCCACGTCGAAGGTGGAGGCGAAGATCTTCTTGGCCTGGCCGAAACCGTCCATGTCGCTGATGTCGTCGGTGGCGACGTTGCCGGTGACCAGCTTGGTGACGGCGAGGTTGGCGCCCTGGAGGATCAGGAAGGTGCCGAGGGTGACCAGGAAGCTGGGCAGCCCGGTCTTCACCACCATCCAGCCGTTGAAGGCGCCGATCCCGAGGGACGCGACCAGGGCGACGACGACGCCGGTCCACACGTTCACGGTCAGCTGGTAGCTGAGCATGCTCGCGGTGAGCGCCGAGGAGATCACGGCGACGCCGGAGGAGAGGTCGAACTCGCCGCCGATCATCAGCAGGGCCACCGGGAGGGCCATGATGCCGATGGTCGAGGACTGGTAGAGGATGTTCGCCATCGAGCTGCCGTCGCGCACCGGCGGCGCCGTGATCAGGAAGAAGACCAGGACGGCGACGGCGCCGAGGAAGACGCCCACCTCGGGCCGGGCCAGCAGCCTGAGGACCGGCGGGCGCCGGGCGGTGCGGCCGTCGGTCTGCTGCGGGCCGGACGCCGGCGGGCCGCCGACGGCCGGCTGAGCCTGCTGGGCCATGCTCATCACCGGGTGCCCTTCGCGGCGAAGGCGGCGACCCTGTCGACGTTGGACTTGTCGACGAAGGCCGGGCCGGTGAGCACCGGCTGCTCACCGCCGCCGCTGTAGTTGCCGTTGTTCCTGTAGAGCCACAGCGAGTCGACCGCCAGGTAGCCCTGGAGGTAGGGCTGCTGGTCGACGGCGAACTCGATGGTGCCGTTCTGCACCGCCTTGACCAGTTCCTTGTTGAGGTCGAAGGTGGCCACCTTCGCCTTGCTGCCGGCGTCGCCCACCGACTGCACCGCGGTCAGCGCGAAGGGGGCGCCGAGGGTGACGACGGTGTCGACGGACTTGTCCTGCTTCAGCTTGGCCGTGACGGTCGACTTCACGGACGGCATGTCGGTGCCGTTCACGTACAGGGTCTCGGTGGTGCCCCGGAACGTCTTCTTCACGCCGTCGCAGCGCTGGGTGAGACCCACGTTGCCCTGTTCCTGGATCACACAGACGATCTTCTTGGCACCGGTGGTGTTCAGCTTCTTGCCGAACGCCTCGCCCGCCACGCTCTCGTCCTGCCCGAAGAACTCCAGCAGGCCGAGCTTCTTCCAGTCACTCAGTCCGGAGTTGAGGCCGACCACCGGTATGCCGGCCTGCCCCGCCTTGCCGATCACGCCCTTCATCGCGTCGGGCTTGGCCAGGGTGACCGCGATGCCGTCGACCTTCTGGTCGATCGCGTTCTGCACGTAGTTGGCCTGGTTGCCCGCGTTGGGGTCGGCGGAGTAGACGAGCTTGACGTTGTCCTTGGCCGCCGCGGCCTCGGCACCCTTGCGGACGGTGTCCCAGAAGGTGTCGCCGGGTGCCTGGTGGGTGACCAGCGCGACGGTCATGCGGGGGGTGTCGGCCTTGCCCGCGGAGGCGTTCGCCGCTTCCTCCTCGGCCTTCTTGCCGCCGGAACCGCTGGAACAGCCGGCGAGGGTGAGGGCTGCCGCAGCGGCAACGGCCACGACGGGGGCCAGTCTGCGGGAGCGGGGGCGAGAAGAGCGGTCCATCTTTCCTGCACCTCACTGTGCTTGCGACGGGGCGAGGGACGCGATTGCGTTGGGACGGGATACAAGCCTCTGCCGGGCCCGCTGTCAATACTTTGTTAAGACATCATTTCACAAGCAGGTCCGAATGTAAGTACAAACACCGACACCCCGCCGGCGCGGGACCCGGCGACCGGGGGGCATGAGCCCAGTACACCGCACTCCGCGGCGAACGGCTTCCAGTCGCTGGTCAGCACCCGAAGCGGAACCGCCCGTCCCGCCTGCGGCGGAACCACCTCTTTCCCACAACCCCTCCGGCCGCCCCCGGCCGCGCCGGCCGCCCGTCCCTGCCGCCGCCAATGGCGCAGGTGACGGTGACGATTACGTTTCGGGCAAGAGACCTCCCGTTGCGACCGGAGCTATTGACGCATGCGCGGACCTGAGGCTGTTATTACGCCCACGATGTTCGGTCGAGTTGGTTTCTGAGCGGTTTCGAAGACCTTTCGGTGACCAACTCACCCCCTTGGCCGAACCCTGCATTCCTCAGGAGCCGCCATGCGCCTCTCCCCCTCCGGTCTGTCCCTCCCCGGCCCCAGCCGCCGTTCCCTGCTCCGCTCAGCGGGCGGTGCCGCCCTGCTCGCCGGAGCCGGCATACCCCTGCTGTCCGCCTGCGGCGGCAGCGGTTCCGGCTCGGACCCGAAGACCGTCACCGTCGGCTCCAACCAGTCCGACGCCGTGCCGAAGAAGGCCTACGGGGACATCTACGCGGCCTTCACCCGGCAGTCCGGCCTCAAGGTCGACGTGAACACCAAGGACCACAACACCTTCCAGGAGCAGATCAACTCGTATCTGCAGGGCACCCCGGACGACGTGTTCAACTGGTTCGCCGGCTACCGCATGCAGTTCTTCGCGGCGAAGGGCCTCGCCAGCCCGATCGACGACGTGTGGGAGAAGATCGGGGGCAACTTCCCCGAGGCGATGAAGAAACTCAGCAAGGGCGCGGACGGCAAGTACTACTTCGTGCCGCTGACCACCTACCCCTGGGCCGTCTTCTACCGCAGAAGCGTCTTCCGGCAGCACGGCTACGACGTCCCCACCACCTGGGACGACCTGGTCGCCCTGTGCAAGCGGATGAAGAAGGACGGCCTGGTCCCGATCGCCTTCGGCGACAAGGACGCCTGGCCGGCGATGGGCACCTTCGACCAGATCAACTTCCGCCTCAACGGCTACGACTTCCACGTCCAGCTGATGGCCGGCAAGGCCTCCTGGACCGACGCCAAGGTCAAGGCCGTCTTCGACCACTGGGCCGAGCTGCTCCCCTACCACCAGGACGGCTTCATGGGCCGTACCTGGCAGGACGCCGCGCAGACGCTGGTGGCGAAGAAGGCCGGCATGTACCTTCTCGGCTCCTTCGTGGCACAGCAGTTCACCGACAAGGCCGACCTGGACGACCTCGACTTCTTCCCCTTCCCGGAGATCGATCCCGCGTACGGCCAGGACACCGTCGAGGCGCCCACCGACGGCTTCATGGTCTCCAAGTCGCCGAAGAACCACGCCGGTGTGGTGAAACTGCTGGAGTTCCTCGGCACCCCGCAGGCCGAGGAGATCTACCTCAAGAGCGACCCGAGCGTGGTGGCCGCCTCCGACAAGGCCTCCACCTCGTCGTACTCGGCGCTGCAGAAGAAGGCCTTCGAGATGATCTCCGGCGCCAAGAGCCTCACCCAGTTCATGGACCGCGACTCCCGGCCCGACTTCACCTCCACGGTGATGCAGCCCGGCCTGCAGAAGTTCCTGCAGAACCCCAAGGGCGTGGACGACCTGCTGTCGTCCGTCGAACGCCAGAAGAAGACGATCTTCGCTTCCTCGTGAGCGGCCCGATGACCACCGACACGACGACGAAGACCCCGCAGCCGGCCGCGGTGCCTGCTCCGGGGGCCGCGCCCGGGAAGAAGCGGGTCGTGCGGGGCCACCGGCGCCTGCTGACCCGCCGTGACCGGTTCACGCTCGCCCTGATGGCGGGCGTGCCGACCGTCCTGCACGTGATCCTCGTCTGGGTCAGCGCCCTCGCCTCGATCCTCCTCGCCTTCACCACGTGGGACGGCATCGGGTTCGACTCGATCAAGTGGGTCGGCCTGGACAACTTCCGGCAACTGTTCACCGACAACCCGCAGTTCTGGCCGGCCGTCCAGCACAACATGGTCTGGTTCGTCGTACTGATTCTGGTCCCGACGCCGTTCGGCCTGTTCCTCGCCGTACAGCTGGACAAGAAGATCCGTTTCACCCGGGTCTACCAGACCGCGTTCTTCCTGCCGGTCGTCATCTCCATGGCCTGCATCGGGTTCGTCTGGCAGCTGATCTACAACCCGGACACGGGCCTGATCAACAGCGTCATCGGCGCCAACAGGCCGGGCCACTACATCGACTGGATCGGCGACCCGCACCTCAACCTGTGGGCCGTCCTGATCGCCGCGTCCTGGCGGCACACCGGCTACATGATGATCCTGTACCTGGCCGGTCTGAAGAGCGTCGACCCCTCGCTCCGCGAAGCCTCCGCGCTGGACGGCGCGGGCGAGTGGCAGACGTTCAAGAACGTCATCTTCCCGACCCTGCGCCCCACCAACACGGTCGTCCTCGTCGTCACCATCATCGAGGCACTGCGCGCCTTCGACCTGGTCTTCGTCTTCAACAAGGGCGCCCAGGGCACCGAGTTGCTGTCGATCCTGGTCACCAACAACATCATCGGCGAGTCCAGCCGCATCGGGTACGGCTCCGCCATCGCCGTCGTCCTGCTGGTGATCTCCCTCGCCGTCATCATCCCCTATCTGATCGCCACCTTCCGGAAGGAGCGGCGCGCATGAGCGGCACCACTCTCCCGCTGAAGCGGCGCGCCCCGGTCCGCCCCGCCCGCGTCCTGTTGCACGTCTTCCTCGCGGGCACCGCGCTGGCCTGGCTCGCCCCGCTGCTGTGGGCGGTCTTCTCGGCGCTGCGCCCCTACGGCGAGACCAGCGCCAAGGGTTACGTGTCCTGGCCGGACAAGCTGAGCCTGGACAACTTCGTCCACGCGTACCAGCAGTCCGACATGATGCACTACTTCGGGAACACGCTGCTCATCGCGGTGCCGGCGGTGCTGCTGACGCTGTTCTTGTCCTCCTGCGTCGCGTTCTACGTCGCCCGGTTCGACTTCCGGGTCAACCTCGCGCTGCTGCTGGTGTTCACGGCCGGCAACCTGCTGCCGCAGCAGGTCATCATCACCCCGCTGTACCGGCTGTACCTGCTCACGGACCTGCCGGGCATCACCGCGAGCGGCAAGCTGTACGACTCCGCGCTGGGCCTGGTCCTGATCCACGTGGCGTTCCAGTCCGGGTTCTGCGCGTTCGTGCTGAGCAACTACATGCGCTCGCTGCCGCACGAGCTGACCGAGGCCGCGCTGGTCGACGGCGCCTCGGTGTGGCGGCTGTACTGGCAGATCACGCTGCCGCTGTGCAAGCCGGCGATGGCCGCCCTGGCGACCCTGCTGTCCATCTGGATCTACAACGACTTCTTCTGGGCGCTGGTGCTGATCTCCACCGGTGAGAACATGCCGGTCACCTCGGCGCTGAACAACCTCTCCGGGCAGTACTTCACCGACCCCAACCTGGTCGCCGCCGGCTCCCTGCTGACCGCGATCCCCACCCTGGTCGTGTACTTCGTCCTCCAGCGCCAGTTCGTCAGCGGCCTGACCCTGGGCTCCAACAAGGGCTGAGGCGCCCGCACCGGAAAGAGAACCACGTGAAGCGCACCCTGTCCGTCCCCGGCCTCGCGTACGGCGGCGACTACAACCCCGAGCAGTGGCCCGAGGAGGTGTGGGCCGAGGACGTACGCCTGATGCGCGAGGCCGGGGTGAACCTGGTCAGCGTCGGCATCTTCTCCTGGGCGCTGCTGGAGCCGGCCGAGGGCGTGTACGACTTCTCGCGCCTGGACGACATCCTGGACCTGCTGCACGACAACGGCATCGCCGCCGACCTCGCCACGCCCACGGCGGCGCCGCCGGCCTGGTTCTTCCGGGCCCACCCCGGGGCGCTGCCGGTGGACGGGGACGGCCGCCGGCTCTCCTACGGCAGCCGCCAGACGTTCTGCCCGTCCTCGCCCGCCTACCGCAGGGCCGCGCTGCGCATCGCGGGCGCGCTCGCCGAGCGGTACGCGGACCACCCGGCGGTCCGCATGTGGCACGTCCACAACGAGTACGGCTGCCACAACGCGGCCTGCTACTGCGACACCAGCGCGGCGGCCTTCCGGCGCTGGCTGCGCGACCGGTACGGCGACGACCTGGCGGCCCTCAACGCCGCCTGGGGCACCGCCTTCTGGTCCCAGTGGTACCACGATTGGGAGGAGATCCTGCCGCCGCGCGCCACCGGTGCCGTACCCAACCCGACGCACCGGCTGGACTGGCGGCGCTTCTGCTCCGACGAACTGCTCTCGCTGTACCGGGCGGAGCGGGACCTGCTGCGCACGGCGGCCCCGTCCCTGCCCGCCACCACCAACTTCATGGTGAACTTCAGCTTCGAGGCGCTGGACTACTGGCGCTGGGCGCCCGAGCCGGACATCGTCTCCAACGACCACTACCTGCGGTCCACGGACCCCGAGTCGCAGATCGACGTCGCGCTGAGCGGCGACCTGGTGCGCTCGCTCGCGGGCGGCCCGTGGCTGCTGATGGAGCACTCCACCGGCGCCGTCAACTGGCAGCCCGTCAACCGGGCCAAGGATCCGGGGCAGTTGCGCCGCAACGCGCTCGCGCACGTGGCGCGCGGCGCCGACGGCATCGCGTTCTTCCAGTGGCGCCAGTCCAGGGCGGGCGCCGAGCAGTGGCACTCCGCGATGGTGCCGCACGCCGGGACGGACAGCCGGATCTGGCAGGACGTGGTACGGCTCGGAGCCGACCTGAAGGCGCTGGCGGAGGTGCGCGGCAGCACCACCCCCGCCGAGGTGGCGGTCGTCTGGGACTGGAACGCCGCCTGGGCCCTGGAACTGCCCGCCCAGCCGAGCGGCGCGCTGCGCCACCTGGACCTGGTCCGGGCGTGGTACGAGCCGCTGTGGCGCGCGGGCGTCGCGGTGGACTTCGTACGGCCCGACGCGGACCTGTCCGCGTACCGCCTGGTGCTCGCGCCGAGCCTCTACCTCGTCGACGACACCGGCGCGGCGAACCTGGCCGCGTTCACCGAGCGGGGCGGCACGCTCGCCGTGGGCTTCCACAGCGGCGCCGTGGACGAGAACTGCCATGTGCGGCTGGGCGGTTACCCGGGGGCGTTCCGGGACGTGCTGGGGGTCCGCTCCGACGAACCGTTCCCGCTGCTGCCGGACGCGCCGGTCGCCCTGCACGGCGCGGTGCCGCAGGGCGCCACGGGCACGCTGTGGTCGGAGCGGCTGCGGCCGGCGGGCGCCGAGGCGGTCGCCTCGTTCGCCGACGGCCCGCTGGCGGGTGTCCCGGCGGTGACCCGGCACGGCTACGGCGCCGGTGCCGCCTGGTACCTGGCGACGCTGCCCGACCCGCACACGCTGGCCGCCCTGCTGGACCGCGTCCGCACCGAGGCGGGGGCGGAGCCGGTGCGCTCCGCGCCGCCCGGGGTGGAGGTGGTCCGCCGGCGGGGCCCGGAGGCGGACTACCTCTTCGTCATCGACCACACCGGCCGGGGGGCGTCGGTGCCGGTCGCGCGGAACGCCACGGAGCTGCTCACCGGCAAGGAGACGCCCGGCTCGGTCACCGTGGCCCCCGGCGGCGTGGCGGTGGTACGGGAGCCGCGCGGCCGGTGAACCGCGGGTCGGGGTGCCGGGGCGGGTGCGCAAGCGCTGGCCTTCCGTGCGCGGGGCTGGTAGCACGGGGGTGTTCCGCCCGGACCGCACGCGAAGTCACCGAACGTGAGACCGGCATCCCGGAGGTTTCCTGTGCTGCGAGCGATGCTCACGGCGGGCGCGGCCGTCGCCGCGCTGCTGGCCCCCGCCACCGCCCACGCCGAGGAGACCGGGCGGGACGTCCCCCGGCTCACCGACCGGCACGGGCGGGTACTCACCCTGCACGGCTGGAACATCGAGGACAAGGTGCACCGGGGGGACGCGGCCCTGACCGCCATCACCGAACGCCACCTGCGCGACCTGCGGGCCCACGGCTTCGACTTCGCCCGGCTGCTGGTCTTCTGGGACGACCTGGAGCCGAGGCCGGGACAGTACAGCCGCGGTTACCTCCGCAAGATCGAGCGCGTCCTGGACTGGGCGCAGCGCCATGACGTGAAGGTCGTCCTCGACGCCCACCAGGACGTCTTCGGGCCCGCGTTCGGCCACCGCGGCATACCCGAGTGGGCGACCCGCACCGACGGCCTGCCGTTCACCGCGCACCCCGACGACTGGTTCGCCGAGTACTTCGAGCCCGCCGTGCAGCGCGCCTTCACCCACCTGTACGAGGACACGGACCTGCGGCGTGCCCAGGCCGCGATGTGGCACACCCTCGCCGCCCGCTTCGCCCGTCACCCGGCCGTGCTCGGCTACGACCTGATCAACGAACCGATGGGCGAGCGGCGACCGGACGAGGACCTTCCGACGGCCGCGCGCCGCGTCGAACGCGAGCAGCTCACCCCGATGTACAACCGCCTCGCGAGCGCCGTCCGTCCGGCCGACCGGGACGCCTGGCTGTTCGTCGAGCCGACCCCGGTCGTGGGCGAGGGCGTACCGACCGGCCTCGGCCGCGTGGACGATCCGCGGGTCGTGTACGCGCCGCACTTCTACGACACCGCCATGGAGGCGGGCGCCGACTACGATCCCGGGGCCGGCTGGATCGAGGCGTACGAGCGGGCCGTCACCGAGTACCCCCGGCGCTACCGGGTCCCGGTGGTCGTCGGCGAGTGGGGGCCGCCGGACAGCACGCTGCCGCACATGGACGCCTTCTACCGTGACGCCCTGGCCTCCCTTGGCCGTTACGCCTCCGGCTGGGCGGGCTACGTGTGGTGCTACGGCGGCGGGTACTGCGCGGTGGACGGCACCGGCGCGTTCCGCCCCCGCAAGGAGCTGACCGCCGAGCCGTACGCACAGGCCGTGGCGGGCACGGTCCGCTCCGCCGGCTACGACCCCGGGACGGGCGTCTACCGGCTGGCCTACCGCGCGTCTTCCCACGGCTCCCGGACGACGGTGCTCTCCCTGCCGCCGGGCACCTGGCGCCTCACGGCCACCGGCGGGGCACGCATCCTGCGCGGTCCTGCGGGCCGGGCCCGCGTACTGGCCGCCCCGGGCAGCGAGGTGACGGTCACCGCGGAGCGCGGCCGGCCGTGCCGAGGTCCGCCGTCCGCCCGCCCTCCACGTGCCGGCCGGTGGTCAGCTTCCGGGCGTCAGCAGGACCTTGCCCCGGGCGCCACCCGCTTCGAGGAGGGCGTGGGCCTTCGGTGCCTCTTCGAAGGGGAGGACACGGGCGACGCGCAGCGTCAGCTTTCCGGCTTCCACGTGGCGGGCCAGGGTGTCCAGCATGGTGCCGTCGGTCCGGACGCCGTAGATCTCCACGTCGACGGACCGCTCGGCCTCCGGTACCGCGAAGGGCGTGAGGGAGATGTAGCGTCCCGCGTCGCGCACCGCCGCGATCGTCTCCGGGCGGCCTGCCGCGTCGATGACGGCGTCGTACGATCCGGGCGGAGGGGTGTCCGCGTCCGAGTAGACCTCGGCCGCTCCGAGCTCCGTCACCGTGTGCCCGTCGGACGCGCGGGCCAGGGCCGCCGGCCGCCAGCCGCGCAGGGCAGCCAGCTGGACGAGATGACCGCCGACCGCGCCCGCCGCCCCGGCCACCAGGAGGCGGCCCGGGAACTCGGCCGGCAGCCGGCCGAGGGCCTGCTCGGCGGTGAGGGCGGCCAGCGGCATGGCCGCGGCGTCCTCCAGCGGGACGTTCTCGGGGGCGTGTGCCGCGAGGCTCTCCTCCAGGACGAGGTACTCGGCGGTCACCCCGGCTCCGTCGGCGAACGGCGAGCGGGCGGCGATCACCCGGTCCCCCTCCCGGAAGCGCGTGGTGCCCGGGCCGGCCTCGACCACGGTGCCCGAGGCGTCCCAGCCGACGACGGCCGGCAGGACCGGGGACGGTATGTCGCCGCGGCGCACCGCCAGGTCGACCGGGTTCACGGCGGCCGCCGCCACCCGGACCAGGACCTCGCCCGGACCGGGCCGGGGAACGTCCAGTTCGGCCACGGTGAGGACCTCGGGAGGCCCGTAGCGGTCGATGACCACTGCTTTCACGAGGACTCCTTGCGAGGCCGTCCGAGCCAGCGCATGGCCGGCTTCTCCACACCGACGAACAGCAGCCATGCCGCACCGAGCGTCAGCAGCATCTGCGCGAGCAGCACACCGACGCCCGCGGCGGTCCCGAAGTAGCGTTCCGGGCCGAGGACGTCGCGGAACACGTTCAGCAGGATGAGGTGGACCATGTAGAAGGCGAAGGACACCTCACCCAGCCAGACCATCGGCCGGCTGCGCAGCACGGAGGGCCGTCCCGCGGTGTCCGTGAGGGCGACCGCGGGGATCAGCAGGGCCATGGGGACGACGAAGACCGCGTCGAGGGCGTAGAGCCACGGGATGTGGAGGGACAGGGCGTACGCCGCCACACAGGCGAGCGCGGCGGGCAGGGCCCGGACGGGGAACCTGCGGCCGGTCAGGACGATGCGGGCCATCAGCATGCCGAGCACGAAGTCCAGCGCGCGCACCGGCGGGAGCATGTACACGCTCCAGTACTGCCAGACGGACGCCGGGGAGCCCTCGGGCATCGGCGGGTTACCGGGCAGCAGCAGATACGCCAGCGCCGGTACGGCGATCACCGCGCCCGCGGTTCCTGCGGCCCAGCGCCACAGGTGTGCGGCCGGGATCCGCTTGATCCAGCGCAGGAACAGCGGGAAGCACAGGTAGAAGAAGAGCTCGCAGGCGAGGGACCAGCTGGGCGGGTTCACACCGAGGAAGACCGTGAACTCGGGGATCCAGGCGTGGACGAGGGCGAGGTTGGGAACTGCCTGCCACCACTGGGTGGTGGATCCGGAGAGCAGTGCCAGGGCCAGGACCCAGGTCACGAGGTGGTTGGGGTAGATCTTGAAGAACCGGCGGCGCCAGAAGTGCCGTGGCCGGTCTCCCTCCCGGGCCGACCAGGTCAGCACGAAGCCGCTCAGGATGAAGAAGAAGCTCACTCCGGCCCAGCCGGCGTTGCTGAACAGGTGCCGGTAGCCATCGGCGACGTCGGGTGAGGAGAAGGGGTTCAGGGCGGGCAGGGCGAGTGAGGAGTGGTAGCAGAAGACCAGCACGGCGGCGATGAAGCGCAGCCCGGTCAGCGAGGGGAGCCGGCCGTGTACGGCCCGCTGCCGCGGTCGGGGGCCGCGCCCCGTGGCTGTCGCATTGGATTCGGCGGATATGGACAAGGGGTCTCTCCGGAGGAAGACGGGATATGGGCCGGCCTGGGCGGCCGGAGGGGCCGGGTGGGGCCGCTCCAGCCGCACAGGCGGGCTGCCGGCCGGGGTCAGTCCCGGTCGAGGAACTCGGTGACGAGCTGGACCAGTTCGGCGGTCTTCTCGAAGACGACCATGTGGCCGCTCTCCAGCTCGGCGTACTCGCTGCCCTCGATGGCCTGGTGGATCTCGCGGGAGTGCTCCACGGGGATGAGCTGGTCCCGGGTGGAGCCGACGACGAGTGTGCGGGCGCCGATGGCGGGCAGGAGGGCGCTGATGTCCACCCGGTGGTCCAGCTCGATCTGGCGCAGTGTTCCGATCTCCGCCGTGATGCCGGCCACGGTGGCCTTGACCCCGTCGCTGCCGAAACCGGCGAGGAAGGGCGGCGAGAAGATCAGCAGCGCGCTGTACGCGGCGAAGGCTTCCGCGTCGATGTCCGGCAGCCGCCGCCACAGATCGACGGCGAGCTGCTGGCGCGGATCGTCGTTGCGGGCCCAGCCGTTGATGACGACGAGACGGCGGACCATCTCGGGGTACTTGGCCGCGGCGGCCGCGGAGACGACCGCGCCGAGCGAGAACCCGACGATGTCGAAGGGCTGGTCGGTCACTGCCCGGGCGGCGCCGATCACCTGGTCGACCAGCTCGTCCAGGCTCAGGTCGTCGGCGTGCAGAGGCGTCTTGCCGCTGCCCGAGTAGTCGGGCGTGATGACGGTGTGGCGCTCGGTGAAGTGCTCGCGCAGATGACCCCAGTTGGTCTCGCCGTCGGCGGCCGTGCCGTGCACGAACAGCAGTCCGGGCCCGTTGCCCTGGGCGGTGTAGTGGACGGGGGTGCCGTTGACGTCGATCGTGGGCACGGGAATCTCCTCACTTGCGGGTGACAGGGGGAACTCGGGGCCGGCCACGGAAGGGCCGGAGGCGCGGCGGGTGTCAGTGCAGCGCCGGGACGGGCTGTGGTTCCTCGTCCCGGGGCGCCGTGGTCCGCGCGGCCGGCCTGGCCCAGCGGCGCATGACCGGGCGTTCGACGCACACCAGGAGCAGCCAGCCGGCCAGGAGGGTCGCGAAGAAGAAGCCGAGGAGGACGAGGACGGCGGGCAGCGGGCTGAAGAGCCGCTCGTCCATCAGCGACGTACGGATGGAGTACATGACCACGTACTGGGCGAGGTAGAAGCCGAAGGAGACCTCGCCGAGCCACTGCATCGCACGGCCGCGCAGCACCGTCCGGGTGCCCTCGATGTCGGCACGGGCCACCGCGCAGATCAGCAGGGCGATGGGGATGACCGTCATCAGGTTGAGGCCGTACAGGAACGGCACCGCCATCGCCGCGGCGTAGCCGGCCACGCACAGCAGCGCGGCGGGAACGATACCGACGCGGGGAGCGGCTCCGGTCATCACGAGGCGGGCCAGGATCATGCCGAGGACGAACTCGAACATCCGCACCGGCGGGAAGTTGTAACCGAACCAGAACTCCCACAGGGAGACGCCGAAGCCCTCGGGGGTCGGCGGGTGCTGCGGCATCAGGAAGTCGGTGACCAGCTGCACGGCCAGCATGCCGGCGACCATGGCCGCCGCCCACACCCACAGCGCGCGCTTCTTGATGCGCAGCACCGGCCGCAGCAGCAACGGGAACAGCAGGTAGAAGAGCAGCTCGCTGCAGAGCGACCAGCTCGGCGGGTTCACGCTGATGAAGGTCCCGTGCTGCGGGAACCAGGAGTGGATCAGGAGGAGGTTCGGCAGCCACGCGGACACCGGCGTCGTCGCCCCGGCGAACAGCACCATGGCGAACGCCCACATGACGACGTGGTTGGGGAAGATCTTCAGCAGGCGCCGCCGCCAGAACCCGCTCAGCGTGTCACCGGGCCGGGCCGACCAGGTCAGCACGAAGCCGCTCAAGACGAAGAAGAACGACACCCCCATCCAGCCGGCCTTGCTGAACAGCCACCGGAAGCCCTCCTCCCAGCTCTGGTCGGCGAACGGGTTCATGGGCGGGTCGCTGAAGGTCGCGTGGAAGAAGAAGACCAGCGCGGCGGCGATGAAGCGCAGCCCGGTCAGCGATGGGAGCTTGGTCCGGTAACTCGGAACGGCGCTGCTGTCGGTGGCAACGGGGGACGGCGAGGTCATGGGTGCCTTTCCCTTCAGGAGGCGGTGGTGAGCTGCTGCGGGGCGGCGGAGGACTCTGCGGGCTCCGCCGTCTTCCTGCGGGGACGGGCCCAGCGGCGCATGACGGGGCGTTCGACGCACACCAGGAGCAGCCAGCCGAGGGCGAGCGCACCGGCGAATTCGGTTGCCACCACGGCGATGCCGACCGGGGTGGCGACGGTCCGCTCGTCCATCAGCTTCGTGCGCACGAAGGAGAGCACGATCTGCTGGGCGAGGTAGAAGCCGAAGGAGACCTCGCCGAGCCACTGCATCGCACGGCCGCGCAGCACCGTCGGGGTGCCCTCGACGTCGGCGTACGCCACCGCGCAGATCAGCAGGGAGATGGGCACGACGGTCATCAGGTTGAGGCCGTACAGGAACGGCACCGCCATCGCCGCGGCGTAACCGGCCAGGCACAGTACGGCCGCCGGGACGATCGCTATGCGGGGGAAGGCTCCGGCCAGCACGAGCCGGGCCAGGATCATGCCGAGGACGAACTCGAACATCCGCACCGGCGGGAAGTTGTAACCGAACCAGAACTGCCAGACCGTCACATCGGTGCCGGGCGCCGCGGGGCTGCCGGGCGCCAGGAAGTCGGTGACCAGCTGCACGGCCAGCATGCCGGCGACCATGGCCGCCGCCCACACCCACAGCGCGCGCTCCTTGATGCGCAGCACCGGCCGCAGGAGGAACGGGAACAGCAGGTAGAAGAGCAGCTCGCTGCAGAGCGACCAGGCGGGGGCGTTGAGGCTCAGGTGGACGGCCGGGTCGGGGAACCACGAGTGCACCAGGAAGAGGTTGGGCAGCCACACCTTGACCGGGACCGCCGATCCTGCGAACAGGAGCATGGCAAGGGCCCAGGTGACGACGTGGTTGGGGAAGATCTTCAGCAGGCGCCGCCGCCAGAACCCGGTGACCGTGTCACCGGGGCGGGCCGACCAGGTCAGCACGAAGCCGCTCAGGACGAAGAAGAACGACACCCCCATCCAGCCGGCCTTGCTGAACAGCCACCGGAAGCCGTCGGCCAGGTCCGGGTCGGCGAAGGGGTTCATCGATATGAAGATCAGTGAGGCGTGGAAGAAGAAGACCAGGGCGGCGGCGATGAAGCGCAGCCCGGTCAGCGAGGGAAGCTTGGGTCTGGAGGCGGGCGGGGAGTTGCTCGGCATGGGAGTGGCTTTCTCGTAGAAGGTGCGGGCCGGGAGGCCGGTTCAGGAGGTCGGCGCGGCGGTGGATCCGCAGTCGGCGGACTGCCGTTCCGTCGTGCCGTTGCGGTCCTGGTCGCCGGCGTCCCGCTGCCCGCGCCGGCCACTGCGGACGGTCTGCAGGATCAGCAGGGCACCGAGGGCGGTGAACGTCGCGGCACCGACCGTGACGGTGCGGATACCGAGGCCCTGATCGATGATCTGGCCGCCGGCCCAGGAGCCGAGAGCAGCGCCGAGCCCGAAGGCGGACATGTTGGCGGTCAGGGACAGCGTCGGCGCGTCCGCGGCAGCCGAGAGAACCTTGGCCTGGAGTCCGGGGATGAGGGCGAAGGTCGCCATGGAGAAGAGGATCAGGAAGGCTGCGGCGCCCACCGGGGAGGGCGCGGCGGCCCAGTACAGGAGGCAGACCGCGGCCAGTGCCGAGGACAGCCCGAGCACGGCCGCGTCGACGGACCGGTCGGCGCACCGGCCGCCGATGGCGTTGCCGGCGATGGAGCCCAGACCGTAGACGACGAGCACGGCGGGCACCCAGGCGGACGGGAAGTCCCCTACGTCGGTGAGCAGCGGGACCATGTAGGTGATCAGGGTGAACATGCCGCCCGAGCACAGGACGGTGGCCAGGACGGTGCCCATCACCTGCCACCTCCTGAACACGCGCAGCTCGTGTGCCGCCGAGGAGCCGCCGGCGCCGCCGCTGTCGGGGACGACGAGCAGGATGAGGACGGTGGCCAGCAGGGCGAGGACGGCGACGCTGCCGAACGTGGCCCGCCAGTTCAGCTGTTGGGCCACCAGGGTGCCCAGCGGCACGCCGAGCACGGTGGCCAGGTTGATGCCCAGCTGGGTACCGGCGATCGCCGATCCCTCCTTGCCCTCGTCGGCCATGCTGCCCGCGATGACGACGCACACGGCGAGGAAGGTGCCGTGGATGACGGCGGTCAGCATCCGGCCCACGACCAGCAGGGTGAAGGTGGGGGCGAGGCTGGAGACGACGTTGCCGGCGACGGAGACCAGCAGCAGCCCCACGAGCAGGTACTTGCGGCGGACCCTGGTGGTGGCCGCGGTGACGAGCGGCCCTCCGACCACGACCGTCAGGGCGTAGACGGTCACGAGGAGCCCCGCGGTAGGGATGCTGACGGACAGGTCCCTGGACAGGTCGCCCAGCATGCCGCTCGGCGCTAGTTCGGCGGTGCCGACGCAGAAGATGGCCAGGATCAGGACAGCCATACGGGACCGCATGCAGTGCCTCTCGTGACGGAAGCCCTTGATCGGACTCGGGATTATTTTAATGGTCGCTTGTCCACTATACAAGCAGCTCGACACTGAGCCTGGCTTATTGAACAGTTCACGAGCCGGGTACCGGGCGCAGGGCCAACACGGTGACCAGGACCGCCGTAGCCAGTACGGTCGAGGTCAGCGGGAGCCAGCCGACCGGATGGCCGAGGAGGAACGCGCCCAGCGCCGATCCCCCCGCGATACCGATCTGGAACCCGGTGACATAGACGGAGGACGCACGGTCGGCGTCCGCACCCGCGAGGCGCATCACCCCGGTCTGGAAGACGGGACCCGCCGCGGCGAACGCCCCGCCCCACACGGCTACGGCGACGACGGCCACCGCACAGCGCACGGCCGTCGGAGCCGGACCGCACGCGAGGGCCAGCAGACCGGTCCCCGCGGTGAAGGCCGCCATGGTGACCGCGGCGGCGCGCTGCGCAGCGCTGTCGTTGTGGCGGCCGATCAGATACGTCCCCACCGCCCCCGCGCCGCCGAAGACGGCCAGCAGCGCGATCACCGCACCCGGCGTCCCGGTGACCTCGGTGACGACGACGGCGAAGTAGGTGTAGGTGAGGAAGTGCGCGACGATCAGCACCACCGCGACGGCGCACAGCGTCAGGACCCCGGACCAGTCCACCGGGCCCGCCGCGCCGTGCGGCTCCGGCGGCGCGTCCGCCGGGCCGCCGGGTGCCGGCGCGCTCACCGCCGGACGCGGTCGCAGGGCCCAGACCAGCGCGAGGGTCACCACCACCGTGGCCGCCGCGAGAAGCAGCGCGGTGGCCCGCCATCCGATGAGGTCACCGACGAGCGTGGTGCCGGGGCTGCCCACGATCGCCGCGAGCGAGGACCCGCCGAACACTACGGCGGTCGCGGTCCCCACCCGTTCACGGGGCACCAGGGTGGCGGCCGCCGGAGCGATCAGCGACCAGAGCACCCCGTGGGTCAGCGCCGCGGCGACCCGGCTGGCAGCCATCATGGCGAACCCCGTGGCGGACGCCGCGAGCAGCTCGGCGACGACCAGGACCAGCAGGGAGACCACCAGTGCCGCGGCACGGGAGACGCGTGCGGCGAGGGCGACGGTCGGGATGGTCACGACGGCGGCGACGACGGCGTATCCGCTGATCAGGAGTCCGACGCGGCCGGCGCCGACCCCGAGGTCCGCGGCGATGTCGTGGATGAGGCCGACCGGGAAGACCTCGAAGGTGACGTAGACGAAGGTGGCACCGGCCAGCACGGCCAGCCGTGCCGCCGTCGGTGCGTCGATGCCGGCCGGTGCGGCCGCCGACACCGCCTCGCTCACCGGCGCGCCCCGACCGCGGCATCGCGCGAGCCCGCCCGCGCCGGGGAACCCGCTGCGTCCCGCGGCGCGGGGTCGACCCGGACCAGGACCTTGGGCCTGGCGCGCCCGCCGTCCGCCAGGCGGGCGAAGGCGGCGTCGAGGTCGTCGAGCGGGAACACCCGGTCCACGAGGGCGTCCAGGTTCACCGCGCCCGACTCCACCAGGGCGACCAGCCGGTCCCAGTAGCCGATGCCGGACAGCACGCCGTGCACCGTGACGTTCCGGATGACCAGGGCGGCCGCGTCGAATCCGTCGACGGCGCGGTGCGGCGTCCCGAGTTGGGCCACCCGCCCGCCGGAGGCGGCCAGGCCGACGGCGGAGCGGACCGCCGCGGCGCTGCCGGACGCCTCGATCACGGCGTCGTACGCCTCGCTGTCCGCGTCGGCGGGCGCGGCGTGCGCGGTCAGGCCGAGACTGCGCGCCAGTTCCCGGGCCGCGGGCTGGGGGTCGAAGACGACGGTGGGCGCGCCCAGGGCCCGGGTCGTCTGGGCGGCCGCGAGTCCCAGGGTGCCGGCGCCGAGGACCGCGACGCGGTCACCGGGGGTCACGGCGAGCCGGTCCACCGCGTGCACCGCGGCGGCGGTCGGCTCCAGCAACGCGGCGGCGGCATCGGACATGGTGCCGGGGATCCGGGTCAGGGTGCTCACCGGTGCGCTGATCAACTGGGATCCCGCACCGGGCAGCGGGCCGAGCACGCCGATCTCGCTGCGGTCCGGGCAGTACCTGATCCGGCCGGCCCGGCAGTGCAGGCAGCGGCCGCAGGCACGGAAGTTGTGCCCCGCGACGCGTTGCCCGGCCAGGGCGGGATCGGCTCCGGGCCCCAGAGCGGTCACCGTGCCGACCCACTCGTGGCCCGGTACGAAGGGGTAGCTCTTCAGTCCGTCGCGGAGGTAGTTGCTGCTGCTGTCGTAGAAGCCGAGATCCGTGCCGCACAGACCGAGCAGGCCCACCCGGACCAGCACTTCGTCCGGGCCGGGCTCCGGCGGGTCGACCTCGGCGAGCGTCACCGCGCGGGGGCCGGTGAGCAGGATGGCCTTCATCGTTCTTCCTTGGCGTGGCTCAGCCCGACGGCGGTACGGCACAGCGTGATGTCCGTCCGCAGGCGGGTCGGTGAGTGTTGGTAGTCGTTCTCCACGAGCACCGAGCGGGCGCCCGAGTGCCGCAGCAGGCGGGGCAGCGCGTCGAAGACCGTGCCCGGTGCCGGGCTGACGCCCTCGGTGGGGTGCGCGGGCTCCTTGACGTGCAGATCCGGCAGGAGCAGCCCCGTGGCCCCGACGAGGCCGGCGAAGCGCAGCGGGTCCTCACCGGCCTCCAGGAGATTGCCGGTGTCCAGCACCAGGCGCAGGGCCGGGTGGCCGACGGACCGGGCGAGGGCGAGGGAGTCGGCCGGGCCGAGGGGCGACTCGTAGGCGAGTATCAGGCCCGCCGCCGCGACCCGCCGGCACAGGACGCGCAGCGCGTCGGCCGTGCCCGCCCGTAACGCGTCGGTGGTCGGCCGGCTCCGCCGAAAGCCGGGGACGTGCAGCACGCGTACGCCCAGGTGCCGTGCGCAGTCCAGGGCGCGCTCCAGCAGTGTGACGGCCGCCGGGTTGGCCGCACCGTGGTCGAGGGCC
This sequence comes from Streptomyces sp. NRRL S-1022, assembly GCF_000720135.1. Lineage (GTDB taxonomy): Bacteria > Actinomycetota > Actinomycetes > Streptomycetales > Streptomycetaceae > Streptomyces. The sequence goes on along the minus strand of NZ_JOIU01000021.1, from coordinate 122,591 downwards.
AGGCCGATGTCGTTGACGTGGTTGACCGCGAGGACGGGCACCGGGATCTCACGGGTGATCGCCCGCGCCGCACGCAGTTCGCCCGGATCGCTCAGCGGCGGCCCGCGGTGGGCCCCGCCGAAGTCGAGATGCAGCTGATCGGCGCCCTCCGCGAGCGCGACCCGGGCCGCTTCCCGCCGGTCCGTACTGATGCGCCACTGCGGGGCGGCCACGGCGACATCGGCCGGGGCCGGCTCGCCGTGGGCTGCGGTGACCGGGACGGCCGGGGCCGGTCCCGCTGCGGGGCCGGCGGCCACGGCGGCCGTTCCCGCGTCGGATCCCCGGGGCATGCGCGCCCGCCGTTGGACGCCGGCCGTCTCCTGCCGGGCATCAGCCGTCATCGCCCCGCCCCATCCGGATCGCCGCCTTGAGGACGCGCCGCCCGCCGGCAGCCCTGCGGTCCGACTCCAGCACGGAGTTGACGAGGTCCGTGGCACCCGTCAGGTCCACCTCATGGGTCAGTACGCCCTTCCCGGACGGCTCCCCCTGCTGCAGGAGCAGGTCGACCGCCGTGCGCAGATGGCCGCCCGACACCCCGCGGTGCCCGTACAGGAGAAGGGGGCCCGCCGGGCGGTCGACGTGGTGCACCCGAGGCGGCCGGGGCTCTCCGCCGCAGTTGCCGGCGCGCAGGGCCGCGACGTCGGCCTCGCCGGACGACAGCGGGACCGGCCCCGGCGGCAGGCCCGCGTGCACGTCGACCAGGAGCGTGCCACGCACATGCCGGTCCACGGCGGTCAACGCCTCCCGGGTGGCGGTGCGCGGCGTGGCGATCACCACGCCGACCGGTGCGGGCAGGGCGGCGAGCAGCTCGGGCAGGCCTGCGTCGCGCGGGTGGACCGCGTCGGCGCCGTGGCCGACCAACAGGGTTGCCAGCCCCGGCAGTTCCCGCTGCCAGGCATCGCGCGCGAGCCGTCCCACGATGCCGTCGCCCCACACGACCATGGCGGCGGGCCTCGTCACCGCGAGGGCGATCTCCAGGCCGTACAGCGCCGAGGCGAGCGGCTCGGCCAGGGCCGCCACCCCCGGTCGGTCCGCGCCCTCCGGCACCGGCAGGACGAGACCGGCGCGTACGGCCGTGGCGGGGATACGGGTGCGCTCCGCCCACAGGCCCGGCAGGTTGTGCCCGAGCAGGAACGAGGGGTCACCGGGGTGCGTGGGGTTGACCGTGACGAGGGAGCCGGCGGGCAGACCGGTGTCACCGGACTCGACGACGCGGGCCACCCCCTCGTGCCCCAGGACGGGCGTCGGATCGTCCCTGAGTCCGCGCAGGATCTGCCAGTCGGTGCCGCACACGCCGGCGGTGACCGGCGCCAGGAGGGCGTCGCCCGGTTCCAGCCGGGGTGTCCGCACCTCGGTGACCTCGACGCGGGTGCGGCCCCGGGCATCCGCGGGGAGGCGCACCAGGGCCCGGTGGACCGCGCCGCTCACGGTGCGATCCCCGGCAGCCAGCGGCCGATGCGCTGCGCACCGCGCAGTGCGTCGACCGTTCCGGGACCGCAGAACAGCAGCCGGCCGGCGAGCCAGTCCGGGCTCCGTCCCGGGTCGGCGTAGGAGGTGGCGTGGCCGAGCTGGCGGCGCAGTTCGTCGGCGTAGTGGGCGCCGAGGCCCTCGATGACACCCCCGCCGAGGCCGAGCAGGTCGAGGTGCGGGTCGAGGCACCACAGGGTCCGCAGCATGTGCGCCACCGGTCCGATGCACAGCTCCAGCAGCCGCCGCGCCCGGGGGTCGCCGGCCGCGAGTGCCTCGGGCAGCCACTGCGTGAGCGCCGGTCCTCCGTCGAGGCCCAGGCGCTCGGCGACGCGGGCGATGCCGGGGCCGGAGGAGACCGAGGCGAGGTGGTCCGGCGCGCCGCACTCGCACAGCAGACCCGCCCGGCGGAGTTCCGGAGCGGTGGTCATGGCCGGAAGGTGGCCGATCTCGCCCTGAAGGCCCCGCTCGTCGACGGGGATGCGCAGCCGCTCCAGGTCGGCGACGCGCAGCGCGATACCGCTGCTGAGGGTGAGATAGCCGACGCGCCGGAGACCGGGCCGGGTATGCGTGGCCGCGAAGTCCACCAGGGCGGCGCTGACGTCGTTGACCAGCTGCCAGGTGACGTCCGGGCGGCGCCCGCGCAGCGCGGCCCCCAGGTCGAACGGCTCCGCCGCCGCACCCCACAGCGGTGCCGACCCGTAGACCGTGCCGGAGAGATGGTCGATGGCCGCGCCGAAGGAGATCGCCGCGTGGGCGCCGCGCGGCGCCGCCTGGCACAGCAGTTCGATCATGTCCTCGCGCAGCCGTGTGACCGACCGGTCCGGGTGGTTGAGCCTGCTGGGCGAGCTGAGGCGTTCGACGGGGGCGTCCAACCCTCCGGTCCGCAGCCGCACCCACGTACCGCCGACGTCCGCCGCGAAGACGGCCGCCTCCTGCGGCGGAGTGCCGGCCGACGTCCGCGGCGCGGAGCCGGCCGAAGCACGGCTCCCGCCGCCGGCCGTCGTTTTGACGCCGGTCATCGCCGCTCCCCCACCGGGCCGGCGAGCCGCCCGGAGACGGTCATCACGACCCCGTCCACCGCGGACGCGGCCGTGTCGACCCGGAAGCCGCGGAAGTCGGCGTGCCGTTGCGCCACCCCGTCGAATGCGTCGAGACCGCCGATGACCACGGTGCGGGCGCCGCTGGCCAGGCCTGCCCGCACGCCGGCACCGGAGTCCTCGAAGACGATCGTGTCGGCCGGCTCCACGCCGAGGATCTCGGCGGCACGCAGGTAGCCCTCGGGATGGGGCTTGCCCAAGACCACGTCGTCGGCGCTCACCAAGACCTCCGGCAGGGGCAGGCCCGCGGCGGCGAGCCTCACCTCGGCGAGCTTCCGGCCGGCCGAGGTGACGACGGCCCACGAGCCGCGCGGCAGCGCCGCGAGGAGCGAGCGGGCGCCGGGTATCTCGGTGATCCCGGTGGTCTCCGACTCCTCGTGCGCGACGAGCCTGCGGGTCTCCGAGGCCGCCAGTTCCGGATCGGCGATGAAGTGGCCGACCGTCTCCCGGGTGGGCCGGCCGTGCGCGAACGCCAGGACCTCCGGGAGGTCCGCTGCGTGCCGTGCGCAGAAACCCGCCCACGTGGATTCGACCAGGGCGGTCGAGTCGACCAGCGTGCCGTCCATGTCGAACAGCAGCGCGGAGGCGCGCAGGTGCGCGGAAGGGGCGTCGGGTATCGCCGCCGGGGCTGCCGGCTGGGCGTTGGGCATCTGTCGTTCCTTCACTATCGGAGGGGACGGGACTAGGACTGGGACACCGGCAGGCCCTGGGTGGCGGGCGACCACGTGCCGTCGCCGTGCACGACGAGGGCCTCCCCCGCGTAGGGCACACCCCGGGTACGGGCCAGCTCGGCGGCCAGGGGGGCGAACGCCGCCGGCGACATGTAGCCGCTGTAGTCGAAGCCCGGTGAGCGGCGGGCCCGGATGCCGGGGCTGTCGACCATGCCTGCGGGCAGGGCCTCGACGAACGTCACCTCGTCCGCGTCCGTCTCCTGCGACACGGACCGGATCAGCGAACTCGCCGCGGCCTTGGTGGCGGCGTAACCGGACCGGTTCGGACCGGCGTTGTAGACCACCTCGGACGAGATGTGCAGGAACAGTCCGGGAGCCGCGGACCGCAGGGCCGGCAGCACCGCCTTCAGTGACCAGGCCAAGCCGTGGACGTTGACGGCGAACTGGTCCAGCCAGTCGGTCTCGTCGGTCTCCAGGAAGGGCTCGCGCCGGGCCGTGAAGTAGATGGCCGAGTAGCAGGCCAGGGTGACCTCGGCGGGCAGGTGGTCTCGCAGCGCCTGCCTGGCCTGTGCGGGGTCGCGGAAGTCGAGCCGGTGCCACATCAGTCGCTCGGCGCCCGGGCCGGCCGGCCTGCTGCGGCTGAACACGTGGGTCTCGAAGCCGTGCGCGGCCCAGGCGTCGGCGACGCCCCGGCCGATGCCGGTCGATCCGCCGATCACGACCGCTGTCCTGGCGCCGCCGTCCGTGGCGCCGGGAGCCGCGGGACTCATGCGCCGACCTGCTCGGGCACGAGCGCTCCGGCCCAGGGGGCGTAGCCCCGGGCGCGCTCGCCCAGCAGCCGCGCGGCATCGCGCAGTTCCGCGGGCGTGACGTCGTTGACGAAGTGGTGCCGTCCGATGCCGATCGGCAGCGGCAGCCGCTGCTGTCCGTCACGGTGGCGCACCGTGTCCCGCAGGGCTTCGTCGAGCAGCGCCGGGTCTTCGAGGACGTCGTTCCACAGGGGCAGTCCGAGTGCCTGGATCACGTGATAGACCCGGTCGGCCTGCGCCTCGCTGACGTCGCCGCGCAGGGTCGCCAGCGCGGTCGTCAGGGCCATGTCGATGACCACGGCCTCGCCGTGCAGCAGCGCGGGCAGGGCGTGCATCTCCAGGGTGGGGCTGAAGGTGTGGCCGTAGTCCACGCAGCGCTCCAGCGCCGACTCCCAGAGGTTGGGCTGCAGTTCCTCCAGCATGAGGTGGATGGACTCGGCGATGATGGCGTCCGCGGCCCGGGCGAGGTCCTCGGTGGTTCCCTGGAGCCGGTCGGCGCGGACGGCCGCACCCCGCGACTCCAGCAGGCCGAACAGGGCCTCGGAGCGGATGAGGGCCATCTTCAGGATCTCGGCGAGGCCGTTGCTGATGTGCCGCAGGGACAGGCTGCGCAGGAAGGACCGGTCCAGGAAGGTCGCCGTCGCCGGAGCGTAGGTGCCCAGCCGGTTCTTGCCGCGCTCGTAGTTCACCCCGGTCTTGACCCCGACTCCGGCGTCGACGAGGCCGATCAGCGTCGTGGGGATGCGGATGTACGGCGTTCCGCGTCGGTAGAGGCTCGCCGCGAAGCCGACGATGTCGGTCAGCACCCCGCCGCCGACGGCGAGCACCGGCTCACGGCGGCGGTCGATGCCGAAGTCGTTCATCGCGTCGACGACCCGCGCCACGGCGTCCCACTGCTTCACCGCTTCGTCGGCACGCAGGGGGACGACGGTCGCGTCGATCCCGTGGGCGGTGAAGTAGGAGCGCACGTCGCCGCCGTACAGCGCGTCGACGTTCTGGTCCATGACGACGAGCCGTCGGTCGCCCGGGTACATCGGTGCGTCAGGGCAGCCGGTCAGCAGCGCGGTGTTGCCGGGGTCGAACAGGCCCTCGGAGCTGACGACGTGGTATCGCACCTGCCGGACGGCCTCGACCGTCCAGTACGGGCTCTCCCCCACACCGTGTCGAAGCCCCTGGGTGAAGACAGTACCGCTACGCATTTCCCCTCCAGCGTGAGCTGCCACGTTACGAGCACGACGAGCCTTTTATCGGCTCGCTGTCCACTATAGTAGCAACATGACTGTGGCCATGTCATTCGTGTTACACTCACGCCGAGGGCCGCTGTAAGCGAAGCGGTCAAGAGCACTGAGGAGCACCCGTCGAAAGGAGGCTCACGCGGTGCTCGTATAGAAGAACCCCCGAGTCATCGACGCCTACGGAGGTCGGGATCCACATGGCTACGCTGGCAGAACGCCTGAACTCCTGGTTCGCCGATGCCGCCACCCCGGATGCCGTGGGCCGGCTGCGGGAACCGTCCACGTCGGAGGTCGCCCAGGCCATCTCCCAGGACCCGAGCCACGACGTGACGATCTCCCGGAGCTACCTGACCGCCCTGCGCAACGGCTCGCAGACCAACCCGACGGTCAGCGTGCTCTCCGCGATCGTCAAGTACTTCCAGTCCCGGGACATGAGCCTGCCGGTGTCGGTGAGCGCGCTCATCAACGAGGAGCCCCCGGGACGCCCCGCGAAGTCGCAGGACGGGTGGGCGACGGCGCTCGCCGACCGGCAGGTGCAGTCCATTGCCATGCGGGCCGGCCGGTTGACTCCGGAACTGCGCGAGCAACTACTGTCGATCATGGACGTACTGGACGCCTCCAAGAAGGCGTCGCCGTCCGCGGACGCCGGGAAGTCCTCGGGAGACGAGCCTGAGAGCGGGTGAACCGCTTACCGCCGACTTCTCGCGCCGGCCGGGGCGAGCGGACGCCGCCTCAGACCGACGCGTAGGTGCGCATGGCGCACAGTTCGCGGGAGAGCCGGACCAGGGTGCCCAGATCCTCCTCGTAGTCGTGGCCGTCCATGCTGGACGGGCAGCGGGGAGCGAGAACGAAGACCGCCTCCGTCGGCGGACCGCCGTCGCGCGGCCCCTGATCGCCCTGCAGCCGCAGCGCGCGCACGATGAGATCGGCGGACGCCCGCAGGTCTTCCTGCGGTTCGGGCGTCGACATCTCCTGGGAGGCGAGCCGGAGATAAGGGCCGAGCCGGATCAGACCGTCCCGGCATTCGACGTAACGCCGGTACACGGCCCGGGAACTCGCGAGGAAGACGCGGCGTCGACGGCTGCGCTGATCCAGTATCAACTCGGGATATGCCCTGGCCAGTTGGCACCACAGCTCTTCGAGCCCGCGGTATTGCCTGCAGTGGTCCAGCATCTCCCGCACGATCTGCACGACACTGACGAAGAAGGGCAGACTCAGGCCCACGCACACCACGATGGCGGCGACCTGGCCGAACAGGAAGACATCGGCATAGTCGATCAGCCGCTCGTCTCCGCGCAGGCTGGGCAGATTCACCCACAGGAATCGGAAGATACAGGTGAGAGCCAGTCCGGTCAGTCCGACGGCGATGATGTTGAACGACAGCCGCCGCAGCGAACGGCCTCGTCGGGCATGCCGTCCGGCCAGGTAGGCACTGGCCGCGTAGCCGAAGAGCAGGTAGAAGTTGCCGAAGTTGTAGAACGTGCGCACGCGCCAGTCGCCGAGATACGCGGACGTCAGTACGTGATTGCGCAGCTGCGCCGGGAGGAACGCGGTCACGGCGAGCATCCCCGCGAGGCAGACGAGGCACGCGCCCACTTCCCAGGGCCACGGCGGCGCCCAGCGCCGCAGCGGGCTTTCCCGCAGGAAGCCGACCATGAGGCTGAGGCCGACCAGGACTTCCACGTTGTACGTGACCTTGGAGAAGCCCTCGAAGGTGACGCCGTCGACGACATTCAGGACGGATGGCTGGGCCAGTACGTTCCCCGCTCCCATCAGCAGCAGCGCCAGACAGAGATGGAGACGCATGGGATCACGCAAACGCCGCCGGATGAGAGCGGGCAACGTCCAGAGAGCCCCACCGAGGAGCGTGGCAATGGCCACGAAATTGAGCGCGCTCACACCGCTCCATCGGTAAGGACGAGACTGTTGTACACCGAGGGCCGCCACGGCTCGTCCAGTCCGTGGCTTCGCACGCGCCGGCCCATGGAAATTGCCTCGGACATAATCGTCGATGCGATGATCTCGGCGTCGCGCTCGTCGCGGTCGGAATAGCAGGTCCGGTCCACCATGGCGGGCGGTCGCTCGCCTGCGAGATCGAACGCGATGATATGTCCGACCTCATGAAGAATGATGTGCGCCTGATGCGCCTTGGTGGTCATCGCCTGATAGACGATGACATCCTCGTGGTCACGGGATACCAGCACACCGAACGGCCCGTCGGCCGGCAGATCCCACTCCATAAGCCTGATCGGCCTGTCGCGCATTTCGCTCAGCTCGGCACAGAGAGCGGTGACACTGAACGGCAACTGCGGCGTGAGTCGGCGTATCAAATGGCGACTGTGGCTGCGTAATTGAGCGTCACGCAGTCGATCCGCCCGTGCACGGGAAGACCATCCCCGCACTGAAATTCCCCGTTTGCCCAGCATGGCTGAACTCTACGACACCCGCTGGCGCGCGCCAACGAAAAAGAGACTCAGATCACTCTCGTGTAACCAGCGCTTTACTAACCGTAACAGAGGGCGTGGAACAGGACCTTTGTGGCGGCAGGGGCACCCGGGGCGCGGGCCGGGCTGCACCGGAGGCGGCCGAAGGGGCGGTGACCCACCCAATACGGGCATCAATGCAAGCGCTGGAAAGCAGGCGGACTTGGCCTGAAGAAAGCGCAGGGTAATACGACGAAAGAGCCCGGTGCATGGCTGGAGGCCCTACCACACAGTAGTGAGGTAGGGCCTCCAGCCCGTGGCTACGAAGCATTGCTCCCGTCGGGACGACAGGATTTGAACCTGCGACCCCTTGACCCCCAGTCAAGTGCGCTACCAAGCTGCGCCACGTCCCGGTGCGCTCACCCGCGGTGCCCCGCGTGATCGCGCGGACAGCACTTTACCCCACGCCGGGGGGTGTGCCGAAGAAGACCCGGGCGGGGCGGGGGACAATCGGCGGTATGACGAACACGGGCGCATCGGATGCCAGGGACCGGGACGTGACGGGGCGGGCCCGGAACGCGCGGCCGCGGGACGGGCTGGGGCGCCCCCTGCCGTACGGGGCCGAAGGGGTGCCGCGGCAGCCGGAGGGCATCGCACGGGCACCGCAGCAGACGGTCGCCGAGGCGCAGGCGCTGCTGGCCGAGGGGCGGCCGTTCCACGCGCACGAGGTGTTCGAGGACGCCTGGAAGTCGGGCCCGCGGGACGAGCGCCCGCTGTGGCGGGGGCTGGCCCAGCTGGCGGTGGGACTCACCCACGCGGCCCGCGGGAACGCCGTCGGCGGGGCGCGGCTGCTGCGGCGGGGCGCCGGCGCGGTCGAGGAGTGGGAGACCGGGCGGGGCGAGGACCGGCCGTACGGGCTGGACCTGCCGGGCCTCACCCGCTGGGCGCGGGAACTGGCCGGCCGGGTGGAACAGACCTCGGCCCCGGTGGACCCGCGGACCGAGGCACCCCGCCTGGGCCCCTGAACCGGGCGCGCTCGCAGCGTGCCGGGGCGGCGGCCCCGCGGGCAGCGGTACCGCGGCCGAGGCCCCCGTCGGGGCGTGCGGCAGACTCGGGGCGTGCGAAAGATTCATGTCATCGGTATCGGCGCGGGCGACCCCGACCAGCTGACCCTGCAAGCGGTCAAGGCGCTGCGGAGCACGGACGTGTTCTTCCTGCTCGACAAGGGCGAGGTGAAGAGTGATCTGACCCGGCTCCGCCGGGACATCCTGGACGCGCACCTGCCCGAGGGGTCGTACCGGGTGGTGGAGGCCCGGGATCCCGAGCGGGACCGGAAGGCGGGCGGGGCGGCGTATTCGCCGGCCGTCGGGGACTGGCGCAGTGCCCGCGCCGGGATCTACGAGCGGCTGATCACCGAGGAACTGGACGAGGACGGCACCGGCGCCTTCCTGGTGTGGGGGGACCCGGCGCTGTACGACAGCACGCTGGCCATCCTCGACGAGGTACGGGAACGCGGCACGGTGGAGTTCGCGCACGAGGTGGTGCCCGGCATCAGCAGTGTCTCCGCGCTGGTCGCCCGGCACCGCACGGGCCTGAACCGGGTCGCCCGGCCGGTGCAGATCACCACCGGGCGGCGGCTGGCCGAGGGCTTCCCGGAGGGGGTGGACGACGTGGTGGTGATGCTGGACGCGCACCAGGCCTTCCGGCGGTACGCCGAGGAGGACATGGACATCTACTGGGGCGCCTACATCGGCACGCCGGACGAGATCCTCGTCGCCGGTCCGATCGCCGAAGCCGGCCCGCGCATCGAGCGGCTGCGGGCACAGGCCCGGGAGCGCAAGGGCTGGATCATGGACACGTACCTGCTGCGCCGGCATCCCGCGCGGGACGGCCGGGCCCCGGACTGAGCGGCCCGGGCCGGAGCGTCGGGACCGGAACGCAGGGGCCGGCAGCGGCGCGGGCACCGCACCGGCACCGGCACCGGCACCGGCACCGGGGTGAGCGGGCGCGGTCGTAGGCGTCCGTCCGCCGCCCGGGCCGCTACGGTCGGTCCATGCAGTCACCGGCGTCCGCGCGTGCCGTCCTGATCGACATCGACGGGGTCCTCACCGTGTCCTGGAAGCCGCTGCCCGGCGCGGTGGCGGCGCTGCGCGCGCTGCGTGCGGCCGGGCTCGGCGTGGCCCTGGTGACCAACACGACGTCCCGGACCCGGGCGTCGATCGCCGAGACGCTGGCGGCGGCCGGTTTCGAGGTGGGCGCGCAGGACGTGCTGACCGCGCCCGCCGTCACCGCCGCCCATCTGGCCGAGCACTGTCCGGGCGCCCGCTGCATGCTGCTGAACAGCGGGAACATCGCCGCGGACCTGGGGGACGTCACCCTCGTCGAGGAGGGTGCCGACGTGGTCGTGATCGGCGGCGCGGGACCCGGCTTCGACTACGCGGCGCTGAACCGGGCCTTCGGCGAGCTGCAGCGGGGCGCACGGCTGGTCGCCATGCACCGCAACCTGTACTGGCGGACCGACGCCGGGCTGCAGCTGGACTCGGGTGCCTTCCTGGCCGGTCTCGAGCGGGCGGCGCGTGTGGAGGCGGAGGTCACGGGCAAGCCGTCCCGGGCGTTCTTCGAGGCGGCGCTGGCCCGGCTGGGCGTCGGCGCGCAGCAGGCGCTGATGGTCGGCGACGACATCGAGTCGGACGTGCTGGCGGCGCAGCGGGCCGGCCTCACGGGCGTGCTGGTGAGGACGGGCAAGTACGAGCCTCAGACGCACGCGCGGGCGAGCGGCGTCCCGGACCACGTCGTGGACTCCTTCGCGGACGTCCCGGGGCTGCTGGGGCTAGCGCAGTAGCAGTTGCAGGCCGCCCACGACCGTCGCCGCGATCACGAGTTGTTCGAAGAGTCGCTGGTTGATCCGGTGCACGGCCCACTTGCCGAACAGCGCGCCGGGCACGACGAACACCACGAGCGCGGCGTCGAGGAGCAGCGAGCGCCCGTCGATCAGGCCCAGGCCCGCGCTGAACGGCACCTTCGCGACGTTCACGATGAGGAAGAAGAACGCGGATGTCCCCAGGAAGCCCAGCTTCCGGAACCCCGCGGACAGCAGGTACAGCGACATCACCGGCCCGCCCGCGTTGGCGACCATCGTCGTGAACCCGCCGAGCACGCCGTACGAGCGGGCCTTCACCCGGCCCGCCCGGGTCGTGACCGCCTCCGGCGCCCGCGGGGCCTCGGCGGTCCGCCGGCGCCACATGGTCACCCCGGCCATCAGCAGCAGGATCGCGCCGATCGAGGTCCGTACGATCCCGTCGCCGGCCCACAGCAGGAACAGCGTGCCGGCCACCACGCCCGCGGCCACGGCCGGGAACAGCCGCCACAGCGTGGGCCAGTGCGCGTGCCGCCGGTAGGTGAGCACGGCGAGCACGTCGCCGGCGATCAGCACGGGCAGCAGCACGCCGGTCGAGGCGCGGGCGGGCAGCACCGCGGCGAAGACCGCGAGGCTGACCGTGTTGGCCCCGCTGACCGCGGTCTTGGAGAAGCCGACGAGCAGGGCCGCGAAGGCGAGCGCCGCGAACCCCCAGCCGGAGATGTGCCAGAGCGTCATCGTGTTCATGGAGGAACCGATGCTATGCACACGCATGCGCCCGGCGTGAGCGGGGCCCCGCCGGCCGGTCCCGGTGGCCGGCCGGCGTACCGCCTGGCGGCCCGTCGCGACGTACCCCCTAGCGGCCCGTGTACCGGGCCCGCAGCTCCCGCTTGAGCACCTTCATGCTCGGCCCCAGCGGCAGACCGTCGGTGACCTCCACGCGCCGCGGGTACTTGTGCCGGCCGAGGTGCTCCTTGGACCACTCGGTGAGCGCGGCGGGGTCCGGCGCGGCGCCCGGGGCCGGGACGACCACGGCGCACACCTCCTCGCCGTGCAGCTCGTCGGGCAGGCCGATGACGGCGACCTGGGCGACCTGCGGGTGGCGCATCAGGACCTCCTCGACCTCCCTCGGGTAGACGTTGTAGCCGCCGCGGATGATGACGTCCTTCTTGCGGTCGACGATGCTCAGGAAGCCCTCGTCGTCCTTGGTGCCGAGGTCGCCGGTGCGGAACCAGCCGTCCACCAGGGCCTCGGCGGTGGCCTCGGGGCGGCCGAGGTAGCCGGAGAAGACGTTGTGGCCGCGGATGACGACCTCGCCCAGCTCGCCGGGCGGCAGCAGCTCGATCCGGCCCTCCAGGTCGGCGCGGGCGATCTCCACGTCGATGCCCCACAGCGGGTGGCCGATGGTGCCGGCCTTGGTGCCGAACACCGGCTGGTTGACGGTGGCGGTCGGCGAGGTCTCCGACAGCCCGTAGCCCTCGTAGATCTTCGATCCGAACGCGGCCTCGAACCGCTCCAGCACGGTGACCGGGAGCGAGGCGCCGCCGGAGATGCACACCCGCAGCGCGGGGAGCCGCTCGGCGCCGGCGGCGGCCGCCGTGAGGGCGACGAACATGGTCGGCACGCCGTGGAAGGTGTTCACGCCCTCGCGCACCATCAGCTCGATGGCGCGGGCCGCGTCGAAGCGGGGCAGCAGGACGAGGGTGGCGCCGGCCCGCCAGGTGGAGTTGAGCGACACCGTCTGGCCGAACGCGTGGAACAGCGGCAGCGCGCCGAGGGCGATGTCGTCGGCGCGGATGTCGTTGGCGTCGAAGGCGTTGACGGTCGCGTTCATCACCAGGTTGAAGTGGCTGAGCACGGCGCCCTTGGGGACACCGGTCGTCCCGCTGGTGTAGAAGACGACGGCGGGGTCGTCGGCCGACCGGGTGACGTACGACGGCAGCGGCTCGGCGTCGGCCGCGAGCTTCTCGAACTCGCCGCCCAGGGTGACCGCCCGGACGCCCGTGGCCCGTGCGGCGGCGGTGCCGGTCTCCGCCTGCGCCGGGTGGACCAGCAGCAGCGTGGCCCCGCTGTCCCGCAGGACGTGTTCGACCTCGCCGGCCGACAGCAGCAGGTGCACGGGGACGACGACACCGCCCGCCGCCGTGATCGCGTAGTAGGCCACCGGGAACTCTGCGGTGTTGGGCGCCATGAGGGCGACCCGGTCGCCGGGCCGTACGCCGAGACCGGTGAGCGCGCCGGCCTGGGCCAGCGCCCGCTGCCACACCTCGGCGAAGGTGAGCCGCAGGTCGCCTTCGACGAGGGCGGTCTTGCCGGGGCGGCGCCGGGCGTTCTCGGCGAGGATGGCGGCGACGGACAGGGTGGCCATGTGGTGGTGCTCCGTTTCCTTGCTGCGGCTCGTGTACCGGATCCCCCGTGCGGGGAGCCCCCGTCGGCGTCGCCCTAGTGCCTCTCGACCAGCACCGCGCTCCCCTGCCCCACGCCCACGCACATGGTGGCGAGGCCGCGTTCCGCGCCCGTGCGCCGCATCCGGTGCAGCAGGGTGGTGAGGATGCGGGCGCCGGAGCAGCCGAGGGGGTGGCCGAGGGCGATGGCGCCGCCGGTGGGGTTCACCATCTCCGGGTCGATGCCCAGCTGGTCGACGCAGGCGAGGGCCTGGGCGGCGAACGCCTCGTTGAACTCGGCCTCCTGGAGGTCGCCGGTCTCCCAGCCGGCCCGGGCCAGCACCTTGCGGGTGGCCGGGACCGGGCCGAGGCCCATCACGTCGGGGTGGACGCCGGCGGAGGCGCCCGCGACATAGCGGCCGAGGGACTCCAGGCCCAGCTCGTTCAGCGCCTCCTCGCTGACCAGCAGCAGGCCGGCCGCGCCGTCGTTCATCGGCGAGGCGTTGCCGGCCGTCACGGTGCCGTCCGCGCGGAAGACCGGCTTGAGGCGGGAGAGCTTCTCCAGGGAGGTGTCCTCGCGGACGCACTCGTCCTGTTCGACCACGACGCCGTCGGGGCGCTCGACAGGCAGGAGTTCGTCGTCGAAGTGGCCGTTCTTGCGGGCGGCGGCGGCGAGTTGGTGGCTGCGCAGGGCGAACTCGTCCTGCCGGGCGCGGGAGACGCCGTACCGCCCGGCGACCTCCTCGGCGGTCTCGCCCATGGAGAGCAGGCCGTGCAGCTCCTTCATGGCGGGGTTCACCAGCCGCCAGCCGAGCCGGGTGTCGTGGGTCTCGACGCGCTGCGGCAGGGCCTCGTCGGGGCGGGGCAGGACGAAGGGGGCGCGGCTCATCGACTCCGAGCCGCCGGCGATCACGATGTCGGCCTCGCCGGCGGCGATGGTGCGGGCGGCGGCGGTGACCGCTTCGAGTCCGGAGGCGCACAGCCGGTTGACGGTGGCGCCGGGCACGGAGTCGGGCAGTCCGGCGAGCAGGACGGCCATCCGGGCGACGTTGCGGTTGTCCTCGCCGGCCTGGTTGGCGGCGCCCCAGTAGACGTCGTCGATGCGGGCCGGGTCGAGCGCGGGCACCTCGGCCACCAGGTGGCGGATGACGGTCGCGGCCAGATCGTCGGGCCGGACGGAGGACAGGGCTCCGCGCAGCTTGCCGATGGGGGTGCGGCGGGCGGCCGCGAAGTGGACGGGACGCACGGCTGGGACTCCTGACCTACGACGTTGTGGATCCGGACCTGCACAGCACCAATTAATTAGCACTGCTAGTTTTGGACTATAGACCCCCGACCGGCCCGCTGGGAAGATCCCCCAGGAGCTTCCACGAGGCAGCTGGAGGAGATATGCCCCACGTCCGCGAGCACACCCTCGACGGCACCCACGGCCCCCTCGCCGTACACGAGTGGCCGCACCCGGCCCCCCGCCGGCTGGTCCTCCTGGTGCACGGCTACGGCGAGCACGCCGGCCGGTACGCGGAGCCGGCCGCCGTGCTCACCGGGCACGGCGCCGCCGTGTACGCGCCCGACCACGCCGGCCACGGCCGCTCGGCCGGCGAGCGGGTGCTGGTCGAGGACTTCGAGGACGTGGTCACGGACGTGCACGCGGTGGCGGATCTGGCCCGCGCCGCCCACCCCGGCCTGCCGCTGGTCCTGGTCGGGCACTCCATGGGCGGTCTGATCGCGGCCCGCTACGCCCAGCGGTACGGCGCCGAGCTGAGCGCGCTGGTCCTGTCCGGACCGGTGATCGGCACCTGGGAGCTGCCCGGGCGGCTGCTGGCGATGGACGAGATCCCGGACGTCCCGGTCAACCCCTCCGCGCTCTCCCGGGACCCCGCGGTGGGCGCCGCGTACGCCGCCGATCCGCTGGTCTGGCACGGACCCATGAAGCGGCCGACGCTGGAGGCGTTCGTCCGGACCCTCGAAACCGTCGCCGGGGGCGGTGACGTCGGCGCCCTGCCGGTGCTGTGGCTGCACGGCGACGACGACCGGCTGGTGCCGCCGGCCGGCAGCCGGACCGGGGTGGAGCGGCTGAGCGGCGGGCGGCTGACCGAGCGGATCTTCCCGGGGGCCCGGCACGAGGTGTTCCACGAGACCTGCAAGCAGGACGTCCTCGCCGAGGTGCTGGACTTCCTGGACCGGGTGCCGTCCCGCTGACGGGACCGGGCACTGTCCCCCTGATCAGCCGGTTTGCTCCCCCGGGCAGCGGGCACCCGCTCCGACGGACATGACCGTGCACAACTCACGAAAGGGGACGTACGCGCCATGACCGTGGTCAAGAGCACGCTGCCCGAGGAGGCACTCCGCGTCACCGGGACCGCCCTGCAGGAGACCCTCGTCGACCTGCTCGGCCTGTCGCTGATCGGCAAGCAGGCGCACTGGAACGTCGTGGGACCCCGGTTCCGGTCGATCCACCTCCAGCTGGACGAGGTGGTCGCCGCCGCGCGGGAGCACTCGGACACCGTGGCCGAGCGGGCCGCCGCGCTGGGCGTGTCTCCTGACGGCCGGCCGGAGACCATCGCCGCGACCTTCGCGCTGCCCGGCGCCAAGGACGGCTGGCTGCGCGACACCGAGGTGGTCGAGCTGATGGTGTCGGCGCTGGAGGCGGCCATCGGCCGGCTGCGCGAGCGGATCGAGACGACCGAGAAGGCCGACCCGGTCACCCAGGACCTGCTGATCTCGGTCACGGCCGAGCTGGAGAAGCAGCGCTGGATGTTCGAGGCCGAGAACCACCCCCGCGAGGACGGGAAGTAGGACACCCGGTCCCGCACGGAAGGGGGAGACCCATGGCCGACGCCCTGGAGACCGAGGCGCTGTGGGAGGACTTCCACCGCGTGGTGAACATGACCTCGGCGGAACTCGCGGCCTGGCTGCGGGTCCGCGACGCCGCCGAGGAGACGGAGCCGCTGCCGGAGGATGCGGGCCCGCCCACCGGGCAGCACGTCCTCGCTATCCTGCAGAAGCGCCGTACCGACCTCACCGACGACGACATCCGGGTCATGTACGAGGTCGTCGACACCGTCGGTGCCCTGGCCGACCCGGAGAACGAGCCGGAGCCGGAGAACACGCCGGCGGACACCCGCCGGCGGCACCGGCTGATGACGCTGGGCCACGACCCGCTCAAGCCGTAGCCGGTGCGGTCGTGAACCGCGACGAACGGGTCGTGCGCGAGCTGGTGTCCGGATACGGGCGGACGTACGCCGAGGAGGCGGGCATCCGCCTGACGGACACCCCGCAGCCGCTGTACCGGCTGCTGGTGCTGTCCCTGCTGCTGAGCGCCCGGATCCGGGCCTCGGTCGCGGTGGCCGCCGCCCGGGCCCTGCACGAGGACCGGCTGGACAGCCCCCGCCGGATGGCCGAGGCCGGCCGGCGGCGGCGGGTGGCCGCGCTCGGCCGGGGCGGCTACCGCCGGTACGACGAGCGGACGGCCGCCCAGCTCGGCGCCGGCGCCGAGCTGCTGACCGAACGCTGGGGCGGGGACCTGCGCCGGCTGCACCGGGAGGCGGAGGGCGACCCCGCCGCCCTGCAGCGACTGCTCATGGAGGAGCCGGGCATCGGCCCGGCCGGCGCCGGCATCTTCCTGCGCGAGGCGCAGCGGGTGTGGCCCGACATCGCGCCCTACCTGGACGGCAAGGCACTGGCCGGCGCCGGGCGGCTCGGCCTGCCCGAGGACCCCGGCCGGCTGACCGAGCTGGCCGGGGACACCTAACCGGCCGTGCTGGCCGCCGCGTTGGTGCGGGCGGCGCTCGACCGGCAGGTGGCCGAAGACTGTCTGCGCCGCGCCGCGTGATCGTGTCAGACTGCTCCCCGCACGTCCCGGACCGACCACCGGGACCGACGGGTGGAGGAGCAGCGCGTGACGGGGACCGGCCCGCGGATCCAGGACACCATCGACACCAGCCGGCCGCATCCGGCCCGGGTGTACGACTGGTTCCTCGGCGGCAAGGACAACTACCCGGTCGACGAGGAACTGGGCCGGCGGATCGCGGCGATCGACGCGGCCGCCCCGAAGGCCGCCCGCGCCAACCGGGCGTTCATGCACCGCACCACCCGGGCGCTGGCCGCGGAGCAGGGCATCCGCCAGTTCCTGGACATCGGCACCGGCATTCCGACCGAGCCGAACCTGCACCAGGTCGCCCAGTCGGTGACCCCGGACGCCCGCGTGGTCTACGTCGACAACGACCCCATCGTGCTGGCCCACGCCGGCGCGCTGCTGCGCGGCACCCGAGAGGGCGTGACGGAGTACGTCCAGGCCGACGCCCGCGATCCGCGGAGCATCCTGGAACAGGCCGCCCGCGTCCTGGACCTCGGCCGCCCGGTGGCCCTCTCCCTCATCGCCCTGCTGCACTTCATCGCCGACGAGGACGGCGCCCACGACCTGGTGGACACCCTGGTCGGCGCGCTGGCGCCGGGCAGCTGCCTGGTGCTGTCCACGATGACCGCCGACTTCGAACCCGAGAACGTCCACCAGGGCATCGCGGCCTACGCGGCCGGCGGTGTCACCCTGGTCGCCCGCTCCCACGCCGAGGTGGGCACGTTCTTCCGGGGCCTGGAACTGCTGGAGCCCGGAATCGTCTCCGTGGCGCAGTGGCGGCCCGAGGAGACCGCGGACGGGCCGGTCTCGCTGTACGGCGGGGTCGCGCTCAAGCCCTGACCCGGGCCACAGGTCCCTGACGCGGGCTACAGGCCGAGCACTCGGGCCATGGTGCGCAGGACGCCCCCGTCGTTGTTGGACGGGGCCAGGTGGCGGGCCCTGCGGATCACCTCGGGGTGGGCGCCCGCCGTGGCGAAGGACCACTCCGCGGCGTCGAGCATCTCCAGGTCGTTCAAGTAGTCGCCGAAGACCATGGTCTGCGCGGCGGTGATGCCGAGCGCCCGCTGGAGGCCGCGCAGGGCGGTGCCCTTGTTGGCGGTGCGGTTCATCACGTCCACCCAGTGCTCGCCGGAGACCACCACCTGGTGGGTGCCGGCGAACTCCGCGAGGGCCGGGGCGGTGCCGTGCTCGGCGGACCCGAAGTCGAACAGCGCGACCTTGATCACGTCGTCGCCGACCGCGGTGACGTCCTCGACGATCCGGTGCTCGGCATAGTACGTGCGGACCTCCGCCAGGAACGCCTCGTCGGTCCGCTCGACGTACGCCGCCCGCTTGCCGCAGACCACGGCGCCGACGTCCGCGCCGCCCGCGACCAGCCGCCGTACCCTCCGGACGACCCCGCCGGCGACGGACCTGTCGAGCGGGTCGGAGCTCAGCTCCACGCCGTCGCGGACCACGTACGTGCCGTTCTCCGCGATGAACACCATGCCCTCGGCGACCCGGGCGAACTGCCGGTGCAAGGTCGCGTACTGGCGTCCGCTCGCCGGGCTGAACAGCACTCCGCGGCGGCGCAGCTCGGCGAGCATCGGCCACAGGCCGTCGGGGATCCGCTTGGCGTCGTCCAGCAGCGTGCCGTCCATGTCGGTGACGACCAGCCGGATATCGGCCGGGCCGGCGGACGGTGGGGAGGCCTCCAGGAAGGTGGCGGGCGTGGCGGGCATGTCCTGCTTCCGGTCGGGGGCGGGGATGTACCGGTCCAGTGTTCCTCATGTGCCCCGCGTGCCCGGAACCGCCCACGGTGCCCGGTTGCCGGGACAGCTCGATCGGCGGGCGGCACAATGACGGCGGACGACCGCACGTGAGAGGGGCGGATACGTGAGCGAGGGCCACTCCCCGGCGGCACGGCCGGCGGCGGCCGGCGGCGGCCCGTGGCCCGCGGAGGAGGACGTATGACGACTTTCGCCGACCCCGTGCCCGGCGGCCGTCCCGGCGACCTGCGCCGGGTCGCCGCCCTCACCGCCGACCTGTCCGCGCGGGGCGTGCACGGCATCGTGCTGGCGTACGTCGACACGGCGGGCGTCTGCCGGGTCAAGACCGTCCCGACCGCGCGGCTGGAGGCGGCCGTGACCCGGGGTGTCGGCATGTCCCCGGTGTTCGACACCTTCCTCGCCGACGACTCCGCCGTCACCACCGACGTCCTCGGCTCCCCCGACGGCGACCTGCGGCTCTACCCGGACCTCGACCAGCTGGTGGCGCTGGCCGGGCAGCCCGGCTGGGCCTGGGCGCCGGTGGACCGGATCACCCAGGAGGGCGCCCGGCACCCCGGCTGCGCCCGGACCTTCCTGCGCCGGATCGTCACCGGCGCGGCCGAACGGCACGGCCTCGGCTTCAAGGCGGCGATCGAGATCGAGTGGTCCGTGGGACTGGGCTCGGCGCCCGCCGGGGAGTTCGTCCCGGCGGTCTCCGGGCCGGCGTACGGCGCGACCCGGCAGGTCGGGCTGAGCGACTACACCGCCGATCTGCTGGCCGCGTGCGCCGCCCAGGGCGTGGACGTCGACCAGCTGCACCCCGAGTACGCGCCCGGGCAGTTCGAGATCTCGGTGGGCGCACGGGACCCGGTGGCCGCGGCCGACCGCAGCGTCCTGGTCCGCCAGACCGTGCGGGCGGTGGCCCAGCGGCACGGCCTGAGGGTGTCGTTCGCGCCCGCGGTGTCCGCCGAGGGCGTCGGCAACGGCGGCCATCTGCACCTGTCCTGCTGGCGCGACGGGGTGAACCTGCACGCGGGCGGCGAGCGCCGGTACGGCATGACGGCCGAGGCGGAGTCCTTCGCGGCCGGCGTCCTCGCCCGCCTCCCGGCTCTGACGGCGGTCACCGCCCCGAGCCCGGCCAGCTATCTGCGGCTGCGGCCCTCCCAGTGGGCCGGGATCTTCACCGCCTGGGGCCGCGAGACCCGCGAGGCCGGCCTGCGCATGATCACGGGCTCGGCCGGCCGCCACGGCCAGGAGGCCAACATGGAGGTCAAACCCGTCGACCTGGCCGCCAACCCGTATCTCGCCCTCGGCTGTGTGATCGCCGCCGGGCTCGACGGTGTCACGGCGGCCCGCGCCCTGCCCGGCGAGATCACCGGCGACCCGGCCCGCTACGGCCCCGACGAGGCCGCGGCCCTGGGCGTACGGCGGCTGCCGCGGTCGCTGCCCGAGGCCGTCGAGGAGTTCCGCGCCGACCCGGTCCTGCGGGCCGCGCTGGGCCCGGTCCTCGCCGACGCGGTGACCGCCGTACGGCTCGGCGAGGCGGCGGCCGTCGACGGACTCGGCCCGGACCGGATCGCGGCGGCCTACCGCTGGACGTACTGACGATGGCCGCCCCCCAACCCGTGCACGAGGCGCTCGCCGCGCTGCCGCTGGTCGATCACCACTGCCACGGCGCGGTCACGGCCGACCTGAGCGCCGCGGAGTTCGAGTCCCTGCTCACCGAGGGCGCCGCCTGGCCCGGCGTCTCCCCCTTCGACAGCCCCGTCGGCGTGGCCGTCCGCCGCCACTGCGCGCCCCTGCTCGGCCTCCCCCGGCACGCGCCGCCCGCCGACTACGTGGCCCGGCGCGCGGAACTGGGCTGGCAGGAGGTCAACCGGCGGTTCCTGACGGCCTCCGGCACCGGGGTGTTCTGCGTGGACACCGGCTACGCCCCGTACCCGCTCACCTCCCCCGCACAGCTGGCCACCGCGGCCGGCGCCGCCGCCTGCGAGGTCGTACGGCTGGAGCCGGTCGCCGAGGCGGTGGCCGCGCGGGGTGTGACGGCGGGCGGGTACGCGGCCGCGTTCCGGGCCGCCGCCGAGGCGGCCGTACGCCGGCCGGGCGTGGTGGCGGTGAAGTCCGTCGCGGCATACCGGACCGGTTTCGCGCTGGAGCCGGAGCGCCCGGCCGCGGCCGAGGTGACGCGGGCGGCCGGACGCTGGCTGGCACGCGGCACAGGACGCCTCGACGATCCGGTCCTGCTCCGGCACCTGCTGTGGACCGCCGTCGAGCTGGGGCTGCCGCTGCAACTGCACACCGGTTTCGGCGACGCGGACCTGCGGCTGCACCGCGCCGACCCCGCGCTGCTCACCGACTGGCTGCACCGGACCGCCGGCACCGTCCCGGTGCTGCTGCTGCACTGCTGGCCGTACCAGCGCCAGGCCGCCTACCTCGCCGCGGTGTTCGAGCACGTGTACCTGGACGTCGGCCTCGCCCTGCACCACACCGGTCCCGCCCGCTGCCGGGCGGTGCTGGAGGAGGCACTGGAGATAACCCCGTTCCGCAAACTGCTGTACAGCTCCGACGCCTTCGGTGTGGCCGAGTTCCACCACCTGGGGGCCCTGTGTTTCCGGGAGGGTCTCGCCGGTCTGCTGCAGGACCGCGTCGACGCCGACGAGCTGAGCCTGGCCGACGCCCTGCGGATCGCGGACTGGACGGGCCGTGACAACGCCCGCCGGCTGTACGGACCGCCCGTATCCGAAGCCGCCCGCGATTCCAGCGGGCACCCCGACCGGAAAGTATGATCAAGCAATGTCTGACATGACCGAAACCACGCCCGGCTGGCTGACCACGGACGAGCTGGAGATGGCCAGGGCCCGGATGCCGATCCTGTACGTCGAGGCCGTGCCCGTACGCGTGGACGACAGCGGTGAAGTCACCAGCATCGGGCTGCTGCTGCGCATCGGCCCGGACGGCACCGTCAGCCGGACGCTGGTCTCCGGCCGCGTCCTGCACCACGAGCGGGTCCGCGACGCGCTGCTGCGCCACCTGGAGAAGGACCTCGGCCCGGTCGCCCTGCCCCGCGTCCCCGCCTCGCTCCAGCCGTTCACGGTCGCCGAGTACTTCCCGACCGCCGGTGTCACGCCGTACCACGACCCGCGCCAGCACGCGGTCTCCCTCGCCTACATCGTGCCGGTGACCGGGGACTGCCGGCCCCGCCAGGACGCGCTCGACCTCGTCTGGTTCAGCCCCCAGGAGGCCGCCTCCCCGGCCGTGCAGAACGAGATGCCGGGCGGCCACGGGGTCCTGCTGAAGCAGGCGCTGGCGCACGTGGGACTGGCCCTCTGACCGCTGCGTCGCCGCCGCCACTCGCGTTCGCGGCCTCCCGCGGCCGCGGCCGCGGGAGGCCGCGAACGCGGGAACGGCTCAGGAACGGGTGGCCGTTTCGTCGCCGGCGTCGATGGTGAAGATCTGGTCGAGGCCGACGATGCGCAGGACCCGCAGGAAGTGGGCGGGGACGGCGGCGAGCGCGATGCCGGCCTGGGCGGCGTGCGCGTGGTTGCGGGCGGCGATCATGGCGGTGATGCCACTGGAGTCACAGAACTCCATCCCGTCCAGGTCCAGCGTCAGGCGCTGGCCGGGCCGCAGGCCGATGGTGGGGATCAGCTCACGCAGCTGCGCGGCGTTGGCGTAGTCGAGTTCGCCGGAGATCTCCAGAACGGGACCGCCGGCGGCGTCTCGGGTGGTGATCTTCAGTGCGCTCATCGTGGCTGTCTCGTCTGGGGGGCGGCTGCGAGGGCGAGGACGGCGGTGTCGTCCTCCAGGCCGTCGCCGAAGCCTTTCAGCAGGGCCGCGACGGCCTCGACGACGGCCTGCGGGGATCTGTCGGCCTGCCCGGTGGCGAAGGCCAGCAGGGCTTCCTCGCCGAACAGGGTGGTGCGGTCCGTGCCGGTGCGGGCCTCGGTGAGGCCGTCGGTGTAGAGCAGCATCGTGTCGCCCGGGGCGAGCACGGTGGTGGCGGTGACGAAGGGCGCGGAGGGCAGGATCCCGACCAGGAGGCCGCCGGGGGTGGGCAGGAACTCGGCCGTGCCGTCGGCGCGCAGGACCAGGACCGGAGGATGACCGCCCGAGGCGAGGTGCACGGTGATCTCGCCGGTCGCCGGGTCGGGCCGGAGCCAGCCGAAGACGGCGGTGCAGTAACGCGGGTCGCCGCTCGCGGAGTAGCGCTCGTGGAGCACCTTGTTGAGGATGGTCAGGGCCGAGACCGGATCGGGGTCGTGGAGTGCCGCGGCGCGCAGGGTGTAGCGGGTCAGCGAGGTGACCGCGGCGGCCTGCGGGCCCTTGCCGCACACGTCGCCGAGGAAGAAGGCGAAGCGCGCGCCGTCGACGGGGAAGACGTCGTAGAAGTCGCCGCCGAGCCGGTCGGGGGACGCGGTGTGGTACGAGGCGGCTGCCGCCACCCCGGGCATCGTCGGCAGCGTGTCGGGCAGGAGCGACCGCTGGAGCACGGCGAGGGCGTCCTGGAGGCGGGCCCGGTCGGCCTCCGCCTGTCTGCGCGCCTCCTCGGCCTCCCTCTTGCGGCGCAGGAGCTCTTCCTCGTACGAACGGCGGTCCCGGGCGTCGAAGACGGTGGTGCGGGCCAGCAGCGGCTCTCCGGTGCTGCCGTGTTTGACCACGGAGGAGACCAGCACCGGGATGCGGCCGCCGGTGGCCTCCTTGATCTCCAGGGCGATGCCGTTTATCTCGCCCTGCATCCGCAGCAGCGGTGCGAAGTGCGTCTCGTGGTACAGCTTGCCGCCCACCGTCAGCAGGTCGGTGAAGCGCATCCGGCCCACCACCGCCTCCCGGTCCAGGCCCAGCCACCGCAGCAAGGTGGCGTTGATCTTGGCTATGGTGCCGTCCATCAGCGTGGACAGGTATCCGCAGGGGGCGCTCTCGTACAGTTCCTCGGCGCTGTCCTCCAGCAGTGCGGCGAACGCCGCGTCGGAGGCGGCCGTGTCCTCGGCGTCGTGCGGGTCGGGCTGCCGGTCGGCGCGGCACATCATCGCAGGCTCGCCAGGAAGGCGGTGATCGCCTCGTTGGTGGCCTCGGGCGCGGACAGGTGCGGGCAGTGTCCGGTGGCGTCGAGGGTGACCAGGGCGGAGCCGGGGATCGACCGGTGGACGAAGGCGCCGACCTCCCGCGGGGCGATGACGTCCTGGGTGCACTCCAGCACCAGCGTCGGCACCCGCACGCTCCTCAGGTCCTGCCTCGAATCGGTCAGGAAGGTGGTGCGCGCGAAGACGCGCGCCATGTCCGGGTCGGTGGCGCAGAAGCTGTTCTTCAGCTCCGCGCCCAGTTCGGGCCGGTCCTCGTTGCCCATGATCACCGGAGCCATCGCCGCCGACCAGCCGAGGTAGTTCGATTCCAGGGAGGACAGCAGTTCGTCGATGTCCTCGGCGCTGAATCCGCCCCGGTAGCCCTCGTCGTCGATGTAGCAGGGGGACGGGGCGACCATCACCAGCGCCCCGAGCCGCTCCGGAGCCCGGTCGGCGGCCAGTACCCCGATCATCGCGCTGACCGAGTGGCCGACGAACACCGCGTCCCGCAGGTCCAGCGCCTCGCACACGTCGGTCACGTCCCGGGCGTAGCCGTCGAGCGAGGAGTAGCGGTCCTCCGAGAAGGCGGACGCGTCCGAACGGCCCGAGCCGACGTAGTCGAAGAGCACCACCCGGTACTCCTCGGCCAGGGCGGGGACCGTCAGCCGCCACATGTTCTGGTCGCAGCCGAACCCGTGCGCCAGCACCACCGGCCGCCCGTCGGGATTGCCGGTGACGGTGACGTTGTTCCTGCGGGCGATGTCCATGCCCGAGAGTCTCACACCCCCGACCGGGTGCGATGGCCTCGCCCCGGGGCCTTCCCCGGGAAAAGAGGAAGCGACTATTCCATAATTCCCGGGAAACCGGACACCCACAGCGGCCGCCCCGAGGCGAAAGCGGCCGCCGAGGAAAAGCAGCAGATTTCCCCGGGAAGGGTTTTGCATGTCTGTGAGCCGCACGCTAGCCATATCCGTGATCTGTGCGACCGCCGCCGTCGGCGTCGCGGGATGCTCGGACGACGGATCGTCGGACCAGCCGTTCAAGGGGCAGAGCGCGGACCAGGTGGCCGCCAAGGCGGTGACCGCCACCCGGGACTCCGCGTCGCTGCGCATGGCCGGCAAGGTCTCCGCGGACGGGCAGCCCCTCACGGTCGACGTCCACGTCGACGACCAGAAGAACTGCAAGGGCCGGATGTCCATGGAACAGGGCACGGCCGACGTCATCCACGCGGGCCGGACGACGTACATCAGGGGCGACAAGGATTTCTGGGCGAACGCCGCCAAGGGCTCGGGCGACGGGCAGAAGCAGGCGCAGGCGCTGAGCGGCCGCTGGGTGAAGGTGCCCGTGGGCGACGCCCGTACGACGGGGCTGTGCGACAAGCAGGGATTCCTGGCCGACATGGACAGCGACAAGTCCGAGCGCAAGGGAATGACGAAGGGCGACGTCACCACGGTCGACGGCCGCAAGGCCCTCCCCCTCAAGAAAAAGAAGGGCGGCGAAACCATCACCATGTACGTCGCCACGGAGGGAAAGCCGTACATTCTCAAGCTCGACCAGTCCGGCGGTGAGAATCCCGGCACGATGGTCTTCTCGGACTACGAGAAGCCGGTCAAGGCGGAAGCCCCGCCGGCCGGGCAGGTGATCGACGGCACCAAGGGCGGCAGGACGGCAGGGTGACGGACGTCTCACCGAACGTGTGAGGGCCGGTTCCGGATACTTCCGGAACCGGCCCTCACCGGCGACTCTCACGAGTCGGGACGACAGGATTTGAACCTGCGACCCCTTGACCCCCAGTCAAGTGCGCTACCAAGCTGCGCCACGTCCCGGTGCCGTTTGACCTGGGATTTCCCCGGTCGCAACGTGCAGGGAAACAATACCGCACTCGGATCGGTGGTCGCGCGCCCCTTCCGACGTTCACCCGGTGTTGACCTCAAGTCCGGTTGAGGTTGCACGATCATCGGCATGACGACCGCAGCGGAACAGCGCCGCACGTACGGCTACGACGACCTGCCCCGGCTGATGGGCATGATGACCGGCGACGAGAAGCACGGGCCGGCGGCCACCTCCACGCTCGACGTGCTGTGGGTGCTCTACGACCGGGTGCTCCGGGTCGCCCCGGAGCGGCGCCAGGACCCGGCCCGGGACCGGTTCCTGCTGAGCAAGGGGCACGGCCCCATGGCGTACTACGCGGTGCTCGCCGCGAAGGGCTTCCTGCCGGTGGACTGGCTGCCGGGCTTCGGATCGTACGACTCCCCGCTCGGCCACCACCCGGACCGGGTGCTGGTGCCGGGGGCCGAGATCGGCAGCGGATCGCTCGGGCACGGGCTGCCCATCGCCGTGGGCACCGCCCTGGGCCTGCGGGCGCAGGGCCGGACCGACCCGGCGGTGTGGGTGCTGACCGGGGACGCCGAGCTGGACGAGGGCAGCAACCACGAGGCGATCGCCTTCGCCGGGCCGGCCGGGCTGGACCGGCTGCACACCGTCGTGATCGACAACTCCTCCGCCAGCCATGCGCTGCCCGGCGGGATCGCCGCCCGGTTCGAGGCGGCGGGCTGGTCCGCGGTGACCGTCGACGGGCGCGACCACGAGGCGCTGTACGCCGCGTTCACCGCGCCGCACCCGGGCCGGCCGCACGTCGTCGTGGCCCGTGTCGAGGCGAAGAACGCCTGACCCTCCCCTGTCGCCGCACACCCTCCCCTGATCCCCGCACGCTGTGCGCAGCATTCCGAAAGGGCACACCTGCCATGGACACCATGCGTGACCGTCTCGCCCCCGTCGTCTCCCGGCTGCTGGACGAGGACCCGCGCGTCGCGGTCGTCCTCGCCGAGATCGGCCGGGACGGCTTCCGCGAGGCCGAGCGCCGGCACCCCGACCGGGTGATCAACGTCGGCATCCGCGAGCAGCTGCTGGTCGGCGCGGCGGCGGGGCTCGCGCTCACCGGGCTGCGGCCGGTCGTGCACACCTTCGCCAGCTTCCTCGTGGAGCGGCCGTTCGAGCAGCTCAAGCTGGATCTGGGGCACCAGGACACGGGCGCGGTGCTGGTCAGCGCCGCCGCCTCCTTCGACTGGCCGGCCGGCGGCTTCACGCACATGGCTCCGGGCGACATAGCCCTGCTCGACACGCTGGACGGCTGGACCGTGCACGTGCCCGGGCATCCGGACGAGGCCGAGACGCTGCTGCGGCACGCGGTCGCCGCGGGGGACGACAAGGTGTACGTGCGCCTGTCCGTGCAGTCCAACCGGCAGGGCCGGGCGGTCGACGGGCGGCACTTCCGCCCCGTCCGCGAGGGCCGCTCCGGGGTGGTCGTCGCCGTCGGGCCGGTGCTGGACGCCGTCCTCGCCGCCACGGAGGGCCTGGACGTGACCGTGCTGTACGCGACGACCGTACGGCCCTTCGACGCGGCCGGGCTGCGCCGGGCGACGCGGGCGGCGGGTACCGACGTCGTGCTGGTCGAGCCGTATCTGGCGGGGACGTCGACGGCCGCGGTGAGCGAGGCGCTGGCCGATGTGCCGCACCGGGTGCTCGGCCTCGGCGTCGGCCGCCGCGAGCTGCGCCGCTACGGCACGATCGAGGAGCATGTCGCCGCGCACGGGCTGGACCCGGCGAGCCTGCGGGAGCGGATCGGCCGGTTCACGGACGCCGGGCGGACGGTGGCGGCGCGCGGATGAGCCCCGGGCTCAGCGGACGGCGGGTGCGGCTGCGGTCGGTGCGGTCGCGTCGGCCCGGACCAGGCCGCGTATCGGCGGGACGGCGAGCAGGATCGCCGCCACCAGCAGGCTCACGACGGCGGCGGCCAGCAGGACGTGACCGGTGCCCAGCGCCCCGGCCGCGGGGCCGGCGAGGGCCTGGCCGACCGGCATCATGGCGAGGGAGCCGGCCACGTCGTAGGCGTGGATGCGGTTGAGGACGTCGGCCGGGACCTGGGTCTGCACGGTGGTCGCCCACATCACGCCCCAGAACGACATCCCGGCACCGGCGAGCGCGGCCCCGGCCGCCATGGCCGGCAGCCCGAGGCCCGCTCCGACGGTGGCCGGGAAGCCGAAGAAGGCGAACAGGGACAGGGCGCCCGCCCGGAGCATGCGGCGCGGGCGCAGCCGCAGGGCGAGCAGACCGCCGAGCACCGTGCCCACGCCGAGGGCCGAGTTGACCAGGCCGTAGGCGCCCGGGCCGTGGTGCCGTACGACCTCGGTGGCCACGAGCGGGACGGTCGGGCCCCACACGGCGATCATGTAGAGGCACCACACGGCGATCACACCCCACAGCCAGGAGCGGGAGCGGAACTCCCGCCAGCCGTCGACGAGATCGGCGCGGAAGGCGCGCGGGGCGGAGCCGGCGGCGGCGCGGGGACCGGCGGGGAGCGGGGGCAGCCGGAGCAGCAGCAGGCACAGGGCGCTGAGCGCGTAGGTGGCGGCGTGCGCGGCGAAGACCCCGCCGGGCGAGGCGAGGCCCACCAGGACGCCGGCCACGGCCGGGCCGGCGAGCTGGGCCGCGGACTCGGCGACCCGGATCGCGCCGTTCGCGCCCTGGATGTCGGCGGCCAGGCGGGGCACGGTGCTGGCCACGCCCGGCTGGAACACCGCGCCGGCCACGCCATTGGCGAAGCCGATGGCGCAGATCTGCCACAGCACCACGTGCCCGGTGAGGAACAGGCCCGCGGCGAGCGACTGGGTGCCGAGCCGGACGAGGTCGGCGCCGATCATCAGCCTGCGGGTGCTGAACCGGTCGGCGACGACCCCGCCGAAGACCACGAGCCCGGCGAACGCGGCCGCCGTGGAGGCCATGGCGAGGCCGACCGCGCCGGCGCCGTACCCGTGCTCCAGCAGGCCGGCCGCGAGGGCGACGGGCAGCATGGTGTCGCCGAGGCGGGCGACGGCCCGCGCCGCGAAGAACAGCGCGAAGTCCCGCGACCACACCGCCGGGCCGCCGGCCGCCGCCCGGTCCGTCCCCTGGGCGGCGATGCCGCGCCGCGCGTCCGTTCCGGTCATCCCGGGTGCTCCCCCTGTGCCCGCTGTCGCCGCCGTCGCGCGGGATCATGCCACTGCCGGCCGCGCGCCCACCGGGATTTTCAGATTCCGGGCGGGAGCCCCAACTCCGGGTGGGCGTCGAGGAGTCGGGGCGGGGCGGCCTGGCGCCAGGAGTCGGCGAGGATGTCCCGCAGCTCCTCCTCGTCCTCCAGGGCGGCGAGTCTCGCCCTGACCCAGGCGAACTGGGCCTCGTGGCCGGCGATCCAGAACTTCTCCGGTTCGGCCAGCACCAGTTCGTCGCGCTCCTCCTTGGGACAGCGCACCGCGAGGGACGTCTCGTCCTCGGGCAGGGTCGCGAACATCTTCCCGGCGACCCGGAAGGTGGGCATGCTCCAGGCGGTCTTCTCCGTGGTGTCCGGCAGGGACAGGGCGATTCGGCGTACGTCGTGTGCATCCGGCATGCCACGCAAGGTAGCCCCTGCCACTGACAGTCACCCTGCGAGCCGCTTGCGGTACAGGGGCGCGGGCCGCGACTCACCGGCCGGGCTCCCCCGCGGCCGGCGCCGTCACGGACGCCTCACGCCTGCGCCGCCTCCCCGAGCGCCGCCAGCACCGGGCGGATCAGCGGGTGCCCCTCGGCGCCCCGGCGGACGGCGGCGAAGACCCGGCGGGTCGGGGCGACGCCGTCGACGGGCCGTACGACCACACCGGCGAGGTCCGTGCCCCGCAGCGCCGAGCGCGGTACGAGCGCCACCCCGGCGTCGGCCGAGGCCAGGGCGACGACGGCGCGGAAGTCGTCGGAGGAGTGTTCGAGGCGGGGCTGGAATCCGGCGCTCTCGCAGGCCAGGACGACCACGTCGTGGCAGGGGTTGCCGGGGTACGGGCCGATCCAGGAGTCCTTGGCCAGCTCGGCCAGGGGCACCTCGGGGGCGTCCGCCAGGCGGTGCCCCACCGGTACGACGGCGTCGAACGGCTCGGCGTACAGCGGCACGTGGGTCAGCCGGGGGTCGTCGGCGGGCGGCGCGCCCCGGTACTCGACGGCGACCGCGACGTCGACCTGCCGGTCCAGCACCATGGGCAGGCTGGCGTCGCCCTCCGCGTCCCGCACGCGGATCCTTATGCCGGGCGCGGAGTGGGCGAGGCGGGCCACCGCCGGGGCCACGACCTGGGCGATGCCGGTCGCGAAGGCCGCCACGGTGACCGTGCCCGCCTCGCCGGAGCCGTAGGCGGCCAGCTCGGCCTCGGCCCGCTCCAGCTGGGCGAGGACCGCGTTGGTGTGGCTGAGCAGGATCTCGCCGGCCGGGGTGAGCCGTACGCCCCTGGCGCCGCGCTCCACCAGGCGGTGGCCGGTCTCCTGCTCCAGGGCCGTCAGTTGCTGGGAGACGGCGGAAGGGGTGAGGTAGAGCGCGGCGGCTGCCGCGGTGACCGTGCGGTGGTCGGCCACCGCACGGAGGATGTGGAGCCGCCGTGCTTCGATCATGACCTCAATTATCCCAGGTCATCCGGTCGGTCAGACCGCCAGCGCGGCGCGCGCCGCGATGAACGCGTCGACCGCGCGGTTGACGTCGTCCGTGGAGTGCGCGGCGGACAGCTGGACGCGGATGCGGGCCTGGCCCTGCGGGACGACCGGGTAGGAGAAGCCGATCACGTAGACCCCGCGCTCCAGCAGCAGTTCCGCCATGCGGGCCGCCTCGGACGCGTCGCCGATCATGACGGGGGCGATGGCGTGGTCGCCGGGGAGGACGTCGAAGCCCTCCTCGGTCATCCGGCGGCGGAACAGGGCCGTGTTCTCGGCGAGGCGCACCCGCAGGCCGTCGGCCGACTCCAGCAGGTCGAGGACCTTGAGGGAGGCGGCGGCGATGACCGGGGCGAGCGTGTTGGAGAACAGGTACGGGCGGGAGCGCTGGCGCAGCAGGGCGACGATCTCGGCGCGGGCGGCGACATAGCCGCCGGAGGCGCCGCCGAGGGCCTTGCCGAGGGTGCCGGTGATGATGTCGACGCGGTCCATGACGCCGTGCAGTTCGGGCGTGCCCCGGCCGGTCGGGCCGACGAAGCCGACGGCGTGCGAGTCGTCGACCATGACCATCGCGTCGTAGCGGTCGGCGAGGTCGCAGATCTCCGCCAGGGGCGCCACGTAGCCGTCCATGGAGAAGACGCCGTCGGTGACGATCAGGCGGCGGCGGGCGTCGGACGCCTCCTTGAGCTTCGTCTCCAGGTCCGCCAGGTCGCGGTTGGCGTAGCGGAAGCGGCGGGCCTTGGACAGCCGGATGCCGTCGATGATGGAGGCGTGGTTGAGGGCGTCGGAGATCACCGCGTCCTCCTCGCCGAGCAGCGTCTCGAAGACACCGCCGTTGGCGTCGAAGCAGGAGGAGTACAGGATCGTGTCCTCCTGGCCGAGGAACGCCGACAGCCGGGCCTCCAGCTCCTTGTGGACCTCCTGGGTGCCGCAGATGAAGCGGACGGAGGCCATGCCGTAGCCCCAGCGGTCCAGGGCCGCGTGGGCGGCGGCCACGACCTCGGGGTGGT
Organism: Streptomyces sp. NRRL S-1022; assembly: GCF_000720135.1. GTDB lineage: Bacteria > Actinomycetota > Actinomycetes > Streptomycetales > Streptomycetaceae > Streptomyces. The sequence continues at coordinate 91,452 of NZ_JOIU01000021.1, read as the reverse complement.
CGGCGAGGCCGAGGTAGTTGTTGGCGCAGAAGTTGAGGACCTCGCCGGCACGGCCGCCGGCCGAGACGTTGACGGTCGCTGACTGCGGGGTGTCGATGACCCGCTCGGGCTTGTGCAGGCCGGCGGCGCGGATCTCGTCGAGGGTGGCGCGCAGGTCCTCACGGACGGTGTCGAACATGGGGGCTCTCCTGAAGGTGCTTGCGGATGAAGGGGGTCACACGGTCCAGTCGAGGATGACCTTGCCACCGGTGCCGCTCGCCGCGTCGGCGAAGGCCGCCTCGAAATCGCGGTAGCCGTACCGGCCGGTGATCACCGGGGCGAGGTCGAGGCCGCCCTCCAGCAGCACCGACATCGCGTACCAGGTCTCGAACATCTCGCGGCCGTAGATGCCCTTGATGGTGATCATCGAGGTGACGATCCGGGCCCAGTCGACGGGGAACTCCTGGGCGGGCAGGCCGAGCATGGCGATCCGGCCGCCGTGCGTCATGTTGGCGATCATGTCCCGCATGGCCTCGCCGCGGCCGGACATCTCCAGGCCGATGTCGAAGCCCTCGCGCAGCCCCAGCTCGCGCTGTCCCTCGGCGATCGTCGTCTCGGCGACGTTCAGGGCGAGGCTGACCCCTATCTTGCGGGCCAGCGCCAGGCGGTCCTCGCTGACGTCGGTGATGACGACGTTGCGGGCGCCCGCGTGCCGGGCCACGGCGGCGGCCATCAGACCGATCGGGCCGGCACCGGTGATGAGCACGTCCTCGCCGACCAGCGGGAAGGACAGCGCGGTGTGCACGGCGTTGCCGAACGGGTCGAAGATCGCGGCGACGTCGAGGTCGACGGGGACCCGGTGCACCCAGACGTTGGACGCGGGCAGGGCGACGTACTCGGCGAACGCGCCGTCGCGGCCGACGCCGAGGCCGACGGTGGCCCGGCACAGGTGGCGGCGGCCGGCCAGGCAGTTGCGGCACTTGCCGCACACCAGGTGGCCCTCGCCGCTGACCCGGTCGCCGATGCGGATGTCGGCCACGTCCCGGCCGACCTCGACGACCTGCCCGACGAACTCGTGGCCGAGCACGAGGGGCGTGCGGATCGTCTGCTGCGCCCAGCCGTCCCAGGCCCGGATGTGCAGGTCGGTGCCGCAGATGCCGGTCCGCATGACCTTGATCAGGACATCACCGGGGCCGATGGCGGGCTCCGGGACGTCCGTCAGCCACAGTCCCGGCTCCGCCTTCTCCTTGACGAGCGCCTTCAACGCTAGGGCTCCTGTGAGTGAGGCCCGGCCCACGGGCACGCCGAAGGAGCCCGCACCGGGTCAGAGGGGTGGAATCACCCTGCAATCTGCCGTACGCGCGGGCCGGGGTCCATCGAGCTTTTCTTAACCGGTGCCTCAGCTTTCCTACACGCCTTTTCCGCGTGTCAGATCGGCAGACCGTCGTCCGCGCCGCGTTCCAGGCGTACGACGAGTTCGGCGGCGAGCGACTTGATCGTCTCCAGGCCCGGCCTGCCCCAGGTCCGGGGCGCCGTGTCGGCGGCACACACGGTGCCGAGCGTCATGCCGGAGCTGTCGATGAGCGGGGCGCCGAGGTAGGACCGGATGCCGTACTCGTCGACGACCGGGTTGCCCGCGAACCGGGGATAGTCGCGGACGTCCTCCAGAACCAGAGCCTTACGGCGGACGACCACATGGGGGCAGAAACCATGGTCGCGGGGCAGCACCCGGCCGATCTCGGCCCTGCTGCCGTCGTCCCGGACGACCGGGGCGGTGGCGGGGGCGCTCAGGCCCGCGAAGAACTGGTGGTCCTCGCCGATGAAGTTCACCATGGCGTACAGCGCGCCGGTGAGCTGGGCGAGGTGGCCGGCGAAGGCGTCGAGCACGGGGTCGGGCCGGTCCGCCAGGCCGAGCCGGCACAGCCGCTGGACACGGGCGGGGGCCTCCTTGTCCTCAGGGGTGAGCAGCAGGCCCCGGACCGGCCGGGGCGGCTCGTAGCTCATGGCCGGGCTCCGGCGCGGTGGGCGTACCTCATATAGCGGCTCCGTGGGCGGTAGTACGGGATCACATGTGGGCGCCGTGGCTGGGCGCGGTCGCCGGGGCGTGGGCGAGGAGGTGACGGACGAGGACGAGCAGGGTCTGGACGCCGGAGCTGGAGATCCGGGCGTCGCAGCGGACCACCGGGACCTCCGGGTCGAGGTCGATGGCGGCCCGCACCTCCTCGGGGTCGTAGCGGTGGGCGCCGTCGAACTCGTTGACGGCGACGATGAAGGCGAGCCCGCGCTCCTCGAAGAAGTCCACGGCGGCGAAGCAGTCCTGCAGGCGCCGGGTGTCGGCGAGGATCACCGCGCCGAGCGCGCCCTCGGACAGCTCGTCCCACATGAACCAGAACCGCTCCTGCCCGGGTGTGCCGAACAGGTACAGCACGTGTTCCGGATCGAGGGTGATCCGGCCGAAGTCCATGGCGACCGTGGTCTCCATCTTGTTCTCGACGCCGTCGAGACTGTCCGTGCCGACGCTGACCGCGGTGAGCAGCTCCTCCGTGCTGAGCGGCGCGATCTCGCTGACCGCTCCCACGAAAGTGGTCTTGCCGGCCCCGAACCCGCCCGCGACCAGGATCTTCAGCGCGGTCGGGAACGGGTCAGAGCTGTCGTCGTAGTCCATCGAGCACTGCCTCCAGCAGAGACCGGTCAGTGGGTGTGTGGTGGTGGACGGGCGGCTTGGTGGTCAGCGCACCGCAGTCGACCAGGTCCGACAGGAGCACCTTGGTGACCACGGCGGGCAGCTTCAGCTGGGCGGCGACCTCGGCGACCGAGACGGGCGCGCGGCACAGGTCGAGTGCCTGGGCGTGCTCGGGACCGAGGTAGCCGAGCGGGGTGACGCCGGTGGCCATCACCTGGGACATCAGGTCGAGGGCGATGCTGGGCCTGGTCCGGCCGTTGCTGACCGTGAACGGCCGCACCAGCCGCCCCGCCGCGTCGTCCAGCCAGGGCCCGTCGCCGGCTGCGGCCACCCTCAAGGCCTCGTCGCCGCGGATTCGACGGCGTGCTGCCGGGGAGCGGTCACCAGGTACGGGCGGACGCTCTTGACCAGCATCGCCATCTCGTAGCCGAGCACCGCCGCGTCGGCCTCGCGGCCGGCCAGCACGGCGAGGCAGGTGCCGGAGCCGGCCGTGGTCACGAACAGCAGCGTGGAGTCGAGCTCGACGACGACCTGGCGGACCTCTCCGCCGTCGCCGAACCGGACGCCCGCGCTGCGGCCGAGGGAGTACAGGCCGGAGGCCAGGGCCGCCATGTGGTCGGCGCTGTCGGCGTCCAGGCCGTGCACGGACTTCACCAGCCCGTCGCAGGACAGGAGCACCGCGCTGGAGGTGTGCGGTACGCGCTGCACGAGGCCGCTCAGCAGCCAGTCGAGGTCGGATGCGGGGACGGTCGGCGCGTCGCTCGCCATGGTGGATCGACTCCTTGGGGTACGAAGAGCTGCGGGAGCGCTGGGGGTGGGGGTACGGCGTGGAGGTGCGGGGGCGGTCATCCGGCCGGGGCGCTCCCCCCGGGCCGGCCGGCACCGCGGCCACCGTCGCCCGCGGGCGAGGGGGCGTGCGCTGGGGGTATGGGGGCCGGGAGCATGTCGTCCCGGGACATGGGGGCCGGGGAGGTGTGCGGCGGGGCCATGTGCTCCGGCGCTGTGTGGGGCGGGGCTGTGTGGGGCGGGGCTGTGTGGAGCAGGGCCGTGTCGGGCCGGGCCGTGTGGTCTGGGGCGGTGCGGTCCGGGGCGGTGCTGTGGGCCGCGTTGTACTGGGTCGCGTGGTGCTGGGCCGGTCGGCCCGGAGCGGTGGGGGTCGGGTTGGTGCGACCGGAGCCCGTGTGGCCCGAGCCCGTGTGGCCCGAGCCCGTGTAGTCCTCTCCCGTGTGGCCCGAGCCCGTGTAGTCCTCTCCCGTGTGGCCCGAGCCCGTGTAGTCCTCTCCCGTGTGGCCGGAGCCCGTATGGCCAGAGCCCGTGCTGTAATCCGCGCCCATGTGGCCTGAGTTCATGTGACCCGAGCCCATGTGGTCCGAGTCCGTGTGGTCCGAGTCCGTGTGGTCCGAGTCCGTGTGATCCGAGCCCATGTGGGTGGGCCCCGCGTGGTCGGCCGTCATGTACGCGGCCCCCACGTGGTCGGACTCCCTGTGGCCGGGCTCCGCGTGCTCCGAGCCCCGGTGGTAAGGGCCGCCGTGCGCAGCGCCCAGGGGTCCTGGGCCGCCACCGTGGCCGGGGCGTACGCGGGCCGTTTCGGTGGCGTCGGGCGTGGCCACCGGGAGGTGCGCGCCGGCCATGTGCGCGGTCTCCGTGTGGGCCCGGCCCAGCTGTCCGTGAGCCGGGTCCCCGTCCACCGGCGTTGCCGCGTGCCGGGGCGCCCCGTGTTCCGGCTCCAGGCCCTGCTGCGCCTCGGCGAGGCCGATGCCGCGTTGGAAGGCGGCCATCAGGCCGGGGTCGTGGCCGGTGACGGTGTCGGACTCCTGGCGGGGGGCGGGGCCGCCGCGCAGCTGGGGCACGATGTGCTCCTGGGCGCGCCGGCGGGGCAGCCGGGGCTTGTCCATGGTGCCGCGCACCGGGCCGACGCGCGGGGTGGGCAGCACGCCCGCGTGCGCCTCCACCGCCGGCCGGTCGTCGGGGCTGATGCCGGGCACGGCCTCGGCGGGGGTGGGCCGCGTCTCCTGGGCGCCGCGTACGGGCAGCGGGGCGGGGACGGCTCCGTGCCGTCCGCGCGTACCGCCTGCGGCCCCGTGCCGCCCGGACCCGCGCTGGGCGTGCCGCCGTCGCCCGGAACCCGCCCCGGCCTCGGCGGCGTCTCCGGCTCCGCCTCCGGCGGCGCTGCCCGCTCCGGACGCGCCCCCGCTCCGCGGTGCCTGCGCGGGCACCGGCACGGCCGCCGCTGCCTGGTGTGACGCCCCGGTGTCCGCCGGGGGCCGGCCCTGCGGCTGCGGCACGTCCGTCCCGGCACCGGCGACCGGCACTGCCGGAGCGTTGCCCAGCAGTGCCTGCGGGACGACCAGCACGGCCTGCACACCGCCGTAGATGTTGGTCTGCAGCCGTACGTGGATGTGGTGCCGGCGGGCGAGCTGGGAGACGACGTAGAGGCCGATGCGGCCGTCGGCCAGCAGGCTGGCGACGTTGACCTGGTCGGGATCGGCGAGCAGGGCGTTCATCCGGCTCTGCTCGCCGACGGGCATGCCCAGCCCGCGGTCCTCGACCTCCACGGCGAGCCCGGAGGTGACGAGGTTGGCGCGCAGCAGCACCTGGGTGTGCGGGGCGGAGAACACGGTGGCGTTCTCGATGAGTTCGGCGAGCAGGTGGATGACGTCGGCGACGGCGTGGCCGCGCAGTTCGCCGTCGATCGGGGGCACGAGCTTGACCCGGGAGTACTGCTCGACCTCGGCGATGGCGGAGCGCAGCACCTCGGTCATGCTGACCGGGTTGCTCCACTGCCGGCGGGAGACGGCGCCGCCGAGCACGGCGAGGTTCTCGGCGTGCCGCCGGATCCGGGTGGCCAGGTGGTCCACGTGGAAGAGGCCCTTGAGCAGGTCGGGGTCCTCGATCTCGTTCTCCAGGTCGTCGAGGATCGAGATCTCCCGGTGGACGAGCGACTGGAGCCGGCGTGCCAGGTTGACGAAGACTTCCAGCTTCTGTTCGCTGCCGGCCCGGCTGGAGAGCTGGGCGGCGCGGACGACGGCGGTGACGGCGCCGTCGTACGCGCGGGCCAGGTCGGCGGCGAGCAGTTCGAAGTCGTCGGCGTCCGCGGGCGGCCGGCGGCGCGGGCCGGGCTGCGGCGGGGTCTCGCCCTGGCGGAGCGCGTCGACCAGGGCGTGCAGGTCGGCCTCGCCGCGTGCGGCGGTGCGGCGCAGCGCGTCGACGCGGTCGGCGACCGAGCGGGCGGCGCGGTCGGCGGCCACGGCGGCGATGAGGATCCCGGCGACGGCCACGGTGACCGCTCCGGCGAGCACGGCCCACAGCAGGGGGCCGGTGCGGGCGCCGGTGGAGCGGATGCTGAACAGGACCGCGGCGGTGGCGCTGAGCGCGACCGCCAGGGGCGGCAGGACGGCGAGCCGCATGAGCTGGGGCCGTATGTGGGTTTCGGGCAGTGCGGGAGCGGGTCGGGCGACCGGCCGCCCGTGCCGGCCGCTCTCGCGGCGGTCGGCGCGGGTGGCCGGTGCTCGGAGGTGAGACATCTGCGTCCTCGTACTGTCCGTCGGGCCTGTGTCGTCGTGCGGTGCGCCGCGGGCATGCGTCGATGCGGGCGTGCGGCAGCACGGCGTCGGCCGGCGGCACCGGCGGACCGGCCGCGCGTCGCCCGACGGCCACTCACAGTAGTTGCCTGAGCATCATGTGCGGTGGGCAGTTGACAAAGTCCCCCGAGGAGCGTCCCGCTCTGGTATGAGCCGTCGTACGACAGTCCGACGACCCACGGCGAACACCCGGTCGAACCTTCGACAGGACCGATCCCTCCTGCTCAGAAGCGGTCGGGAACGGAACGAGCGACGGATCGCTCCGTGCCTCCGGCCGGCCCCCTCGCGGAGGCGGCCTCCCCCGCGTACGGATGGCCGCCGGGCCGCCTTCGGGGCCCTCTGCGAGACCCCTCCCCCCCTGCCGATCGTCACGCACCGTGCTCGCTTTGGCCTGCGCCGGGGCGAGTGGTGCCGCTCTGCCCGATGGAGCGCATCCCGTACATACGTGAGGCGGCGCGCCGTACACGCGTTCACGGGATGGTCTGGTCCGGGTCTCGCGTCACGATCGTCGGGACGGCGGCGAGGAACCGCCGTCACACCCTCACCAGCGGGAGAAGGAAGAAGTCCGGTGACTCAACCATCCAGCCCTGTACCGGGTCTCGCGTCAGCCCGTCCGGCGCCCGCGCCGCACACCGTGCGCAAGGCTGGTCTGATCGCCGGCATCATCCTCGTCTCCCTCAACCTCCGCCCGGCGATCACCAGCCTCGGCCCGCTGCTCCCGCAGATCGAGAAGGACCTGCGGCTCTCCGGCACCGGCGCGGGCCTGCTCACCATGCTGCCGGTGCTCTGCCTGGGCGTTTTCGCGGGGCTGGGCCCCGCGCTGCGGCACCGGTTCGGCGAGGACCGCGTGCTGCTCGGCTGCCTGCCCGTGCTGCTCGCCGGCATCCTGGTGCGGCTGCTCCACCCGACCGCCCTGCTGTACGTCGGTACCGTCGTGATCGGCGGTGCGATCGCGGTGGCCAACGTCGTGCTGCCCAGTCTGATCAAGCGTGAGTTCCCGGACCGGGTCCCGCTGATGATGGCCACGTACACCATGGCCCTCACCTTCGGCGGCGCCGCGGCGGCCGGTGCGGTCATCCCGCTGGAGAGCGTGGTGGACACGGACTGGCGTGGCTCCCTGGGCCTGCTCGCCGTGCCCGTGGTCGTGGGCGTCGTCGCCTGGCTGCCGTACGGCAGGCGCGCTGTGCGCACGAGCGCGGGCGGGCGGGCGCCCGTCCGGCCGCTGTTGCGCGACCGGCTGGCCTGGCTCGTCACCGCCTTCGTCGGTCTTGAGGCACTGCTGGCCTACGTGATCTTCGGCTGGCTGCCCGCCATCTGCGTCGACCGCGGGCTGAGCGAGGAGGCGGCCGGCTACATGATGTCGGCGATCACCTTCCTCCAGGCCGCCGGTTCCATGCTCGTCCCGTTCTTCGTCCACCGGGGCGGCCGGGGCCAGCGGGGCTTCTGTGTGGTCGTCTCGCTCGGCACGGCCGTGGGCCTGATCGGCGTGGTCGCCGCGCCGATGTGGACCATCTGGCTGTGGGCGGTGGTCCTCGGCATCGTCGGGGGCGCCGCGTTCAGCCTGGCCCTCACGCTCATCGGGCTGCGCGCCGGCGACGGTGACAGCGCCGCCGGACTGTCCAGCATGTCGCAGGGCGTCGGCTATGCGCTCGCCGCGGCCGGGCCCTTCGGGGTCGGCGCGCTGCACCAGCTGTCCGGCGGCTGGGGCGTGCCCCTGTCGGTGCTCGTCGGCCTCTGCGTCCTGATGGCCGTGATCGGGCTCGGCGCGGGCCGCGACGCGACCCTCTCACTCCGGCGCTGACCGGAGCCGTCGGCACCGCGCCGCCCGCCTCCCGGTCGTTCCCCCGCCCGACGCCCCGCTCCCTGCCCGTCCCCTGCCCGCCTCCTCCACGCCCGCGCCCCACGTCGCCATCCGCACGTCTTCACACCCACCTGCTCCGGCCGTCCGGCACACCGGCCCGACCCGGGCTTCGCGCTGCCCGCGACCGCCGTAACCGTCCGATGGGAAAGGGAAGATGAAACCTTCACGTTCATCCGCCACAGTTACGGACCCGGGTACGTCCGCCGATCGGGCCGATCCCGCGGCCGTCGTCCACCGGCACCTGATCCAGGACCGGAGGCCCTCGGACCGACCGGTGCCCGTGGTCGCGCGTCAGCAGGGCGCCCGGATCGAGACCCGGGACGGCAGAGTGCTGCTGGACGCCGCGAGCGGCGGATTCGGCGGCGCGCACCCGAGAGTCCGGGCCGCCATCGCCGACCAGGCCCGCCGGGTCGCGCTCTCCAGCCGGATCCTCGTCAGCCGGCCGCTGGCCGGGGCCGTGGCGGCCCTCGCGGAGTTCTGCCCCGGGCCGCTGTCGGTGTCGTACCTCTGCAACAGCGGTCACGAGGCACTGGACTCGGCGTTCAAACTGGCCAAGGGCACCCACCCGGACCGCCCGTACGCGCTCGGCATCCAGGGCGAGGACTTCGGCACCCTGAGCCACGGAAGCGCGCTCGGCGCGGGGAGCACCGTGCTGCCCTCAGCCCCGCTGCGCCCGCGCACGGTTCCCGCCGGCGCGCCCGAGGAACTGCTCGGGCAGGTCGACGAGTCGGTGGCGGCCGTGGTGGTCGCCCCGGCCGCGCCCGGCCGCCCGCTCGGCCGGCTGACCCTCGACTGGTGGGTGGCGCTGCGGGAGCGCTGCCACCGCACCGGCGCGCTGCTCGTCGTCGACGAGCGCCGCACCGGCCCGGCCCGGCTCGGCCGGCCGCTCGGCACCGGAGCCCTGGGCATCTTCCCGGACGTCCTGGTGCTGGGCGACACGCTGGGCGCCGACGCGGTCCCGGTGGGTGTCTCCGTCATGACACGGGCCGTCTACGAGCGGGTCTACGGCCGCCGCAACCCCAGCCTGCACGGCTCCACCTTCGGCGCCAGCCCGCTCTCCGCGGCCGCCGTGAGCGCCGTACTCGACGCCGTGGTCAGCGACGATCTCGTCACCCCGCAGCGGGAGTTCGAGCAGGCCGCCCTCCGGCTGCGCGAGGAGCGGACCGGCTCCGTCGAGCTGCACGCCGACGGCTCCCTGCTGTGGATCCGCGCCCGGGACACCGGCGCCGCCCGGCGGCTCGCCGCCGCACTGGCCGCCCGGGACGTCCTGGTGCGCGAGCCGGCCGGCGGCCTGGTCACCCTCGCACCGCCGCTCACGGCCGAGCGGGAGGACACCGACCAGATCCTCAAGCGGCTCGCCGAAGCGCTCAAGGAACTCGACACCGAGGAGACCGGACGATGAGCACCGCGACCGCCGTGGCGGCCCTGGACCGGCAACAGGTCCTCACCACGCTGGGCCGCCACTGGAACCCCACGGCCGCGCTGATGCTGGCCGCGGCCGGGCGGCAACTGGAGTCGCACGCCCGGGGCACCGAGGTGTTCGCCGAGGACGGCTCCCGCGCCCTGGACTTCGCCGGGAGCTACGGCGTCTTCCTCGTCGGCCACCAGAACGACGCCGTGCGCACAGCGGTCCTGGACGCCCTGGAGAGCGCACCCGCCCTGGTGCCGGGGACCGTCCACCCGGCGACCGCCGAGCTGTTCACCCTGCTGACGGAGATCCTGCCCGCCGGGCTCACCGAGTTCTCGCTGGGCTGCTCGGGCGCGGAGATCGTCGAAATCGCCCTGCGCGCCGCCTACCTGGCCCGCCCCGGCCGCCGCCGGATCGTCATCGTGTCCGGCGGCTACCACGGCAAGACGCTCGGCGCCCTCACCGTCCTCGGCCAGCACGAGCACCGCGACGCCTTCACACCCGCCGACGACGACCTGGTGATCGTGGAACCGGGTGACGCACGGGCCGTACGGGAAGCCGTGCGCGGTGGTGACGTGGCCGCCGTCTACGTCGAACCGGTTCTGGGCGGCGCCTACTTGAGGGTGCCGCCGGCCGGCTTCCTGCCGGAGGTGGCCGCGGCCTGCCGGGAGACCGGCACCCTGCTCGTCGCCGACGAGATCCAGACCGGGTTCGGGCGCACCGGCCGGATGTTCGCCGTCGAGCACTCCGGTGTGGAACCGGACATCATGCTGCTGTCCAAGGCGCTGACCGGCGGCTTCGTACCCGTCGCGGTGGTCGCCACCACGGCACAGGTGCTGGCCGACGCCCGCCGGTCCCCCCGGTGGTACCCGGGGGTGCTGGACGGCGCCGCCGCCTCCGCCCTGTCGATGGCCGCCGCCGCGGCCACCATCCGCGAGGTGCGGGACAGGAACCTGCCGGAACGGGCCGAGACCGTCGGCCGGGCGCTGCGGGAGGGCCTGAAGCGGGCGGTCCGCAGGCATCCGCGCCATCTCGTGGACGCGCCCGGCATCGGGCTCATGACCGGACTACGCACCCGCAACCCGTCGGTGGAGAACCTGATCTCGATGCAGATGGCGGCCCGGGGGATCCACCTCGGGCATTCGCTCAACGAGCAGATGGACCAGCCCGTGCTGCGCTTCTACCCGCCGCTGACCGTGTCCGCCGCCGACATCGAGCGGGTGCTGGTCGCGCTGGACGAGTCGCTGGACTGGCTGGACCGGCGCCCGGCCTGGCTCATGCGCCGGATCACCGGGCTGCTGCGCCGCCAGTACCGGCTGCCGCCGGCGCTGGTGCTGAAGCTGATGCACTCCGACCTCGAAGTGAACTGGTGACCGGCCGGCGAAGGAGGATTCCCGTGGAGATAGCCATCGTTCAGTCCGGCACGCCCGAGTACCAGGAGGCGCGGACGTTCGCCCAGCACGCCTACCGGAAGGCCTACGGCGCGACGACGGCGCCGAGCCCGGACCGTTTCGTCACCGTCCGCGAGGCGCCCGGCGGCCCGGTCGCGGCCTGCGCCGGACTCACCGGACCGGGGTCGCGGGGATTCTTCTCGGAGAACTACCTCGGGGTGCCGGTGGAGCGGGTGCTGGCGTCCGTGGTGGAGGCCGCTCCGGAGCGCGACGAGGTGGTCGAGGTGGGCCCCCTGGCCGGCTCGGGCGGGGCGGGGGGCGAGCTGATCCGGCTGCTGCCGATCATCGCCTGGTGTCAGGGGAAACGATTCATCCTCGCGACGGTCACCGACAAGGTGGAGCGGTCGATGGCCGGCGCGGGCGTGCCGTTCCTGCCGCTGCGGCAGGCCACCACCCACTGGATGGACGAGGTCACGCGCGCCGACTGGGGCACGTACTACGACAGGTCGCCGACGACCGGGGTGGTGCCGCTGGACAGCATCGGCCGGCTGATCAACAGCCTCACCGGCCGCTACAACTTCGTCGAGCTCGCCGTGCGGACCCTCGTCGGCACGGCACAGGAGGTGTCCGGTGCACACGCTTAAGAAGACGCTCCTGGCGCTGGCCGGGGACGAACGCCCCCTCGTCGAGGTGCTCACCGCCGACGGCTCGGTGGCCCGTTCCTACTCCTACCGCCGGATCGTCGGCGCCGCGGCCGCCGTCGCCGCGGCCCTGCGCGCACATCCCGTGCGCCCGCGCGGCCCCCGCCCGGACGGCGACCCCACCGACCCCGCCCAGCTCCAGGTGGGCGTGGTCACCGCCAACGGACCGGAGTTCCTCGTCGCCGACTTCGCCGTGCTCGGCGCGGGCGCCGCCGAGGTGGTGGTGCCGCTGGCCTTCACCGCCGAGCAGACGGCCGCCATGCTCGCGGACATCGACGTCTGCCTCGCCGACGAGGCGGGCGTACGGCGGCTGAGGGAGTGGGGCCTGGACAAGGTGCTGCCCCCGGACGCCGAACTGCGGGTGCTCGACATCGAGCAGGACCCGTCCGGCACCGGCCCGCTGTTCACGGAGCCGGATGCCGGCGATCGCCTCTGCAAGATCATCCACACCTCGGGCACCACCTCCAAGCCCAAGGGTGTCTGCATCCGCGAGGCCGCGCTGGAGGAACTGATCGGCTCGCTGCGCTCGGCCATGCCCGCCGACGCCTACCGGCGCTATCTCTCGCTGGTGCCGATGAGCCTGCTCATCGAACAGGTCACCGCCGTCTACCTGGTGGCGTGCGACGGCGGCACCGTCGTCCTGCTGCCGCCCGAGGTCCCGCTCGTGGGCACCTCCTCCTTCGCCCCCCGGGCGGTGCTGCCCCACATCCGTGCCGCGCGGCCCACCGCGCTCGTCGTCACCCCCGCCCTCGCCGAGGCCCTGCTGACGGCGGCGGACGACGCACGCGCCGCCCGGCGGGAGCCGGTGCCCGCCCTGTTCGGGCGGGCCGAGGCCCCGCTCGTGTGCTGCGGCGGCGCCCCCGTCGACGCCGACACCCTGCGGCGTCTCGACTCCTCGGGCATCCCCGTCCACGAGGGGTACGGGCTGAGCGAGAACAGCTCCGTGGTCAGCTGGAACACCCCGGCCGCACGCCGGCTCGGCAGCGTCGGCGCCCCGCTCCCCCACGTCCGGGTGCGCACCGCGCCCGACGGTGAACTGCTGGTCAAGAGCACGTCGTTGTTCGCCGGGTACAAGGGCGGCGACGACCCGTCCGGATGCGTGGTCGACGAGGACGGGTGGCTGCACACCGGCGACCTCGCCGACATCGAGGACGGCTACATCTGGATCAAGGGCCGCAAGAAGAGCGTCATCATCACCGCCGCGGGCCGCAACGTCGCCCCCGAGTGGGTGGAGGCCCAGTACCGCTCCCACCCCGCCGTGCTGGCCGTCGCGGTCGTCGGCGACGGACTGCCCGGCCTGCACGGTCTGTTCCTCGTGGACCCGCGGGCCTCCCTGGACACCGTCCGCGCCGAGCTCGACGCGCTGGGCCGCGAACGGCTCTCGGAGGTGGAGCGGGTCGAGGTGGCCCACCTGGTCCCGGCGGACGAGTCCCTGCACGCCGAGTTCTTCACCGTCACCGGACGCCCCCGGCGCTCCGCGGTGCGGACGGCCCTGACGGCCGGCCGCTTCGGGTGACGGTCCCCCGCGACCGGTCCCCGGCTCCGGCGCGGCAGCGCGCGTCCGGCAGCTCCCCTGTTCCCACCCTTTGTTCCCACCCTTACGGCAAGCGAGGAGAAACCATGATCGACCATGCGCGTGTGACCTCCTACGGCTCGGGCACCGGCCTGCTCGTCCAGCCGGCCGGGCCGGGTACGACCTTGGACGACCTGGCGCCCGGACAGGTGGTCGGGGCGCTGCGCGAGGCCGGGTTCCTGCTCCTGCGCGGCTTCCGTCCGGACCTCGGACTGTTCTCGCGGTTCGTCGGCGCCCACTCCGAGCGCGTCACCCTCGACCCGGCCCGCTCCTTCCACGGCGGCTCCACCGCGCAGAAGGTGGACGCCGGCTACGACGCGGTCGGCCTGCACCTGGAGAACGGCAACAGCCCGTTCGCGCCCACCCTCACCTGGTTCTTCTGCGAGAAGGCCGCCTCGTCCGGCTCGCAGACCACCGTGTGCGACGGCCACCGGGTGTGGGACGCGCTCGGCGAGGAGGCCCGCGGTCTCTTCCGTGAGCACGAGATCGTCTACAGCCGGCGGGTCGAGGAGGAGAAGTGGAAGGCCTTCGCCGCCTTCCACCTCGGCACCCCGGACGCGGCCTCGGTCACCGTCGACGACCTGCGCGAGCTGGCCGGCGGCCCCGGCAAGACCGTCATCGACCTCCTCGACGACGGCTCGATCCACTACGCCTACCGGGTCTCCGCGGCGCACGGCACCCTCTTCGACGAGCGGCCGGCCTTCGCCAACAGCATCCTCGGCCCCTCCAACCACTACGAGAAGCCGCACATCGCCTTCGCCGACGGCCGGGACATACCCGTGCACATCCTCAAGGAGGTGGAGAGCGTCACCGAGGACCTGACCGAGGAACTGGACTGGGCCGACGGTGACGTGGCGCTGATCGACAACACCCGGGTCATGCACGGCCGACGCGCCATCACCGACCCCGAGCGCTCGATCTACAACGCCCAGAGCGACCTGGACCGGGGGCTGCTGACCGTCTGACGCCACCGGCCCGACAGGGTGCCGCCGGGATCGTCCCGGCGGCACCTTCGTGCGTCAGGCCCCTGCGCGGCCTGACGCCCAGAGCCGCCGTCGGCCCGGCTCCAGCAGCGACCGCAGCAGTTCGCCGTCCCGCTCGCCGCCGACCACCCGGGCCGCGGGACGCTCCCGGCGGTGCGGCGGCCAGCCGTCGGCCGGAGTCCCGGTCCGTACGAACTCCCCCCACAGCCTGCGCACCCGCGTCCGGAGCGCGGCCGTCTCCTCCTGGTCGGCGTCGGCGAACAGCGGGGCGCGCCGCGCCTCGTCGCGGCCCAGCAGGAAGGGGATCTCCAGGCAGTGGCAGGCCCGCAGGCGTGCGTTGCGGCCGGGCACCCGCCAGTCGAAGCGGAACAGCCGGACGGTCGCGCCCGACGCCTCGGCGAGGTCGGCGAACTCCTGGGTGGGCGCGGTGAAGAAGGCGTCGGTCTTCAGTTCCTCGAACGCGACACGTGGGCCGGCGTCCGGGGCGTAGAGCCGCAGCGCCTCCTCGGCGCGGGACCCGAACACCGCGGTGAACTCCGCCGTGACCTCCGCCCGCGTCATCCCGTCCAGAGCGGCGTCCATCCCGTACCACAGCGCGCACTCGTGCCGGGTGACACCCGCGAGGAGGTCGAGCCCGTGCACCGGGGGTGCCGCCCGCAGGGCGCCCGGCAGATCGGCGGTGACGACCGTGTCGTCGGCGACGAGCCGGAACGGCGGCCGGACGTCCCCGCGCGGGCGGGGCCGGGTGAGGACGGTCCGCTGGGCGCGCAGCAGTCGCTCGCCGGAGACGCTCCGCAGCCGCCCGGGGTCCGCGTCGAGTGCCGCGAGGAAGTCGTCGGCGGTCCGCGCCGCCTCCTGCCGGCTCTGCGGCGCCATGCCCAGCGGCGCGCTGTGCAGGACCGCGCGCCGGAACAGCGGGCGCACCTGTTCCAGTGCCAGCAGCGCCGCGAGGGACTGCCCGCCCGCGGACTGGCCGGCCACCGTGATGCGCTCGGGGTCGCCGCCGAAGGCGTGGATCTCGCGCCGGACCCAGCGCAGCGCGGCGATCTGGTCGAGCAGTCCCGCGTTCGTGACATGAGTGCTTCCCGGCGGCATGCGGAAGGACAGCGAGGTGCCGGCGCCCTCGACGGCGGCCGGCTCCGCCCAGGACGGGGCGAGGAAACCCAGCGCGCCCAGACGGTAGTTGACGAGGACGACGACGAGCCCCTCCTGCGCGGCCAGTTCCGCGCCGTCGTAGCGGGGCAGGTCGGCGCCGCCGGTGAGGAAGCTGCCGCCCGGCAGCCACACCAGCACCGGGTGGGGGCCCTCGCCGGAAGCGGCGGGCGCCCACACGTTCACCGTCAGACACGCCTCCGTCCGCGGCGGTTCGACCGGGTCGCCCATCAACCCGGCAAGCGGAGACGGCAGTTGCAGCGGCACGGTGCCTGCGGGGCCGTCCGCGCGCAGCGGCTCGGTCCACCCGGGGTGCTCGCGCGGCGGTGCGAACCGGTCCGGGCCGACGGGCGGGGCCGCGTACGGCACGCCGCGGTACGCCGCCACACGGTGCCCGGGTCCCTCCAGCCGGCCGACCACGGGGCCGGCCGACACCTCCGTCCCGGTCCGGGTCGTCGCCGAGGCGGTGTCAGCAGCGCGCATGGGTGCTCGTCTCCCTGTCGGAGTGGGGGCTATGAGGAGGTGGGCGCCGGGACCTGGCCGGAGGGGCTGTGCGCCAGCACGTAGCGGGCCAGCTCCACCCGCCGGGACACGCCCAGCTTGGCGAAGGCGCGACGCAGATGGGAGTCCACGGTGTGGGCGGAGACCGCGAGCCGCTGGGCGGTCTCCCGGTTCGTCAGACCCTCCGCGACCAGGCGTACGACCCGCACCTCGGACGGGGTGAGGCTGTCCCAGTCCGCCGCGGCCTCCGGGGCGCGCACGACGGACGTGGCCGGGGGCCGGGTGGCGGCCGGCGGTTCCCGCACGATCCGGCCGGGTGAGAACCGCGTCCGGCGTCGCACCCGCTCCGCACCCAGTCCCGCTCCGGCGGCCACGTAGATGCGCTGGGCCTCCTGGAGCATCTCGGTGGCGCGCAGCGGCTCGCCGTGCGCCCGGGTGGCGTCCGCCGCGTCCTCCAGCGCGGACGCCAGCGCGAGCGGATGCGACCCACCCCGGAAGGTGCGCACGGCGCGGTGCAGCGGGGCCGCGAGGCCGCGGTACAGCCCCTGGGCGTGCAGGGCGGCCCCGGTCAGCGGGACGACGCCGGGGCTGCGCCGGGCCAGCCGGCGGGCCAGTTCGACCGCTTCGGCGGCGTGTTCGTGGGCGCCGGCCCGCAGGGCGATGCGGACCAGGTGGGGCAGGATCAGCGGGTCCGCGGCGAGCAGCCAGGTGTGCCGCTCCGGGCCGGCCCATACGTCCGTCAGGTGCCGCACGGCCTCCTGCGGGTTGCCCGAGGCGTCGAGGTGGAGTGCGGTGACGAGGGCGGGGAGGGCGCCGGTGAACCCGGACGGCGCACCGTCCGGCGACGCGAGGTGGGTGGCGGCCCGCTCCAGGTCTCCGCGCACGGTGGCCAGCAGGACGAGCAGGGCGCGCAGCGCCTTGCCGCTGCCGGGGTCGGCGAGCCGCCCGCAGGCCTCCAGGCCGGCCTGTGCCTCCTGCTCGGCGTCGGCCAGCCGGGCGCTGTGCCACAACTGCACCGACCGGGCGAGGTGCCAGCGCGGTGCGGCCCAGTCCCATCCCTGCTCGCCGGTGGAGTCCCGCCAGGCCTTCAGCACCTCGTCCGCGTCCAGCGGGCGTCCGGCCGAGCCGAGGATCAGCGCGGGCACGGCCAGTTCCCAGCCGAAGCTGCGCTCCGCACGGTGCGGCCCGCCCGCGACCGCCTCGCCGGCGAGCCGCAACGCCTCGCCGATGTCTCCCGCGCGCTGCGCGCACCGGGCGAGCAGGGCGGTGCCGAGCGCAGCGGAGGCATGGTCCGCCGTCTGCCGGGCCAGGTCGACCGCGGCGCCGGCCAGGGATGCGGCGCCGGCCCACTCGCCGCCGGAGCAGGCCGGCAGACAGCGGGCCTCCAGCGCGGTGAGCCAGGCCCGGCCGCGGGCGGGGGAACGCGTGTCCTCGCGTGCCCGCCGCAGATGCCGCAGCGCGTCGGGGGCCTGCCCCAGCCGCAGCAGCACTTCCACGAGTTCGGCGAACGCGTCGGCCTCCGCGTCGGTCTCCCAGCCCGCGGTGGCCAGGGCCGCGTCGAGCAGCCGGCGGGCGGCGCCGGGCCGACCGGCAGCGAGGAAGAGACGTACCGCCGTCCGCACCGGGCCGGCCGCGAGGGGGTCGTACCGGCGCAGCTGGGCGAGCAGGGCCCCGGTCAGCTCCTCGCGCTCGTGGGACGGCAGGGAGTCCTCGTTCCGCTTCAGCCACTCCAGATGGGCGGCGCCCTGCTCCAGGTCCTCCTGTGTGCCGGAGAGGATCAGATGCCCGATGGTCTCCGGGCAGGGCCGTTCCTCCGCCGCGCACAGCCGGGCCGCCTCGGCGTGCAGGGCGCGGCGCACGGGGCCGAGGAGGCTGTCGTGCAGGGCCTGGTGGACGAGCGGGGCGCGGAAGCGGAACGCGGCACCGTCGTCCTCCAGCAGTCCCGCGGCGACGGCCTCCTGGGCGGCGGTGGCCAGTTCCATCGTCGGCCTGCCGGTCAGCGCGGCGGCCTCCCGCAGCGAGAAACGCGGGCCGAGCACCGCTCCGACCTGCAGCAGTTCCCGTGTCTGCGGGGCGAGTCCGGGCAGCACCGGGGCGGTCGCCCGGGTCAGGTCGACGGGGGGATGCCCGCCGAGCACCCGTACCGTGCCGTCCTCGGTGCGGATCCGCCCTTCCTCGCGCAGCAGGTGGACCAGCCGCCCGATGAGGGCGGGGATGCCGCCCGCCATGGTCACGACCCTGCGGATGTCCTCCGGACCCGCCGTGCCGAGGAGCTGGGCCGCCAGCTGCGCGGCGGCCGGCTCCTCCAGCGCGGACAGCGGCACGACGTCGGCGTGGGCGGCCAGCAGCCGGTCGAGGGCGTCCCGGGTGGGCCGTACGACGGGGAAGCCGGTGCAGGCGGCCAGCCACAGGACCGGAGCGCCGGCGAGCCGGGGCACCAGGGTCTCCAGGGCGGCCAGGGTCAGCTGGTCCGCCCACTGGAGGTCGTCCAGGACGATCACCAGCGGTGACTGGGCGGCCCGTCGCCCGATGAGGCGGTGCAGCAGCCGGATCAGCCGGCTCCAGTGGGTGGGCCGGTCGGCGAACCCGGCCAGCGAGCGGGCCTGGGCGGCGTCGACCACCGGATGCGGCCCGGCGCCGAGCGCGGTGAGCAGCGGGGCCATCGCGGAGTGCTGGTCGAGCCGGGCCAGCCGGGCGCTGGACACGGTCATGCCGCGTCGGGCCGCCTGCGCGGCGGCCGTGCGCAGCAACAGGGACTTGCCCGACCCGGACGGTCCGTGGAACACCAGCAGGGAGCCCCGCCCCGCCGCCGTCGCGTCCAGCGCGGTCCGTAACGCGGCCTGTTCCCGCTCGCGCCCGACGAGGCGCTGGTCCCCGGATGTCGGCATGGGGTGTTTCCTCCCTGTCGCGCCGCCTCGCATGTGCCCGCTGCCCGCTGTCCGGCCGGTCAGCTGCCCGGGCCGCCGCGGCCCCTGGCCGGGGGCGTGGCCGGCGGCTCGGCGGCGCGCACCGCCAGCAGCCCCTCCAGGGCGTGCAGACTCGTGCGGACGACATGGCGGGCCGCCGCCGCGGCGGCCTCCGAGTCCTGGTCGTCGATGGCCTGGACGAGCGCTTCGTGGGCCTCGGTGCCGCATTCCAGGTGGGTGTCGGCGCCGGCGAACAGGTCCAGGCTCTCCTGCAGGCGCCGGACGAAGAACCGGTAGCACTCGGTGAGCGTCACGTTGTGGGCCGCCTCGACCACGGCCAGGTGCAGCGCGGCGTCCCGCTCGCCGAACTCGGCGTCGTCCCGCCCCGCCGCCTCGGCCCGGGCCCGCAGCAGCTGCCACAGCCGCGTCATGTCCTGTGACGTGCGGCGCTGGGCCGCGGAGTGCGCCGCCTGTACGTCGAAGCCGAGCTGGACCTCGAACACATCGCGCACGTCGGCGAGTTCGATGCTCTGCAGCATGGGCGCCGGGTCGGACACCGACCGTACGAAGACGCCCTTGCCGCGCTGGGCCTCCAGCATGCCGGTGTGCACGAGCGCGCTGACGGCCTCACGGATGGTGGGCCGGCTCACGCCCAGTTCCGCCGCCAGCTCCGTCTCGGAGGGGATCCGGGAACCTATGGGCCAGGCTCCGCTGGCCAGCTCCCGGTGGAGCAGCGCGATGACCTCGCGGGCCGTCGAGAGCCGGGCGATCGGGCGCAGGGCCATCGGGCGGTCCTCCCAGTTGTCTGACAACTGACGTCAGGCTACTCAACGGCGTCAGTGGCTACAAGTCCGGCGCTGCTCCACGGGGTTGAGATCGCGTTACAGGCCGCCCGCGGTGCGGCCGGGCCGGGACCCGCCAGGACGGCCGGCCCGGCATGCGAGTGTGCCGAGGACCGCCCGGGCGACTTCGGCGGGGGTACGGCCGTCCGTGGCGACCCGTGCGGCAGCGGCCTGCCGGTAGAAGTGCCGCCGTGCCTCCATCAGTTCCCGCCACCGTCGCCGCGGGTCGGCCGCGAGCAGGGGGCGGGCGGTGCCGGGCGCGAGGCGCCGGGCGGCCTCGTCGGCCTCCATCGACAGCCAGACCACGGGGTGGGCGGCGAGCAGCGCACGGGTGTCCGCGTCGAGGATCGCGCCGCCGCCCAGGGCGAGCACCCCGTCGTGCTCGGCGAGCGCCCGGCGCACGGCCCGCTTCTCCACGCCGCGGAAGTACGGCTCCCCGCGCTCGGCGAAGACGGCGGCGACGGACCGGCCCTCTTCGGCCACGATGTCGTCGTCGGTGTCCCGGTAGCCCACGCCGAGCCGCTCGGCCAGCAGCTGCCCGACGGTGGACTTGCCCACCCCCATCGGGCCGATGAGCACGACCAGCGGCCCGCTCATCGGATGTGCAGGGCGTCGAGGTACGACCGCACGTTGCGGCGGGTCTCGGCCACGCCGTCGCCGCCGAACTTCTCCGCGACCGCGTCCGCGAGGACCAGCGAGACCATCGCCTCGGCGACGACACCGGCCGCCGGCACCGCGGACACGTCCGAGCGCTGGTGGTGCGCCTGCGCCGCCTCACCGGTGGTCACGTCCACCGTCCGCAGCGCCCGCGGCACGGTCGCGATCGGCTTCATCGCCGCCCGCACCCGCAGCACCTCACCCGTGGACACACCGCCCTCCGTGCCGCCCGAGCGCCCGGACGCACGCCGGATGCCCTCGGCGGTCCGCACGATCTCGTCGTGCGCCCCGGAGCCGGGAGCCCGCGCCAGCTCGAAGCCGTCACCGATCTCCACACCCTTGATCGCCTGGATGCCCATGAGCGCACCGGCGAGCCGCGCGTCCAGCCTGCGGTCCCAGTGCACGTGGGAGCCCAGCCCGACCGGAACGCCGTACGCCAGGACCTCCACCACACCACCGAGCGTGTCGCCGTCCCGGTGCGCCTGGTCGACTTCCGCGACCATCGCCTTCGAGGTGTCCGCGTCCAGGCAGCGCAGCGGGTCCGCGTCCAGCTTCCCCACATCGGCCGGCGTCGGGTACACACCCCGCGGAGCCTTCACCGAGCACAGCTCCACCACGTGGCTGACGATCTCGGTACCGGTCGTCTCCCTCAGGTACGAGCGGGCCACCGCGCCCAGCGCCACCCGGGCCGCCGTCTCCCGCGCCGAGGCACGCTCCAGGACCGGCCGCGCCTCGTCGAAGCCGTACTTCTGCATCCCCGCCAGGTCCGCGTGCCCGGGACGCGGACGGGTCAGCGGCGCGTTGCGGGCCAGGCCGGCCAGGATCTCCGGGTCGACGGGGTCGGCCGCCATCACCTCCTCCCACTTCGGCCACTCGGTGTTGCCCACCATGACCGCCACCGGGGAACCCAGGGTCAGCCCGTGCCGGACGCCACCGAGGAAGGTGACCTCGTCCCGCTCGAACCCCATCCGCGCACCGCGTCCGTGACCGAGCCGGCGCCGGGCCAGGTGGTCCGCCACCATGCCGGTGGTCACCGGCACCCCGGCCGGCAGCCCCTCCAGGACGGCCACCAGGGCCGGGCCGTGGGACTCTCCCGCGGTCAGCCAGCGCAACCTGCTCAACTCCGCTCCTTGCCGCTCGTGGGGAACCCGGGGAACAGCCGGTGCAGTTCGGCATGGAACCCGGGGAAGGTCTTGGACACACAGCTCGGGTCGTCCAGGTCGAGCCGGACGCCCGAGCCCAGCGCGAGGACCGAGAAGGACATGGCGATCCGGTGGTCCCGCCGGCACCTGATCAGCGCGGGGGCCGGGGTGCCGGGATGCACGGTGATCCGGTCCCCGCCCTCCTCGACCGTCACCCCGCAGGCGCGCAGGTTCGCCGCCACGGCCTCGATCCGGTCGGACTCCTTCAGCCGCGCGTGTCCGATGCCCCGGACCGTCACCGGGGCGTCGGCGAGGGGTGCGATCGCGGCCAGTGTCATGAAGGTGTCGGAGATCTCGCCCATGTCGACGTCGAAGCCGCCGCGCAGCCGCCCGGCCCCGGTGACCGTGGTGCTCGCGGCCGTCACGGTCACCCGGGCACCGGTCCTGGCGAGCACGTCCACGAACCGGAGATCGCCCTGGAGGCTGCCCGCGCCCAGGCCGGGCACGGTGACCGTGCGTCCGGTCACCGCAGCGGCGGCGAAGAGGTACGACGCCGTGGAGGCGTCCGGTTCGATCGCGAGGTCCGCGGGACGGTAGCGGCCCGGCCGGACGACGATGCGGCCGGCGCGGTCCTCGATCCGGGCGCCGAAGCGGCGCATCAGCGCCAGGGTCATGTCGACGTAGGGCCGGCTGACCAGGTCGTGCGGGCGCAGCACGAGCGGACCGCGCATCAGCGGGGCGGCCATCAGCAGACCGCTGGAGTACTGGCTGCTGAGCGAGCCGTCCACGGCGAGTTCGCCTCCCTCAAGCCCTGCCGCGGTCACCTCCAGCGGCAGGGTGCCGTCCGTCGCGCGCACGGTCGCGCCGAGCCGGGCCAGGGCGTCGGCCAGGGGGCGCAGGGGGCGCGCCCGCAACTGCTCGGAGCCGTCGAACAGATAGGTGCCCTGGCCGGTGGCGGCGAACGGCGGCAGGAAGCGGGCCGCCGTACCCGCGTCGGCGCACCGGATCCGGCCGCCCCGGCGCGGGCCTCCGCCCAGCCCGGTGACCGTCCAGTAAGCGTCGTCCGGGGCCGCGGTCACGGTGGCGCCGAGGCCGGCGAGGGCCGTACGGAAGGCCAGGGTGTCGTCGCTGACCAGCGGGGCCGTCAGGGTGGTCGTGCCGGCCGCGGCGGCTGCCAGCAGCAGGGCGCGGTTGGTGATGCTCTTCGAGCCCGGGACACGGGCGGTGTGGGCAAGCGGGTCGGCGGGCATGGCCGGTCGTCCTCTCGGGGCGACGGGTGTGCGGGGGCGGCCGGCCGGGTCGCCGGCCGCCCCCGGTGCGGTCACAGCCGGACGCCCAGGACGTCCGTCATCAGGGTGCCGAAGAGGCGCACACCGTCCTCGGTGAGCACCGACTCGGCGTGGAACTGCATGGAGGCGAAATGGGGGCCGCGCAGCGCGTGCACCTCACCGGTCTCCGGGTCGCGGCCGACCTCCACCCGGCCGACGCCCTCGACCTCGGCCTCGTCCTCGGAGCTGCGTGCGGCGAACGTGTTGTAGAAGCCGACCCGCTCGCGGGCACCGAAGAAGGCGATCTCCTGCTGCACGCCCTGGTTCGGCACCTCCCGGCGGACCAGGGGCAGACCGAGCCGCATGCTGAGCACCTGGTGGCTGAGGCAGACCGCGAGGAAGGGCCGCCGCTCGGTGAGCAGGGTCTCGACCGCCGACCGCAGATGGGCGATCTTGGGGTGGCCGGCCTCGCGCGGGTCGCCGGGCCCGGGGCCCAGGACGACGAGGTCGTGACCGTCGAAGGAGTACGGGTCGTCGAAGCGGCGTACCGTCACGTCCAGTCCCAGGGACCGCAGTTGGTGGCCGATCATCGAGGTGAAGGTGTCCTCGGCGTCCACGACGAGCACCCGGCTGCCCGCCAGGCCCGGCACGGCCCGCCGCCGTCCCCCGTCCCCGGCGAGCCAGAACCCCGCGAGCGTGGCGTTGCGCCGCTCCAGCGCGGCCCGCACCTCCGGATGGCCGCCGAAGCGTACGGCACCGGCGGCGCGGGCCTGCCCGGCGGCCGTTCCGTCCGCCTGGAGCGCGGCCACCAGTCCGGCCGCCTTCGCCCGGGTCTCGGCGACCTCGGAGTCCGGGTCCGAGTGGCGGACCAGCGTGGCGCCCACGCCGATCCGCACCCGGCCCGTGGCGTCGATGTCGGCGGTGCGGATGAGGATGGCCGAGTCCAGCGTGCGGCCGCCGTGGGCGTCGCGGCCGATGAGGGCCGCGACGCCGCTGTAGTAGCCCCGGCCCTCGGGCTCGTACCGGCTGATGACCCGGCAGGCGCTCTCCAGCGGGCTGCCGGTGACGGTGGGGGCGAACAGCGACTCGCGCAGGATCTCGCGCGGGTCGCGGGTGCTGTGGCCCTCGATGAAGTACTCGGTGTGCGCGAGCCGGGTCATCTCCTTGAGGTACGGGCCCACGACCCGGCCGCCGGTGTCGCAGATCCGGGCCATCATCTTCAGCTCTTCGTCGACGACCATGTACAGCTCGTCGGCTTCCTTGCGGTCGGCGAGGAAGTCCAGCACCCCGGACAGGGCCGGCCCGGTGGGCGGATAGCGGTAGGTGCCGCTGATGGGGTTCATGACGGCGTTGCCGCCGTCGAGGCTGAGGTGCCGTTCGGGCGTCGCACCGACGAAGGTCCGCTCGCCGGTGTGGACGACGAACGTCCAGTAGGCGCCCGACTCGCCGCGCAGCAGCCGGCGGAAGAACGACAGCGCGCTGGACGGGGTGTAGCCGGAGATGTCGGCGACGAAGGACCGCTTGATGACGAAGTTCGCGCCCTCGCCGGTGCCGATCTCGTCGGCGATGACCCGGCGGACCGTGTCGGCGTAGGTCTCGTCGTCCACGTCGAAGTCGCCGCCGGTCATCTCGATCGGCACGTCCGGCAGCCGGCGCAGCACCTCGTCCAGGGGGAGCACGGCCTGGTCGGTGACGGTCATCGCGATCAGCGGCGCACCGTCGTCGGGGCCGGCGAAGCCACGCTCGGCGATCTGCCGGTACGGGACGAGCGTCAGCAGCTCGTGCCGGGGGCCGTCGGCGGGCGCCGCCTGGTCGGGCAGGGGCAGGTCCGCCAGCGTCCGGGGGACGGAGACCTCACCGGACAGGACGTCCACGGTGTCCGCCGCGCCGGTGTGCGGACGGTACAGCAGCGCGAAGGCGGGCGGATTCCGCGTCAGCACGCGGGCGAGGAGGTCGGCGGGCGCGGTCATACGGCCGCTCCGGCCACGGTGTTGGTTTCCGTCTGGTCGAGGAGGCTGCCGGTGGTGGTGACGACGGCGCAGCGCTGGGCGGCGTACTCGACGGCCAGCCGGTGGTACTCGGCGGAGAAGTCCGCGACCGCGTCGGCGACGAGGAAGGTGCGGATGTCGTGGGTGAAGGCCTCGACCGCGGTCATCAGCACCCCGACATGGGCGTACACACCGCACAGGACCAGCTGGTCGCGGCCCTGCTCACGCATCCACTCCAGCAGCCCGGAGCGGAAGAAGGCGCTGTAGCGCCACTTGGTGAACACGCGGTCCCGCGGGCCCGGTGCCAGCGGCTCCGCCACTTCCCGGTCCGCGGGATCCACCCGCATCCCCGGTCCCCAGAAGTCCTTGAGCAGGCCCCGCTGTTCCTCGCTCATACCGCCGGGCTGCGCCGTGTAGGCCACCGGCATGCCGGCGGCGTCGGCACGCTCCTTGAGCAGGGCGGCGTTGTGCACCAGCGGCTCGCGCAGGGACGCGGGCAACGGCCGCAGGAAGTACCGCTGCATGTCGTGGACAAGCAGTACCGCACGGTCCGGATCGGCGGACCAGCGGGCGGTGTTGGCCGGCAGGTCGTCCGCCGACGGCAACGGGTACGGCTCGATGGGGGGTATGCCCGCCATGACTGTCCTCTCCTCGGGCGAAGAACGGGGGTGGTGCGGCGCCCCGGAGGGGGCGCGGGACGTATCGGTCTGCGGCTCCGCCGCGTGGGCGCGGCCGGCCGCGCCGGCGCCGCAGCGGGCCGCTCAGGCCGCCGCGGGCCGAACGCTCCGCCCGGTCATCCACCAGGCCGAGACCACGGCCAGGGCCTGCACGGGGTTGAGCCGCGGATCGCACAGGCTCGTGTACCGGCTCCCGACCCGGCCGGTCTCGGAGGCGTCGCGCACGCACTCGGTGACGTCGTCCGGCGTGGTCTCCAGGTGGAGGCCGCCCGCGACACCGCCCGCCGCGCCGACCGCGTGCTGGAACTCGTCGACCTCGCGCGTGACCGTCTCCAGGAAGCGGGACTTGTAGCCGTCGGGGGTGGTGACGGTGTTGCCGTGCAGGGGGTCGGTCAGCCAGATCACCGGATGTCCGGCGGCGCGCACGGCCGCCACCAGCGAGGGCAGCCGCTCGGCCACGTTCCCGGCGCCCATCCGGGCGATGAGGGTGAGCCTGCCCTTCTCCCGGCGCGGGTCGAGCCGTTCGCACAGGGCCAGCAGTTCGCCGGCCGTCATGGTGGGGCCGACCTTGCAGGCCACCGGGTTGGCGACGTCGGCGAGCAGGGCGACATGGGCGCCGTCGAGCTGCCGGGTGCGCTCGCCGATCCAGGGCCAGTGCGTGGAGGTGAGCAGGAGCCGTCCATCCGGCTGCCGGCGCAGCATCGGGACCTCGTAGTCCAGCAGCAGGGCCTCGTGGCTGGTCCAGACGGGGGCGCCGATGCGCGCCTGTCCGGGGGTGTCGAGCCAGCCGAGGCAGCCCATCACCTCGCGGGCGGCCCCGTAGCCGGACAGGATCCGCTCCGGGTCGGGGCGGCGACGTACGGGGTCGGGCTCCGGGCTGTTGACCATGTGGCCCCGGTAGACGGGGAGTTCCAGGTCTCCGATCCGCTCGGTGGGGCGGGAGCGGGGCTTGCCGAACTGGCCGGCCATCCGGCCGGCCCGCACCACGGGCCGGCTCGTGTCCATCTCCAGCTGCCCGGCGAGCATGTTCAACAGGCCCGCCTTGCGGGCGACATGGTCCGCGGTGCACTCGGCGGGGTCCTCCGCGCAGTCGCCGGCCTGCACCACATGGGCGGTGCCCTCGGCCACCTGCGCCAGCATGGAGCGCAGGGTGCGCACGTCCTCGGCGTCGACGAGCGGGGGGCGGGCGGCGAGTTCCTTGCGCACCCGCAGCACCTGTGCCTCGTCCTCCCAGGGGGGCTGCTGCAACGCCTGTTCATACCGGATGTCGAGCAGAGCGTCGTCCACTGGTTTCTCCAATCGCGACGAGGCGTACGCCGGTGTGCGGGGCGCAGGAAAGGGAAAAGGGGATCACGGGAAAAGAGGCAGAGCGCGACATCCCGGTGACGCACCAGATCGTCCGACGGATTCCGCCGTGCCGCCAACAAGGTGCGCGGTACTCCGTCAGGGGGGGGGGGGCGGGGGGGGGGGGGGGGGGGGGGCGGGGGCCCCCCCCCCCCGCCGGTCCGGGGGGGGGTGCGGGGTCAGGCGCGGTTCACTGCGCGCTCCGGGCGAGCGCGACGACCGCGTGGGCGGCCGAGGCCAGCGTCACGTGGCGGTGCCATCCGTCGAAGGACCGCCCGGAGAAGTCCCGGATGCCCACCCGGTCGGTGATCTCCGCGAAGTCCGTGTCGACCCGCTCGGCCAGCCGGCTCAGCCGCAACAGGGAGGCCGCCGGGGCGGTCGTGAGGTTCGTCAGCCACAGCTTGGCCGGCCAGGGGCCGCCCTCCTCGCCGATCCCCAGCAGATGCACCTCGCCCCGCCCCGAGGACGGCCCGGGCAGGGACGGACCGGTGACCCGTACGGTCGCGGCCCAGTGGGTCCACGGCGCCGTACCGGATCTCGGTCCGCCGGCCAGGACGGGCCGCCGCAGGTCCTTGGCCGCGATCACGATCTGCTCGGCCGTCAGCGGCCCCTGCCCGGTGCCGGGCAGCGCGGGGTCCGCGACGGTGAGCGGCTGGTCCTCGCAGACGCTCACGAGCACCGGCATGCCCGCGGCGTGCAGCTTCGCGAAGATGGGCAGGGCGTGCACCTCGCAGGAGTCGAGCACGAACGGCCGCACCGGCAGCTGCCAGCGCGTCACCGCCTCCAGGCACGCCTCGACGACGGATTCGCTCAGCGTCTCCACCGGCACCCCGGCGGGGATCGACACCTGGCTGCGCCGCTCATCGTCCTTGAGCCAGGTCTGCGGCAGGTGCAGACGCCAGTTGACGGGGGCGCCGGCGGTGTCCGAGGCGGCCCACACACCGATGGCGCGCTGGGCGTTCAGCACCTGGCCCAGCGTCGGGAAGAAGTGCTTGTCCACCCCGACGGAATGCCGGCCGGTCTTGGGAATGATGACCGGCTGCACCACCCAGGCCCGCGGTGGGCAGGCGGCGATCCAGTGCTCGGCGAGCGCCCGGCGAACAGGGGTCCAGTCCCAGGTGGAGGCCGAGATGAAGTGGTGGAGGTTCTGCTCCGACACCTGCTCGCCGAGCAGGGCCGCGATGTTGCGTATGGATTTGCGCCCAGGTGTCTCCAGCAAGCCCCGTAAGTACTGCATGGCCTTTCTGCACTGGTCGCTCCGGGACAGGGACGCGAAGAGCATCGAGGAGATCTCGCTGAGGACGTCGTCGTGGGAGCTGGACGGAAAGGGCGTGGGGAGCGTCCCTCGTGCTGCGGTCGTGGGACGCAGGTCGAGGCTGAGCATGAATCTCCTATCTGATGATCCAACCCGTGCTCGCGGCACATCCGCTGTGATCGAACGGGAGCCCAGAGTGAGGCCCAGCCAGAGCGTAAGGGGCAGCACTGGAGGTGAGCCATCACCGATCAACAGAGAGTGTCAAGTTACCGAACGGTAGTCCTGTTGATGAGGGGGACATCACAGGACATCGCCGGGGATCCCCGCCCGGACGTCCACCGCCCCCGAGCGGGCCGCCGCGACGACCAGGTGGGCGACGGACGCCAGCGTGATGTGCCGGTGCCAGCCGGGGAAGGACCGTCCCGCGAAGTCCCGCAGCCCGACCCCGTCGGAGATCTCGGCGCGGTCCCGCTCGACCACGCCCGGCAGCCGGGTGAGCCGGAGCGCGGGCACCAGGTGGTCGGCGCCGAAGTTGCCGAGCCACAGCCCGCGCACCGCCGGGCGGCCGGGAAGCCACTCGCCCAGCAGCGTCAGGGCCTCCCGCCCCGGCGGTGACGCCGACACCGGTATCGCCGCCGCCGTCGTGCGCCCGTCACCGGGGTTGACCTGCTGACGCAGGTGCGGCAGGGACTCGGCCAACTCCCCGGCGGTCCGCTGGAGATCGCCGAACCTGGGCAGCAGCGACCGGTCGATCCGCACGGGCGTGGCCGGATCCACCCGCACCGCGAACGGCAGCCCCGTCGCCGCCAGCAGGCGGGCGAGGCAGGCGCCGTCGGCCTCCCCGACGTCCACCACCACCGGCAGCGGCGGCATGTCGCCGACGCCCATGAGCCCGGCGACGGCCTGCCGTACGCACTCCTCCACGGTGCCCGGCACGGCGTGCGCCGGCACGCTCGCCCGCTGCCGCAGCGGATCGGCCGTCCAGCGGGCGGACAGGCGCAACTGCCAGTCGACCGGGACGGCCGCCCGTTCCGACGCGAGCCAGGTGCCCACCGCCCGCTGGCCGTTGACGGTGCCCAGCGCGGTGGGCTGCGGATCGGCGCCGACGGAGTGCGGACCCGCCTTGGGGACGACCAGGGAGTCGATCACCCATGCCAGCGGGTTCAGGACCCGCTGCGCCTGCCGGGCCAGGTCGTGCCGGACCCGCACCCAGTCCCAGGGCGAGGCGGCGATGAAGTGGTGCACGTTCTGCTGTGCCGACGCCCCGTCGAAGTGTGCCGCGATGCTCCGCAGGGTCTTGCGCCCGCGCACGGACAGCAGTCCGCGGACGTACTGTTCGGCCTTCACCCGCTGCCCGCTGCGCGGCAGCGAACCGAACAGCGCCCGGCACAGCTCGGCGTCCAGGACCTTCGCCGCCGGCCCCTCGGCCGCCGGTTCCCCGTCTTCCCGCCGGTTCAGCAACTCGCTCCCCCGTTCGCCTCCGCCGCCCCGGAAAAGGACTCACGTCCTGTTTCCGTACGAAGCATGCACGACGGGTCGCACATTCACACGAGCCGGCCGGCGGGCCGGCCGCGCGGCGGCGGGGAGGGCGGTCCGCCTCAGGTGGACCGGGCGAGGGCGACGGCCCGGTGCGGCGAGGTGTCGAGCTTCGCCAGCACCCCGGGGCGGGCGATGTTGGGCAGGACCAACTCCAGGAAGACGGAGACCTCCTTGCAGAGTTCGCCCTCGGGCAGGGCCTCGGTGATCAGCCGGATCCCGGTCCAGGAGGCGGTGAGCAGCCGCGCCACCTCCGACGGCTCGACATGGCCGAGCAGTTCCCCCTGCTCGCGGGCTGCGCGCAGCAACTCCTCGCCCGCGTCGATCCACCGGGGCCAGCAGGTGCCGAACAGCCGGCGGGCCCTGAGGTCGACCGACAGCCGGACGGTGGCGCCGAGCAGCGGGTCGCGGGGCAGGCGGTAGGCGAGCAGCAGCGCGGTGTCGACCCACTCCTGCAGCTTCACGGCCTGCGGCGGAACCGGTGCCAGGGCCGCCGTCTCGTCGAGGATGGCGCGTGCCAGCTGTTCCTTGGAGGCGAAGTGGAAGTACAGGCCTCCGCGGGTGAGCCGGGTGCGCTCGATGAGGCCGCCGATGGTGGTGGCGTCGTACCCGAACTCGTTGAACATCGCGGCGGCGGCCTCAAGGATGACCCGCCGGGTGTGGACCGCCCGTTCCTGCCTCCCCACGCAGCTCCTCCCGGTCAACGCCTTTACCAGTGCTTGGCTTCACACTTACTATGTAAAAAACCGAACGGAGATCCGGTACTTTAACAGCGTAACGAGTGTGGCCTGACAC
The DNA here is from genome assembly GCF_000720135.1 of Streptomyces sp. NRRL S-1022. Taxonomy (GTDB): domain Bacteria; phylum Actinomycetota; class Actinomycetes; order Streptomycetales; family Streptomycetaceae; genus Streptomyces. The sequence goes on along the minus strand of NZ_JOIU01000021.1, from coordinate 61,229 downwards.
CACAGACCAGGGGGACCGTTGAACGACCTCACTCTCGCCCCGCACCCGCACGCCCCGTCGCCGGCTCTCCTGTGCTCCTATGCCCATCTGCGGCGCGAGGAGTACTTATTCGTCACCGGCTGGGAGCGGCTGACCGCCCGGGAGTTCACCCTGGGGGTCACGTGGCCCGCCGTCCAGGGGGACCTGCCCTACGATCCGCGCGTCCTGGCACAGACCGTCCGGCAGACCGGACTGGTCGTCGCGCACGCCGCGTTCGGCGTGCCGCTGACCCACCAGACCATGCTGAGCACGCTCTCCTTCAGCATCGCGCCGGGCCTGCGCATACCCCGCGGCCGGACCTCGGCGCTGGACGTGCACGTCACCGTGTCGGAGAGCGGGGGCAGGCGGCGTACGGCGAGCGCGCTGCACATGTCCTTCCACGTGCGGCGGGACGGGGTGACGGTGGCCCGCGCCGAGAGCGAGTTCGCCTGGATCTCGGAACGGGTCTACGGACGTGTCCGCGGTGCCCGGCGCACCGTGGACTGGGGGGCGTGGCCGGTGCCGGCGCCCCTGGACGCCCGGTCGGTCGGGCGCGCCTGCGCGGCGGACGTGGCACTCGCCGCGGGGGACCGCCCGGGCCGCTGGCTGCTGCGCAACGACCCGGGCAACCATCTCCTCTTCGACCACCCCGTCGACCATGTGCCGGGCCTGGCCCTGCTGGAGTCCGCCGACCAGGCGGCGCGGGCCCACTGCTCCCCGGCCCCCTTCGCCCCGGCCGGGATCGAGGCCACCTACTGGCGGTACGTCGAGTTCGACCAGCCGTGCTGGATCGAGACCGAGCCGCTGCCGGAGCCGGGTGCCCTCCGGGTCACGGGGATCCAGGGGGACGAGCCCGCCTTCCGTGTCGACTACCGCACGCGCGCCTGACGTTCGCGCGCCTGACGTTCGAGGGGAGCGGACCTGTGCGGCCCCGGCGGGCGGAGGCGGTCGAGGCCGGGGGCCGTCCGGCCGCTGTCGTCACGGCTCCTGCTCCGGCGGCACCGCACGGGAACACGCCTCGGCCCCGTGGCCGGGCCCCTGGCGTCAGGGGCCGGACCGCAGGGCCGGAAGGGCGGGTGCGTCAGTGCGTCGCCGCCGTCTCGGTCTCCGCGCCCGCGCCGGCGGCCGTAGCGTCCTCCTTCGGCACCCAGCGCAGGGCGAGTACGCCGAGGGCCAGGCAGAGCACGCTCGCCACGCCGACCGCGACGTGCAGACCGCTGAGGAAGGCGTCCTTGGCCTCTGCCGCGGCGGCCGCGGACAGCCCCGGCGTGTCCAGCGTCTCGTCGAGCGTGCCCGCCACGTCGGGGCCGGCCAGCCGGAAGACGAGGGCCGCGAGCGAGCCGAGCAGCGAGATGCCGAGCGCGTTGCCCAGCTCGTTGCTGGTCTCGGCGATCGACGCGGCCGACCCGGCACGCTCGGCCGGCACCGCCGCGACGGCGGTGTCCGCGACCAGGCTGAAGGAGAAGCCGTAGCCGACGCCGGTGACGACGGTGGAGGCGATGAACGCCGCCACGCCGTGCTCGGTGCTGGTCAGCAGCAGAAGCAGCAGACCGAAGCCCATGAAGAAGTGCGAGGCGATGAGCGCCGACCGCTTGCCGATCCGGTCCACCACGCCGCTCGCCCCGATGCACGAGGCGGTGAGGACCGCCGCGCCCGGCAGCGCCAGCAGGGCCGCCGTCAGGACGCTGTACCCGAGGACCGACTGGAGGTACATGCCGCTCAGATAGCCCGCGGCGGCCCAGGCGACGAGCGAGAGCAGGCCGGTGAGGATCGCGACGGCGAAGACGTGGTCCTTGAACAGCCGCAGGTCCAGCAGGGGGTACTCCAGCGTGAGCTGACGGCGCACGAACCACACCAGGACGGCGACGCCGACGAGCCCGATGACGAGCTGCGTCGCGGAGAAACCCTCCGCCGCCGCCGTCTTGACCGAGTAGACGGCCAGCAGGATGCCGACGGCGGACAGCACCACGCTGACGGCGTCGACCCGGCCGGGGTTGGAGGTGCGGACCTCACGCAGCAGCACCGGGGCGAAGGCCACGAACAGCACCACGACCGGAAGGTTGATGAGGAAGACCGAGCCCCAGTCGAAACGGCTGAGCAGCAGGCCGCCGATCACCGGTCCGGCCGCGAACCCGGCGGCGAACGTCGCCGCGAAGATGCCGATGGCCTGGGAGCGCTGCCTGGGGTTGTGGAAGAGGTTGCCGATGATGGCGAGCCCGGCGGGCAGCAGGGTGGCGCCGCCGAGCCCCATCAGCGCACGGCAGGCGATGAGGATCTCGGGGTTCGGCGCGAACGCGGCGCCCGCCGAGCCGGCGCCGAAGACCGCCGCACCGGTCACCAGGAACTTGAGGCGGCCGTAGCGGTCACCGAGGTTGCCGAAGGCGATGAGCAGGGACGAGACCACGAAGCCGTAGATGTCCAGGATCCACAGCGCCTGGTCGGTACTGGGCGTGATCGCGGACGTGATGCTCGGCATCGCGAGATAGAGGACGGAGCCGTCCATCGCGACGAGTGCGACCGGGCCGAGGACGATGACGAGACCCAGCCAGGCCCGCCGGTCGGCACGCTCCGCGACTAAATCGAGGGAAGTCACGGGGGGCAACCTTTCAGGAGGAGGTGCAAAGAGGTGGCGAAAACGCTGCATACGGCGTACGCGATAAACCGGCGTACGGGTGTCCGTACGAGCCGCGCGTACGGCGTACGCGAAAACTGTGCGTACGGTGTACGCAGACTGTTGGGTATAGTACCCCATGACCTTCAATGCACAAGGCAGGCAAGTGACTTCACGCGGCCTGTCGCGGGGCGCGATCGTGGCGGCCGCGATGCGTATCGCGGACGCCGAGGGAATCGCCGCGCTCTCGATGCGGCGCCTGGCGACCGAGCTGGACTCGGGCGTCATGTCGCTCTATCGGCATGTGGCCAACAAGGACGCGCTGATCACCGCGATCACCCGCGCGGCGTGCAACGAACACCCTTATCCGGAACCCGCGCCGCCTGACTGGCGCGAGGCGATGAGGCTCGCGGCCCGGCTCGACTGGGAGGTGTACTGCACCCACCCCTGGGCGCTGGTGACGTCGAGCTCCGCCCGGCACTTCTCGGACACCTCGTGCCTCGACTGGATGGTCGACGCGCTCGCGGACCTCACCGACGACCCGGACCTCGCACGGTCCTTCTCGATCGCCGTGTGGTCGTACGTACAGGGCGTTTGCATCCAGCACCTGGCCCAGCAACTGCTCACCGGCGGCGACAAGCCCGAGCAGTCACCGTTGAGGGCGACCGAGGACGACTTCGAACTGGGTCTGGAGACCCTCCTCGACGGCATGGCACAGCGCGCCGCACAGCACGGGCCGGAGCGTGCCGGCGCACCCCCGGCCCGGACCTTCCCGACCGCCGTGCCCCGCTGACGGACTCTCACGGCTCCCGAGGGACACGGCAGCGCTGTCCGGACGGGCACCGGCCGCCGACAGCGGCCCGGCGTTCCCCGCGGAGCCGTGGCGCCGGGCTCACGACGCGGAACCGCTCATCTCCCGGCGGGGGACACAGCACAGCTCCGGGTCGGACATCGAGCCGCACGCGTGAGGCGCCGCATCGCCCTCCGACTGCCAGCGGTCCAGCGGCGGTTCGCCGGCCGCGGCGGCGAAGCTGCCCGCGGCCTCGATCCGGTCCCGCACCGGCTCCGCTGCCAGCCGCGGCAGCACCAGCCGCCAGAACGGCGTCACCGACTGCGCGATCCGGTCGCCGCCCGGTTCCCGTTCCAGCCCCTCCAGCCCGGCCATCAGCGCAGTGATGGCGGAAACGGCGTCGTCAAGATCGGCGTCGACCGCCAGACTCCCCTGCCGCCGGGCGAGATCGAGCAGCCCGCGCACCCAGTGCCGCCAGTGCTGCCACAGGCTCACCTCGCTGTGCCAGCCGGCGTCGTGGGCAAGGCCGAATCCGGCGCGGAGCACCAGGTCGCACGACACCCGCTCGGCGAGCGCGTGCGAGGTGTCGACGAGGACCTGCAGCGGTGCGGGGTGCCCGGCCGGGACCTGCCCGGTCACGCACAGCAGGATCTCCCTCGCGGTCGACTCGACCGCCTCACCGAGGGCCTGCTTGTTCCGGAAATGGAAGTGGAGCGCGCCGCGGCTGACGTCGGCCCGGGCGCAGATCTGCCCGATGGAGGCCCCGGCGAATCCGTCCCGTTCGAAGAGCTCGGCGGCGGAGCGGATCAGTTGTCGTCGCGTCTTTGCGGCACGGTCCTGCATCACGAGGCGCACTCCGGGAGAAGGGGAACGAAGAAACGGCAGAGGTGAGCGGGAAGTGACCGCACGCGGACCTGCCGGGCGGCGCTGCCGGATGCCCGGCCACGGACGGCCCGCGCTCCCCCGCGCCGTGCACCGCCTCCCACTCCTACCACGTCACCGGCACACCGGGTACGGAACGTCACCGACAGTGGCGCGATATCGTGCCCGGCATGATCGCCATACGGTTCGACCGCTTCGGCGGTCCCGAAGTGCTCACCGTCGTCGACGTACCCCGCCCGCGGCCCCGGCCCGGCGAGGTCCTGATCACCGTCGAGGCCGCCGGGGTGAACTTCGCCGACATCCACCAGGTGGACGGCTCCTACCTGGACGCCGGTGCGCTGCCCCACATCCCCGGCAGCGAGGTCGTGGGTCGGACCGAGGACGGCCGGCGGGTGCTGGCACGCGTGTCCCACGGCTATGCGCAGCAGGCGGTGGCGAAGGAGTCCGCCCTGACCGAGATCCCCGAGGACCTGGACGCCGGGGCCGCCCTCGCCCTGCTGGTGCAGGGCCTGACCGCCTGGCACCTGCTGCGCACCGCCGCCCGGATCCGCGCGGGCGAGACCGTGGTCGTGCACTCCGCGGCGGGCGGTGTCGGCACCCTCGCCGTACAGCTGGCCGGACAGTTCGGCGCCGGGCGGGTCTGGGCACAGGCCTCCACCCCCGGGAAGCGGCGGCTCGCCCTGGACCTCGGCGCGGACGCCGCCGTCGGCTACCCGCTGGCCGAGCGCGCCGACGTGATCCTCGACGCCGTCGGCGGTGAACTCTTCGACAGCGCCCTGGACTCACTCGCCCCGGGCGGACGCCTGGTCAGCTACGGCAACTCCGCGCGGACCGGGTTCACTCCCGTCGACCCCGCCCGTCTCGGCCGGCTGAACGCCGCCGTCGTCGGCTTCTGGCTGCGCCCCACGCTGGCCGCGCCGGGCGCGTTCACCGGCCCCCTCCGGGAACTGCTGTCGCTGACCGCGCACGGCAGCCTCAAGCCGGTGGTGCACCCGCCGTACCCGCTCGCCGAGGCCCGCCGCGCCCATGAGGACCTGCTGGCCCGGCGCACGGCCGGCAAGGTGGTGCTGCGGCCCTGACCAGGGGCCGCCCGCCGCCGACATGACAGATCGTCGGCCGATTGCTCCGGGATCCCGTCGCCCTGTGCCTATCTTCGGGTGACGAGCTGCAAGCGTGGCGTACGCGCCCGTCAGCCGTCCTCTTCCTCATCCCTGAAGCCGGCCAATCCTGCGACGCGGAGACTCAGCATGCGACTTGCGCAAGTGGTGGCATCTCTCATGGAGCGCCACGCGGACCGCCCCGCCGTCGGAGAACGCGTGAAGGAGTTCACGCGGGACCCCGGCACGGGCCGGGTCGCGATGCGGCTGCTGCCCCGATACGAGACGACCAGCTACCGCGAGCTGTGGGCGCGGGTCCGGGCGGTCGCCAGTGAGTGGCACCACCGGCCGGACCACCCGCTGACCGCCGGGGACCGGGTCGCCCTCCTCGGTTTCACCAGCCGCGACTACGCGACGATCGACCTCGCCTGCATCCATCTCGGAGCCGTCACGGTCCCGCTCCAGACCAGCGCCGCGCCGGCCCAGCTGCGGTCGATCCTCGCGGAGACCGAGCCGTTCGTCGTGGCCGCGAGCCTGGAGCGCCTGGACGCCGCGGTCGACCTGATACGTGACAACGACTCGGTGCGACGGCTCGTGGTCTTCGACGTCCACCCCGAGGCGGACGACCACCGTGAGACCCTCGCCGCGGCCCGCGAGCGCCTCGCGAGGACCCGGCCCGCCGTGGTCGTGGACACCCTGGCGGACATCGCCGAGCGGGGCGCCGGCCTGCCCGGGGCCCCGCTGTTCGCGGCGGCCGACGGCGAGGACCCGCTGGCGATGCTCATCTACACCTCCGGGAGCACCGGTACGCCGAAGGGGGCCATGTACACCGAGCGGCTGGCCAGGGCGATGTGGGGCGGGGCCTGGGCGAAGCTCTTCGACGAGACCTACGCGGTCACCTTCCACTACATGCCGATGAGCCATGTGGCCGGGCATTCCTCGCTGAAGGCCACCATGGTGCGCGGCGGCACCAGCTACTTCACGGCCAGCAGCGATCTGTCGACGTTCTTCGAGGACATCGCCCTGGCCAGGCCCACGGAACTGTCCCTGGTGCCCCGCGTGAGCGAGATGCTCCACCAGCGCTACCGCAGCGAGGTGGACCGGCGCACGGCCGCCGGCACGGACCGCGCGGTGGCCGAGGCCGAGGTCCGCGCGGACATCCGGGAGAACGTCCTGGGTGGCCGGGTCACCTGGGCCAGCAACAGCTCCGCGCCGCTCTCCGCCGAACTGACCGCGTTCGTCGAGTCCCTGCTGGGCCTCGAACTGCACAACGTCTACGGCTCCACCGAGGCCGCCGGAGTCTCGGTCGACGGTGTGCTGCTGCGCCCGCCGGTGGTCGACTACAAGCTCGCCGACGTGCCCGAACTCGGCTACTTCCGCACCGACTCACCGCACCCGCGCGGCGAACTCCTGCTGAGGACCGACGCCGTCATCCCCGGCTACTACAAGCAGCCCGAGCTGTCTGCGGAGCTGTTCGACGAGGACGGCTACTACCGGACCGGTGACATCGTCGCGGAGCTGGAACCCGACCGGATCGCCATCGTGGACCGCCGCAAGAACGTGCTGAAGCTGTCCCAGGGCGAGTTCGTCGCCACCTCCGGGCTGGAGGCCGTCTTCGCCGCGAGCCCGCTGGTGCGGCAGATCTTCGTGTACGGCAACAGCGAACGGTCCTACCTCCTCGCCGTCGTCGTCCCCACCGTCGAGGCCCTGGGCGCGTTCGACGGCGACGAGCCGGCCCTGCGGCAGCGGCTGAGCGGGTCGTTCCAGGCACTGGCCAGGAAGACCGGGCTCAACTCGTACGAGATTCCCCGTGACTTCCTGATCGAGACCGAACCGTTCAGCCAGGCCAACGGCCTGCTCTCGGACCACCGCAAACTGTTGTGGCCCCGGCTGGTGGAACGTTACGGCGAGCGCCTTGAGCAGCTGTACGCCGACACGGCCGCCCGCGAGCAGGGGGAACTGGCGCAGATCCGGCGCACCGGCGCGGACCGGCCGGTGCTGGAGACGGTGCAGCGGGCCGCCCGGGCGCTGCTGGCCGGGTCGATGACCGAGGTCGGCCCGGAGGCGCGCTTCAGGGACCTGGGCGGGGACTCGCTGTCCGCGGTGTCCTTCTCGAACCTGCTTGAGGAGACCTTCGGCGTGCGGGTGCCGGTGGACGTGGTCATCAGCCCCGCGTACGACCTCCGGCACCTGGCCGGGCAGATCGAGGCCCGGCGCCGGACGGCCGCGGGGCGGCCCACCTTCGCCTCGGTGCACGGCGAGGGCGCGGCCGAGGTCCACGCCAAGGACCTCACCCTCGACAGGTTCGTCGAGGCGCGCATCCTCACCGACGCCCGGGCGCTGCCCCGCGCGGCGGGGGAGCCGCGCACCGTGCTGCTGACCGGCGCGAGCGGCTATCTGGGCCGCTTCCTCGCCCTGGAGTGGCTGCGCACGCTGGCGCCGGCGGGCGGCCGGCTGATCGCCCTGGTGCGCGGGAAGGACGCCGCCGCGGCCAGGCGGCGGCTGGACGCGGCCTTCGACAGCGGCGACCCGGAGCTGGTGCGGACGTACGAGGAGCTGGCCGCGGACCATCTGGAGGTCGTGGCCGGCGACATGGCCGAACCGCGGCTCGGCCTGGACGAGGCGTCCTGGGACCGGCTGGCCGGCGAGGTGGATCTGATCGTGCACGCCGGCGCGCTGGTGAACCACGTCCTGCCCTATCCGCACCTCTTCGAGGCCAACGTCGTCGGCACCGCCGAGCTCGTCCAGCTGGCCCTCACCGGCCGGATGAAACCGTTCACCTACATCTCCAGTGTCGCGGTCGCGACCTCGCGGCCGGGACAGCCGGCCCTCGACGAGGACGCCGACCCCCGGGTCGCCATGCCCCTCCAGCCGGTCGACGGCGGCTACGCCGGCGGGTACGCGACCAGCAAGTGGGCCGGCGAGGTGCTGCTGCGGGAGGCGCACGACCTGTGCGGTCTGCCGGTCACCGTCTTCCGGTCCAACATGATCCTCGCGCACAGCCGCTACGGCGGACAGCTGAACGTCCCCGACATGTTCAGCCGTCTGCTGTTCAGTGTGCTCGCCACCGGGATCGCGCCGCGCACCTTCTACCGCGGGAACGCCGAACGGGCCCACTACGACGGTCTGCCGGTCGACTTCACCGCTGCGGCCGTGGTCGCCCTGGGCGGTCGTACCGCACCCCGGTCCCCGTCGGAGTACCGGACGTTCAGCCTCGTGAACCCGAACGACGACGGCATCTCCCTCGACACCTTCGTCGACTGGCTGGCGCAGGAGGGCCACCGCATCGAGCGGGTGGACGACTACGCCGACTGGTACCGGCGGTTCGAGGCGGCGATGCGCGCGCTGCCCGAGGCCCAGCGGCAGTACGCGGCGCTGCCCATCCTGCACGGCTTCAAGGAGCCCGCGGAACCGGTGCCCGGGTCGGTGATCCCCTCCGAGCGGTTCCGGGCCGCCGTCCGGGCCGGCGCCGTGACCGGGCACCAGGACATTCCGGGACTCGGCCGCGCGCTCGTCGCCAAGTACGCGCGGGACTTGCGGAACCTGAGGGCGAACGGGGCGGGGGCACGGGCGTGAACAGTGATCTCCTCGCCGGGAAGGTCGTCCTGATCACCGGTGCGAGCAGCGGCATCGGCGCCGCTGCGGCCGGGGTGTTCTGCCGGGAGGGCGCGGCGGTGGTCCTCGCCGCGCGCCGGGAGGACCGGCTGGCGGAACTGACCGGGCAGCTGCGGGCCAAGGGCGCCGAGGCCGAGTACGTGGTCTGTGACGTCACCGATCCCGAGGACGCGGCGCGGGCCGTGGAGTGCGCCGTCAGCGGGTTCGGGCGGCTGGACGGGGCGTTCAACAACGCGGGCGTCGGAGGCGACCGCACGCCGCTGCACCTGATGTCCGACGACGTCTACGACACGGTCATGGACGTCAACGTCCGGGGCGTGTGGAACTGCCTGCGCCACGAGATCGCCGCGATGCTGCGGCACGGCGGGGGCGCCATCGTCAACAACAGCAGTGTGGGCGGGCTGGTGGCGATCCCGGCCGCCGCGCCGTACGTCGCCGCCAAGCACGCGGTGGTCGGCCTGACCCGGGCGGCGGCGGACGAGTACGCCACGGAGGGGATCCGGGTGAACGCCGTGGCACCGGGCACCACCCGCAGCGAGATCACCGAGGACTGGTTCCGGCGCAACCCCGGCCTGGAACAGATGGTCAACTCGATGACGCCGCAGGGGCGTACGGCGGCACCCGAGGAGATCGCGGCCGCGGCGGCCTGGCTGCTGAGCGACCACTGCCCGTTCCTGACCGGAACGGTGCTCCCCGTGGACGGCGGCTTCGTCAACCGGTGACGAAGCCGTCCGGGACGCGGAGCCGGATGCATCCCCCGTCGCCGGCTCCGCGTCCCCCAGTGCGCCCCCGGGCGGGCCGGGAGGACTTGGTAACATACCGAACCTTCGGTAGCCCATGGTCGACGGGACGGTCGACGGACCGACGTTCCGCAGGGCGTGGGAGACAGAGACTGGAGGGCGGCCGAGTGGCGCGTCAGGAGCGTGGGATCCGCACCCGTGAGTCCATCCTGGAAGCCATGGCGAGCCTCTTCATCGAGGTCGGCTACGAGGCCGCCACCATCGCGGCGCTCGTCGAGCGGACCGGGCTGACCCGGGGCGCGCTGTACTTCCACTTCCCGACGAAGGAAGCGATGGCGCGCGGTGTGCTCGACCGGGCCGTGACCCGCGAGGGGACAGCGCCGCAGACGTACAAGCTCCAGGAGTGGGTCGACCTCGGCCTGGTCCTCGCCCACCGGCTGCCCCACGAGCCGATGCTGCGCGCCGCCGTCCAGCTGTCCGTGGACCCCAGGGCACGCAGCCTGTTCGGCACCCGCTGGCCGGACTGGATCAACCTCGGGGAGGATCTGCTCGTCGAGGCCGCGGAGCGGGGCGAGCTGCTGCCGCACGCGGTCCCGGCGGAGATCGCGCGGCTGGCCGTGGGCGCCTGGACCGGTGTGCAGCTGGTGACCGAGGCGCTGCCGGGCGGCCCGGACCTGTGCGAGGAGATAGCGCGGCTGTACCAGCTGATCCTGCCCAACGTCGCCAGCACGGGCGTCCTCGCCAAGCTGGACACCTCCCCCTACCGGGCGAAGCGCCTGCTCGGCCTCTCCTAGTCCCCGGCACCGGGCGCCGGCGGCGGCCTCACGGCCCGAGCCGCGGCCTCCAGGGCGCCGGAACCGGCATGGCCCAGCCTCCCGCTAGCTCTCTCCCACGAGGTCGAGGTCGAGGTCGTCGCGAGACGCCACCGGGGTGATCTCCGGAACGGGCCACGTGCGACTCACCGGCGGGGACACATCGCGCCACCAGGGCCGCGTCGGCAGGTCGCCGGCAGGCTCGAAGGGCCGGCCCGGCACGGGCAGGGCGACCGCCTGCCCGACCGCGCCGGCCGCGGCCAGCGTCCACTCCCCCGGCTCGGCCCACGGGTGCGGGGCGAGGTTGAAGGTGCCCCAGTGGATCGGCAGCAGCACGCCGTGCGGCGCCCCGCCCTGCAGGTCGAGGTGGGCGCGCAGGCCTTCCTCGGGGGTCATGTGGATGTCCGGCCAGAACTCGCTGTACGCGCCGATCTGGATCATCGTGGCGTCGAAGGGGCCGTGGGCGGCACCTGTCTCCTTGAAGCCGTCGAAGTAGCCGGTGTCACCGCTGTGGTAGATCCGGTGCTCGTCGCCGGCGACGGTCCAGGACGCCCAGAGGGTGTGCTGGGTGTTGCGCAGGCCGCGGCCGCAGAAGTGCCGGGCGGGGGTGGCCGTGAGGGTCAGCCCGCCTGTCCTGGTGGACTCGTGCCAGTCCAGTTCGCGCAGCCGGTCCGCCGGGACGCCCCAGTGCTCCAGGTGGGCGCCGACCCCGAGCGGCACGGCGAAGAGGGTGTCCGTGTCCGCCAGCGCCCTGATGCTGGGCAGGTCCAGGTGGTCGTAGTGGTCGTGGGAGATGACGACGACGTCGACCGGGCCGAGCGCGGCCAGCGGCAGCGGCACCGGGTGCAGCCGCTTGGGCCCGGCGAAGGGGAACGGGGAGCAGCGCTCGCCCCAGACGGGGTCGAACAGGACCCGGTGGCCGTCGATCTCGGCGAGCACGCTGGAGTGGCCCGTCCAGGTCAGCCGCAGTCCCGTCGCGGGCGGTTCGGCCAGGTCGGCGAAGGTGGTGGGGTGTACCGGGACGGTGCCCTGCGGGGTGCGCAGCGGCCGGGTCTCCTTGTCCAGGAACACCTTCGCGAGGTCCACGGGGGAGCCGGAGGGGCGGGTGCGGGCGGGGCCGCCGGGGTTCTGGAAGACACCGTCCTTGAAGTGGGGCGAGCGGCGGATACGTGCCAGGCGCTCACCGCCCGGGTCCGCGCCGAAGGCCGCGGGCCGCAGCGCGCGCAGCCCCGAGCTCGAAGATCGCGAACCGGTCACGGTACCTCCCGGTGGAGTGGGTGAGGTCCTCCATTATGGTCGGCGGCTCCGGCGGTCCGGGCGGGCAGGGGTCCGCCCGGGCCATCGGCGGGATCCGTTCCGCGTCCGCCGGGCCGTCGCGGGCGCCCGGGGCGGGGACAACTCCCAGGCGGGCGGCCGGTGATGGCGGGCCGTGTGCGGTGGCCTCGGGTGCCAAGGCCCAGGGACGGGATCGTTTGCGACCGACGGCGCTCACTTGCGATCGACTACGACTAGGGTGAGCGCGTGGCGAGAGTGCGGTTGAGCGTGGCCGAGCGGCGGGAGGAGCTGCTGCGGGCCGCCATCGGGCAGATCGAGGCGCGGGGCGTGGCGGCGGTGCGGATCGCCGACGTGGCCGCGGCCCTCGGGGTGAGCAACGCGCTGGTGCTGTACCACTTCTCCACGAAGGAGAAGCTGGTCGCCGCCGCGTTCGGGTACGCGGCCGAGGACGATCTCGCGCATCTGCGCAAGGTGGTGGGCCGGCGGACCACCGCGCTGCGCCGGCTGCGGGCCGCGGTGCGCTGGTACGCGCCGACCGGGCAGGCCAAGGGCTGGCGGCTGTGGATCGAGGGCTGGGCCGTGGCCCTGCGCGAGCCGGCGCTGCGGGAGGTCACCCGGGAGCTTGACAAGGCGTGGAAGGCGGCGATCGCGGAGGTCATCGCCGAAGGTGTCACGGCCGGTGAGTTCGCGTGCGCGGACCCGGCCGGCACGGCACTGCGGCTGACCGCGCTGCTGGACGGTCTTGCGGTGCAGCTGACGTCGTACCCGGGCGCGGTGGCGCGCTCCCGCGCACAGGAGTGGGTGGACGACGCCCTCGCCCGGGAACTGGGCCTGGACCGGAAGACGTTGACCGAACGGGCACGGTGAAGGCGGCGGCCGTGGCGCGCGCACCGGGGACCCTGACCCGGCCGCGCCCCGGCCGCCCGGGCGGGCGGCAGGACGCGGTCCGGCGGGTCAGGCCACCGCGGCGATGCGCAGCTTGATGTCGTCCGGGGAGAGGGTGCCCTTGGCGGTGACGTGGTCGCCGGAGGACTCGCCGCGCAGGCGGCGGCCGATCCAGGGCACGAGGTACTCGCGGGCCCACTGGACGTCGTCGCGGCGGACGTCCAGGGTGCCCCGGGGCGGCAGCGGCGGCCACGGCTGCTCCGGGTCGGCCGGGATCTCCAGGCCGAGGGCCTGACCGGCGCGCAGCGCCACGCGGGTGTGGCCCTCGGGCGACAGGTGCAGCCGGTCGTTGTCCCAGGCCCTGCGGTCCTGCACGGACTTCAGCGACCACAGGTCGAGGACGGGACAGCCGTACCGGTCGGCGATGGCCCGGACGTGCCCGTTGTAGGTGGCGATCTTGCCGCGCAGGTGCTTGAGCACGGGCACGCGCCGGGTGTCGAACCCGGTCGTCACCATGACGGTGCCGGCGGCCTCGGCCAGCCGGGCCACGGCGCTCTCGAAGCGCTCGGCGACCTCGTCGGGGTCGGTGCCGGGGCGGATGATGTCGTTGCCGCCCGCGCAGAAGGAGACCAGGTCGGGGGCGAGTTCGACGGCCCGGGGAAGCTGGTCGGCCACGATCTGGTCCAGCAGCTTCCCGCGCACGGCGAGGTTGGTGTACTGGAAGTCCCCCTCGGGTCGCCGGTCGGCGAGCAGCACCGCGAAGCGGTCGGCCCAGCCCACGAACGCCCCGTCGGGGCCGGGGTCGCCGACGCCCTCGGTGAAGCTGTCCCCCACCGCCACGTACGACCCGATCACTGATGCGTTGTCATTCTTCGAATCGTCTGCCACGTCGGACCATGATTCACCTTTCGATGTGACCTACGCGACCGTAGGCCGGGGTTGACGAACGGTGAGATGAGCCACTCCTAAATTATGTGTCAAGTCAGGAATAGGCGGCGCCGGGCAGCGGGGGGCGGGTGTCAGCCGACGGGGACGCCGTGCGCGCGGAGGCAGCCGACCGGGTCCAGGTCCGAGCCGCAGTCCGGCGTGGTGCGGATCTCGAAGTGCAGGTGCGGTCCGGTCACGTTGCCGGTGGCGCCGGACGGGCCGACCTGCCGGCCCGCGGTCACGGTCTGGGATCTTCGCGAGGCAGTCGCCGCCGCGCACTGTGGAGACGCGCACGCCCGCCGCCGGCTGGGCAGGCGAGCGGGAGCGCGAGGGCGGCGCCGCCGGCTCGGGGCGGCGGCGAGGGAGCGGGAGAGACGCGGGGTCCTGGGGCGGTGCTTACCCTTGGCGGGTATGGCGCTGTCCCTCCCCGGCGCCTGCGAGGCCGGGGTCCCCGCTCCTGCCCGCACGGCTCAGGTGTGGGGAGTCCGGACGGCGGCAGGATGCGGCGTTCCGTCCGGTTGGGTGGGCGAACCCAAGCGAGCGGGGCGTACGCGGACAAGCAGCCGATCGCGGCCGCCCGTTCCCCGGTTGATCCATTGCGGGGATGGCGAAAGCCTCGGTCGGTGCGGAGCGTTCATATGCGGCGCAGCCGGATGACCGTCGCATCCAGGTCGCCCTTCAGTCCGGTGTGCAGCCCGTGGTGCAGCAGCACGGCACCTCGGTGCACTTCGCCCGTTTCACGGCATTCGTAGGAGGCCGTCGGGTCGAGTCCGCGCAGCCGCACCGCCGGGACCGGCTCGCCGTGGCTCTGCGCCTGGAGCCAGGCGAGGACGACCGTCTCCTCGCCCCGGAGGTACTGCACGGCGCTCAGGCCGCCCGCCGGGGGACGCAGCCGGTACAGCTCGCCGTGCTGCACGACCGGGCGGATCTCCTTGTAGAGCCCGACCCAGCGCCGGGCCTCGGCCAGCTCCCGCGGGCTCCACTCCGTCAGGTCCCCGCCCACCCCGAGCACACCCGCCATGGCGCTGACGAACCGGAACCGCAGCGAGCTGACCCGCCCGTTGAGCTGGGTGTTGGGGCTGTCGGTGACCCAGGCCGCCATCACGCGCGCGGGGTGGATCTGGGAGAAACCGTGCTGGATGGCGAGCCGGTCCAGCGGGTCGGTGTTGTCGGAGGTCCACACCTGGTCGGTGCGGCCGAGCACACCGAGGTCGATCCGGCCGCCGCCGCCCGAGCAGGACTCGAAGGCGACACCGGGATGGGCCGCCCGCAGCCGGTCCAGCAGGGCGTACAGGGCGCGGACGTGGTCCACCCACAGGCGCTGCGGGTACGGTTCCCCGGGCCAGCCGGCGTCGGTGAAGCAGCGGTTGAAGTCCCACTTCACATAGTCGATCGCGGCACCGGACAGCAGGGTGTCCAGCCGCTCCCAGAGGTACTCCTGGACGTCCTCGCGCGCGAGGTTGAGAACGAGCTGGTTGCGCAGTTCCGTCCGCGCGCGCCCCGGCATGTGCTGCACCCAGTCGGGATGGGCGCGGTACAGGTCGCTGTCGGGGTTGACCATCTCGGGCTCGACCCAGATGCCGAACCGCATGCCCAGGCCGTGCACCCGGTCGGCGAGGGGTCCCAGGCCGCGCGGGAAGCGGTCGGGGTTGGGCGTCCAGTCGCCGAGGCCGGCGCGGTCGCTGGTGCGGGCGCCGAACCAGCCGTCGTCGACGACGAACAGTTCGATCCCCATCTCTGCGGCCCGGCGCGCCAGGGCGAGCTGCTGCTCCTCGGAGATGTCGAAGAAGGTGGCCTCCCAGGAGTTGAACAGCACGGGCCGGTCCCGGTCGGCGTCCGGGACGACGTACGCGCGCTGGTAGGCGTGCCAGGCACGGCTCGCGCCGCCGAAGCCGCCGTCGCTCCACAGGCCCGCGAAGACCGGGGTGGTGTACGACTCCCCCGGCGCGAGGAGCAGCAGGCCCGAGTCGTCGTAGCCGGCGCCGCCGGTGATCTGCACGCGCGCGTCCGGGAGCTGGGCGACCGCGATGCGCCAGGAGCCGGACCAGCCGAGCGCGCAGCCGTACACCTCGCCGCGCTCCTCGGTGGCGTCGGTGTCGAGGGCGACCCAGGGCAGGTGCTGGTGGCCGGTGTGGCCGCGGCGGCTGCCGATGACCTTCTCGCCGTAGGTGAGGGGGGCGGCGGTGAGCCGGGACTCCGCGGCCCAGCGGCCGTGCAGCTGGGACATCCGCCAGCCCTCGCGGTCGGGCAGCGTCCAGGTGGCCGCGTCGGCCCGCAGCAGCTCCACGCGCGCGGGGCCGCCGTTCACGACGGTCACCCAGCGCTCGACCACGTCGCCGCGCATCCGGTAGTGCAGCGTGATCCCCACGCCGTCGTCGTCGAAGCGCAGCCGCAGCTCGTCGCCTTCCGTGTCGTACGAGACGAAGCGCCACTCGGTGCCGCGCCGCTCCTCGGTGCGGACGGACAGGGCGGGGCGGACGAAACGGGGTCCGCCCTCGACGGGGTACTCCTCGCGGCCGTCCAGCGGGGACTCGAAGGGCCGGTAGCCGGGCAGCGGGCGCACCGCGAGCGCCTCGGCGTCGGCGAGGGCGATCCGCGGCCCCCAGTGCAGGTGCAGCAGCTCGTCCGTGTCGGTCAGATGCAGGGCGTAGCTGCTGTTCGGACCCGACAGGAGCCAGGTACGACCGTTCTCGGCGATGTCCGCCATCGAGACCTCACAAGTGCCAACAGATTCGCGCAAGTGCCAACATCATCAGGTGCGCGCATCCCGCTGGCAATGCCTGTGGACAACTCATTGCCCGAGGAAATCGATGCCGTATGGTCGACAGAGCGCCCGCCGACGAGCCGCGACGGCGGCGACCGACCGGGAGGAGCCCCCGTGACGCAGCAGGTCCCGTCGACCGAGCCGGAGCTGGCCGGAGTGCGCAATTTCCGTGATGTCGGCGGGCTGCCGACCGTGGACGGACGGCGGGTGCGTCACGGAGTGCTCTTCCGCAGCGGCCACCTCGCGCACGCGACGCAGGAGGACGCGGCCTTCCTCGCCTCCCTGGGCCTGCACACGGTCTTCGACTTCCGCAACGCGGCCGACCAGAAGCTGGAGGGCCCCGACGTCGAGCTGCCCGGCGTGCGGAACGTGAACCTGCCGCTGAGCGACCCGGCGGACGGCGCCGAGTTCTGGAAGATGGTCCGCGAGGGCGACCTCGACCAGCTGCGCGCGATCCTGGACGACGGCAAGGGCGCGGCCCGCATGATCGCCTCCTACCGGAGGATCGTCGTCGAGCGCACCGCCGAGCACTCCCGGGTGCTGCACGCGCTCTCCGACGACAGCGTGCCCGCGCTGATGCACTGCGCGGCCGGCAAGGACCGCGCCGGGATCTCGATCGCGGTGACCCTCCTCGCCCTGGGGGTCGAGCGGGACGCGATCGTCGCCGACTACCTGGAGTCGGCCGCCGGTCACCGGCGCTACAAGGTCCGCCGCAGCGGCAGCGCGGACAGCGCGTACACCCCCGAGGTGATGGAGCTGCTCGACCCGCTCTTCGACGCCCGCGCCGAGTACCTGGAGGCGGCCTTCGCGAGCATCGAGGGGACCTGGGGCGACGTGGACACGTACCTCGCACAGGGCCTGGGCCTGTCGGCCGAGTCCCGCGGCCGGCTGCGCGAGCGCCTGCTGGACTGACCCGGGTACCGGTGTCAGCCCTTGGCGCCCACCGCGAACAGCAGGTAGAGGAACCCGGCCAGGACGTGCCCGAGGGCGATGTAGATGATCAGCCGGACCCACAGGGAACGGGGGAACTTGGTCTCGTAATTGCTCATGGGAGTTCTCCGGTCGGCGGCCCCAGGCACAGCGTGGCCGTGGGGCTCTGCAGCAGGGTGTGGACGAACAGCAGCTCCACGCCGTCGTGGTCCTCGGCGGCGAGGCGGTGCGGGGTGAGCGAGTCGAAGTGCGCGCTGTCGCCGGGCCCGAGCAGGTGCGCGGTGTCGCCGAGCCGCAGCCGCAGGCGTCCGCTCAGGACGTAGAGCCACTCCTCACCGGGGTGGACGCGCACGATGTCGCCCTGCGAGCCGTACGGCACCCGCACCCGCAGGGCCTGCATGCCGCGGCCGGGCGCGCCGGCCTGGACGTACGTCCAGCCGCCCGCCCGGGTCGGCTCCATGTCGGCGGCCCGCACGATGGCCTCCCGGTCGGCGACCGTCTCGCCGAGCAGCTCGGAGACGGTCGTACCGTAGATACGGGCGAGCGCGAGGAGCATCGGCAGCGACGGCTGGCGGTGCCCGGTCTCCAGCCGGGACAGATGAGCCGGCGAGAGCCCGGCGGCGCGGGCCGCGGCCTCCAGCGTGAGGCCGGTCCGCCGGCGCAGGGCGCGCAGCTGCGGCGCGACGGCGGGCAGGCCGTCGTCCGGGGCCGGGGCCGCCGGCGCGGAGTCCGAGGCGTTCATGCCTCCATTGAGCCCCAGGTTTGCCTGTGAGGCAACTTTGTTGCCTCACAGGCAAAATCCGTCAGCGGTTCGCCACCGCCTGCTTGATCAGGGTCTTGCCGAAGTCCCACATCAGCCCGCCGCCACTGTGCGCGTCGTCCATGACCGCGGTGAAGGCTGCCACGAACCGCTCCACGTCCGCCTCGTCGACGACCAGCGGCGGGATCAGCTTGATCACCTCCAGGTGGTCCCCGGAGACCTGGGTGAGGATCCGGTGCTTCTGCAGCAGCGGGACGACGACCATCTGCGCGAACAGGCCCTTGCGGGCCGCCTGGAGCATGGTCCAGCGGCTGCGCAGCTTCAGGGAGGACGGCTTGCCGAACTCGATGCCGATCATCAGGCCCCGGCCGCGGACGTCGGCGAGCAGCTCGTACCTGTCGATCAGCGCGGTGAGCCGGGCCTTCAGCAGCTCGCCCGTCCGGCGCACCCCCGCGACGATCTGCTCGTTCTCCATGACCGACAGCACGGCGAGCCCGCACGCCATCGCCTGGGCGTTGGCGCCGAAGCTCGCCGAGTGCACCAGCACCCGGTCCATGGACGAGTAGACCTTCTTGAAGATCCACTCCTTGCCGAGGGTGGCGCCGACGGGCACGTAGCCGCCGGACAGGGCCTTGGCCACGCACACCAGGTCCGGCTCGACGCCCTCCTCGTGCTGGTAGGCGTAGAAGTCGCCGGTGCGGCCCAGACCGGTCTGCACCTCGTCGGCGATGAGCAGCGCCTTGTGCCGGTGCAGCAGTTCCTGCGCGGCCCGCAGGTAGCCGGGCGGCGCCTCGTGCACGCCCTTGCCCTGGATCGGCTCCACGATCAGCGCGGCCACGTCGCCCTTCTTCAGCTCCCGGGCCAGCGCGTCGAGATCGCCGAGCGGCACGGCGGTGTCGGGCAGCAGCGGGGCGAACCCGTCGCGGAAGCCGCGCTCGCCGTTGACCGACAGGGAGCCGGTGGTCAGCCCGTGGAAGGCGTGGTCGCAGTACAGGACGCGGGGCCTGCCGGTGGCGCAGCGGGCGAACTTCAGGGCCGTCTCGACCGCCTCGGTGCCGCTGTTGCCGAAGAACACCCGGTCCAGGTGCGGGCTGTGGGCCAGCAGCCGCTCGGCGAGCAGGCCGGGCAGCGGCTGGCAGTCGAACCGGGTGAGGTCGGCGAGGTCCAGGTCCAGGACGTCGTGCAGCGCCTTGCGGACGACCGGGTGGTGGCGGCCCAGCCCCATCACCCCGAACCCGGCGAGCATGTCCAGGTGGTCGTTGCCCTCCGCGTCGAAGAAGTGGGCACCCTCGGCGCGCTCGTAGACCTTGTCGAAGCCGATGGTGTGCAGCATGCGCGGGAGCTGCGGGTTGAGGTGCTTCGCGTGCAGCTCGTAGCGTTCGGCTCCGCGCTCGGCGAGCAGGGCGCCGAGGTCGAACTCGGTGGTCATTCACTCTCCTTGACGGTGCCGTCGGCGTCCTTGACGTCCCCGGCCTCCCTGACGTCTCTGACGTCCTTGACGGCCAGACTCGCACTGATCCGCCCGGCGATCTCCACCGGTGTGAGGCCGATGTCGGCCAGCACCTCGCTGCGCTTGGCGTGCGCGAGGAACTGCTCCGGGATCCCGAACCGCCGTACCGGCACGTCCACCTCGGCGTCCCCCAGGGCCAGCGCCACCGCCGAACCGACGCCCGCCGACCGGCTGTTGTCCTCGACCACGGCGACCAGACGGTGCCCGGCCGCGAGGCCCGGCAGCGCGGGGTCGACGGGCTTGACCCAGCGCGGGTCCACCACCGTGCAGCCGATGCCGCGCGCCTGGAGCAGCTCGGCGGTCCGGAGGCACACCGGGGCCATCACGCCGACGGCCACCAGCAGCACCTCGGGGCGTGCGGCGCGGTGCAGGACGTCCATGCCGCCGACCCGGTCGAGCGCCGGGACGACCGGGCCCACGGACTCCTTCGGGAAGCGGACCAGGGTGGGCGCGTCGTCCACGGCGACCGCCTCGCGCAGCTGGGCGCGCAGCTGGTCGGCGTCGCGCGGGGCGGCGATCCTGAGGCCCGGGACGACCTGGAGGACGGACATGTCCCACATGCCGTTGTGCGAGGGTCCGTCGGTGCCGGTCACGCCGGCCCGGTCCAGGACGAAGGTGACCCCGCAGCGGTGCAGGGCGACGTCCATCAGCAGCTGGTCGAAGGCGCGGTTGAGGAAGGTGGCGTAGACGGCGACGACCGGGTGCAGCCCGCCGGTGGCGAGGCCCGCCGCGGAGACGGCCGCGTGCTGCTCGGCGATGCCCACGTCCCACACCCGGTCCGGGAAGCGTTCGGCGAAGGCGGCGAGGCCCACCGGGTGCAGCATGGCCGCCGTGATCGCCACGACGTCCGCGCGCTCCTGGCCGATCCGCACCATCTCCTCGCCGAACACCGAGGTCCAGGAGGGCCCGCCGGCCGGGGTGAGCGGCGCGCAGGTCAGCGGGTCCATCACGCCGACGGAGTGGAAGTGGTCCTCCTCGTGCGCGAGGGCGGGCTCGTAACCGCGGCCCTTCTCGGTGAGGCAGTGCACCAGGACGGGGCCGTGGAAGCGTTTCGCGCGGCGCAGCGCGGACTCCACGGCCTGGACGTCGTGGCCGTCGATCGGGCCGAGGTACTTCAGCCCCAGGTCCTCGAACATGCCCTGGGGGGCGAAGGCGTCCTTGAAGCCCTTCTTCGCACCGTGCAGGGACTCGTAGAGGGTGGTGCCGACGACCGGGGTGCGCTGGAGCACCTCCTTGCCCCAGGCGAGGAACTTCTCGTAGCCGTCGGTGGTGCGCAGGGTGGCCAGGTGGTTGGCGAGGCCGCCGATGGTCGGGGCGTAGGACCGCTCGTTGTCGTTGACGACGATGATCAGCGGCCGGTCCCTGGCCGCGGCGATGTTGTTGAGCGCCTCCCAGGCCATGCCGCCGGTCAGCGCGCCGTCGCCGATGACCGCGACCACATGGCCCTTCTCCCCCTGCACCTGGCGGGCCTTGGCGAGGCCGTCGGCCCAGCCGAGCGCGGTGGAGGCGTGGCTGTTCTCGATGACGTCGTGCTCGGACTCCTCGCGCGAGGGGTAGCCGGACAGCCCGCCCTTGCCGCGCAGCTTCGAGAAGTCCTGCCGGCCGGTCAGCAGCTTGTGCACGTAGCTCTGGTGGCCGGTGTCCCACAGGATCCGGTCGACCGGTGACTCGAAGACCCGGTGCAGGGCGACGGTCAGTTCCACCACGCCCAGGTTGGGTCCGAGGTGACCGCCGGTCCTCGACACCGCGTGCACCAGGAACTCACGTATCTCCTCGGACAGTGCACCGAGTTCCGCCTCGGACAGCGCCTTCAGGTCGCGTGGTTCCCGGATCCTCTCCAGAATGGTCACGCTCGGGCCCCCTCTCGGTCCGTGCCTTGCCTCAACTCACTTGGTCTGCGGGGCTCGTCCGCTCGGCGAGCTTCATCGCCTCCTCGATCAGGGTCTCCACGATCTTCGACTCGGGGACGGTCTTGACGACCTCGCCCTTGACGAAGATCTGGCCCTTGCCGTTGCCGGAGGCGACGCCGAGATCGGCCTCGCGGGCCTCGCCCGGGCCGTTGACGACGCAGCCCATCACCGCCACCCGGAGCGGCACCTCCATGCCGTCCAGGCCCGCGGTGACCTCCTCGGCGAGCTTGTACACGTCCACCTGGGCCCGGCCGCAGGACGGGCAGGAGACGATCTCCAGGCGCCGCTGCCTGAGCCCCAGCGACTGGAGGATCTGGAGGCCGACCTTGACCTCCTCGGCCGCGCGATCTCCTTGACCTTGTCGTCGAACTGCTTGATGTTGCCGGGGTTCACGCGGACCGCGGCGCAGCCGGCCTCGATGGCGGCGAAGACGTACTTCGGCTGGAAGTGGATGTCCGCGATCACCGGGATCTGGGACTTCTTCGCGATGGTGGCGAGGGCGTCCGCGTCGTCCTGCGTGGGGCAGGCGACGCGGACGATCTGGCAGCCGGACGCGGTGAGTTCCGCGATCTGCTGCAAGGTGGCGCCGATGTCGGACGTACGGGTCGTCGTCATCGACTGCACCGACACCGGGGCACCGCCCCCGACCGCCACCGGCCCGACCTGGATCTGCCGCGACAGGCGCCGCGGCGCGACCGGACGGGCCGGTACCCCGGGAACGCCCAAGGGAACGGCGGTCACCGGGTCACTCCCGGTTTCCGGAGACGGTCTCGCGCATCGCCCGCAGCGACTCCTTCAGGGAGCCCATGGTGGCGAGGACGGCGGTGGGCTCGTAGCCGCAGTGCGCCATGCAGTTGGCGCAGCGCGGGTCCTTGCCCCGGCCGTACTTGTCCCAGTCGGTCTCCTCGATGAGCTCCCGGTACGTCGGCACGTACCCGTCGCTCATCAGGTAGCAGGGGCGCTGCCAGCCGAACAGCGAGTAGTTGGGGATCGCCCACGCGGTGCACGGGAAGTCGACCTTGCCCTCCAGGAAGTCCAGGAAGAGCGGGGAGTGGTTGAGCCGCCACTTTTTGCGGTTGCCGCCCGCGAAGGCCTTCTTGAACAGCTCGCGGGTCTGCTCGACGCCGAGGAAGTGCTCCTGGTCGGGAGCCTTCTCGTAGGCGTAGGCGGGCGAGATCATCATCTCGTCGACCTTGAGGTCGTCGTTGAGGAAGTTGAGCACCTCGACGATGGTCTGCGGGGTGTCGGTGTTGAAGAAGGTGGAGTTGGTGGTCACCCGGAAGCCGCGCCGCTTGGCCTCCTTGATGGCCGCCACCGCCTCGTCGAACACGCCTTCCTTCGCCACGGACTCGTCGTGCCGCTCGCGCAGTCCGTCGATGTGCACGGCGAAGGCGAAGTAGGGCGACGGCGTGAACTTGTCCATCTTCTTGCGCAGCAGCATCGCGTTGGTGCACAGGAAGACGTACTTCCGCTTCGCCACCAACTGCCGCACGATCTCGTCGATCTGAGGGTGCATCAACGGTTCGCCGCCGGCGATGGAGACCATCGGCGCACCGGACTCCAGCACCGCGCCCACCGCCTGGGCGACCGGCATGCGCTGCTTGAGCACACCGGCCGGGTGCTGGATCTTGCCGCAGCCCTCGCACTTCAGATTGCAGGCGAACAGGGGTTCCAGCTCGACAATGAGCGGAAACTTGTCCCGCCTGCGGAGCTTCTGTTCAGCCAGGTACGTAGCGACCTTGATGGACTGGCGCAACGGCATGGCCATCTGGCTCACCTCCGGGGGAGCAGCAAGGAACGGTGCCATTCGAAAAATGCGGGAAGGATGGAACGGAGCACACGGAAGGCGGATATCCCGCCGCGCACCGTGCCGATCCGGACGAGTTCGTGTTCGGGAGCGTCCACGACCACCCGGACGGCCGCGACCGGGCGTTCGCCCGTGCGGACGGCGGCCAGCAGCGTGGCCGCCGACTCCATGTCGACGGCGATCGCGCCGGTGGCGAGCAGGTCGGACCGCTCGGGTCCCCGGACGACGTGGTCGGAGCCGGTGAGCGGGCCGGTGTGGACCGTGCGTCCGGGCAGCAGGCGCACGAGTTCCTTGACCAGCAGTTCGGTTCCCACGCACGGGACGGTCCCGTGCGGGTCCCGGGTCTCCTCGGCGACGACCAGGTCGCCGGGGTGCATGCCGGGGGCGAGCCCGGCACAGAAGCCGGTGGCCAGCACGGCCGCGCCGGCCGCCGCCGGGCCGGCCAGGTGCCGGGTGACGGAGCGTTCCGCCGCACGGGGGCCCATGCCCGTGCGGACGAGGGTCACCGGCCCGCCGGCACCGCCGTGGTCGCCTGTGCGCAGGGCGAGGTGCTCGATGCCGAGCGCGCAGGCGATCAGCAGCGGGGCCGGGGCGGGCTGGTTGCTCACCTCAGCTCACCTTGGCCCCGGACAGCGGCTTCCTGGTGAGCAGGCGGCGTTCGAAGGGGTCGCCGTGCAGGTACCGGCCGAGCGCGGTGAGCGGGAACACCTGCCGGTACAGGTGGTAGTTGATGGAGAAGTCCCAGGGGAAGCCGGTGCCGGTGAAGTACGGCTCGTCCCAGGTGCCGTCCGCCCGCTGGGTGCCGGCCAGCCACCGCACGCCGCGCTCGACGGCCTCGGACTCCTTCTCCCCCGCCGCGAGCAGCGCCATCAGCGCCCACGCGGTCTGCGAGGGGGTGGAGGCGCCCCGGCCGCTCCATTCCTTGGCGTACTTGTAGGAGCGCAGGTCCTCGCCCCAGCCGCCGTCGTCGTTCTGGACGCTCTCCAGCCAGGCCACGGCCCGCCGGATCGCCGGGTGCGAGCCGGGCAGACCGGCCGCCGTCAGGGCGGGCACCACGGACCCGGTGCCGTAGATGTAGTTGACGCCCCAGCGGCCGAACCACGAGCCGTTCGGCTCCTGTTCGGCGAGCAGCCAGTCGATGCCGCGCCGGGTGCGCGGGTCGTGGGCCAGGCCCTCGGCGGCGAGCATCTCCACGACGTGCGCGGTGACGTCGGCGGACGGCGGGTCGATGACCTCGCCGAAGTCGCAGAACGGCAGCCGGTTGGGGAACGGGCTGGTGTTGTCGACGTCGAAGGCGCCCCAGGCGCCGTTCTTCGACTGCATGCCGAGGTTCCAGCGCACCGCCCGCCCGATGGCCTTGTCCACGCGCTCCGGGTCGTGGTGGCGGACCCGGCGCAGCGCGAGGGCGACCTCGGCGGTGTCGTCGATGTCCGGGTAGTTGTCGTTGTGGAACTCGAACGCCCAGCCGCCCGGCGGGAGGTGCGGGCGCCGTACGGCCCAGTCGCCGGGCCGGACGATCTCCTCGCCGAGCATCCAGTCGGCCGCCTTGACCAGTTGCGGATGGTCGACGGGGAGACCGGCGTCGACTAGGGCGATGGCGGCCAGACAGGTGTCCCAGACCGGGGACTGGCAGGCCTCGATCATCCGGGCGCCGTCCTCGCGCCAGACGGCGAACCGGTCCAGCGAGGCGAGGCCCTCGCGCAGCACCGGGTGCTCCAGGTCGTAGCCGAGCAGGTGCAGGGCGATGACCGAGTACACGGCCGGGGGCTGGATGCCGCCCCAGCAGCCGTCGTTCTCCTGCCGTTCGATGATCCAGCGGGCCGCCGAGTTCATCGCGGCCCGGCGGAGCCGGCGCACGGCGACCCTGCGGTAGCCGCGGACCACCTTGTCGAGCCGCTGGAAGACGCCGTCCCAGCTGGCCACGGGGGCCGGCGGCTGCGGCGGGTTCGGGTTCGCCGGGTCGGTGTGCAGCTCGTCCAGGGCGAAGGGGGCCGGGCGGACCGGGCGCTTGGCGGAGACGATGGTGAGCGGCACGATGGTCTGCCGCGCCCAGCACCCGAAGTTGTAGATGTTGAGCGGGAACCAGGTCGGGAAGTAGATCAGCTCCGGCGGGAGTTCGGGCAGGTCCTCCCACTTCCACCAGCCGAACAGGGCGAGCCAGATCCGGGTGAAGACCCGGGCGGCCGCGATGCCCCCGCGCTCGCGGACCCAGGCGGAGGCCTTCGCCATGTGCGGGGCGTCGGGCGCGTCGCCGGCCAGGCGCAGGGCGACGTAGGCCTCGACGGTGGTGGACAGTTCGCCGGGCCCGCCGTAGAAGGTGGCCCAGGTGCCGTCCTCGCGCTGCTCGCCGCGGATGAACTTCGCGGCGGCCCGTACGGTCTCTTCGTCCAGGATGCCCAGGAACTGACGGAGCAGCAGGTCCTCGGCGTCCATGGTGACGTTGGTCTCCAGGTCGCCCTTCCACCAGCCCTGGGCGTCCTGCGTGGCGAGCAGGAAGTCGGTGGCGCGGCGGGCGGCGCCGGCGGCGGCTTCTTGTACCCCGGCCGTCTCGGGGGTGATGAGGGTGGTGTCGCTGGCCGCGGCAGCGCGGGACGGCAAGGTCGCCCCGGTGCTTCCGTCGGTCGTCGCTGTCATGGCTTCCCCTTCGTGCAGTCGTGCGAGTCGTGCTGCTGTGGGTCCGCCGTCGGCCGGTGTCCTGATCCCTGGAACACCGGCCGGCGACTACGCGAGGCTTATCGAGCCAATACTGGTCATCTCTTTCGTACGACGACGAAGTCCGCGAGTGCCGTGAAGGAGTCCCGCACCCGGTCGGGCATGCCGACGGCGTCGAGGGCCTCGATGGCGACGGTGTGCTGACGGCGCGCTTCCTCGGCCGTCCACGCGCGGCCGCCGGCCTCCTCGATGAGCGCGGCGCGGGCCGCGAACTCCTCCTCGGAGAAGTTCGCGACGTCGCTGCTCTTGGCGTCGGCGGCGAGGATCTCGCCGAGCTGCTCGGAGGCGGGGCCGCCGGCCGCGAGCGCGGCCACCACCGGCAGGGACTTCTTGCGCTGGCGCAGGTCGCTCCAGGTCTGCTTGCCGGTGGCCTCCGGGTCGCCCCAGATGCCGAGCAGGTCGTCCACGGCCTGGAAGGCGAGGCCGAGGTGGTAGCCGTACCGTTCCAGCGCGTCGGCGGTGGCGTCGTCCGCGCCGCCGAGGACCGCGCCGATGGAGGAGGCGCAGGCGAGCAGGGCGCCGGTCTTGTTGCCCTCCATCTCCAGGCACTCCTCGACGCTGACCCAGTCGCGGTGCTCGTAGGAGATGTCCTGGGCCTGACCGTCGATCAGGGCACGGGTGGCGGTGGTCAGGCGGCGGGTGGCGCGGCCGGCCTCGGCGGTGCCTAGTTCCAGCAGGACCTCGCCGGCGAGGGCGAACAGGGCGTCGCCGACCAGGATGGCCTGGGCGGGGCCGTGCACCTTCCAGACGGTGTCGCGGTGCCGGCGCTGCTCGTCGCCGTCCATCAGGTCGTCGTGCAGCAGCGAGAAGTTGTGCACGAGTTCGACGGCGACCGCACCCGGGATGCCCACCTCGGGTGCGGCGCCGGTGACCTCGGCGGAGAGCACGGCGAGCGCGGGGCGGACGGCCTTGCCGCCGTCGCCGTCGGCGGGGTTGCCGGCGGCGTCGATCCAGCCGAAGTGGTACGCGGCGACGGTGTCCATGGGAGGCGCCAGGCGGTCGACGGCCGCGCGCAGCACCGGTGTGGCCAGGGTCCGGCCGCGCTCCAGCAGCGCGGCGACGTCCACCGCGGCCCGTGGAGCGGGCGTCGAGGCCGGGGGCACAGTGGTGGGCACAGTCTCTCCTCTTGTTGCGGTGCCGGGGGTGCGGGGGCGTGCCGCCTGCCGGTCGGGCATCAGGCCGCCTCCTCGAAAGCGAAGAGGTGGCGGGGGCGGGGCCGGCCCAGGGCGCCGAGGGCGGCGTCGGCCGCGCTCACTCCGCTGCGGACCGCACTCTCCATGGTCGCGGGCCACCCGGTGGCGGTCCACGCTCCGGCCAGGTACAGGCCGGGGGCCTTGGTGCGGGCGCCGGGCCGCAGCCGCCCGACGCCGGGGGTGGGGGCGAACGTCGCCGTGCGCTCCCGGGTCACGAAGAAGTCCTCCACCACGGCCGCGCGGGTGCCGGGGATGAGGCGTTCCAGCTCGGGCAGGTAGCGCTCGCGCAGCTCGGCGACCGGAGTGTCGATCTCGTCCTGCGCGGCCGACTGCGACAGCGCGAGGTACTGTCCGGTGCGCAGCCCGGAGGCCCGGGTGCGGTCGAACACCCACTGCACGGGGGTGCCGAGGGCGGCGAAGAAGGGCCGCGCGAGCACCGGGCGGTCGTAGACCACGTGGACGTTGAGGATCGGCGCGGTGCCGATCTCCAGCAGCCGCTCGGGCGCGTCGAGGGCGCCGGGCGGCAGCAGGCCGTGGGCCTCGCGCTGGGGTACGGCGAGGACGACCGCGTCGGTTTCGAGATTCCCGCCGGGAACCTGAACGCTCCACGTCCCGTTCTCGTTGACAGAGACGGAGGTGACGCGTGTACGGACCTCGGTACGCACGCCCGCGGAGTCGAGCGCCTTGCGGGCCAGCCGGTCGTGCAGTTCGCCCAGCGGGACGCGGGCCCAGCCGATGTCGGCCGCGCCCGGGTCGGACAGCAGACCGGTCTTGAACACCATCGCGGCGAGCCCCAGCGAGGCGTCGCCCGCGACCGCGTTGAGGGTGGCGACGCCGACCAGGTCCCACAGGGCCTCGACGGCGCGCGCCGACTGGCCGTGCGCGGCCAGCCAGCTGCCGAAGTCCTGGGTGTCCAGGGCCGGATCGGCGGGGTCGAGCCCCTTCAGCGCGAGCGCGGCACGCCCGACGGCCGCGCGCTCGGCGAGCGAGAGGTGCGGGTAGGCGGCCAGGCTGCGCCCCAGGTGAAGGGGGACGGGCAGCGGGTCGCGCCGCAGCCTGCCGAGCCGCCGTCCCTCGGGCCTGGCGACGTCGACGACGGGCACGTCCAGGCGGTCCTGCAGCGGTGCCAGCGCCGCGGCCTCGATCCGGTCGAGGAACCAGCGGTAGGCGGTGCAGCAGCGCAGGTACACGTGCTGGCCGTTGTCGACGGTCAGTGAGCCGCGCTGAAAGGAGAAGGCGAGGCCGCCCAGCCTGGGCCTGCCTTCGAGCAGGGTGACCCGGACGCCCGCGTCGGCGAGGGCGAGTGCCGCGGTGGTCCCGGCGAGGCCGCCGCCGACCACGACCGCGCTGCGGCCCGCCGTGCGCGGGGTGCCGGCCCGCGCCGGTGCGGGGGGTGAGCCGTCGCTCATCGTGCGTCCTTCCCTCCGTGCGCGAGCGCTCCGCGGGCCGGGCCGGCCGGGGCCGTCGGTCGTCCGCGGGCCGGTCGCGGCTGGTCGTGCCCATGCGGCGGCAGCCGCATGTCCAGCAGGGCCGCGCGGCCCCTGGGGGCGCGCGTGTGCTGGTTGAACGGTGCACGCCCGGCCGTCGGAGTCAGGGAC
Source organism: Streptomyces sp. NRRL S-1022 (assembly GCF_000720135.1). Taxonomy (GTDB): domain Bacteria; phylum Actinomycetota; class Actinomycetes; order Streptomycetales; family Streptomycetaceae; genus Streptomyces. The sequence goes on along the minus strand of NZ_JOIU01000021.1, from coordinate 32,393 downwards.
GCCACGCCGCGGGGAAGGGTTGCCTGTCTCATGCCGTCCGGTGCGGCCGGCTCCGGTGCGGTGCGCTGCATCAGGCGCGCCTCCGCACGGAGCGCCGGGAGACCTGGCGGGTCACGTGCCGGGTGTCGAGCCCGGACAGGCCGCGCACGGCGACGTAGGCCTTCTCGTGGCCGGGCAGCGAGACCCGGCCGCGCAGCACGGCCTCCGGATCGCGCTCGATGCGGTCCAGCAGCCGGCGGTAGATGCCGGCCATCGCGGCCACGCAGGCGCCGCTGCGCCGGTCGAGCATGGGCAGCAGCCGGTAGCCCTCGGCGAACAGGGCGCGGGCGCGGCGCACCTCGAAGTGGACGAGACCGGCGAAGTCGGAGCCGTCCGGCGGGGTCGGCCCGTGGAACCCGGCCGAGCAGCCGAACTTGGCCAGGTCGTCGGCGGGCAGGTACGTACGGCCGCCCTGCGCGTCCTCGCGGACGTCGCGCAGGATGTTGGTGAGCTGCAGGGCGAGGCCCAGCGTGTCGGCGTACTCGGCCGCGCGCTCGGCGCCGCGGGCCCCCGGTTCGGTGCCGAACACGCCGAGCGAGAGGCGGCCGATGGCACCGGCGACACACCGGCAGTACACCTTCAGGTCGTCCCAGGTCTCGTAGGTCTCCCCGCGGAGGTCCATCTGGACGCCGTCGATCAGCTCGTCGAGCCCGCCGAGCGGGATCGGGAAGGCGTCCGCCGCGTGGCTGAGGGCGACGGCCACCGGGTCGGTGTCGTCCTCCTCCACGTCGCCCCGGCGGATCCGGGCGAGCAGCGCCCGGGTGTCCTCCAGGCGCGCCAGCTTGACCTCGCCGGCCAGGTCGCCGTCGCCGATGTCGTCCACGCGCCGGGAGAACGCGTACAGCGCCGACATGGCGCGGCGCTTGGCCGTCGGCAGCAGCCGGATGCCGTACGCGAAGTTGCGGGCCTGCTGCCCGGTCACGGTTTCGCAGTAGCTGTAGGCGGCGAGTACCGGCGCGGACAGGTGCGGCGGAGACTCCACGGTCCGGATCACCCCTCTCCTCGCAGGATCGTGCCCGCCTCACGCAGCAACTGGACCTTGCCGGGTCGGGGCGGGCCGGGAAGTACGTCGTATTCGGCGGCGGCGATCGCCCGGATCGCCGCCCTTCCCCCCGCCACGAACCCCGCGAGCAGCAGCTTCAGCCTTCCGGGGACGCTACCCACGAGGGGGGCGCCTTCATTCAGCAGATCGCGGGCGCGTTGCGCTTCGTATGCAACCAGGGCGCGCACCGATGCGCCCGCGGTTTTCGCGGCGAGGTCCGCTTCCTGGACGTGGAAGCGTTTCATGTCCGCGGCGGGGAGGTAGATCCGGTCGCGGCCGAGGTCCTCGGCGACGTCCTGGAGGTGCTCCACGATCTGCAGCGCGGTGCAGACCGCGTCGGACAGCCGGACCCGCTCGGGGGTGGAGGTGCCGGTGACGGCGAGGACGAGGCGGCCGACGGGGTTGGCGGACAGTTCGCAGTAGGCGAGGAGGTCGTCGTAGGTCTCGTACCGGGTGACGAGCTGGTCCTGGCGGTTGGCGGCGATCAGCCCGAGGAACGGCTCGGGGGTGAGGGCGCGGCGGCGGACGGTCGGCTGGAGGCGGCGCAGCAGCGGGTGGCGCGGGGTGCCGCCGAAGACGCGGCGCAGGTCGGCCTCGAAGGCGTCGAGGACGACGAGCCGGTCCGCGGCCGGCGGCACGCCGAGCAGCCGGGCGTCGGCGCCGCCGGGGGCGAGGTCGCCGTCGCCGATGTCGTCGACGAGGCGGGCGAAGCCGTAGACGGCCATGAGGTCCTCGCGCCAGGCCCTGGGCAGGAAGAAGGGGGCCACGGGGAAGTTCTCGCCGGCGGCCTTGTCCAGCGTGGCGCGTTCCAGGCCGGGCGCCGTGCCGGTGGCCGTCATCGGGCGCTGCCCGGGGCGGGGACGGCACATACTGCCCCGAGCAGGGGAGTTTCCGTAGCCATTGCCGTCACATCTCCCGTTCTACACTGCCGACCCAATACACACTATTTCGGACACGCCGCCCCGCGCCGCGCAGGGCCGTCCCGGCGCAGGGTGTCGCGCATTATCGCCCCACTTGCCGGTTTCCGGCACCGGTACAGCTTACGTTGTACAACGCGGTACGGACCTTCGGGGTGTCCTGCACATCACAACAACACACCGATCGGCTCCAAGATTCCTTACGCCAGGGCGAGTTGACGCTTCCTTTGCAGACGCAGGGCCCCGCCGGAGGAATTCCGGCGGGGCCCTGGCCGAAACACGTCACTTGCCCGTGAACTTCTCGTACTCCTTCAGGACCTCTTCGGTCGGACCGTCCATGCGCAGTTCGCCGCGTTCCAGCCACAGCACGCGGTCGCAGGTGTCACGGATGGACTTGTTGTTGTGGCTGACCAGGAAGCGCATCGGCAGGGTGATGAAGTCGCCCTTCTCGTTGATCCCGGAGAAGTCGACGATGTCCTGGTAGCGCTCCTTGATCTGCTCCCGGGACATGCCCATCGCCAGACCGCCCAGGATGATGTTCCGCTCACCCGTGAGGTCGTTCATCAGCGCCGCGTTCACGCCCAGCAGGGAGGGCTGGCCGTCGGTGTAGACCTTGCCCTTCTCCGCGGGCAGCAGACCGGCGATGGCGCGCAGCAGGGTCGACTTGCCGGAGCCGTTGGAGCCGATCAGGCCGATGGCCTCGCCGCGGTAGGCGACGAAGGACACCCCGCGCACGGCGTGCACCTTGCGCACCCCGCGCGCCGTGTCGTCGGAACCCCGCCTGAGGATCCTGCTCAGGGCCGCCGTCGCGCTGCCCTTGCCGGTCTTGGCGCCGTTGACCCGGTAGACGATGTGCAGATCGTCCGCGATGACCGTAGGGCGCGGGTCCGCGCCGGACCCGGTGTTCGGCTCAGCCACGGCCGTACCTCTCCTCAGCCTTCCAGAAGTACACGAAACCGCCGGCGAAGACGGCCACGGCCCAGAACAGGGCGATGGCCCACACGTGCGGCGGCAGGTTCGAGGCACCGTAGCCGTCGATCAGGGCGAACCGCATCAGGTCCATGTAGACCGCGGCCGGGTTCACCTGGAGCAGGCGGACCGCCAGCTCGGAGCGGCCCTCCATCATCTTGTTGATGGAGAACATGACACCCGAGGTGTACATCCAGGTCCGCAGGATGAACGGCATCAGCTGGGCCAGGTCGGGTGTCTTGGCCCCCATGCGCGCCACGATCAGCGCGAGCCCGGTGTTGAACAGGAACTGCAGCAGCAGGACCGGCACGATCAGCAGCCAGGACAGCCCCGGGTAGCTGCCGAAGCCGATCGCCACGAGGAACATGACGATCATCGAGAAGAGCAGCTGCTGCAGCTGCTGGAGCGAGAAGGAGACGGGCAGCGAGGCGCGCGGGAAGTGCAGGGCGCGCACCAGCCCCAGGTTGCCGGAGATCGCGCGGACGCCCGACATGACCGAGCTCTGCGTGAAGGTGAACACGAACACGCCGGTGACCAGGAACGGGATGTAGACGTCCTGGGACAGGCCACGGCTCGCGTGCAGGATCACGCCGAAGATGAAGTAGTAGACCGCCGCGTTCAGCAGCGGCGTGGCCACCTGCCAGAGCTGGCCGAGCTTGGCCTGGCTGTACTGCGCGGTCAGCTTCGCCTGGGAGAAGGCGAGGATGAAGTGGCGGCGCCCCCAGAGCTGACGGACGTACTCCACGAGCGAGGGCCGGGCGCCGCTCACGGAGAGCCCGTACTTCTCGGCGAGCCGGGCCGCCGTCAGTCCCTCGTCGGGCGACGGGGCCGCGGTCACCGCGACCGTGCCGTCGTGCGTGCTCTCACTCACAGGTGTGGAAACTTTCGTCTTCGTCTTCGGGTTCGCGGGCGTCCTGCCGTGCGCGCGGACGCACCGGCGCACAGGGTCGAGCTTGTCAGATGACCGGGGGACGGCCCAGTCGGGTGAGCCGCCACACGGTACGCCAGCGCATCGGGCGGCGCGGGCCGCAGGGCGTGGTCCAGCCTTCCCGGAAACCGCCGAACCATGCCTTCAGGGCCGGCCCCGAGGGGCGGCGGAGCAGGGTGAGCAGCAGCCAGACGCCCAGGTAGACGGGGACCAGGAGGACGGGGAGGTTGCGGCGGGCGAGCCAGACCCGGTTGCGCGCGACCATGCGGTGGTAGACCGCGTGCCGCGAGGGCGCGGTCGTCGGGTGGTACAGCACCATGTCGGACCGGTAGTCGATCATCCAGCCGGCGTCGAGGGCCCGCCAGGCCAGGTCGGTCTCCTCGTGGGCGTAGAAGAACTCGTCCGGGAGCCCGCCGACCTCGGCGAGGACGCGGGTGCGGACGGCGTTGGCGCCGCCGAGGAAGGTGGTGACCCGGCTGGAGCGCATCGGGTCGGAGGCGCGCAGCCTCGGCACGTGCCGGCGCTGGGTCTCGCCGGTGTCGGGGTCGGCGATGCGGAAGCTGATGATGCCCAGCTCCGGGTCGGCCGCGAAGGCCTCCCGGCACAGCTCGGCGGTGTCGCGCCGGGCGAGCAGGCCGTCGTCGTCGAGGAAGAGCAATATGTCGACATTGCGGCCGCCGGGCCCGAAGGCCTCTATGCCGACGTTGCGCCCGCCGGGGATGCCCAGGTTCTCGGGCAGTTCCACGGTCCGTACGCCCTCGGGGACGTCCGGGACGGGCGAGCCGTTGCCGACGACGACCACCTCGACCGGGTCGCCGTCCTGCTCGGCGACGGAGGCCAGCAGGGCGCGCAGCTCCTCGGGCCGGTTGCCCATGGTGATGATGACGGCGCCGACCTTCACGGGGGCGCTCACTTCAGCCTGCTGGAGGCGAGGATGGACACCAGGTGCAGCAGCGTCTGCAGCAGGGCGATGCCCGCGAGGACGGCCGTACCGAGGCGGGTGAAGAACAGGTCGCCGCGCGCCTGGTCCACGATCGCGAGGACCAGGATGAGCAGCGAGGCCTCGATGCCGAGGATCAGCCGGTGGAACTTCAGCGCCGCGGCGGCCCGGCGGGCCAGCGCCATGCCGGAGGAGCGCAGCTCGGAGGCGGCCTCCTGCACCGGGGGCCTGCCGGTCTGGTGGCGGGCGACGCCGACCAGGTCGGTCTCGGCCTTGATCAGGATGGCACCGAGCGCGGCGAGGGTGCCGAGGAAGGCCCACAGCCAGTCGATCCGGCCGCCGCCCCACAGGTCGGCGGCGCGCAGGCCGAGGCCGACCAGTACGGCCGCGTCGGTGAGGTAGGCGCCGACGCGGTCCAGGTAGACCCCGGCGAGCGAGTACTGCTTCTTCCAGCGGGCGATCTCGCCGTCGACGCAGTCCAGCAGCAGGTACAGCTGGGTGGCGACCACGCCCAGCACGGCGCCCGGGATCCCCGGCACCAGCAGGGCCGGGGCCGCGAGCACCCCGCAGACGGTCATCAGGTACGTGAGCTGGTTGGGCGTGACCCTGGTGTTCACCAGGTAGCGGTCGACGCGCAGGGACACCTCGCGCATGTAGAGGCGTCCCGCCCAGTGCTCACCGCTGCGCCGGTCCTTCACCCCCGCGGGGTGGACGACCGGACGGAGTTCAGCTACCGATGGCCTTGACATAGTCGGCGTAGATGTCCTTGATCTGGTTCGTCTTGAGGTCGAGGTGTTCGAGGATCGTGTAGCGGCCGGGCCGGGTCTCGGGGGCGAACTCCACCGCGCGGACGAACTCGTCCAGCGTGAAGCCGATCTCCTCCGGCAGCACCGGGAGCCCGTGCCGGCGCAGCACCTCGGCCATGTACGCCGACTCCTCGTGGGCGCCGCGCAGGTACATCGCGAAGGCGGCACCGAGGCCGCACTGCTCGCCGTGGGCGGCGGCGCGCTTGGGGTAGAGCAGGTCGAAGGCGTGGTTGATCTCGTGGCAGGCGCCGGAGGACGGGCGCGAGTCGCCCGACACGGACATGGCGATGCCGGTGAGGACCAGCGACTCGGCGAGCACCTGGAGGAAGCCGTCGTCGCCGACCCCGCCGGGGTGCCGGAGCACCGCCTCGCCGGCCTGGCGGGCCATGGCGGCGGCCAGACCGTCGATCTTCTCGCCGTTGACCCGGTTCGCCAGCTCCCAGTCCGCGACCGCGGAGATGTTGGAGACGGCGTCGCCGATGCCGGAGCGGACGAACCGGACGGGTGCCTCACGGATCACGTCGAGGTCGATGATGACCGCGATCGGGTTGGGCACGCCGTACGAGCCGCGGCCCGCGTCGTTGTCGAGGGTCGCGACCGGGGAGCACAGGCCGTCGTGGGCGAGGTTGGTGGCGACCGCGACCAGCGGCAGGCCGACCCGGGCCGCCGCGAACTTGGCGCAGTCGATGATCTTCCCGCCGCCGAGGCCGACGACCGCGTCGTAGTGGCCGGCCTTTATGTCGCTCGCCAGCCGCACCGCGTCGTCGATGGTGCCGCCGCCGACCTCGTACCAGCTGGCGCCGGGCAGCGAGGGGGCGATCCGTTCGCGCAGCCGGGCGCCGGAGCCGCCGCTGACGGCGATGGCGAGCTTGCCGGACTGCGAGACGCGCTCGTCGGCGAGGACCGAGGCCAGGTCGTCCAGAGCACCCGGGCGGATGTCCACGACGACCGGCGAGGGGATGAGCCGGGTCAGTACTGGCACGCGATCTCCCGTCCACGGGCGAGGTCGTCGTGGTTGTCGATCTCGACCCACTTGACGTCGCCGATCGGCGCCACGTCGATACGGAAGCCCCGGTTGACGAGCTCCTGGTAGCCGTGCTCGTAGAACTGCTGCGGGTCGGTCTCCCAGACCGTCTTCAGCGCGTCGGCCAGCTCCGCAGCGGCGTCGCCCTCGATCAGGGTGACGCCGATGTACTCGCCGGTGGCCTCGGCCGGGTCCATCAGCTTGGTGATCCGCGTCATGCCCTTGCCGGGGTCGACGACGACCTTCATCTCCTCGTCGGCGAGGTTCTTCACGGTGTCGAGGGCGAGGATGATGCGCCGGCCCTCGCCCCGCGCGGCGAGCAGGGTCTTCTCGACGGAGACCGGGTGCACGGTGTCGCCGTTGGCGAGGATCACGCCGTCCTTGAGGGCGTCACGGCCGCACCACAGGGAGTAGGCGTTGTTCCACTCCTCGGCCTTGTCGTTGTCGATGAGGGTGAGCTTGAGGCCGTACTTGGCCTCCAGGGCCGCCTTGCGCTCGTAGACGGCCTCCTTGCGGTAGCCGACGATGATCGCGACCTCGGTCAGCCCGATCTCGGCGAAGTTGCCGAGCGTCAGGTCCAGCACCGTGATCGAGTCCTCTATGCCCGCGGGCCCCACCGGCACCAGCGCCTTCGGCAGGCTGTCGGTGTAGGGGCGCAGACGCCGTCCGGCGCCGGCCGCGAGCACGAGGCCGATCATGCGGTTTCTCCTTCGTCGTGTACGGCGGGCGCCCCAGCGGACACCCAGAAGCGGATGCTCTCGACGAGCACCACCAGGGCGACGGCCACGGCGAGGACCGTGAGCGCGGCCTGGAACTGAGCAGCGGTGAGCACCGCGGCGAGGACGGTGACGAGCAGCGTCCGCCCCTCGTGCCCCCCGATGGCGCGCACCAGCCGGGCCGGGGGCGCTCCGGCGTTGCCGCGGATGCGGTACACCGTGTCGTAGTGATGGTAGGCGACGGCCGCCACCAGGCCGAAAGCCGCAGGAAGGGCCCCGTTCACCCCGGCTTTGCAGGCCAGGGCGAGCACCGTGCCGTACTCGGCGGCCCGGAAGAAGGGCGGGACCAGCCAGTCGAGGGCGCCCTTGAGGGGGCGGGCGACGGCGAGGGCCGAGGCGAGGACGTACACGAGGGCGCCGGCGACCGGCAGCGGCCCGCCGAAGTCCGTGAGGGCCGAGGCGGCCGTGACGGCGGCGCCGCCGAGGAGGGCGACGGCGGGGACGGCGAGGCCGGGCAGCCCCTTGCCGGCCACGCGCCGCACGGCACCGGCGAGCGGTCCGGAGTCGGCGAGGTCGGCGAGGGCCTGGGCGGCCCGGTCGGTCCGCTGCGCCTTGCGGGTCAGCGAGCGCAGCACCCGGCCGGCGGTCGTGTACGTCGCCGCGAAGGCGCAGCCGGCGAGCAGGACGTAGAAGGTGATCCGCGGGGTGGTGGCCGCGGTGAGGACCGCGATCAGCGCCCAGCGTTCGCCGATCGGCAGCACGATCATCCGCCGCAGCCACACCGTCCAGCCGACGCTGTCGAGCTTGTCGGAGAGGGCGGCGGTGGGGCTGGTGTTGGCGGTGGCGTCGTGGTTGGCCTCGTTGAAGGAGAAGTCGACCACGTGCCGGCAGGTCTGCAGGATCATCGCGCCGAGCGCGAGCGCCCACACGTCGTCGCCTCCCCCGCTGCCGCCCGCGGCCGATGCGCCGAGCGCGAGGCCGGCGTAGTAGGCGTACTCCTTGGCCCGGTCGAAGGTGGCGTCGAGCCAGGCGCCGAGGGTGGAGTACTTCAGGGCGTAGCGGGCGAGCTGGCCGTCGGTGCAGTCCAGGACGAAGGAGGCGATCAGCAGCACACCGGCCGCGACGAAGCCGCCGCGGGTGCCGGTCGCCGCGCAGCCCGCCGCTATCAGCGCGGTGAGCAGCGAGGCCGTGGTGACCTGGTTCGGGGTCAGGCCGCGGCGGGCGCACCAGCGGGCGAGGTAGCGCGAGTACGGGCTGATGAAGAACGTGGTGAAGAAGCCGTCGCGGGACTTCACGGCCGACTTCAGGCGTACGGCCTCGTCGTCGACGGCGGCCACGGCCTGCCGGGCCTCGTTGCGGGCCTGCGGGTCGTCGGGGACGGTGGCGACCAGGCTGCCCAGCTCCGGCCGGTGCACCGCGCCGCCGTCGGCGTCGAGCGCGCCGGCGACCCGGTCGGCGAGGCAGTCCACGGCGAGCGCGGGGGCCCCGCCGGTCCCGGTGGTGCCGCCGTCGGCAGAGGTCTCGCGGGCCACGGCCCGGGTGAGCGCCTGCCGGGCGGCGGGCTGGGCGGTGACGGCGCCGGGTACGGCGGCGAGCGGGAAGCGCGGGTCGGTCAGGCCGAGGCGCAGCGCGTGCGGGTGGCCGACGAAACGGGCGTCGACCAGGGCCACGCGCCGGCCGGCCGGCACGGCGGCGAGCAGGGCCTCCGTCTCCGCGGCGTCGGCCGCCGGTCGCACCTCGAAGCCGAGGGACCGCAGATCGTGCTCCAGGGACGATCCGGGGACCGGCTGACCGGTGACGATGGCGGTCGACAACCGAACTCACTCCCTGGGTGCCGGCGCGCGGGCGCCGGTCGTCTGCGTGGTGGGGCGCCCCTGCCTGCGGCACCCGGGCGGCATGTCGGCAGAGGCTATCGGATGGGCCGGAGCCCGTGTTCACCGGCCGTTCACGGCCCGGTCCACGAGGACTGCCCCGGCCTTTGCCGCGATCATCATCGGGGATCGGGGGCCCGGCCCACAAACCGGTGGGGCAGACCCGGGCAACCGGGACACCGGGGCGGGGCGGCATAGGGTGGACGACCATGACGTGGCTGATCACCGGCGGAGCCGGATACATCGGGGCGCACGTGGCGCGGGCCATGGCGGGCGCCGGGGAGAGCGTCGTGGCGCTGGACGACCTGTCGGCCGCCGTGCCCGCGCGGCTGCCGGCCGAGGTGCCGCTCGTCCGGGGCTCGACGCTGGACGGGGACCTGCTCAAGCGGGTCTTCGCGGAGCACGGCGTGACGGGTGTGGTGCATCTCGCAGCGCGCAAGCAGGTCGCGGAGTCGGTGGCGCAGCCCACCCGCTACTACCGGGAGAACGTGGGCGGTCTGGCCACCCTGCTGGACGCGGTCGCCGAGGCGGGCATCGGCCGGCTGCTGTTCTCCTCGTCGGCGGCCGTGTACGGCAACCCGGACGTGGACCTGATCACCGAGGACACCCCGTGCGCCCCGGTGAACCCGTACGGCGAGACCAAGCTGGCCGGGGAGTGGCTGGTGCGGGCGGCGGGCCGGGCGCACGGGATCTCCACGGTGTGCCTGCGCTTCTTCAACGTGGCGGGCGCCGCGGCGCCGGAGCTGGCGGACACGGGTGTGTTCAACATCGTGCCGATGGTCTTCGACCGGCTCACCCGTGACGAGGCCCCGCGCATCTTCGGCGACGACTACCCGACGCCGGACGGCACCTGCGTGCGCGACTACATCCACGTCGCCGATCTCGCCGACGCCCACCTGGCCGCGGCCCGGCGGCTGGCCGGCGGGGAGCCGTCCGGCGATCTGACGCTGAACATCGGCCGGGGCGAGGGCGTCTCGGTGCGCGAGCTGATCACGGTCGTCGGAGAGGTGACCGGGGACCGCCGGGCGCCCGTGGTGGAGGAACGGCGTCCCGGTGACGCCCCGCGCGCGGTGGCCTCGGCCGAGCGGGCCGCCGAGGTGCTGGGCTGGCGGGCCCGGCGCGGGGTGCGGGAGATGGTCGAGTCGGCGTGGGCGGGCTGGCGGCTGCACCACGGCCGGTGAGCGCCGGCGGCCGCACCCCGGCCGGTGAGCCGCGGCCACGCTGACCTGCGGAACGTTTCCGCAGATCAGAGCACATGACAACGGTGTTCAGTGCCGCGTTGCCCGCTGCCCGCGCCCCGTAGTTCACTGGCCTCCGGGCAGGCACACGGAAGGCGGTAGTCATGGGGGCAGGGCACGACCACGGGCACGCGCACACCCACGTGCCGGCTCCGGGTACGGCCACGGCCGCGTACCGGGGCCGGCTGCGGATCGCGCTCGGCATCACGCTGACGGTCATGGTGGTCGAGATCGTCGGCGGGCTGGTCGCGGACTCGCTCGCGCTGATCGCGGACGCGGCCCACATGGCGACCGACGCGGTGGGCCTGGGCATGGCGCTGGTCGCCGTGCACTTCGCGAACCGCCCGGCGAGCACCAACCGCACCTTCGGCTTCGCCCGCGCCGAGATCCTCGCGGCTCTGGCCAACTGTCTGCTGCTGCTCGGGGTCGGCGGATACGTGCTGTACGAGGCGGTGCAGCGGTTCGTGGAGCCCGCGGCGACCCGGGGCGGCCTGATGGTCGTGTTCGGCCTCGTCGGCCTGGTCGCGAACTCCGTCTCGCTGGTCCTGCTGATGCGCGGCCAGAAGGAGAGCCTGAACGTGCGCGGCGCCTTCCTGGAGGTGGCCGCGGACGCGCTGGGCTCGGTGGCGGTGCTGATCTCGGCGGCCGTGATCCTGACCACCGGCTGGCAGGCGGCGGACCCGGTCGCCTCGCTGGTCATCGGGCTGATGATCGTGCCGCGGACGCTGAAGCTGCTGCGCGAGACGCTGGACGTGCTGCTGGAGGCGGCCCCCAAGGGGGTCGACATGGCGGAGGTCCGGGCGCACATCCTGGCGCTGGAGGGCGTGGAGGACGTCCACGACCTGCACGCCTGGACGATCACCTCGGGCATGCCGGTGCTCTCGGCGCACGTGGTGGTCAGCTCCGAGGCGCTGAACGCCATCGGGCACGAGAAGATGCTGCACGAGCTGCAGGGCTGCATCGGCCACCACTTCGACGTGGAGCACTGCACCTTCCAGCTGGAGCCGGGCGGTCACGCGGAGCACGAAGCGCGGCTGTGCCACTGACCGTACGCACTCCCGTTCGGCGCATCCCCGGACGGTTCCCCGCGGCGGTCGCCGGGCACGATGATCCACCGGGTCCGGCTCCCGGATGCCGCGCCGCGCGCGGGCCCGTGGACGTGCCGGGAGTGCCGGATTCGTACGGCAGACTTGGGGTGCGAGAACCGAGGCGAAGGATGGGTATGCCGATCACACCTGCCACCGCGAAGCACAGCTCGTCGGAGGGCACCGCAGAGGCGATTTTGCTGGAACTGGTCGACGAGAAGGGTGTGACGACCGGTACGGCGGAGAAGCTCGCCGCCCATCAGCCGCCCGGGCAGCTGCACCGGGCGTTCTCGGTGTTCCTCTTCGACGAGCGGGGCCGGCTGCTGCTCCAGCAGCGGGCCCTCGGCAAGTACCACTCCCCCGGTGTGTGGTCCAACACCTGCTGCGGTCATCCCTACCCGGGCGAGGCGCCGTTCGCGGCGGCGTCCCGGCGCACGTTCGAGGAGCTGGGCGTGTCGCCGTCGCTGCTCGCGGAGGCCGGCACGGTCCGGTACAACCACCCGGACCCCGCCTCGGGCCTGGTGGAGCAGGAGTTCAACCACCTGTTCGTCGGCCTGGTGCAGGCAGCGCTCGGACCGGACCCGGAGGAGGTAGCCCGGACCGCCTTCGTGACGGCGGCCGAGCTGGCCGAGCGGCACGCCAGGGACCCCTTCTCGGCCTGGTTCATGACCGTCCTGGACGCGGCCCGCCCGGCGATCAGGGAGCTGACGGGCCCGTCCGCGGGCTGGTAGGGGCTACGTCAGCGACGCGGGCTTGAGCGGCAGGGCGGCCCAGATCACCTTGCCGCCGCTCGCGGTGTGCTCCACGTCCACCACCCCGCCCGCCTCCCGCGCCACCTCGCGCACCAGGAGCAGTCCCCGGCCCCCGGTCCGGCCGTGGTCGGCCTCCAGGGCGGTGGGACGGTAGGGGTGGTTGTCCTCCACGGACACCCGCACCCATTCGGCTCCGACGGCCACCTCCACGGCGAGCACCGGCGACAGCAGCGCCGCGTGCCGGACCGCGTTGGTGACCAGCTCGGAGACGATCAGCAGCAGGCCGTGCACCAGGTCGTCGGAGACCGGCACACCCTGGCGCAGCAGCAGGTCCCGCACCGCGTGCCGGGCCTGCGGGACCGAGGCGTCCACCGCGGCCGCGGTGAACCGCCAGACACCTTCGTACGGCAGGGGATCCGGCGGCCGCTCGGCACCGCTCCCCGCTGGGCGCGGGCCGTCCCCGCGCCCATGGTCGTCCATCGTCCGGTCGCCACCCTCGCGCTCGATTGTCACCACACGTCGAGTGTTGGTAACGACGCGCTCCGGTCCGGGTTCCTGAACACAAGTCGGCGGGTATCGAACGGTTTCTGACCGACTCCGTGTGACCTGGTCGCGGTCGGGACTGTTCCTGTTCCCCGGGCGCCGGTTCGCGAACTAGTCGGGTTGTACGAGGCCGACGATACGATCCCCGCATGGAGCCCCAGCTGTCCCACCAGGTCACCGACTCCGTCGCCACCGTGGTGATCCGTCATCCCGCCAAGCGCAACGCCATGACGACCGCGATGTGGCGGGCCCTGCCCCCGCTGCTGGACGCGCTGGCCCGCGACCACGGGGTACGGGCGCTGGTGCTGACCGGCGAGGGCGACACCTTCTGCGCGGGCGCCGACATCTCCACGCTGAAGGGCTCGCCGGAGGAGGCGCCGGCCCTCGCGGTCGCGGCCGAGGAGGCCCTGGCCGCGTTCCCCAAGCCGACCCTGGCCGCGGTGCGCGGGCACTGCGTGGGCGGCGGGGCGCAGCTCGCGGCGGCCTGTGATCTGCGGCTGGCCGAGGAGGAGGCCCTGTTCGGGGTGACACCGGCGAAGCTCGGTGTCGTGTACCCGGCCTCCTCGACCCGCCGGCTGGTGTCGCTGGTCGGTCCGGCCACGGCCAAGTACCTCCTGTTCACGGGCGAGTTGATCGATGCCGGGCGGGCACTGCACACCGGCCTGGTGGACGAGGTGCTGCCCGGGGGCGACCTGGACAAGCGGGTCGCGGACCTGACCCGGGTCCTGGTGTCCCGCTCGCAGCTCACCCAGGCCGCCGCCAAGGAGTTCGCCGACGGCCGCACCGACCGCGACGCCCACTGGAGGGCGCAGGCACGCGGCAGCGGCGACACCGCGGAGGGGGTCGCCGCGTTCCTGGAGCGCCGGCAGCCGCGCTTCACCTGGAGCGTGTCTACGCCAGGCTGAACCGCCGGCCCGCGCGCAGTTCCTCGACCAGGTGCGCGGGCGCCTTGTGCGGGGAGCCGGCGTCGTAGGGCGGCTGGGGGTCGTACTCGGTCAGCAGCTGGACGGCCTGGGCGTGTTCGTCGCCCGCGATCCGGCCGGCCAGGGTGAGCGCCATGTCGATGCCGGCGGACACCCCGGCGGCGGTGACGTACTTGCCGTCGGTCACCACCCGCTCCCCCGTCGGCTCGGCGCCGAACCCGCCCAGCAGGTCCAGGGCGGTGAAGTGGCTGGTCGCGCGGCGGCCGCGGAGCAGTCCCGCGGCGGCCAGCAGCAGCGAGCCGGAGCAGACCGACGTCGTCCAGGTGCTCGTCGCGTCGGCCGCGCGCAGCCAGTCCAGCAGGACCGGGTTCTCCAGCTGGGCCATGGTGCCGGGCCCGCCGGAGACCACCACCAGGTCGGGATCGGGCATCTCGGCCAGAGCCCGGTCGGCGGTGACGGCGAGGAACCCGGTGTCCGTGCGGACCGGGCCGGCCCGTTCGGCGACGAAGGCGAGGCGCGCGTCCGGCAGCCGGCTGAGCATCTCGTAGGGTCCCACGACGTCCAGGGCGGTGAAGCGGTCGTAGACGACCAGGGCGATCTGCATCGGTTTCCTCTCAGTGGGCGGGGGCCGGCCTGAACCGGCGCCGGTATTCGGCCGGGGCCGTGCCGAGCGCCTTGACGAAGGCGCGGCGCATGGCCTCCGGGGTGCCGTAGCCGCTGGCGCGGGCGACCTCCTCGATGCCGCCGGGGGTGTCCTCCAGCAGACGGCGGGCGTGTTCCAGGCGGACCCGGTCGACGTAGCGGCCGGGGGTGGTGCCGGTCTCCTCCCGGAAGGCGCGGGCGAAGTGCCGCGGTGACAGCCGGGCCCTGGCGGCGAGCGAGTCGACCGTGAGGTCGCCGGCCGGATGCTCGGTGATCCAGCGCTGCACCTCGCGCAGCGGTGCCCGCTGCGCGGTCTGGGCGGCGAGCTGGGCGCTGAACTGCGCCTGGTTGCCGGGCCGGCGCAGGAAGACCACCAGGTGCCGGGCGACCGCGAGGGCGACGTCCCGGTCCAGGTCCTCCTCGACCAGGGCGAGGGCCAGGTCGATGCCGGCCGTCACCCCGGCCGAGGTGGCGACGTGCCCGTCCCGGACGTAGATCGGCTCCGGGTCGACGTCGACGGCCGGGTGGTCGCGGGCGAGTGTGCCGCAGTACGCCCAGTGGGTCGTCGCCCGGCGGCCGTCGAGGAGTCCGGCGACGGCGAGCAGGACGGCGCCCGTGCAGACGGAGACCAGGCGCGGGGCGCGCGGCCCGTGGGTGCGCAGCCACTCGGTCAGCCGCGGGTCGGGGGCGCGGGTGCCCTCGCCGCCGGGGACCAGCAGGGTGTGCGGGCCGGCCGCCGCGGTGAGCGCCTCGTCCGGTACGAGGGTCAGGCCGGAGGAGCTGCGCACCGGGCCGCCGTCCAGGGAGGCCGTACGGATCCGGTAGGTGCCCGGTGTGTGCTTCTCGGCGCCGGCGAACACTTCCAGCGGACCGGTGACGTCGAGGCTCTGGACGCCGTCGAAGAGGACGAAGAGGAGGGTGCGCTGCGCCATGCCCCCGATTCTTCGCGGCCCCGGTCGAGGCCGCAATGACGTCCTTCCCACCTTTTCTGCCATGCGGTCCCGTCCCGCGGACCGGGGCCCGCGGGAGGCCCGGCGCCCCGCCGGACGTGCCCTGATCCCCGGGATGCCGGTGTCACCTGCCACAATTGCCGCGCAACCTTGAGTGGAGAAGGCGGTACGGGATCGTGACGACACCCGGGTCCCTCGGAGCAGGGTCCATCGAAGGCAGGATCGCCGGGGAACTCGGCGTACGGGAGCGGCAGGTGAGGGCCGCGGTGGAACTGCTCGACGGCGGTTCCACGGTGCCCTTCATCGCTCGCTACCGCAAGGAAGCGACCGAGATGCTCGACGACGCGCAGCTGCGCACCATCGAGGAGCGGCTGCGCTATCTGCGGGAGCTGGAGGAGCGGCGCTCCGCGATCCTGGACTCGGTGCGGGAGCAGGGCAAGCTCACCGAGGAGCTGGAGGCGCGGATCCGCGGCGCCGAGACGAAGGCGCGGCTGGAGGACATCTACCTCCCCTACAAGCCCAAGCGGCGCACCAAGGCGCAGATCGCGCGCGAGGCCGGTCTGGAGCCGCTCGCGGAGGGGCTGCTGAGCGACCCGGCGGTCGAACCGCTGGCGGCCGCCGCCGCGTTCGTCGACGCCGGCAAGGGCGTCGCCGACCCGCAGGCCGCGCTGGAGGGCGCGCGGGCGATCCTCACCGAGCGGTTCTCGGAGGACGCCGACCTGATCGGCGAGCTGCGCGAGCGCATGTGGGTGCGCGGGCGGCTGGCCGCGAAGGTACGGGAGGGCAAGGAGGAGGCGGGCGCCAAGTTCGCCGACTACTTCGACTTCGCCGAGCCGTTCACCGAGCTGCCCTCGCACCGGATCCTGGCGATGCTGCGCGGCGAGAAGGAGGAGGTCCTGGACCTCGTCCTGGAGCCGGAGGAGGCGACCGGGGGCCCGTCGTCGTACGAGGGCATCGTCGCCCACCGGTTCGGGATCGCCGACCGGGGCCGCCCGGCCGACAAGTGGCTGGGCGACACGGTCCGCTGGGCCTGGCGGACCCGCATCCTGGTCCACCTCGGGATCGACATCCGCCTCCGGCTGCGGACGGCCGCGGAGGACGAGGCGGTCAACGTGTTCGCGGCGAACCTGCGGGACCTGCTGCTGGCCGCGCCGGCCGGCACGCGGGCGACACTGGGCCTGGACCCCGGTTTCCGCACAGGCGTGAAGGTGGCCGTGGTCGACGCCACCGGCAAGGTCGTCGCCACGGACGTGATCTACCCGCACGTCCCGGCCAACAAGTGGGACGAGGCGCTCGCCAGGCTGGCGCGGCTGGCGAAGGAGCACGCGGTCGAGCTGGTCGCGATCGGCAACGGCACGGCGTCCCGCGAGACCGACAAGCTCGCCGGCGAACTCGTCGCCCGGCACCCGGAGCTGAAGCTCACCAAGGTGATGGTGTCCGAGGCGGGCGCGTCGGTGTACTCCGCCTCCCCGTACGCCTCGCAGGAACTGCCGGACATGGACGTGTCGCTGCGCGGCGCCGTCTCCATCGCCCGCCGGCTCCAGGACCCGCTGGCCGAGCTGGTGAAGATCGACCCGAAGTCGATCGGTGTCGGCCAGTACCAGCACGACCTGTCCGAGGTGAAGCTGTCCCGCTCGCTGGACGCGGTCGTCGAGGACTGTGTGAACGGTGTCGGCGTGGACGTCAACACGGCGTCCGTGCCGCTGCTCGCCCGGGTGTCGGGGATCTCGGCCGGGCTCGCCGAGAACATCGTCGCGCACCGGGACCAGAACGGGCCGTTCACGTCCCGCTCCGAGCTGAAGAAGGTGGCGCGGCTCGGCCCGAAGGCGTACGAGCAGTGCGCGGGCTTCCTGCGCATCCGCGGCGGCGACCCGCTGGACGCCTCCAGCGTGCACCCCGAGGCCTACCCGGTGGTGCGCCGCATGGTGAAGACCACGGGCCAGGAGGTGGCGTCCCTGATCGGCAACACGGGCGTGCTGCGCTCGCTGCGGCCGGCCGACTTCGTGGACGACACCTTCGGTCTGCCGACCGTCACCGACATCCTCAAGGAGCTGGAGAAGCCCGGCCGCGACCCGCGTCCCGCGTTCCGGACGGCCACCTTCAAGGAGGGCGTGGAGAAGATCTCCGACCTGTCCGCCGGGATGGTCCTGGAGGGCGTGGTCACCAACGTGGCCGCCTTCGGCGCGTTCGTCGACGTCGGCGTCCACCAGGACGGCCTGGTGCACGTGTCGGCGATGTCGAAGACGTTCGTCAAGGACCCGCGCGACGTGGTCAAGCCCGGGGACATCGTCAAGGTGAAGGTGCTCGACGTCGACATCCCGCGCAAGCGCATCGCGCTGACGCTGCGGCTGGACGACGAGGCGGCGGCGCAGGGCCAGGGCGGCGGCCGGCAGCAGCGCGGCGGCGGGGCCCGGCCGCCCCAGCAGCGGCAGGGCGGCGGCCAGCGGCAGGCCCGGGGCGGCGGTGACCGCGGCGGCCGGCAGGCGCCGGCACCGGCCGGCGGCGCGATGGCGGACGCGTTGCGCCGCGCGGGCCTGCTGGACCCGAAGAAGCGCTGACGGACGGGCCGGGCCGGGCGGCCACACCTCGCCCGGCCCGGCCCGCGCCACCCGGGAAACCGGTGGACACCGGTCACCTGATCGTCAGACTGGCCCCATGACCCCATCCGATCCCAAAGCCGACCTCCAGGTGTACCTCCAGGACGCCCGGGACGCGCTGCTCTGGAAACTCGACGGCCTGTCCGAGTACGACATCAGGCGCCCCCTGACTCCCACCGGCACCAACCTGCTGGGCCTGGTGAAGCACCTGACCGGCGCCGAGGCGCTGTACTTCGGCGCGGCCTTCGGCCGGCCCTTCCCGGGCACGCCCCTGTGGATCACGGGCGACGCCGAACCGGACGCGGACCTGTGGGCGCGGGCCGACGAGAGCCGGGAGGACATCACCGGGCGGTACCGGCGGGCGTGCGCCCGGGCCGACGAGACCGTCGCGGCGCTCCCGCTGGACGCGGTCGGCCGGGTGCCCGGCGCGCCGGCCGGGACGACGCTGCACCGGGTGCTGACCCACATGGTCGCCGAGACCCAGCGGCACGCCGGGCACGCGGACATCGTGCGCGAGCTGATCGACGGGGCCGTGGGGCAGCGGCCGGACGGCCTCAACGTGGCGCCCCGTGACCCGGCGCACCTCGGCCGGGTCGAACGGGCGGCGAAGGAGGCCGCGGCCCGCGTCGGCTAACGCTCCGTCACCTTGCCGTCGGCCACCTCAAGGCGCCGGGTCACATGGACCGCGTCCAGCATGCGGCGGTCGTGGGTGACCAGGAGCAGGGTGCCCGTGTAGGCGTCGAGAGCGCCCTCCAGCTGCTCGATGGCCGGCAGGTCCAGGTGGTTCGTCGGCTCGTCCAGCACCAGGAGGTTGACGCCCCGGCCCTGGAGCAGGGCGAGCGCGGCGCGGGTGCGTTCGCCCGGCGACAGGGTCGCGGCCGGGCGCAGCACGTGGGCGGCCTTCAGACCGAACTTGGCCAGCAGGGTGCGGACCTCCGCCGGTTCGGTGTCGGGGACGGCGGCGCAGAAGGCGTCGAGCAGGGTCTCCGGGCCGTGGAACAGCCCGCGGGCCTGGTCGACCTCGCCGACCAGGACCCCGGAGCCGAGGGCCGCGTGGCCGGCGTCGAGCGGGACGCGGCCGAGCAGCGCGCCGAGCAGGGTGGACTTGCCGGACCCGTTGGCGCCCGTCACCGCGATCCGGTCCGCCCAGTCGATCTGCAGGGAGACCGGGCCGAAGGTGAAGTCGCCGCGCCGCACCTCGGCGTCCCGCAGCGTCGCCACGACCGCGCCCGACCGCGGGGCGGACGCGATCTCCATGCGCAGCTCCCACTCCTTGCGCGGCTCCTCGACGACCTCCAGGCGCTCGATCATGCGCTGGGTCTGCCGGGCCTTGGCCGCCTGCTTCTCGCTGGCCTCGCTGCGGAACTTGCGGCCGATCTTGTCGTTGTCGTTGCCCGCCTTGCGACGGGCGTTCTTCACGCCCTTGTCCATCCAGGCCCGCTGCGTCTGGGCGCGGTCCTGGAGGGCGGCCTTCTTGTCGGCGTACTCCTCGTAGTCCTCGCGGGCGTGCCGGCGGGCCGTCTCCCGCTCCTCCAGGTAGGCCGCGTAGCCGCCGCCGTAGAGGTTGATCCGCTGCTGGGCGAGGTCGAGTTCGAGCACCTTGGTGACGGTGCGGGTGAGGAACTCGCGGTCGTGGCTGACGACGACCGTGCCGGCGCGCAGGCCGGTGACGAACCGTTCCAGACGCTCCAGGCCGTCCAGGTCCAGGTCGTTGGTGGGCTCGTCCAGGAGGAAGACGTCGTAGCGGGACAGCAGCAGGGAGGCGAGGCCGGCGCGGGCCGCCTGGCCGCCGGACAGGGCGGTCATCGGCTGGTCCAGGTCCACTGCCAGGCCGAGGGAGTCGGCGACCTCCTCGGCACGTTCCTCCAGGTCGGCGCCGCCCAGGCCGAGCCACCGCTCCAGGGCGGCCGCGTAGGCGTCGTCCGCGCCGGGCGCGCCGTCGACCAGCGCCTGGGTGGCCTCGTCCATGGTCCGCTGGGCCTCGGCGACCCCGGTGCGGCGGGCCAGGAACTCCCGGACGGTCTCCCCCGGCCGGCGCTCGGGCTCCTGCGGGAGATGTCCGACGGTCGCGGCCGGCGGGGACAGCCGCAGGTCGCCCTGCTCGGGCGGGACGAGGCCGGCGAGCATGCGCAGCAGGGTCGACTTCCCCGCGCCGTTGGCGCCGACCAGCCCGATCACATCGCCGGGCGCGACGACCAGGTCGAGCCCGGAGAACAGCGAGCGGTCGCCGTGCCCGGCGGCGAGGTTCTTGGCAACGAGGGTGGCAGTCATCAGGACGTCGATCCTAACGGCGGCGGGTGCGCGGGGCCGCCACGTCTTCTCCCGGTCACCGGCGTGGGGAGCGGTCTGCCGGCCGGGCCGCGCGGGGCCTATCGTCCTGGCGTGGACAGTGAGCCGAGAGACGAAGTGATCGTGGTCGGGGGCGGGGTCGCGGGGCTGACGACGGCCGTGCTGCTGGCCGAGTCCGGGCGGCGGGTACGGGTGTGGACGCGGGAGCCGGCCGAGCGGACGACCTCGGCGGTCGCCGGGGGCCTGTGGTGGCCGTACCGCATCGAACCGGAGCCGCTGGCGGGCGCCTGGGCCCTGGAGTCCCTCGGGGTGTACGAGGAGCTGGCGGAGCGCCCCGGGGAGACGGGGGTGCGTCTGGTCGACGGCGTCCACCACGGGGCCCGGCTGGACGAGCTGGGCCCGTGGGCGGGCCGGGTGCCGGGGCTGCGGGCGGTGGCCGAGGGGCTGGCGGCGCGGCTGCCGGTGATCGACATGCCGGTGCATCTGGCCTGGCTGCGGCAGCGCCTGGAGAGGGCGGGGGGCGCGGTGGAGGTCCGTGAGGTGACCGACCTGGCCGCCGTGCCCGCCCCCGTGGTGGTCAACTGCACGGGTCTCGGGGCCCGCTCCCTGGTGCCGGACCCGGCGGTGCGGCCGGTGCGCGGGCAACTGGTCGTCGTGGAGAACCCGGGCGTCACGAGCTGGTTCACCTCCGTCGACCACGTCTCGGCCGCGTCCACCTACTTCATCCCGCAGCCGGGCCGGCTGCTCCTGGGCGGCACGGCGCAGGAGGACGACTGGTCCCTGGAGCCGGACCCGGCCACGGCCGAGGCGATCGTCGCCCGCTGCGCGGCCGTCCGGCCGGAGATCGCCGGCGCGCGGGTCCTCGCGCACCGGGTGGGACTACGGCCGGCCCGGGAGGCGGTACGGCTGGAGCGCCGGACCCTCCCGGACGGCCGCGTGCTGGTGCACGACTACGGCCACGGCGGCGCCGGCGTCACAGTGGCATGGGGCTGCGCCCGCCAAGCAGCCGAGCTGGCCTCCCCACCCACCTGACCTCCCGCCCCCCAGGGGCGCGGGGAACCGCGCGACGAGCCCACACCAACCGGCACCCGAACCCGCGGACCGGCCACCCCCCAGGGGCGCGGGGAACTGCGCGACCAGCCCGCCCACGGCAACCCGCACCCGAACCCGCGAACCCGCCACCCCCCAGGGGCGCGAGGAACCGCGCGACCAGCCCACGACGACCCGCACCCGAACCCGCGAACCCGCCACCCCCCAGGGGCGCGAGGAACCGCGCGACCAGCCCACGACGACCCGCACCCGAACCCGCGGACCGGCCCCCCAGGGGCGCGGGGAACTGCGCGACCAGCCGACGGCAACCCGCACCCGAACCCGGCGGCCAGCCACCCGTCCCGGGCCGGTACCGCAGTGGCGGAAACCGTCAGCTCGCCGGAACGTGCCGGACGGCGTTACGCGGTGCTCCGACACCGTCCAGAACCCCCGGCGCGGGCGCCCCCGCGCCGCCGGACGTGGCCCGGGCGAAGGCCGCCGCACCGCCCACCAGCGGCACCCTGGCCGTCGTACGGGCCAGGTCCACGGTGAGCGTCGGCCTGGTGGACGGCGGGTCGATGAGGTCCTTGTCCGTGCCGGCCACGATCAGTGCCAGCCGGTGCCCGGCGGGAACGACGTGGTCGGTGGCCGCGAGGGAGAGGGTGATGGTGTAGGCCCGGCCCGGGGTGAGCGGGACGCCCTTCGCCGGCCAGGCGTAGTGACCGAGGTCGGCCCAGCCCCGGCTGACCACGGTGTAGTCGACGGCGGCCGTCTTCGCCGCGGTCTCCTTGAAGCAGGCGCTGTCCCCGGCGGTGCTCGCGCCCCAGCAGGTGCGGTCGGTGAGGGTGGTGATGCCCTCGGCCGGGTCGGCGTAGTCGCGGATGGTGTCCGGGCCGACGTCGACCAGCACGGCGGACAGATGGGCGGAGCCGGTCGTCGGGGTCGCGGTGACCGTCACCGTGGAGGAACCGGACAGGCGCACGTCCCGGCGGAGCGGCGCGGTGAGGAAGCCGGCCTTCTCCGGCGTGGACGCGGTCAGGTGCGCCGCCCAGTCGGTCTCGCTGCGCGCCGGGTCGTCCGTGAAGGTCTCGGTGCCGGCGGCCGGGCGCAGGCCGAGGGTGCCGACGCCGGCCCGGCTGCCCGCGGCCGGGTGCAGCACGGTGGTGCGGGTGCCGTGCGGGGGCCAGGCGGTGGAGGTGACCCACTGGCCGGGGTGGCGTTCGATGTCGGCCGCCGGCTCGCGGTCGACGCCGTTGTCGTAGCCGAGGAGTTCGTGGTCGAACCAGCGGTGCAGGGTGTCGACCCAGGCGCCGCGCCGGTAGTCGAACGGGTCGACGTGCCCGGTCTGGGACAGCCAGATCTTCCGCTTCACGCCATGCCGGGCGAGGGCGTCCCACCACTGCCCGAAGTGCTTGGTGCGGACGTTGAGGTCCTGCATGCCGTGCACCAGGAACACGCTGGCGCGCACCTTGGCGGCGTCCTTGACGTAGTCCCGCCCGGTCCACAGCGGGGTCCGGTCGCCGCTGCGCGGGCTGCCGTCGGCGAGTTCGCGCTGTACGGCCGCGCAGCGCGCGTGCGCGCCGGCGCTCTCGACGTAGTCGGCCAGTTCGTCGGGGCCGCCGTCGTAGAGGGGGGCGCCCTGGGCGAAGTAGTAGTCGTACCAGGAGGAGATGGCGCTGATCGGGACGATCGTCCTGAGGCCCTTGACGCCGGTGGCGGCGACGCCGTTGGCGATGGTGCCGTCCCAGCTCTTGCCGATCATGCCGGTACGGCCGTTGGTCCAGCCGGCCCGCACGGGGGTGCCGCCGGTGCGGCTGGTGTAGGCCCTGGCGCGGCCGTTGAGCCAGTCGATCACGGCCTTGGCGGACTGGATGTCGGAGCGGCCGCCGACGTCTACGCAGCCGTCGGAGCGGTTGGAGCCGGCGAGGTCGACGCCGACGAAGGCGTAGCCGCGGGGCACGAAGAAGTTGTCGTAGAACAGCGGCATCTGGACGACGTGTCCCTGCGCGTCGTACGTCTTGCGCTGGCTCTCGTTGCCGCGGCCGCAGCAGGAGTAGTAGGGGCTGGCGTCCATGATGACCGGCACCTTGCGGCCCTGCCGGGCCGGTTCGGCGGGCCGGACGATGTCGGCGGCGACGCGGTCGGTCCGTCCGTCGCCGTCCCCGTCGAGGCCGGTGTCCACCCATACGGACTCGCGGACGGCGTCGGTGTAGGAGTAGACGGGTCGGCTCTCCCGCGGCGCGGCCTGGGCGACGGCCGGGGTGAGGAAGGCGGCCGTCAGGGCGGTGACGGCGGCGGTGACGAGCGTTCTCCAGAGCGTGGAGCGCGTGCGTTTCGGCATGCGCGGACGGTACTCCGGCCAACTGCCGTGCAGAAGGGGGCTCTCGCGTGGCGCGTGTCGGCTGAATGGCGATCGTGTGACAGCAGGGGCCATGGACAGGTCAGAGGCCCCGGGGACTGAATAGGCTCTGACCAGACTTCTCCGAACGGACTTGCAGTCCTGACGACTTGGAGCTGACGTGCACCGCAGAATCATCGCCCCGGGCACACTGGCGGCGGCCTCCCTCCTGCTGGCGATCCCGGCATCGGCCGCGAGCTACACCCCCGGCGCCCCGGGCATCGGCGACCCCTACTACCCGTCCTACGGCAACGGCGGCTACGACGTCTCCCACTACGACCTGAGGCTGCAATACCAGCCGAAGACGGACGAGTTGCAGGGCACGGCCACGATCCAGGCGCGGACCACCCAGGACCTGTCCAGCTTCGACCTGGACTTCCTGCTGGACGTGAGCGAGGTGCGGGTCAACGGCGCCAAGGCCGCCTTCACCACGTCCGACCAGCACGAACTGGTCGTCACCCCGAAGACGCCGCTGGCCAAGGGCACGCCGGTGACGATCGTGGTCCGCTACAGCGGGGTGCCGTCGGCGAAGAGCGCCTACGGCTTCACCTCCTGGCACCGCACGCCCGACGGAGGCGTGGCCGCCAACGAGCCCGAGGCCGCCTGGTGGTGGTTCCCGAGCAACGACCACCCGACCGACAAGGCCACCTACGACGTGTCGGTGGCGGTACCGGACGGCACCCAGGCCATCTCCAACGGCACCCTCCAGTCGACGTCCTCGAAGCTGGGCTGGACCCGCTACAACTGGCGGCAGAACAAGCCGCAGGCGACCTACCTGGCCACGCTCGCGCTCGGCAGGTTCGACATCACCACCGGCACCTCCGACGGCGGGGTGCCCGTCGTCAACGCCTACAGCAAGGACCTGGGCGACAACGACGGTGCCGCGCGGGCCAGCGTGGAGCGCACCGGGGAGCTGGTGGACTGGCTGAGCGGCTACTTCGGGCCGTATCCGTTCAGCTCGGCGGGCGGCTACGTGCCGAACACCACCACCGGGTACGCGCTGGAGACGCAGGGCCGCGTCTACTACAGCCCGCGGCAGTTCGCGAACGGCTCCAACACCTCGGTGGTCGTGCACGAGCTGGCCCACCAGTGGTACGGCGACTACGTGTCGGTCAAGGGCTGGAAGGACATCTGGATCAACGAGGGCTTCGCCCGGTACGCGCAGTGGCTGTGGTCCGAGCACGAGGGCGAGGGCACCGCGCAGGAACTCGCCGACTACGTGTACGCCTCGCACCCGGCCGACGACGCCTTCTGGACGGTGAAGCCCGGCGACCCGGGCCCGGACGAGCAGTTCAGCGGCGCCGTCTACGACCGGGGTGCCCTGGCCATCCAGGCGCTGCGCAACGAGATCGGTGACGACGCGTTCTTCGCGGTCCTGAAGGGCTGGCCGAAGGAGCACGCCTACGGCAACGCCTCGGTGGCCGACTTCCAGAGGTACGCCGAGCAGGTGTCCGGCAAGCCGCTGTCCGCGCTGTTCGACACCTGGCTGTTCCAGCCGTCGAAGCCGGCCGCGCCGGCGGTCCGCGCCCTGGTGAAGACGGGTACGCCGGTGGCGCGGCCGAAGTCGTGGAAGAAGATCGAGGCGACGAACGACGTGCACGGGCACTGACGCCTCACCGGTCCGGCCCGGCCGCCTGCCGCAGGAGGTCCGCCCGGCCTATCGCGTCCGCGCGGGAGGCCGGGACGGTGCAGGCGTAGGCGCCGGCGATCGCGCCGTACCGGGCGCAGCGCTCGGGTGGCTCGCCGGTCAGCCGGCCGTAGAGGAACGCGGCGGCGAAGGCGTCGCCCGCGCCGTTGGAGTCGACCACCGGAGCGGGCGGCTCGGCCACCGGCACCCGGGTCAGCTCGCCGCCAGCCAGCAGGTACGCGCCGTCCGCTCCGGCGGTGGCGACGACGGCCCGGGCCCGGCCCCGCCCGGCGATGCGCCGCATGGTCCGCTCGGGGTCGGCGAGGGCGGCGGCCGACAGGAAGACGACGTCGGCCGCGTACGCGAACGGCTCGTGGTACGGGTTCTCGCCGTCCCAGTCGTGCAGGTCCGTGGAGAGCGGCACGCCGGTCTCCCGCAGGACGGGCAGGGCGTGGGCGCAGGGCTGGGTGATCGTCACGTGCACGTGCCGGCTCGCGGCGGCCAGCGCCCGCAGGGTGGCCTCGGGGAAGCGGTCGTCGGGGTGGGCGCGGCTGGTGTCGTACAGCGACAGGCGGCGGCCGTCCGGGCCTACCAGGTTGACCGCCCGCTTGGTGCCGGCGGGCTGCGGGAGGGCGGTGAGGGTGATGCCGTGCTCGTGGTGCAGGGCGCGCACGAGGTCGCCCTCGGGGTCGTCGCCGAGCAGGTCGAGGTGGTGGGTGCGCAGGCCGAGCCTGGCCAGGCCCAGGGCGACGAAGTCGCCGGTCTGCCCGGCGCGGGTGCGGATCCCCGAGTCGATCATGTAGCTGTCGGCGTACGGCAGGGGCAGCTCGGGGACGTGGACGATGGTGTCCACCCCGGCCCCGCCCAGTACCAGCACATCCGTCGTCCCCGCCCGTGCGGTCATCGCGCGCCCTCCCCGTGGTCGTGCGCCGCCACGGCCGTCCCGCGTCCCGCCGGCCTCCTGTGTTCTGTGCACCGGCGCGTGGTGGCGTCGCCCCGGAGCCACTGGATTCCGGGGTGACGCCACTTTAGGCGAAGCCACTGACAGTGGCTCCGAGCTGCTACTTCGACAGCTCGGACAGCTCCTGGCCGGTGTTTCGTGCCACGCGGCGGCGGACGCCGAACCAGCCGGCGACCAGCATGACGGCGAGCAGCGGGATCAGCAGGATGGTCTTCCGGCCGACCTCGGGGTCGTTCCACATCATGCCGAGGCAGATCAGCAGGAACGCGATCGTGGCGATCTCGGTGACCGGGCTGAACTTCAGCTGGAAGTGCGGCCGGGTCGCCAGGCCCGCGCGGGCGCGGCGGACGAAGATCATGTGGCAGAGCATGATGATCACCCAGGTGCTGATGATGCCGAGGGAGGCGACGTTCAGCACGATCTCGAAGGCCTGGCTGGGCACCAGGTAGTTCAGGCCGACACCGAGCACACAGACCGCGCAGGTCAGCAGGATGCCGCCGTAGGGCACCTGGCTGCGGTTCATGCGGGCGGTGAACTTCGGGGCGGAGCCCGCCATGGCCATGGAGCGCAGGATGCGGCCGGTGGAGTACAGGCCGGAGTTCAGCGACGACATGGCGGCGGTCAGCACGACCAGGTTCATCACGTCGCCGGCCGCCGGGACGCCGATCTTCGACAGGACCGTGACGAACGGGCTCTCGTCGGCGGAGTACACCGAGCCGGGCAGCAGCAGGGCGAGCAGGACGACCGAGCCGACGTAGAACAGGCCCACGCGCCACATGATCGAGTTCACCGCGCGGGGGACGACCTTCTCCGGTTCGGCGGTCTCGCCGGCGGCCACGCCGACCAGCTCCAGCGCGGCGTAGGCGAAGATCACGCCCTGCATGACCAGGACGACCGGCATCGCGCCGTGCGGGAAGAGGCCGCCGTGGTCGCTGATGATGCTCAGGCCGGGGGTGTGGCCGCCGACCTTGTGCTGGGTGGCGAGCAGGAAAATGCTGATCAGCATGAAGCCGACGATGGTGGCGACCTTGATGATCGCGAACCAGAACTCCATCTCGCCGAAGAACTTCACCGAGATCAGGTTCACGGCCAGGACCACCGCGAGGGCGATCAAGGCGAGCACCCACTGGGGAATGCTGGTGAACATGGACCAGTAGTGCGTGTAGAGCGCGATCGCGGTGATGTCGGCGATGCCGGTGGTCGACCAGTTCAGGAAGTACATCCAGCCGGCGACGTAGGCGCCCTTCTCGCCGAGGAACTCGCGCGCGTACGACACGAAGGACCCGGAGGACGGGCGGTACAGGACCAGCTCGCCCAGGGCCCGGACGACGAAGAAGGCGAAGACGCCGCAGACCAGGTAGGCCAGGGCGAGCGCCGGTCCGGCGTTGTGCAGGCGGCCGCCGGCACCCAGGAGGAGTCCGGTGCCGATGGCGCCACCGATGGCGATCATGTTGACGTGGCGGGCCTTGAGGTCCTTGCTGTAACCGGCGTCGCCCGCGTCCGCGGGCGTCTGGGCCACCGGGGGGTGGGTGGTGGCCGGTGCCGATTCCACGGCTTCCTTGCTCACGGGTGGTTCCATTCCTGGTGCGCCCGGGCCTCGTGGGCCCGGGGTTCGTGCAGGTCCTGGCCCGCACCACCCTCGTGTTGCGGCACAGACCAAGGCAGCAGCTTCCCAGAGGGTTCGGCCGGTATGCGATGGTCCACGTCACAGAGCGGTTCTTCTCACACGACGGCCACAGGCTCCTTCCGGGTTTCACACCATCGGTGAGACAGCAATACTGCTGCGCATGACGACCGGTACCGGGGAGACGCCCCTCACCATCGACGAGCTGGCCGCGCGGGCGGGCGTCACCGTCCGCACCGTCCGCTTCTACGGCAGCAAGGGGCTGCTCCCGCCGCCGGTGATCGGTCCGCGCCGGGTGGGGCACTACGGTCCCGACCACGTGGCGCGCCTGGCGCTCATCGAGGAGCTGCAGCAGCAGGGCATGACCCTGGCGGCGATCGAGCGGTACCTGCGGCAGCTGCCGCAGGACCTGACCCCGCACGATCTGGCCATCCACCGCGCGGTGGTCGCGTCCTGGGCGCCGGACGTGGTGGAGACGGTGCCGCGCCGGGAGCTGGAGCGGCGGGCGGGACGCCCGCTCGGCGCGGAGGACGTGGAGCGGCTGGCGGCGATGAACGTCGTCGTGCCGGTCGGCGGGGACACCTTCCGGGTGGACGCCGGGCTGTTGCGGCTCGGCGTCCGGCTCCTGGACGTACCGCTGTCGCAGGAGGCGATCCTCGCGGCGCGCAAGGTGCTCGTGGAGCACTCGCGCGCCGCGGCTCACGCGCTCTCCCAGCTCCTGCGCGGCGAGGTGGAGGAGCGCGACGCCCGGGACGTGAAGTCCCTGTCGGCGCACATGCACCCCTTGGTGGTGCAGGCGCTGCTGACCACCTTCCAGCGATCGCTGCGGGAGGAGCTGAGCGAGTGGCTCACCGGCTCAGGAGCGGGCTGAGTCGCTGAACGGCTCCCCCTTCTCCGCCTTCGTCACGAGCAGGGCGGGCGGGGTGAACCGCTCGCCGTAGCGCTCGGCCAGCTCGCGGGCGCGGGCCACGAAGCCGGGCAGGCCCCCTTCGTAGCCGTTGATGTACTGGAGCACGCCGCCGGTCCAGCCGGGGAAGCCGATGCCGAGGATCGAGCCGATGTTGGCGTCGGCGACGGAGGTGAGCACGCCCTCCTCCAGGAGGCGCACGGTGTCGAGCGCCTCGGCGAAGAGCATGCGCTCCTGCATGTCCCGGAACGGGATCTCGTACCCGGGCCGGGTGAAGTGCTCGCGCAGGCCCGGCCAGAGCCCGGCGCGCTTGCCGTCCTCGGTGTAGTCGTAGAAGCCGGCGCCACCGCTGCGGCCGGTGCGGCCGAACTCGTCGACCATGCGGTCGACGACCGCCTCCGCGGGGTGTGCGGTCCAGGTGCCGCCGGCCTCCTCCACGGCCCGCCTGGTCTCGGCCCGGATCCTGCGCGGCAGGGTGAGGGTCAGCTCGTCCATGAGGGAGAGCACCTTGGCCGGGTAGCCGGCCTGGGCGGCGGCCTGTTCCACGGAGGCGGGTTCGACGCCCTCGCCGACCATGGCGACGCCCTCGTTGATGAAGTGGCCGATCACCCGGGAGGTGAAGAAGCCGCGGGAGTCGTTGACGACGATCGGCGTCTTGTTGATCTGCCGGACCAGGTCGAAGGCGCGCGCGAGGGCCTCGTCGCCGGTGCGGCCGCCCTTGATGATCTCCACCAGCGGCATCTTGTCGACCGGTGAGAAGAAGTGCAGCCCGATGAAGTCGTCCTGGCGCTGCACGCCCTCGGCGAGCGTGGTGATGGGCAGCGTGGAGGTGTTGGAGCACAGCAGCGCGTCGGGGGCGACGACCTGCTCGATCTCCTGGAACACCTTGTGCTTGAGGGCGGTGTCCTCGAACACGGCCTCGATGACGGCGTCGCAGCCGGCGAGGTCGGCGGCCTCGGCGGTGGGGGTGATACGGGCGAGCAGCGCGTCGGCCTTCTCCTGGCTGGTGCGGCCCCTGGCGACGGCCTTGGCGCACAGCTTCTCGGAGTAGCCCTTGCCCTTGACGGCCGCCTCCAGGGAGACGTCCTTGAGGACGACGTCGATGCCGGCGCGGGCGCACGCGTAGGCGATGCCGGCGCCCATCATGCCGGCGCCGAGGACGGCCACCCTGCGGACCTGGCGGGGTTCGATGCCCCGGGGGCGGTTGGCGCCGGAGTTGACCGCCTGGAGGTCGAAGAAGAAGGCCTGGATCATGTTCTTCGAGGTCTGTCCGGCGGCCAGTTCCACGAAGTAGCGGGCCTCGATGACCTGGGCGGTCTCGAAGTCGACCTGGGAGCCCTCGACGGCGGCGGCGAGGATGTTGCGCGGGGCCGGGTAGGGGGCGCCGCCGGTCTGCTTGCGCAGGCTGGCCGGGAAGGCGGGCAGGTTCGCGGCGAACTTGGGGTGGGCCGGCGTCCCGCCGGGGATCCGGTAGCCCGGCCGGTCCCAGGGCTGCTGGGACTCTGGGTTGGCGTCGATGAAGGCGCGGGCCCTGGCGAGCAGGTCCTCGGGGGTGGCGGCGACCTCGTGGACGAGGCCGTTCTCCTGGGCGCGCCGGGCGTTGTACTGCTGGCCCTGGAGGAGCACCTTCAGCAGGGCGTCCGTGATGCCCAGCAGCCGTACGGTGCGGACGACTCCGCCGCCGCCGGGCAGGAGGCCGAGGGTGACCTCGGGACAGCCGATCTTGGTACCGGGGGTGTCGAGGGCCACCCGGTGGTGGCAGGCGAGGGCCAGTTCGAAACCGCCGCCGAGGGCCGCGCCGTTGATCGCGGCGACGACCGGCTTGCCGAGGGTCTCGATGCGGCGCAGGTTCCGCTTGATGGCGAGGCCGCCGTCGAACAGTTCCTGCGCGGTCTCCGGCGTGACCCGGATGAGGTCGCGCAGGTCGCCGCCCGCGAAGAAGGTCTTCTTGGCGGAGGTGAGGATGATGCCGCGGATGTTCTCCTGCTCCGCCTCCAGCCGGTCGGTGATCGCGGCGAGGGAGTCGCGGAACGCCTGGTTCATGGTGTTCGCGGACTGGTCGGGGTCGTCCAGGACGAGGGTGACGACACCGGTGTCGTCCTGCTCCCAGCGGATGGTGGTGCTCTCGGTCATGACAGTCGTCTCCGTTGAGGTCTGCGGTCGCTTGGTTTCCGCGGGGAGGTCAGATGCGCTCGACGACGGTGGCGATGCCCATGCCGCCGCCGACGCAGAGGGTGGCGAGGCCGTACCGCTTGTCCTGGCGTTCCAGTTCGTCGACGAGCGAGCCGAGGATCATGGCGCCGGTGGCGCCGAGCGGGTGGCCGAGGGCGATGGCGCCGCCGTTGACGTTGACCTTGTCCAGGCTGAGGCCCATGTCCTTGACGAAGCGCAGCACGACCGCGGCGAACGCCTCGTTGATCTCGACCAGGTCGATGTCGTCGATGGTGAGGCCGGCCTTGGCCAGGGCCTTGCGGGTGGCGGGGGCGGGGCCGGTGAGCATGATGGTCGGCTCGGAGCCGGAGACGGCCGCGGAGACGATCCGCGCGCGCGGGGTGAGGCCGTAGCGCTCGCCGACCTCCCGGGAGCCGATCGCGACGAGGGAGGCGCCGTCCACGATGCCGGAGGAGTTGCCCGCGTGGTGGACGTGGTCGATCTTCTCCACCCAGTGGTACTTCTGCAGGGCGACCGCGTCGAAGCCGCCCAGGTCGCCGATGTCCGCGAAGGACGGCTTCAGCCTGCCGAGGGAGTCGGCGGTGGTGCCGGGGCGCAGGTGCTCGTCGTGGTCGAGGACGACCAGGCCGTTGCGGTCCTTCACGGGGACCACGGAGCGGTCGAAGCGGCCCTCCTTCCAGGCGGTGGCGGCGCGTTCCTGGGACAGGGCCGCGTACTCGTCCACGTCCCGGCGGGAGAAGCCCTCGATGGTGGCGATCAGGTCGGCGCCGATGCCCTGCGGCACGAAGTTGACGGAGAGGTTGGTCATCGGGTCGTTGAACCAGGCGCCGCCGTCCGAGGCCATCGGGACGCGGGACATGGACTCGACACCGCCCGCGAGGACCAGGTCCTCCCAGCCGGCGCGGACCTTGGCGGCGGCCAGGTTGACGGCCTCCAGGCCGGAGGCACAGAAGCGGTTCTCCTGCACGCCGGCGACCGTGTCCGGCAGTCCGGCGGCGATGGCGGCGATCCGGGCGATGTCGGAGCCCTGGTCGCCGACGGGGCCGACGACACCGAGCACGATGTCGTCGATCGCGGCCGGGTCGAGGCCGGGGAAGCGGTCGCGGATCTCGTGGATGAGGCCGACGACCAGGTCGATGGGCTTCGTGCCGTGCAGGGCGCCGTTCGCCTTGCCGCGGCCGCGCGGGGTGCGGATCGCGTCGTACACGTACGCTTCGGTGCTCACTGGGGTGCCTTTCGGGAGGGTGGGCCGAGCGGGGTGGGCCGGGTCAGCCGCGGTCGGTGACGAGGTCGTCGGGGTCGTCGGCGGGACGGTCCGGTATCCCCCAGTCCCGGGCGACCGCGGCCGTGTCCGCGCCGGGCCGGGCGGGGCCGGTGCGGACGGCGGTGGGGGTGGCGGAGAAG
>NZ_JOIU01000020.1 GCF_000720135.1 Streptomyces sp. NRRL S-1022 | reverse complement strand
ACGCCCTCGGACCAGCCGGTGCCGTCGGCGTCGTCGGAGAAGGACTTGCAGCGGCCGTCGGCGGACAGACCGCGCTGACGCGAGAACTCCACGAACGTGTTCGGGCTGTTCATCACCGTGACACCGCCCGCCAGCGCCAGATCGCACTCGCCGTTGCGCAGGGCGTTGACGGCCATGTGCATGGCGACGAGCGAGGAGGAGCAGGCCGTGTCGCAGCAGCAGGCGCTGCTGGGGGTCGGTGGCGGTCGCCTCGCGCGGCGACATGCCGAAGAACTCCCGGTCGAACAGGTCGGCGTCGTGCAGGAAGCCGCCTTCGCGGACGTACGACGTGCCCACCCGGTCCGGGTCCGGGTCGTACAGCTTCTCGATGTCCCAGCCCCGGTTGGACGGGAACTCGCTGATGGCGTCGACCCCGCCCGCGACCAGCTGCCACAGGTCCTCGGGAGAGGACACACCGCCCGGGTACCGGCACGCCATGCCGACGATCGCGATCGGCTCGTCGGTGCGGGCCCCGACGCGCTCGCGCCGGTCCCGGCCCGCGGGGGCCTGGGTGGACACCGCCTCGGCCAGCAGGTACGCGGCGAGCGCGTTCGGTGTCGGGTGGTCGAAGACCGCCGTGCTGGGCAGCCGCAGACCGGTGGCGGCGGTCAGCCGGTTGCGCAGGTCGACACCGGCCATCGAGTCGAAACCGAGGTCGTTGAAGGCACGGGCCGGGTCCACGGCGGCGGCGCCCGGGTGGCCGAGCACCGAGGCCACGGTGGCCCGCACCATGGTCAGTACGGCGTCGCCCCGCTTGGCCTCCGGCAGGCCGGCGATCTGCCGTGCCCAGTCGGAGCCGGCGCCGCCGGACGGGCCGGCCTGCGCGGCCCGGCGCGGACGCGGGCGCACCAGGCCGCGGTACAGCGCCGGGACCGGTGCCGCCGCGTCCGCCGCGAGCCTGCCCGGGTCCAGGACCACGGGTGCCAGCAGCGGCTCGTCGCCGGCCAGCGCCAGGTCGAACAGCGCGAGACCCTGTTCCGGGGTGAGCGGGGTCATGCCCGCGCGTGCCCAGCGGGCGAGGTCGGTGTCGGTGAGGGACGCCCCCATGCCGTGCGTGGCGTCCCACAGGCCCCAGGCCAGCGAGGTGGCGGGGAGGCCCTGCGCGGCGCGGTGCTGGGCGAGCGCGTCCAGGTAGGTGTTCGCCGCGGCGTAGTTGGCCTGGCCCGCGGTGCCGGTGAGACCGGACACGGACGAGAACAGCACGAAGGCCGTCAGGTCCAGCCCCCGGGTCAGTTCGTGGAGGTGCCGGGCCGCGTCCGCCTTGGGCCGCAGCACGGCGTCCAGCTGCGCCTCGGTCAGCGACTCCAGGGTCGCGTCGTCCAGGACGCCGGCCGTGTGCACGACGGCGGTCAGCGGGTGCTCGGCCGGGACCGAGGAGACCAGGGCCGCGACGGCGTCCCGGTCGGCGACGTCGGCGGCCGTGACGGTCACCTCGGCGCCGAGCGCGGTCAGTTCCCCGGCCAGTTCGGCGGCGCCGGGCGCGGCGGGACCCCGGCGGCTGCTCAGCAGCAGGTGCCGCACGCCGTGCCCGGTCACCAGGTGGCGGGCGAACAGCGCGCCGAGCCCACCGGTGCCGCCGGTGACGAGGACCGTGCCGTCCGGGTCGAAGCGGGGGGTGGGCGCCCCGGCCGCCCGGAGGGTGCGGGCGAGCCGGGGCGCGTGCAGCCGGCCGTCGCGCACGGCCAGCTGCGGCTCCTCGACGGCGAGCGCAGCGGGCAGCAGGGAGTCCGCCGCCGGGTCGTCGTCGAGGTCGATCAGTACCAGTCGGCCGGGGTGCTCCGACTGCGCCGAGCGGATCAGGCCCCAGACGGACGCGACCGCGAGGTCCACGTCGTCGGTGGGGCGTGCGGCGACGGCGCGCCGGGTCACCAGCGCGAGCCGGGAGTCCGTGAACCGCTCGTCGGCCAGCCACCGCTGGACGTGGTGCAGCACCTCGAGGGTGGCGGGCCGCGGGTCGCCCGCGTCGTCCGGGGCGGTGGGCACCCGGAGGACGACGATGTCCGCCGGCGCCGCGGAGTCGGCCAGGTCGCCGGCCTCGGTCCAGGTCAGGGAGGTGTCCGGGGCGGGCGACGGCAGTTCGTGCCACTCCACGGCGAACAGGGCACCGGCGCCGGCCTCCGGCGCCGCCGCGAGGCGGTCCCTGGGGACGGCACGCAGGGCGAGGTCCAGGTCGGCGACGGGGGTGCCGGTGCCGTCGGCGACGGCGATGGCGGCCCGCCCGGGGCCGGCGGGCGAGATCCGGGCGCGCAGCTCCGAGGCGCCCGCCGCGTGCAGGGTGACGTCGTTCCAGGCGAACGGCAGCCGGATCTGCGCCGGGTCCGTGTCGGCGCCGGCGTCCAGCACCAGCGGGTGCAGCACGGCGTCGAGCAGCGCGGGGTGCAGGCCGTACGCCGCAGCGCCCTCGGCCTGCGCGTCGGGCAGGGCCACCTCGGCGAAGACGTCGGTGCCGCGCCGCCAGACGGCACGCAGCGCCTGGAAGGCGGGGCCGTAGTCGTAGCCGAGGGCGGCCAGCCGGTCGTACACGTCGTCGAGGTTCTCGGCGGTGGCGCCGGCGGGGGGCCAGGAGACGAGGTCGGCGTCGGCGGCGGGTGCCGCGGCGGCCGGGGCGAGCAGACCGGTGGCGTGCCGGGTCCACGGCAGGGCGCGGTCGGCGGTGTCGGGGCGCGCGTGGACGGTGAACGGGCGCCGGCCGTCCCGGTCGGGCGCGTCGACCGCCACCTGGACGCGGACGGCCCCGCGCTCCGGCAGCGGCAGCGGCGCCTCCAGCGCCAGCTCCACCACGTGCGGGGCGCCGAGGTGCCCGCCCGCGGCGACGGCGAGTTCGAGGAACGCGGTGCCCGGTGCGATGACGGTGCCGACGATCGCGTGGTCGGCCAGCCAGGGCTGGGCGGCACGCGACAGGACGCTGGTGAACAGCGCGTCCTCGCGCTCGGCGAACTCCACGGCGGTCGTCAGCAGCGGGTGCCCGGCCGGGTCGAGGCCCAGGCTGCGGGCGTCACCGCGCGGCGTGGCGTTCAGCCAGTAACGGGTGCGCTGGAAGGGGTAGACCGGCAGGTCGGTGCGGGCCGCGCCGGGGAAGAAGGAGGCGACGTCGAGCGGGGCGCCCTGGGCGTACGCCGTGGCCGCCGCGGTGGCGAAGGTGTCCGCCTCGGGCCGGCCGGAGCGCAGCACCGGGACGGCGGTGACCGCGGCCGCGGTGCCCTCCAGGGTGCGCCGGGCCAGCGCCGTCAGCACGGCGTCCGGTCCGACCTCGACGAGGACGGTGGCCCCCTCGGCCGCGAGGCGCTCGGTGGCGGCGGCGAACCGGACGGTCTCGCGGATCTGCCGCGCCCAGTAGTCGGGCGAGGCGAGCTGCTCGGCGGTGGCGATCTCGCCGGTCACCGTCGAGACGATCGGGATGCGCGGGCGGTGGAAGGTGAGCCCGGCGGCCACGGCCCGGAACTCCTCCAGGATGCCGTCCATGTGCGGGGAGTGGAAGGCGTGCGAGACCGTCAGCCGGTGGGTGCGGCGGCCCGCCGCCTGCCAGTCGCGGGCGGCCTCCGCCACGGCTTCGGCGTCACCGGAGATCACCACGGACGACGGGGAGTTGACGGCGGCGACGGACACGGCGGACTCCCGGCCGGCGAGCGACGCGGCGATCTCCTCCTCGGTGCCCTCGACGGCGGTCATCGCGCCGCCGGCCGGTGCGGACTGCATGAGCCGGCCGCGGGCGGCGACCAGGACCGCGGCGTCCTCCAGGGAGAGGACCCCGGCGGCGTGGGCGGCGGCGAGTTCACCGATCGAGTGCCCGGCGAGCAGGTCGGGTGCCAGTCCGTGGTGGGCCAGCAGCCGGAAGAGGGCCACCTCGACGGCGAACAGCGACGGCTGGGTGTAGGCGGTGCGGTCGATCAGCCCCGCGCCGTCGCCCTCGCCGAACAGCACGTCGCGCAGCGGCACCTCCAGCAGACCGTCGAAGGCGGCGCACACCTCGTCGAGGGCGGCGGCGAACACCGGGTGGGCGGCGTACAGTTCGCGGCCCGCGCCGGCGCGCTGCGCGCCCTGGCCGGTGAACAGGAACGCGGTGCGGGCCGGGGCGTCCGCGGTGCCGGTGACGGTGTTCGGGGCGCCGGTGCCCGTGGCGAGCCCCGTCAGACCGGCGAGCAGGTCCTCGGTGCCGGCGGCGAGGACCACGGCGCGGTGCTCGAAGGCGGTGCGGGTCGTGGCGAGGGAGAAGCCGAGGTCGGCGAGATCGGCACCGGAGTCGGTGACGTGCGCGGCCAGGCGGGCGGCCCGCTCGCGCAGCGCCTCCGGGTCGCGGGCGGTGACGACGTACGGCGCGGGCACGGCGGCGGGGACGGCGGTGCCGGCCGGGGCGGGGGCGGTGACCGGTGGCGCCTCCTCGACGACGAGGTGGGCGTTGGTGCCGCTGATGCCGAAGGAGGAGACCGCAGCGCGCCGGGGACGGCCGGTCCCGGGCCAGGGCCGTTCCTCGGTGAGGAGGGCGATGGTGCCGTCGGACCAGTCGACATGGCTGCTCGGCCGGTCCACGTGGAGCGTCCTGGGCAGCACGCCGTGCCGCATCGCCTGGACCATCTTGATGACACCGCCGACGCCGGCGGCGGCCTGCGCGTGACCGATGTTGGACTTCAGCGAGCCGAGGTGGAGGGGGTGGTCGCTGTCGTGTCCGGGGCCGTAGACGGCCTTGAGGGCCTCCGCCTCGATGGGGTCGCCGAGGCGGGTTCCCGTGCCGTGGGCCTCGACGGCGTCCACGTCCGCGGCGGTCAGCCCGGAGTCGGCCAGGGCCTGCTGGATGACGCGCTGCTGCGACGGGCCGTTGGGAGCCGTGAGCCCGTTGCTGGCACCGTCCTGGTTGACGGCGGAGCCCCGGAGCACGGCCAGGACGGGGTGGCCGTTCTTCTGCGCGTCGGACAGCCTCTCCAGCAGGAGCAGGCCGACCCCCTCGGACCAGCCGGTGCCGTCGGCGCCGTCGGAGAAGGCCTTGCAGCGGCCGTCGGGGGCCAGCCCGCGCTGGCGGGAGAACTCCACGAACATGCCGGGCGAGGACATGACGGTGGCGCCGCCCGCGAGGGCGAGGTTGGTCTCGCCGGAGCGCAGGGAGCGGATCGCCAGGTGCAGGGCGACCAGGGAGGAGGAGCAGGCCGTGTCCACCGTGATCGCCGGGCCGACCAGGCCCAGCTGGTAGGCGATGCGGCCGGACATGACACTGGAGGTGGTGCCGGTCAGCACGCCGCCCTGGACGGACTCGGGGGCGTCGTCCATCCGCGGCCCGTACTCCAGGGCGGTGGCGCCGACGAACACCCCGGTGCGGGTGCCGCGCAGCCGCGCGGGGTCGATCCCGGCGCGCTCGACGCTCTCCCACGCGGTCTCCAGCAGGAGGCGCTGCTGCGGGTCCATGGCCAGGGCCTCGCGCGGGGAGATCCCGAAGAACGCGGCGTCGAAGTCCCCCGCGTCGTGCAGGAACCCGCCGTGCCGCACGGAGCTGTGGCCGGGCCGGTCCGGGTCCGGGTCGTACAGGTCCTCGGGCCAGCCGCGGTCGGCGGGGAACGCGGTGATGGCGTCGCCGCCGGCGGCTACGAGGCGCCACAGGTCCTCGGGCGAGGCCACGCCGCCGGGGTAGCGGCAGGCCATGGCGACGACGGCGACGGCCTCGCCGTCGGCGGCCGCCGACGTCTCGTCCGCGACGGCGGCCTGACCGAGGAGTTCGGCCTCCAGGAACTCGGCGAGGGCCTGCGGGGTCGGGTGGTCGAAGAGCAGGCCGCCGGGCAGCTGCAGACCGGTGGCCCTGGCGAGCGTGGCCCGCAGTTCGGTGGCCATCAGGGAGCTGAAGCCGAGGTCCCGGAAGGGGGTGTGGCCGGGCACGCGGTGGCCGGGCTCGTACTCCAGGACCGCGGCGATGTGGGTCTGCAGCAGGTCCTCGACGCTGCGCCTGCGTTCCGGCTCGCCGAGCGAGGCCAGGCGGCGGCCCAGTTCACCGCGCGGGGTGGCGGCCGCGGGGGCGGCGGAGGCGGCCTCGGGCAGCGCGTCCGGCAGCGGGACGGCGGCCCCGCGGGCACCCCCCAGCCAGTAGGGGCGGCGCTGGAAGGCGTACGTCGGCAGCCCGACGTGACGCGCGGGGCGGTCGCCGTACAGGGCGGTCCAGTCGGGCTCGGCGCCCCGGGTGAACGCGGTGGCCAGAGCGGCCAGGGCGGTCAGCGGCTCGGAACGCCCGGCGCGCAGCAGCGGTACGGCGGCGATGGCGGCGGCGTCCGCGGCGCAGTCCTCGGCGAGGGAGGAGAGGACGCCCTCGGGCCCGAGCTCCAGGAAGGTGCGCACGCCGGCGCTCTCCAGGGTGCGGAAGGCGTCGAGGAAGCGCACCGGACGGCGGACCTGTTCGACCCAGTAGTCGGGCGAGGTGAACTGCCCGGCGGCCACCGGCTCCCCGGTGACCGTGGAGACGACCGGAATTACCGGCTCCGAGTAGTCGAGCGAGGCCGCCACCGCGCGGAACTCCGCCAGCATCGGATCCATGTGCGGGGAGTGGAAGGCGTGCGAGACGGTCAGGCGCTTCGTGCGGTGGCCGCCGTCCCTGAGCGCGGCGGCGACCTCCTCGGCCGCGTCGGCGTCACCGGAGAGCACGAGGGAGCGGGGGCCGTTGACGGCGGCCACGGCGAGTGTGCCCTCGCGTCCCGTGAGGAGCGGCAGCACCTCGTCCTCGCCGGCCTCCACCGCGATCATCGCGCCGCCCGTGGGCAGCGCCTGCATCAGCCGGGCCCGGGCGGCGACCAGGCGCGCGGCGTCGGCCAGGGAGAGCACGCCCGCGACATGGGCGGCGGCGAGCTCGCCGACGGAGTGGCCGGCGAGCCGGTCGGGCCGCAGCCCCCAGCTCTCGACGAGGCGGAAGAGGGCGACCTCGACGGCGAACAGCGCGGGCTGGGTGACACCCGTCTCGTGCAGTGCCGTGCCGTCGGCGACGAGTTCGGCGAGCGGGCGCGGCAGGAGCGGATCCAGGTGCGCGGCGACCTCGTCGAAGGCGGCGGCGTAGACCGGGAACGTCGCGTACAGCTCCCGGCCCATGCCGGTGCGCTGGGCGCCCTGACCGGTGAAGAGGAACGCCAGCCCGCCGGGCCGTACGCTCCCGGAGACGACGGAGGCGGCGGGGGAGCCGGCGGCGAGCGCGTCCAGGCCGGCGAGCAGCGCGTCGCGGCCGTCGGCGACGACGACGGCGCGGTGGCCCAGGAAGGTGCGGGTGGTGGCCAGCGCCCGGCTGATGTCCGCGGCCGGCTGCCCGGGGTGCTCGGCGGCGAAGTCACGCAGCTTCGCGGCCTGGGCACGCAGCGCGTCCTCGTCGTGCCCGGTGACGATCCAGGGCAGCGGGGTGACGGCCGCCGGGTCGGCGCCGTCGGAGCCGGCGGCCGGACGCTCGGGGGCCTCGGAGACGACGACGTGGGCGTTGGTGCCGCCCATGCCGAAGGAGCTGACACCGGCGATCAGCGCCCGCTCCTCGTCCGGCCAGCCCGTCAGCTCGCGCTGCACGGCGATGCCCAGCTCGTCCGGTGCGATCCGCGGGTGCGGGGCCTCGAAGTTCAGGCTGGCCGGGAGCCGCCGGTGGTGCAGGCTGAGCAGCGTCTTGATCAGGCCTGCGATGCCCGCGGCGCCTTCGAGGTGGCCGATGTTGGTCTTCACGGAGCCGACGCGCAGCGCGGTGCCGGCCGTGCGGCCGCGGCCGAGCGCGGCGCCGAGCGCCGCCGCCTCCAGCGGGTCGCCGACGGGGGTGCCGGTGCCGTGCAGTTCGACGTACTGCACCTCGCCGGGGGCGATCCCGGCACGCTCGTACGCCTCGCGCAGCACCGCCTCCTGGGCGGCCGGGCTCGGCACGGTGAGCCCGTCGGTGGCGCCGTCGTTGTTGACGGCACTGGAGCGGATGACGCCGTAGATCCGGTCCTGGTCGGCCAGGGCCCGGCTCAGCGGCTTGAGGATGACCACGCCGCCGCCCTCGCCGGGCACGAAGCCGTTGGCGCGGGCGTCGAAGGTGTAGGTGGTCCCGTCGGGCGACAGCGCGCCGAAACGGGACTCGGTGACAACGTTCTCGGCGAGCAGGTTGAGGTTCACGCCCGCCACGAGCGCGCTGTCGGCCTCGCCGGCGCGCAGGCTCTCACAGGCCAGGTGGACGGCCACCAGGGAGGACGACTGGGCGGAGTCCACGGTCATGCTCGGACCGTGCAGACCCAGGTGGTACGAGACGCGGTTGGCGATGACACCGCGGTTGACGCCGGTCATCGTGTGCTGGGTGACGGCCTCGGCACCGTGCAGGTACATCAGGCTGGTGTAGTCGTCGCGCAGGGTGCCGACGAAGACGGCCGTCCTGCTGCCGCGCAGGGAGGCGGGGACCACCCCGGCGTCCTCCAGCGCCTCCCAGGCGAGTTCCAGCACGAGCCGCTGCTGCGGGTCCATCGCCGCCGCCTCACGCGGGGAGATGCCGAAGAACGGCGCGTCGAACCCGTCGACCGCGTCGAGGAAGCCGCCGCGCCCGGCGCCGAGGGAACGGCCGTCCGGGCCCCAGCGTCCCTCCGGAACGGGGGTGATGGCGTCGGCGCCACGGGTGAGCAGGTCCCAGAACGCGGCCGGGGAACCGGCCCCCGGGAGCCGGCAGGACATGCCGATGACAGCAATGGGCTCCGCCCGGTCCCCGGCCGCGCCGCCCTCCCAGGTGGGTGCTGCGTGGGTGTCGTGCTCGCTGGTCGTCACTGTCGGGTGCCCTTTCCGTACTGCGTATCGCAACGGTCCAAGACGTCCGCCTGCGCATTCGGAGCCCGGACGGCTCGGCGCGGCCTGCCACCGACGTTATGTAGCCGGGGTCTTCCGAAGATCCAACGACTGATCACGGACCGGTAATCGGTGCCCGGGCACCGCGCCGCGGTGCCCGGCGTTACCCCACGGTGAGCCCCGGGTTTCCGGCCTGCGGATAGCTTTTCGGCGTAGTTGTCACCCTCATCGCTCTTTCATTCCTCACTTTCCGGAGGACAGAAGAATGTCGAACACCGCCACCGCCGTCGAACTCCCCAAGGAGCTTGAGGCGCACCTCGAAAGCTATGTGGCCGCCTTCAACTCGGGCGACGCCGAGAGCGTCAACGCCCATTACACCGAAGCCGGCATCATCGTGTGGGAGAAGGGCAATCCGGTGAGCGGCGCGGACCGCCGGGCCGCCATCACCGAATTCCTCGCCACCATGCAGCCGCACATCGAGACCGAGGTCCGGGAGGCGTACGTCACCGGCGACACGGCCCTGCTGGTCGTCGACTGGACCATGGAGGTCAACACGGCGAGCGGCGCGGGCCGCGAGCACCTGCGCGGCGTCGGCCTGGACGTCCTGCGCAAGCAGGCGGACGGCTCGTGGCTGTACGCCGTCGACGACCCGTTCGGCGAGGAGCCGCGCGACTGACGCGACGGACCGCCGGCGAGCGGGCACACGAGAAGAGGCCGGGCCCCCTGGGGGGAGCCCGGCCTCGTCCGTCGTGCCGTACCGCGGTGCGGTCAGACGGTGATGTCGGCGACCGGACGGTCCACCGCCATCAGCCACTTGCCGCCCTCGACACGGCGGATGACATCCGTGCAGGAACCCTTGATCTGGACCAGTTCGCCGTCCTCGCCGGGCAGCCCCAGCTCGAAGTCGACCACGATGAGCGTGACGTCGTCGGCGGTGTAGGAGTGCTTGACGACGGACTTCAGCGTCGGGCCCTTGGCGAGCAGCTCGATGATGCCCTTCGTGCGCGCCTCACCGGTCAGCGGGGCGCCCGTCAGGTTGGAGATGGCGTCGTCGCGGTAGAGGTTGTCGAAGGCGGCGCCGTCACCGGAGTTGAAGATCTTCAGGAAGACGTCGTTCTGGACCTCCGGGTCAT
Source organism: Streptomyces sp. NRRL S-1022 (assembly GCF_000720135.1). Taxonomy (GTDB): domain Bacteria; phylum Actinomycetota; class Actinomycetes; order Streptomycetales; family Streptomycetaceae; genus Streptomyces. The sequence continues at coordinate 142,998 of NZ_JOIU01000020.1, read as the reverse complement.
CGGTGAGTTCCAGGCTGTAGAGGTCGACGTCGGGGGTCGAGGTGGTCATGTGCATCTCCTTCGTGTGTTTCGCCGTGTCCGGCTGGTGTGTGAGACCGCGCGCCGTGCGGCGCGCGGAGTCGTCAGGCGGCCCGCGGGGCGTGGCCGAACTTGCCGTCGAAGAACGTCAGGGCGGCGTCGTCGCAACCCCGTCGGCAGTCCAGCACCCTGCCGACGAAGATCGTGTGGTCGCCCGAGACGTGCGCGTCGGTCACATCGCACTCCAGCCAGGCCAGCGCGCCGGCCAGGAGCGGAGCGCCCGTGTACTCGCCCGGTGCCCATTCGAGACCGTCGAACTGGGCGAGCCCGAGGGCACGCTTCTTGTCCGCGAAGTGCCGGGCGAGCGACTGCTGTCCGGCTGACAGGATGTTCACGCCGAAGTGCCCGGCACCGGTCAGCTCGTCGAACATGACGGCGCTGTGATCGATGGAGACCAGTACGGTCGGCGGATCGAGCGACACCGAGCTGAAGGCGTTGGCCGTCATGGCGTGGATGTGGTCACCGCCCACCGTGAGCACGGTGACGCCGGTGGTGAACTGGGACATCACATCCCGCAGCGAAGCGGCCCCGACAGACGTGCGCAGCCCCGTCCGCGAGGCCGCGGGTTCGAGCTCTGCGGATGCAGGAGTCATTTCCCCTCTTCGGATTCGGGTTGAGGGTCCCCTACGCAACAAAGGGGTGGGTGGAAAACGTATCCGCTCGGCACTTTCCCGCGCTCAATCGTCAAGTAATCGACGGTCTTCGGCCCCGCCCACGGCATTCGATGACCGCGCCGTTACCGCACACTGCCGCGCATTCGGTCATGTTGGCCACATGACCGATGCTTCCAATGCCCCTGCCGAACAACCGCAGCTGGCAGAACCCCATCTGGGGACCGTACTGGCCTCCGCCGGCCTGGACGCCGAATACGTCAGGGCGGAGGGGAACCTCCTCTACCAGCGGGACGAGGACGGCCGCGAGATCGCCGTCGTGGACTACGCGGGGGGATACGGCTCCCTCCTGCTGGGCCACAACCACCCGGCGATCACCGCGTACGCGAAGGAGCTGCTGGAGAGCGGCATCCCGGTGCACTCGCAGTTCTCCCTGCACCCGGAGGCCGCCGAGCTGGCGCTCGCCCTGAACCGGATCATCCGCCGCGAGACCGGCGACGACGAGCCGTTCTACGCCGTCTTCGCCAACACCGGCGCCGAGGCCAACGAGGCCGCGCTCAAGCATGCCGAGCTGGACCGGGGCGTCCGCCTCGGCGCGCTCCTCGAAGCCGTGGGCAGCGGCCTCGACGCGGTGCGCGACGCCGTGCGGGACGGTTCGGCGACGGTGCCCCCCGAGATCCTCGCCCGCTTCGGCGTGGACGCGGACCTGCCGGGCCCCGCCGCGCTGGACGAGCTGATCGACCGCCTCGGCGCCCACAACGAGGTCGAGGCCGGGCGCCCCCCGGTCTTCCTCACCCCGGAGGGCTCCTTCCACGGGAAGCTGGCCGGCACCGTCCAGCTCACCCACAACGAGGGCTACCGCCTCCCGTTCAAGGCGCTCGCCGCGCAGGCGCGGTTCGTCCCGCTCGACCAGCCCGGTGCCCTGCGCAAGATCGTCGACGAGGAACGCGGCACCCTGTTCGGCCTGGCGCTGGAGGACGGCCGGGTCCGGCTGTCGGAGCATGAGACGCCCGTCGTCTGCGCGTTCGTCCTGGAACCGATCCAGGGCGAGGGCGGCATCCGCGAGCTGTCGGCGGAGTTCGGCCGGGAGATCCAGGAGGTGTGCGCGGAGATCGGCGCGCCGGTCGTCGTGGACGAGATCCAGAGCGGCATGGGCCGCACCGGTGACTTCCTGGCCAGTACGCGCCTGGGGCTGCGCGGCGACTACTACACCCTCGCCAAGAGCCTCGGCGGCGGCCTCGCCAAGATCTCGGTGCTGCTGGTGCGCGCCTCGCGCTACCACGGCGAGTTCGAACTGGTCCACAGCTCGACCTTCGCCAAGGACGGCTTCTCCAACCGCATCGCCCTGAAGGTCCTGGAGCTCCTGGAGGCCGACGACGGCGCCGCGTACCGCACGGCCGCCGGGCTGGGGGAGCGGCTGCTGGCCATGCTGGGCTCCGTACGCGAGGACTTCCCCGAGGTCGTCAAGGACGTCCGCGGCCGTGGTCTGCTCCTCGGCCTGGAGTTCCACGACCAGTCGGGAGCACCGGTCCCCGCGATCGCCGAGGCGGCCGGGGCCGGCCTGTTCGGCTACCTCGTCGCGGGGCACCTGCTGCGCGGCCACCGGGTCCGTACGTTCCCGACCGCGAGCGCCCCGAACACCCTGCGCTTCGAGCCGTCCATCCTGCTGTCGGACGACGACATCGCCTGGCTGGAGACGGCGCTGCGCGACACCTGCGACATCGTCCGGGGCGGCTACCAGCGGCCTCTGGCGCTGCCCGCCGGGTGACGGACGCGACGAACCGGGGGAGCCGGTGGCCGGGACGGATGCACCGTCCCGGCCACCGGCTTTCGGCCGTTCCGGCCGCACCGTCCGGCTGCCGGTGCCCGTCGGCCCGGGCCCGCCCGGCCGAGGACCGGGACCGGCCCCCGCGGCGCCGTACACCCCGCCCCGTCCGGTGCCCCGCCGGCCGGAACCCGGTACGGGAACCCCGTCCGGCGCACCTCGCCAGCCGGAACCCGGTACGAAAACCCCGTCCGGTGCCCCGTCGGCCGGGACCGGTACGAGATCCAAGTCCGGTGCCCCGTCGGCCTGGACCCGGTACGAGACCCCGTCCGGCGCACCTCGCCGGCCGGAACCCGGCACGCGAACCCCTCCTGATACCCCGTCGGCCGGAACCCGATCCGGGACCCCGTCCGGTACACCGCTGGGCGGGCCGGTACACCGCTGGGCGGGACCCGGCACCGAGCCGTGTCCCGCCCAGCGGGTTCCCTTCCTCACCGTGCGCCGGGCGTCCCGCCGGGACGCCCGGGGGTCAGCCCTGCTTGAAGGCCTCGACCAGGCTGGCCAGGCTGTGGGTGGCGTGGCCCTGCGCGACGCGACGCTCGATCAGTGCCTGGATGGAGGCGGAGAAGTCGCTGTTGACGCCCAGCTGCTTGCTCGTCGCGACCAGGTGCTCGATCGCGGCCTTGTTGACACCGAGGCTGGAGACCTCGGTCTCGAAGCTCGCCGAGTCGATCTCCTGGGCGCTCTGCGGGATCGACGGGGTGATGACGTGCTCGATCCAGGTCAGGGCGAAAGGCGTGAAGGCCTCCGCCGAGACCCCGGCCGAGTTGACGAGGGCCACGGCGTGGAAGTAACCCGCGAGGCTCGACCACAGCAGCGACAGCAGGCCGAGGTCGTAGATCATCGCCACACCGGTGTCCGCGCCCAGGTACACGTTGTTGCCGGCGAGCGGCTTCAGCAGCTCCTCGTGCTCGGCGAACACCTCCTGGGCGCCCGCGTAGAAGATCAGGGCCTGGGGCAGGCCGATCATCTGCGGGACGGCCATGATGGCACCGTCCAGGTAGCGCACCCCGTTCTGCTCGGCCCAGACGGCGAGGGCACGGGCGTCCTCGGGGGTACCCGAGGTGAGGTTGATGACCACCTTGCCCTTGAGCTCGGCGGCGGCACCGGCGAACAGGTCGTTCAGCACCTCGTACGTGGAGACGCACGCCACGACGACCGGGCTGGCCTCGATCGCCTGCCGGATGTCGGCGGCGAAGACCGCGCCCTGCTCGACGAGCGCGTCCGCCTTGTCAGCGGAACGGTTCCACACGGTGGTGGGATTGCCGTTCTTCACAAAGGCGGTGGCCAGGGCGGTACCCATCATTCCCAGTCCGAGGACGGTCACCGGGCCCTGGTTCGTGTTCGACATGTACTTGCTCCTCATTCATCTACTCGGAATCAAGACGCCGCCGAAAAGCGGCGTCCTACAGGAAGAGGCTGTCGGGGTCGAGGCCGAGCAGCGTGCGGCCGTACACCTCAAGCCCCATGTTGGGGGCCATCAGACCGTGCCGGGACAGGCCCTGCAGGTCCCGGTAGAAGCGCTGGAACGGCGCCTTCCGGGAGAGCAGGCCGGCGCCGCTGACGGAGTGGAGGGCCTCCAGGGCCTCCTGGGTGAGCAGGATCGCGGCGCCGGCCTTGCCGCGCACCTGCGCCTTCTCCTCCCAGGTCGGCTGCTCGCCCGCGTCGGCGCGCTCCTGGAGGAAGCCGAGGTAGGTCTCGGCGAGCGCCTCGGCGGCCTCGATCTTGCTGTGCGCCAGCGCGACCTGGATCTGGGTCAGCGGGTGCTGCGACTGGTCGGTGACGTTGCTGTACGCGAGCGGCTTGCCCTTGACCGCGGCGACGAGCTCCTCGTACGCGGCGCGCGCCATGCCGATGTAGACGGCGACGGACTCGGCGACGACGAAGCTGATCAGGCTGTAGTCGCGCCCCTGGGAGCCGGTGACGGCACCGCCGCCGCTGGTACCCATGACGGCGTCCTCCAGGGTGACGACCCGGTGGGCGGGGACGAAGAGGTCCGTCGCGCTCGACGTCGAGCTGCCGGTGGCGATGGCGGCCGAGACGTGCCAGTCGTCGGCGATGGTCAGCTGCTCCACCGGGACCATGGCGTACACCTCCTCGACGGTGCCGTCGGGGTGCTCCAGTTCGGCGGCCAGCAGGTCCCAGTGCGCGCCGCGGACACCGGAGTTGAAGCGCCAGGCACCGTTGAGGACGTAGCCGCCCTCGGCGGGGACCATCTTCGCGGTCGGGGTGAAGCCGCCGGAGATGCGCACCGATCCGCCCTTGAAGATCTCCTCCTGGGCCTCCAGCGGGTACAGCGTGGCCATCCAGGCGCTGGAGATCCAGGCGACGGCCACCCAGCCGGTGGAGCCGCAGCCGCGGGAGATCTCGGTGATGATCTCGACCTGTTCCTTCAGCGAGAGGTCCAGGCCGCCGAAGCGCTTCGGCACGGCGATGCGGAAGACGCCGGCCTTCTCCAGGAGGTCGATGTTCTCCTGGACTATCCAGCGCTGGTCCTCGGACGCCAGGCCGTTGGCCCGCAGCGTCGGCACGATTTCCCGGACCGCCTTGAGAATGTTTTCCGCTTCAGTGGACCTGACGGCCATCCCTGCTCCTTGGTGGGTTCGGCGGGGGTGAAAGGCATGGCGCAGATCAGTCAGCGCCGTTTCCGTTTCGGGGCCTGAACAAATTAAGTGAGACCGGCCCATCCCCTGGCCACCAGCGAGTAACCGTCCCGTCCCGGCCAAGCTAACCAGACATCCGGCCGCGGGCCGGCACCGAGCGTCCACCGGACGGTAACCCACCGATCAGCGGCAACCTTTAAACCTGCGGAGACAGGCGATTATCAGTCAATGCCAAAAGCCGGATGGATTTCGGTCAACTGCAACTAGGGTGATTGTCCGTTCAGGTGACCACAGCAGCGCTTGATTCCTGGACAACGGACCACGTTGTGTACAAGGGGACTGGAATGAAGCACAAGAAAGAGACACTCTTCGGGGGAGCGCGGACCACGCGTCGCGCGATACTCAAGGCCGGCGCTGCCGCGGGGGCGCTGGGCGCCGCCGGTGTCGCCTCCGCCCACACCGCCTCCGCGGCCGGATCGGTGACCGAGACCGGCCGCAGCTACGACGCCATCGTCATCGGCGGCGGCTTCGCCGGGGTGTCGGCGGCACGGGAACTCAAGGCCAAGGGGAAGCGCACGCTGATCCTCGAAGCCCGCGACCGCATCGGCGGCCGGGCCTGGTCGAGCACGTTCTCGGGACTGCCGATCGAGTTCGGCGCGACCTGGATCCACCCCAGCCAGACCCGGGTCTGGAACGAGGTCCAGCGCCTGGGCATCGCCACGGTGGACGACCCGAACCCCGACTTCACGGTGTTCGCCACGGAGTCCGGCGGCTACGCCAGGCAGGACCTGACCTTCCTCGACCAGCAGGACGCCATCCTGCGGAAGTTCGTCGAGGGCGCCGAGACGTACATGCCGAACGCCTACGACCCCTTCTCCCGCGAGGACCTGCTGGTCGACCTCGACAAGCTGACCCTCGGCGACCGGGCGCGCCAGCTGCGGCTGTCGACGCTGGAGACGAACTGGGTGAGCGCCACCACCGGCGCGTACGGCGGCGGCTTCGAGCGCGGCTCGCTCACGCAGCTCGCCCGCTGGTGGGCGCTGTGCGGCTACAACACCGAGACGTTCCACGGCATCAACGTCACCCGTCCCGTGGGCGGGATGAAGACCGTCGTCTCCAAGATGCTCGCCGAGTCCGGTGTCACCGTCCTCTACAACACCCCGGTCACCAAGGTCACCGACACCGGTTCGCGGGTCCAGGTGACGGCGGGCGGCCTGGTGTACGACGCCGCGGCCGTGGTGGTGGCCGTACCGGTGAACACCTGGAACTCCATCAACTTCAGCTCCGGCCTGCCGGCCGAGTTCTCGCGGCTGAGCACCCAGAGCGTCGGCGTGCCGACCGCCAAGAAGGTCTTCATCCAGGTCCAGGGCGACATCGGCCGCCCGCTGGTCAACGGCAAGAGCGGCGCGCTGCTCGACCTGGTCCTCACGCACGCCGACAAGTCGTCCCAGGGCACGGTGCTCATCGCCTTCAGCGTCAACCCGAACCTGGACGTCACCAGCGTGTCGCAGGTGCAGGGCGCCGTCAGCGAGGTGCTCCCGGGCACCAAGGTGCTGTCCGTCAAGGGCCAGGACTGGGGCAAGGACGCCTACGCCAAGGGCGGTTGGACCTTCATGCGTCCCGGTCAGCTGCTCGGCTCCCTGCGTGTCGTCCGGCAGCCGTACGGCCGTCTGGTCTTCGCGGGCAGCGACATCGCGACCGGCTGGGCCGGCTACGTGGACGGCGCCATCGAGACCGGCGTCCGGGCCGGCGGCCTCGCGGCCGGCCTGACCGCCTCCGCCGCCTCCGTGAGGAGCTGACCCCGGAACGGACCCGGACCGCTCGCTCCCCGGGGGGACGGGGGGCGGCGACGGGCAGCCGGCCGGGCGCCTCGACGGGTCGAGGGGGATCGCGGCCGCTCGGCCGGCGCCCGCCGGGAGTCCGGGAACGAAGGTCGCCACGAGTTCGGCGAGCCGACGAGCACCGTGCAACCACAGAACACACAAGTACGCTCATATCTCCACGGGAAGCGCCGCCCCGTGAGGCGTCGAGCACAGATCGTTGTGGTATTGGCTCATATTTTTAGTAGCATTGGTTGTGTTCCCGGCGTATGGGGGGGTGAGCCCTGCGCCGGCCGTCGACCATGCTGAGGGACTATGTGGTTCAGGATGTTAGGCCCGTTAGAAGTCATATCCGGGGGACAGCCCATCTCCTTGGGGGGCAGCAAGCAGCGGGCGACGCTCGGATACCTCCTCCTCCACCCCAACCAGACGGTCCCGATCAGCAAGTTGCTGAAGGCTCTGTGGAGCGTCGAAGAAGCTCCGATGACCGCCCGCAAGATCCTGCAGAACTCGGTCTGGAGCCTGCGCCGCAAGCTCGTCGACGGCGCGGACGTGCCCGTGGCGCTGCGTACCCAGCCCCCCGGCTACTCCCTGGACGTCTCCCCCGACCGCGTGGACCTGCACCTCTTCTACCGGTGGGTGCGCGAGGGCCGCGCCCGGCTGGAGGCGGGGCAGCCCGACGCGGCGGCCACGCTGCTGAGCGACGCCCTGGAGCTGTGGCGCGGCCCGGCCCTCGCGGACCTGACCGAAGTGGGCCTGCTCTGGCCCGAGCTGACCACGCTGCAGAACATGCGGCTGGACGTCCTGGAGGACCTCTTCGAGGCCCAGCTCGCCTGCGGACGCCACTACGCCGTACTCGGTGAGCTGGAATCCCTGGTGGAGGACGAGCCGCTGCGCGAGCGCGCCTGCGGCCAGCTCATGCGCGCCCTGTACCGCTGCGGACGCCAGTCGGACGCGCTGGGCGTGTTCAGCCGGCTGCGGGCCCGGCTGGTCGAGGAGCTCGGTCTCGAACCCAGCCGGGAACTCCAGCAGCTCCAGCAGGCGATCCTCACCCACGACCCCGCCCTCCAGCTCGCGCCGGCCCCCGCCGCGCCCTATTCCGTGCAGGGCACGGCGGCCCTGCTGCACGGTCCGGCGGAGACGGCGCCGAGGCCCTTCGGCCCGCGCCCCGTCCCCGACAGCCCGGCCCCCAACCCGCCCCGGCCCGCCCGCCGCAACCCGGCCCCCGCGCACGAGCCGGACCCGGTGGGCGTCCTGTCCGCCCCCGTCCCGGCCCTGGCCCTCGCGCAGGCCCCGCCCACCGCTCCGGGCACCGGCACCCTGCCCGACGGCAGGCCCCCGGCCGCGCCCCGGGCGCCCGTCCAGGGTTCCGGCCCCAGCCCCCAGCGCCCGGCGCTGAGGGCCGTCCTCCCCGCCCCGGCCCCGGCCCCCAAGGCACTGTCCGCCGTCAGCGGTTCGGCGCCGAGGAACGACCCGGCGGCCCGCGCCCCCGTCCGGGACCTGCCGCCGACGGCCGTCGGCACGCCCAACGCCGCCTCCGCGGTGCGCCGCGAGGCCAGCCTCCTGCTGGTACGGGCCGAACCCGACCCCGCCCTGGCCGACGCCGGTGAACTCGACGCCCTGATGGACGGGGTGGGCACCCTGATCCACCAGGAGATCGAACTCTGCGGCGGTACGGTCGTCTTCTCGCTGCACACGCTCACCCTCGCCCTGTTCCCGGCGGACTCCGACGACTCCGACGACACCGAGCACCCGCTGCGCGCCGCCCGCGCCGCCACCGCGCTGCGCACGGCCCTGACCGCCTCCGCCCCCGGAACGGCGGGCGCCCCCGTGGCCGCCCGCACGGAGCTGCGCACGGCGGTCGCGACGGGCGCCGTGCTGGTGAGCCAGTCGCTCGGCGGCAGCCGGCCGCCCCGGGTCTACGGCCACACGGTGAAGGAGTGCGAGGCGCTGCTGGCCCTGTCGACCTCGGACGGGACGCTGGTCTGCGAACGCACGCGTGAGGCGACCAGGGAGCACTTCGCGTACGAGGAGATCCCGGGCACACCCGTGCGCTGGCGGCTGCTCGGCGCCGTGGAACCCGATCCCGAGGCGGACGACGACGGGCACCATCGCGAACTCGACCTGCTCGAAGGGGTGATGAGCCACAGCAGCCGCTGGTCCCAGCCGCACCTGATCACCGTGCTGAGCACCGAGGAGGCCCCCCGCCGCCGGATGCTCGGCAAGCTGGAGGACTTCGCCGCCGCGGAGCTGGACGGGGCGCAGGTGCTGACCTGGGACCGGCAGGACGCCGCCGAGGCGGGCCCGTTCGGCCTGCACCGGGAGATCATCTTCAGGTTCTCGGGGCTGTCGAAGTCCGATCCGCCGTGGGCGGTCCGCCGGAAGGTCAGCGAGACCGTCCAGCGCCTGGACGCGGGCAAGAGCTGCATCAACTGGCTCGTCGCCCGCTGCACTTCGGTCCTGGAGACGTCGAACCGCTCGCCCGAGCGGCTGGGCGCCGAGGAGTGGCAGGAGGTCTGGCGGTACTTCCTGGAGGCCGTCGCCCATGACGGTCCGATCGTCCTGATCGTCCACGATCTGCACCTCGGGGACACGGCGACCAGGGAGCTGGTCGGGCTCATCGCCCGGCTCCCCGGCAGCATCCCCCTCACCGTCGTCGCGGGCGCCGACCCGGAGTTCCAGCGGCACGCCGACTGGTCCTCGGACCGGCGCTCCGCCACCACGGTGCTGCTCGACGAGCCGTCCGACGACCTCAGCTGCTCGGACGAGGACTGCCTGCCCGTCCAGTGACACCACTCCTCCTGCCGGCTCGTCAGCGTCGGCCCCCCGGCAGGAAGGTTTCCGCACCGGTTCCCCGAGGGGACGCCGGCACCGCGACGGACGGCCGGGGCGCCGGCGAGCCGACGGCCGCTGACAGCCCGGCCGTCCCCGGCCCGGGCTTCCCGCCCGGCACCCGCCCGCCCGGATCACCCGCCCGGACGGCGTCGGCCGGCGGCCGGCCCGTGCGGGACGCCGGGCGGCGCCGTCGGTCACGGGGCGCGCCACCGGGGCGTCCGCGCGGGGCGGCGGCGGCCCCGGCTCTTCATCCCGATTCCACCCCGCGTGCACCGGCCGGCGGCGGGGATTGTCAGTGGGCCGTGTTCTGATGGGGGACATGATCGAAGAGACGGAAACCATCGAGGAGTTTCTCGCCCGCTGCTCGGCCGACGTGGAGGAGGCGGTCCGCAAGGCCGCCGCGGCCGAGATCCTGCCCCGCTTCCGCCGCCTCGCCGCGCACGAGGTGGACCAGAAGAACGGGCCGCACGACCTGGTGACGGACGCCGACCGCCTCGCCGAACTGCGGCTCACCGAGGACCTCAGCGCCCTGCTGCCCGGCTCGGTCGTGGTCGGCGAGGAAGCGGTGCACGCCGATCCCGCGGTGTACGAGGCGCTCCAGGGCGACGCCCCGGTCTGGATCGTCGACCCCGTCGACGGCACCCGCCAGTTCGTGCACGGCGACGACGGCTTCTGCACCCTGGTGGCGCTCGTCCAGCGCGGTGTCATACGTGCCTCGTGGACCTACGCGGCGGCGCGCGACCAGTTCGCCACCGCCGTCCGCGGCCACGGCGCCTTCCTCGACGGGCAGCGGCTGTCCGCGGGCAGCCCCGCGCCCGGCCGGGACCTCGTCGTCGCCACCTCCCACCCGGACTACACCACCGACGAGCAGAAGCGCGCGCTGCGCGTGCTGTGGACCGACGGCCTCGCCCCGCGCGCGTGCGGCTCCGCCGGCCTGGAGTACCTCGCCGTCGCCCGCGGCGAGCTGGACGCCGTGGCGTTCTCCTGGGAGGCCGCCTGGGACCACGCGGCCGGTCTGCTCCTGGTCGAGGAGGCGGGCGGCGCGCACCTCACCCTGAGCGGCGAGCCGTTCCGCGTCACCGGCGGCAACGCACTGCCGTTCACCGCCGCCCGGGACGCCGCCACCGCCCGCCGGGTGGCCGGCCTGCTGCGCAGCGCGTCCTGACGCTCCGGGCCACCCGGGCCGGGGGAGTGCCGCTCCCCGGCATATCCTGATCCAGAATGGCCGTCGGCTGACGAAGGGGTCCGAAGGTGCCGTCGATGCTCGATGCGGTCGTGGTGGGTGCGGGACCGAACGGACTGACCGCTGCCGTGGAGCTGGCCCGCCGCGGCTTCTCCGTGGCCCTGTTCGAGGCGAAGCCCACCGTGGGCGGCGGCGCCCGCACCGAGGAACTGACCCTCCCCGGCTTCCGGCACGACCCGTGCTCGGCCGCCCACCCCCTCGGCGTCAACTCCCCGGCGTTCCGCGCGATGCCCCTCGACCGGTACGGCCTGGAGTGGCTGCACGCCCCGCTGCCCATGGCCCACCCGTTCCCGGACGGCAGCGCGGCCGTGCTGTCCCGCTCGGTGGCCGAGACCGCCGCCTCCTTCGGACCGCGCGACGCGGGGCCGTACCGCAGGCTGGTCGAACCGCTCCTCGCCCACTGGGACACCCTCGTACGCGACTTCATGTCCCTGCCGCTGACGGCGCTGCCACGCGACCCCGTCACCCTGGCCCGCTTCGGCCTGGCCGGCCTGCCGCCGTCCACCTGGCTGATGCGCCGCTTCAAGGACGAGCGGTTCAAGGCCCTCTTCGCGGGCCTGGTCGCCCATGTCATGGCGCCGCTCGACGGTCTCGCCACCAGCGCCGTCGGACTGGTCTTCGCCCTCTCCGCGCACGCCCGCGGCTGGCCCGTGCCCCGCGGCGGCTCCCAGGCCGTCTCCGACGCCCTCGCCGCCTACCTGACCGACCTCGGCGGCGCCGTGCACACCGACTACGAGGTCAAGCGGCTGGACGACCTGCCGCCCGCGCGCGCCTACGTCTTCGACACCTCGCCCACCGCGCTCGCCCGCATCGCCGGCTTCGGCGACTACTACGCGAACTACCGCTACGGCCCCGGCGTCTTCAAGATCGACTACGCGCTGGACGGACCGGTGCCGTGGACCGCGCCCGAGGCCCGCACCGCCGGCACGGTGCAGATCGGCGCGAGCCGGGCCGAGATCGGCACCGCCCTGCGCGCCGCCTCCCGCGAGGGCCGCGCCCCCGACAAGCCGTTCATGATCACCGTGCAGCCGAGCGTGGCCGACCCCACCCGCGCCCCCGAGGGCAAGCAGGTCTTCTGGGCGTACGGCCACGTGCCGAACGGCTGGTCCGGGGACCTCACCGACGCCATAGAACGCCAGCTGGAGCGCTTCGCCCCCGGCTTCCGCGACCGCGTCCTCGCCCGCGCCACCGCCGGACCCGCCGAGATGGCCGCCCACAACGCCAACTACGTCGGCGGCGACATCGCCTGCGGCGCGGCCTCCGGACTCCAGTTGCTGCTGCGCCCCAAGCTGTCCCTGTTCCCGTACCACACGCCCCACCCGGCCGTGTTCATCTGCTCCTCGGCCACCCCGCCCGGACCCGGCGTGCACGGCATGTCGGGCCACAACGCGGCCAAGGCCGTCTGGCGGAGACTGCGGCGGACGCCGTGACCACCCTCACGCTCGTCCAGGGCGACATCACCCGGCAGCACGCCGACGCCCTCGTCAACGCGGCCAACTCCTCCCTCCTCGGCGGCGGCGGGGTCGACGGCGCGATCCACCGCCGCGGCGGCCCCGCCGTCCTGGCGGAGTGCCGCGCCCTGCGCGCCTCCCGGTACGGAAAAGGCCTCCCCACCGGCCAGGCGGTCGCCACCACGGCGGGCGAACTCCCCGCCCGCTGGGTGATCCACACCGTCGGCCCGGTGTACAGCCCGCACGAGGACCGCTCGGACCTGCTCGCCTCCTGCTACCGCGAGTCCCTGCGGGTCGCCGACGAACTCGGCGCCCGCACGGTCGCGTTCCCGGCGATCTCCACCGGCGTGTACCGCTGGCCGATGGAGGACGCGGCGCGGATCGCGGTCGAAACGGTACGGAGCACGGCGACGGCCGTGGAGGAGGTCCGGTTCGTGCTGTTCGACGAGCGCGCCTACGAGGCGTTCGCCCGGCAGACCGGCTGACCCGGGCCCCGGACCACCCGGACGGCCCCGTACCCGGTGCGCCCGGCCGCCCCCTGGCCGACGCTCGGAGTGCCCCCGTGCCCCTCGTCGGGCGCCCGGGCACCCGACGAACGGGGCGGCAGAAGGGACACGCTCATGAGCCAGGCAGCGCAGCCGGGTGGACCGGCCTCCCCGGGCGGCTCGTGGCCGCCCCGGCAGCCCACGGCCCGGGGCGGCGGCTGGGCGACCGGCGGCGTCACGTTCGCCGGCGTACTGATGGTGTGCAGCGGCATCCTCGCCGTCCTCCAGGGCATCGCCGCGATCGCCGGGGACGACGTCTACTTCCGCCTGGGCGCCTACGTCTACAAGATGAACCTCACCGGCTGGGGCGTGATCCACGTCATCCTCGGTGCCCTGGTCCTGCTGATCGGCATCGGCCTGCTCATGGACCTGGCCCGGGCCCGGTTCGCCGGTCTGTTCGTCGTCTCGCTCAGCCTCGTCGCGCAGTTCCTCTTCCTGCCGTACCAGCCGGTCTGGGCGTTCGTCATGATGGCGATCGACGTCTTCCTGCTCTGGGCCCTGGCGACCCGCCGGGAAGCGACGGCCTGAGCCGCCCGGCGGCCGGCCCGCCCCGCTCACGCGCACCGGCCACCCCACCGGAGACGGCCCCCGGCGGGGTGGCCGCGCGACCGGTGCCCCTGCCCGCCGGACCCCGTGGCCCGCGTGGCATCATCGGGCGAGCCGTACGCGCCACGGCCGGGCGTTCCCGCCGGGGCGAGCCGTACCAGGAGCACGAGAAGCACGAGAAGCACGAGAAGCACCATGAACCCTGCGCTGCTGGACGACTTCTCCCTGGAGATGACCGGCAAGGACGTACCCGGTCTGGAGGAGGCGCGGGACAGCATCCCGCCCGGCACCCGGATCAACATCACCTTCCTGGCCGGCGAGGACACCGCGACCCGGCTGGCGGCCGCCCGCGCGGTCAAACGGCACGGCTTCGTGCCCGTACCGCACATCTCCGCGCGCCGCCTGCCCTCCCGGCCCGCCCTGGAGGAGTTCCTCGCCGGGCTCGCGGCCGACGGCACCGCCGAGAACGTGTTCGTCGTCGGCGGCGACCCCGCCCGCCCCGAGGGCCCCTACGCCGACGCCCTCGCGGTCCTGCGCACCGGACTGCTGCGCAGCCACGGCGTCCGGCACGTCGGCATCACCGGCTACCCCGAGGGCCACCCCGGCATAGCCGAGCCGGCCCTGTGGTCGGCGCTCACCGACAAGGCGGCGGCCATCGGGGCCGACCGGTTCACCGGGGACGTCATCACCCAGTTCGGCTTCGACGTCGACCCGGTCCTCGGCTGGCTGGAGGCCCTCCGCGCGCGCGGCGTGCACCTGCCCGTCCGCATCGGCGTCCCCGGACCGGCGGGGGTGCGCCGGCTGCTCGGCTACGCCACCCGGTTCGGCGTCGGCACCAGCGCCTCCGTCGCCCGCAAGTACGGCCTGTCGCTGACCCACCTGGTGGGTACGGCCGGCCCCGACCGCTTCCTGCACGCGCTGGCCGACCGCTACGACCCCGCCCGGCACGGCGCGGTGAAGGTGCACTTCTACACCTTCGGCGGACTGCGGGCCACCGCCGAGTGGATCACCCGGTTCCGGCAGGCGCGCCCGGCCCGGGCCTGAGACCTGGCCAGGCCCACGTACGTGTCGGATTTCCGCCAGCCCCGGGACGCGCGGTCGCCGATGCTGGAGCCATGCAGACAGGGATGCACCTCGACCGGGAGCACTGCGTGCGCGCCGTGCAGTCCAAGGACGCGCGGTTCGACGGATGGTTCTTCACGGCCGTCCTGACCACCCGGATCTACTGCCGGCCGAGCTGCCCGGTCGTGCCGCCCAAGGCGGAGAACATGACGTTCCACCCGAGCGCCGCCGCCTGCCAGCAGGCCGGCTTCCGGGCCTGCAAACGCTGCCGCCCCGACACCAGCCCCGGCTCCCCGGAGTGGAACCGGCGCGCCGACCTGGTGGCCCGGGCCATGCGGCTGATCGCCGACGGCATCGTGGACCGCGAGGGCGTGCCCGGACTCGCCGCCCGGCTCGGCTACAGCACCCGGCAGGTGGAGCGGCAGCTCCTCGCCGAACTGGGCGCCGGCCCCCTCGCGCTCGCCCGTGCCCAGCGCGCCCAGACCGCGCGGCTGCTCGTCGAGACCAGCACGCTGCCCATGGCGGAGATCGCGTTCGCGGCCGGCTTCTCCTCGATCCGCGCCTTCAACGACACCGTCCGCGAGGTCTTCGCCCTCTCCCCGAGCGAGCTGCGCGCCCGCGCCCCGCGCAGCGGTCCGGGCACCCCGGGCGTGCTCACCCTGCGGCTGCCGTTCCGTGCCCCGCTGCACCCGTCCAACCTCTTCGGCCACCTCGCCGCCACCGCCGTGCCCGGGGTCGAGGAGTGGCGCGACGGCGCCTACCGGCGCACGCTCCGCCTGCCGTACGGCCACGGGATCGCCGCCCTCGCCCCCCGCCCCGGCCACATCGCCTGCCGCCTCACCCTGAGCGACCTGCGCGACCTGACCGTGGCCATCAGCCGCTGCCGCCGCCTGCTCGACCTGGACGCCGACCCGGTCGCCGTCGACGAGCGGCTGCGCACCGATCCGCTGCTCGCCCCGCTGGTCGACCGGGCACCCGGGCGCCGGGTGCCGCGCACGGTCGACGAGGCCGAGTTCGCGGTGCGGGCCGTACTCGGGCAGCAGGTGTCCACGGCCGCCGCCCGCACCCACGCGGCCCGCCTGGTCACCGCGCACGGCACACCCCTGGACGACCCCGAGGGCGGCCTCACCCACCTCTTCCCCGACCCCGGGGCGCTCGCCGCCGTCGACCCCGGGAACCTGGCGATGCCCCGCACCCGGCGCACCACCTTCACCACCCTCGTCCGCCGGCTCGCCGACGGCGATCTCCACCTGGGCGTGGAGGCCGACTGGGCCGAGGCCCGGGCCCGGCTGCTCGCGCTGCCCGGCTTCGGCCCGTGGACGGTGGACGTCATCGCCATGCGCGCCCTGGGCGACCCCGACGCCTTCCTCCCCACCGACCTCGGCATCCGGCGCGCCGCGAAGGAACTGGGCCTGCCGTCCACCCCGGCCGCGCTGACCGCCCGTGCGGCCGGCTGGCGGCCCTGGCGGGCGTACGCGGTGCAGTACCTGTGGGCGACCGACGACCACCCGATCAACCACCTGCCCGCGTGAGGATCTCCACCATGAAGCAGCACACCGTCATCGACAGCCCCTACGGCCCCCTCACGCTCGTCGCCGACGACGGCGTCCTGTGCGGCCTCTACATGACCGACCAGCGCCACCGCCCGGCACAGGAGACCTTCGGCAGCCCCGACGACACCCCGTTCGCCGAGGCCACCGAGCAGCTCACGGCCTACTTCGCTGGCGAGTTGACGGAGTTCACCCTCGAACTGCGCCTGACCGGCACCCCGTTCCAGCGCCGCGTCTGGGACGGGCTGACCCGCATCCCGTACGGCGAGACCCGCTCCTACGGCCGGCTCGCCGACGCCCTCGGCAGTCCCGGGGCGTCCCGCGCGGTCGGCCTCGCCAACGGCAGGAACCCGATCGGCATCATCGTGCCCTGCCACCGGGTCGTCGGCGCGGGCGGGGACCTCACCGGCTACGGCGGCGGCCTGGACCGCAAGCGCCGCCTGCTGGACTTCGAACGCGGCACCGCCCTCTTCTGACCGGCCCGCCCCGCCCGCTACCCGGCACCCTCCGCGCCCAGCCGGTCCAGCAGCACGGGCAGCGCGGTGCCGATGGGCTCCCGTACGACCTCGTCGGCGATCTCGTCGTACGGGGTCGGTTCGGCGTTGACGATGACGATGCGGGCGCCGTGGTCGGCGGCGACGCCGACGAGACCGGCGGCGGGCTGCACCTGGAGACTGCTGCCGACGGCGACGAACACCTGGCAGGCCTTGGTGATGGCCACGGCCTCGCCGAGGACCACCGGGTCCAGCCGCTCGCCGAACATCACGGTCGCCGACTTCAGGATGCCGCCGCACTCCAGGCACGGCGGGTCCTCCTCGCCGGCCTCCACCCGGGCCAGGGCGTCCGCCATGGGGCCGCGCGCGTGGCACCGCGTGCAGACCACGCTGCGGGCGCTGCCGTGGAGTTCGAGCACCTTGCGGGCGGGCATGCCGGCGAGCTGGTGCAGTCCGTCCACGTTCTGGGTGATGACCCGGACCGGGACGCCGGACCGCTCCAGTGCGGCGACGGCCCGGTGCGCCGCGTTCGGCTCGGCCGCGAGGGTGCGGTTGCGGCGCCGCATCTGCCAGGACCGCCGCCGGATCTCCGGGTCGCCCATGTAGTACTCGTACGTCACGAGCTTCTCGGCTTCCGGATCCCGCCGCCACAGCCCGTTCGGACCGCGGTAGTCGGGGATCCCGGAGTCGGTGGAGATACCGGCCCCGCTCAGCAGGGCGACGAGAGGCTTGGCCATGCCACCGAGGGTAGGGCGGGCGGCCCGGCCGCCGCGAGCGGATAACGGCCCGCGGGGCCGCGCGGTCACGCCACGCGGTGGCCGTTCTCCAGTTCCGCCGTGCCCGAGCCGGCCGTCAGGACGTCCAGGGCGGCCAGCACCCTGAGGCCCAGCGCGCCGGGCAGGTGCGCGGTCAGCTCCTCGCGCCCGACCAGGCGCCAGGACAGCAGCTCCTCCTCCTGCAGACGGATCGCCTTCAGGTCGGCGCCGGTGAGGACACCGCCGTCGTACAGGTACGCCACCAGCGGCGGCCGGCCCGCGCCGTGCACCCAGTCCACGGCCAGCAGCCGGCCGAGTTCCCGGTCGAGGCCGATCTCCTCCAGCGTCTCGCGGCGGGCGCCCTGGCGTGGGGTCTCCCCGTCGTCGGACTCGACGGTCCCGCCCGGGAGTGCCCATCCCTCCCGGTAGTTCGGCTCGACGAGCAGCACCCGCCCCTCGGCGTCCCGGAAGAGCGCGGCGGCGCCGGCGAGGACACGGGGCAGGCTCGCGATGTACGCGGCGTAGTCAGGCGTCGTGGTCATTCAGGAAGGGTAACCAGCCACCGGGCCGTCACGACCCGGTCCCCGCCAGGCGCAGGGTTCGTTCGGCCAGCGCGCTGATCCGGACGCCGTCGAAGCCGAACACCGCGCTGCGCACCGTGTCCTCAAGCGGGTCCCGCCACCGCGCCGGGATCGCGTCCGCCCCGGTGAGGACGCCGGCCACCGAACCGGCCGTCGCCCCGTTGGAGTCGGTGTCGAGGCCGCCGCGCACGGTCAGTGCGATGGTCCGGGTGAAGTCGCCGTCGCCGTACAGCAGTCCGGCGGTGAGCACGGCGGCGTTCGGCACCGTGTGGATCCAGCCGAGGCCGGCGGTCTCCTCGGCCACCGTGGCCAGCGTCTCCTCCCACGGCAGCCGCGTCTCGTGCAGGGACGCCACCCGCCGTACCGTCCGGGCCAGCCGGCTGCTCGCCGGGATCACCGTCAGCGCGGTGTCCAGGGCGTCCCGCACCGTCGGGGCGGTGAAGGCCGCCGAGATCAGCGCGGCGGCCCACATGGCGCCGTAGACGCCGTTGCCGGTGTGCGAGAGCACCGCGTCCCGGCGGGCCAGACCGGCGGCCCGGACCGGGTCGCCGGGGCAGGTCCAGCCGTAGACGTCGGCGCGGATCAGCGCCCCGATCCACTCCTGGTACGGGTTGTCGTACGTCGCCGTCACCGGCGGTTTCAGCCCGCTCGCGAGGTTGCGGTACGCGGCCCGTTCCGCCGTGAACGTCTGCAGGTACGGCAGTCTCAGCAGCCACAGGTCGCCGACCTGCTCGGTGCTGAAGCCGAAGCCGTGCGTCTCCAGCAGGTGCAGGCCGAGGATCGCGTAGTCGACGTCGTCGTCCCGGCAGCTGCCGTGGATCCGGCCGCGCACGCAGCTGCGCCACTCCGGGCGCAGCACGGCGGCCTCGGCGGGGTCGGCGGGCTCGGGGAGGTAGTCGGTCAGCGGCAGGGCCGCGGCCCGGCGCAGATAGCCGTCGATACGGTCGCGGGTCCACACCTCGCCCTGCTCGACCGGCTTGCCGAGCATGTTGCCCGCGATACGGCCGAGCCAGCCGCCGTGGATGCGGTCGGCGAGGTCCCCTCCGGGGCGCTGGGTGCTCATGACAGGGGTGTACCCGTTCTGCCGGGCGCCTCCCAGCGGCTTCCCAGGGTTCGGGCGGGGCATGACGGCGGGGGTGTCCTGCGGTTATCGTCACAGCGGCGCGACTGGCCCCGACGTGTGCGGGGCCCGGAGAGCAAGGGGAAGACAAGGTGGCGGACGCTGCAGTGAACGAGACCCGTCGGGTGCTCATCGCCGCGGACAAGTTCAAGGGCTCGCTGACAGCCGTACAGGTCGCCGAGCGGGTGACGGCCGGGCTGCGCGCGGTCGTGCCGGACCTCCCGGTCGAGGCGCTGCCCGTGGCCGACGGCGGTGACGGGACCGTGGACGCGGCCGTCGCGGCCGGTTTCGAACGCCGGGAGGTGCGGGTCGCCGGGCCCCTCGGCCAGGAGGTGACGGCCGCGTTCGCGCTGCGCGACGGCACCGCGGTGGTGGAGATGGCCGAGGCGAGCGGGCTGCAGCGGCTGCCGGCCGGCGTCTTCGCGCCGCTGACCGCCTCCACGTACGGCTCCGGGGAGCTGCTGCGCGCCGCGCTGGACGCGGGCGCGCGGACCATCGTGTTCGGCGTCGGCGGCAGCGCCACGACGGACGGCGGCGCGGGCATGCTGTCCGCGCTGGGCGCGCGGTTCCTGACCGGGGAGGGGGAGCCGGTGTCCCCGGGCGGCGGCGGACTCGCCGGTCTCGCCCGCGCCGACCTCTCCGGTCTCGACCCCCGACTGTCCTCGGTCGACCTGGTGCTGGCCAGCGATGTCGACAATCCGCTGACCGGCCCGAAGGGCGCGCCGGCGGTGTACGGCCCGCAGAAGGGGGCCTCGCCGGACGACGTGGCGGTGCTGGACGCGGCGCTGGCCCACTTCGCGAAGGTGCTGGAGGCCGAGACCGGCCCGCGGGCCGCCGAGTACGCGTCGTCGCCGGGGGCGGGCGCGGCGGGCGGCATCGGCTACGGCGCGCTGCTCCTCGGCGCGCGGTTCCGCCCCGGCATCGAGGTCATGCTCGACGTGCTGGGCTTCGCGCCCGCCCTGGAGCGGGCCTGGCTGGTCGTCACCGGAGAGGGCTCGCTGGACGAGCAGACGCTGCACGGGAAGGCGCCGGCGGGGGTGGCGGCGGCGGCCCGCGCCGCGGGCAAGCCGGTCGTGGCCGTGTGCGGGCGGCTGGCTCTGCCGACGGAGGCGCTGCTGGCGGCCGGGATCTCCCAGGCGTACCCGCTGACGTCCGTCGAGCCGGACGTGGCCCGGTGCATCGCGGAGGCGGGCCCGATCCTGGAGCGGGTCGCCGCGCGCATCGCCGAGGACCACCTGAGCTGACACCCCCGCCGGGGGCTCCGCCCCCCGACCCCGGCCTGCGCCCGCCCACCACCCGACCCGGCCGGCTGAGAAGTGAGCCCCCAGGGCGTCGGCACAAGCGAGGGGCCCCTACCCAACCCGGGTAGGGGCCCCTCGTCCAAGCGTCCACGCGCCCAAGCGCCGCTACGGCAGTTGCGCCGCCCGCGCCTCACGCCGGTTGCCGCGGAAGTTGTTCACCCGCCGGGCCGTCGCGAACAGCGGGATCACCGCGCCCATGACCAGCTGCAGCGCGCACCCCGTCTGGAGCAGCAGCTGACCGCTGGGGGCGTCGAAGGCCCAGCCCGCCAGCAGCCCCATGGACAGCACGATCCAGCAGAGCATCGCCCCGGCCAGCCGTCCCCGCGGCTTCGGGTACTCCACCCGGCTCACCATCAGCCACGCCGTCCCCAGGATCGCCAGCAGCGTCGCCACGAACGGCAGCTCCAGCAGCACGATCGAGACGACGGTCAGCGCGCCGAACGGCGAGGGCATGCCCTGGAACATGCCGTCCTTCATCGTCACGCAGCTGAACCGGGCCAGTCTGAGGACCACGGCCAGCAGCACCACGATCGCGCCCACCGCCGCCACCCGCTGGTGCGCGTCGTCGGCGACCATGCCGTAGACGAGCACGAAGTACGCGGGGGCGAGGCCGAAGCTGATCAGGTCCGACAGGTTGTCCAGCTCCGCGCCCATCGGCGAGGAGCGCAGCTTGCGCGCCACCAGGCCGTCGAACAGGTCGAAGACCGCCGCGCAGAGCATCAGGATGACCGCCGTGGCCGCGCTGTGGCGGGCCATGCCGGACTCCTGGCTGCCGGTCAGGTGCGGGATCAGGATGCCGGTGGTGGTGAAGTACACCGCCATGAAGCCGCACGTGGCGTTGCCCAGCGTGAGGGTGTCCGCTATCGACAGGCGGAGCGAGAGAGGCATCTCCTCCTCGTCGTCCGCCTCGTCGGCCTCGGGCACCCAGCCCGCCTGGGTCTCCGGATCAATCACGGTCAATGCGAGTCACCCCAGCCACGGTCTTCTGTCCGACCTCGACCGCGACCTCCACGCCCTCGGGCAGGTAGAGGTCGACACGCGAGCCGAAGCGGATCAGACCGATTCGGTCGCCCTGCTCGACCTTCGTGCCCTCCGGGAGGTAGGGGACGATGCGGCGGGCCACCGCGCCGGCGATCTGGATCATCTCGATGTCGCCGAGTTCGGTGTCGAAATGCCAGACTACGCGCTCGTTGTTCTCGCTCTCCTTGTTGAAAGCCGGAACAAAGCCGCCGGGGATGTGCTCGACCGACGTCACCGTGCCCGCGAGGGGCGCGCGGTTGACGTGCACGTTGAGCGGGCTCATGAAGATCGCGACGCGAGTGCGCCCGTCCTTCCACGGCATGATGCTCTGCACCACGCCGTCGGCGGGCGAGATGACCCGGCCCGTGGCGATCTCGCGCTCGGGGTCGCGGAAGAACCACAGCATGCCCGCCGCGAGCGCGGTGGCGGGCACGGCCACGGCCTTGGCGGCGCCCGAGCGGCGGGCGCGGGCCAGGCTGAGGGCTGCGGTGGCGACGGTCGGGAGAAGCCACGGCGATGCTCCGCGCGCGAGGCGTGCGCCTACCAGGCTGTCGCGGTGTGCAGAGGTTTGGCTGTGGGGCATGGATGACCTTCGTAGCGGATGATGCCGCGCTCTGACGGGGGACGGCGGCTTTCCCGGGATCGTACCGGGCGCGGGCCGCAACTCGGCAAGCCAGGAAGCCGAGTCGGCGGCCGAAGACGGTCGGAGGGGTGTGATCTTCTTCTCGAAGAAAACACCCCGTAACCGGACAATCAACCCTGGAATCGATACTCCTCGAGCAGCCTGCGGCCGATGATCATTTTCTGGATCTCGGCGGTACCTTCACCGATGAGCAGCATCGGGGCCTCGCGGTAGAGGCGCTCGATCTCGTACTCCTTGGAGAAGCCGTAGCCGCCGTGGATCCGGAAGGCGTCCTCCACGACCTCCTTGCAGTACTCGGAGGCCAGGTACTTCGCCATGCCGGCCTCCAGGTCGTTTCGCTCCCCGGAGTCCTTTTTGCGGGCCGCGTTGACCATCATCGCATGCGCGGCCTCGACCTTGGTGGCCATCTCGGCCAGCTTGAACTGGATGGCCTGGTGCTGGGCGATCGGCTTGCCGAAGGTGTGCCGCTGCTGGGCGTAGCGGACGCCCAGCTCGAAGGCGCGCTGGGCGACGCCGCAGCCCCGGGCCGCCACGTTGACCCGGCCCACCTCCACGCCGTCCATCATTTGGTAAAAACCTCGGCCGGTGACCCCGCCGAGCACCCGGTCGGCCGGAACGCGCAGGCCGTCCATGATCAGCTCGGTGGTGTCGACGCCCTTGTAGCCCATCTTGTCGATCTTGCCGGGGATGGTGAGGCCCGGGCGGACCTCGCCGAAGCCCGGCTCCTTCTCCACCAGGAAGGTCGTCATCGACTTGTGCGGGGCCGTGCCCTCGGGGTGTCCTTCGTCACTGCGGACCAGGACGGCCACGAGCGAGGACGTGCCGCCGTTGGTCAGCCACATCTTCTGGCCGTTCAGGACGTACTCGTCGCCGTCCCTGACCGCCTTCGACGTGATCGCCGACACGTCGGAGCCCAGACCCGGCTCCGACATCGAGAAGGCCCCCCGGATGTCGCCGGCCGCCATCCGCGGCAGGAAGTGGTCCTTCTGCTCCTGCGTGCCGTGCTGCTTGAGCATGTACGCGACGATGAAGTGGGTGTTGATGATGCCGGACACCGACATCCAGCCGCGGGCGATCTCCTCCACGCACAGCGCGTAGGTGAGCAGCGACTCGCCCAGGCCCCCGTACTCCTCGGGGATCATCAGACCGAACAGGCCCAGCTCCTTGAGCCCGTCCACGATCTGCTGCGGGTACTCGTCGCGGTGCTCCAGCTCCGTCGCGACGGGGATGATCTCCTTGTCGACGAAGTCACGGACCGTCGAGAGGATCTCCTGCTGGACGTCGGTCAGACCGGCGGTCTGGGCGAGACGGGCCATCGTTACTTCTCCTGCTGCTTCGGCTCCGGGCGGCCGGGCTGCTCGCCGCCGCGCTCCTTGATGTACGTCTCGGTGGGCACCATCACCTTGCGGCGGAAGACGCACACCAGGGTGCCGTCCTGCTTGTAGCCCTTGGTCTCGACGTAGACGATGCCGCGGTCGTTCTTCGACTTCGACGGCCACTTGTCCAGCACGGTCGTCTCGCCGTAGATCGTGTCGCCGTGGAAGGTCGGCGCCACGTGCTTGAGCGACTCGATCTCCAGGTTGGCGATCGCCTTGCCGGAGATGTCCGGGACGGACATGCCGAGCAGGAGGGAGTAGATGTAGTTCCCGACGACGACGTTCTTGCCGAAGTCCGTCGTCTTCTCCGCATAGTTGGTGTCCATGTGGAGCGGGTGGTGGTTCATGGTGAGGAGACAGAACAGGTGGTCGTCGTACTCCGTGACCGTCTTGCCCGGCCAGTGCTTGTACGTCGCCCCGACCTCGAACTCCTCGTACGTGCGTCCGAACTGCATCGCTCTCAGGCCTCCGGGATCTCGAACGCCGACGTACGGGTCATCCCCGCCGCCCGGCCCTTGCCGGCGATGACCAGCGCCATCTTGCGGCTGGCCTCGTCGATCATCTCGTCGCCGAGCATCGCGGAGCCCTTCTTGCCGCCCGCCTCGGACGTGTAGTAGTCGTACGCGTCCAGGATCAGCTCGGCGTGGTCGTAGTCCTCCTGCGAGGGCGAGAAGATCTCGTTGGACGCCTCGACCTGGCCCGGGTGCAGCACCCACTTGCCGTCGAAGCCGAGCGCGGCGGCCCGCTGCGCCACCTCGCGGTAGCCGTCGACGTTGCGGATCTGCAGGTAGGGGCCGTCGATCGCCTGGAGGTCGTTGGCGCGGGCGGCCATCAGGATCTTCATCAGGATGTAGTGGTAGGCGTCCGCCGGGTAGCCGGGCGGCTGCTCGCCCACGACGAGGGACTTCATGTTGATGGAGGCCATGAAGTCGGCCGGGCCGAAGATGATCGTCTCCAGGCGCGGGGAGGCCTGCGCGATGGCGTTGACGTTGTTCAGGCCCTGCGCGTTCTCGATCTGCGCCTCGATGCCGATCCTGCCGACCTCGAAGCCCATGGTCTTCTCGATCTGCGTCAGCAGCAGGTCCAGCGCGACGACCTGCTCGGCGCTCTGCACCTTCGGCAGCATGATGCAGTCGAGGTTCTGTCCGGCGCCCTCGACGACCGTCACGACGTCGCGGTACGTCCACTCGGTCGTCCAGTCGTTGACGCGCACGACCCGCGTCTTGCCCGTCCAGTCGCCCTCGTTGAGGAACTTGACGATGGTGTGCCGCGCCTCGGGCTTGGCGAGCGGCGCGCACGCGTCCTCCAGGTCGAGGAAGACCTGGTCCGCCGGGAGGCCCTGCGCCTTCTCCAGGAAGCGCGGGTTGCTGCCCGGCACGGCCAGGCAGGAGCGCCGCGGGCGAAGGCGGTTGACGGTCGTCATGCGGGGACCTCCAGGGGGTCGAGCTTGTTCGCTTTCCGGATCTCGTCGACGATGCGGCCGATGATCCCGGTGATGTCGAAGTCCTTCGGGGTGAACACCGCGGCCACTCCGGCGGCCTTGAGCTGTTCGGCGTCACCGTTCGGGATGATGCCACCTGCGATCACCGGTATATCTGTGGCACCGGCCACACGCAGCCGCTGGAGCACGTCCGGGACCAGCTGGGCGTGCGAGCCGGACAGGATCGACAGGCCGACGGCGTGCACGTCCTCGGCCAGGGCCGCGTCCACGATCTGCTCCGGGGTGAGCCGGATGCCCTGGTACACGACCTCGAAGCCGGCGTCCCGCGCACGGACCGCTATCTGCTCGGCGCCGTTGGAGTGCCCGTCCAGGCCCGGCTTGCCGACCAGGAAGCGCAGCTTGCCGACGCCCAGGTCGCGGGCGGTGGCGTCCACCTTGCCGCGGACCCCGGCCATCGCGGAGCCCTGCTCGGCGGGCACGGCCACCGGCGCGGACGAGACCCCGGTGGGCGCCCGGTACTCGCCGAACACCTCGCGCAGGGCGCCCGCCCACTCGCCGGTGGTGACCCCGGCGCGGGCGCACTCCAGCGTGGCCTCCATCAGGTTCCCGGTGCCCTTGGCGGCCTCCTTCAGCCGCTCCAGCGCCTTGCAGGGCCGCGGGTGGTTGAACGGGGGCTGGTAGCGGGTGTCGCGCCACTTGGCGAGCGCCTCCACGACCCGGGTCTCGACCTCCGGGTCCACCGTCTGGATCGCGGTGTCCAGATCGGCCGTGAGCGGGTTCGGCTCGGTGCCCTCGAAGATGTTGACGCCGACGATCTTCTCCTCGCCGGACTCGATCCGGGCGCGGCGCTCGGCGTGCGAGGCGACCAGCTGGGACTTCAGGTAGCCGGACTCCACGGCGGCCAGCGCGCCGCCCATCTCCTGGATGCGGTCGATCTCGGCGAGGACCTCCTCGACCAGCCGGCCGACCTTCTCCTCGACCACCTTCGAGCCCTCGAAGATGTCCTCGTACTCCAGCAGGTCGCTCTCGTAGGCCAGCACCTGCTGGATGCGCAGGCTCCACTGCTGGTCCCAGGGGCGGGGCAGACCGAGGGCCTCGTTCCAGGCGGGCAGCTGCACGGCACGCGCGCGGGCGTCCTTGGACAGGGTCACGGCCAGCATCTCCAGCACGATCCGCTGGACGTTGTTCTCCGGCTGCGCCTCGGTCAGCCCGAGCGAGTTGACCTGGACGCCGTAGCGGAACCGGCGCTGCTTGGCGTCCTCGATGCCGTACCGCTCGCGGGTGACCTTGTCCCAGATGCGGCCGAACGCCCGCATCTTGCACATCTCCTCGACGAAGCGGACTCCCGCGTTCACGAAGAAGGAGATGCGGGCGACCACGTCACCCATGCGCTCCTGCGGCACCTGGCCGGAGTCGCGCACGGCGTCGAGCACGGCGATCGCGGTGGACATCGCGTACGCGATCTCCTGCACCGGCGTGGCCCCGGCCTCCTGCAGGTGGTAGCTGCAGATGTTGATCGGGTTCCACTTCGGGATGTGGGAGACCGTGTACGCGATCATGTCCGTCGTCAGCCGGAGCGAGGGCCCCGGCGGGAACACGTGGGTGCCCCGGGAGAGGTACTCCTTGACGATGTCGTTCTGGGTCGTGCCCTGGAGCTTGGTGATGTCCGCGCCCTGCTCCTCGGCGACGACCTGGTAGAGCGCCAGCAGCCACATGGCGGTGGCGTTGATCGTCATCGAGGTGTTCATCTGCTCCAGGGGGATGTCCTGGAACAGCCGGCGCATGTCACCGAGGTGCGCGACGGGCACGCCCACCCGGCCGACCTCGCCGCGCGCGAGGATGTGGTCGGGGTCGTAGCCGGTCTGCGTCGGCAGGTCGAACGCCACCGACAGACCGGTCTGGCCCTTGGCGAGATTGCGCCGGTACAGCTCGTTGGACGCCTCGGCCGTGGAGTGGCCGGCGTACGTCCGCATGAGCCACGGACGGTCCTTCTGACGCTCTGTCATCTGTGACTCTCCGGGCCCTCAGACGTTCCGGAAGCGGTTGATGGCGTCGATGTGCTTGGCGCGCATCTCCTCGTCGCGCACGCCGAGGCCCTCCTCGGGCGCGAGGCACAGCACGCCGACCTTGCCCTGGTGCAGGTTGCGGTGCACGTCGTAGGCCGCCTGGCCGGTCTCCTCCAGGCTGTACGTCTTCGACAGGGTCGGGTGGATCTTGCCCTTGGCGATGAGCCGGTTGGCCTCCCACGCCTCGCGGTAGTTCGCGAAGTGCGAGCCGATGATGCGCTTCAGCGACATCCACAGGTAGCGGTTGTCGTACTCGTGCATGTAGCCCGAGGTCGAGGCGCAGGTGGTGATGGTGCCGCCCTTGCGGGTGACGAAGACCGAGGCGCCGAAGGTCTCGCGGCCGGGGTGCTCGAAGACGATGTCGATGTCCTCGCCGCCGGTGAGTTCGCGGATGCGCTTGCCGAAGCGCTTCCACTCCTTGGGGTCCTGGGTGTGCTCGTCCTTCCAGAACCGGTAGCCCTCGGCGTTGCGGTCGATGATCGCCTCGGCGCCCATCTTCCGGCAGATCTCGGCCTTCTCCGGGGAGGAGACGACACAGACCGGGTTGGCGCCGCCGGCGAGGGCGAACTGGGTGGCGTACGAGCCGAGGCCGCCGCTCGCGCCCCAGATGAGGACGTTGTCGCCCTGCTTCATGCCGGCGCCGTTGCGGGAGACCAGCTGCCGGTAGGCGGTGGAGTTGACCAGGCCCGGGGCCGCGGCCTCCTCCCAGCTGAGGTGGTCCGGCTTCGGCATCAGCTGGTTGGACTTGACCAGGGCGATCTCGGCGAGGCCGCCGAAGTTCGTCTCGAAGCCCCAGATGCGCTGCTCGGGGTCGAGCATCGTGTCGTTGTGGCCGTCGGAGGACTCCAGCTCGACCGACAGGCAGTGCGCGACGACCTCGTCACCGGGCTTCCAGGCGTTGACGCCGGGGCCGGTGCGCAGGACCACGCCCGCGAGGTCGGAGCCGATGATGTGGTACGGCAGGTCGTGCCGCTTGGCCAGCTCGCTGGTGCGGCCGTAGCGCTCCAGGAACCCGAAGGTGGACAGCGGCTCGAAGATCGAGGTCCACACCGAGTTGTAGTTGACCGAGGAGGCCATGACGGCCACCAGGGCTTCGCCCGGACCGAGTTCGGGCAGGGGGACCTCGTCGAGGTGGATCGACTTGCGGGGGTCCTTGTCGCGGGTCGTCAGGCCCGCGAACATCTCCGTCTCGTCCTTGTGCACGGTGATCGCGCGGTACGACTCGGGGAGGGGCAGGGCGGCGAAGTCGGCGGACGTGGCGTCCTTCGACTGGATCGCGTCCAGGATGTCCTTCACGGTCACGGTGTTGCCTCCGGCGGTGAGCGCCCTGAGGGAGGGGCGCCTGGGGGATCGTCGGTGCTGTGCTGAGTGCTGCTGAGGGTTTTTCGAGGGGTGTGCCGTCGGTTCGGCTCGGTGGTGCTTCGGCAGCGCTTTGTGGCGCGGGAGGTTGCCTGTGACGCAGGCGTCCGGGCGCGCAAGGCCATCGGCTTGCGGGGACAGCCGGCGAACGAAAGGTCTCTGCCCGCCGGCCGCCCGGACATCTTCAACGTATGACACCGCGTGTCAGGCCGCAAGGCACTGAGTGCCAGAACTTGCTCTCAGATGAAATCTTTACGCAACAAATGAGCGATGATCGATCAGGGTCGGGGCAAAGGAAACGGGCTGGGGGCGGCACCCAGTGCCACCCCCAGCCCGTTTCTCCCGCTCCGATCCGTCAGGACCGTGCTTTCAGCGCCTGCTCGATGGTGCGCATCACCTCGTCCAGCGGCGCGTCCGTCCTGGCCACCGTCACCAGGACCTCCCCGTGGGCGGCGGCGGTGGCCGGCGGGGTGCGCGGAGCGCTCTCGCGGCCGGCCCCGATGCCGGTGCCGAACGTCTTGCGCACGATCGCGAAGGCGTGGTCCAGCTGGGCCTCCACGTCCCCCTGGCCGCCCGCCCGCAGCCAGCGCCGCAGCACGTGGTTGTGGGCGGTGACCACGGCCGAGGCGGCCACCTCGGCCAGCAGCGGGTCGTCGTTGGCGTCGTCGGCGTGCGCGTGCTCGTCGAAGTGACCGAGCAGATAGCGGGTGAACAGGCGCTCGTAACGCGCCACGGAGGCGATCTCCGCCTCCCGCAGGGTGGGGACCTCGCGCGTGAGCTTGTAGCGGGCGACCGAGATCTCCGGCCGCGCCGCGTACATCTTCATGACTTCCTTGATGCCGCGGCACACGGTGTCGAGCGGATGCTCGTGCGCCGGGGCGGCGTTGAGGACCGCCTCCGCGCGGATCAGCGTGTCGTCGTGGTCCGGGAAGATCGCCTCTTCCTTGGAGCGGAAGTGGCGGAAGAAGGTGCGCCGGGCGACCCCGGCGGCGGCGGCGATCTCGTCGACGGTGGTGCCCTCGTACCCCTTGGTCGCGAACAGCTCCATGGCTGCTGCCGCCAGTTCTCGGCGCATCTTGAGCCGCTGGGCGGCCGCGCGGCTGCCTGCGGCACTTTCCGGCGCGTCGGGCGTAGCTGGTGTACGGGAGGACTTGGCGGGCTGGGACATGACCCGAACGTACTGCATCCGCGCAGCTCCCCGCGCAGGTCCGGGCACTTCCCCGCCCGCGCGGGGCGGGGAAGGGGCGGCCCGGGCGGGCGGGGGAGGGGCACCCGGGTCGAGCAGCCCGCCCCAGTCCGTCTCCGTCCGGAACCAGTCGCCGGCGCCGTCAGCGGCGGGCATACTCACGGAAGCCGCGCCCGGTCTTGCGGCCGAGGCAGCCGGCGGCCACCAGGTGCTCCAGCAGCGGCGCCGGCGCCAGGCCCGGGTCGCGGAACTCGCGGTGCAGCACCTTCTCGATGGCCAGCGACACGTCCAGACCGACCACGTCCAGCAGCTCGAACGGGCCCATCGGGTAGCCGCCGCCCAGCCTCATCGCCGCGTCGATCTCGTCCAGGGACGCGTAGTGCTCCTCCACCATCTTGACGGCGTTGTTCAGGTACGGGAACAGCAGCGCGTTCACGATGAAACCGGCCCGGTCGCCGCAGTCCACCGCGTGCTTGCGGATCCGGCCGCAGACCTCGCGCACGGTGGCGTGCACGTCGTCGGCGGTCAGCACGGTGCGGACCACCTCGACCAGCTTCATCGCCGGCGCCGGGTTGAAGAAGTGCATGCCGATCACGTCCTGCGGGCGCGAGGTGGCGCGGGCGCAGGCGACGACGGGCAGCGACGAGGTGGTGGTGGCCAGCACCGCGCCGGGCTTGCACACCTTGTCCAGCGTGGCGAACAGCTGCCGCTTGACCTCCAGGTCCTCCGCGACCGCCTCCACGGCGAGGTCCACCTCGCCGAAGGCCTCGTAGGAGCCCGCCGGGACGATCCGCTCCAGGATCTCCGCGGCCGCCTCGGCGGTCAGCCGGCCCTTGTCCACGGACCGGGCCAGGGACTTGCCGATCCGGGCCCTGGCCGTCTGCGCCTTCTCCTCGCTGCGGGCGGCCAGCACCACCCGGTAGCCGGCCTTGGCGAACACCTCGGCGATACCGGAGGCCATGGTGCCGGAACCGGCGACACCGACCGAGCCGACCTCGCGGCCCGCGCCGAGCGAGCCGTCCGCCGCCGGGGTCAGCGCGTCCGGCACCACCGTGCCGCTGCCCGGGGCCTCGTACGTGTAGAAGCCGCGCCCGGACTTGCGGCCGGTCAGGCCCGCCTCGCTGAGCTGCCTGAGGATCGGGGCCGGCGCGTGCAGCCGGTCCCGGGACTCGGCGTACATGGCCTCCAGGACCGTCCGCGCGGTGTCGATGCCGATCAGGTCCAGCAGGGCCAGCGGCCCCATCGGCAGACCGCAGCCGAGCCGCATGGCGGCGTCGATGTCCTCACGGGAGGCGTACCGGGCCTCGTACATCGCGGCGGCCTGGTTGAGGTAGCCGAACAGCAGCCCGTCGGCGACGAAACCGGGGCGGTCGCCGACCGCGACCGGCTCCTTGCCCAGCTCGATCGCGAGATCGGTGACCGCGGCGACGGCCTGCGGCGCGGTCAGCACCGAGGAGACCACCTCGACCAGCTTCATGGCCGGCGCGGGGTTGAAGAAGTGCAGGCCGAGCACGCGCTCGGGACGGGCCGAGCCGGCGGCCAGCCGGGTCACGGACAGCGCGTTGGTGCCGGTCGCCAGGATCGTCTCCGGGCGCACGACACCGTCCAGCTCGCGGAAGATCTGCTGCTTGATCTCGTACGACTCCGGGGCCACCTCGATGACGAGGTCGGCGTCGGCCGCCGCGGCGAGGTCGGTGGTGGTGCGCACCCGGGCCAGTGCCCCGGCGCGCTCCTCCCCGGTGAGCCGGCCGCGCTCCACGGCACGGGCGGTGGCGGCCTCCACGGCGGCGAGCGCCTTCGCGGCCTGGGCCTCGCTGATGTCGATGCCGATCACCTCGCGGCCGGCTCGCGCGAGGACCTCGGTGATACCGGTGCCCATGGTGCCGAGGCCGACGACGGCGATCGTCCTGAGCGGGGACAGGGAGGTGCCGGACTGGGGGGACAGGGGAGTGGCCATCGCGGGACTCCAGGAATGAGGGTGACGACGAGGAGCGCGCCGGGTGCGCCCGAGGGCGCACCGCGGTGCGAGAGAGTGCGGGTGTTGCCGGGCTGCGAGCGCACACGCCCGGGGCCGCCGGTGCCGCGGGCGTGCACACGCCCGGCAGTGGCGGAACGTCCGACCGGCTCTGTCCCGAAGCCGGGTCGTACTGCGGTGCACACGGTGCACCGAACCGACAGACACGCTCACGGCGGCTGCGTCACCAAACCGTCGCCAGCGGAAGATGCGAGAGGGTTACTCGCTCGAATGAGCTTAACCGGCGGGTAACGAGCGCGCCAGTCCCCGGGCGGAAACCGACTTTGTGATGTACCTCCCGCACCGGCCGTCACCCGCCTACGCTGGACCTCGTGGACGCAGAGTCGCGATCGCTCACGGAACGCTTACGGCAGGAGTCCGGCGGCTCGGCCGCCTTCGACAGCCTGCTGGCCACCGGGGACCCGGACACCCTGGCGGAGGTGCTCACCGCGCCCGGCCAGCCGCTGTGGGCCCGCGAGCTGGCCGCGTTCCGCCTCGGCAGCGCCGGCGACCGGCGCGCCTTCGAGGCCCTGGTGCTGCTGCTCAACCACCGCGACCCGCCCCGCTGCGCCTCCGCCGCGCACGCCCTCGCCCGGCTCGGCGACCCGCGCACCGCCCGTGCCGCCGCCGCCCTCGCCACCAACGAACTCCGCGTGGCCTACGCCCTGCACCCGGTACGGCTCCTGGCCGCCCTGCGCGCCCCCGAGTCCGTGCCCGCGCTGATCACCACCCTGGAGCGGCGACTGCGCCCGCACGACCCCTACCGGCGGGTGGCCCTCGCCTGTGTGGAGGGCCTGGGCGCCCTCGGCGACCCCCGCGCCCGGCGCGTCCTGAACGAGGCCCTCGCGCACCCCGCGCTCGCCGAAGCGGCGGTGCACGCGCTGGCGCGGCTCCCGCAGGAGCAGCCCAGGTGACACCCGGTCAGCCCGCGAGCGTGCGCACGTACCGCACCTCGGGCACGGACACGCCGGCCGCCTCGAAGGGTTCCTCGGCGCCGTCGGGCCGGAACCCGGCGCGCTCGTAGAAACGCCGGGCCGGGGCGTTGCCCTTGAGGACCCACAGCAGCATGCGCGGCCGGGCCGCACACCGGTCGAGCGACGCGGTGAGCAGCGTCCGCCCGATGCCGCCGCCGAGGTGCGCCGGGTCGACGTAGAGCGCGTACAGCTCGGCGTCCCCGGTGTGCCGCTCGCCGTCCCGGTACGGCCCGTACGCCGCCCAGCCGAGCACCGTGCCGTCCCGCTCGGCGACCAGGTTCACCACGTCGGGGCGCTGCCCGAAGCCCGCCCGCCGCCGCTCGGCGTCCGCGGTGACGCTCAGCCCGTCGAGACAGGCCTGGGGCACGAGCCCCCGGTAGGCGTGCCGCCAGCCGCGGATCCGGATCCCGGAGACACGCTCGCAGTCGGCGAGGGTCATCTCCCGGACCGCCGGGGACCTCACGCGGCCACCACCGCCAGCGCCTCGACCTCCAGCAGGAACTCCGGCGCCACCAGGGCGGCTACCTGCACCGCGGTCGAGGCGGGCAGGCGGTCCTCGGGTATGTGGGCGGCGCGGGCCGCGCGGACGGCCGGCATGTGGGCCATGTCCGTGACGAAGTACGTCAGCTTCACCACGTCCTGGAAGCCGGCGCCCGCGGCGGCCAGGCAGCGCCGCAGGTTCGCGAACACCTGCCGGGCCTGGGCCGCCGGATCGCCCGCCCCGACCAGCTCGCCGTCCTCGTCCAGCGGCAGCTGCCCGGAGACCGCGACGAGACGGCCGGTCGCGGCCACCACATGGGTGTACTGGGCGGCGGGGAAGACTCCGGCGGGCGCGGGGATGCGGGTCGGTTCGCTCATGCGTTCATGGTGGACCATGCCGCCGGCAACGCCCCCGGCGGGCCGGGCGGTTGCCCGGGGCGGCGGCTCGGGCCCGGCCCGCCGGGGTGCTAGTGGCGGAAGCCCAGCAGGCCGTGCAGGGCCGAGCCGCGGGACGCCGCCGGCGCCGGCTCGCCCTTCAGGGGCTTCGGCTCGGGGGACCTGGCGCAGACCGCGTCGGCCGGCCCGGCGCCCCGCGGCACCGTACCGCGGTCCAGGTAGGCGGCCAGGTACCCGTCCAGGCACGCGTTGCCGCTCAGCGTGACACCGTGGTTGCCGCCGCCCTCCTCGGCCACCAGGCCGGAGCGGGCCAGCAGCCGGTGGACCGCGACACCGCCGGCGTACGGGGTCGCCGCGTCGCCGGTCGCCTGGAACAGCAGCGCCGGCGGCAGCGCCCCGTTGGCGATGTCCACCGGCCGGCGCGGTCCGGCCGGCCAGAACGCGCAGGGCGCGTTGTACCAGGCGTTGTTCCAGGCCAGCAGGGGCGCCTTCGCGTACACGGCCCAGCCGTCCGCACGCCACCGGTTCCAGTCGCGCGGCCAGGCCGCGTCCCGGCACTGCACCGCCGTGTAGACGCTGTAGCCGTTGTCGCCGGCGGCGTCCACGGCGGCGATGTCCCGGTACGCCTTCACCAGCGGCCCGGTGTCCCCGCGCAGGACGTAGGCCGCGAACGCCTCCGCCAGGTACGGCCAGTAGCCGTCGAAGTAGGCACCGGACACGAAGGTGTCCTCCAGCTCGGCGGCGCCGACCCGGCCCCCGGCCGGCTCCTTCGCCAGCGCCGCCCGCATCGCGTACCAGCGGGCCTCGATCCCGCCGGGGTCCCGGCCGAGCCCGTACGTCGTGTCGTACCGGGCGATCCAGGCCATCAGCGCGCGGTGGCGGTCGTCGAAGGCGTAGTCCTGGCCCAGGTTGTCCCGGTACCAGATGCCGGCCGGGTCGACGATCGAGTCCAGCACCAGGCGGTGCACGCGCTGCGGGAACAGCTTCGCGTAGACCGCGCCCAGGTAGGTGCCGTAG
Source organism: Streptomyces sp. NRRL S-1022 (assembly GCF_000720135.1). Lineage (GTDB taxonomy): Bacteria > Actinomycetota > Actinomycetes > Streptomycetales > Streptomycetaceae > Streptomyces. The sequence continues at coordinate 108,606 of NZ_JOIU01000020.1, read as the reverse complement.
GAGTAGCCGAAGTAGCTGATCCGCGGTGCGCCCAGGGCCCGGCGGACGGCGTCCAGGTCCCGGGCGGCGCTGACCGTGTCCAGATACGGCAGGAGGTCGGCGTACCTGCGGCCGCAGGCCGCGGCGAAGCCCCGCGCGCGGTCGAGGTTGGCCCGCTCCAGCGCGGGCGTGACCGGCACCGAGTCGGGGCGCACCGGGGTGAAGTGGCCGGGCGCGCAGTCCAGGGCCGGCCGGCTCCGGCCGACCCCGCGCGGGTCGAAGCCGATGACGTCGTACCGGGCGGCGACGCTCTTCGGCAGCGCCGAGGCGACGAAACCGGCGAGGGTCAGGCCGCTGCCGCCCGGGCCCCCGGGGTTCACCAGCAGCGGGCCCTCGGAGACGCGGGCGGTGTGCGGGACGCGGGACAGCGCGAGCGTGATCTGCCGGCCCGCCGGTCTGGCGTGGTCCAGCGGCACCTTCAGCGAGGCGCACTGGAGCCGGGGGTAGGCGCTGGTACCGCACTTCGTCCAGCCGAGCCCGGCCGGCCGGGCGGCCTGCGCGGGAACGGCGGTGACCGGGGCCGCCAGGACGGCGGCGGCCGCGGCCGCGCACAGCAGGGCCGCGCGTGTTCTCATTCGGGTCCTCCCGGGACGGAGGGGTACGGCGAACCGCGAGGCTCACGGTTCTCGCCGGATCGTCCCGGTATCGGACCCCGGTGGAACGCGTCGGGGCGATAGTTGACCCAATTGGGCCGTGGGATGCCCCCTAACGCTCCGGACGGGCTCACATGAGGCTGAGCTGGACCGGCTCCGGATCGGCCGGGCTCTGCTCCGGCCGCGCCGGGCGGATCCGGCGGGCCGTTCCCGCGCGCGTGGGCCCGATGCCGTACTCCTCGGCCAGCTCGTGCACCTGACGGGTGATCCGGCGCTGGTACCACCTGGGCGCGTAGGCGCCCTCCGCGTACAGCCGCTCGTAGCGCCGCACCAGGTGCGGGTGGTGCTGCCCGAGCCAGGCCATGAACCATTCCCGGGCGCCCGGGCGCAGGTGCAGCGTCAGCGGGGTGACCGAGGTCGCCCCGGCCGCCGCGATCGCCCGTACCGTCGCCCGCAGTTGGGCCGGGTGGTCGCCCAGGAACGGGATCACCGGTGCCATCAGCACCCCGCAGCCGATCCCGTGCTCCGTGAAGGTGCGCACGACGTCCAGCCGGCGCTCGGGCGCGGGCGTGCCCGGCTCCACCGTGCGCCACAGCTCGCCGTCGAGGAAGCCGACGGAGACCGAGACGCCGACGTCCGTCACCCCGGCCGCCCGGACCAGGAGGTCCAGGTCGCGCAGGATCAGGGTGCCCTTGGTGAGGATCGAGAACGGGTTCGCGTGGTCGGTGAGCGCGGAGATGATGCCCGGCATCAGCCGGTAGCGGCCCTCCGCGCGCTGGTAGCAGTCGACGTTCGTGCCCATCGCCACGTGGTCGCCCTGCCAGCGGGGGGAGGCCAGCTGGCGGCCCAGCACCTCGGGGGCGTTGACCTTGACCACGATCTGGGTGTCGAAGCCGATGCCCGTGTCCAGGTCCAGGTAGCTGTGCGTCTTGCGGGCGAAGCAGTACACGCACGCGTGCGAGCAGCCACGGTAGGGATTCACCGTCCACTCGAACGGCATGCGCGAGGCACCCGGCACCCGGTTGAGCACCGAGCGCGCCCGCACCTCGTGGAAGGTGATCCCGCGGAACTCGGGCGTGTCGAACGTCCGCGTGATCACGGCGTCCGCGCCGAACAGGGCCGCGTCGGCGGCCCGGCCGTGCTCACCGTCGTCCGTGAGGTTCTCCCAGCGCATGGACGCCTCCTCGCTCGTGCCCGTCACCAGATTAGAACATCTGTTCCCATGATCGTGCGAACCCCGATTTGGGCGGCCGGGCGCCGGGGTGGTTGGCTTGCCCCCAACCCCGAGGAACCAGGTCGTGGAGGAACGCAATGGCGCAGGTCGAGGCCACTACGGAGCGGGTCGTCGCGGCGGACGCGGAGAAGGTGTTCGACGCCCTCGCCGACTACCGCGGCACCCGGCAGAGGCTGCTGCCCGAGCACTTCAGCGAGTACGAGGTGCGCGAGGGCGGCGACGGCGAGGGCACCCTCGTCCACTGGAAGCTCCAGGCCACCAGCAAGCGGGTGCGCGACTGCCTGCTGGAGGTCACCGAGCCCACCGACGGCGAGCTGGTCGAGAAGGACCGCAACTCCTCCATGGTCACCACCTGGCGCGTCACCCCCGCCGGCGAGGGAAGCTCCCGCGTCGTCGTCACCACCACCTGGCAGGGCGCCGGCGGCATCGGCGGCTTCTTCGAGAAGACCTTCGCGCCCAAGGGCCTCGGCCGGATCTACGACGCCCTGCTCGCCAACCTCGCCGCCGAGGTCGAGAAGTAAGTCCCCGAAACCGAAGGGGCATTGGCCCCTTCACCGGTTCGAGTGGAATCACATCTCGACCGGGTCGGCGCCGTAACTCGTCGCACTTGCCCGGAGTTGTCGCATCGCGCGGCAACTTCTGCGGCAAGTGTGACGAGGGGAGCGCTACATGAGCGGGATCACTCTGGAGCGGACGGAAACGGTCACCGCGCCGCCCGGCCTCCCCGCCCCGGCGCCCGCCCGGCCCGCCGAACCGAGCCCCCGCCGGGTCCGCCTGGTCTTCACCGCTCTGATGCTGGCCCTGCTGCTGGCCGCCCTCGACCAGATGATCGTCGCCACCGCCCTGCCCAAGATCGTCGGCGAGCTCCACGGCCTGGACCGGATGTCCTGGGCGATCACCGCCTACCTGCTCACCTCCACCGTCGGCCTGCCGGTCTACGGCAAACTCGGCGACCTCCTCGGCCGCAAGGGCGTCTTCCAGTTCGCCATCGCCGTCTTCGTCCTCGGCTCCGCCCTCGCCGGCCGCGCCGGGACCATGGACCAGCTCATCGCCTTCCGCGCGGTCCAGGGCACCGGCGCCGGCGGACTCATGATCGGCGTCCAGGCGATCATCGCCGACATCGTGCCGCCCCGGCAGCGCGGCCGCTACATGGGCCTCATCGGCGCCGTCTTCGGCCTCGCCTCCGTCGCCGGACCCCTGCTCGGCGGCTACTTCACCGACCACCTCTCCTGGCGCTGGTGCTTCTACGTCAACGTCCCCTTCGGCCTGGTCACCCTCGCCGTCGTCACCACCGTCCTGCGCCTGCCCAGACCCCGCGTGCGCGCCCGGCTCGACATCCTCGGCACCCTCCTGCTCGCCACCGCCTCCACCTGCCTCGTCCTGCTCACCAGCTGGGGCGGCACCGCATACGCCTGGGACTCCCGGCAGATCCTCGGCCTCGGCGCCGGCGCCCTCGCCGCCGGCGTCCTCTTCCTCGTCGCCGAACACCGCGCCGCCGAACCCCTCATCCCGCTCCGGCTGTTCCGCGACTCCGTCTTCACCGTCAGCGGCCTGGTCGGCCTGGTCATCGGCGTCGCCCTGTTCGGCGCCGCCAGCTACCTGCCGACCTTCCTGCAGATGGCCGACGGGGCCAGCGCCACCGAGTCCGGGCTGCTGATGCTGCCCATGATGGCCGGGATCGTCGGCGCCTCCGTCATCGGCGGCCAGCTCATCAGCCACACCGGCCGCTACAGGATCTACCCCGTGCTCGGCAGCGCGGTCGCCGCCGCCGGCATGTGGCTGCTGTCCCGGCTCCAGACCGGCACACCCCGGCTGCACTACAGCATCTGGATGGCCGTCCTCGGCACCGGCATCGGCCTGGTCATGCCCGTCCTCGTGCTCGCCGTGCAGAACTCCGTGCGCCCCGCCGACCTCGGCAGCGCCACCAGCGCCAACAACTACTTCCGGCAGATCGGCGGCAGCGTCGGCGCCGCCGTCTTCGGCACCCTCTTCGCCGGCCGGCTCACCTCCTCGCTGCGCAAGGAACTGCCCCCGCACACGGGCCGCGGCCTGCCCGACGCCGACTCGCTCACCCCGCAGCTCGTCCACGCACTGCCCCCGGCCCTGCGCGACGCCTACATCCGCGCCTACGCCGACGCGATGCCCCGGATCTTCCTCTACCTCGTCCCGGTGCTCGTCCTCGGCCTGCTCGTCGCCTGCTTCCTCAAGGAGAAACCCCTGGTGTCCCACCACACCGCCGAAACGGAGCCGCAGACCATGACCGCCCCGATCCCCCAGGCCCGGACCCCGCACGCCGCCGGGATCCCCGTCTGCGGCACGGTGCAGCACCCCGACGGCACCGTCGTACCCCGCGCCGCCCTCACCCTCATCGACGTCGCCGGGCAGCAGATCGGACGGGGCGCCAGCGGCGAGGACGGACGGTACGCGCTCGGCACGCCCGGCTCCGGGGCGTACGTGCTCATCGCCGCCGCCGGCGGACACCAGCCGCAGGCCGTCTCCGTCACCGTCGGCGAACGCCCCGTCGAACTCGACGTCGTCCTCGGCGGCGCCGGCCGCCTCGCCGGCAGCGTCCGCACCGCCGACGGCACCCCCGTCCGCGACGCCACCGTCACCCTCACCAACGTCCACGGCGAGGTCGTCGCCACCACCCGCAGCGGACGCGAGGGCGGCTACGTCATCACCGAACTGGTCGCCGGCGAGTACACCCTCGCCGGCAGCGCCCCCGCCTTCCGGCCCGCCGCGCTCCCGGTCACCGTGCAGGCCTCCCGGGAGACCCGGCAGGACATCGAACTCGCCGGCGGCGCCGTCCTGAAGGGCACCGTCCGGGCCGGCGGCGGACGGCCCGTGGAGGACGCCCGGGTGACCCTGCTCGACGCCGCCGGCAACGTCGTCGACACCCTCACCACCGGATCCGACGGAACGTTCCGGTTCGTCGACCTCTCCTCCGGCGAGTACACCGTCATCGCCGCAGGTTACCCGCCGGTCGCCACAGTGCTGCAGGTCGCGGGCGGTGGCCGTACCGAACGAGACCTCCAGCTCGGGCACGAGGACTGAGCCGGGGCGCCTTCCGGCGCGCCGGAGCGAACCGGTGAGACCAATTCCAGGATTGGCACACATCGCGACCGGCCGTCCCCGTACCGTAGTGGCGGGCGGCACAGATCGTTTGCGGACAGCCGTGGGGAGAGAGGGCCTGGGCCATGGACCGTGGCAGCGAGCGGGACACGACTCCCGGGCACGGCGCCGACGACATCACCGCGGGCCGGATCCCGCTGGCCGTGGTCGTCGTCGACCGCGCCGGGACGGTGTCCCACTGGAGCAGCGGCGCACGGCGCCTGTTCGGCGTACGCAGGGAGGACGCCGTCGGACAGCCCGCGGCCGACCTGCTGCCGGTCTCCGGCGCCCTCCCCGACGACCCCGACGAGAGCGCGCCACCGGCCGCCCACCCGCTCCACGACGGACCCGGCCCCGACCTGGAGACCTCCCTCGGCGGGCAGACCGGGTACGCCACCGCCGGCCGCGCCCGCCTCACCCCGCCCGAGCGGACACCCGGCGGCGAGGACCGGCTCGACGTGCTGTGGTGGGCCTACCCACTGGTCGGCCCCGGCCCCTCCCGGCTGCTCGTCCTCGCCGCCGACGCCTCCCGGCTGCGCGACGAACGCGGCTACGACGACGAGACCGCCGAACGCATCTCACCCGGCTTCGCCCGCCACACCGAACTGCCCGCCTCCGACGAACTCGAACGGCGGCTGCCCGACATCCTGCCCAACATGGGCCCCGGAATCAGCGCCCGCATCGTCTCCCAGGTCCTCGAACTCGGCTACCCCGTCCTGGAGTTCAGCCAGTTCGACCGGGTGCCCGTGACCCCGTACTGGGGCGTGCCCCGCCGCCCCGGCCGCACCCGCGCCCGCGCCGTCGTACCCCAGCCGCGGACCCCGCTCGCGGTCCCGGCCGGCGCCGAACAGGACCTGGAGTACGCCGCCGTCCGCGAGCGCCTGGAGTTCCTCAACGAGGTCAGCTCCGGCATCGGCACCTCCCTGGACCTCGGCGAGACCATCCGCGAGGTCACCAGCGCCGCCGTACCCCGGTTCGCCGACTTCGCCGGCACCCACCTGCGAGCCGCCGTACTCGCCGGCGAGGGCTTCCCGGACGGACCGCCGGACGCCAGCACCGTGATGTTCCGCGTCTGGGTCGAGCACAACGACGAACCGGGCCGCTGGGACGACACCGTACCCGTCGGCGAAGCCTTCGCCTTCCCCGAGCACACCCCGTTCTACCAGTGCATGAGCACCGGCGAACCGGTCCTCGTCCCCCGGGTCACCGAGGAACTGAGCGAACGCATCTCCGGCGAGTTCGAGAAACGCGACCTGCGCCCGCTGATCACCGGCCGGTCCCTGCTCATCGTCCCGCTCAAGGCACGCAACGTCGTCCTCGGCTTCATGGTGCTGATGCGCCGCCCCGACCGCCCGCAGTTCGACGACATGGACCGCACCACCGGCGCCGAACTCGCCGCCCGCGCCGGCCTCGTCCTCGACAACGCCCGCATGTACACCTACCAGGAGAACGTCGCCGACACCCTCCAGGACAGCATGCTGCCGCAGGTCGACCCGCGGATGCCCGGCTGCGACATCGCCACCCGCTACCTGCCCGGCACCCGGCTCGGCCGGATCGGCGGCGACTGGTTCGACACCATCAAACTGTCCGGCTCCCGCACCGCCCTCGTCGTCGGCGACGTCATGGGCCACGGCCTCAACTCGGCCGCCATGATGGGCCAGCTGCGCACCGCCGTACAGACCATGGCCACCATGGAGACCCCGCCCGCCCAACTGCTGCGCAGCCTCGACGACCTGGCCCGCAGACTCGGCGACACCTACCTCGCCACCTGCCTGTACGCCGTCTACGACCCGATCCGCGGCGAACTGACCCTCGCCAACGCCGGCCACATCCCGCCCGTACTGGTCCGCGCCGAGGACGGCAGCAGCGAACTCCTCGACCTGCCCACCGGCGCCCCCGTGGGCGTCGGCGGCGTCCCCTTCGAGACCGCCCGGGTCAAGGTCCGGCCCGGCGACCGGCTGGTGCTGTGCACCGACGGCCTGGTCGAGGTACGCGGCTCCGACATCGGCGAGGGCCTCGCCGCGCTCTGCGAGTCCGCCGCACACCCCGCGGCCAGCATGGACGACGCCTGCGACACCATCATCCGCGCCCTCAACACCCGCGGCGGCCGCAAGGACGACGTCGCCCTGCTCATGGCCCGCCTCAACGGCATCCCCGACGACCACGTCGCCGCCTGGCAGCTCGACACCGACCCCCGCGAGGTCGCCCGCGCCCGCCGCCTGGTCCGCCGGCAGCTCCTCGACTGGGGCCTGCCCCACGCCGTGGACACCGCCGAACTCCTGGTCAGCGAGGTCGTCACCAACGCCGTCCGGCACGCCGAGGGCGACCGGGTCGGACTGCGGGTCGTCCGCACCGACGCCCTGCTGTTCGAAGTCACCGACGACGAACCCACCCTGCCCGCCATGCTGAACGCCGGACCCCACGACGAGTCCGGCCGCGGCCTGCGCGTGGTCAGCCGCCTCGCCCGGGAATGGGGCGCCAGCGCCACCGGCCACCGCAAGACCGTCTGGTTCGAACAGACCATCTCCCACTCGTGAAGGTCACCGCCCGACCCTTGCCCCCAGACCGGTCGACGCGATATCCCGATCACGGAACCGACCCGTGGGGAGATCGTATGAACGTCTCGGACAAGTACCGCAGCGCGTGGGAGAGTTACTGGAGCGAAACCTCCGACGCCAGAGGCGAGGCGATATGGGACTCCGATCCCTCGCTGAGCGCCGCACCGCACAGCGAACTGCTGCTGCCGCACGCCGACCCCGACCGCACGATCGTGGACCTCGGCTGCGGCAACGGCACCCAGACCCGCTACCTGGCCACCCGATTCGCCCGCGCCGTCGGCGTCGACCTCTCCCACGCGGCCGTCGAACACGCCCGCCGCGCCGCGAACGGCGCCCCCGTCGAGTTCCACCAACTGGACCTCACCGACACCGACGCCGTACGCGCCCTGCACCAGCGGCTCGGCGACGTCCACGTCTACATGCGCGCCGTCATCCACCAGAGCGAACCGGCCGCACGGCCCGCGGTCGCCGCCGCCGTCGCCGAACTCCTCGGCAGCGAGGGACGCGCCTTCGTGGTCGAGCTCACCTCCGGCTCCCGCGAGGTCCTCGGGCGCGCCGCGTCCGAGCCGGGCGGCCCCGGCCCCAAGCTCCAGCGGGTCTTCCACCACGGGCTCAAGCCCGCCGACGCCGCCGACGACGAGATCCCGCGCCTGCTCACCGGGGCCGGCCTCACCGTCCTCGCCGACGGCGAGACGGCCGTCCCGCAGACCGAGCACCTCACCGACGGCACCCGCATCGACCTGCCGGCCCGCTGGTTCGTCCTCGCCCGCGCCTGACCGGACCCGGCACCGCGTCCCCCGGCGGGGTCGTAGCCTGGCCGCCCCCCGGCGCGTAACGTGACGGACCATGAAGATCCTCATCAGTGCCGACATGGAGGGTGCCACCGGCGTCACCTGGCCCGCCGACGTGCTGCCGGGGACGCCCCAGTGGGAGCGGTGCCGGTCGATGTTCACCTCCGACGTGAACGCCGCCGTGGAAGGCTTCTTCGACGGCGGCGCCGACCAGGTACTGGTCAACGAGGCCCACTGGACCATGCGCAACCTGCTGCTGGAGCGGCTGGACGAGCGGGTGGAGATGCTCACCGGCCGGCACAAGGCGCTGTCCATGGTGGAAGGCGTCCAGCACGCCGACGTCGACGGCATCGCGTTCGTCGGCTACCACGCGGGCGCCGGCATGGAGGGCGTCCTCGCCCACACCTACCTCGCCAACCAGATCACCGGGGTGTGGCTGAACGACGTCCGCGCCAGCGAGGGTCTGCTCAACGCACACGTCGTCGCCGAGTACGGCGTCCCCGTCGTCCTCGTCACCGGCGACGACATCGCCTGCGAAGACGCCCTCGGCTACGCACCCGAGGCACCCAAGGTCGCCGTCAAGGACCACGTCTCCCGGTACGCCGCCGTGTGCCGGACCCCGGCCAGGACCGCGGCCGACATCCGCGCGGCGGCCAAGGAGGCGGCCCGGCTGGCGGTCCGTCACGAACCCGTGCACGCCGGACCCTTCACGGTCGCCGTCGAGTTCGACGCCGAACACCTCGCCATGGCCGCCACCGTCGTCCCCGGCGTGGCACGGATCGCGGAACGCAAGGTGGCGTACACCAGCGCCACGATGTACGAGGGGATCAGGACGTTCAAGGCGGTCACCACGATCGTCTCAGCCGCCGTGGAGGAGCAGTATGGCTGACCAGCAGGCCGACGAGCTGTCCCTGGACGAGGTCGTGGAGTTCACCTCCGGCCTGATCCGCATCGACACCACCAACCGCGGCGGCGGCGACTGCCGGGAACGGCCCGCCGCCGAGTACGCCGCCGAACGGCTGGCCGGCGCCGGCCTGGAACCCCTGCTGCTGGAACGCACTCCGGGCCGCACCAACGTGGTGGCCCGCATCGAGGGCACCGACCCGTCCGCCGACGCGCTGCTGGTCCACGGCCACCTCGACGTCGTACCCGCCGAGGCCGCCGACTGGCACGTCCACCCGTTCTCCGGCGAGGTCCGCGACGGCGTGGTGTGGGGACGCGGCGCCGTCGACATGAAGAACATGGACGCGATGATCCTCGCGGTGGTCCGTTCCTGGGCCCGGCGGGGCGTCCGGCCCCGCCGCGACCTCGTCCTCGCGTTCACCGCCGACGAGGAGGCCAGCGCCGAGGACGGCTCCGGATTCCTCGCCGACCGGCACCCCGAACTCTTCGAAGGCTGCACCGAGGGCATCGGCGAGTCGGGCGCCTTCACCTTCCACGACGGGTCCGGCCGGGAGATCTACCCGATCGCCGCGGGGGAGCGGGGCACCGCCTGGCTGAAGCTCACCGCCCACGGCCGCGCCGGACACGGCTCCAGGGTGAACACCCGGAACGCGGTGACCCGGCTCGCCGCCGCCGTCACCCGCATCGGCGAGCACGAGTGGCCGCTGCGGCTCACCCCGACCGTACGGGCCGCCCTCACCGAACTCGCCGCCCTCTACGGCATCGACGCCGACTTCCGGGAGACCGACCGGCTGCTGGAGAAACTCGGCCCCGCGGCCCGGCTGGTCGAGGCGACCGTCCGCAACAGCGCCAACCCGACCATGCTGGACGCCGGTTACAAGGTCAACGTCATCCCAGGCGAGGCCGTCGCCCACATCGACGGACGCTACCTGGCCGGCACCGAGGAGGAGTTCACCGCCACCCTGGACGAACTGACCGGCCCGGACGTCCGATGGGAGTTCACCCACCGCGAAGCGGCCCTGGAAGCACCGGTGGACGCGCCGCTCTTCGCCAGGATGCGGGCCGCCGTGCAGGAGTTCGCCCCCGACGGGCACGTGGTGCCGTACTGCATGTCGGGCGGCACCGACGCCAAGCAGTTCTCCCGGCTCGGCATCACCGGCTACGGCTTCTCCCCGCTGAAGCTGCCCGCCGGCCTCGACTACCAGGCACTGTTCCACGGCGTGGACGAACGGGTACCCGTGACGGCGCTGCACTTCGGCGTCCGGGTCCTGGACCGCCTCCTGCGGACGGCCTAGACGGTGGGGGAGCGGATGCTGCGATCGCCGTACGGCTCATGGCCGTCACCCATCGACGCGGCGCTCGCCGCCGCGCACGACGGACGGCCGGAGTGGGTGGACTTCGTCGGCGACGAGATCTGGTGGACCGCACCCCGGCCCGCCGAAGGCGGCCGCCGCGCCCTGGTCCGGCGGCACACCGACGGCCGCGAGGAGTCCGTCCTGCCGGCACCGTGGAACGTACGCAGCCGCGTCATCGAGTACGGCGGCCGGCCCTGGACCGGGACCGTGCGGGACGGCCGGCCGCTGATCGTCTTCGTGCACTTCGCCGACCAGCGGCTGTACCGGTACGAGCCCGGCGGCGAGCCCGTCCCCCTCACCCCCGCCTCCCCGCCGGGCCGCGGCCTGCGCTGGGCCGAGCCCCGGCTCGACCACGCCCGCGGCGAGGTGTGGTGCGTGCTGGAGGAGTACACCGGGGACGGCCCCGACGACGTACGGCGCCTCCCGGCCGCCGTACCGCTGGACGGCACGGCCGCCGGCGACCGGGGAGCCGTCCGCGCACTGGCCGAACCCCGGCACCGGTTCGTCACCGGCGCCCGGCTGTCCCCCGACGGCCGGCGGGCCGCATGGCTGGCCTGGGACCATCCGCGGATGCCGTGGGACGGGACGGAACTGCTGGTCGCCGCGGTGGCAGAGGACGGCCGGCTGACGGACGCGCAGACAGTCGCCGGTGGACCGGACGAAGCCGTCGCACAGGTCGAATGGTCGGCGGACGGCAGCATCCTGTACACGAGCGACCGCAGCGGCTGGTGGAACCTCTACCGCGACGGCACCCCGCTCTGCCCGCGCGAGGAGGAGTTCGGCGGGCCGCTGTGGCAGCTGGGACTGCGCTGGTTCGCGCCGCTGGACGACGGTCTCCTGGCGGTCGTACACGGTCGCGGGTCGACCGTACTCGGGATATTGGATACAGCATCCGGTGAGCTGGCCGACGCCGCCGGCCCGTGGACGGAATACAGCCCCACCCTCGCCACCCACGGCCACCGCGCCGTCACCGTCGCCGCCGGCCCGCGGACCGCATACGAAGTGGTCGAACTGGACACCACCACCGGCCGCGCCCGCGTGATCGGCGCCCGGCACCGGGACCCCGTGGACCCCGCCCACTACCCGCGGCCGCGAACCCGCACCTTTCCCGGCCCGGACGGCCGCGAGGTGCACGCCCACATCCACCCGCCCCACCACCCCGCACGGACCGCGCCCGACGGCGAACTGCCGCCGTACGTCCTCTGGGCGCACGGCGGCCCCACCAGCCGGGCGCCGCTCGTACTGGACCTGGCGATCGCCTACTTCACCTCGCGGGGCATCGGGGTCGCCGAGGTGAACTACGGCGGCTCCACCGGATACGGCCGCGCCTACCGGGAGCGGCTGCGCGAGCAGTGGGGCGTGGTCGACGTCGAGGACTGCGCGGCCGTGGCCCGCGCCCTCGCCGAAGAAGGCACCGCCGACCCCGCCCGGCTGGCGATCCGGGGCGGCAGCGCGGGCGGCTGGACCGCCGCCGCCTCCCTGACCACCACCGACGTCTACGCCTGCGGCACCATCGTCTACCCGGTGCTCGACCTCGCCACCTGGGGCCCCGGCGAGACCCACGACTTCGAGTCCCGCTACCTGGAATCACTGATCGGCCCGCTCGCCGAGGTACCCGGCCGGTACGCCGAACGCTCCCCGACCGCGCACGCCGACCGCCTGAGCGTGCCCTTCCTGCTGCTCCAGGGCCTGGACGACGTCATCTGCCCGCCCGCCCAGTGCGAACGCTTCCTCGCCCGGGTCACCGGCCGGGGCGTGCCCCACGCCTACCTCACCTTCGAGGGCGAGGGCCACGGATTCCGCCGGGCCGATACCATGATCCGCGCCCTGGAGGCCGAACTGTCCCTGTACGCCCAGGTGTTCGGGTTCCAGCCGGCACCGCAGCCACCGAAGGTGAAGCTGACCCCGTGAAGGAACTCCAGCGCCCGCACCGGCTCGCCCCCGGCGCACGCGTCGCCGTCGTCGCCCCCAGCGGACCCGTGCCCGAGGAGCGGCTGCAGGCGGGCCTCGACGTGCTGCGCGGCTGGGACCTCGACCCGGTGGCCGCCCCCCACGTCCTGGACCGGCACCCCGAGTTCGGCTACCTCGCCGGCACCGACGCCGACCGCGCCGCCGACTTCCAGAACGCCTGGTGCGACCCCGCCGTGGACGCCGTGCTGTGCGCCCGCGGCGGTTACGGCGTCCAGCGCATGATCGACCTGCTCGACTGGGACGCCCTGCGCGCGGCCGGACCGAAGGTCTTCGTCGGCTTCAGCGACATCACCGTGCTGCACGAGGCCATCGCCACCCGCCTGGGCCTGGTCACGCTCTACGGGCCGATGGCGGCCGGCATCGACTTCATCAAGAACGCCCGCGCCCAGGACCACCTGCGGGCCACCCTCTTCGCCCCCGAGACGGTCCGCACCGTCACCTCCGGCGGCACCGCCCTGCTACCCGGCCGCGCCCGCGGCGTCACCCTCGGCGGCTGCCCCAGCCTGCTCGCCACCGGCCTCGGCACCCCCCACGCCCGGCCCTCCGCCGACGGCGGACTGCTCTGCCTGGAGGACGTGGGCGAGGAGCCGTACCGGCTGGACCGGTACCTCACCCAACTCCTGCGCTCAGGCTGGCTGGACGGGGTACGCGGGGTGCTGCTCGGCTCCTGGGAGCGGTGCGGGGACTACGACCGGCTGCGACCGGTCCTCGCCGACCGCCTCGGCGGACTAGGGGTGCCGGTCCTGGAGAACGCCGGCTTCGGCCACTGCGCGGGAGCACTGACGATCCCCTTCGGGGTGCCGGCCGAACTCGACGCGGACACCGGCACGTTGACGCTGCACGAGCCGGCGCTGCGCTGACGCCGTAGGCTGGCCGCATGCCGCACCCCCCGTCCAGCCGCCTCGCCGAGGGCCCCCGCGTCGCCATCCGCCCCTTCACCCCCGAGGACGGCCCCGAGTTCACCGCACGTGCCCGGGAGAGCAAGGACCTGCACCGGCCGTGGCTGTTCCCGCCGGACAGCGACGAGGCGTACGCCGACTACGCCGGCCGGCTCGTCGCGGACCCGGACCGGGCCGGCTTCCTGGTGTGCGAGAAGGACAGCGGCGCCATCGCCGGCTTCATCAACATCAACAACATCGTGCGGGGCGGCTTCCAGTGCGGTGCCCTCGGCTACGGCGCCTTCGCGCACGCGGCCGGGCGGGGCCTGATGCGCGAAGGCATGGAGCTGGTGATCGGGTACGCGTTCGGGCCGCTGGGCCTGCACCGGCTGGAGATCAACGTCCAGCCCGGCAACGCCGCCTCCATCGCCCTCGCCCGGGGCGCCGGCTTCCGCCTGGAGGGCTTCTCCCCGGACATGATCCACATCGACGGCGCCTGGCGCGACCACGAGCGCTGGGCCCTCACCGTGGAGATGCGCGGCGGAGCGGCCCGGCCGCGCTGAACCGCGCGGCGCACGCGAAGACCGCCGCGCCGTGCGGACACCGCCGGCCCGCTGCCCCCCCGGCGTTACCCCCTGTGCACGCCGGGTACCCGCAGGTGTATGGACCGCTTTGATCACCTGGAACATCTGGACAAGCACCTCGTCGAAGAACTGGCTCAGGTGGCTCGCGAGACGGTACGCGACGAACTGCGCGAGCAGTCGCGCAAGCGGCGCCGCACCGCCGTGCTCTACGCCGCGTCGGGCGCCGCCGCCCTGTACGCGGGCGGCGCGGTGGCCCTCGCCGTCGGCCTCGCCCTGGCGATCGGACTGCCCGGCTGGGCCGCGGCACTGATCACCGCGGCGCTCCTGGGCGTGGTGGCGTACGCCCTGCGCGGCGCCGCCCACTCCGGCCACGGCCACGACCACGACCACGACCACCACTCCGCGCACCGCGTGCTCGGCGGTACCGCGCCGGGCATCCCGCCGAGCGGCCTCGGCATGCCGTACCCGCCGATGCCGCAGACCCCGCCCGAGACCCCCCTCGACCCCGACGGCCCGCACCACAGGGCCTGACGGCGCGGGCCCTGCAGCGAAGGAAGCGAGGGCCCCACAGCGAAGGGGCGGGGCGCCCGCCCCGCCCCTCGTCCCTGCCTCCCGGACGCTCCCGCTCACCCGGTCAGCTGCGGCAGCACCTTCGTCCGGTAGAAGTCGAAGAAACCGCGCTGGTCCGGCCCGATCTGGTTGACGTACACCCGGTCGAACCCGGCGTCGGCGAACGCCCGCAGGGCCGAGACGTGCTCGTCCACGTCGTCCCCGCACACCGTCTTGTCCCGCACCATGTCCTCGGTGACCAGCTCCTGCAGCTGCTCGAAGTGCCGGGGCGAGGGCAGCACCTGGCCCATCTCACCGGGCAGCAGCTCGTTGTACCAGAGCTTGTGCACCGTACGGACGCACGCGTCGCGGTCGGAGCCGTAGCAGACCTTCGTGCCGCCGCTGACCAGCTTGGACCCGCCGCCGCCCTTGCGGAACCGGGTGACCATCTCCTCCTCCGGCATCATCGTGATGTAACCGTCGGCCACCCGGGCGGCCAGCGCCGTCGCCTTCGGGCCGAAGCCGGAGATGTCGATCGGGACGGGCTCGTCGGGCACGGTGTACAGACGGGCGTTCTCCACGGTGTAGTGGGTGCCGTGGTGGGTGACCTCCTCGCCGGTGAACAGCCGGCGCATCACCTGGATCGCCTCCTCCAGCATCTCCAGGCGCACCTGCGTCGGGGGCCAGCGGTCGCCGAGGATGTGCTCGTTCAGCGCCTCGCCGGTGCCGACGCCCAGCCGGAAGCGGCCCCCGGTCATCACCGCGCTGGTCGCCGCGGCCTGCGCCACGACCGCCGGGTGCATCCGCACGGTCGGGCAGGTCACCGCCGTCTCGATGGGCAGCGACACCGCCTCCGACAGCGCGCCGATCACCGACCACACGAACGCGCTCTGCCCCTGCGCGTCGTTCCACGGGTGGTAGTGGTCGGAGATCCACAGCGCCTGGAAACCGGCCTGCTCGGCCATCCGGGCCTGTTCGACGAGGGCAGCGGGGTCGTGCTCCTCGCACGCCAGGAAATAGCCGTACTCGGGCATGGGAAAACCTCCGGAGGCGAAGCCGGCTGATCCGTTCCCGGGCCGGGTAACCGGGCCCGACCGGGCGAAACGCCGGTACGGCGCCCGCCGGCGGGGACGTGAGGGTGCCGACGGGGCTCGGCGTACGGGTGCTCACGGGGGCGTACGGGTGACCCGCCCGGCGTTTGGGTGCACCTGCCCCGGTTACGCGGAAGACCTCGGAGGAGCCCGACCGCCGGAGGCGCACCGTGAGCCGACCTCGCGTGGTGATCGCCGGCGCCGGTTTCCCCGGGTACCGGGCTGCCCGCGCCCCGGCCGGCCCGGCCCACGACTCCGTCGGCCTGGGCGGCCGCCCCGGACCGCCGCCGGCCCGCTGCCGGACGCCGACTCCCGTGCCATGGCGTCCAGTCGGGCCTGCTGCGGGCCTGCTGCGGGCCTGGTCCGTGCCGCTGGACGCCGTCGGTCTCGGGCTCACCCGAACCGGCGCGGGTACCGGGCGGACGCGACCGGACCGGCCGTCCGTCCGTCGGTCCGTCCGTCCGTCCGTCCAGACAGGAGACGACACATGACCCGGCAGAACAACCGGCCCGCCGAGCCCGCGAAGAACCAGCCCGGCGGCGAACCGGCCAGGAACCAGCCCGGCGGCGAACCGGCCAAGAACCAGCCCGCCGAGCCCGCCGAGCCCGCCGGGAACCAGTCCGCCGGGAAGCCGGCCGAGGGCGGCCCGGACCATCCGGCTCCCGGCCCCGTCAAGCGCGCCGACACCCCCGAATCAGCCGGACCGGGCGATCCCACCGGACCGGGCGATCCCGCGGACCGCCCGAACGCATCCGACTGAGCGCCGCCCGGCGCGACCCAGCGCAAGGAGACCGAGGAGACACATGAACACCGACGAACTCGCCGAACTGGGCCAGCAGCTCCGCGTGGACAGCGTGCGGGCGTCCGCCGCCGCGGGATCCGGGCACCCCACGTCCTCCATGTCCGCCGCCGACCTGCTGGCCGTCCTGCTCGCCAACCACCTGCGCTACGACTTCGAGCGCCCCGAACACCCCGCGAACGACCGCTTCGTCCTCTCCAAGGGACACGCCTCACCGCTGCTGTACGCCGCGTACAAGGCGGCCGGCGCGATCGAGGACGGCGAACTGCTCACCTTCCGCACGATCGGCAGCCGGCTGGAGGGCCACCCGACACCCCGCCGCCTGCCCTGGGTGGAGACCGCCACCGGCTCCCTCGGCCAGGGCCTGCCCGTCGGCGTCGGCATCGCCCTCGCCGGGAAACGGCTGGACCGCACCGACTACCGGGTATGGGTGCTGTGCGGCGACAGCGAGCTCGCAGAGGGCTCCGTCTGGGAGGCCGCCGAACACGCCGGCTACGAGAACCTCGACAACCTGATCGCCATCGTGGACGTCAACCGGCTCGGCCAGCGCGGCCCCACCCGCCACGGCCACGACCTGAACGCCTACGCCCGCCGCTTCCAGGCCTTCGACTGGCACACCATCGAGATCGACGGCCACGACGTCGACGCCATCGACCGCGCCTACGGCGAGGCACTGTCCACCACCGGACAGCCCACCGTGATCCTCGCCCGCACCCTCAAGGGCCGCGGCGTCGCCGCCGTCGAGGACCGCGAGGGCCTGCACGGCAAGCCACTGCCCGAGGCCGAGGACGCCATCGCCGAACTCGGCGGCCCCCGCGACCTGCACGTCCGCGTCTCCGAGCCGCAGGCCGCCGCCGCACTGCGCTCCCTGACCACCGAGCCCGTCCGGCTGCCCCGCTACGACCAGGGCGACGAGATCGCCACACGGGACGCCTTCGGCAAGGCCCTCGCCGCACTCGGCACGGCCCGCGGCGACGTCGTCGCCCTGGACGGCGAGGTCGGCGACTCCACCCGCACCGAGGAGTTCGCCAAGGAGCACCCCGACCGGTTCTTCGAGTGCTACATCGCCGAGCAGCAGCTCGTCGCCACCGCCGTCGGCATGGCCGCACGCGGCTGGGTGCCCTACGCCTCCACGTTCGCCGCCTTCCTCTCCCGCGCCCACGACTTCGTCCGCATGGCCTCCATCAGCGGATCCGGACTCAACCTGGTCGGCTCGCACGCCGGTGTCGCCATCGGACAGGACGGACCCTCCCAGATGGGCCTGGAGGACCTGGCGATGTTCCGGTCCCTGTACGGCTCCACCGTGCTGTACCCGTGCGACGCCAACCAGACCGCCCGGCTCGTCGCCACCATGGCCGGCCTGGACGGCATCCGCTACCTGCGCACCTCCCGCGGCAAGACCCCGGTGCTCTACGGCCCCGACGAGGAGTTCCCCGTCGGCGGCAGCAAGACGCTGCGCTCCGCCGACGACGACCGGCTCACCGTCGTCGCCGCCGGCACCACCGTCCCCGAGGCGCTGGCCGCCGCCGACCGGCTTGCCGCGGACGGCATCCGGGTACGCGTCATCGACCTGTACTCGGTCAAGCCCGTCGACGCCGAGACCCTGCACCGGGCGGCCGAGGAGACCGGCTGCCTGCTCACGGTGGAGGACCACCACCCCGAGGGCGGCATCGGGGACGCCGTCGCCGAGGCGTTCGCGGACGGCCGGCCGGTGCCCCGCCTGGTCCGCCTCGCCGTGCGCACCATGCCGGGCTCCGCCGCACCCGACGAGCAGCTCCACGCCGCCGGCATCGACGCCACGGCCATCGCGGCGGCGGCCAGGATGCTGGTCGAGGAGGCGGTCGTACGATGACCCGCGGCGACGCCCGGACCATCCGGGCGGGCCGCCGCACAGTGGAGATCCAGCGGCCGGGGAAGGTGCTCTTCCCCGGCCGCGGGGGCACCGGGCAGTACACCAAAGGCGACCTCGCCGACTACTACCGGTCCGTCGCGCCGTACCTCCTGCCGCACCTGCGGGGCCGCCCGCTGACCCTGGAACGCTGCCCGGACGGCATCGACGGCCCGAGGTTCTGGCAGAAGAACACCCCGGAGCACTACCCGGACTGGATCACCCGCGTCCAGGTCGCCAAGGAGGGCGGCACCGTCACACACGTCGTCTGCGACGACACCGCCACCCTCCTCCACCTCGCCGGCCAGGCCTGCGTCACCCTGCACCGCTGGCTCTCCCGCACCGACCGGGCCGGCGGCCCCCACCACCCCGACCGGCTCGTCTTCGACCTCGACCCGGCAGACGACGACTTCACCGCCGTCCGGGACGCGGCCCACCGGATGCGCGAGCTGCTGGACGACCTGGGCCTGCCCGCGGCACCCATGATCACCGGCTCACGCGGCCTGCACCTCGTCGTCCCGCTGGACGGCCGCCACGACTTCGACGAAGTCCGCCGGTTCGCCCACGACGTCGCCGCGCTCGCCGCCTCCCGGGCCCCCGACCGGCTCACCACCGCCGCCCGCAAACAGGACCGGGCCGGCCGCCTCTACCTGGACGTACAGCGCAACGGCTACGCCCAGACCGCCGTCGCCCCCTACACCGTGCGCGCCCGCCCGGGCGCCCCGGTCGCCGTGCCCCTAGCCTGGAAGCAGGTGGACGATCCGGCACTGGACGCCCGCCGGTGGAGCATCACCGACGCCGTCGACCAGGCCCGGACGGAGCCGTGGGGCGACCTGCCCCACCGTGGCCGCTCCCTGGCCCCGGCCCGACGCCGTCTCGATGACATGCGCTCCTGAGGTTTGGCCAAGGGAGGAACGGCCACACGCAGGGGAGAGGTGGCCATGTCGAACACAAACAACACTTCAAGCTCACAGAGTTCACAGAAAGCACAGGACTCTCAGCACTCCCAGAACTCCGACAACACGCACAAGACGCAGGGCGGTACCCACCGCGAGACCCACAGCCGGCGACCGACCCCCATGGAGGTGCTGCGCCAGGCGCGCAGCCAGCTCGCCGAGCTCACCGGCCTCGCCCCGGAATCCGTCTCCTCCTTCGAGGAGACCGACGACGGCTGGTCCCTGGAGGTCGAAGTCCTGGAACTCGCCCGGGTCCCCGACACCATGAGCCTGATGGCGAGCTACCAGGTCGAGCTGGACCCCGACGGCCAGCTGACCGGGTACCGGCGTGTCCGCCGCTACGAACGCGGCAGGGCCGACGCGCGCGGTGGCCGCTGAGTCACAGCGTGCGCTCCCCGTCCGCGCAGACCGTGCACCCACTACGCAGGAGGAGGAATCGCCGGCATGACTGTTGTTCCGGCACAGCAGACCGGAGGCGGAGGCGGCAGCAGCGGCCTCTACGACGTACTTGAGCTGGTCCTGGACCGAGGACTCGTGATCGACGCGTTCGTCCGCGTCTCCCTGGTCGGCATCGAGATCCTGAAGATCGACGTCCGCGTCGTCGTCGCCAGCGTCGACACGTACCTGCGCTTCGCCGAGGCGTGCAACCGCCTGGACCTGGAATCCGGTCCGCACAAGAGCCCGGGCCTGCCCGACCTCGTCGGCGAGATCACCGAGTCCGGCGCCCGCGGCAAGTCCAAGGGCGCGCTGTCCGGCGCCGCGCAGACCATATCGGACGCCTTCAACCAGGCGCGCCAGGAAGGGGAGACCGAGTCCAGGCCGCGCCGGAAGGCCCCGGCGCGCCGTAAGGAGGAGCAGGAGTGAGCACCTACGTCTACGGGATCACCGCCCGGTCCCACCCGGCGCTGCCCGAGGGCATGACCGGAGTGGGCGAGCCGCCACGCGCCGTCCGCGTGCTCACCGCCGGTGACCTGGCCGCCGTCGTCAGTGACGCACCCGAGGACCTGCGCCCCAAGCGCCGGGACCTGCTCGCGCACCAGAACGTGCTCGCCGAGGCCGGCGCCGGCGGCTGCGTGCTGCCCATGCGGTTCGGCAGCGTCGCCGACGACGACGACTCCGTCACCCAGGTACTCACCGAACGGGCCGAGCACTACCTGGAACGGCTGCGCGAACTCGACGGCAAGGTCGAGTACAACGTCAAGGCCACACACGTCGAGGAAGCCGTCCTGCACCGCGTGATGGCCGAGAACGCCGACGTCCGCTCCCTCGCCGAAGCCAACCGCCAGGCCGGCGGTGGCAGCTACGACGACAAGATCCGCCTCGGCGAGATGGTCGCCGCCGCCGTCAAGGCCAAGGAAGCCGAGGACGCCCAGGAGGTACAGGGACTGCTCGCACCGGCCGCCTCCGCCGTCAGCGTGGGCCCCGAGTCCACCGGCTGGCTGCTGAACGTCTCGTTCCTGGTGCCCCGGAGCACCGCCGAGGAGTTCCTCGCCATCGCCGAGCAGATCCGCAAGAGCCACGCCCACCTGGATTTGAGGGTCAACGGGCCGCTGCCGCCGTACAGCTTCGTCGAGCCCGGCCCGGCGCAGCCCGCCGGCAGCACGGCCGGCGCGGACGCCGGCGCGCAGTAGCGCTCTGGGCCCGGACGGAAAGGAGAACACCGTGGGGCTGATAGGCGAAGTGCTGATGCTGCCGTTCGCACCCGTGCGGGGCAGTGCATGGGCCATCAGGCACGTGCTCCGCGAGGCGGAGCGGATCTACTACGACCCCGCCACCGTACGGGCCGAACTCGCCCGCCTCGAAGAGCAGCTGGAGGCGGGCGAGATCACCGCGGAGGAATTCGACCAGCGCGAGGACGAACTTCTCGACCGGCTGGAGACCGCTATGCGCTCCGGCGACAACACAGGCAACGGGACGTGACATGAACCGAACCGCAATGGGCCTCGCCGTAGGGGCCGGATACCTGCTCGGACGCACCAAAAAACTCAAAATGGCCCTCGCGGTCGGCTCCCTCGTGGCGGGCAAGAAGCTGAACCTCAGTCCGCGGATGGTCGCGGACCTGGTCAACCAGCAGCTGAAGAACAACCCGCAGTTCAAGGAGATAGGCGACCAGCTGCGCCAGGACCTGCGAGGCGTCGGCAAGGCCGCCTCCGGCGCGGTCGCCGAGCGCCAGCTGAACGCGTTCGCCGACCGGCTGCACGGCCGTACGGCACAGGTCCGCGACCAGCTGTCCGGCATCGTGCCGTCCGGCTCCGACGAGGAACCGGACGAGGAGGACGGCGAGGAGGAAGGCCGCCAGGAAGACGAGGGCCGCCAGGGCTCCGCCGGCGACCGCGGCGACGACCGGCGCGAGAAGCAGTCCCGCGACGGGGAACCGCGCGACCGGGAACCGGCCCGCAAGGCCCCCGCGAAGAAGAAGGCCGCGGCCAAGAAGACGGCCCCCGCGAAGAAGACGGCGGCCAAGAAGGCGAGCGCGGCCCGCAAGACGACCGCGAAGAAGACGGGTTCGGCTGGGGACGCGGCCTCCGGCGCCGCCTCCCGGCAGTCGAAAGGCGGCGATGACCGATGACCGACACGGCGGCCGGCAAGGCCACGGGGAACGCCAGCGGCGGCCCGCTCAGCAACCTCGCGCACAGTGAGGCGGCCGACCGGCTGAAGGAAGAAGTACAGGAGTACCTGTCCGCGCAGGCCCAGCGCATGCTGACGGGCCTCGGCCGCAAGCTCGGCGAGACCACCGGCAAACTCAACGACATCGCTGAGGGCAACAGCCCGGGCTTCGCCAAACTCGCCCTCGAAGGCGGACGCAAAATCGCCGAGGGCAAGGGCCCGGTGCGCACCGCCGTCGAACTGGGCGCCTCCCGCGCCAAGGAGAACGTCATGGGTGCGCTGAAGAGCCTCGGGGGCGGCAAGGGCAAGAAGAGCGGCGCGGGCAAGAAGCCCACCGTCATCCTGGAGTCCGTCGACGTCGGCGTGCCACAGCGCACCGCCTACGACCAGTGGACCCAGTACCAGTCCTTCTCCACCTTCGCCAAGGGCGTCAAGAGCGCCAACCGCGCCGACGACACCCACTCCGACTGGCAGGCGAAGGTCTTCTGGTCCACCCGCAGCTGGAAGGCGAAGACCACCGAGCAGATACCCGACTACCGCATCCAGTGGACCTCGGAGGGCGCCAAGGGCACCACCAAGGGCGTCGTCTCCTTCCACCGGCTGGAGGAGAACCTCACCCGGGTCCTGCTCGTCATGGAGTACTACCCGACCGGCCTGTTCGAGAAGACCGGCAACATCTGGCGCGCCCAGGGCCGCCGGGCCCGGCTGGACCTGAAGAACTTCGCCCGCTTCATCACCATCAAGGGAGAGGCGGAGGACAGCTGGCGCGGCGAGATCCGTGACGGCGAGGTGGTCCGCAGCCACGAGGACGCCATCGCCGAGGAGGAGTCGGAGCAGGAGTCGGAGCAGGAGCAGCCCGACGAGGAG
Organism: Streptomyces sp. NRRL S-1022; assembly: GCF_000720135.1. Classification (GTDB taxonomy): domain Bacteria; phylum Actinomycetota; class Actinomycetes; order Streptomycetales; family Streptomycetaceae; genus Streptomyces. The sequence continues at coordinate 85,832 of NZ_JOIU01000020.1, read as the reverse complement.
CAGCCCGACGAAGAGCAGCCCGAGGAAGAGCAGCCCGAGGACGAAGAGGGCACCGAGGGCGAGGGCGAAGAGGGCCAGGAAGAGCAAGAGGAGCCCTACGAGGGCGAGTACGACGAGGAGGAGGAAGAGGAGGAAGAGGAGCCCTACGAGGACGAGGCCGAGGAGGAAGGCGAGGAGGAGCCCGAGGAGGAAGGCCGGGCCGAGGGCGACGAAGACACGTACGAGGGCGAGTACGAGGACGAAGAGGAACCCGAGGAAGAGGAAGAGGAAGGACCCGAGGAAGAGGAAGAACAGGAAGAGGAACCCGAGTACGCGGAGCGCGGGGGCCGTCGATGACGAGTCGCTTCCCCGAAGCCGGCCGGTTCCCCGAGCCCTACGGCCAGGGCTCGGGGGCGAACCTGGCCGACATCCTGGAGCGGGTGCTCGACAAGGGCATCGTCATCGCGGGTGACATCAGGATCAACCTGCTCGACATCGAACTGCTCACCATCAAACTGCGGCTCATCGTCGCCTCGGTCGACAAGGCCAAGGAGATGGGGATCGACTGGTGGGAGACCGATCCGGCGCTCTCCTCCCGGGCCCGCCGCGACGAGCTGACCCGGGAGAACGCCGAGCTGCGCGAACGGCTCGCCCGGCTGGAGGAAATCGAGTCGGGCCGCACCTCGAAGGAGGCACCATGATCGGACTGCGATACGTGTACGCCGTCTGCCGCCCCTTCGGGACACCCCTACAGGCCGAGCTGACCGGCGTCGCCGGCGCCCCGCCGGCGCTGCTGCACCACCACGGACTGGTGGCGGTGGTCAGCACGGTCCCCGAGGCGGACTTCAGCGAGGACGCGCTGAAGTCCAACCTGGAGAACCTGGACTGGCTGGCCGCCACCGCCCGCGCCCACCAGGGCGTGGTCGACGCGCTCACCACCGTCACCACCCCGCTGCCGCTGCGGCTCGCCACCGTCTTCCGCAACGACAGCGCCGTACGCACCATGATCGAAGCCCGCGAGGAGGACTTCCGCCGCCTGCTCGACCGGCTGCACGGCCGCGTGGAATGGGGCGTGAAAGTGTACATGGAGCCCGAGCCCGCCGAACCCGTCCCGGCCACGGCCGCACGGCCCGCCAGCGGACGGGACTACCTGCGCAGCCGGCGCCGCCACAGCCACGAGCAGGAGGAGAGGTGGCAGCGGGCCGAACGGTTCGCCCACTCCCTGCACGAGCGCCTCGCCGAACAGGCCGAGGAGTTCCGGATCCACCGCCCGCAGAACTCCGCCCTCTCCGGAACACCGGGCCAGAACGTGCTCAACGCCGCCTACCTGGTGCCCCGCGCGCACTCCGAGGAGTTCGTCGAACTCGTGGACCGCACCAAGGACGAGGCCCCGGGAATGCGGGTGGAACTCACCGGCCCCTGGGCGGCGTACTCGTTCTCCGGCGAGGAGACCGCGGCACAGTCCGCAACGGAAGCGGGGGAGAGCCGGTGACCGTCGTCGAACGCCGCGAGATCGCGCTGGTGGACCTGCTGGACCGGCTGCTGGCCGGCGGCGTCGTCCTCACCGGCGACATCACGCTGCGCATCGCGGACGTCGACCTCGTCCGGATCGACCTGAACGCGCTGATCAGCTCGGTGAACGCGCAGGTACCGTCACCCTTCGAGGAGCTCACATGACCGCCCGGAGCCGGAGCAACCGGCTCGACCTGGAGCCCGACACCGTCGAACGCGACCTGGTGAAACTCGTCCTCACCGTGGTCGAGCTGCTGCGCCAGCTGATGGAACGGCAGGCCGTACGGCGCTTCGACACCGGCGAGCTGACCGAGGAGCAGGAGGAGCGGATCGGGCTCACCCTGATGCTGCTGGAGGACCGGATGGCCGAGCTGCGGGACCGCTACGGCCTGCGGCCCGAGGACCTCAACCTGGACCTCGGACCCCTGGGACCGCTGCTGCCCCGCGAGTGAGACACCGTCTCCCGGGCAGCGGGTCCCCGGCATCCGGCCTCCCGATCCGGCCCCCGGCCTTCCGATCCGGCCCTCCGGCCTCCCGATCTGGCCACGGCAACCGCGGGTCAGGCTTCCTTCCGGCACAGGATCTCCCCGTGCAGGACCGCGAACCAGCCGTCCTCCCGCCGTCCCCACTCCCGCCAGGCCTCCGCCACCGCCTCCAGGTCCTCCGCCGTGGCGTGACCGCCCGCGGTGGCCCGGCCGGCGTAGTCGGAAGCCACCGTGCGGTCCGCCCACAGGCCGCTCCACCAGGCCCGCTCCCCGGGAGCGGCGAACGTCCACGTGCTGGACGTGGCCGTGACGTCCCTCAGACCGGCAGCCCGCGCCCACGCCGCCAGCCGGCGCCCGGCGTCGGGCTCCCCGCCGTTGGCCCGGGCCACCCGCTCGTACAGGTCCAGCCAGTCGTCCAGCCCGGGCACCGCCGGGTACCAGGTCATCGCCGCGTAGTCCGCGTCCCGCACGGCGATGAACCCGCCCGGCTTCGTCACCCGGCGCATCTCACGCAGCGCCCGCACGGGGTCGCCGACGTGCTGGAGCACCTGATGGGCGTGCACCACGCAGAAGGTGTCGTCCGGGTGGTCCAGGGCGTGCACGTCGGCCACCGCGAAGTCCACGTTCGTCAGACCGCGGGCCGCGGCGGTGGCCCGGGCCTGCTCCAGGACACCGGACGCCCGGTCGACACCGGTGACCCGGCCGTCGGGGACCAGCTCCGCCAGGTCCGCGGTGATGGTGCCGGGACCGCAGCCGACGTCCAGGATCCGCATGTGCGGCTTGAGCGCGCCGAGCAGGTAGGCCGCGGAGTTGGCGGCCGTCCGCCAGGTGTGCGAACGCAGCACGGACTCGTGGTGCCCGTGCGTGTAGACGGCGGTCTCCTGCGCTTCCGGCATGGCTGTACCCCTTCACCATGGTCAGGCGGACCGGCCGGACCATCCGTCCGCCGGCACGCCTTCACCGTACGCGTGCATGCCGTATTTTGAGACCCGCGTTTCGTCATGTGGACGGACGGATGTCTCCGGTATCCGGTCGACCAGACGTTGTTGCTCGGTATGCAGTCGACCGGTGCCGCCGCGTCTCCGGCATCCAGCCGACTCGCCGTCCGGTGTCTTCAGCATCCAGTCGACCGGCCGCCGTCCGCGTGTCTTCAGCATCCAGTCGACCGTCCGCGTGTCTACAGCATCCGGTCGTCAGTCGGCCGTCTTCGGGATCCGGTCGACGGTCGGCCGTCTGCGGGACGCAGCCGGCCGGTCCTCAGAATCCTGGATTCAGTGGCCGGTAGACCGTCAGCGCCTCCGGCAGCTTCTCCAGCGTCACCTCGCCCGACACCGACGTGACCTCGCCGTCGTACGCCAGCGGGGTGTCCGGGGCGATGCCGGTCAGCCGCAGCCGGTTCACCTGCACCGCCGCGTGCGCGGGCGACCGGGTCAGCGGACCCGCCGCGGCCGCCGCGAGCAGCCGCAGCGCGGGCCTGCGGCTGCCGTGCACCACCCGCACGTCCAGCAGGCCGTCCGCCAGATCGGTACGGCGGCCCGGCGCGAGACCCATGCGGTGGTAGACGCCGTTGCCGACGAACAGCAGCCACAGCGGCCGCCGTTCACCGCCCACCTCCACCTCCAGCGGATGCCGGTCGGCGCGCAGCACGCGCAGCGCGCCGAGCAGCCCGGCCGGCCAGCCGCCGATCCGGCTCGACCAGCGGTCCCGGGCGCGGACCAGTTCCGGGTACACGCCGAGGCTGAGCGTGTTGAGGAACAGGCCCTCGGTGTCCCGGGTGGCGAACCGGCCCGCGTCCACCCGGACCGCCTCGCCGTGCCGGATCGCCCGGGCCAGCTGGCGTTCGTCCTCCACGCCCAGGTCGTAGGCGAAGTGGTTGAGGGTGCCGCCCGGCAGCACCGCGAGCGGCAGGCCGTGCCGCAGCGCGACCATGGCGGCCGCGTTCACCGTGCCGTCGCCGCCGCACACCCCGAGCACCCGTGCCCGGGCCGCCGCCTTCGCCAGCTCGTCGCCGATCTCCTCCGGCGCGCACTCCACGATCTCCGCCTGCGGCAGCGCGTCCTGCAGCGCCCGCACCCGCTCCGCGGTCCCCGACCCCTGGTTGGCGACCATCACCAGGCCCTCGCCCTCGGCCAGCGCCGGCACCTCGGCCCGGGACCGGGCGGGCCGGAGCAGCTGGGCGCGGGTCGGCACCAGGCGCCGTACCAGGAACGCGGCGCCCGCGCCGAGCGCCGCCCCCGCCAGCACGTCGCTCGGGAAGTGCACACCGGTGTACACCCGGGACGCCGCCACCGAGAACGCCACCGGCGCCACCGCCGCACCCCACGCCGGCGACTCCAGCGCCACCCCGGTCGCGAAGGCCGCCGCGGACGCCGCGTGCCCGGACGGGAACGACGTGGTGATCGGCTGCCGCTTCAGCTGCCGCACCAGCGGTACCGGATCCAGTACCGGCCGGGCCCGGCGCACCGAGCGCTTGCCGAGCGTGTTGATGGTCAGCGACGCCAGGCCGAGCGAGGCCAGGCCCCGGACCGCCGCCCGGCGGGCCCGGGGGGTGCGGCTGGCGGCCAGCGCGGCGGCCGTCGCGAACCACAGCACCCCGTGGTTGGCGCTGCGGCTCAGGCGGGGCAGGACGCGCTCGGCGCCGGGCCAGTTCCAGGCGGCGGCGGCGTCGAACAGCCGGCCGTCGGCTTCGAGCAGCCTGCGCAGCGGGGTCCGGGCGGCGGTCGCGGGCACGGTCAGGTCCAGGTCTGGGCTCATGGGGTGCGCTTACCCTGCGGCGCCCGTTTCTTGTGCCCGCCGAACACCGGCCGGGGGAGGAGAACCCGGATATGCGTTTGCCCCCGGCCCCTTCCACCTCGCACAATGCCTCCCCATGGGACATCTGGAAGCCGCTCACCTGGAGTACCACCTCCCCGACGGGAGGACGCTCCTCGGCGACGTGTCCTTCCGGGTCGGCGAAGGCGCCGCCGTCGCCCTGGTGGGGCCGAACGGCGCCGGCAAGACCACTTTGCTGCGGCTGATCTCCGGCGAGCTGAAGCCGCACGGCGGCAGCGTCACCGTCAGCGGCGGCCTCGGCGTGATGCGTCAGTTCATCGGCTCCGTACGGGACGAGACGACCGTACGGGACCTGCTGGTGTCCGTCGCCCCGCCCCGCATCGGGGAGGCCGCGCAGGCCGTCGACCGGGCCGAGCACGCCCTCATGACCGTCGACGACGAGACCGCCCAGCTCGCCTACGCGCAGGCCCTCGCGGACTGGGCGGAGGTCCGCGGCTACGAGGCCGAGACGCTGTGGGACATGTGCACCACCGCCGCGCTCGGCGTCCCCTACGAACGCGCCCAGTGGCGTCAGGTGCACACCCTCTCCGGCGGCGAGCAGAAACGGCTCGTGCTGGAGGCACTGCTGCGCGGCACCGACGAGGTCCTGCTGCTGGACGAGCCCGACAACTACCTCGACGTGCCCGGCAAGCGGTGGCTGGAGGAGCAGCTCCGGGAGACCCGCAAGACCGTCCTGTTCGTCTCCCACGACCGCGAGCTCCTCGCCCGCGCCGCCGAGAAGATCGTCTCCGTCGAACCGGGCCCGGCCGGCGCCGACGCCTGGGTGCACGGCGGCGGCTTCGCCACGTACCACGAGGCCCGCCGGGAACGCTTCGCCCGCTTCGAGGAGCTGCGCCGCCGCTGGGACGAGAAACACGCCCAGCTGAAGAAGCTCGTTTTGAACCTCCGTCAGGCCGCGGCCGTCAGCCACGAGATGGCCTCCCGCTACCAGGCCGCGCAGACCCGCCTGCGCAAGTTCGAGGAGGCCGGCCCGCCGCCGGAGCCGCCCCGCGAGCAGGACATCACCATGCGCCTGAAGGGCGGCCGTACCGGCGTGCGCGCCGTCACCTGCCAGGGCCTGGAACTGACCGGCCTGATGCAGCCCTTCGACCTGGAGGTCTTCTACGGCGAACGGGTCGCCGTCCTCGGCTCCAACGGCTCCGGCAAGTCCCACTTCCTGCGCCTGCTGGCCGGCGACGACGTCGCCCACACCGGGGAGTGGAAACTAGGCGCCCGCGTGGTGCCCGGGCACTTCGCGCAGACCCACGCCCACCCCGAGCTGCGGGGCCGCACCCTCCTCGACATCCTCTGGAAGGAACACGCCCAGGACCGGGGCGCGGCCATGTCCCGGCTGCGCCGCTACGAACTCACCCAGCAGGCCGAACAGGCCTTCGACCGGCTCTCCGGCGGCCAGCAGGCCCGCTTCCAGATCCTGCTGCTGGAGCTGGCCGGCGCCACCGCGCTGCTGCTGGACGAGCCCACCGACAACCTCGACCTGGAGTCCGCCGAGGCCCTCCAGGAGGGCCTGGAGGCCTTCGACGGCACGGTCCTCGCCGTCACCCACGACCGCTGGTTCGCCCGCTCCTTCGACCGCTTCCTGGTCTTCGGCTCCGACGGCCGGGTCCGCGAGACCCCGGAGCCGGTCTGGGACGAACGGCGCGTCGAACGGGCCCGGTAGCCCGGGCACCCGCTCCCGCACGGGCCGGGCACGGGTGTCCTCCGGCTCCCCGGCCGCCCGCACGGGCCCGGGACCCGGGATGTTCGTACAGTGGATGCAGGAACGCGGGCCCCACAAGATGTCCTCCCGGAAATCCCGGGGCAGTGCGTGCCGGGCGGGTACTCGAAGCCCATGAACGAACACGACGAGCGGGGCACCACGATGACCGGAGTCGACCCCAGCCGGCTGGACGACCAGCAGCTCATGAAGGAGCTGGAGACGATCCACCGCACGCGCCACGACACACTCCTGTACGGCTCCAACGACGCGCTGCGGGCCCACAACGAGCGCATGGCACAGCTGGAGGGCGAGTACCTGCGCCGCAATCCCCGCCGCCTGGTGAGCGCGGCCCGCACCCGCGAGGGCGCCCGCGAACGCGGCAGCAGCGAGGCGGCGACGCCGGGCACCCCCGGCACCTGACCGGCCCCGTGGAAAGGCCCGCGCTGCCAGGCCCGCGCGGCTTCCCCACGGCACGAGGAAGGGCCGGCCCGGTGACGGGCCGGCCCTTCCCTCTGCGGGCAGCGGGCCCTGCACAGGGCGCTGCGCACCCCGGCCGGGTCAGCCGGCCTCGCCGGCGAACACGTGCACGAACGCCTCGCAGAACGCCTTCAGATCGTCCGGCTTGCGGCTCGTCACCAACTGGTTGGAGCCGTGGTCGCAGATCTTCACCTGCTCGTCCACCCAGGTGCCGCCGGCATTGCGGATGTCCGTCGCCAGGCTCGGCCACGACGTCAGCACCCGGCCGCGTACGACGTCCGCCTCCACCAGCGTCCACGGGGCGTGGCAGATCGCCGCGACCGGACGGCCCTGCTCGAAGAAGTCCCGCACGAACGCGACGGCCTTCTCGTCCATCCGCAGGAAGTCCGGGTTCGCGACGCCGCCCGGCAGCACCAGGCCGCCGAACGACCCGGCCGACGTCTCACCCACCACCTCGTCCACCGGGAACGTGTCCGCCTTGTCGAGATGGTTGAACGCCTGGATCTTCCCTGATTCGGTCGACACCAGCACCGGCTCGTGCCCGGCGTCCGAAGCCGCCTTCCACGGCTCGGTCAGCTCGACCTGCTCGACGCCCTCGGGCGCCACCAGAAACGCGATACGCATGATCCTCAACTTCCTTTCACTCTCCGCAGCACCGCCCGGTGGGCGCGGGCACGCCGCTTACGCGCCCGCGCCGCCCGCCGGCACCGCACCAGCTCCTCGCCGTACGGCAGCAGCACACCCACGCCGACCGCGACCCCGACGGCCGCCAGGTACCCCGCCGGCAGCGGGCGCCGGCGCGGCACCAGACGCCACGCGTCCGGATCCCCGCGTCCGCCCCGCAGCAGCGAGCGCACCTGACCGGCGTGCAGGCACATCAGCGACGCCAGTCCGCCGAACGGCAGCGACTCCAGAAAACTGTGGATGTGCTGCTCGACCGGCTTGACCTCCCGGTCGCTGTGCACGGCCGTCCGCACGTCCCACAGCGCCGTCGCCTCGTGCACCGCCGCCGCCCCCAGCTGCACCGACAGCAGCAGCGGATTGACCTCGTACCGCAAGGTGAGCGCGATCGGCGCGCCCACCTCGGCCATCATCAGCGCGTGGATCAGGGACTCCCGCGTCCCCGCCGTGTCCTCGATCCGGGTGCGCCGGTGCATCGCCCAGTCGGCGAGCCCCGGCACGAGCCACCCGGGCAGCAGCCCGTACAGCAGAAACCGCGTGGTGGCTTCCCCCACGTCGTCCGTGGTGCCCCGCGCGATCCGTGCCGACCGGCTCCCGCTCACGCGCCGCCCACCAGCGCCTCGGCCAGCTGCTGCACGTTCTCGTACTGTTCCCCGTGCGGCAGCCCGGCCACCGCGTCGACCAGCCCGCCCGGCGCGTTGCCCCGGCGCAGCGCCCGGGCCAGCTCGCCCGGCTTCGCGGGGAACGCGTGCCGACTCAGGTGCCGGGCCAGCTCCAGCCGGGTCCGCTCCAGCGACGCCGCAGATCCCAGACCGCCCACCGGGCCGCTCCACACCTCCGGATCGTCGTCCGCGGCCGGCTCCGGGTCGTGCCATTCCTCCACGCGCGTGGGATGGCCGGACCGGAGCAACCCCTGCAGTTCGTGTTTCATCTCGTCGTCCCGGTGGACGCTCAGCCGGTCACTGCCTCGCTGCATGTCTGTCCTCCAGAGGGTCGAAGGTCCACACCGCGTACCCGGTGCCGCGCGTCCGACACGGAAGTCCTGCCGCACGGTCACTGCTTGTCCCGGCCGGGCAGGAACTCCTGCACCTTCGCCTTCAGTCCCCGCTTGATCATCGAACCCCGGTCGGCGTCCCCCTTCAGGATCGACGCGGCCGTCGCCTCCATCTGCTCCCAGGTGGCGTGCGGCGGGATCGGCGGCACCGCGGGATCGGTCAGGAACTCGATCACCGCCGGCCCGTCCGCGGCCAGCGCGGCCCGCCAGCCCGACTCCACGTCCTCCGGCTTCTCCACCCGGATCCCGGTCAGGCCCAGCGACCGGGCGAACGCCGCGTACTGCACGTCCGGGATCGACTGCGACGGCAGGAACGACGGAGCACCCTCCATGGCCCGCATCTCCCACGTCACCTGGTTCAGGTCCTGGTTGTTCCACACGGCCACCACCAGCCGCGGATCCGACCAGCGGTCCTGGTACTTCGCCGCCGTGATCATCTCCGCCAGGCCGTTCATCTGCATCGCACCGTCCCCGACCAGCGCGACCACCGGCCGGTCCGGGTGCGCGAACTTCGCCCCGATCGCGTACGGCACACCCGGGCCCATCGTCGCCAGCGTCCCGGACAGCGAACCCCGCATGCCCGGGCGCATCGTGATGTGCCGCGCGTACCAGTTCGCCACCGAACCGGAGTCCGACGTCAGGATCGCGTTGTCCGGCAGCAGCGGATCCAGCGCCCGCGCCACGTACTCCGGGTTGATCGGATCCGCCGCCAGCCCGGCCCGCCGCTCCATCGTCTCGTGCCAGCGCTTCACGTTCGCGCACACCGTGTCGTACCACTCGCGTCCGCGCCCCTCCGCCTTCAGCAGCGGAATCAGCCGCTGCAGCGTCGCGCGGGCGTCACCGACCAGGTTCACCTCGTACGGGTACCGCATACCGATCATGTGCGCGTCGATGTCGATCTGCACCCCGCGCGCCTTGCCGAAGTCCGGCATGAACTGCGTGTACGGGAACGACGAACCGACCGTCAGCAGCGTGTCGCAGTCCCGCATCAGCTCGTACGACGGCCGGCTCCCCAGCAGCCCGATCGGCCCCGTCACATACGGCAGCTCGTCACTGAGCACATCCTTGCCGAGCAGGGCCTTCGCCACGCCCGCACCGAGCAGCTCGGCGACCTCCCGGACCTCCGCGACCGCACCCGCGGCACCCTGCCCGATCAGCACGGCCACCTTGTCGCCCGCGTTCAGCACGTCCGCCGCCCGGCGCAGCGCCTCGTCCGTCGGGGTCGCCGTGAAGTCGCTCATCCCCAGACTCGACGGCACCATCTTGAACTCGTGCGTCGGCGGCGAGTAGTCCAGCTCCTGCACATCACCCGGGATGATCACCGCCGTCGGACAGCGCCGGGCGTACGCCGTACGGATCGCCCGGTCCAGCACGTTCGGCAGCTGCTCGGGCACCGTCACCGTCTCCACGAACTCCGAGGCGACGTCCTTGTACAGCGTGTGCAGGTCGACCTCCTGCTGGTACGAGCCGCCCATCGCGGTCCGGTCGGTCTGGCCGACGATCGCCAGCACCGGCACGTGGTCCAGCTTCGCGTCGTACAGCCCGTTCAGCAGATGGATGGCACCCGGTCCGGACGTCGCCGCGCACACCCCGATACGGCCGCTGAACTTCGCGTACCCCACCGCCTCGAACGCGGACATCTCCTCGTGCCGGGACTGGATGAACCGCGGCCGGTCCTCGGCCCGGCCCCAGGCGGCGAGCAGCCCGTTGATGCCGTCACCCGGATAGCCGAAAACCTGTTCCACGCCCCAAGCGCGCAACCGCTCAAGAATGTGGTCCGAGACCTTGGTGCTCATGGAGAGACCCCCTCGGGGAAGTACGAAGCGGACGATCCGGTCAGCGGATACCGAGTCACCTGCGGCAGGGACGGAAAACCTCCGCCACCCGCACCGGCGCCCCGGACGCGGGCACCACGCGTGCGCCGTCACCCGCCCGGCCCCGCCCGTCCCGCGAATGGGCTCCGGCCGCGCGCGGTACGGCCCCCCGCGGGCTGTCATGGCAGCGAGGGCACACCCCGTGCCCCCGGACCCGGACGCCGCACGGCGCTGCCGTCGTACCGGTGCGCCGGCGTACCGGTACGACCGTCGCCGCCCGCCGAGGAGCCCCTCCCATGCGCCGCACCGCCCGCGCCCTGCCCGCCGCCTTCGCCGCCGGTGCCGTGCTCGCCCTCACGGGGCCCGCCGCCCACGCCTTCTCCACCGGTGCCGCGGCTTCCTCCGGTTCCGCACTCCCCGCCGGCCCTGTCGCTGTCGCCGACCCGGGTGCCGAGGCGAGCCCCGGTACCGGTGCCCTCTCCGGGGTCTGCGATCCCGTCCTCGGACCGGTGCCCGTCCCTCCCGGCCCTCCCGGCGCCCTTCCCGGCACCGGCGCACCGGCCGCCGGCCCGGACGGCGCGTCCTGCGGGCCGGACGGAGCCGTGCGTGACGGTGGCGGGCAGGTGGGGGCCGGGAACGACGGGAGCGCGCCGGCGGGAGTCGCACATGACGACGCCGGGGGAGACGGAGCCGGGAAGACCGGTGCGGGGGACAGGGGCGCCGGAGACACGGGCGCAGGCTGGGACAGCGGCGGCGAGGCCGGGGCCGGGCGGGACAGCGGCGGGCAGGTCGGTGCCGGGCAGGACGGGGGCGGCCGGGACGGCGCGGGCCGGGACGGGACCGGGCAGGACGGGGGCGGCCGGGACGGCGGACGGCAGGAGGGGGCCGGGCGGGAGTGCGCGCAGGCGGGCGCGGGCGACTGCGGCCACGACGACCACGCCTGCGGGGAATCCCGCGGGACCCGCTGCCCGGACGGCGAGGGCCACTCCTGCCGCGACTCCCACGACGACACCGGCTGCACCCCGGCCGCCGTCCAGCACGGCGTGGACGCCGGACGGGGCGGCACCTTCGACGACTCCGTCCCGGCCCTCGCCGCCGGCGCCGCCTGCCTCGCCGCCGCCTGCGCGGGCGCCGGCTACCGGCTGTACGGCCACCTGTCGTACGGCCACCGGCGCTCCCCGGACGGACGGCGCGCCGGGATGTGACCCGGGCAACCTCCGGCGCCGCCCATGGAGAGCCGTCCCGCGGGTACCCAGCCTCCCAAGGGCGCCGCCGGCAGATCACGGCACGCGTCCGAGGCGACGGACCACCGGACCACGGCCCGCGAGGACAGCGGACGGCACGGCCCGGACAGGGCGCCACGGCACCACCGACTGCACGGAGGCGGACATGCGGCGGACGGACCCCGGGCAGGACCACGGCCCCGTCCGCTACGGCCCGCCCCTCCCCGCCGACGGCCTCCCCGTCCTCCCCGAACTCTCCGCCGTACTCGCCGCCGCCGCGGCCCGCGCCGACGCCCAGCCCGTCGGCGGCGCCCCCGCCCTCCTGGAAGCCGCCTGCGGCTACTGGACCCGGCGCGGACTGCCCACCGTCCCCGACCAGGTGGCCGCCGGACCCGGCGCCCCCGCCCTGCTGCTCGCCCTCACCGCCGCACTCGCCGGCGACGGCGCCGACGTCCTCGTACCCCGGCCGTGCGCCGCGTGGTGGGCACCGTACGCCCGGCTGCTCGGCCGGCCCGCCTACCACGTGCCCACCCCCGCCGAGAGCGGCGGCGTCCCCGACCCCTACGCCCTGCTGGAGACCGTCCGCCGGGTCCGCGCCGAGGGCGGCGACCCCCGGCTGCTCGTGCTGTCCGTCGCCGACGACCCCACCGCCACCGTCGCCCCGCCCGAACTGCTGCACGAGACCGTCGAGGCCGCCACCACCGAGGGCCTCCACCTGGTCAGCGACGAGACCTGGCGCGACACCCTGCACACCCCGCGCGACACCGTCCTGCTCAGCCCCGCCGAGATGTGGCCCGGCCAGGTCACCGTCGTCACCGACCTGGCCGGCTCCCTGCTGCCCCCCGGCTGGCCCGCCGCCGTCGCCCGCTTCCCCGACACCGCCGGCGGACGCCACCTCCACGCGCGCGTACTCGACATCCTCACCGCCCTCGGCGCACGCATCGCCGCACCGGTCGCCGCGGCCGCCGGCTACGCCCTCGACGAACCCCCGCCCCTCACCGAACGCCGCGAGGCCACCGTACGGCTGCACGCGCGCGTGGCCGCCGCCGCACACACCGCGGTCGTCGCCGCCGGCGCGCTCGCCCGGCCCCCGCAGGCCGGCCGCCACCTGTACGCCGACCTGAGCCCGCTGCGCGCACCGCTCGCCGCCCGAGGGGTGAGCGACGCCCAGGACCTGGAGGACCTGCTCACCGCCCGGCTCGGCATGCCCGCACCCGGCGGCCACCGCTTCGGCGACGACCTCGGCGCACTGCGCGTACGACTCTCCACCGGGCCCCTGCTGGGCGGCACGGACGAGGAACGCACGGAATGCCTCGCCTCACCCGTGCCGTTGGAACTGCCGCACGTCCGAAGCGCATTGAACTCCTTGAGGTCGGCCTTCGACGATCTCCGCGACGACGCTCAGCGAGAGGAGCCCCCTCGATGACGCAGCAGACGCACGAGCCCGGACCGGCCACCACAGCGACCACCACCGCCACGCCGGCCACGACCACGACAGAGCCGGCCACGGCGGACGCGACGGCGAGGCAGAGAGACGCCCCCGCCCCCCTCACGCCCCCGTTCCCACCACTGGCCGAACCCCGCCCCCTCGGCGAACACCGCGTATGGCCCCGCACCTTCCACGACCGGCTCACCGCGCCGCTGCCCGGCCTCAAGGCCCTCGCCCGCTTCGCCCGCGAAGGCGCCGTACGCCCCGGCCCCGAAGGCCTCGCCGACATCGCCCGCCTGCCCTGCGCCCCGGCCCCCCTGCCCCGCGTCGGCACCCGCACCCTCGCCGTCACCTGGGCGGGCCACGCCAGCTGGATCGTCCGCGTCGGCGGACTCACCGTCCTCACCGACCCCGTCTGGTCCCGCCGCATCCTCGGCACCCCGGCCCGCATCACCCCCGTCGGCGTGCCCTGGGACAGCCTGCCCCACGTCGACGCCGTCGTCATCAGCCACAACCACTACGACCACCTGGACGCCCCCACCCTGCGCCGACTCCCGCGCGACACCCCCGTGTTCGTACCCGCCGGGCTCGGCGGCTGGTTCCGCCGCCGCCGGTTCACCGTCGTCACCGAACTGGACTGGTGGGAAGGCTCCGAACTCTCCGGCGTCCGCTTCGACTTCGTCCCCGCACACCACTGGTCCAAGCGCACCCTCACCGACACCTGCCACAGCCTGTGGGGCGGCTGGGTCCTCACCGCACCCGACGGACAGCGCCTCTACTTCGCCGGCGACACCGGCTACGGCCACTGGTTCTCCCGCATCGGCCGCCGCTACCCCGGCATCGACCTCGCCCTCATGCCCATCGGCGCCTACGACCCCCGCTGGTGGCTGAGCGACGTCCACTGCGACCCCGAGGAAGCCGTCCAGGCCACCCTCGACCTCGGCGCCCGCCGCATGGCCCCCATGCACTGGGGCACCTTCATCCTCTCGGCCGAACCGGTCCTGGAACCGCTCACCCGCGTACAGACCGCCTGGGAGAAGGCCGGGCTGGAACGCGAAGACCTGTGGGACCTGCCGATCGGCGCCTCAAGGATCCTGGAGTGAAACGCGGCCTCACCCCGCAGCCCGCACCCCGCAGCCTCACCCCGCAGCCCGCACCCGCCGCCACACGCCGGGCGCCGCACCGGCGAGGACCGTCAGCGCGACCGCCACCACCACGCCCTCCCACGGCTCCCGGAACAGCGAACCCCCCAGAATCCCGATCACCTGGTACGTGACCGCCCACGCCAGACACGCGAGCAGATTCCCCCGCGCGAACCGCCTCAGCGGCCACTCCGCCATCAGACACGCCAGCATCACCGGTATCCGTCCCGCCGGGACGAGCCGCGACAGCACCAGCACGGCGAGCCCGTGCTCCGCCAGCTTCCCCCGCGCCTGCGCGAGCCGCTCCTCCGGCGCCCGGTCCCGGATCGCCTTCAGCCACCGCGAACCGTTCCTCGACCGCATCCCGCGCCGCCCCAGCCAGTACAACGCCGCATCCCCCAGGAACGCGGCCAGCGACGCCGTCACGAACACCAACGCCAGCGAGAACGGCGCCGTCCGGTGGAACGCCACCACCGCCGCCGAACTCACCAGCGCCCCCGTCGGCACGACCGGCACCAACGCCCCGACCAACACCAGCAGGAACAACGACGGATACCCCACCGCCTGCGCGGACCCGGACGTCACGGTGCGCGACACGTCGGCGAGCCACGTCACCGCGCGACCTCCAGCCGCACACTCTCCCCGTGCCCCAGCCTGTGCACCGCCACCTGCGGCGCCGCCACCGCCGCAAGCCGCACGAACTCGTCCCCCGGCGCATGGAACTCGTGCGGCCGCACCGCGTCCATACCGATCGGCCAGTACGTCCCGTAATGCACCGGCACCGCCACCCGCGGCGCCAGCCGGGCCAGCGCCCGCGCCGCCCGCCCCGCGTCCAGATGCCCCTCCCCGAGAAACGGCCCCCAGCCGCCCACCGGCAACAACGCCACGTCCACCGGCCCCACCCGCTCGGCCATCGCGTCGAACAGCCCCGTGTCTCCCGCGAAATACGTCCGCGCCTCACCCTCCACGACGAAACCCAGCGCCGGGGACCGCCGCGGACCCACCGGCAGCCGCCGCCCGTCGTGCAGCGCCGGCACCACCCGGACCAGCACCTCCCCGATCCGCACCTCGTCCCCCGGCACCACCTCGGTGACCCGCAGACCCCTCAGCCGGCGCAGACCCGGCACCGCCCGTGGTGCGCCCCGAGGCACGAGCAGGCGCGTACCCGGGCCGAAACAGGCCAGCGACGGCACATGCAGATGGTCGGCGTGCAGATGGGAGACCAGCACCACGTCCGCGCGACGGGCCCCGGCGGGCGGCAGCACACCCCGGCGCCGCCGCAGATGCGCCAGCCGGCCGGCGAACAGAGGATCGGTGAGCACCCGGATGTTCGCATCCTCCACCGCGCAGGTGGCGTGACCCCACCAGGTGATCTCCACCGGCACCTTCTTCGCCTCCTTCACGCGACTCCCCGAAGCCTACGGGCAGGAGTAGGGTCGGCGGCGAAACCCGGAGGTGAGGGGGACGCCATGGGACAGCTGCGGGGTGCCTTCAGCGCGTTCACGACCGTGCGGGTCACCGCCATCGCGAGCCTCACACCCCTGGAGGAGCTGGAGGCCGACCCCTTCCTGGTGGACTCCCGCAGCCAGCACGCCATGTGCGCCCGCTGGGCCGCCGAACGCGGCTACACCGTCGCCCGCGAACTCCTCGTCGGCGGCCTGCGCTTCGACCACCGCGCCCTCTGGGACGGCGTCCGCCCCGGCATCGACCTCTTCGTCGCCCCCAGCCTCCGGGTACTGCGCCGGGCCCTGTCCTCCGTCGAGGAGTTCACCGCCGAATGCGCCCGCCGGGGCGTACGCGTGGAAACCGTGGGACGAGCCGAACCGGCCTACGACGCACAGATGAAGGCACACGTACACCGGCGGCTGTCCATGCCGACGGCCGGCTACGACGGACGGTGACCCCCACCCCGTATGACAAGGTGGAGCAGGGCCCGACCGCGGCCCGCGAAGCGAGAAGGGGCCCACCTGCCCGCCCGGGGCGGGGGAGGACCGGGACATGAGGTGTACGGGACGTGCGCGGCGTACGGTGGCGACGGATCGCCAGTCAGACCGGACGGAGCCTCACCGTCTGGGCGGTCTCCACGGCCACCATGCTGGCCCTCGCCGCCCTCCTGCCCGACTTCCAGCTCCAGTCCCCCGACGGCGACAGCGCCACCCGTATCGCCGTCACCGCCGCCTGCGGCGCCGGCGCCTTCGCCGTCCTCTCCGCCGTCGTCTGGCCCCTCCTGGTCCGCCTCCTCCTGCTCGTCCCCGCACTCGTCCTCGGCCTGCTCGTCTTCTTCCTCAACGGCTCCCTGCTGCTGCTCGCCCTGCACATCAACCCCTCGGGCAGCCCCGAAGCCGCCCCCGAGACCGCCGTCATCGTGGCCGCCGTCATGTCCGCCGTCGCCTCCGCCACCGGCGCGGCCCTCGCCGTACGCGAAGACGAGGCCTACCGGCGCCGCCTGCACCGCCTCGCCACCCGCAGCCGCCACGCCCGTCCACCGTGCCCCAGCGCACCCGGACTGGTCTGCGTCCAACTCGACGGGGTCGGTCACGACGTCCTCGTGGAGGCGGTCCGCAAGGGGCTGATGCCCACGGTGGGCCGCTGGCTGTCCACCGGCGACGGCATACAGCCGACCGCCGGCGGCGCACGGCCGACGGGCGACGGTACGGGCGACCGCATGCAGTCGACAGGCGCCACCATACGGTCGGCACCGGACGGCACACTGTCGGCGGACGACTGCATACAGCAGACCGGCGACACCACGCATCCGACGGTCCACCGCATCCACCCCACCCACCGCCTCACCCCCTGGCGCACCGACTGGTCCAGCCAGACCGGCGCCAGCCAGCTCGGCATCCTGCATGGCACCACCTTCGACGTCCCCGCCTTCCGCTGGTACGAGAAGGACCGCGGCGAGGTGATGGTCTGCAACCGGCCGACGAGCGCCGCCGAACTGCAACACCGCGCCATACTGCATACCGGCGACGGCGGACTGCTCACCGTCGACGGCGCCAGCCGCGGCAACCTCTTCAGCGGCGGCGCCGGCGAACAGGCCCTCGTCCTGTCCATCGCCACCCGCCGCCGCGAACGGGCGAACCGGTCCCGCGCCGGCTACTTCGCCTACTTCTCCGACCCCGCCAACGCCGTACGCACCGCCCTGTCCTTCACCGCCGAGGTGGCCCGCGAGATCGGCCAGTCCACCCGCGCCCGCCTGCGCAAGCAGCGCCCGCGCGTCGGCCGGGGCGGCCTCTACCCGCTCGTGCGCGCCTTCGCGACCGTCGTCGAACGGGACGTCGTCGTCGCCGCGGTCATGGGCGACATGCTCGCCGGCCGCACCTGCGTCTACGCCGACCTCGTTGCCTACGACGAGGTCGCCCACCACTCCGGACCGCGCAGCCGCGACGCCGAGAAGGTCCTGCAGCGCCTCGACCGGTCCCTCGCCCTCCTCGAACGCGTCGCCGAACACGCCCCGCGCCCCTACCGCATCGTCGTCCTCTCCGACCACGGACAGAGCCCAGGCGAAACCTTCCGCTCCCGTTACGGGCTCACCCTCGGCGATCTGGTCCGCGCCGGCTGCGGGCTGCCCGTCCCGCGCCGCGCGGAACGCACCCGCAGCGGCGCCGAGGCCCGCGCCGCCGTCCGCGCCGCCCTGCGCCGGCCGGTGGAGGAACGGAACGAACTCCCGCGCACCGCCCCCCGCTCCGAGCCGGTCGTGCTGGCCTCCGGAAACCTCGGCCTGATCTCCTTCCCGGACGTCCCGCACCGCATGACCGAGGAGGAGATCGACGCCCGCCACCCCGGCCTGCTCACCACCCTCGCCAACCACCCCGGCATCGGCTTCCTGCTGGTGCGCAGCGAGGAACACGACGGCCTGGTACTCGGCGCCCACGGCGCCCGGATCCCGCTCGCCGCGCTCGACGACGAGCCCGGCCCGCTGGACCGCTTCGGCCCCGGAGCCGCCGACGCCGTCCGCCGCACCCACTCCTTCCCGCACACCGCCGACATCATGGTGAACTCCGCCTACGACCCCGCCGACGGCGAAGTCCTCGCCTTCGAGGAACAGATCGGCTCCCACGGCGGCCTCGGCGGCGCCCAGTCCCGCCCGTTCCTCCTCTTCCCGCGCGAGCTGTCCGCCCCCGCCGCGGACGGCGGTGAACTCACCGGCGCCGAGCACATCCACCGCGTACTGCGCCGCTGGCTGAGCGAACTGGCCACCCCCCGGGTGCCGCTCACCCCGGACCCGGAGGAGGAGCAGGCCGCCTGAGTCCCGGCACGGCCGGTCACGCGGGCGGGGGTGGTCCTCGACACCTCCGGCTCGACGGGCACCACACTGCTCCGCAAGGCGCTCGGCACGATCGCCTCCTACGGTCTGCGACGCCGCCCCGCACGACGCCGGCTGCCTGCCGGTCACCGGGATCGCCGGCCGGGCCGCGGGTACGCAGGGAACACGCCTGCCTGATCCCGCAGGGAAGTCACCTGCCGTTCACGCCGCGTGGGCCGGTCCTGAGAGTGCGATGAGCCCGGATGTGATCGGATAGGACCACCGGGAACCCCGGGACCGCGACACTCGCGAAAGGACGCATCGTGGCAACCACGCGCACCGCGCACACCGTCTGGGAAGGCAACCTGCTCGAAGGCAACGGAGTCGTCACCTTCGACTCCTCCGGCATCGGCCAGCAGCCGGTGTCGTGGCCCTCGCGCGCCGAGCAGGCGAACGGCAAGACCAGCCCCGAGGAGCTGATCGCCGCCGCCCACTCCAGCTGCTTCTCCATGGCCCTCTCGCACGGCCTGGCCGGCGCCGGCACCCCGCCCACCCGGCTGGAGACCAAGGCCGACGTCACCTTCCAGCCGGGCGAGGGCATCACCGGCATCCACCTCACCGTGCGCGGCGAGGTGCCGGGCCTGGACGAGGAGGGCTTCCGTTCGGCCGCCGAGGACGCCAAGAAGAACTGCCCGGTCAGCCAGGCCCTGACCGGTACGACGATCACCCTGACGGCCGAGCTGGCCTGACGCCTGACGCTCGTACGTCCCACGGTGCCGCGCCCCACGCCCGGGGGCGCGGCACCGCCGCGTGCAGCACGGGCCGCGGGCCGGAAGGGGAGCGGTCACGGCGGTCGGATGCTGTATGCAGTCGGCAGTGTGGCGCATACGGCATCCAGCACGCCGGCATACGGTGTGCCGTAGCCGGTCAATCGCATACGCAGCCGCTCCAGGCCGTCGCGGTGTTCGGTCAGCAGAATGCCGTCGCCGGTCCGCGCGGTGAACTCCAGCACCGCCGGCAGGAAGTCCGGCAGCTCCCCGCCGCCGCACTCCAGCCCGTGCCGGCGGTACACGTCCGCGAACCAGGCCGCGGACATCCCGCGCGCCCGGCTGTCGCCGTCGTGCCACCGGCTCAGGTACAGGCTGTGCCGGTCCCCGGCGCCGAAGACGTGCACGTAGTGTGCGGCCAGTTCCGCCGGCGGGGTGAGGGCCGCGTGGTCGGTGAACCCGCGCAGCTGCGGGGCGGCCTGCCGCACCAGCGGCAGCCGGGCGACGAGGTCCTCGTCCGGGTAGGTCAGGCAGAGGGCCGCCGCCTGGTACAGCACCGCGTCCGAGGGCATCGGGCCTCCTTCGCGTCGGGCGGTGGGCGCGCACCGGTCACGTACGCTCCCTCGGTCACCCCGTACTCAGAAGCTAGGGGCGGCACCGGGAACCCACCTGTCCGCAGACCCGTACGGGTCACCCCCGGCCGGACGCGGGCCCCGCCCCGGACGCCTTCAGCGGCCCTCGCGGTGCTCCCGGAGCAGCTTCAGGGTGCGCTGCGCGGACGCGGCCCGGGCCGTCATGTGGTCCAGCACCTCCAGGTGCGCGGCCACCTCCCGGCGCGAGTCCAGGTACAGGGCACCGGTCAGGTACTCGGTGAACACCATGTCCGGCAGTTCCGGCTCGGCGAACCGGAACAGGGTGAACGGCGCGTACGTCCCCGGGTGCGGGCCCGCCGCGAACTCGGCGATCTGCAGGGTGACCCGGTCCCGTTCGGCGTACTCCAGCAGCCGGTCCAGCTGGTCCCGCAGCACCTCGGGCCGCATGCTCACCGGGCGCCTGAGCACCGTCTCGTCCATGATCACCCACAGGTGGGGCGGGTTGTCGCGCTCCAGGAGCCGCTGCCGTTCCATGCGCAGCGACACGTGCCGCTCGACCGTCTCCGGCGAGCTCTGCCCGATCGTCCCGGCCTCCAGCACCGCCCGCGCGTACTCCTCGGTCTGCAGCAGGCCGGGCACGAAGTGCGGCTCGTAGGAGCGGATGATCCGGGCGGCGCCCTCCAGGCTGACGTACAGGCTGAACCAGTCCGGCAGCACGTCGTGGAACCGCTGCCACCAGCCCGGCTGGTTCGCCTCCTCGGCCAGCCGCACGAACGCGCCGGCCTCCTCCTCGGCCACCCCGTAGGTGGACAGCAGCACCTGCACGTAGGGAATCTTCAGCGCGACCTCGGCCATCTCCATCCGCCGTACCGTCGCCGACGCCACCCTGAGGACCCGGGCGGCCTCCTCGCGGCTGAGCCCCGCCGCCTCCCGCAGCTCCTGCAACCGCTTGCCCAGCACCACCTGGCCCACGGTGGGCGCCGCCCGCCGCTCACTCACGCCACACCCTCCCCTGTGCGCCGACCGAAGCGGGCAGCAGTCTGTCACGTGTCGCCGCCTCGCACACGTGCCCGAGGCGACGAATCCGTTCCGGGGCGGTCAACCGGTCAGAGTGTGCAGGTACTTGGCGGTCGCCGGATCCGCCGGCAGGAACGTCTCGATGGCGAGTTCGGCGACCGTGACGTCCATCGGCGTGTTGAACGTGGAGATCGAGGACACGAACGACAGGGTCCGGCCGGCGTGCTCGATGCGCAGCGGCAGCGCGAAGTACGGCACCGGCTCCGCCGGTTCGGTGCCCGGCGGCTCCTCGGGCACCGGGTAGGCCGCGACCTCCTCGTACAGCACGCGGAGCCGGTCCGAGCGGTGCAGGGCGATCTCCCGTTCCATCTGGGCCAGCAGATGCCCGCGCCACTCCCGCAGGTTGCGGATCCGCGGCGCCAGCCCCTTCGGGTGCAGGGTCAGCCGCATCGCGTTCGGCACCGGGGCCGTCAGCTCCTCGGGGACGCCCTCCAGCAGCATGGCGATGCCCCGGTTCGCGGCGACGACCGTGTACCCGGCGTCGACCACCAGCGCGGGATAGGGCTCGTAGCCCCGGATGAGCCGCTCGATGCCGTCGCGCAGCCCGTCCAGCGCCGGATCGTCCAGCGGCGTCTCCGGATAGCGCGGCGCGTAACCAGCCGCCAGCAGCAGGGCGTTGCGCTCCCGCACCGGCACCTGGAGCTGCTCGGCGAGCCGCAGCACCATCTCCTCGCTCGGCCGGGACCGCCCGGTCTCCACGAAACTGATGTGCCGCGCCGAGGAGTCGGCACGCAGCGCCAGTTCCAGCTGGGAGACCCGGCGCCGCTCCCGCCAGGCACGCAACAGCGGACCGACACCCCTGCCGGCGACGGGGGACACGGTGGGAGCGGACGCGACAACAGGCATACCACCGACCCTAGTCGAGGCCGCCACGGCGCGACCAACCCGGCGTCCCGTACCCCGGCCGGCCCGCGTCGCCGCCCCGCCCGCACCGCCGGCGTGGCAGGCTGAACCGTACCCGCCCGTCCCCCCCCCCGCACGGGGGAGCCCCCTCGCACGGGGACACGCACCGAAGGGAGCCCGGCCATGGCCGTAGAACCGCTGTCGCAGAAGGAGATCGAGGACCGGCTGGCCGAACTGCCCGGCTGGTCCGTCGACGGCGACCGCCTCACCCGCTCCTACCGGCTCGGCTCGCACTTCGCGGCCGCCGCGCTGGTCGTACACATCGCCGGCATCCAGGACGAGCTCGACCACCACTCCGACCTCACCCTCGGCTACGACACCGTCTCCCTCAGCGTCAACACCCACAGCGCGGGCGGCGCCGTCACCGGCAAGGACTTCGCTCTCGCCCACAGGGTGGAGGACATCGCCCCAGGCCACGGAGCACACTGAGCGATGTGCTCGACTACGACAAGGAAGCCGCCGACTACGACGCCTTACGCGGCGGCGAAGCCCGCGCCCACGAGGCCGCACAGGCCGTCCTCCGCCTGATACCCGGCAGGCCGGGCCGCCTCCTCGACGTCGCCTGCGGCACCGGGATCGTCACCCGGCGGCTCGCCGCCGCGCGCCCCGGGCCGCGGGTGACCGGCGCCGACCTCACCTGGGCCATGGTCCGCAGGGCCTCGGCCCGGCTGCCCGGCGCGATCGTACGGGCCGACAGCCGCCGGCTGCCCTTCCCCTCCGGCACCTTCGACGCGGTCACCAGCATCTGGCTGCTGCACCTGCTCACCGACCCCGAGGACGTCCGCGCCGTCGTCGCCGAGTGCGCCCGGGTACTGCGGCCCGGCGGAACCTACGTCACCACGGTCGACAAGGCCGCCGCCCACGACGTCGGCAGCGACATCGACGCCGTCCTCGCGGCCCGTCCGCGCCGCCCGGCCGCCGACGCCCCCGGCACCGTCACCGCGCACGCCGTCCGGTACGGACTCCGGCCCGCCGGCCACGGCACCTTCCGCGGCACCGGACAGGGCCGCAGCCCCCGCACCGCCATCGCCGACCTGAACCGCGGCTGGTTCACCCTGCTGCCGCCGGGCGAGCCGCGCACCGAGGAGCTGGCGGCCCGCCTGGCCGCGCTCCCGGACCAGGACCGCCGGCGCCCCGACCCCCGGTTCGGCGTCCGCGCCTTCCGCAGACCGGCGGACGAGGACTCCGGCACCTCACGCCCCGGCTAGCAGGGACCGTACGCCGCCGGGGCCTCGGGGAGCCGCGGCTGCACCTCGAAGACACCCCACAGACCGGTCGCCCGCAGCATCCGCAGGAAGCGGGCGCTGTCCGTGACCAGCCGCAGCCGGCCCCGCCGGGCCAGAACGCGGTTGCGCGCCCGGCACAGCACACCCAGGCCGGCGCAGTCGATGAACCCGGCCGGCCGCAGGTCCAGCACCAGGTCGGGGCAGGAGTGCGCGGTGAGCGCGTCGAGCCGTGCCGACAGGGCCAGCGCGGTCAGCAGATCGATGTCGCCGTGCAGCGGCAGCACCGTGGGACCGGGGCACGCGCGCGCCGGGCCGGCCGGGAACGGGGAGGACGCGGACACGGCGGTCAGACCGGATCACCGCTGCCGTACGGGGCGTAGAGATCGAGCAGCCGGACCCGGGCGGCGTGCAGCCGCTGGGCGGCCACGCGGCCGACCCAGGCCGCGATCGCCCGGCCGAACTCCGGGTCCTGCGCGCACAGGTCGCGCACGGGACCGGCGTCGAACGCGTACGCCCGCACCGGGCTCATCGCCTCCCCGCCCAGCTGCCACCGGTACGGCGGGAAGTGCCAGGACCAGCCGACCAGTTCGCCGTGCCCGAGGGTCTCGATGACGGCGGGCCGACGGCCGCGCACCCTGAGGTCGAGGGCGACGGTGCCGGTGCGCACGATCCAGAACCGGTCGGCACGCCGGCCCTCCTCGAACAGGCGGGCGCCGGCCTCGCAGGAGACCTCGCGGCCGAGGCGCATCAGCACGGCCCGCCGCTCGGCCGGCAGAGCTGTGGTCATGGTGGTGGCGGTGGTCATCGCACCGGCTCCCTTCCTCTGGCTCCTGCGTCCAGCCTGGCCGGGGCCGGCGGGGCGGCACCATGGGCCGCACGGCCCCGGCCGGGGACCTTCGGCCCGGGCAGCCGTCCGCCCGCAGACGAAGGGAGCAGCGCCACGGCAGGGCGGGAGGGGGGAGACGGGAAGGGCGGGAGGGGGAGACGGGAAGGGCGCCACCCGCTTCTCGCGGATCCGGATTGCGCGGTGCACGGCAGTCGGCCGCTTCTCCGCGTGGTCGACGCGTCCTTCCCGCTGCCACCAGCACACCACGCGAACCGCCGCCGCACCAGGGCGGAGCCGCATGTTCCGCCCCGGTGGACACACAGGCGGGGGCGCGCACCCGGCCGGCGCGCGCCCCCGCCGGGGTCAGCCGGTCGTACAGGTCTGGTCGCCCAGCTTGAACGACGCCGGTTTCCCGTTCGTGCCCGACCAGCTCCCCGTGAACCCGAAGGCCACCGACGAGCCCGCCGCCACGGTGCCGTTCCAGGTCACGTTCTTCGCCGTCACCGCCGGCCCCGACTGCGTGTAGCCGGCGTTCCACAACTGTGTGATCTGCTGGCCGTCCGGGAAGGCCCAGCCGAGGGACCAGCCGTTCCAGGCCGCCGAGCCGGTGTTGGTCAGCTGGACGTCCGCCTGGAAACCGTCCGACCACTGATTGGTGATCTTGTAGGTCACGGTGCAGGCACCGGACGGGGGCGGGGTCGTACCACCGTCACCGCCTCCGCCGCCCCCGCCGTCACCGCCGCCGCCCGGGTCGGAGGTGTCGCCGTAGATCACGCCCCGGCCGTTGGTCGAGACGTACACCCGGCCGTACAACCGGGGATCGCCCGTGATCGCCGCACCCGTCCAGCCCCACTGATGGGCGTCGTCGTTGATCCGGGTCCAGGTGGCGCCCTTGTCCGTGGAACGGAAGATGCCGCGCACCCCGCCGATCTTCGCGCTGGTGTACAGCGTCTGGTACGACGCCCCGGCCGCGGCCTTGCCGAAACCGATCGTGTCGGCCTGCTCGACGTTCGACAGTTCGGCGAAGCTCGCGCCGCCGTCCGTGGAATGCCACAGACCGTACGCGCCGTCCGCGGCTCCGCCCGCCAGCCAGATGTCGCCCTTCGTGCCGGGCAGTGCCTTGAACCGCACGCTGTCACCGCTGGGCAGGCCCGCGGCGGAGGAGGCGGTGAACGTCGCGCCGCCGTCCTTGCTCACGTAGAACCTCCCGGACTTGAACCCGTAGAAGGTCTGCGGATCGACACGGTCCGACTCGACGATCGCGCCGGCCGGGATACCGCTCGACGCCGACCAGGTCGTACCGAAACCGGTCGTGTGCTGCACGCCCGTGCCGGCCGGGCTCCAGACGAACCGGCTGCCGTCCGCGGCCGCCGCCACCGTGCCGCCGCCCGAGACACCCGACGGGTCCGCGCCCGCGAACCAGTTGGCGCCGTTGTCCGTCGAGAACGCGATGTGCGGACCGGAGTCCAGGTCGCCGGCACGGACCACCGTGCCCGGGGCGGACTCGGCGAAGTCCAGACTGGTGGTCGTGGTGAAGGCGGGGGAGGTGTACATCATCGACGGCACCTTGGTCAGGTCCGTGTGCCGGAAACCGCCGATGTCACCGAGCGCGCTGAACAACTGGGCGCCGCCGGAGGGCGGTGCCGCGAGGTCGTTCACCGCCGTCTCCTCCAGGCCCCGCACCATCGGCTTCACCGAGAACCGGCCGCCGCTGTCCCACTCGGTCAGATTCTCGGTGCCGTAGAGCGTGGCGCCCGTGCCGTACATCATGCGGGCGGAGTCGAACGGGTCGATCTCCAGCGCCTCCGTCATCCACCCCAGTTTCGGCGTCTGTTCGGGCGGGGACGGGTTCGCGCCGAAGGTCAGCCAGGGGGAGGAGGACACGTCGATCGTGTACCGGTTCGAGCGGTCGGGATACGACGTGTAGTCCCAGGCCTTCGTCCAGGTGGCGCCGCTGTCGGTGGAGCGGAAGATCTGGGTGTCCGGCCACCAGGAACTGTATGCGGTCGCCATGACGGTGGACGGGTGCAGACGGTCGACCGTCAACCCGCTGAAGCCGTAGGAGGTGTCGGCCTCCGCGACGGGGCTGATGTTCGTCCAGGTGCCGGTCGCCGTCGCGTACCGCCACAGCCGGCCCTTGCCGCCGTCGTACGGACCGCCCTTGTCGCTGTATGCGATGTACAGAAAACCGTTCTTCGTATCCAGTACACCCTTGTGCGGAAGGTATCCCGTCGGCTGGCCCGCCAGCCGCGTCCAGGTGGCTCCCGCGTCCGTCGAGCGGTACACCGCGTTGTCCTTGTCGGCGACCCCCACGTAGATCGTCTTCGTCGCGTTCCCGGACGATCCCGTCGACTCGTCGAAGGTGACCCAGACGATGCCCTGGTTGTCGCTCGCGTAGCCGGTCGAGTCGCTGGGATCCTGCTGGTAGTTGCCGGGATTCGGGAAGCTCGACACCTGTGACCAGGTCGCCCCCGAGTCCGTCGACCGCCACAGCCCCTTGCCGCTGGGCGCGCCCAGGTACAGCACGCTGTCCTTGTTCGGGTCGATCGCCAGCCGCTCGCCCATGCCCCGGCCCGGCATGTTGCCGCCCAGCTTGAACGGCAGGTCAGCCTTCTGCCAGCTCGCGCCCCGGTCGGCGGAGCGCAGCACCGCGCCGTTCGTCGGATCCCAGCTGTTGGTGTACGTCCCGACGGCCGCGTACACCTTGTCCGGCGCGACCGGGTCGGACGCCAGGCTGACCACGCCGGTGTGGCCCCACTCGTTCCAGCCCACCGAGTCCAGCAGCGGGGTCCAGGTCTTCGTCGACTCCTGCCAGCGGTAGGCGCCGCCGATGTCGGTGCGGGCGTAGACCAGGTTCTTCTCGGAGCGGTTGAAGACGATCCCGGGGACGAAACCACCGCCGTCGATCCGGGCATTCTTCCAGGTGTAGGTGTCCGCGGCCAGGGCCGTGTGCGGGGCGGGCGAGGCCAGTGCGGGCGGGGTGCCGGCGAGCAGGCCGGCGGCGAGGGTGAACACGGCCGCGAGCATGCGGGTTCTGCGCACGGTGGGGGTCCCTTCCGTGGGGGCGGTGCGGGGGAGGAGCGTGTGTGGGCCGGGCGGTCCCCTGAGTGCGTGGGGGCCGCCCGGCCTGGTGGGCCCCGTCGTGGTGTGGCGGGGCCGGGTACGCGCAGTGGTGGGCGGGGGTTATTCGAGGAGTTCCGCGTACGAGCCCATGGCCAGGGCGATGTCGGCTTGTGCCCAGAAGCGGTGGTAGGTGAACACCGGGGCGGCGCCGCCCTTGAGGTAGGTCTCGATCTTCGACCAGTTGGGGTCGTTCTTGTAGAAGGAGCGCAGGGAGGTGAAGGTCGAGGTGGGGTTGATGGTGTCGCCGCCGGGCATGGTGCCGCTCCAGCCGGCGGGGATGTAGACGGTGTCGTTGAAGCGGCTGTAGTCGGTGCGGGTTTCGGGTGTGGCGATGCCGAGGCTGTCCTGGTGGTGGTTCCACATGCCGTCCAGCAGGGCCTTCGCCGTGGTCTTGGCCTGTGTGTCGCCGGACTTGGCGGCGTAGTAGGTCAGGGTCTTGGCGTAGGCGGCGGCGACGCCGACGTCGTCGGTGTAGTCGGCGACGGTGACGTGCAGTGCGCTGTTGGCGCCGGGCGAGGACGGGTTCCAGGTGTCGGGCTGGCCGGACCACTGCAGGGTGGAGGGGATGCGGTAGGTGCCGTCGGGGTTGATCGTGGTCTTGGACAGGGCCCACTTCACCCACTTGTCCAGCACGGTCCTGGCCTGCGTGTCGCCGGTCTGCTGGTAGTACTCCGCGACGCGTTCCATGGACCAGGCCTGGAAGCCGAACCACTGGTTGGAGGGCGGGTCGTGGTAGACGGGCTGCCAGTCGTAGGCCATGCCGTAGAAGGTGGAGGTACCGGCCGGCGGCGCGGCGTAGCGTCCGGCCCAGCTGTTGGTGGCACCGCCGGCGATGGCGCCTTCGGCGGACTGCAGCCACCGGTAGAACTCCAGCTGCCGCTGCAGCGACTTGCCCCAGTCCGCAGCACCCGTGGCCGACTTGGGCTTCAGATCGGCGACCGAGCTGAGCGCGTAGGCGGCGAGGGGGTTCTGGTAGCCGCCGTGGACGTGGCTGGAGCCGATCCGCCACGCCCAGCCCGCCGCGGTGTCGGTGGCACCGCCCCAGGCGTAGTACCAGGACAGCAGGTAGTGCGAGGCATCCTTGCCGGTCCCGGCCGCACACGACGGACTCGTGCAGCCGCCGATCTTCTTGAAGTACTTGTCGTACATCGCATACCGCAGGTAGTCGCCCATCTTCGCGGCCTTGGCGACCGTCGCGGACACATCGGCGCCCTTGCCCTGCGCCTTGGCCCACACATCCGCCCAGTACGCCGCCTGCACCGCCCGCGCATCCGCGTCCGGGGCATCGGTGTACTTCCACTGCCTGGCATAGGAGGAGTCACCGGTGAACAGATCCAGATACCCGTTCTTCCCGCCGTATTTGAACGCATCACACGTGGGCTGCGGCACCGTTTCCCACACCGACTCCTGCGCACCGCGCTGGAAGGTGTTGATGAAGGACGGACCCTTCGCGCCCGGGCCGCCCTCACACGTGCCGCCCGGGGTGTCGCCGTAGCCGTAGACGTTGTCGACGTCCTGGATCCAGTGCATACCGTAGACGTCGTCCGTACCGTAGGCACTCTTCAGCTCACCGGCGATCGGATCCGCCCCCACCGACACCGACCCGTCCAGCTTCGCCGGATACTCGTTCGGAGTGTCCAGTTCCGGTGCGTACGTCGCCGGCTTGGAGGCGTTGTAGAAGGAGTTCGTCGGCTGGTCGGCATGCGAGGGAATCATGTACCTCTCCATGAGCCCCCACGCACCGTTGAACTTCGACCAGTCACCGGTGACCTTGCCGTACATCGCCTGCAGCCACAGCAGATAGCTGTACGCCTCCGACGTCGTCTCATGCCCCTGATCCGGAGCCTCCACGATCAGCGTCTCCACCGAGTGATACGGAATCCCCTCCGGCGAGAAATACCCGTTCGCCGGACTCGTGATCTTCCCGTACAGCTCCAGGAACCGGGCGTCATACGCCTTCGACGCCGGCAACTCCGTCACCGTCACACTCGCCTTGGTGTAGCCGGTGGCCGACGCGGTGAAGGTCGCACTGCCGGTACCGGAGGAGTCGGCCGTGACGGTCACCTGCTGCGCGGTGTCCCAGTTCGACGGCGTGAACGTCAACGACGAACCCGCCGTCACCGACAGACCCGTGTTACCGCCGGTACGGGCCACGCTCGCGGTCACATCCGCGGCCGGCTGCGCCGACAGTTTCACCGAGAACGAACCCGACTTGCCCTGCTGGACGCCCAGCTGGCCGGGCGAGACGACCAGAGCGGGCCCGGAGGCGACCGTGATCCCCACCGGGGTGGAGGCGGCCGAGGCACCCAGGCTGTCGTACGCCTTCGCCACCAGCGAATGACCGCCCACGGCCAGATCGGAAGCGGACAGCGTGTACGGCGCACTCGTGTCCGTACCCAGCAGCGTGGTGTCGTCGTAGAACTCCACCTTGCTGATACTGGCGTTGTCGGCCGCCGCCGCGGTCGCCGCCAACGGCACCGCAGCCCCCTGCGTGAACACCGCACCCGCACCCGGGCTGGTCAGCACCGTCACCGGCGGCTGATGCGCACCCACGCACACCGAACCGTTCACCGTGAACGACACCGGAGCGGTATTGGCACCGCTGTAGGTGAACTGCGCACCCGTGGAGATCGCCGCACCGGCCGCGATCGTCCCGTTGTACGACGCGTTCCTCACCGTCACCGTCTGGCCGGACTGCGACCAGGTCCCGTTCCAGCCGTTGCTCAGCTTCTGATTACCCGTGTAGCCGTACGACAGCGTCCAGCCGTCGATCGCGTCCGTACCACGGTTCGTGATCGTGAGGTCGGCCGTGAAACCCGAACCCCAGTCGTTCGTCTTGTAGTCCACACTGCACTGAACGCCCGCCGCCTGAGCGGGAGTCGGACCAGTGGCGAGCATCGACAGGGGCAGGGCGAACGCGGCCGCCACCGCTGTCCACAGTCGACGCGCAGCTCTGCGCTTACGTCCGGGATCCATCGTGCTGGTTCCTCCTTGCGGGCGTACGGCTAGGGGAGAAGTCAAGGCTTGAACCAGTGGGAGCGCTCCCATAGTGGGGATGAGCCCAAGGGCGGTCAAGATGATTGAAGAGTCGAAAAGATTCGACAGATTCGGTTGTGGGAAAGTCGAGCAACTCCCCTAGGCATTCCGACCACTTGGCGCTACCGTCCCTCGCACCAGTGGGAGCGATTCCGTTCAGTCGACGCGTCCGTCACGACGCGCCAAGCTGCAAGGAGTCGCTCATGCGACACCCCCCGCGTTCAGTACTTTTAGCCGCCGCCGGTGCGGTCGCGCTCGTCACGAGCGTGGTCGTGCCGGTGGTCTCGGCCCAGGGAGCCACGCCCGCCTGCACGGTGGAGTACGCCGTCACCAGTCAGTGGGACAACGGCTTCCAGGGCTCCGTGAAGATCACCAACAATCAGGCAGCCCTCGGCAGTTGGAAACTCACCTTCGACTTCGCCGGCGGGCAGAAGGTCACCCAGGGCTGGACCGCCAAGTGGTCCCAGTCCGGTACCACGGTGACCGCTGCCAACGAGAGCTGGAACGGCACGCTCGGCGCCGGCGCGAGTGTCAGCGCCGGGTTCCTCGCCTCCTGGTCGGGGAGCAACGCCGCGCCCGCCGTGTTCAAGCTCAACGGCACCACCTGTAACGTCGACTCCGAGCCGACCACACCGCCGCCGACGACCCCACCCCCCTCCGGCGGCACCGCGCCCGCCCTGCACGTCTCCGGCAACAGGCTCGTGGACCCCGGCGGCAGCACCCGCCGCCTGCTCGGCGTCAACCGCTCCGGCGGCGAGTTCATGTGCGTGCAGGGCTACGGCATCTGGGACGGTCCCGTCGACGACGCGGCCGTCAAGGCTATCGCCGACTGGAAGGCGAACGCGGTCCGCATCCCGCTCAACGAGGAGTGCTGGCTGGGCCTGGCCGGCATCAAGCCCGAGTACGGGGGCGCGAACTACATCGCCGCGGTCAAGGAGCTGGTGTCCCGGGTCGAGGCGCACGGCATGACCCCGATCCTGGAGCTGCACTGGTCCTACGGCCAGTACACCGGGAACTCGGCCGGCTGCTCGGACGTGCACGCCACCTGCCAGAAGCCGATGCCCGACATGCAGTACAGCCCGTCGTTCTGGTCGTCGGTGGCCGGTACCTTCAAGGGCGACCAGGCGGCGGTGTTCGACCTGTTCAACGAGCCCTACCCGGACCGGGCGACCTCCAGTGCCACGGACGCCTGGAAGTGCTGGCGGGACGGGGGAAGCTGCCCCGGGATCCCGTACGAGGTCGCCGGTATGCAGGATCTCGTCGACAGTATCCGGTCCACCGGCGCCAAGAACGTGATCATGGCCGGCGGGCTGGCGTACTCCAACGACCTCAGCCAGTGGACTGCATACAAGCCCACCGACCCGGCCGGCAATCTCGCCGCCGCCTACCACGTCTACAACTTCAACACCTGCTCCAGCGAGAGCTGCTGGAACTCCACCCTCGCCCCGGTCGCCGCCCAGGTGCCCCTGATCGCCGGCGAGATCGGCGAGAACACCTGCTCACACGGGTTCGTCGACCAGGTCGTGAAGTGGTTCGACGACCACAGCCTGTCCTACCTCGGCTGGACCTGGAACACCTGGGACTGCTCCTCCGGCCCCTCCCTCATCTCCGCCTACGACGGCACACCCACCGCGTACGGCGCCGGTCTGCGCGACCACCTGCGCGCCCTCAACCCGTAGCTCCCACGGACCACCGAAGGAACCCGCACTCATGAGCCGTACCAGAACATCACTGCTCGCCGCCCTGGCGCTGGTCGCCGGGGCCTTTGGGGCGGTGCTCACCACGCAGCCGGCGTCCGCCACGGCCGCCGCCGTCCCCTGCACCGTCGACTACAAGGTGCAGAACCAGTGGGACACCGGCTTCACCGCCGCCGTCACCGTCACCAACAACAGTGCGGCCAAGTCGAGTTGGTCGGTGAAGTGGTCGTACGCCGGCAACCAGAAGGTCACCAGCGGCTGGAACGCGAAGCTCAGCCAGAGCGGTACCGCGGTCACCGCCGCCAACGAGAGCTACAACGGCAGCCTGGCCACCGGCGCTTCGGTCAGCTTCGGCTTCAACGGCACCTACAGCGGTACCAACGCCGTGCCCGCCACCTTCACCCTCGACGGCGTCACCTGCAACGTCGACGACGGGGGCAGCGGAGGCGGAGGCGGGGGCGGAGGCGGTGGCAACGGCGGCGGCACCGGCAGCCGCGTCGACAACCCCTATGCCGGCGCCAAGGTCTACGTGAACCCCGAGTGGTCGGCCAAGGCCGCCGCCGAACCCGGCGGCAGCCGCATCTCCAACCAGCCCACCGGCGTCTGGCTCGACCGCATCGCCGCGATCAACGGCGCGGGCGGCGCCATGGGTTTGCGCGCCCACCTCGACGAGGCGCTCAAGCAGAAGGGCAGCAACGAAGAGGTCGTCCAGCTCGTCATCTACGACCTGCCCGGCCGCGACTGCGCCGCCCTCGCCTCCAACGGCGAACTCGGCCCGACCGAGATCGACAAGTACAAGACGCAGTTCATCGACCCCATCGCGGCGATCCTGTCCGACCCGAAGTACGCCTCCCTCCGGATCGTCAACACGATCGAGATCGACTCGCTGCCTAACCTCGTCACCAACACCGGCAGCCGGGCCACCGCCACGCCCAACTGCGACACCATGCTCGCCAACGGCAACTACGTGAAGGGCGTCGGCTACGCCCTCGCGAAGCTCGGCGCCATCCCCAACGTCTACAACTACCTCGACGCCGGCCACCACGGCTGGCTGGGCTGGGACGACAACTTCGCCCCGGCGGCCAGCCTGTTCAAGCAGGCGGCCACCAGCGAGGGCGCGACGGTGGACGACGTACAGGGCTTCATCACCAACACGGCGAACTACAGCGCCCTGAAGGAGAACAACTTCACCGTCAACGACACCGTCAACGGCACCTCGGTCCGCCAGTCGAAGTGGGTCGACTGGAACCGCTACGTCGACGAGCTGTCCTTCGCCCAGGCCTTCCGCAACCAGCTGGTGTCGGTCGGCTTCAACTCGACCATCGGTATGCTGATCGACACCTCCCGCAACGGCTGGGGCGGCACCGCCCGTCCGGCCGGCCCGGGCGCGAAGACCAGCGTCGACACCTACGTCGACGGCGGCCGCTACGACCGCCGTATCCACATCGGCAACTGGTGCAACCAGGCCGGCGCCGGCCTCGGCGAACGCCCCCAGGCCGGCCCGGCCGCCGGGATCGACGCCTACGTGTGGATGAAGCCCCCGGGCGAGTCCGACGGCTCCAGCAGCGCCATCGCGAACGACGAGGGCAAGGGCTTCGACCGGATGTGCGACCCGACGTACACCGGCAACGCCCGCAACAACAACAGCCTCTCCGGCGCCCTGCCGAACGCGCCGCTGTCCGGGCACTGGTTCTCCGCCCAGTTCCAGCAGCTGATGCAGAACGCCTACCCGCCGCTGCCGTAGCCGCTGTCGCTGCCGTAGCCGGGTGAACCTCCGCCGGGGCCGGACCTCCACGGTCGGGCCCCGGCGGATCACGCGTCCCCCGGCGAGCAGGAGAGTCGCCTGCCGCCGCACGTGGATGCCCGCTCCACCGGAACTTGCCGCGGCACGTCCTGTTTTTGCCGCATCGGCAACACCGCTGGCCTCCGTCCGGTGTGCCGTCGCACCCTGACCGCACCCGGAAGAGAGGCTGACCACCATGGCGCACGACCACCACGAGCACCACGACACCGAGCACCAGCAGGGGCACCGGCACGGCCACGGTCACGGTCACGGTCACGGTACGGACATCGACTGGAGCGAACTGGGTCCCCTGCTGGAGTCGCAGGCTGAGCTGATCACCCCCGTCTACGAGCGGGTGATGGCGTGGCTCGGTCAGGAGGTGACCGAGCCGGGCCTGATCGTGGACGCGGGCAGCGGTCCCGGTGTGGTCTCCTGCCTGTTCGCCGAGGCGTTCCCCGGGGCCCGGGTCGTGGCGGTGGACGCCGCCGCTCCGCTGCTGGACCGCGCCCGCGCCCGCGCCGCCCGTCAGGGCGTCGCCGACCGCTTCGGCACCCTCGCCGGTGAACTGCCCGAGGTGCTCACCGAGTTGGACTACCCGGCGGACCTGCTGTGGGCCAGTCGCAGTCTGCACCACCTCGGTGACCAGCGGGCCGCGCTCGCCGCGTTCGCCGAACGGCTCGCCCCCGGCGGCACCCTCGCCCTGCTCGAGGGCGGTCTGCCCTCCCGCTTCCTGCCCCGCGACCTCGGTATCGGCCGCCCGGGACTGCAGGCGCGGCTGGACGTGCTGGAGGAGGACTGGTTCGCCCGCATGCGCGCCGACCTGCCGGGCTCGGTCGCCGAGACCGAGGACTGGCCCGCGCTGCTGGCCGCCGCGGGCCTCAAGCACACCCGCACCCGCACGTTCCTGCTCGATCTGCCCGCCCCCGCCCCCGACCGGGCCCGCGCCTGCGTCGCCGCACACCTGTCCCGCCTGCGCGACGGCATCGGTGACGCCCTGGACGCCGAGGACCGCGCCACCCTCGGCCGGCTCCTCGACCCGTCCGACCCGGCGAGCGTGCACGTACGGCCGGACGTCTTCGTGCTGGGGGCGTACACCGTGCACACGGCGGTCCGCGGATAGCCCCGTTCGGTCCGGGACCGGTGTCACCACTGGTCGCCCCCGGCCGGGTGAGGATTCCCCGATCCGGCAGGGGGCGATGCCGGCGGCCGACCGATCGGCGTGCCGCGTCAGTTGCCGGCGAGGAACTGCTTGGCCAGCTTGTCGCCGAGGGTGACCGCGGCGCTGTGGCTCTCGATGGGGGAGACCTGGGAGTTCTTGAACAGGATGTAGGTCACGCCCGAGTCGGCGCCGCCGGTGGCCGGGTCGGGGTCGATGCCGAGCGCCTTCGCGGTGGCGTACGAGGCCTCGCCGATGATCTGCGTGGGGCCGGTGTCGCCGACGACGGCGTACTCGACCTTGTTGTTGTAGATGACGGCGACCACGCCGCCGCCCTTGATGCCGGCGCTGGAGTAGTTCCAGATGCCGCTGGTGCTGGGCACGACGACGTACGGGAGGGTCTCCGCCTTCAGCGGCTTGCCGTCGGACTGGTGGAAGGCGGTGTCGTCCTGGTACCAGGGGTCGCGGTTCTCGTTGCAGTTGGTGGTGCGCTGGCCGTCGCAGTCGATGTCCATGTCGGCCTTCCAGAACACCGCGCCGTTCTTGCCGCACACGGGGACCGTGGCCGAGGTCTCCTCGTCGGTCCTGTACTTGCCGCTGGAGATCTGTGAACACGACGTCACCTTGGCGAGCAGGTCGGCGGCGCTGACCGTGCCCTCCTGGGCGGACTTGGGGGAGGCGGCGGCGGAGGCGTGCGCGGGGAGGAGTCCGGCGGCGAGCAGGGCGGTGCCGGAGGCCGCGGCGAGGGTCAGTGTACGGAGGCGCACGGGGAACCCCTTCTGTTAGGAAAGTTTCCTTACCGGGTGCCGTACACCGTGGCGCTTTGGACATGCCCCCGTCAACCCTCGGTTTGCGAACGGCCGAAACCTGTGCGTATTGCGGTGACTTACCGGGCCGTAGAGACTGGACAGAGCGGAAACTTCGCGCTTCGTCCGGCACTGTCGGTGGTCTTCGCACCCCGGAGGTGAGGGCTCATGTTCGTACGCGCGGTGTACGCGACCGGTGATCCGGCGCTGCTCGACACGGCCGTCCGGTCACTGAACAGCCAGGGGCGGGACCTGCTGGAGGAACGCCCCGGATACCGGGGCGCGGGCGTGTTCGCCGACCGGGAACTCGGCAAACTCCTCACCGTCAGCTGGTGGGAGACCGAGGAGGCGCGGCACAACAGCGACGAGGTGATGCGCGAGCGGCGCGCGGGACTGCTGGAGCCGTTCGCGGGCACCCTGGCCGTCGCCTCCTACGAGGCGGCGGTGTTCCACCAGATCGTGCACCCGCGCCAGGGCGGCGGACTGCGCGCGACGAGAATGGAGTTCGACCCGCGGGACGCGGATCTCGTCGTCGACACCTTCCGGGCCACGGTGGTGCCGCGGGCCGAGACGCTGCACGGCCTGGCCGGGGTCTGCCTGCTGATCGACCGCGAACGGGGACGTGCCCTGGGGAGCACGCTGTTCGTCGACCGTGCCTCCCTCGCCGGCTCGCGCGCGGCCCTGGCGACCGTCCGTCACGAGACGTCGGCCAAGGCGCACGTGGACGTCGTCGGCCTGGAGGAGCTTGAGGTGCTGTACGCCGACGTGCGTTTCGAGTGAGCCGCGCCGCCCGGTACGTGCGTTCCGGTACGCCCGTCACGCCCGTCACGCCCGACCGTGCCCGGCCGGGCGCCCCGCGCGGCAGCGGGGCGCCCGGCCGTGGCCGTGGCCGGAGCAGGACGGTCCGGCGGTGCCGTACGGCCGGTGATCAGGCCATGTCGAAGGTGGCGGGGTCGGGACCCAGGCGCCGGTCCTCGTTGAGGGCGCTGATCGCGGCGAGGTCCTCGTCGTCCAGGCTGAAGTCGAACACCTCGATGTTCTCCTTGATCCGGGACGGCGTCACGGACTTCGGGATCACGATGTTGCCGAGCTGGAGGTGCCAGCGCAGCACGACCTGGGCCGGGGTGCGGTCGTGCTTCCGCGCGATCGCGACGACCGCCGGCACCTCCAGCAGGCCCTTGCCCTGGCCGAGCGGCGACCACGCCTCGGTGGCGATGCCCTGCTCGGCGTGCAGCTCGCGCGCCTCGCGCTGCTGCAGGTGCGGGTGCAGCTCGATCTGGTTGACCGCCGGGACGACCGAGGTCTCGGAGATCAGCCGCCGCAGGTGCTCGGGAAGGAAGTTGGAGACGCCGATGGCGCGGACCCGGCCGTCGGCGTGCAGCTTCTCGAACGCCTTGTAGGTGTCGATGTACGTGTCCCGGGACGGCAGCGGCCAGTGGATCAGGTACAGGTCGACGTAGTCGAGCCCCAGCTTCTCCAGCGACGCGTCGAACGCGCGCAGCGTGGAGTCGTACCCCTGGTCGCTGTTCCAGAGCTTGGTGGTGACGAAGATGTCCTCGCGGGGCAGGCCGGAGGCGGCGATGGCCTTGCCGGTGCCCTCTTCGTTGCCGTAGATCGCAGCGGTGTCGATGCTGCGGTACCCGGCCTCCAGCGCCGTGGCGACGGCCCGCTCGGCCTCGGCGTCCGGCACCTGCCAGACGCCGAAGCCCAGCTGGGGCATCTCGACGCCGTTGTTGAGGATGATCGGGGGGACCTTGCTGCTCACGAGCCTCTTGATCCTTCGGTTGTCGACAGGTGGTACTCCTATCGTCAACGATCACGGGCCGCCGTGCATTCCTGACCACGTGATCCGCGGGTACACCGGAGGAAAAGGTCTGGTGAAGCCCTGGTCGTCACCTCGTGGGGGCCGTACGGGAGATTCCACCGCAGGCGCAGGCGCAGGCGCAGGCGCAGGCGCAGGCCCGCGTCCTCGGCCGGCGGGCGCCGACGAGACGTCAGCTCTGGTAGAGGGCGTCGACCTCGTACGCGTACGCCTTCTCGATCGCCTTCCGCTTCAGTTTCAGCGAGGGTGTCAGCAGCCCGTGTTCCTCGGTGAACGGCTGGGCCAGGATGCGGAAGGTGCGGATCGACTCGGCCTGGGAGACGAGGGTGTTGGCGGCGACCACCGCCCGCCGTACCTCCGTCTCCAGGTCGGGGTCGCGGACCAGCTCGGCGGGAGCCAGTCCGGGTTTGCCGCGCATCTGCAGCCAGTGCTCGACCGCCTCCTGGTCAAGGGTGACCAGGGCGGCGATGTAGGGGCGGTCGTTGCCGACCACGATGCACTGGTTGACCAGCGGATGCTCGCGGACCCGCTCCTCCAGCACGCCCGGGGAGACGCTCTTGCCGCCGGAGGTCACCAGGATCTCCTTCTTGCGGCCGGTGATGGTCAGGTAGCCGTCCTCGTCGAGGGAGCCGAGGTCGCCGGTGGCGAGCCAGCCGTCGTGCAGGGTCTGGTCGGTGGCCTTGGGGTTGTTGAGGTAGCCCTGGAAGACGTTGCCGCCGTTCAGCCAGATCTCCCCGTCGTCGGCGATGTGCACGGTCACGCCCGGAACGGCCTGGCCCACGGTGCCGTAACGGGTGCGCTCGGGCGGGTTCGCGGTGGCCGCGGCCGTCGACTCGGTCAGGCCGTAGCCCTCGTAGATCTGGACGCCGGCGCCGGCGAAGAACAGCCCCAGCCGGCGGTCCATGGCCGATCCGCCGGACATCGCATTCCGTATACGGCCGCCCATCGCCGCGCGGACCTTTGCATACACGAGCTTGTCGAACAGCTGGTGCTGCATCCGCAGCCCGGCCGATGGGCCCGGCCCGACGCCCCACGCCTTCGCCTCCACCGCCTCCGCGTACTTCACGGCGATGTCGACGGCCTTCTCGAACGGCCCGGCCTTCCCCTCCTTCTCGGCCTTGCGGCGGGCGGCGTTGTACACCTTCTCGAAGATGTACGGCACCGCGAGGATGAACGTCGGCCGGAACGCGGCCAGGTCCGGCAGCAGGGCGGCGGCGTGCAGCTGCGGCTGGTGCCCGAAGCGGACCCGGCCGCGGACCGCGGCGACCTCCACCATCCGCCCGAAGACGTGCGCCAGCGGCAGGAACAGCAGCGTGGACGCCTCGTCGCCCTTCTTGGAGTGGAACACCGGCTCCCACCGCTGGATCACGGTGTCCGCCTCGAACATGAAGTTGCCGTGGGAGATCACACAGCCCTTGGGGCGGCCGGTGGTGCCGGAGGTGTAGATGACGGTGGCGACCGAGTCCGGGGTGACCGCCTGCCGGTGCCGGTGCACCACCTCGTCGTCCAGGTGCGCCCCGGCGTCGTACAGCTCCTGGACGCAGCCGGAGTCCAGCTGCCACAGCTGGCGCAGCTGCGGCAGCCGGTCGATGACGGTGGCGATGGTCATCGCGTGGTCCTCGTGCTCCACGATCGCCGCGGACACCTCGGCGTCGTAGAGCATCCAGAAGCACTGCTCGGCCGAGGAGGTGGGGTAGACGGGCACCACCTGGGCGCCGATGGTCCACAGGGCGAAGTCGAAGAGGGTCCACTCGTAGCGGGTGCGGGACATGATCGCGACCCGGTCGCCGAACCGGACACCGCGGGCGAGGAGGCCCTTGGCGAGGGCCATGACCTCGTCGCGGAACTCGGCGGAGGTCACGTCCCGCCACTGTCCGCCGGAGTCCTTGCGGCCGAGCGCGATGTGGAGCGGGTCGGTCAGGGCATGGTCGAAGACGACGTCTGCCAGACCGCCCGCCGGCGGCGCCGACGTCAGCGGAGGGTTGGTGAACTCCCGCAACCTCGCTCCCCGTCTCTCGCGCCTCAGTGACGTTGGCCCACGCACCGCACAGCGCGGTGAAAGCTACCCCACCCGGTCGGTATCCGGGAGGGGTACGGAAACCGAGCAAACCTCACGTTCCACCTGGACGACGGTCACGAAATGCCCGCACATGGGGAAGGGCCGGACACCGTACTGACGGGTCAGTAAGTTTCGGTCCCGTAATCTCCACCGAATCTGTACGCGCCGATTACCGCGGCCCACGCGCGGGCCGCCCCTGCCTCGTACTGGTCGGGCTGCCCGTGTGGTGCAGGTCGGGCTTCCGGGCGGCGCAGGTCGGACTGTCCGTGCGGTGCCGGCCGGGCTGTCCCCGCAGGGCTGGTCGGGCCGCCGGCCGCGGTCAGCCGCCGCTGCGCCGCAGTCGTTCGCCGCCCGCCAGGACCGCCGAGGCCAGCGCGTTCGCGGC
Source organism: Streptomyces sp. NRRL S-1022 (assembly GCF_000720135.1). Classification (GTDB taxonomy): domain Bacteria; phylum Actinomycetota; class Actinomycetes; order Streptomycetales; family Streptomycetaceae; genus Streptomyces. Next base: position 46,000 of record NZ_JOIU01000020.1, on the reverse strand, counting down.
AGCCTCGGCCGGCCCCCGGCGGCGGCCGTGGACGAGAACGAAGTCGACCTTGCCCAGATCGGGCAGACCCGCGCGGTCGGGCAGCCGCAACAGGCCCGGCGGGATCAGCCGCCGGGAGTGCGCCATCACGCCGAGACCGGCGCGGGCCGCCGCGATCAGCCCGTTGAGACTGCCGCTCGTACACACGATCCGCCACGGACGGCCCTGCCGCTCCAGCGCCTCCAGTGCCCGGGCCCGGGTGATGCCCGGCGGCGGGTACACGATCAACGGAACCGGCCGGTCGGGTTCCAGCCGCAGCCGCTCCGCGCCGATCCACACCAGGTCGTCGCGCCACACCAGCTCACCGCGCGGATCCTCCGGACGCCGTTTGGCCAGCACCAGGTCGAGCTTCCCGGCGGCCAGCCGCTCGTGCAGGGTCCCCGACAGCTCCACCGTCAGCTCCAGGTCGACCTCCGGATGGTCGTAGCGGAAGCCCTCCAGGATCTCCGGCAGCCGGGTCAGCACGAAGTCCTCCGAGGCGCCGAAACGCAGCCGGCCACGCACGCGCGTGCCGGTGAAGAACGCCGTGGCCTGCTCGTGCACCTCCAGGATCCGGCGGGCGAACCCCAGCATCACCTCGCCGTCCTCGGTCAGCTCCACGGAGTGGGTGTCCCGGGCGAACAGCTGCCGGCCGGCCGCGTCCTCCAGCCGGCGCACATGCTGGCTGACCGTGGACTGGCGCAGCCCCAGCCGCCGGGCCGCCTGCGTGAAGTTCAACGTCTGGGCGACCGCCAGGAAGGTGCGCAAGTGCGTGGGGTCGTACACACCACCCGAGCCTAGCGCGGTCATCGTGACGTGTGATGGCAGTGAGAGCGGTGTGCGGCATTCCCGATCGGCCGCCGCAAGAGGACGATGGAGAGGGGTCCCACGGCCCCGGAAACGCCCGTCACCCATCGCAATCGGAGCACTGTGAAACGCCTGCGCCGGCCGAGTCGGATGCCGATCGACCCGTACGTCCTCCTGCTGCTCGGGACGGTCGGTCTCGCCGCGCTCCTCCCCGCCCGGGGTACCGCCGCCGACGTCACCTCCGGCGCCTCCACCGCCGCGATCGCCTTCCTCTTCTTCCTCTACGGCGCCCGGCTGTCCACCCGCGAGGCACTCGACGGACTCAGGCACTGGCGGCTTCACGTCACCGTGCTGATCTGCACCTTCGTCGTCTTCCCGGTGTTCGGGCTCGCCGCCCGCGCACTGGTCCCGGTCCTGCTGACCCAGCCCCTCTACCAGGGCCTGCTCTTCCTGACGCTGGTGCCCTCCACGATCCAGTCGTCCATCGCCTTCACCTCGATCGCCCGGGGCAACGTGCCCGCCGCGATCTGCGCCGGGTCCTTCTCCTCACTCGCCGGCATCGTCATCACCCCGCTGCTCGCGGCGGGACTGCTCGGGGGCGACGGGGTCGGGTTCTCCACCGACTCACTGGTGAAGATCGTGCTCCAGCTGCTGGTGCCGTTCCTCGCCGGGCAACTGCTGCGGCGCTGGATCGGCGGCTTCGTCACCCGGCACAAGAAGGTCCTGGGACTCGTCGACCGCGGCTCCATCCTGCTGGTCGTCTACAGCGCCTTCAGCGAGGGCATGAACCAGGGCATCTGGCACCAGGTCAGCCCCGTACGGCTGGCCGGCCTGCTCGGTGTCGAGGCCGTCCTGCTGGCCGTCATGCTGCTCCTGACCTGGTACGGCGCCCGGGCCCTCGGCTTCGGCCGGGAGGACCGGATCGCCATCCAGTTCGCCGGGTCGAAGAAATCCCTCGCCTCCGGGCTGCCCATGGCGAGCGTCCTCTTCGGCAGCCACGCCTCCCTCGCCGTCCTGCCGCTGATGCTCTTCCACCAGATGCAGCTGATGGTGTGCGCGGTCATCGCCAAGCGGCACGCCCGCGATCCCGAGGCGGCCGAGGACACGCCCGACAGGTCAGCCGCGCACCCGGTCGAGGGGCAGCCAGAGGACCGTGTCCTTCGGTGACCGCAGAACGTCCTTGTCGGCCAGCTCCCCGTCGGTGAGCGCCCGGTCCCAGACACGCACCTCGTCCAGTGCGCCGGTGAAGTAGGCACGGCTGTCCATACGCTGACCGAGGTGGACGCCGAAGGGGGAGTTGCGGCTGACGGAACCCGGTACATCGGCGACGGCAGACTGCATACCGTCGACGGACAACGACAGCCGGCCGTCGCCGCGGCGGAGTACGGCGTGATGCCAGAGGCCGTCGTTGTATGCGATATCCGTGCGAACGTATGCAGTCTGCGGCGGACTGGCGCCGTTCCGCACGGTGATCAGCGCTTGTACACGGTGGTTCGCCGGCTCCCCGCGCAGCCACACCTGCGGCTGGCTGGTGCCGATCCCGCCCATCCAGAGCAACGGCTGCTCCCCGGTGGTCGCCGTGTACCGGAACCAGAGCGACGCCGTGAAGTCGTCCGTGCCCAGGGGGAGGCCGGCGCGGTACGGCAGGCGTACGGCGTCGTCCGTGCCGTCGAACTCCAGCGCCTTGCCGGACACCCCGTCCGTCCCCTCCGGGTCGCCGAGCACCGCCGCCGGGCGGGCGTGCGGGGCGAAGTCGGCGGTGACGGGGTCGGGGCCGCGGCGCGGGGCCAGCCAGTCCTCGGTGAAGCGGGCGAAGCGGATCTCGTCGCGGGCGTCCACCGCGCCGCCCTCGTACATCAGGCCGACCGTGCCGGAGTCGACGCGCACCAGGTCGGAGTAGCCGGACCAGTCCGTGCTGACGACCGTGCCGCGGTCGACGCTGTCCCAGGTCCGGCCGCCGTCGTAGGAGGAACGGATCATCATGGTGCGCCGCCGGTCGGGGTCGCCGGGGCAGGCGAGCAGGAGACGGTGGCCCAGGCGCAGCAGCGAGCCCTGCACCTGAGGGGTGTAGAGGTCGGGCAGGTCGCGGAACGGGGCGGTGAAGCTGGTGCCGCCGTCGCGGCTGACGGCCTGGGTACGGTGACCGAGGTCGGTACCGTCCTGCTCCCGGCCGCTGACCAGGACCGAGCCGTCCCCGCGCTCGGCGAGGGTCAGTTCGGAGGGCTTCTGCCGGAAGGTGCCGTCGGCGGCGATGGGCCAGGTGTCGGTGGCGCCGGTCCGCCAGTGGCCGCCGTGGTCGTCGCTGACGATCAGTGCCGCGTGGTTGGCGGTGACCCTGCTGCCGTTCCACGTCTCGGCGTTGACCCCGAAGACCAGGCGTCCCGCGTACCGGCCGCGGGTGAGCTGGATGCCGTGGACAGGGCCGGTCGCGTACCAGGAGTTCCAGTCGGCGGGCAGGATCTCGGGGCTGAGATCGCGCGGCTCCGACCAGGTCCGGCCGTCGTCGTCGCTGTACTGCAGATGCGGGGTGCGGTCGCAGGGGACCGGGCAGCCGGCGCTGTCCGTACGGCCCGTGTTGTAGGTCTCGGCGAGCCAGACGCGGCCGGTGGCGCGGTCCACGACCGGTGCCGGGTTGCCGTGCGTGTCACCGGCGCCCTCGTTGACCACCTGTAACGGCTCCCAGGTGCGGCCGCCGTCGGTGGAGCGTTTGAGCACGATGTCGATGTCGGCCGCGTCCCCGCAGTTGAGGACCCGGCCCTCGGCGAACGCCAGCAGCGTGCCGTCGACCGTTCTGACGACCGCAGGGATGCGGAAGCAGGCGTAGCCGGGGTCCTGGGCGGCCTTGAACAGCGCCTGTTGTTCGAACCGCGGTGCCGTGCCGCCCGCCGGCTGGGCCTGGGCCGGGTGGGCGGGGACGAGCGGGGCGAGCAGGCCGGCAGCGGTGACGGCCGTGAGGACGAGCGCGGATCTGAGACGGGTGCGAATACGTGACGGCACGGTGCGACCTGCCCTTCATCGGACGGACATCCGGACATCCCGACATCCCACGTCCAACGTCCAACGTCCGTCCCATCGACGGTAGTTGGGGGTGGTGCACGTCACAAGAAGCGTGCAGACGGTTATGGGCGCAGAACGACCTTGCCGAGGTTGGTCCGGGACGTGATCACCTGGTGAGCGGCCGCCGCGTCCTCCAGGGCGAACTCCCCGTGGACGACGGGCTTCACGGCGCCCTCGGCGAACAGCCGCCACAGGTCCTGCCGCCACTGCTCGTACAGGTCCGGCCGGCCACGGGCGATCAGCGCCATCTGGAAGCCGATCACCGATTTGGCACCCACCAGCAGGTCGTACGCCTGGATCGTGCCGCCGCCGGAGCTGTAGGCGACCAGGCGTCCGTGCGGGGCGAGCGCGGCGAGGGCGGGGGTGAGCAGGTCACCGCCGACGGCATCCAGTACACAGTCGACCGGATCCCCCCAGCTGTCGTCGTCATACCGCATATAGTCGTCCGCGCCGAGTGAGCGGACGAAGTCCGCTTTCGCCGGACCGGATACGGCCCCCACCACCCGTCCCGCGCCCCGCGCCCGTGCCAGCTGCACGGCGAGATGCCCGACGCCGCTCGCCGCCGCCGTGACGAGGACCGACTCTCCCGGTGCGAGCCGTGCCGCCTCCAGCGCGCCCAGCGCCACCAGGCCGCTGCGCACCAGCGCGACCGCGGTCACGGCGTCGGCGTCGTCCGGTATCGGTGAGGTCATGGCCTCGTGCAGCACGGCGTACTCGGCGTACCCGTACCCGAAGCACAGTCCGGTCACCCGGTCGCCGACGCGGAAGCGGGTGACGCCCTCGCCGGCCGCGACCACCTCACCCGCGACCTCACCCCCCAGTGTCACCGGCTCCGCGGCCTCGGCCACCTTCCGGACCATCGGCAGTGTGATCCCCACCGCCGCGCAGCGCACCAGCAGTTCCCCGGGGCCGGGCTGGGGAACGGGGGCCTCCTCCACGAACAGGGGTCCGCCGGTGGACTCGTACCGGACACGGCGCATGACAACCTCCTGGGGCCGGGCGAGCCGGCGCGCTCAGCATGGGGCATACCCATGAAATCGTTGGGAGTCCCAACGGTAGGGGAGATTCGTTGGGAAGTCCAATGATTCTTCGGATAGGCTGCCGTCATGGCCGAAGCACCCCTGCCCGCGATCCGCTCCCTGCCCAGCTGGCTCCTCGGGCGAGCCGCCGCACGGGGCCGCGTCCTCGTCGCCGAGGCCCTCGCGGCCGAGGGGCTGAAGATGTGGCACCACGTCGTGCTCTCCGCCGTCCGGGACCTCGCCCCGGTGGCCCAGGTCGACCTCGGCCGCAGCGTGAGCCTCGACCCCAAGGACGTCGTCGGCATCCTCAACGATCTGCAGTCCGCCGGCCTGGTCGACCGGGCCCCCGATCCCCGTGACCGGCGCAAGAACGCCGTCTCACTCACCGACGACGGCGCCCGGCTGCTCGTACGCTGCGAACAGGCCGCCCGCCGGGCCAACGACGAACTGCTCGCCCCCCTGTCGGCCGCCGAACGCGAGCAGTTCATGGACCTGCTGCAGCGGATCTCCGGCACGCAGGGGTGACGGAGCCACGCGTCGGCCGGCCGAGGACGGCGCGGAAGCACAGAGGTCAGCTGGGGGTGGCCGACTCCTGCAGGGCGATCCGGTCCTCGCCCGCGTAGACGTTCATCGAACTGCCCCGCAGGAAGCCCACCAGGGTCAGGCCGGTCTCCGCGGCCAGGTCCACCGCGAGCGACGAGGGCGCCGACACGGCGGCGAGCATGGGGACGCCCGCCATCACCGCCTTCTGGGCCAGCTCGAAGGAGGCGCGGCCGGAGACCATGAGGATCGTCCGGGACAGCGGCAGTCCGCCGTTCTGCAGCGCCCGCCCGACCAGTTTGTCGACCGCGTTGTGCCGGCCCACGTCCTCGCGGGTGTCCAGCAGCTCTCCGTCCTCGCTGAACAAGGCCGCCGCGTGCAGGCCCCCGGTCCGGTCGAACACCCGCTGCGCCGACCGCAGCCGGTCGGGAAGGCTCGCCAGCAGCTCGGGGGTGACCCGGAGCGGGGGAGTGTCGGCGATCGGCCAGCGCGCGGTCGTACGGACGGCGTCCAGGCTCGCCTTGCCGCACAGACCGCAGGAGGAGGAGGTGTAGACGTTCCGCTCCAGGCTGAAGTCCGGGAGCGTGACACCGGGCGCCGTCTTCACGTCGACGACGTTGTAGGTGTTCGTACCGTCTGCGGTCGCCCCGGCACAGTAGACAATATTCTGCAGATCGGATGCCGTAGCCAGGACTCCTTCGCTCACCAGGAAGCCCGCCGCCAGCGCGAAGTCGTCGCCGGGGGTGCGCATGGTGATCGCGAGCGGCTTGCCGTCGAGCCGGATCTCCAGGGGCTCCTCGGCGACGAGCGTGTCCGGCCGGGTGGAGACCGCGCCGTCCCGGATGCGGAGGACCTTGCGTCGTTCCGTGACTCGTCCCATGTTCTGATCAGCCCCGGTTCTGTAGGTACTGGTAGCGGAAGCGGCCCTTGATGCAGAGGGTGCCGTGGGTCACCGGGGCGTCGTGTGCCCGAGGTGACCTCCACGAACACATTGTCCTGCACATGGGAAGCCAGGCGGAGTCCGGTTGCCCGGTCGACCTGGTCCGCCCGGGAGGCCGTAGGGCGCCGCCGCCGCGGGTACGTCGGGCAGTCTGAGGAGAGCCGACAATCCCGGCGCCCGATTCCTGTGGGTTCACCTGCCCTCGTACCCGTGAGTCACTGATCAGACTGTGGATCCCGCTACCCACGGCACGAGGGGATCCCCTGCATGAACGGCTCACGCATCGCCGCCATCGGTCACTACCAGCCCGCCAAGGTGCTCACCAACGACGAGCTCGCAGGCATGGTCGACACCAGTGACGAGTGGATCCGCTCCCGCGTGGGCATCCGGACCCGGCACATCGCCGGCCCCGACGAGCCCGTCGACGAACTGGCCGCGCACGCCGCCGCCAAGGCGCTTGCCGCGGCCGGCCTCTCCCCGGGCGACATCGACCTGGTCCTCGTCGCCACCTCCACCGCGATCGACCGTTCCCCGAACACCGCCGCCCGGGTCGCGGCCCGGCTCGGCATCCCGCAGCCCGCCGCCATGGACGTCAACGTGGTGTGCGCCGGCTTCACTCACGCCCTGGCCACCGCCGACCACACGCTCCGGGCCGGTGCGGCCACCCGGGCCCTGGTCGTCGGCGCCGACAAGATGTCCGACGTCACGGACTGGACCGACCGCTCCACCTGCGTCCTCGTCGGCGACGGAGCCGGGGCGGCCGTCCTGACGGCATGCGCGGCGGGGGAGGAGCCCGGGGTCGGGCCGGTGCTGTGGGGGTCGGTGCCGGAGATGGGGCACGCGGTACGGATCGAGGGGACGCCGCCGCGGTTCGCGCAGGAGGGGCAGAGCGTCTACCGCTGGGCCACCACCCAGCTGCCGGCCATCGCCCGCAAAGCCTGCGAGAAGGCGGGTGTGGCACCCGAGGACCTCGCCGGGGTCGTCCTGCACCAGGCCAACCTGCGGATCATCGAGCCGCTGGCCGTGAAGCTCGGCGCCGTCAACGCGGTGATCGCCCGCGATGTCACCGAATCCGGCAACACCTCCGCCGGCAGTATTCCGCTCGCCTTCTCCAAGCTGGTCGAGCGAGGAGCGCTCAGCACCGGTGATCCGGTGCTGCTGTTCGGTTTCGGCGGCAACCTGTCGTACGCCGGGCAGGTCGTACGCTGCCCCTGAGTCCGGGATGGTGTGCACCGTCTCCTGAATACGGTGCATCGCGGACTGCAGACAAAAGACCATTGGTGCTGAGCGTCCAGCGCACGCGCGCCCGGGCCTGCCCAGGAGGGGGACCGCGATGTTGTCGACCGGACTGCCGCTGGGGGCGGTGCCCAGGCTGGAACGTCCGGGCCCGTTGCGAGAACGCGTGTACGAGGCGCTGCTGGACCTCATCACCACCCGTGCCCTGCAACCCGGCCAGCACCTCGTGGAGAGTGACCTCGCCGGACACCTCGGCGTCTCCCGTCAGCCCGTGCGAGAAGCCCTTCAGCGGCTCAACACCGAGGGCTGGGTGGATCTGCGGCCGGCGCAGGGAGCGTTCGTGCACGAGCCGACCGAGGCGGAGGCCGACGAGCTGCTCACGGTCCGCACCCTGCTGGAGGCGGAGGCGGCCCGGCTGGCCGCCCTGAACGCCGACGAGGCGGGTGTCCAGGCACTCCGGCTGATCGTGGAGCAGGGCCGGACCGCCGTCGCGGCCGACGACGTGAACCGGGCCGTGGCGCTGAACGCCGCCTTCCACGCCAAGATCATGGAATTGGCCGGGAACGCCGTTCTGTCGGAACTCGCCGCGCGGGTCGAACGCCGGGTGCGCTGGTACTACACGCCGGTGGCCCGCCTGCGCGGGGGCACCGCCTGGTCGGAGCACTCCGATCTGATGCTGGCCATTCGCGCGCACGACGCGGAGCTGGCCACCCGTCTCATGCGGGAACACACCGAGCGCACCCGCCACTCGTACCTCCACCGCAAGGAGTCCTGACCGCGGCGGTCCGGCCCGGGAGCAGACGGGAGCCTGTCTCTCACCTACCGTATGCAGGATCTCGCGGACTGTATACCGTCGGCAATCCGCCGCTCCGCACCCGCCCCGCAGGCGGATACGCAGGTGAAACGCACTCCGAAACCTTGGTATTGTTGTCCATGTCGCCGCGGGGAACACACCCCGCAAGGCGGCAGACACCTGGTCCGGGTGGCGGAATGGCAGACGCGCTAGCTTGAGGTGCTAGTGCCCTTTATCGGGCGTGGGGGTTCAAGTCCCCCCTCGGACACCGGCAGAAACCCCATGGCTGCGGCCATGGGGTTTCTTCGTTGTCGCGGCAGCGAGCCCCCGGCGGAAAATCGCTATCCCACCACCTGATCGTTTTCCTAGACTCGCCACGCACCGCGCGCCGCACCCGCACCAGGGCGGCGCGCTTCGTGAGCCGTGACGATCGAGGGGAGCCGGGCCGTGCGTGACCGTACCGCCGCCGTCGTTCCCCCTGCGCGGACCGAGGTGATCCTGGTGTCCTCGTCCGTCCGGTGCCCGCTGCGCGGCCGGTACCGGATGCCCGTGTCGCCCCGCTGACACCCCGGCCGCCCGCCCGGCACCCTCCGGGCCGCCGCCGCGGCGTCCGCCGTCCTCGGCACACGGGGAATCGCGCCGCCCTGCTCCAGCACCACTTCCCGAAAGGCACCGGGCCGTGCGCACTCACATCGACACCCTCGCCGCCGTCCGCAACCTCGGCATCCTCGCCCACGTCGACGCCGGCAAGACCACCGTCACCGAGCGGATCCTGTATGCGACGGGCACCACCCACAAGCGGGGCGAGGTGCACGACGGCACCACCGTCACCGACTTCGACCCGCAGGAACGCGACCGCGGCATCACCATCTTCGCCGCCGCCGTCAGCTGCGCCTGGGACGGCCACCGCATCAACCTCATCGACACCCCCGGCCACGTCGACTTCGCCGACGAGGTCGAACGGTCGCTGCGTGTCCTCGACGGGGCGGTCGCCGTGTTCGACGCCGTCGCCGGCGTCGAACCGCAGAGCGAGTCGGTGTGGCGGCAGGCCGACCGGCACGGCGTCCCGAGGATCGCGTTCGTCAACAAACTGGACCGTGCGGGCGCCGACCTCGACCGGGCCGTCGGCTCCATCCGGGACCGGCTGCACCCCGTACCGCTCGTCGTCCAGCTGCCGATCGGCGCCGAGGACGGTTTCACCGGGGTCGTGGACCTGGTGCGGATGCGGTCCCTGGTGTGGGACGACGGCGAGGGTACGGCCAGGGAGACAGCGGTGCCCGAGGGGCTGCGGGAGGAGGCGGTACGGCGGCGGCGCGCGCTGGAGGAGGCCGTCGCGGAACGGCATCCGGCCGCGCTGGAGGAGTTCTGCGACCGCGAGACGCTCTCCGCCGCGACCCTCACCGCCGCCCTGCGCGACCTCACCCGCACCGGTGACGGCGTCGTCGTGCTGTGCGGCTCCGCCTACCGCAACCGCGGGATCGAACCGCTGCTGGACGCGGTGGTGGCCTATCTGCCGTCGCCGCTGGACGTCCCCGCCGTGCGCGGTGTCGGCGAGGACGCCGGGCAGTCGCGTGCCGCCGATCCCGAAGTGCCCTTCGCGGGACTGGTGTTCAAGGTGAACGCGAGCACCACCGGCCGGCTGGCCTACGTGCGGGTGTACTCCGGCACCCTCGAAAAGGGGGACACCGTGCGGGACCCGGGCAGCGGGCGCACCGAGCGGGTGGCGCGCATCGTGCGGGTCATGGCGGACCGGCACGTCCAGCTGGACCGGGCAGTCGCCGGTGACATCGTCGCACTGGCGGGCGTGAAGTCGGCCCGGGTCGGTGCCACGCTGTGCGACCCCGGGGCCCCCTTGCTGCTGGAACCGCCGGTGGCCGCCGAACCCGTGGTGTCCGTGGCGGTCGAGGCGCGGCGCGGCACGGACACCGGGCGGCTCGCCGCGGCGCTCGCCCGGCTCGCCGAGGAGGACCCCTCGCTGGTGGTGCGCACCGACGCCGAGACCGGGCAGACCGTCCTGTCCGGGATGGGCGAACTCCACCTGGAGGTCGCGGTGGAGAAGATCCGCCGCGACGGCGGGCCGGAGGTCACGGTGGGCCGCCCCCGGGTGGCGTACCGGGAGACCGTCGTGGGGGGCGTCCGAGGGTTCGTGTTCCGGCACGTCAAACAGGACGGCGGCGCGGGGCAGTTCGCCCATGTCGTCCTGGACGTGGAGCCGCTCGGCCCCGAAGCGGGCGTCACCGGCTTCGTGTTCCGGTCCGCCGTGGTCGGCGGCCGGGTGCCGCAGGAGTACGTGCGCGCGGTGGAGGCCGGCTGCCGGGACGCGCTCGCCGAGGGACCGCTCGGCGGGCACCCGGTGACCGGGCTGCGCGTCACGCTGACCGACGGCTCCACCCATGTCAGGGACTCCTCCGACACGGCCTTCCGCACGGCCGGCCGGCTGGGCCTGCGCGAGGCCCTGCGGGCGTGCACGACCGTGCTGCTCGAACCGGTCGCCGAGGTCACGGTGACCGTGCCGGAGGACGCGGTCGGCGGGGTGCTCGGTGACCTGGCCGCCCGCCGCGGCCGGGTCGGCGGCTCGGACACCCGTGGCGGCGCGGCCGTACTGACCGCGACCGTGCCGCTGGCCGAACTGTTCGGCTACGCAACGCGGTTGCGCAGCCGCACCCAGGGCCGGGGCGCCTTCACCACCCGGCCCGCCGGGTACGCGCAGGCACCGGCAGGGGCACCGGTCCGGTAAGGGTACGGTCCGCGGTGCCGGCCCTCGCCACGAGTCGTCGCGACTCACGGCGCGGGCCGGCACCCCTTTCCGAGTGCTGTATTGCAATGGCCGATCCAAAACGGTTAGGGTCGGCTCATGGCCCGACCGAGGACGTTCGACGAGGAGCGGGCCCTGGACGCGGCGATGCGCACCTTCTGGGAGAAGGGCTACGAGGCCACCTCCACCCAGGATCTGTGCGCCGCCACCGGGCTGGGGCGCAGCAGCATCTACAACGCCTTCAAGAGCAAGCACGATCTGTTCCAGCGCGCCCTGCACCGCTACATGACCGCCATGAACGCGGCACAGTTTGCGGTGCTGGAGGATCCCGGGCCGAGCGGCGGCGACCGGATCCGCGCGCTGTTCGCCCTGGTGCTCGACGGCGACGCGCAGAACCGGCCGGGCGGCCGGAGCCTGGGCTGTCTCAGTGTGAACACGACGGTGGAACTGGCCGGCCGCGACGCCGCCGCGGCCGGGATGCTCGAACGGGACACGGCCCGCCGGCTGGCCGCCCTGCGCGCGGCCGTCGAAGCCGGCCGGCGTGACGGCAGCATCACCTCGGCCCGGGACGCGGGCGACCTGGCCCGCTTCCTCAACGCCACGATCGCGGGCCTGCGGGTCTCCGCGCAGGGCGGCGCCGACCGGGCCGCTCTGGAAGCGATCGCCGAGGTCGCGCTGGACGCTCTGACCGGCTGACCTCCCCATGGGGTACGCCGTTTCCGGCCGCCCTACTTTTGAACTGACCGATCCAAAACTAGGTCTCTTGCGCGGCGATTTTGAACCGACCGATCCACAACACCTAGCCGTCCGACTCGAAGGAGTCTCCCGTGCCCCGTGCCGTCTACGTCCTGGCGCTCGGCATCTTCGCCATGGTGACCAGCGAGTTCGCGGTCGCCGGCCTGATGCCGCAGATGGCCGCCGCACTGCACGCCACCGTCCCGCAGATCGGCTACCTCATCACCGCGTTCGCCGCCGCGATGGCCGCCGGCGGGCCCGTCCTCACCGTGGCGGTGATGAAACTCCCGCCCCGCACCGCCCTGCCGGTGCTCCTCACCGTGTTCCTGGCCGGCAACGTACTCGCCGCCACCGCCACCGGTTACGGCACGATGCTGGCCGCCCGCGTCGTCACCGGCGTCGCCTCCCAGGCCTTCTTCGGTGTCGCCATATCGCTGTGCGCCCGGCTCACCCGCCCCGAGATCCGCGGCCGGGCCGTCGCCGTGGCCATGAACGGCCTGATGCTCGGCACCCTCCTCGGACTGCCGCTGTCCACCCTGATCGGTGAACGGCTCGGCTGGCGCGCCGCGTTCTGGGCCGTCTCGGTGCTCGCCCTGGTCGCCGCCGCGGCCACCCTGGCCGGGGTGCCCAGAGTGGCTGCCGCGCCGAGCGGCGGTCTGTGCGCCGAGGCCGGTGTCTTCACGCGGCCACGGCTGTGGCTGGCGCTGGCCGGCAGCACGCTCATCATCGGCGCCACGTTCTCCGCCTTCAGCTACTTCACGCCCATCCTCACCGGGCTCACCGGATTCTCCGCCGGTACCGTCCCGCTGCTCCTGATCGCGTACGGGGCGGCGGCCGTCGTCGGCAACACGGTCGTCGGCCGGCTCGCCGACCGGTACACCCTGCCGGTGCTCGCCGTGGGCCCGCTGCTCAGCCTGGTCTTCCTCGCCGGCCTCGCGGTCCTCGCCGGCATGGCCGTGCCCGCGGTGGTCTGCATGCTGGGCATCGGCCTGGCCGGGGTCACCATGACCCCGGCGATGGTCACCCGGGTCCAGCGGGCGGGCAACGCCGGACCGCTCGTCAACACCGTCCACTCCTCCTTCATCACGCTCGGCGTCGTCATCGGCTCCTCCCTCGGTGCCGTCGCCATCGACACCTGGGGGCTGCGCGCCCCGCTCTGGCTCGGGGCCGCCCTGGCCGCCGTCGGCCTCCTCACGGTTCTGCCGGAACTGGGCGGCGGTGACAGTGGTGGTCGTACGGCGGGGGAGCACGGGACGACGGGAGCGGTGCAACCCGCGGCGCCGGAGGCGGTGAGCCGGGGCTGAACGGCCGGCCGTCCACCGGTATCCCGTCGACAGTCGACCGCGCACCGGCATCCCGTCGACCGCACACCCGTATCCCGCCGACCGTCGACCGCACACCCGTATCCCGCCGACCGCCGACCGCCGACCAGCATCCCGTCGACCGTCGACCGCCGACCGGTATCCCGCCGACCGGCGACCGTAGATCGTAGACCGGCGTCCGTGCCCGCCCGCGGACCCGCGCCCGACCGAGGCCCGGAACCTGCGGCCGCCCCCAACCTGCACCCCCGCCCCTCCCCGGGCCCTCAACAAACCCCCGATCCCCCCGCCCAATCCCTTGACGATCGCCCTTCGGCGGGATTAACTCACGTCCTAAATTAAGCCATGAGTGCAATCCCTGAAGGGACCCGGGAGCCATGCGCAGGATCCGAGCCGCGGCCGTAGGCGCCGTCACCCTGTCTCTCGCCCTTGCGGCCACGGCCTGCGGAGGCGGGTCGTCCACCGGCGGCGGGTCCGACGACTCGCCGAAGACGCTGACGTACTGGGCGTCCAACCAGGGCGCCAGCATCGCCGTGGACAAGAAGGTTCTCCAGCCGGAGCTCGACAAGTTCGAGAAGCAGACCGGCATCAAGGTGAAACTGGAGGTCGTGCCCTGGTCGGACCTGCTCAACCGGATCCTGACCGCGACCACTTCGGGCCAGGGCCCGGACGTGCTGAACATCGGCAACACCTGGAGCGCCTCGCTGCAGGCGACCGGCGCGCTGCTGCCGTGGGACGAGCAGAACTTCGCGAAGATAGGCGGCAGGGACCGCTTCGTGGAGTCCGCGCTCGGCTCGACGGGCGTGCAGGGCAAGGACCCGGCGGCGGTGCCGCTGTACTCGATGGCGTACGCCCTCTACTACAACAAGAGGATCTTCGCCGACGCCGGGATCAGCAAGCCGCCCGCCACCTGGGACGAGCTGATCGCCGACGGCAAGAAGATCAAGGCCCGGGGCAAGTCCGTGCTCGGCGCCGAGGGGGCGAACCTCTCGGAGAACATCCACCACGTCTTCGTCTTCGCCAAGCAGCACGGCGCCGACTTCTTCACCGCCGACGGCAAACCCGACTTCACCGCCCCCAAGGTCGTCGAGGCGGTGAAGAGTTACGTGGATCTGATGGCCAAGGACGAGGTCGTCCCGGCCGGCGACGCCGAGTACGCGCAGAACCAGTCCGTCAGCGACTTCGCCAAGGGCAAGCAGGCGATGCTGCTGTGGCAGTCCGCCGCCGCCAACCTAAAGTCGCAGGGCATGAGCGAGGACGCCTACGGCATCGCCCCCGTCCCGGTCCGCTCCGGCACCCCCGGGCAGGGCACCCAGATCAACTCGATGGTCGCCGGCATCAACATCGCCGTCTTCAAGAACACCCACAACCTCGGCGGCGCCGCGAAGTTCGTGAAGTTCATGACGTCCGACGCCGAGCAGAAGATCCTCAACACGGCCTACAGCACCGTCCCGCCGGTCCGGTCCGCCCAGGACGACCCGGCGTTCGCTTCCCCCGACACCGCGGTGCTGAAGAACACCCTCGCCACGAGCGCGGCCGCGCTGCCGCAGGTGCCGTCCGAGTCGCAGTTCGAGACGACGGTCGGTACGGCAGTCAAGGAGCTGTTCGCCGACGCCGCCGCCGGACGCGCCGTGACCACCGACTCGGTGAAGGCGAAGCTGGAGAAGGCCCAGCAGCAGATGCCGGCGGCGTGACCACCATGACGACCACCGCACTGAGGGAACCGGTGCGCGAGACGTCCCCCGGCGCGGCGCGCGCACCACGCCGCCGCGCCGGGTGGATCCGCCGCGTCTCCCTGCCGTACCTGCTGCTCCTGCCCGCGCTGCTCCTCGAACTCCTCGTGCACCTGGTGCCAATGGTGATCGGCATCGTGATGAGCTTCAAGGAGCTCACGCAGTTCTACATCCGTGACTGGAGCACCGCTCCGTGGAGAGGCCTGGACAACTACCGGGTGTCGGTGGACTTCGACGCTCCCGTGGGCCAGGCGCTGCTGCAGTCGTTCGGGGTCACCGTCGGCTTCACCCTGTTGTCGGTCGGCCTGTGCTGGCTGATCGGCACGGCCGCCGCGGTCTTCATGCAGGACACCTTCCGCGGCCGCGGCCTGCTGCGCGCGCTGTTCCTGGTGCCGTACGCGCTGCCCGTCTACGCGGCGGTCATCACCTGGGTGTTCATGTTCCAGCACGACAACGGCCTGGTGAACCACGTGCTGCACGACCAGCTGCACCTCACCGGGAAACCGTCGTTCTGGCTCATCGGCGGCAACAGCTTCTACGCCCTGCTGACCGTGTCGGTGTGGAAGGGCTGGCCGTTCGCGTTCCTCATCGTGACGGCCGGCCTGCAGAACATCCCCCGGGAGCTGTACGAGGCCGCCGCACTGGACGGCGCCGGGATGTGGCAGCAGATCCGCCGCATCACCCTGCCGTCGCTGCGCCCGGTCAACCAGGTGCTGGTCCTGGTGCTGTTCCTGTGGACGTTCAACGACTTCAACACGCCGTACGTGCTGTTCGGCAAGGCCGCTCCCGAGGCCGCCGACCTCATCTCGGTGCACATCTACCAATCCTCCTTCGTCACCTGGAACTTCGGCACCGGCTCGGCCATGTCCGTCCTGCTGCTGCTCTTCCTGCTGGTCGTGACGGGCGGATACCTGCTGCTGACCTCGCGCGGACGGAGGACCGCCGATGCCTGAGTCGCCGATGGCGCCGCCGCGTTCGTTCCTGTGGTCGCGGCGGGTGTTCCTGACCCTGCTCGCCGCCTTCGTGCTCACCCCGGTGTACGTGATGGTGTCCAGCTCGCTGAAGCCGCTGGCCGACGTCACCGGCCGGTTCCGCTGGCTGCCCAGCAAGCTGACGGTCCGCCCGTACATCGACATCTGGTCGACCGTGCCGCTCGCGAGGTACTTCACGAACTCGCTGATCGTGGCGGGCGCGGCGACCGTCTGCTCGGTGGTCATCGCCGTGTTCGCCGCCTACGCCGTCAGCCGGTACGAGTTCCGCGGCAAGCGCGTCTTCACGGTCACCGTGCTGTCGACGCAGATGCTGCCGGGCATCCTGTTCCTCCTGCCGCTGTTCCTGATCTACGTCAACATCGGCAACGCCACCGGCATCGCCCTGTTCGGCTCCCGCGGCGGGCTGATCCTGACGTACCTCACGTTCTCGCTGCCGTTCTCCATCTGGATGCTGATCGGTTACTTCGACTCGGTGCCGCGCGACCTGGACGAGGCGGCGCTGGTGGACGGCTGCGGCCCGCTCGGCGCCCTGTTCCGGGTCGTCGTGCCGGCCGCGGTCCCCGGCATCGTCGCGGTCGCCGTCTACGCGTTCATGACGGCCTGGGGAGAGGTGCTGTTCGCGTCGGTCATGACCAACGACACCACCCGCACCCTCGCCGTCGGCCTCCAGGGCTATTCCACCCTCAACGACGTCTACTGGAACCAGATCATGGCCGCCTCGCTGGTCGTCAGCGTGCCCGTGGTGGCCGGCTTCCTGCTGCTGCAGCGCTATCTCGTCGCGGGTCTGACGGCGGGTGCCGTCAAGTGACCCCCACCCCTGATCCCGAAGGGACTTCCGTGTCCGAACCCATCGACCTGTCCGCCTTCCCCCGTGACTTCCTGTGGGGAACGGCCACGGCGGCGTACCAGATCGAGGGCGCCGTCGCCGAGGACGGCCGTGCGCCCTCGATCTGGGACACCTTCTCCCACACCCCCGGGAAGGTCGCGAACGGCGACCACGGCGACGTCGCCTGCGACCACTACCACCGCTGGCGGGAGGACATCGGGCTGATGCGGCAACTCGGCGTCAACGCCTACCGGATGTCCGTGGCCTGGCCCCGCGTGATCCCCGGCGGGACCGGCCCGGTGAACCCCAAGGGCCTCGCCTTCTACGACGAGTTGGTGGACGCGCTGCTGGAGGCGGGCATCACCCCGTCCGTCACTCTCTACCACTGGGACCTGCCGCAGGTGCTCCAGGACCGCGGCGGCTGGCCGGAGCGGGACACCGCCCTGGCGTTCGCCGAGTACGCCTCCGTCGTCGCCGGACGCCTCGGCGACCGCGTCACCCTCTGGGCCACCCTCAACGAACCGTCCTGCTCGGCCTGGATCGGCCACCTGGAGGGCACGATGGCCCCCGGCTGGACCGACCTCACCGCCGCCGTCCGCGCCTCCGGCCATCTGCTCCTCGGTCACGGCCTCGCCACCCAGGCGATCCGCGCCGCCGCCCCCGGAGCGCAGGTCGGCATCGTCAACAACCTCTCCACCGTGCACCCGGCCTCCGACCGCCCCGAGGACCTGGCGGCGGCCCGCCGGCACGACGGCCACGTCAACCGCTGGTGGCTCGACCCGGTCCACGGCCGCGGCTTCCCCGCCGACATGGTGGAGACCTACGGCGTCGAACTCTCGCTGAAAGACGCCGACTTGACGGCCATCGCCGCACCGCTGGACTGGCTCGGCCTGAACTACTACTTCCCCGCCTACGTCACCGACGACCCCGACGGGCCCGCGCCGTACGCCCGTTCCGTCCACCGCGACGGCGTCCCGCGCACCGGCATGGACTGGGAGATCGACGCCTCCGGCATCGAGGCGCTTCTGCTCCGGCTCACCGAGGAGTACGGCGCCCGGCGGATCTACGTCACGGAGAACGGCTCCGCCTTCCCGGACGTGGTCCGCCCCGACGGCAGCGTCGACGACCCCGAGCGCCGCGACTACCTCGAACGCCACCTCGCCGCCTGCGCCTCCGCCGCCCGCAAGGGCGCCCCGCTGGCCGGCTACTTCGCCTGGTCCCTGCTGGACAACTTCGAGTGGGCGTACGGCTACGACAAGCGTTTCGGCCTGGTCCACGTCGACTACCGCACCCAGGTCCGCACCATCAAGGGCAGCGGCCACCGGTACGCGGACATCGTCCGCGTCCACCGCGGCCTGAGTCGCCGGGCCGCCTGAGCCCGGCCCGGACGGCCGGCGGACACGGACGGGAACCCGTGTCCGCCGGTCGGCACCTTGGAATGTCATGTACATGTCCAGTCTGAGTACGTGCAACCTCCACCCCACGAGGAGAGCCGCATGCCGACCCGTGTCCGCCGCTCCCTGCTCGCCACCTTCGCCGCCACGGCCCTGTTGTCCTCGGGACCGCTCCTGGCCGCCCCCGCCTCCGCGGCCCCCGCGGCCAGCGCCTGGGACACCGACCGGGCAGCCGCCGCCTACCAGGTGAACCCAGCCGCCGTCTCCGCCTCCGGCAGCGAGAACGCCGGCACCGTGCCCGGCCTCGCCTTCGACGGCAACGGCGCCACCCGCTGGTCCAGCAACTTCGCCGACGACGCCTGGATCCGCGTCGACCTCGGCTCGGTGATCCGCGTCGACCGAGTCGTCCTCGACTGGGAGGCGGCGTACGGCAAGCGCTACGTCCTGGAGGTGTCCCGGAACGGCACCGACTGGACGCCCTTCTACACCGAGACCGCGGGCACCGGCGGCACGGTCACCGCGCACACCTACCCGCAGGAGGCCACCGGCCGCTACGTCCGCCTGCGCGGCCTCGAACGCGCCACGCCCTACGGCTACTCGCTGTGGAGCTTCAAGGTCTACGGCGGCGAGCCCGCCCCGGCGTCGACAACCCGCACCAACCTGGCCCTCAACCACCCGGCGTACTCGAACCTCTACCAACACGCCGGAAACTCACCCGCCTTCGTCACCGACGGCGGCTGGCCCGCCAACCTCAAGGACGACGCGACCCGCTGGTCCAGCGACTGGAACGCGGACCGCTGGGTCTCGGTCGACCTGGGCGCCCCCTCGGCCATCTCCTCCGCCGACCTCTACTGGGAGGCGGCCTACGCCGTCGACTACCAGCTCCAGGTCTCCGACGACAACCGTACCTGGCGCACGGTGTACCAGCCCTCGGCCGCCGACGTGGCCGCCCGCCGCGCGAACGTGAAGTCCCCGTCCGAGGCCGTGGGCCTGCACGACACCGTCACCCTCCCCGCACCGGTCACCGGCCGCTACGTCCGCATGCTCGGCAAGGAGCGCCGGTCCTTCTACAACCCGGCCCCCGCCACCGCCCAGTTCGGCTACTCGCTGTACGAGTTCCAGGTCTGGGGCACCGGCGGCAGCGCCTCAGCGGCCTACCCGGCCCTGCCCGCCGACCAGCCGGGCACCTACCGCACCACCTTCTTCGACGACTTCACCGGCGCCGCACTCGACCGCTCCAAGTGGCGGGTGGTGCGCACCGGCACGGAGATGGGCCCGGTCAACGGAGAGTCCCAGGCGTACGTCGACTCCACGGACAACATCCGCACCGAGAACGGTGAGTTGATCCTCCGGGCCAAGTACTGCAAGGGCTGCACCCGGGCGGGCGGCGGCACCTACGACTTCACCTCCGGCCGCGTCGACACCAACACCCACTTCGACTTCACCTACGGCAGGGTCAGCGCCCGGATGAAGCTGCCGGTCGGCGACGGGTTCTGGCCGGCGTTCTGGCTGCTCGGCAGCAACGTGGACGACCCGTCCGTCTCCTGGCCCGCCTCCGGCGAGACCGACATCATGGAGAACATCGGCTACCCCGACTGGACCAGCACGGCGCTGCACGGCCCCGGCTACTCGGCCGACGGCAACATCGGTGCCCGCCAGACGTATCCGGGCGGCGGCACGGCCGACCAGTGGCACACCTACGCGGTCGAGTGGACCCCGACGACGATGCGGTTCTTCGTCGACGACCGCCTGGTCCAGGAGACGACCCGCAACAAGCTGGAGTCCACCCGGGGCCAGTGGGTCTACGACCACAACCAGTACGTCATCCTGAACCTCGCCCTCGGCGGCGCCTACCCGGCCGGCTGGAACAAGGTCACCACCCCCTACTGGGGCCTGCCGCAGTCCAGCGTGGACCGGATCGCGGGCGGGGGAGTGCAGGCGGAGGTGGACTGGGTGCGGGTGGAGCAGAAGGGCTGACGATGCACTAAGACATCCTGAGAAGACGAGCCGTGAAGAACCGAGGGGCCGGCGATGGATCTGGTGCTCGACCCGCCGCGCGGAGTCGCGCCGATCCTGCTGGGCATGACGGCTTTCGCGCACGTCTTGTCGAAGCGGGCACTGACCTCGATCTCCCCGGCGCCGACACCCGCGTCCATCCACGCCCGCACCCGGGCGACCAGCGCGTCCAGCTCGTCCTCCAGCTGGGCGATCGGGCAGCTCAGGAGGCGTGGGGCTCCGTGATCAACGGCGCGGGTCCGTGCCTGTGCTTCCGCGGAGAGCCGGGCCCGGCCGGTCCCTACCGCGCCCGGCGTCCCGGACCGGCGACCCGGAGGCATTTCCGCCATGGCTGGCGCAGCGGACGGAAGAGGACGCAGGACCCGCGGGCTACGTGTCGCCGCCGTGTTCGGCCCCGGCCGGCTGGGACGCTCGTGCGTCGGCCGTCTCCAGCAGCCGCAGAGCGGGCGTGTTGACCGCTTGGGGCGTCCCCTGGCGGTCGTACTGGAAGAGGGCGATGCCGTGTTCCGAGGCCCATGCGAGGGCCGGCGGGGTGTAGCCGGCCATTGAGAAGAACAAGGCCTTCTTCTCTTTCGCAGTGGCGACGCCGTGGAGTTGCTGGACGGTCGGGCGGGTGGTGCGGCTGCCCTCCATCTTCACCTGCGCCAGGCCCCGTTCGGAGATGACGTCGATTCCCTCGTCGGCGCCGACGGGCGTGGCCACGGCATCGGTGAAGCCCAGGTAACGCATCCAGTCGACGGCGACGAGTTCTGACTCCCGCGCGGTGCGGATCAACCGGGGCTCGGGCCGGCCCGCCGGGGGCGAGGCCGGTGCGGCTAGGGCCGCGGCCTCTTCCCGGGCCGCGAGGGCGATCGGCAACCGGGGGTTGTCGAGGAAGGAGAAGAGCAACTCTCCGACCTGCAGTCCCCAGCCTTCGGTCACATCATCGGGATCAGGGTCGTACCGGTAGGAGGTGCCTCTGTCCGACACGGCGGCAGAGCGGTCGGTGAGGACCAACAACGCCCGGCGCTTCCCGGTCCCGGTGGCCACCGCCTGGGCGACGCACAGGATGCGCTCGTCGACGGCGAGATACCGTCGCGCGAGCTGCTCCGCCTCGGCCCGGACGCGTGGGTCGCGTGCCGCGCCGGTTCTCGACAGGCAGTACGCGATCGCCTCGTCCTGTGGCGTTCCACGCTCCGGCAAGCCGTCGAGCAGCTGACGTACCGCGCGCTGCAGTTCCCGGGCCGCTTCGGCCGCCTCGCGTGCGAGAGCGTCCTGCCGCTCCTGCTGGCGCTTCTGCTCGGTGCGGGCGGCCCTCCTCTCGCGCAATTCGGCCTGTCGGGCCGTTCTGGCCTCGTTCCGGGCGGTGTTGCGCCGACCCGCCGGGGTGGCGTCGAGGACCCGCACGGCGATTGCCGCGACAGCGGCAACCGCCAGCGCGATCAGCGGGACGACATCGGAGAAGAACAGCCAGATGAGGGCGACGAGGAAAGCGACGACGCCCAGGGCCGTGAGCAGTAGCTGAGCCGTTTCCACCCGGGCGTCCACCGGTGGGCGCCGCAGCGTGTTCCTGCCGCCGCTGGTGGGCGGAGCGCCGCCGGCGGGCGAGGCGTCGCCGGCCGGGGCACCGGTGGTCGGGGTGTCGCTCTCCACCGGGTGCGGGACCGCAGCCGCCCGGCCGGATCCCGAACACGCCTGCCCTCTCACCTTGTGGGAGACGATGAGTCCTTTGCTCACGGGCAGCTGTAGCCGACAAACCGAGCATGTGCCGAGTTGCACTGCTTCCCCCCGTACCCCTTGCCGCGAAGTGAGCAGACTGTAGCCGATCCGGACAGCGACGGTGGTACCTGCCCTCGCCCGGACGAACTCAGGCAGTTCCCGGCAACAGGACCGGACGCCGGCCGAGGCGGCCGCAACAGCGGTGCCTCGGGTCAGGCGGGACAGCCGGGCCCGTCGCCGTCGAGATCCAGCCGGATCACGGCCAGGGTCTCCGCCACCTCGGCGGTCAGCTCGTCGTCCGGGCCGAACACCAGGCACAGGTCCGCGTGCAGCGGGTCCGGGACGGCGAAGGCGTCCGCCGTCCGCCCTGCGCGAGCAGCAGCATGCCGATGTCGCGACGCAGCTCCACCGCGCTCTCGCTCACGCCGCCGTCGACGGGCGCGGACGATGTCGAGGACGTCATTCAGTCCGGCCGGCGCCTCGAACTCGGGCAGCGCGGCCCGGTGGTCTCCCACCATATGACGGCCGACTGCCCGCCACATGCGCAGCCGCAGCACCCGCCTTGTCGTCCTTGCCGACCCCTGCGGTGGCTGTGCAGTGAGTGTTGGCTCATGTGCGTCGCGAGGCCGATTGTGAACCGAGGGGCACCGGTGGGACGGCGACCCTCGATCACGTGCCGACCGACGTACCACCGGACGGCACCGCCCGCAACAGGGCCGGGTCGCCGAACTCCGTGCGCAGGGACTGGAACGCGGTGACCTTGTCCTCGCCGAAGCGGCGGACGTGGGCGGCGTATTCGTCGGGGGTGAGGAACACCGACGGGCGGGACTTGGTGTGGAACTTGTCCGCGTACATCACCAGCCGCTCCTCGCCGGTCACCGCGAGGTAGTCGGCGGGAGGCAGCGGGAGGTTCTGGCTCAGGATGTCGTGCCGGGTGAGGCCGACGCCGGTGTGGTGGGAGCAGAACCGGCGCAGCGGCTCCGGGTAGCCCTCCTGTTCCAGGATCTCGTGGCCGAGCAGTCCGTGCCGGATGTACTGCGTGTGGTCCAGCCGTCCGTTGTCGTCGTAGAGGCGGTAGACGCCGATGTCGTGCAGGAGGCACCCGGCGCGGACCAGGCCGGCGTCGAGGTGGCGCAGGCGGGGGTCGGACAGGAGCTGTTCGGCGATGCTCCACACGATCTCGCAGTGCGTGTGCACGACGGCGAACGCCTCGGCGGTGGGCGCGTACTTCTCGTGCAGCGCACGGATCTCGCCGGGTCCCGGAATACTCATCCGGTGAGCGTAACAACCTTCGTGAAGCGGCCCGGGCCGCCCTTCGGCCCGGGCCGGTGCCGGTCATCCGATGGAGCACTCCTTCACGCTGAGCGGCCTGGTGCTGCCGGCCGGCCGGCTGCACAGCACTTCCGACTCCGAGACACCGCGCGGGGTCCTGCGGACCCGTTTGAGGACGATGCTGTGGCCGTGGCGTTCGCCGTACAGGGGCGCGTCGGTGAAGTCGATCGTTCCGGTGGCCATCCCGTCGAGCTTCACGCCCCTGAGGTTGACCCAGGTCGCCGCGCGGCTCTGGTGCACGTCGCCGAGGCTGGCCGCCCAGTACAGCGCACGGGTGGCGTCGTGGGCGAGGGCCGTCTGGCCGCTGGCGAAGCCGGGGGCGTCGTAGGTGACTTCCTTGCCCTTGAGCCAGGGGAGGTACTTCGCGGCGTCCTCGTAGAAGGCGGTGGTGGACGCGGCCTCCTTCAGTTCGGCCAGGGCGGCGTGGTAGAGGGTGATCCGGGGGGCCACGCCGTCGCGGCCGCCCGTGCCGGAGAACCTGGCCTTGCTCAGGTCGTCGCCCGTCAGGATGGAGATCTCCCGGCTCGCGCAGCCCGGTTCGGTGCCCAGCTGGGTCATCAGCGGGCCGATGTCCTCGACCCGTCCGGCGAAGTAGATCACCGAGGGAACCGTCTTCCCCTGGCAGATGCTCTCCGCGTGCAGGCGCAGCTCGGGCTTGCCGTTCGCCACCCGGTAGCGCCGCTCGGGCAGCAGCCGGAAGCGCTCCCGGCGCAGCATCCTCCCGCCGTACAGGGCCTGTTCGCTGGTGTAGCGGTCCTGCGTGTCCAAGGTGTCGCGGGCCAGCACCAGCGCGTACGGGTCCTTTTCCCGGGCGCGCAGCTGCCGGGCGACGAGGCCGAGCGCCTGCGCCTGGTGCTCGTCGGGCGCCGCGAGGCTGAACCAGTTGGAGAACTGCTTGGGCAGGTACGTCGCCGAGTTGGTGCCGGAGACTATGGGGAGCCCCACCGCCTGGAGCCGGCGCGTGACGTCGAGGCTGCTCTGCAGGTCCCGGCCGAAGCCGACCACGCCGACGAGGGTCGGGTCCCGGTCGGCGTACGCGGCGATCGCGTCCGCCGTCACGCGCTGCTGCCGCATGTCCACACCCCCGTTGGCGAGCAGCACCCGGAGTTTCACCGTGTAGTTCTCGTTGACCACACGCTGGGCGAGGTACACGCCGGCCAGTTCCTCGGCGCCTTTGACCAGGGAGGAGTCCGTCGCGGAGGAGCTGAGCGGTCCCGCGTACACGACGGTGACGTACGTGCCGCGGTGGTGGCGCAGCACGTCGGCGTTCTCGGCGCGCACCAGGTTCTCCAGCTCGCGCAGCCTGCGGCCCTCCTCGTCGGCTCCGCCGGGCAGGTACGCGCCGAACCGGATGTCTCCGGTGGCTATGCCGACGCACTCGGTGCCGCCGCCGGGCGCGGGACGCCGTACGGTGTCGCGGTCGGCGCTCAGCAGCCCCGCCGAGCAGTAGGTACGGTGCAGTTCGAGTGAGTGGACGACACCCGTGGTGCCGGCGAGGACGAGGACGAGGAGCAGGGTGTACGCCGACCACACCACGCGGGCCAGGGGCGGCCGGTGCCTGGCCCGCACGCACCGCCAGTCCGTCTGCCGCAGCGGCACCAGCTCGTCGCGGGGCAGCGGAACCCTGAGCACCCAGGGCAGGGCGTTCGTCCGGCTCGGCGACTGGTCGGCCCTCAGGTTCCCGGCCCACTCGTCGTACCAGTGCCGCAACCGCTGCTGCAGGCCCGCGGGCACCGGACGGCCGGCCGGTGGGGCGGTGTCGGTGCCGCGGTCGAGCAGTGCGGCGTCGCCGGCCGCCACGCCCGCCACGATGAGCAGCGGGTCGAGCTCGCTGCGTCTGCTGCGGACGTCGCTGACCGCCCTGACCAGTTCGACGCCGCCGTTCTCCCGGCTGATCCGGCGCAGGAACAGCACGGGCGGGCGGGTCCGTTTGAAACCGCGCAGGTCCCAGCTGCCGCGCCGGTGGTTGTCCCGCAGGTCCTCGAACAGCGCCAGCACGTACAGCTGGAGCGGGAACGGGCCGCCCGCCCGCATCGCCTCGGCCACGTCGTAGGTGCGTGCCGCTATGGCTCTCCAGGAGCGGACGGGCCGCAGCAGCCGCACGCTGGTCGACCGGCGGCGGGCGGCGGACTGGAGGAACGTCGTGGTCAGGAACCAGCGGCTCTCCCTGCGCAGCCACAGGAAGAGGGGAGCGCGCCCGGGGACGTGGTTGAGACCGGCGAGCAGGATCATCAGGCCGATGCCCGCCAGGACGGCGACGTACCACTCGGGGCGGGTGAGCAGCGCGGTGAACGCGCCCAGGACGCCCATGGGCAGGAACTGCTGCACGTCGTTGAGGAGCAGCTGCCGGTGCCGGCGCGCGGGTCTGCGGGGCCGCCAGCGCTGCCGGGCCAGGATGCGCAGCAGGTGTGTCTGGGCCTGCTCCCGCTGCGCGTTGCCGTCCGGTGTGCCGGCGGGGACGGTCGGCCAGTGCTCGCGCATCTCCGGGTCGTCGGTGGCCTCCTGGAGGGCGCGGACGAGGTTGAGGCGGGGGAAGGCGTAGGGCCGGTACGCGGCGGACCGGCCGCCCCACTTCCTGGAGTCGCCGAGGTCCCACAGGAGCCGCGTGGCCCTGGCCAGGGGGTCGACGTCCCCCGGCGGCGGCTCGGTCGGGGCGACGGCCAGGCGCGTCCCGTGGCGCTGCTGTCCTTCGCACAGCTCGTCGACGAGTTCGGTGACGCGGTCGTCGTCGGCGGCGTCCTCGGCGTGCAGCACGATGACCGGTATCGGGGAATCGCTGGTCCGGAAGTCCTGGATCAGCGACTCCAGTTGCCGCTGGACGTCGATTCCGGCCTCGGTCGACATGCCCGGGTGATCACCCGGGCAGTCCTGAGGCAATGCGTGGTCGCGGCCGTGCATGGACACCCCCCGTGGTCTGAAGACACATGTGTCGCAAGCGTTTTGTCAGGCTATCGCCTGGCAGTGACAATCGCCCCCGGCGGAACGCCGCGCGGGCGGGGGCACGATGCGGACGGGTGCCGGCGGCCGGCTGCCGTCGCCCGTGTGCGGACCACGCGGCCGTGAAAGGATCGCTCGCCATGGGTGTGTCCGCGGGGGTGCGAGGGGTGCGGGCCGGTGTGTTCGCGGCGGTGTGCGTGCTGCTCGCCGCCGCCGGGCACCGGGCCGCCGTGGGGGTCATGCCGCCGTGGGGGTCATGCCGCCGTGGTGGGCGGATGCGGCCGCCTTCGCCGGTGTGTTCGGGCCCGGGTGGGTCCTCGGCGGGCGGGAGCGGTCGCTGCCCGGCATCGGTGCGGCCATGCTGGTCACCCAGGGGGCCCTGCACCTGGGGTTCGGCGCGGCCCACCGCACCGGTGCCGGCCCGGCGCGCCACCACCCGCACGCCACGCTGCCGGCCCACCCGCACCCCGCCGCCCACGCCCCCGGCCTGCTCACCACGCACGCCACGGGCACCGATCTGCTCACCGCTCAACGCGCCGGCACCGGGCTGCTCACCGTCCACCCCACGGGCGCCCACCTGCTCACCGCTCACCCCGCCGGTCCCGGCCCTCTCACCGTGCACGTCGCCCACGCCCCCGGCCTGCTCACCGCGCACGCCACGGGCACCGGCCTGCTCACCGCCCATCCCGCCGGCGCCCGGCTGCTCGCCGTCCACCTGCTCACCGCCCACGCCACCGGTGCCCACCTGACGGCCGCTCTGGCCGCCTCCTGGTGGCTGTGGCGGGGGGAGGCCGCGGTGTGGTCGCTGCTGCGCCGGGCCGCCGCGTTCGTGCCGGCCCTGGCCGCCTGGTGGCGGGGCGCCCCGCTGCCCGCGTCCGCCGGCCCGGCGCCGCTCGGGCCGGCCGTCGCCGCGCCGCCCCGCCGGACTCCGCTGCGGCACGCGGTGCACCGGCGCGGACCCCCGCCCCCGATCCCGTACCCGAACCCGTCACCGGCACATCCCACCCGTACGGAGATCCCCTCACTCATGTCCACGACACGCACCGCCCTGCGCCGCGCCGGCGCCGTCACCGCGCTCGCCGCCGCCTCCGTGCTGCTCGGCGCCTCGGCCGCCTCCGCGCACGTCACCGTCCACCCGGAGAGCTACCCCCGGGGCGCCACCGACGGCGTGCTGACCTTCCGCGTCCCGAACGAGGAGGACACGGCCGCCACCACGAAGGTCCAGGTGTTCCTGCCCACCGACCACCCCGTCCTCGGCGTCCTGGTCCACCCCGAGGACGGCTGGACCGCCAAGGTCACCACCAGCAGGCTGAAGACACCGGTGAAGACCGACGACGGCACGGTCACCGAGGCCGCCTCCGAGATCACCTTCACCGGAGGCCGCATCGGCGCCGGGCAGTACGAGGACTTCACCGTGGCCTTCGGTCAACTGCCGGGCGACACCGGCCGGTTGGTGTTCAAGACGCTGCAGACCTACTCCGACGGCAAGGTCGCCCGCTGGATCGAGCAGCCGGCGGCCGGCGGTGACGAGCCGGAGAACCCGGCGCCGGCGCTGAAGCTGACGGCCGCCGGCGCCCACGCCACCACCGCCCCCGCTCCCGCCGAGGCGTCGGGCACCAGCGACTCCACCGCCCGCGGACTCGGTGCCGCCGGGCTGGCCGTCGGCGTACTGGGCCTGGCCGCGGCCGCCTTCGCGCTCGTCCGCGGCCGGAACGCGCGGCCGTAGACGGCACCCGCGACGGCACGCGCAAGGGCCCGGACCGGCAACCGGTCCGGGCCCTTGTGCGTGCCGCCGCTCAGCGCGCCGCCAGCTCCAGCAGCTGCGGCTGCTCGGCCGGCACCGGCACCGGCACCGCCACCGTCATCCGCGCGTTGCGCCACAGCCACGCGACGTCCCGGCCGAAGGACCACACCAGCGACCCCAGCGCCAGCAGCACGATCGCCAGGTTCACCGGACGGGGCAGCAGCTGCGCGCCCGCCACGAGCAGGCACACACCCTGCACCGCGGCGACGGTCTTGCGGGCGAACGACGGCGGCAGCGGCGCCGTCAGCCACGGCGCGATCCGGGCCGCGGCGACGAACCCGTACCGCATCCCGCCGATCAGCAGCACCCACGGCCCGAGCTGCGCCGACACGTACACACTCAGCACCAGGATCAGGAACGCGTCGACCTCCATGTCGAACCGCGCGCCGAGCGCGGAGGAGGTCCCGGTGCGCCGGGCGACCTTGCCGTCCACGCCGTCCAGCAGCAGCGCCACCGCGGTCAGCGCGACCAGCAGCGTCACCGGCGGCGCGCTCTCGAAGGAGTCCGCGACCAGCGCGGTCACCCCGCCGACCAGGACGGACCGGCCGAGCGTGACCCGGTTCGCGGGACCGAAGGAGCGCAGCCGGGACCGGTGCACGGCACGGGAGAGGACCGCCCAGGTGGCGAACGCGAACACGAGTCCCGTCAGCCAGCCGACCGGCCCCATGCCGATCGCCGGGCCGAGCAGGGCCAGCAGCAGGATCTGCACGCCCGCTCCCACAGCGGTCTCCTGCTGGAGCCTCGCGTCATACGTGTTGTTCAGGGCCACCGCACATCCTCCGGCCGAGTGACAGAGTCGATCAACGCCGCGTACTGTGCGCGGCCTGTGCACAACTCGGTACGTGAACAACTTCCCGATCGTTCAGGAGGATGCCGATGAACCGGTCGGCCCGCGCGTTCTGGCTCCGCTCGCCCGGCCACGGAGAGCTGCGCGACGTCACCCTCGCGGAGCCCGCCGCGGACGAGGTGCTGGTGCGCGCGCTGTACTCCGGGGTGAGCCGGGGCACGGAGACGCTCGTCTTCCGCGGCGGGGTGCCGCGCAGCCAACACGCCGTGATGCGGGCGCCGTTCCAGGAGGGCGACTTCCCGGGCCCGGTGAAGTACGGCTACCTGAGCGTCGGCGTGGTCGAGCGGGGCCCGGCTGAGCTGACCGGCCGTACGGTCTTCTGCCTGTATCCGCACCAGAGCCGTTACGTCGTTCCGGTGAGCGCCGTCACCGTGGTGCCCGAACGGGTGCCCGCCGCACGCGCCGTCCTGGCCGGCACCGTCGAGACCGCCGTGAACGCCCTGTGGGACGCGCGCCCGCTGATCGGCGACCGGATCGCGGTGGTCGGCGGCGGCATGGTCGGCTGCGCGGTGACCGCGCTGCTCGCCCGCTTCCCCGGCGTCCGCCTCCAGCTGGTCGACGCCGACCCCGCCCGCGCCGCGACCGCCGAGGCGCTCGGCGTGGACTTCGCCGCGCCCGCCGACGCCCTCGGCGACTGCGACCTCGTCGTGCACGCCAGCGCCACCGAGGCCGGCCTCACCCGCGCCCTGCAACTCCTCGCCCCCGAGGGCACGGTCGTCGAACTGAGCTGGTACGGCGACCGGAGCGTGGCCCTGCCGCTCGGCGAGGCCTTCCACTCCCGGCGGCTCACCGTGCGCAGCAGCCAGGTCGGCACCGTCTCCCCGGCCGCCCGCGCCGGCCGTACCTACGCCGACCGGATGGCGCTCGCCCTGGACCTGCTCGCCGACCCCGCGCTGGACGCGCTCATCACCTCAGAGAGCGCTTTCGAGGAACTCCCGTCCGTCATGCCCCGGCTGGCGTCCGGTGAGATCCCCGCCCTGTGCCACCGGGTGCGGTACCCGGAGAGCGGCCTGACCTGAGAAAAGAGTGAGGAACCGCTGAACACGGGGAAGCGAAGAGCCGTACTACACGGCATCCCCCGGCGGGCAAGGCCGGGGGACCAGACGCGCCGCACCTGGAGGGTCGTCCGTTGTTCAGCATCACCGTCCGCGATCACATCATGATCGCCCACAGCTTCCGCGGCGAGGTCTTCGGGCCCGCGCAGCGACTGCACGGCGCCACGTTCCTCGTGGACGCGACGTTCCGCCGCCGGCAGCTGGACGAGGACAACATCGTGGTCGACATCGGCCTGGCCACCCGGGAACTGGCCGCCGTCACCGCCGAACTGAACTACCGCAACCTCGACGAGGAACCCGACTTCAAGGGCGTCAACACGTCCACCGAGTTCCTCGCCAAGGTCATCGCCGACCGGCTCGCCGAGCGGATCGGCAAGGGCGCCCTCGGCGAGGGCGCCAAGGGCCTCGCGGCGATCACCGTCACCCTGCACGAGTCGCACATCGCCTGGGCGAGTTACGAGCGTGACCTGTGACCGACCTGAGCGTGGAGCGGGCCCGCCTCACCTACGTGCCCGCGCAGCCCGCCGCCGCCGACAAAGCCGGAATCATCCCCATGTCCCTGCGCACCGTGCACTTCGTGATGCCGGGCGGCGTCGACGACCCGGCCGCGCCCAGCGGCGGCAACGCCTACGACCGCCGGGTCTGCCTGGACCTGCCCGGCTTCGGCTGGCAGCCCGTCCGGCACGCCGTGCCCGGCGGCTGGCCGCGCCCGGACGGCGCGGCCCGCGAGCGGCTCGCCCGCACCCTGCGGGACCTGCCCGACGACACGGTCGTGCTCCTCGACGGCCTCGTCGCCTGCGGCGTCCCCGAGATCGTCGTCCCCGAGGCCGCACGGCTGCGGCTCGCCGTCCTCGTCCACCTGCCGCTCGGCGACGAGACCGGCCTGGACCCGGCCGTCGCCGCCGACCTGGACGGCCGCGAACGGGCGGTGCTGCGGGCCGCGGGCGCGGTCGTCGCCACCAGCGACTGGGCGGTCCGCCGGCTCGTCGCCCACCACGGCCTCGCCCCCGACCGGGTGCACACGGCCGCGCCCGGCGCCGACATCGCGCCCCTCGCGCCCGGCACCGACGGCGTCACCCGGCTGCTGTGCGTGGCCGCCGTGACCCCGCGCAAGGGCCAGCACCGGCTGGTCGAGGCGCTCGCGGCGGTAAGGGACCTGCCCTGGACCTGCGAGTGCGTCGGCGGCCTCGGCCACGACCCCGCGTACGTCGCCCACCTGCGGGAACTGATCGCCCGGCACGGCCTCGCCGACCGCCTGCACCTGACCGGGCCGCGCTCCGGCGCCGCCCTCGACGCCTCCTACGCCGCGGCCGACCTGATGGTCCTCACCTCCTACGCCGAGACCTACGGCATGGCGGTCACCGAGGCCCTCGCGCGGGGCATCCCGGTCCTCGCCACCGACGTCGGCGGCCTGCCCGAGGCGGTCGGCCGCGCACCGGACGGCGGGGTGCCCGGCATCCTCGTCCCGCCGGAGGACCCGGCGGCGCTCGCCGCCGAACTGCGCGGCTGGTTCGGCGAACCCGACGTACGCCGCCGCCTCAAGGCCGCGGCCCGCGCGCGGCGCGCCGCGCTCGACGGCTGGGCGACCACCGCCCGCAGCCTGGCGGGAGTCCTCGGGCGGCTCCCCCAACCCCCGAGGAGGACGGCATGAGCACGGTGCGCAAGGACGGAGCGGCGCCGGCCCGGCCCGGTTCGCAGGGGCTGATCCCGGCTCAGCCGGGGCCGGGGGAGGGGGAGCCGGTGCGGAAGACCACGAGGGCCCGCAGCGAGGACGAACCGGCGGCGGACGGCGGGGAACCCGGCGCCGGCGCCTCGGTCATCGCCGGTGCCGGTCCCGTGGGCCGCCCCGGCGAGCGGGCCACCGTACGGCTGCGGGACGAGGACGCGCAGGAGCCGCCGCGGTACGCGCCCGAGTGGCTCCAGCTGCGGGAGAGCGCCGACGCGGCGGCCCGCTCGCCGGAACTCCTCGACCCGCTGCGGATCCGGCTGGCCAACCTGCCGGGCCGCCCGGGCGGACTGGTCGTGCACGACCTGGGCTGCGGCACCGGCTCCATGGGCCGCTGGCTCGCGCCCCGCCTGGACGGCCCGCAGCACTGGATCCTGCACGACCGCGACCCCTACCTGCTGCACTTCGCCGCGGTCGCCTCCCCGCGCTCCGCCGCCGACGGCAGCCGCGTCACGGTGGAGACCCGGCGTGGTGACGTCGCCCGGCTCACCCCGGACGCGCTGGCCGGGGCCTCGCTGGTGACCGCGTCCGCGCTGCTCGACGTCCTCACCCGCGAGCACGTCGAGGCCCTGGCGGACGCCTGCACCGGCGCCGGCTGCCCGGCCCTGCTCACCCTGTCCGTCGCCGGACGCGTCGACCTCACCCCCGGGGACCCCCTGGACGCCGAGATCGCCGAGGCGTTCAACGCCCACCAGCGCCTCGACGGGCTGCTCGGCCCGGACGCGGTCACCGTGACCTGCGAGGCGTTCGCCGAGCGCGGGGCGACGGTCCGGCTGCACCCGAGCCCCTGGCGGCTCGGCCCCGGACAGCGGGCCCTCACCGAGCAGTGGCTGCGCGGCTGGGTGGGCGCGGCCGTTGAGCAGCGCCCTGAGCTGCGCGAACGCGCCGGGCGCTACCTGGACGAACGGCTCGCCGCCTGCGCGTCCGGCACCCTGCGGGTCACCCTCCACCACAGCGACCTCCTCGCCCTGCCCCGCCCGAAGGGCGGCACACCGTGACCGGCCGGGCCACGACGGCGGGAACGAGGGTGCCGCCGGGGGCCGGTACGGCACGCGCGCGCGTGGCACCGGGAACCGGCCCGGCAGCCACGCGGGGTACGGGCCCCGCGCCGGCGGCCGGCCCCGGTGCCGGCGCGACGCCGGCGCACGGTGTCCCCGCGCACGCGACGCACGGTGTCCCCGCGCACGAGGCACCGGCGGACGCGGCCCCCGCACGCGTGCACCCGGCCGACGCGTCCCCGACGCGCGTGCACCCGGCGACCGCGGCCCACGGGCGCGCGACCGCCGTCGACGCCGTCCCCGCGCCCGCAACGCGCCCCGTGCCCATGCCCCCCGCGCCCCCCGTATCCGCTGCGCCGGCCGGAGAGGAGGCCGCCGGCGAGGCGGCGGCCGGGGCCCCGCCGGCCCCGGCCCCCCGGCGCCGCGGCGGGCCCGCGCTGCGCACCCGGCTGGGTACCGTCGCCGGGGCCGGCATCCTCGGGTTCCTGCTGTGGCGGCTCGGTACCGGCGCGCTGGTCGACGGGCTGCGGCGGATCGACACGGGGACGGTGGCGGCCGCGCTGGCGATCGGCGCCGTCACCACCGTGCTCAGCGCGTGGCGGTGGCAACTGGTGGCGCGGGGGCTTCGGTTGCGGCTCCCGCTGGGCCCCGCCGTCGCCGACTACTACCGGGCGCTGTTCCTGAACGCGGCCCTGCCCGGCGGGATCCTGGGCGACGTGCACCGGGCGGTCCGGCACGGACGGAGCGCGGGCGACGTGCGGCGCGGGGTGAAGGCGGTCGTGCTCGAACGCGTCGCGGGACAGCTCGCGCTGGCCGTGGCCGGTACGGCGGTACTGCTGACCCTGCCGTCCCCGGTGCGCGCCGACGTCCGCGGCTTCGCCCCGCTCGCGGCCCTGGCCGCCGTCGGCGCGCTCGCCGTCGTCCTCGCCATCCGGATGAACCGCCCGCCGGCCGGCACGGGCGGCGGCGCCCTGCGCCGCACGCTCGGCGAGGCCCGCCGGGGCCTGGCGTCGCGGCACAACGGCCCCGGCGTCGCGCTGTCCTCCGCACTCGTCCTGGCCGGGCACCTGCTCATGTTCGTCGTGGCGGCCCGCGTCGCCGGCTCCGCCGCCCCCGCCACGGCGCTGCTGCCGCTCGCGGTGCTCGCCCTGCTGGCCATGGGCCTGCCGCTGAACGTCGGCGGTTTCGGCCCCCGCGAGGGCGTCACCGCCTGGGCGTTCGGCGCGGCCGGGCTCGGCGCGGACACCGGCGTCGCGGTCGCCGTCGTCTACGGCGTGCTGAGCCTCGTGGCGAGCCTGCCCGGCGCCGCCGTCCTGGCCTGGCGCTGGTACGAGACCGCACGCACCCGCACCGCACCCCCCGCCCCCGGGCACACCCCCGTGCCCGGTGACGGCCTGCCGGCCGGGGCCGCCCCCACGGGTCCCGGCCGCAGGTCCGCCCGGCGCTACGTGCGTTCGGCGGGCGCGGTGAGCAGCGCGAGATACGGCTCGAAGGATTCCGTGAGGCTCGCCAGCAGTGCCTTTCCCTTTTCCGCCGAACCGAGCGAAGGACGGCCGATGACGCCCGATTCGGTATAGGCGGACATTCCCACGGTGAGCAGATGACGACGGTCGTCGACGGTGAAATCGGCGGACTCGTGACCAGGGCGGACGAATTCGGGGTGAGCGTGCAGCAGAATCGAGGTCTCGATTTCTCCCGCGTGCATGTCGGTGAGCAGCGAGGTGACCACCCCGGCCCGCTCCCGTGCCGCCTCCCAGTCCTCGGCGGCCGGGAACAGCGCCATCCGCTCCCCGCGCGCGGAGGCCTCCTGGACGACGTTGCCCAGCACGTAGTTCCCGCCGTGCCCGTTGACCACGACCAGCGCGTCCACGCCCGAACGGCGCAGCGACGCCGCGATGTCCGTGACCACCGCGTGCAGGGTCACGGCGGAGATGCTGACGGTCCCCGGCCAGGCCGCGTGCTCGTGCGAGCAGGAGACGGTCACCGGTGGAAGGAGGTGCACCGGGTACGCGGCGGCGATCTCCCGCGCGACGGCGCAGGCGACCAGGGTGTCGGTGGCCAGCGGAAGGAACGGACCGTGCTGTTCGAAACTCCCCACGGGAAGGACGGCGACCTGTGCTGAAACGCCCGCCCCCCGGCTGCGTACATCCTGCGTGGTGTCCGTCGGCATCACGCCGCTCACCGCCCCGTACACCGCCCGCGCGCCCGAACCACTCATCTTTCCACGGCCTTTCGTCTCTGCTATAGGAATCAGATCATGACAGAAAACACCGGCGTCAACATCGGCGTGATCGGCACGAAGTCCCCGCGGCGTCCGGGCGCCGAACGCGTGGTGAATGCACCGCTGCCCACCGTGTACGGGAAATTCCAGGCGGTCGGCTACCTGGACCACGACCGCGGTGACGAGCAAGTGGCCCTGGTGTACGGCGAGATCGGCGCCGAGAACGTGCTGGTCCGGCTCCACTCGGAGTGCCTGACCGGGGACGCGTTCGGCTCCCGGCACTGCGAGTGCGGCGACCAGCTGGAGGCCGCGATGCGCGCCGTCGTCGCCGAAGGCAGCGGCATCGTCGTCTACTTGAGGGGGCACGAGGGCCGCGGCATCGGCCTGCTCGCCAAGCTGCGCGCGATGGCCCTGCAGGCGGAGGGCCTGGACACGGTGGAGGCGAACCTCGCGCTGGGCCTGCCGGTCGACGCCCGCGACTACCGCGTGGCCGCCGAGATCCTGCGCGACCTCGGGGTGCGCTCGGTACGGCTGATGTCCAACAACCCGCGCAAGCGGGAGGCGCTGGTCCGGCACGGCGTCCAGGTCGCCGAGCAGGTGCCGCTGCTGATCGAGCCGTGCGAGAGCAACATCACCTACCTGCGGACCAAGCGGGAGCGGATGGACCACCACCTGCCGCACCTGGACGCCGTCGCCCACGGCTCCTGACGCCCGGCCGCCGATTGGGCGGGCCGCCGGCCGGACAGGAATCGGACGAGGTGCGTGCGGCACGGTGAGGGAGGCGGCGGGTGGACCTTCGGGCCGAGGCGGTCATCGTCGGCGGCGGGGTGATGGGCACGAGCATCGCCTGGCACCTGGCGCGCGCCGGAGTACGCGACGTCGTCCTCGTCGAACGGGACGAACTCGCCGCCGGCTCCACCTCCAGGGCCGCCGGCGGAGTACGGGCGCAGTTCTCCGACGAGCTGAACATCCGGCTCGGCGCGCGCAGCCTGGAGGCGTTCGGCCGCTTCGAGGAGGAGGTCGGACAGGACATCGGGCTGCACCGGACCGGCTACCTGTTCCTGCTCTCCACGCCCGGCCAGGTGGCCTCCTTCGAGGCGGGCGTGCGGCTGCAGAACTCCCTCGGGGTGCCCAGCCGCCTGCTCAGCCCCCGGGAGGCCCGCCGGCTCTCCCCGCTGATCCGCACCGACGGGCTGCTGGCCGCCGCGTACTCCCCGGACGACGGCCACTGCACCCCCGAGGCCGTCGTCCACGGCTACGCCCGCGCCGCCCGCGCCCACGGCGCCCGCATCCTGCGCCGCACGGAGGTCACCGGCATCGAACTGCGCGGCGGCACCGTCACCGCGGTCGTCACGACCCTCGGCCGGATCGCGACGGGCACGGTGATCTGCGCGGCCGGCGCCTGGTCCCGGGCGGTCGGCGCCATGGCGGGCGTGGACCTGCCGGTACAGCCGCTGCGCCGGCAGATCGCCGTCACCGGACCGGTGCCCGGCCTGCCGGACACCCTGCCCATGACCATCGACTTCACCACCAGCCTGTACTTCCACCGCGAAGGCCCCGGCCTGCTGCTCGGCATGTCCGACCCCGACGAGAAGCCGGGCTTCGCCACCGGCACCCACGACCGGTGGATCCCGCGGCTCGCCGAGGCGATGCGGCAGCGCGCACCCGCCCTGCTGGAGCTGCGCCGCACCGGCGGCTGGGCCGGCCTGTACGAGAACACCCCGGACCACAACGCCCTGATCGGCGAGGCGTCGACGGTATCCAGGTTTCTGTATGCGACCGGCTTCTCCGGCCACGGCTTCCTCCAGGGACCGGCCGTCGGCGAGGTCGTCCGCGACCTGTACCTCGGCCGCGTACCCTTCCTGGACATCAGCCCCCTGAGCGCCGGCCGGTTCGCGTCCGGCGCCCCGCGTCCGGAGGCCAACCTGGTATGAGCCGGCTTCATCTGTGGCTGCGCCACGAGTCCCGTACGACCGAACGGCGCACGCCCGTCGTGCCCGCCGACGCCCGCCGGCTGGTCGACGGCGGGGTGACGCTGACCGTCGAGGAGTCCCCGCAGCGGATCTTCCCCGTCGAGGAGTACGAGGCGGCCGGCTGCCGCCGCGCCCCGGCGGGCTCCTGGGTGACGGCACCCCGGGACGCCGTGATCCTCGGCCTGAAGGAACTCCCCGGCGAGCCGCCCGAGTTGCCGCACCGGCACATCCTCTTCGGGCACGCCTACAAACGGCAGCCGGGCGCCGCCGCACTGCTGCGCCGGTTCGCGGCCGGCGGCGGGGCGCTGCTGGACCTGGAGTACCTCGTCGACGACGAGGGCCGCCGGCTGGCCGCCTTCGGCTTCTGGGCGGGCTACCTGGGCGCCGCGCTCGCCGTGCTCCGGCACCGCGGCCGGCTGACGGCACCGCTCACCCCCACCACCCGCGACGACCTGGACGCCGGCCTGCGCCCCCGGCCCGGGGACCCGCAGTTCACGGCGCTGGTGATCGGCGCCCTCGGACGCAGCGGGCGGGGCGCCGACGCCGCCTTCCGCACGGCGGGCGTCGAGGCGACCCGCTGGGACCTGGCGGAGACCCGCGACCTGGACCGGCGCGCCCTGCTCGGGCACGACGTGCTGGTGAACGCCGTCCTCGCCACCGGCCCCGTCCCGCCTTTCCTGCGCGAGGAGGACCTGGACTCCCCGGCCCGCCGGCTGCGCACCCTGTGCGACGTCACCTGCGACGTCGGCTCCCCGTTCAACGTGCTGCCCGTCTACGACCGCACCACCGACTGGACCGAGCCGGTGCGCCGGCTGCGCGGGGAACCGCCGCTGGACCTGATCGCCATCGACAACCTGCCGTCCCTGCTGCCCCGGGAGTCCAGCACCGACTTCTCGGCGGCCCTGCTGCCGCAGCTGCTCGCCTTCGGACCGGGCGGCGCCTGGGGCCGCTGCCTCGACCGGTTCCACCAGGCCTGCCGCGAACTGGGCACCGAGGAACGGGAGTCGCGCTCATGACCGGCCGGGTCCCGGCGACCGGCACCGTCCACTGGGTCGGCGCCGGCCTGTCCACCGGCAGCGGACCGGCCACGCTGTGCTCCTCCGCCGGCCGGCTCCTGCTGTGGCACCGCACCGCCGGCCGCGCGGCCCGGGCCCTGGCCGGCCTGGGCCTGACCGGCCGCGCCGAGCCCCGCGCCCTCACCCCCGGCGCCCTCGCCGCCGCGCTGGAGCCCGGGGACACCGTGGTGTCGATGCTGCCGGCGCCGCGGCACGCCGGGCTGCTCGCCGCGTGCGTGCGCGCCGGGGCGCACTTCGCGTGCTCCAGCTATGTGTCGCCCGAGCTGGCGGAGCAGGTGCCGGCGGCGCGGGCGGCGGGCGTGGTCGTGCTCACCGAGGCAGGCCTGGACCCGGGCATCGACCACCTCTTCGCGCACAGCCTGATCGGCCGGGCCCGGGCGCGGATCGGCGCGCACACCCCGGCCGCCTACCGGCTCACCTCCTACTGCGGCGGCGTCCCGGCCGTACCGAACGCCTTCCGGTACCGCTTCAGCTGGGCCCCGCTAGGCGTCCTGAACGCCCTGCGCTCACCCGCGCGGTACCTGGAGGACGGCGCCGAGGTCACGGCCGGCCGTCCCTGGGAGGCGACCCGGCCGCTCGTCGTGGGCGGCGAGACCTTCGAGGCGTACCCCAACCGGGACAGCCTGCCGTTCCTCGCCCAGTACGGCCTGCCCGCCGCCTGGACCCCGCACACCTTCGTGCGGGGCACCCTGCGGCTGGACGGCTGGCTGACGGCGTGGCAGCCGGTCTTCGAGGAGCTGACGGCCGGCGACGACGAGCGGATCGCGGCGCTGGCCCGCGAGCTGGCGGCGGCCCACCCGACGACGGGGGCCGACCGCGACCGGGTGGTGCTCTCCGTCCGCCTGGAGGTCGACCCGGGCGGCGGCCGGCCCTGGAGCGGCGCCTACCTGCTCGACACCACCGGTGACGCCGGGGAGTCCGCGATGGCCCGCTGCGTCTCCCGCCCGCTCGCCCTCGGCGTCCGGCACATCCTGGACGGCAGCCTCCCGGCCGGCCTGCACCGGGCGGCGGGGTCGGCCCGGCTCGCGGACCGCTGGCTCGCGGAACTCGCCGGGGAGGGAATGGAGTTCAGGCTGACGCTGGAGCAGTAGCCGGCCGCCGGGTCAGTCCGCCAGTGCCTCGTGCACCAGCCGCCGCAGCTCGGGGAAGACCTTCAGCCGTTTCGGGCGCACCTGGGTCATGAACTGCACGGTCAGGTCGTGGGCCGGGTCGACCCAGAACGCGGTGGTCGCCACGCCGGTCCAGCCGTAGGTGCCGGCGTGGGACGGGGCGAGGGTGCGCGCCGGGTCGGTGACGACGGAGACGTTGAAGCCGAAGCCGAGGCCGTCGTTGCCCGGTTCCCGGTGGACCGGCGTGCCGAACGAGCCGATGGTGGCCCCGCCCGGCAGCTGGTTGCGGGTCATCAGGGCGAGCGTGCGCGGGGCCAGCAGCCGTACGCCGTCCAGCTCGCCGCCCCGGCGCAGCAGTTCCATGAACCGGTGGAAGTCGTGGGCGGAGGAGACCAGGCCGCCGCTGCCGGACAGGAACCGCGGCCGTTCGTGCACCGGCAGGCCCGGCACCGGCTCGATCCCGCCCGTGTCGGTCTCGCCGTACAGCTCGGCCAGCCGGGGCGCCTGTCCGGGGGTGAGGTGGAAGCCGGTGTCGGTCATGCCGAGCGGGCGCAGGATCCGCTCACCGAAGAACGCGTCCAGGGGCTGCCCGGACACCACCTCGATCACCCGGCCCAGCACGTTGGAGGCGACCGAGTAGTTCCACCGGGTGCCCGGGTCGAACTGCAGCGGCAGCCGCGCGTACAGCTCGACGGTCTGTGCGAGGTCCTTGCCCGGCGGCACCGAGTACTCCAGGCCCGCCTCGCGGTACAGCGCGTCCACGGGGTGGCGGTGGTAGAAGCCGAAGGTGAGGCCCGCGGTGTGGGTCAGCAGGTGCCGGATCAGGACGGGGCCGGCGGCCGGGCGGGTGCGGACACCGGCGCCCGAGCCCGCCACGTACACGCGGGGACCGGCGAAGGCGGGCAGGTGCCGCTCCAGCGGGTCGTCCAGGGACAGCCGGCCCTCCTCGGCCAGCAGCAGCACCGCGACCGCGGTGACCGGCTTGGTCATCGAGTAGATCCGCCACAGCGTGTCCGCCTCGACCGGCAGCCCGGCCGCCACGTCCCGCAGGCCGTACGCGGTCAGGTGCGCGACCCGGCCGCCGCGGGCCACGGACACCAGGCAGCCGGGCAGCCGTCCCGCGTCGACGTGCCCTGCGAAGTACCGGTCCAGGCGGTCCAGCGCCCCGGCGTCCAGTCCCGCCTGTCCCGGCTCCACGTCCTGTCGCAGCTGCGCCACCGTTCTCCTCCGGTCCCGTCGTCCGCACCCTCCCTCATCGTCGCGCAGGACCGGTGCCTGCGGGGTGTCGCGGAGGCCGGGGGGTTTCCGGCTGCGCCGCTCAGCGTGGCGCGGGCCCGGGTGGGGGGGCCGGCTCGTGCGGGGTGCGGGCGGGCGGCTCGGCGCCGGAGCGGTCCGGGAGGGCACGGGTCGCGGGCAGGGCGAGGGCGGCGAGGGCCGCCGGGGCGAGGAGGCTGGGCTGCACGGCCGTGAGGACCGTACCGTCCAGTGCGACGGCCACCCCGCCCGCCGCGCTGCCCACCGGCGTCCAGGACCGGTTCACCGCCCGTCCCCGGGACCGAGGTGCGCGCTCAGCACGGTGTCCAGCAGCGCCCCGGGGTCCTCGTCGCCGAGCGCGAGCGGCAGACTGCGCCAGCGCCACAGCTGGGCGATCCCGTGCAGGTTCGCCCACAGCGCGGCCGCCACCCGCCGGGCGTCGGCGGCCGGGTCCGCCGCGCCGACCAGCTCCGCCAGCAGCGAGAACAGCGGAAGGCTGGTCTCCCGCAGCCCCGACTCCGCGCCGTCCAGCAGATCGTGACGGAACATCAGCTCGTACATGCCGGGCCGCTCCCGCGCGAACGCGAGGTAGGTCCGCGCCAGCGCGGCCACCCGGGCGCGGGGCCCGCCGGTCTCCCGCTCCAGCACCGCGTGCGCCCGCGCGGACAGCTCGGCGAAGCCCCGCCGGGCGATGGCGGACAGCAGGTCCCGGTGGGCGGGGAAGTAGCGGCGCGGCGCCCCGTGCGAGACGCCCGCGCGCCGGGCGATCTCCCGCAGGGTCAGCGCCTGCGGTCCCTCGGCGGCCAGCAGTTCCACGCCCACGTCGACCAGCCGGGCCCGCAGGCCCGCGTCGGAGTCACTCATGGACCCTGTCTACCAGCCGGTCGTAGACACTGTCTACCGAACGTCGTCCGGGAGGGAATGCGCGGGGTGTCCGGGCGGGTTGACGCGGGTATGACCCAGGACTCCTCGCAGGACGCGCTGCTCGGGCTGCTCTCCCAAGGCCACGCCGGCGTCCTCGTCACCCTCCGGCGCGACGGTCGCCCCCAGCTGTCCAACGTCAGCCACGCCTACGACCCCGACGAGCGCATCATCCGGATCTCGGTCACCGACGACCGCGCCAAGACCCGCAACCTCCGCCGGGACCCGCGCGCCTCGTACCACGTCACCAGCGACGACCGCTGGGCGTACACCGTCGCCGAGGGCAGCGCCGAACTGAGCCCGGTCGCCGCCGACCCGCACGACGGCACGGTGGAGGAACTGGTCCGGCTCTACCGGGACGTCCTCGGCGAACACCCGGACTGGGACGACTACCGGGCCGCGATGGTCCGCGACCGCCGCCTGGTGGTGCGGCTGCGCGTCGAGCGGGCGTACGGCATCCCGAAGGGCTGAGCCGCGGGCGGGGCGCCGCTCACGGTGCCCCGGCGGTCCGCGCCTCGATCGCCCGCAGCACGGCGACCATGTCCTCGCCGCCGTGGCCCCGCGCCACCGTCTCCTCGAACAGCGTGTGGCAGACGTCCAGGAGCGGCGAGGCGAGGCCGGCCTTGCGGGCGGCCTCGGCGATGAGCCGGTTGTTCTTCAGCACGTCCAGCGCCGCCGCCTGCACCGCGAAGTCCCGCTCGCGCAGCTTGGGCGCCTTCATCCGGGACACCGCGCTGGCCATCGGGCCCGCGTCCAGGACGTCCAGGAACAGCCGGCGGTCCAGGCCCTGCCGTTCGGCGAAGTGGAAGGCCTCGGTGAGCCCGGTCACCTGGGTGATCAGGAAGATGTTCACGGCCAGCTTCATCAGCAGCGCGCCCGGCACCGGCCCGCAGGCGAACGCCTCCCGGCACATCGGCGCCAGCAGCGGCCGTACCGCCTCCACGGCGGCCGGCTGCCCGGCGAGCATGGCCACCAGGTGTCCGTCCTCGGCCGGCACCCGGGAGCCGGAGACCGGCGCCTCGACGTACCGGCCGCCGGCCGCGCGGACGTCGGCCTCCAGGGCGCGGGAGTACTCCGGCGAGGCCGTGCCCATGTGGACGACGGTCCGGCCGGCGACCCGCGCGGCCAGGCCCGGCGTGCCCCGGCCGAGGACCGCGTCCACCGCCGCCTCGTCGGCGAGCATCAGCAGCACCACCTCCGCCCGCGCGAACACCTCGCCGGGGTCCGCGGCGACCTCGGCGCCGGCCGCGCGCAGCGGCTCGGCGCGCTGCGGGGTCCGGTTCCAGACCACCAGGGGGGTGCCGGCGGTCGCCAGGCGCAGGGCCATGGGGCGGCCCATCACTCCGAGACCGATGAATCCGACCTGCATGGGACGTCCTCCGCTGCCGCGGGCCGACTATGACGGTGGTCATAGTAGCCGTCGCTATGACGTCGGTCATAGAGTGAGGCGGTGACGGGGACGGAGGAGCCACGATGACCGAGGCGCGGCGCGGACCGCGGGAACGCATGGTCTTCAGCGCCGCCCAGCTGATGCGGCGGGGCGGGGTCGCCGCGACCGGCATGCGCGAGGTCGCCGCCCACGCGGACGCACCGCGCGGCTCCCTCCAGCACTACTTCCCGGGCGGCAAGGAACAGCTGGTCAACGAGGCGGTCGAGTGGGCCGGCCGGTACGCCGGCAAGCGCGTCGCCCGCTTCCTCGCGGACCTCGAACACCCTTCCCCGAGCGGGCTGTTCGCGGCGATGGCCGCGCAGTGGACCGACGAGTACACGGCGGCCGGCTTCGCGGCCGGCTGCCCGGTCGCCGCCGCCACGGTCGACTGCGCCGCCGCCGGCGGCACGACCCGCCAGGCGGCGGCCACGGCGTTCGCGACCTGGCGGAGCCCGGTCGCCGCCGCGCTGACGGACCTGGGCGTCCCGGCGGACCGTGCCGACTCCCTGGCCACTGTCATGATCAGCACCCTGGAGGGCGCGATCCTGATGGCCCGCGCCGAACAGGACGTACGACCGCTCACCACGGCCGTGACGGAACTGGGTCCGCTGCTCGACGCGGCCGTGCGCCCCTGACCCGCCCCGGCCCGGGCGTCCGTGCGCGGACCCGTCAGCCGGCCGGCCGCTGCGCCGTCAGGTAGGCGATCACCATGTCCCCGAGCATGGTCCGGTAGTGCTCGCGCCGCGCCGGGTCCACCAGGTCCCGGCCGAACAGCGCGCCGAACGTCTGCCGGCCCGCGACCCGTAAGAAGCAGAACGACGTGATCACCGCGTGCAGGTCGACCGCGTCCACGCCGGCCCTGAACAGCCCCGACTCCTGCCCGGCGGTGAGGATGCGGCGGATCACCTCCAGCGCCGGGGAGCCGAGCCGGCCGAGCTCCTCGGAGGCCGCGACGTGCTCGGCACCGTGGATGTTCCCGATGCTGACCAGCCGGATGAAGTCCGGGTGCCGCTCGTGGTGGTCGAAGGTCAGCTCCGCCAGACGCCGGATCGCGGCCACCGGGTCCGGGTACTCGACGTCGAGACGCTGCTCGGCGTCCCGGATCACCCCGTAGGCCCGCTCCAGCACGGCCGTGAACAGCTGCTCCTTGCCGCCGAAGTAGTAGTAGATCATCCGCTTGGTGGTGCGGGTACGGGCCGCGATCTCGTCCACGCGGGCGCCGTCGTAGCCGGCCCGGGCGAACTCCTGCGTGGCCACGTCGAGGATCTCGGCCTTGGTGCGGGCCGCGTCACGCACCCGCCCGCCGGGTCGTGGCGGTTCGTCGACGCTGGTCATCGCTGTCCTTCGGGCCGGGGGCGCCGGGCGGCGCGCTCGTTCGCGTGCCGGTGATTGTAGAAGCAGGGCGCCGACGGCCGGCCGGGTCTGCTCCGGGCCGGCCGGACGGCGGTGCCCCGCCCCCGGCCCCCGTTCCCGGCCTCTGCCCCCGGCCCCGTTCTCGGCCCCCGTTCTCGGCCTCTGCCCCCGGCCCCCGTTCCCGGGCCCCGGCCCCTGTTCCCGGGCCCCGGCCCCTGTTCCCGGGCCCCGGCCCCTGTTCCCGGGCCCAGGCCCCCGTTCCCGGGCCCCGGCCCCTGTTCCCGGGCCCAGGCCCCCGTTCCCGGGCCCAGGCCCCCGTTCCCGGCCCCCGGCCCCCGTTCCCGGGCCCCGGACGCCGTGTGCCCCGGCCCGCCGGGGCGGCGGGCCGGGGCACACGGGGATGCGGTGTCCGGCTACGGCCGGACGTTCCACTCGGCGATCACCGGGCGGTCGTGTTCCGTCGACAGGCGGCTGACCGTGCCGGTGGCCAGCTGGAACAGCCGGCCCTCGGCCGCCGGCAGACCCAGGCGGCGGGCGGTGAGCACGCGCAGGAAGTGCGCGTGCGCCACCAGCACCACGTCCCCCTCGGCCAGGGCCGGGGACAGCCGGGCCAGGACCCGGTCGGCGCGCGCGCCGGCCTGCTGCGGCGACTCGCCGGGGTGCCCCTGCGGACCGGGCGGCACACCGTCGGTCCACAGGTCCCAGCCGGGCCGGGAGCGGTGGATCGCGGCGGTGGTGACGCCCTCGTAGCCGCCGTAGTCCCATTCGTGCAGGTCGGGGTCGGTGACGACCCCGGGGATGCCCGCCAGTTCGGCGGTGCGCAGCGCGCGGCCGAGCGGGCTGGCCAGCGCGCGGGCGTAGGTCCGGCCGGTGAGGAGCGGGGCGAGGGACTTGGCCTGTTCCTCGCCGTGCTCCGTGAGGGGCAGGTCGGTCCAGCTGGTGTGCTGTCCCGACCGGCTCCACT
This sequence comes from Streptomyces sp. NRRL S-1022, assembly GCF_000720135.1. Lineage (GTDB taxonomy): Bacteria > Actinomycetota > Actinomycetes > Streptomycetales > Streptomycetaceae > Streptomyces. Next base: position 1,123 of record NZ_JOIU01000020.1, on the reverse strand, counting down.
CCGTCTCACCGTGGCGGACCAGCAGGAGGTCCCCCACGTCGGGTCAGTCCTTCTTCTCGACCGCGTGGCCGCCGAACTGGTTGCGCAGCGCGGCGATCATCTTCATCTGCGGGGAGTCGTCCTGCCGGGAGGCGAACCGGGCGAACAGGGACGCGGTGATCGCGGGCAGCGGTACCGCGTTGTCGATGGCGGCCTCCACGGTCCAGCGGCCCTCGCCGGAGTCCTCCGCGTAGCCGCGCAGCTTCTCCAGGTGCTCGTCCTCGTCCAGCGCGTTGACCGCGAGGTCCAGCAGCCAGGAGCGGATGACCGTGCCCTCCTGCCAGGAGCGGAACACCTCGCGGACGTTCTCCACGGAGTGGACCTTCTCCAGCAGCTCCCAGCCCTCGGCGTAGGCCTGCATCATGGCGTACTCGATGCCGTTGTGGACCATCTTGGAGAAGTGCCCGGCACCGACCCGCCCGGCGTGGACGTAGCCGTACGGGCCCTCCGGCTTGAGCGCGTCGAAAATCGGCTGCAGCGGCTTCACGTGCTGCTCGTCGCCGCCGACCATCAGCGCGTAACCGTTCTCCAGGCCCCACACACCACCCGAGACACCGGCGTCGACGAAGCCGATGCCCTTGATGCCGAGGGCGGCGGCGTGCCTCTCGTCGTCCGTCCAGCGGGAGTTGCCGCCGTCGATGACCGTGTCGCCGGGTGAGAGCAGGTCGCCGAGTTCGTCGACGACGGTCTGGGTGGCGGTGCCGGCGGGGACCATCACCCACACACGGCGGGGCGCGTCGAGCTTCTCGACCAGTTCGGCCAGGCTTTTGACGTCCGAGACCTCCGGGTTGCGGTCGTAGCCGACGACGGTGTGGCCGGCGCGGCGGATCCGCTCGCGCATGTTGCCGCCCATCTTGCCGAGACCGATGAGACCGAGCTGCATGATCAGTTCTCCGATGCGTTCTTGAGAGTGCGGTAGGCGGCGACGAGGGCCCTGGTGGACGGGTCGAGACCCGGCACGTCCGCGCCTTCGGTGAGGGCCGGTTCGACGCGCTTGGCGAGGACCTTGCCCAGCTCCACGCCCCACTGGTCGAAGGAGTCGATGTTCCACACCGCGCCCTGCACGAACACCTTGTGCTCGTAG
>NZ_JOIU01000019.1 GCF_000720135.1 Streptomyces sp. NRRL S-1022 | reverse complement strand
ATCGGCGAGCGCCTCGGCGTCTCCCAGATGCACGTCTCCCGGCTGATCACGCGACTGCTGGGCCGGCTGCGCGAGGGCATGCTCAGCACCACCTGAGCCCCCCACACCCGAGGCGAGAGCGGCCCGGGGCCAGGTGCCGAGGCACCGGGCCCCGGGCCCGATGCGTCAGCACTCGATGATGTTCACCGCGAGCCCGCCCCGGGCCGTCTCCTTGTACTTCACGCTCATGTCCGCGCCGGTGTCCTTCATGGTCTTGATGACCTTGTCCAGGGACACCTTGTGCGAGCCGTCGCCGCGCATCGCCATCTTCGCGGCCGTGACCGCCTTCACCGCGGCCATGCCGTTGCGCTCGATGCACGGGATCTGGACCAGGCCGCCGACCGGGTCGCAGGTCAGGCCCAGGTTGTGCTCCATACCGATCTCGGCCGCGTTCTCCACCTGCTCGGGGGAGCCGCCGAGGACCTCGGCGAGCGCGCCCGCGGCCATGGAGCAGGCGGAGCCCACCTCGCCCTGGCAGCCGACCTCGGCGCCGGAGATGGAGGCGTTCTCCTTGAACAGCATGCCGATCGCGCCGGCGGCCAGCAGGAAGCGGACGACTCCGTCCTCGTCGGCGCCGGGCACGAAGTTGATGTAGTAGTGCAGGACCGCGGGGATGATGCCGGCCGCGCCGTTGGTGGGGGCGGTGACGACCCGGCCGCCGGCCGCGTTCTCCTCGTTCACCGCCATCGCGTAGAGCGTGATCCACTCCATGGCGTGCGCCAGTGGGTCCCCCTCGGCGCGCAGCTGGCGGGCCGAGACGGCGGCACGGCGGCGGACCTTCAGGCCGCCGGGCAGGATGCCCTCGCGGGACATGCCCCGCTGCACGCACTCGCGCATCACGCGCCAGATCTCCAGCAGACCGGCCCGGATCTCGTCCTCGGTGCGCCAGGCCCGCTCGTTCTCCAGCATCAGCGAGGAGATCGACAGGCCCGTCTCCTTGGTGAGGCGGAGCAGCTCGTCGCCGGTGCGGAACGGGTACTTCAGGACCGTGTCGTCCAGCACGATCCGGTCCGCGCCCACCGCGTCCTCGTCCACGACGAAACCGCCGCCGACCGAGTAGTACGTCTTCGACAGCAGCTCGGCGCCCTCGGCGTCGAACGCCCAGACCGTCATGCCGTTGGCGTGGTACGGCAGGGCCTTGCGGCGGTGCAGGACCAGGTCGTCGTCGAAGGAGAACGGGATCTCGTGCTCGCCGAGCAGCTGCAGCCGGCCCGCCGCCTTGATCTTCTCCACCCGGTCGTCGGCACTCTCCACGTCCACCGTGCGCGGCGAGGCGCCCTCCAGGCCGAGCAGCACCGCCTTCGGGGTGCCGTGGCCGTGTCCGGTCGCGCCGAGTGAGCCGTACAGCTCGCAGCGCAGGGACGCGACCGAGCCGAGCAGGTCCTCGTTGCGCAGCCGGCGGGCGAACATGCGCGCGGCGCGCATCGGGCCGACCGTGTGGGAGCTGGACGGGCCGATGCCGATCGAGAACAGGTCGAAGACCGAGATGGCCACGGGTGACTCCTCAATACGGGTGGTGCACAAAAGGTGGAACAGGGGCGCGGGCACCGCGCACGCCGGTACCTCCAGTGTGCGCGGTGCCCCGCGAAAGGTGACTTACTTGTTCAGACCCGCGTACAGCGGGTGCTTGTCGGCGAGCGCCTTCACGCGCGCCTTGAGGCCCTCGGCGTCGTAGGACGGCTTCAGCGCCTCGGCGATCACGTCCGCGACCTCGGCGAAGTCCTCGGTCGTGAAACCGCGGGTGGCCAGCGCCGGCGTACCGATGCGCAGGCCCGAGGTGACCATCGGCGGGCGCGGGTCGTTCGGGACGGCGTTGCGGTTGACCGTGATGCCGACCTCGTGGAGACGGTCCTCGGCCTGCCGGCCGTCCAGCTCGCTCTCGCGCAGGTCGACCAGGATGAGGTGCACGTCCGTGCCGCCGGACAGCACGTTCACCCCGGCCTCGCGGGCGTCCGGGGCCGTCAGGCGCTCGGCGAGGATGCGGGCACCCTCCACCGTACGGCGCTGGCGCTCCTTGAAGTCCTCGGAGGCGGCGACCTTGAAGGAGACCGCCTTCGCCGCGATCACGTGCTCCAGGGGACCGCCCTGGAAGCCCGGGAAGACGGCCGAGTTCAGCTTCTTCGCGAAGTCCTTGCCGCGCGCCAGGATGATGCCGCCGCGCGGGCCGCCCAGCGTCTTGTGGGTGGTGGAGGTGACCACGTCGGCGTACGGCACCGGGTTCGCGTGCAGACCCGCCGCGACCAGGCCCGCGAAGTGCGCCATGTCGACCCACAGGTAGGCCTCGACCTCGTCGGCGATCCGCCGGAACTCGGCGAAGTCCAGCTCCCGCGGGTACGCCGACCAGCCCGCGATGATCACCTTCGGGCGGTGCTCCTTGGCGAGCCGCTCCACCTCGGCCATGTCGACCAGGCCGGTCCCCGCGTCCACGTGGTAGGCGACCACGTTGAACTGCTTGCCGGAGAAGTTCAGCCGCATGCCGTGGGTCAGGTGACCGCCGTGCGCCAGGTCCAGGCCGAGGATGGTGTCCCCGGGCTGGGCCAGCGCGAAAAGGGCCGCCTGGTTGGCGGAGGCGCCGGAGTGGGGCTGCACGTTGGCGTACTCGGCGCCGAACAGCTCCTTGACCCGGTCGATGGCGATCTGCTCGGCCACGTCGACGTGCTCGCAGCCGCCGTAGTACCGGCGGCCCGGGTAACCCTCGGCGTACTTGTTGGTCAGGACCGAGCCCTGGGCCTCCATCACCGCGAGCGGCGCGAAGTTCTCGGAGGCGATCATCTCCAGGGTCGACTGCTGGCGGTTCAGCTCGGCGTCGACCGCGGCGGCGATCTCCGGGTCCAGCTCGTGCAGGGGCGTGTTCAGGACAGTCATAGGGCTACGACTCCTCAGCCGGCGGAAAAGGCGGTGTACTCGTCGGCGGAGAGCAGGTCGGCCGGCTCCTCCGTGACGCGTACCTTGAACAGCCAGCCGCCCTCGAAGGGGGCGGAGTTCACCAGCGACGGGTCGTTGACGACGTCCTCGTTCACCTCGATGACCTCACCGGTGACCGGCGAGTACAGGTCGGAGACCGACTTCGTCGACTCCAGCTCGCCGCAGGTCTCGCCCGCGGACACGGTGGTGCCGGCCTCGGGGAGCTGGACGAAGACGACGTCACCGAGCGCGTTGGCCGCGTGCTCCGTGATGCCGACCGTCGAGACGCCGTCCTCGGCGGCCGACAGCCACTCGTGCTCCTTGCTGTAGCGCAGCTGCTGGGGGTTGCTCATGGCCTGAATTCTCCTGTACGCGGGGGAGTGCTGATGAAGGGGGACTGCTGGGAACGCGCGCGGGCAGCGCCGATGTGCCCGACGTCACGTTCCGGCACGCCGTGGGGCTACGACCGTGTCACTTCCGGCGCTTGTAGAACGGCAGCGCCACGACCTCGTACGGCTCGTGGGTGCCCCGGATGTCCACGCCGACGCCCTCGGTGCCCGGCGCCGCGTGCGCCGCCTCGACGTAGGCCATGGCGATCGGCTTGCCCAGGGTGGGGGAGGGGGCACCGGAGGTGACCTCGCCGATCACCGCGCCGCCGGCGACGACGGCGTACCCGGCGCGCGGCACCCGGCGGCCCTCGGCGACCAGGCCGACCAGCACCCGCGGCGGGTTATGCCGAGCCCGTTCGGCGGCCTCGGCGAGCGCCTCGCGGCCCACGAAGTCGCCCTCCTTCTCGAACTTCACGACCCGGCCGAGCCCGGCGTCGAAGGGGGTCAGCTCGCGGGTCAGCTCGTGCCCGTACAGCGGCATGCCCGCCTCCAGGCGCAGGGTGTCCCGGCAGGACAGCCCGCACGGGACCAGGCCGGCGCCCTCGCCGGCCTTGGTCAGCGCCTGCCACAGCTCGACGGCGTGCTCCGGCTTCACGAACAGCTCGAAGCCGTCCTCGCCGGTGTAGCCGGTGCGGGCGATCAGCGCGGGCACGCCGGCGACCGTGCCGGGCAGGCCGGCGTAGTACTTCAGGCCGTCCAGGTCGGCGTCGGTGAGCGACTTCAGGATGCCGGGGGACTCGGGGCCCTGCACGGCGATCAGCGCGTACGCGTCCCGGTCGTCGCGGACCTCGGCGTCGAAACCGGACGCCCGCTCGGTGAGCGCGTCCAGCACCACCTGGGCGTTGGAGGCGTTGGCGACCACCATGTACTCGGTCTCGGCCAGGCGGTAGACGATCAGGTCGTCCAGGATGCCGCCGTCGGCCTGGCAGATCATGGTGTAGCGGGCGCGGCCGACGCCGACGGAGGCGATGTTGCCGACGAGGGCGAAGTTCAGGAGGGCGGCGGCCCCGGCACCGGTGACGGTGATCTCGCCCATGTGGGAGAGGTCGAAGAGACCCGCCTTCGCCCGCACGGCGAGGTGCTCGTCGCGCTCGGAGCCGTAGCGCAGCGGCATGTCCCAGCCGGCGAAGTCGGTCATCGTCGCACCGAGCGAACGATGGACGGCATCGAGCGCGGTGTGGCGCAGCTCAGTGGATTCGGTACTGCTCATCGGTCGGTCGTCTCCCAGAGCGACAGGGATGGGGCGAGGAACGTTCCTCCCCATCTGTCATCGGAACCTGAGAGGTTCGCCACGACCGCCACAGGGACGGTCACGGCTTGCACCTTGGGTGGGGCCGCCGTCACGGCGGCCCGCTTTTCAGATGTGCCTCGCCCGCGCGGTAACGGGGCCTGAGAGATTCAAGGGAGGGACTTGCTCCTTCGGCGCCCCAGCGGCACAGACGTACGGCTGGGAACTCTCCCGCGCGGATTCAAACGGCCGGTATGCAGTTGGCGCGCACATCATTGCACGCCGCACCGCGGCCAGCCAGAGCACGCTCCTTGTGACCGACCTGTGGCACTACGCACACGAAGCGCCGACCGTTGCCCATTACCTTCTCTTTACATACAACGGGGATGGGACCGACCGAGCCCAGTGGGAGGACGATCACGGTGAACAGGACCTCGGCCTACGCCGCCGACGCCGGCATCGCGGTGCCGGAGCCGGCCTCCGCCCTGACCCGCCGGCGCGGCGCCGGCCGGCCCGCCCCGGTCGTGCGCGACCTGCGCGACCGCGCCGGCCGCGGCCCGCACGCCCTGCTCTTCGGCCCCCGCGACCTGGTGGTGGTCACCGGACTGCCCGGCAGCGGCAAGTCCACCCTGATGCACCGCGCGGTCACCGGCCACCGCATCGACTCCCAGGACGCCCGCGACCGCTGGGCGGCCCGCCTCCCCCGCCGCCTGCCCTACGCGCTGTACCGCCCCCTGGTCCGCCTCACCCACTACGCCGCCCTGCGTCGCGCCCTGCGCACCGGCGAGGGAGTCGTCGTGCACGACTGCGGCACCCAGACCTGGGTGCGCGCCTGGCTGGCCCGCGAGGCCCGGCGCCGGGGCGGCACCCTGCACCTGCTCCTGCTGGACGTCGACCCCGGCACGGCCCGGCAGGGCCAGCACGAGCGCGGACGGGGCGTGTCCCGCTACGCCTTCCGCCGTCACCGCCGCACCACCGCCCGGCTGCTGCGCGCCGTGGAGCGGGGCGAGCTGCCCGCCGGCTGCGGCGCGGCGGTGCTGCTGGACCGGGACGCGGCGGACGTCCTCAGGCGCGTGGGGTTCACTCGATGAGGGACTGTCACAGCCACCCGCTAGCCTTCATGCTCACAGCAGTGGTTCCCAGCAGGCGGTAGGCAGATGGACTTCCCGGCGGACTTTCCCGCGGACTTCCCGGCACAGGCGCACCCCCAGCCGCACGGCGGCTGGCCCGGCAACGAGCTGGAGGAGGTGCTGTCGGCCTCCCTCGGCGTTCCCTCGGCGGCCGGCCGGATCGTCGAGGTCCTCGGCCGCAGCTTCCTGTGGATACCGCTGCCCAACGGCGGGGGTCCGCACAGCGGTCCGCTGGACCTGCCGACGATGGACATCGAGGGCCGCACGTACGTCCCGGTGTTCAGCTCCGAGGAGCAGCTGCGCCAGGCGGCCGGTGCCCACATGTCGTACACCATCGCCCCCGCGGTCGAGTTCGCCCGCGGGCTGCCCCCGCAGGCGGGCATCGCGGTGAACCCGGGCGGCGTGGTCGGCGTCCCGCTGCCGCCCGAGGCCGTGGCCGAACTGTGCCGGGCCGGCCGCACCCCGCTGGACGGCCCCGGCACCGGCGGCCGGGTCCGGCTCTTCGAGCCCGACTGGCAGGACGACCCGGTCGACTTCCTCTCCGCCGCCTCCGCCGAGTTCGCCGGCACCGGCGTGGTGCTCACCGCCCGCCGCTGCCTGGCCGCCATCGAGACGGCCGAGCCGGTCATGTTCGTCGGCGTGGAACTCTCCCGGTGGGAGGGCGACCTGCGGACCGTGCCCCTGGACGCCCTGGGCCGCGCCCTCGGCAAGGTCCCGGTCGGGTGGCCGGTCAACCTGGTCCTCATGGACGTCGCCGACGACCCGGTCACCGACTGGCTGAAGACGCACGTCCGGCCCTTCTACCAGCACGGCCACTGAACGGCCGGCCAAGGGGCGCGGGCCGCACCCGACGTGCGGCCCCGCCGCGGGGGTGCGGGAACCCACCGGGAACCCGCGCCCGCGCACGAACATGCTGCCCCGAGCCGACGGGCGCTTAAGCTGTGTCCGAACGCGGGGTAAGAAGCGAAGGGGCGGTAAGACAGGTGAGCGCGAGCCCAAGCGGCAGCGTCGAGCACATGCTGCGCCAGGTCACGCCCGGACGCTACGACGCCTACGAGGCCCTGCTCCGCGCCCTCGCCACCCCCTCCTCCGGCCAGATCTGGATGCTCCTGTGGCACGGCCAGGCCGGCTCCCCGGACGCCCAGTACGGGAACATGGAGGTCGACGGCTTCCACTACGCCCCCTGCGTCACCTCCGCCCAGGAGCTGTCGGCCAGTGGCTGGAACCGCTCCTACGAGGTGGTCGACGGCCTGGACGTGGCCCGCACCCTCTACCCCGACCACTACGGCCTCTGGCTCAACCCGCACGCCCCGGGCGGCGGCGTCGGCATCCCCTGGCTGGACCTGCGGCGCATCACCACCGGCCTGGACCGCCAGCCGGCGGGCCCGCTGCGCCTGTCCGAACCCGGCATCGAGATCCCCCAGTTCTACGCCCTGCTCGCGCAGAACGCGCACCGCACCCCCGCGCTCCGCTCGCTGCGCCGCGCCTGGGTGCAGCCCGCGCTGGGAGCGCCGTACCTGGCCATCGGCCTGGACGTGTACGACACCTCGCCGGCCGCGGTGGACTCGGTGCGCGCCATGATGCAGCAGTCCATCGGCGCGGTCCCGGAGGGGCTCCCGGTGTCGACGGTAGCGATGAGTGACGACTACGACCCGGTGGTGATGTGGATGCGGGTCAACGCGCGCCCCTTCTACGACCGCGAGGCCCACGTGCCCGCTCCGCCGCCCCGGCTCCAGGCGCCGGTCCCGCCGCAGGCCCCGGCCGGTGGGTACGGCTACCCACCGGTGCACGGCGGCTACTGATCCGGACGGTCCACCGGCCCGGAGAGCACATTTCCCGGGCCGGGGCGCAGAATTCACAGCACCGACACACTTCTGCGCGCGTAGACATCGCCTGATCGTCCCGAACCGCGCAGAATCGCCGTTCTGTCCGAACTGGCCCGCGTCCGAGGGCCGTTACCCACTGTTCGGATAACGGAATCCCCTGCACTGCATCACGGTTGCGCATACTTTCGCCGCCAGCTCTGGCGGGTGATCACGACGACGCTGAAGACTCCCGACTCAGGCATCAGGTCGAGACCTCATGTCTGATGGCAAGTCGACAAAGCCGCAATCCGCGGCAGGCGCAGGCCGGTCACCACCGGCGAGAGGGGTCGCTCACCGTGACCGCACCGATCGAGACCACCGGGGCGGCAGCCGAGGCACAGCCGGAGGCTGTGCTGGAGGGTGCCGGTAAGGGGCAGATCGAGGGTCGTTCCCTGGGCCAGATCGCCTGGACCCGGTTCAAGAAGGACAGGGTCGCCGTCGCCGGCGGCGTCATCGTCGTCCTGCTGATCCTCGTCGCGATCCTCTCGCGCCCCCTGCAGGCCGCCTTCGGGCTCGACCCCAACGCCTTCAACCAGGACCTGATCGACCCCAACACCTCGCTGCCCAAGGGCAGTCTGGGAGGCCTGAGCGCGGACCACCCGCTCGGCGTGGACCCGAAGTTCGGCCGGGACATCGCCACCCGCGTCCTGGAGGGCTCCTGGGTGTCGCTGGTGGTCGCCTTCGGCGCCACCATCCTGTCCAACGTGATCGGCGCCGTCATGGGTGTCATCGCGGGCTACTACGGCGGGCGGGTCGACTCGATCATCAGCCGGATGATGGACACCTTCCTCGCCTTCCCCCTCCTGCTGTTCGCCATCTCCATCTCCGCCACGCTGCAGGGCGGTGCCTTCGGCCTGAGCGGCCTGCCGCTCCACCTGAGCGTGCTGATCTTCGTCATCGGCTTCTTCAACTGGCCCTACCTGGGCCGGATCGTGCGCGGCCAGACCCTGGCCCTGCGCGAGCGCGAGTTCGTCGACGCCTCCCGGGGCATGGGCGCCAAGGCCCCGTACATCCTGTTCCGGGAGCTGATGCCCAACCTGGTCGGCCCGATCATCGTCTACTCGACGCTGCTCATCCCGACCAACATCCTCTTCGAGGCCTCCCTGAGCTTCCTCGGCGTCGGCATCCAGCCCCCGCAGGCATCCTGGGGCGGCATGCTCCGTGAAGCGGTCACCTTCTACCAGGTCGACCCCATGTTCATGATCGTCCCTGGTCTCGCCATCTTCGTCACCGTGCTGGCCTTCAACCTGCTCGGTGACGGTCTCCGCGATGCTCTCGACCCGCGCAGTCGCTGACGCCTGCCACAGAGAGCCCGAAAAGTTTCCAACAATGGAGGGGAAAGCGCCCATCATGCGAAGGTCAGCGCTGGCCGCGATCGCGGCCATCGGCTCCGCCAGCCTGCTTATTGCCGGCTGCAGCAAGGCCGATGACAACAAGAACGAGAACGGCACCAAGTCGGCCGGGGCCAACGCCGCGACCAAGGGCGTCGTCAACGCGTCGGACAAGAAGGGCGGCACGGTCACCTACGAGCTGTCCGACGTCCCGGACTCGCTGGACCCCGGCAACACGTACTACGCGTACATGTACAACATCAGCCGGCTGTGGGCCCGCCCGCTCATGACCTTCAAGCCCGGCCCCGGCGAGGAGGGCAACACCCTCGTCCCGGACCTCGCCGCGAGCAAGGGCGTCCCGAGCGACGGCGGCAAGACCTGGACGTACAAGCTGCGTTCGGGTCTGAAGTTCGACGACGGCACGCCGATCACCTCGAAGGACGTCAAGTACGCCGTCGAGCGCTCCAACTTCGCGCGTGACGTGCTCTCCCTCGGCCCGAACTACTTCCAGCAGTTCCTGGCCGACGGCGACAAGTACAAGGGCCCGTACAAGGACAAGAGCGACAAGGGCCTGTCCTCCATCCAGACGCCGGACGACACCACGATCGTCTTCCACCTGAAGCAGGCCTTCCAGGAGTTCGACTACCTGGTCGCCGCCCCGCAGACGGCCCCGGTGCCCAAGGCGAAGGACACGGGCGTCGACTACATCAAGCACATCGTCTCCTCGGGCTCGTACAAGTTCCAGAGCTACGAGGAGGGCCAGCAGGCCGTTCTCGTCCGCAACGGGAACTGGGACGCGAAGACGGACCCGCTGCGCAAGCAGCTGCCGGACAAGATCGTCATCAAGCTGAAGGTCAACCCGGAGACGATCGACAAGGACGTCCTCGCGGGCAACGCGATCGACCTCGGCGGCACGGGTGTCCAGGCCGCGACGCAGGCCCAGGTCATCACCGACCCGTCGAAGAAGTCCAACACGGACAACACCTACGGTGGCCGCCTGGTCTTCCTGGCGATCAACACCACGGTCGCGCCGTTCGACAAGGTCGAGTGCCGCAAGGCCGTCCAGTACGCCGTCGACAAGGTCTCGGTGCAGACCGCCGAGGGCGGCCCGATCCGCGGTGAGATCGCCTCCACGGTCCTGCCGCCGGACATCCCGGGCTACGAGAAGGCCGACGCCTACGCCACCGCGGGCAACAAGGGCGACCTCGCCAAGGCCAAGGAGCAGCTGAAGGCCTGCGGCAAGACGTCGATCTCGACGAACATCTCGGCCCGTTCCGACCGTCCGCAGGAGATCGACGCCGCCACGGCGATCATCGCCTCGCTGAAGAAGGTCGGCATCAACGTCACCCTCAAGCAGTTCCCGTCGGGCAAGTACTTCACCGACTACGCGGGCGTGCCGAAGTTCACCAAGAAGCAGAACCTCGGTCTGCACATGATGCAGTGGGGTGCCGACTGGCCCTCCGGCTACGGCTTCCTGCAGCAGATCCTGAACGGCAAGGCGATCAGCCAGTCCGGCAACACCAACCTGTCGCAGTACGACAACAAGGACGTCAACGCCCTGCTGTCCAAGGCGATCGGCACTCAGGACAACGCTGCGCGCAACAGCCTCTACACGCAGATCGACAAGAAGACGATGGACGACGCCGTCCTCGTCCCGCTGACGTACTTCAAGGTCCTGCTGGCCCGTCCGACCGGCTACACCAACCTGGTCTCCACGGCGGCCTTCAGCGGTGAGTACGACTACCTCAACATCGGCGTCGCGTCGAAGTAGCAGCCCCGGAAGGCAGGTGAAGGCATTGGTGCCCGCGGGCTTCGCGGCCCGCGGGCACCAGCGCCGGTCCCCGTGATCTCGTACATCCTCCGTCGGACGTTCGCGGCAGTGATCCTGCTGCTGGTCGTCTCCGCGGTCACCTTTGCCATCTTCTTCCTGCTGCCACGGCTCGCCGGCCAGACAGCGGACCAGCTGGCGCAGCAGTACATCGGCAAGAGCCCGTCGGCGGCGGACATCGCCGCGGTCAAGCACAACCTCGGTCTGGACCAGCCCGTCTACGTCCAGTACTGGGACTTCATCAAGGGGATCGTGGCCGGCGCCGACTACAACCTCGGACCCACCACGGTCCACTGCGACGTGCCCTGCTTCGGCTACTCCTTCAAGGACCACGTGGCGGTCTGGCCGCAGCTCACCCAGCGCATCCCGATCACCCTCTCGCTGGCCGCGGGCGCCGCCGTGATGTGGCTCGTCTCGGGTGTGGTCATCGGCGTGATCTCCGCGCTGAAGCCGCGGTCGTTCTTCGACCGCACCTTCATGGGCGTCGCGCTCGCCGGTGTCTCGCTGCCCATGTTCTTCACGGGCAACCTGGCGATCCTGCTCTTCGTCTTCAAGTGGCCGATCTTCGGCCGCGACTACGTCCCGTTCACCGAGAACCCCGAGCAGTGGGCCAACACCCTGTTCCCCGCCTGGTGTTCGCTGGCCCTGCTGTACTCCGCCATCTACGCGCGGCTCACCCGCTCGGGCATGCTGGAGACGATGAACGAGGACTTCATCCGCACGGCCCGCGCCAAGGGCCTGCGGGAGCGCAAGGTCGTGGTCCGGCACGGTCTGCGCGCCGCTCTCACCCCGATCATCACCGTCTTCGGCATGGACCTCGGTCTGCTGCTCGGCGGCGCCGTGATCACCGAGAGCGTCTTCTCGCTGGGCGGCGTCGGCCAGTACGCGGTGCAGGGCATCACCGACAACGACCTGCCCAAGATCCTCGGCGTGACCCTGCTCGCCGCCTTCTTCGTCGTGATCGCAAATCTCCTGGTGGACGTGCTCTACGCCGCCGCCGACCCGCGGGTGAGGCTCTCGTGACCGAACTCTCCAAGACCGGCGCGGCCGTGGGCGAGCCCACGCCCGCCGAGGTGCCCGAGGCCTTCCTGGAGGTCCGCGACCTCAAGGTGCACTTCCCGACCGACGACGGCCTGGTCAAGTCCGTCGACGGGCTCAGCTTCTCGCTGGAGAAGGGCAAGACCCTCGCCATCGTCGGCGAGTCCGGCTCCGGCAAGTCGGTCACCTCGCAGGCCATCATGGGCCTGCACCGGCTCGGCACCCGCGGCAAGAACGTGCGGATGTCCGGCGAGATCTGGCTGGACGGCAAGGAACTGGTCAATGCCTCCCCGGACGAGGTGCGCAAGCTCCGCGGCCGCGAGATGGCGATGATCTTCCAGGACCCGCTGTCCGCGATGCACCCGTACTACAAGGTCGGCGACCAGATCGTCGAGGCCTACCGGGTGCACCACGCCGTCAGCCGGAAGGCCGCCCGCGCGCGGGCCGTCGAGATGCTCGACCGGGTCGGCATCCCCGAGCCGGCCAAGCGTGTCGACGGTTACCCGCACGAGTTCTCCGGCGGTATGCGCCAGCGCGCCATGATCGCCATGGCGCTGGTGAACAACCCCGAGCTGCTCATCGCGGACGAGCCGACCACCGCCCTCGACGTGACCGTCCAGGCGCAGATCCTGGACCTGATCCGGGACCTGCAGAAGGAGTTCGGCTCCGCGGTCATCATGATCACCCACGACCTCGGCGTGGTCGCCGAGATCGCCGACGACGTCCTCGTGATGTACGGCGGCCGGTGCGTGGAGCGCGGCCCGGCCGACGAGGTCTTCGAACAGCCGCAGCACCCCTACACCTGGGGCCTGCTCGGCTCGATGCCCCGCATCGACCGCGAGACCTCCGAGCGGCTCATCCCGGTCAAGGGCTCCCCGCCGAGCCTCATCAACGTCCCCTCGGGCTGCGCCTTCCACCCGCGCTGCCCGTACGCGGACATCCCCAAGGGGAACGTCACCCGCACGGTGCGCCCCGAGCTGGAGCAGGTGGGCACCGGACACTGGTCCGCCTGCCACCTCCCGACCGAGGACCGCCAGCGGATCTGGACCGAAGAGATTGCGCCGAAGCTGTGAGTGAGACCAAGAAGACGGACACCGTCGCCGAGGCCGAGGTCCCCAAGCAGGCGTCGGCTGTCGAGGACGCCCCGGCGGAGCGCGAGGTGCTGCTCAAGGTCGAGGGCCTGACCAAGCACTTCCCGATCAAGAAGGGCATCCTGCAGCGGCAGGTCGGCGCCGTGAAGGCCGTCGACGGCATCGACTTCGAGGTGCGCAAGGGCGAGACCCTGGGCGTGGTCGGGGAGTCGGGCTGCGGCAAGTCGACCATGGGCCGGGTCATCACCCGGCTCCAGGACCCGACCGGTGGCCGGATCAGCTTCGAGGGCCGGGACATCACGCGGCTGAGCACGGCGCAGATGCGCCCGCTGCGCCGCGACATCCAGATGATCTTCCAGGACCCGTACGGCTCCCTGAACCCCCGGCACACCATCGGCTCCATCGTCTCGGCGCCGTTCCGGCTCCAGGGCGTGGAGCCCGAGGGCGGGGTGAAGAAGGAGGTCCAGCGGCTCCTCGAACTGGTCGGCCTCAGCCCCGAGCACTACAACCGCTACCCGCACGAGTTCTCCGGCGGTCAGCGCCAGCGCATCGGCATCGCCCGCGCGCTCGCCCTGAAGCCGAAGCTGGTGGTGGCGGACGAGCCGGTGTCCGCGCTGGACGTGTCGATCCAGGCGCAGGTCGTGAACCTCATGGACGACCTCCAGCAGGAGCTCGGCCTCACCTACGTGATCATCGCGCACGACCTCTCGGTCGTCCGGCACGTCTCGGACCGGATCGCGGTGATGTACCTCGGCAAGATCGTGGAGCTCGCCGACCGCACCGCGCTGTACGAGTCGCCGATGCACCCGTACACCAAGGCGCTGATGTCCGCGGTGCCGGTGCCGGACCCCAAGCGCCGCGGCCACAAGAGCGAGCGCATCCTGCTGCGCGGCGACGTGCCCTCGCCGATCGCCCCGCCCTCCGGGTGCCGGTTCCACACCCGGTGCTGGAAGGCGACGCAGATCTGCAAGACGACCGAGCCGCAGCTCGTGGAGCTGAGGCCCGGTCAGCGGGTGGCCTGCCACCACCCGGAGAACTTCGAGGACCAGGCCCCGCAGGACACGGTCCTGCTGTCGGCCGCGAAGAAGGCGTCGGAACTGGTCCCGGACGCGGTGCTCTCCGAGGGCGCGGCCGAGAAGGAACCGGCGTCGCAGGAGGCGACGGCCGCCGCGGAAACGGCGGCGGCCGAGAAGCCGGTGGCTGCGGAAGGGCCGGCTGCCGAGGAGAAGGCGGCTTCCGGGACGGCGGCGGTCGTGGAGGGGGCGGCGGTCAAGGAGAAGGCTGCTTCCGGGACGGTGGTTGCCGGGGAGAAGGCCGCTTCCGGGCGGCCGGCTTCCCAGGCGGGCGCGGCTTCCGGCGAAGAGGCGTCCGAGGAGGAGGCTCCTGCCGAGGCGGAGGTTGCCTCCGCCGTGCAGACCGGTCCCGGCGCGAAGGTCTCGGCCGGGAAGGCCGCGCCCGAGGCCGACGCCCCCGCCGAGGAGCCCACCGCCGCCACCGGCGCCGCGGCCGACGCTCCCGCGGCGGGCGCGGGTGACACCGAGGCCGTCGCCGAGGAGACCGGCCGCGCGGCCGGCACCGACTCCCAGGAGTCGTCCGGCGCGTAGCACATGACGACTAAGTAAAGTCATGTACATGCTCGAAGGGGAGAGTGAAGAGTCGTCCGTGTCCGACCACTGATCGGCACGCTCGAAAGGGACGACACATGACACTCTCCCGTTCGGCACGTCTGGGGGCTGTCGCCACCGCGGCAGCCTCCTTCCTCGTCATCGGCGCCTCCTCCGCCCCCACCCCCGGCGCCCCCGGCATCGGCGACCCCTACTTCCCCCGGCTGGGCAACGGCGGTTTCGACGCCCGCCACTACGACCTGGACGTCGCCTACACCCCGGACACCGGCCGGCTGGACGGCCGTACGACCCTCCGGGCCCGCGCCACCCAGCAGCTGTCCTCCTTCGACCTCGACCTCCAGCAGCTGGAGGTCACCGGTGTCCGGGTCGACGGCAGACCCGCGCGGTTCACCCGCGACGGCGACGAGATCACCGTCACCCCGCGCCACCCGCTGCGCGCGGGACGGGACTTCACGGTCTCGGTGACCTACGGCGGCGTACCGCAGGCCCTCGGCGGGCCGATCGTCTTCGGTTCCTCCTACGGGTGGATGAAGACCCCCGACGGCGTCTTCGTCGCCTGCGAACCCAACGCCGCCTCCACCTGGTTCCCGTCCAGCGACCACCCCGCCGACAAGGCCACCTACGACATCCGGATCAAGGCTCCCCGGGGGCTGACCGGCGTCTCCAACGGCCGGCTGGTGTCGACGTACGACAAGGGCGGCTCGACGTACACCCACTGGCGGGAGTCGAAGCCGATGGCGACCTACCTCGCCACCGCCACCATCGGGAAGTTCGACGTGCGCACCGGCCGTACGCCCGGCGGCATCCCGATCTACGTCGCCGTCGACCCCGTACTGAAGAACGGCAACGGCGTCGACGTGTACGCCGTCACGGCCGCCGCCACCGACTACTGGTCGCAGGTCTTCGGGCCCTACCCCTTCGAGGAGACCGGCGCGATCGTCGACGACATGCCGGAGGCGGGGTTCTCGCTGGAGGTGCAGAGCAAGCCCGCCTACTCGGCCGTGCGCAACGAGACGACCATCGTGCACGAGCTGGCCCACCAGTGGTTCGGCGACTCGGTGAGCGTGGCGCAGTGGAAGGACATCTGGCTCAACGAGGGCTTCGCCACCTACGCCCAGTGGCTGTGGGCCGAGCACCAGGGCACCCGCTCCGCCCACGACTCCTTCCTGGCCGGCTACACCTCCCGCCCGGCCGACTCCGCCTTCTGGCAGATCAAGGTCGCCGACCCGCAGCGGGACACCATGTTCGCCTCCGCCGTCTACCAGCGAGGCGCGATGACGCTCCAGATGCTGCGCGAGCGGATCGGGGACACGGCCTTCTTCAAGCTGCTCCCGGCCTGGACGAAGCTCCACCGGTACGGCAACGCGGACACCGCCGACTTCATCCGCCTCGCCGAGCGGGTCAGCGGGCAGCAGCTCGGTGATCTCTTCGACACCTGGCTGTTCACCACAGGGAAGCCCGCCCTGTGAGCCTGGCTTTGTAAGGTTCACGCACTCCGACAGGTGAGAATGTCAGGGTGCAGCTCCAGCAACTCTTCAGTCCCTCCGTCCAGCACACGCTCGATGTCATCGGCATCTTCGTGTTCGCGATCTCCGGCGCCCTGCTGGCCGTCCGGAAGAACTTCGACGTCTTCGGCATCGCCGTGCTCGCCGAGGTCACCGCGCTGGGCGGGGGGCTGTTCCGCGACCTGGTCATCGGAGCCGTGCCCCCGGCCGCCTTCACCGACCTCGGGTACTTCGTCACGCCGCTGCTCGCCGCCCTCGTCGTCTTCTTCCTGCACCCGCACGTGGAGCGCATCCAGGCGGCGGTGCTCGTCTTCGACGCGGCCGGCCTCGGCCTGTTCTGCGTCAGCGGTACGACGAAGGCGTACAGCTACGGCCTCGGCCTGACCGCGTCGGCGACGCTGGGCCTGGCCACCGCCGTGGGCGGCGGCGTGCTGCGGGACGTGCTGGCCAACGAGGTGCCCTCGCTGCTGCGCTGGGACCGCGACCTGTACGCGGTCCCCGCGATCGTCGGCGCCACGATGGTCGTGCTGTGCATCCGCTACGACGTGCTCAACCCCCTCACCAGCGCGTTCGCGGTCGTCACGGCTTTCGTGCTGCGCCTGCTCGCGATGCGGTTCCACTGGCGAGCGCCGCGTGCGTGGAACCGCCGGTCGACGGTGACGGAGGAGTAGTGGCCCCGGCCCCGGCGAGGGACGTGTCCCGGCCCTTGGCGTGGCTCTGGCCCATCTGCAGGGTCAGCCAGCGGAAGACGGTGTCCACCTGGGGACGCCACAGCGCCATGGTGTGACCGCCCGCGCTGCGCGGCAGGAACACCACCCGCACGGTGGTCGGCGCCTTGGCGGCGGCCTCCAGGGCCATGCCCGCCTGGTAACCGTCGCCGGACTCGCCGGAGAGGTACAGCGCGATCCGGGGCGGTTCGGCCGCCTTGCGCAGCAGCAGGAAGGGATTGTTCGCGGCGCGCAGCGCGGGGGTCTGGGCGGCGAGGGAGTTGCGTTCGCCGATCGGGTCGTTGTAGCCCGACATGCTCACCGCGGCCCGGTACCGGTCCGGGTGGGCCACGGCCAGCTTGACCGCGCAGTGCGCGCCCGCCGAGTACCCGGCCACCGCCCAGCCCTGGGGCGCCGGCTGGGCCCGGAAGTTGTCCGTGACCATCTTCGGCACGTCGATGCTGAGCCAGGTGTCGGCGTTGACCTGGCCCGGGACGTTGGCGCAGCCGGTGTCCACGCCGGCCAGCAGGTTGGTGCGCGGGGCGACCAGGATGAACGGCGCCACCCGGCCGCTGCGCATCAGCGGCAGCAGCTGCTCGTGGGCCTTCATCGAGCCGAACCAGGCCTTGGCGGAGCCGGGGTAGCCCGGCAGCAGTTCCACCACCGGGAACCTGGTGTGGCGGTAGGCCGGTTCGCCGTACTGCGGCGGCAGCCAGACGTACACCTCGGCGTTCACGCCGGAGACCCGGCCCCTGAGCTGGGTGACCCGCACCCCGCCGGCCGCGCGCATGCCGGGCCCGTCGGCGGCCGTGAAGGCCTGTCTCACCTTGGGCAGCCGTTTCACCGCGATACCGCCGGTGCCGTCCCGGCCGAGGTCGGCGGCCTGCTGGACGTGGTCGCCGGTGCCGAGCAGGTCGGCCCAGTTGTCGTACAGGTTGTTCTGGTTGTTGACCAGCACGAAGACCAGCGTGACGGCCGTGCCCTGGGCGAACAGCAGCATGAGTACCCGGGCCACGGCACGCAGCGGCTTCGGCCCGCGCATCCGCGACCACAGCACGAGCGGCAGTATCAGGGCGACCACGGACAGCACGACGGTCAGGTAGAGGAACGGAGTCCCGGTGAGGCTCATGTCCCCATAGAGGGAGATCGGGGGCCCGGGGTTGTGGACGTGTCAGGACACTTACCGAGAAATTGCCGGAACCTCACCCGGAGGCCGGATCATCTTATCCTGTCATCACAAAAAGCTACCGCTTAGTAGTTTCCTGCTGTACCGTTCACGCATGCCAGAAGCAGCTTCCGCACCTGCCGTACGGGCCCTGATCGGCGACAGCGAGTTCGACCGCGACACCGCGGTCACCCGGCGCGAGCCCGGCGTCTACGACATCGACCTCTCGGCCGGCTGGACCATCATCAGCGCCGTCAACGGCGGCTACCTGCTGGCCGTACTCGGCCGGGCCCTCGCGGACAGCCTCCCGCACCCGGACCCGTTCACCATCTCCGCGCACTACCTGACCGCCTCCCAGCCGGGCCCCGCGGTCGTGCGCACCGAGACCGTGCGCACCGGCCGGACCCTCTCCACCGGCCAGGCCTCGCTCTTCCAGTACGACGACGAGGGCAACGAGGTGGAACGCATCCGCGTCCTCGCCTCCTACGGCGACCTCGGCGCCCTGCCCGACGACGTCCGTACGACGGCCACCCCGCCCCCGATCCCGCCGCTGGAGCAGTGCTTCGGCCCCGAGGACGCTGCAGCCGATGTCCGACTACCGTCGGGTGGCGCCCCGGTCGACGGCAGCTCCGCCATCACCGAACGGCTGATGCTCAAGCTCGACCCCGCCACCCTCGGCTGGGCGCTCGGCGCGCCCTCCGGCAAGGGCGAGATGCGCGCCTGGTTCGGGCTGGCCGACGGCCGCGACGCCGACCCGCTCTCGCTGCTCCTCGCCGTGGACGCCCTCCCGCCCACCGCCTTCGAGCTGGGCCTCAAGGGCTGGGTGCCGACCGTGGAACTCACCGTCCACGTCCGTCACCGCCCGGCCCCCGGCCCGCTGCGGGTGGCGGTCACCACCCGCAACCTGGCCGGCGGCTTCCTGGAGGAGGACGCCGAGGTGTGGGACAGCGCGGACCGCCTGGTCGCCCAGTCCCGCCAGCTCGCCCGGGTCAGGCTCGGCTGAGCGGCTCACGCCCCAGCCAGGCCGCCAGCCGCCCGTAGGCGTCCGCCCCCTCGGGGGCCTCGCGGCGGGTGCCGAAGGGGATCCGGGCGTCCCGCGGAAGGGAGTCGGGCAGCACCCGCTGGGCGTTGGCGAGCGCGAACTCCGCGAGTTCCGGGTCGAGTTCGTGCGGATGGCCGACCGCCTCGGCGAGGTCCCAGGTGTGCGTCACGATCTCCATGACGTACCCGGACAGCGCCGCGTGCCCCGGCACCTCGCCCCAGGGCACGCGCACCTGGTCCGTCATCCGCTCGTCGCTCGCCCAGGCCTTCAGCGCGCGCACGCGCACCTCGTCGTAGGCCGCCGCCCAGCCGTCGTCGGCGACGCCCTCGGCGACGGGTTCCACCGCGAGTCCGTCGCCGCCCTCGCCGACCACGGCGATCCGCCGGGTGCCGCCGACGACGTGGCTCAGCAGGCCGCGCACGTCGAACTCGGTACACGGCGTGGGACCGGCGAGCTGTTCCGGCCGTACCGTCTTGATCAAGGCGGCGGCCTGCTCGGTAGCGCGGGTGTAGAGGGGGCGCGGGTCGGTGAAGCCGTTGGTGGTCATGGAATGCACCTCTCGTCAGTCGGTGCACCGAGCATCCCCGGAAAACCTGACAGAACCCGTCAGCATTTGCGCCGGATCCGCGTCCGGCGGGATCCTTCCGCCGTGAAGTCCGACCGGCTGCTGTCGATCCTGCTGTTCCTGCAGACCCGGGGCCGCGTGCCCGCGCGCGAACTCGCCGACCGGCTGGAGGTGTCGGTGCGCACCGTCTACCGGGACGTCGAGGCGCTGTCCGCCGCCGGGGTGCCGGTGTACGCCGAACGCGGCCGGCGCGGCGGCATCACTCTCCTCCCCGGATACCGCACCGACGTCACCGGGCTGACCGCCGACGAGTCCCGGGCGCTGTTCGTGCTGGCCGCCCAGGGCGCCCATGCCGCGCTCGGCCTGGACGCGGCCCTCGGCTCCGCGCTGCGCAAGGTGATGGCCGCGCTCCCGGCGCCGCACCGGCCCGCCGCCGAGGTGACCAGCCGCCGCGTCCTGGTGGACGCCACCCGCTGGATGAGCGGCCCGCGGCAGGCCGCCGACCTGGACGTGCTCCAGGACGCGGTGTTCTCCGACCGGCGCCTCGAACTGCGCTACCGGCACAGCGGGGAGCGGGAGCCGCGGACGTACACCGTGGATCCGTACGGCCTCGTCGCCAAGGCCGGGGTCTGGTACCTGGTCGCCGACCGGCGCGGCCGGCCGCGGATGTTCCGTGCCGACCGGGTGCGCTCGGCCCGGCTGCTGGACGACCCCGTGCGGCGCCGGCCCGGCGTCGAACTCGCCGACGCCTGGGAGGTGCTGCGCCGGCAGGTGGAGGAGCGGGCGGACGCCGTCGAGGTCACCGTGCGGGTTCGGCGTGCCCGGCTCGACGCGTTCCGGCGCGTGGCCGCCGCGCAGCTGACGGAGGTGACCGACGACGACGGCGCGGGCGAGTGGGTCACCGCGCGGCTGTCCTACCCGGCGCTGCGCGCCGTACGCCAACTGCTCGGCTTCTGCGACCAGGTGGAGGTCCTGGAGCCGCCCGAGGCCCGCGCCGAGCTGCTGGCGGGGGCGCGCTCGGTCATGGCCCTGTACGAGGGGTCCCGGCCCGGGGGAGGGGACCGGCCGGGGTGAGCGGCGTCAGTCCCGCCAGTGGCTGCGGCCGATGCTGATGAGCCGCAGCTGGCGGGTGGCGAGCTGCGTCACCCGCTCCCGCTCCTCCTGCGAGGCCTCCGGTGTCTCCAGGAACAGGGAGGCGGTGATGAGCATCTGGTCGACGTAGAGGTGCGCGAGCATCAGAAGGTCGTCGTCGCTCCAGCCCGCCGCCTCCGGGTCCTTGGCCAGCTCGGCCTTCACCTCCTCGGCGAACCGCACCAGTTGGGCGCGGATGGCCTCGCGCACTGGCTGCACCCCGCCGTGCCGCTCGCGGGCTATGAAGCGGACGTGCGCGGGGTAGGCCTCCACGTGGCGGGCGATCAGCTCGACGGCGCGGGTGATGCGTTCCTCGCTGTCGCCCGTGGTGGACACGGTGGTCCGCACCATCGGGTGCAGGCTGCCCAGCGCCTCGTCGACCAGGGCCACACCGAGGTCGGCGGTCGAGCGGAAGTGCCGGTAGAAGGCGGTCGGGGCGACCCCGACGGCCCGGGTGACCTCGCGCAGGCCCAGGCTGCTCAGGCTCTGCTCCTCCAGCAGCGCGAGAGCCGCGTCGAGGAACGCCTGCCGGGTCTTCTGCTTCTGGGCCTGCCGGATGCCGAGGGTGTGACTCATGTCATCCAGTTAACAACTGTTCTCTGGAATTGAAAAGCCGCCGGGAGCGCTAGACTCGAAGTCAGTGAACAACTGTTACTACAACTGTTCACCGAAACTTCACACCGGCTGAACACGAGGCATCCCGGAGGGGGGATTCCATCCCATGCTGTTCCTCGTCGCCGCTCTCATGCTGCTCGGAGTCGTGCTGGGCACCGTCGCCCACGCGCCGCTGACCGTCACCGCCGTACTGGCCGCCGTCATCGCCGTCTGGCTCTGCGTGTTCGCGATCCGCGAGCGCCACGGGCGCCGCCGCCCCACCTCGACCAGCTGACCGCCGTGACCACCGGAAAGGACCTCAGGAGCTGAGCACCATGCACCTCACCGCACCGGCCCCCGGCCGCACCGAGCCCCGCCCGCGCACCCGCGACGCCGACGGCATGGCCGTCGCGTCCTTCATCCTCGGCCTCCTCGGCCTGCTCGTCCTCAACGTCTTCCTGGGCCCGGTCGCCATCGTGCTGGCCGCGGCCGCCCTCTGGCGCGGCACCGCCCGCCGCGGCCGCGCCTACCTGGGCCTCACCCTCGGCCTGGCCGACCTGGCCGTCCTGGTGGCGGCGATGGAGGTCTCGGGGACGGTGTCCTGGAGCCTGTGACGGCCGGACGCCCCGAGGACGACGGGGCAGCCGCCACCACCCGGCCCGGGGCACACCCGGCGCGAGGCGCCCGGAGCCGACCGCGGGGACCCGGCGCCGTAGAATCGGCCGCACCATGGCATACCTCGACCACGCCGCGACCACCCCGATGCTCCCGGAGGCGGCAGAGGCACTCACCGCCCAGCTGAGCATCACGGGCAACGCCTCCTCCCTCCACGCGTCCGGCCGGCAGGCCCGCCGCACGGTCGAGGAATCCCGCGAGACGCTCGCCGAAGCGCTCGGCGCCCGCCCCAGCGAGGTCGTCTTCACCTCGGGCGGCACCGAGGCCGACAACCTGGCCGTCAAGGGCCTGTACTGGTCCCGCGTCGCCGCCGACCCGGCCCGCACCCGCGTCCTGGCCAGCCCCGTCGAGCACCACGCCGTCCTCGACGCCGTGCACTGGCTCGGCGAGCACCAGGGCGCCACCGTCGAGTACCTCCCCGTCGACCCCTACGGCCGCGTCCACCCCGAGGCACTGCGCGAGGCCATCGCCCGCAACCCCGACGACGTCGCCCTGGCCACCGTGATGTGGGCCAACAACGAGATCGGCACGGTCATGCCGATCCGCGAACTCGCCGACGTCGCCGCCGAGTCCGGCGTCCCGCTGCACGCCGACGCGGTCCAGGCCTTCGGTCAGGTCCCGGTCGGCTTCGAGGCCTCGGGCCTCGCCGCGATGACCGTCTCCGGCCACAAGATCGGCGGCCCCTACGGCATCGGCGCGCTGATCCTCGGCCGTGAGTACACCCCCGTACCCGTCCTGCACGGCGGCGGCCAGGAGCGGCACGTGCGCTCCGGCACGCTCGACGTCCCGGCCGTGGCCTCCTTCGCCGTCGCCGGCCGGCTCGCCGCCGAGCAGCGCGCCTGGTTCGCCCGGGAGATCGGCGCCCTGCGCGACCAGCTCGTGGACGCCGTGCGCAGCGCCGTACCCGACGCGATCCTCGGCGGCGACCCGGCACCCGGCGGCCGGCTCCCGGCCAACGCGCACTTCACCTTCCCCGGCTGCGAGGGCGACTCCCTGCTGCTCCTGCTGGACGCCCAGGGCATCGAGTGCTCCACCGGCTCCGCCTGCACCGCGGGCGTCGCCCAGCCCAGCCACGTCCTCCTGGCCACCGGCACCGACCCGGACCTGGCCCGCGGCACCCTGCGCTTCTCCCTCGGCCACACCTCCACGGAGGCCGACGTCGAGGCCGTCGCGAAGGCGATCGGCCCCGCGGTCGAACGCGCCCGCGCGGCCGGGCTCACCTAGGACGTCCCGCCGCCCCCACCGGGCGCGTCCCCGGCGCGCTCGGCGCGGACCAGGCCGAGGTACCGCTCCCAGTCCCAGAACCGCCCCGGGTCCGTGTGGTCCGTGCCCGGCACCTCCACGTGCCCGATGATGTGCTCCCGGTCCACGGGTATGCCGTACCGCCCGCATACCGCCGCCGTCAGCCGGGCCGACGCCGCGTACATGGCGTCCGTGAAGGAGGAGGCGTCCTCCACGAAGCCCTCGTGCTCGATGCCGACACTGCGTTCGTTGTACTCCCGGTTGCCCGCGTGGAAGGCGACGTCCAGCTCGCGGATCAGCTGGGTGACCCGCCCGTCCCGGCGCACGATGTAGTGCGCGGCGGCGCCGTGCGCGGGGTCCTGGAACACCTTCACCGCCGAGGCGTAACCGCCCTGGGTGACATGGACGACCACCCGGTCCACCCGGTAGTCGGCCGGCCGGTCCGCCCGCCGGTAGTTCGCCGCCGAGGCCGCCACCCAGCGCGCACCCCGGAAGTCCACCGCGCCCGCCACCCGCGGCTTGTCCACCCCGGGCAGCCGCCACCACAGCCGCGACAGCTCCTCGCGGGCCAGTACCGCCGTGCCCACGGCCGCCGCGGCCCCGCCGACGAGCAGCGCCCGCCGGCCCAGCCGCCCGTCGCCGTCGCCGGCCGCCGCCCCCGTGCTCGTCCCGGTCGTCGCCCCCATGTGATCGTCAACGGATATCCGGCCGACCAGGTTCCCGCGCCCCCGTACTCTGGAAGGGTTATGACTGACACCCCGCAGCGCACCCGCCCCCTCCGCGTCCTCGCCGCCATGTCCGGCGGAGTGGACTCCGCCGTCGCCGCCGCGCGGGCCGCGGAAGCAGGCCACGACGTCACCGGCGTACATCTCGCGCTCTCCGCGAACCCGCAGTCGTTCCGCACCGGCGCGCGGGGCTGTTGCACCATCGAGGACTCGCGCGACGCCCGCCGCGCGGCCGACGTCATCGGCATCCCGTTCTACGTCTGGGACCTCGCCGACCGCTTCCGCGAGGACGTCGTCGAGGACTTCGTCGCCGAGTACGAGGCCGGCCGTACCCCGAACCCGTGCCTGCGCTGCAACGAGAAGATCAAGTTCGCCGCGCTGCTGGACAAGGCGCTGGCGCTCGGCTTCGACGCCGTCTGCACCGGCCACTACGCCAAGGTGATCGTGAACGAGGACGGCTCCCGCGAGCTGCACCGCGCCTCCGACATGGCGAAGGACCAGTCGTACGTCCTCGGCGTGCTGGACGACAAGCAGCTCGCGCACGCGATGTTCCCGCTCGGCGACACGGTCACCACCAAGGAGGAGATCCGCGCGGAGGCCGAGCGCCGGGGCCTGGCGGTGGCCAAGAAGCCCGACTCGCACGACATCTGCTTCATCGCCGACGGCGACACCCAGGGCTTCCTGGCCAAGCGGCTCGGCCGGGCCGAGGGCGACATCGTGGACGAGACCGGCACCAGGCTGGGCACCCACGACGGCGCCTACGGCTTCACCATCGGCCAGCGCAAGGGCCTGCGGATCGGCACCCCGGCCCCGGACGGCAAGCCGCGCTACGTGCTCGACATCTCCCCGGTCACCAACACGGTCACCGTCGGCCCGGCCGCCGCCCTCGACGTCACCGCCCTCACCGCGATCAAGCCCCGCTGGTGCGGCGCCGCCCCCACCGGTCCCGGCACCTACACCGCCCAGCTGCGCGCCCACGGCGGCGAGACCGAGGTGAGGGCCGAACCGGCCGGCGGCGAGCTGCGCGTGACCTTCGCCGAGCCGGTCCGCGGGGTCGCCCCCGGCCAGGCGATCGTGCTGTACGACGGCACGCGTGTGGTGGGCTCGGCGACCATCGCGTCCACCACGCGCGCGGCGGCGGCGGTCTGAGCCGGTCCGCCGCCCCTACCCGGCGACGTACTCCGCCAGCACCGGGCCCAGCACGTCCGGCTCCACCATGTGGGTCTGCCCGGGCAGGATCCGGTACGTGCCCTGCGGCACGGCCTCCGCGACCGCCTGGCTCGCCCGGTGCATCCACTCCGGGCTGGCGCCGCCCGCGACCGCGAGGACGGGGACGGTGACCGAGGCCAGCAGGGCGCGGGGGAGCAGGCCGTCGCCCATGACCGCGTCGTCGTGGGCGAGGCTGGGGGCGACGGCCTCCATGCCGGTCCACATCGGGGACTGGCGGGCGCGCTGGATCATCTCCTCGCCGAGGCCCGTCAGGCGCAGGAACAGCTCCACCGCGTCCCCGCGCCGGCCCTCGGCGAGCGCCTTGTTCAGCTGCTCCTTGTACGTGGCCTCCCGCGTGGCGCCGCCCTCCAGGTGGTCGGCGTACGGCACCTCGTACACCGCCGCCCGGCGCACCGGCAGCCCGCTCGCCGCCGCGTGCAGCACCAGCGCGCCGCCCGAGGAGACCCCGAACAGCGCCGCGTCGCCGCCCACCGCGTCGAGCAGCGCGGCCAGGTCCTCGACCTCCCGGTCCACCGCGTACGGCGCCGTGTCACCGCTCTCGCCGCGGCCCCGGCGGTCGTAGACGACGGCCGTGCAGCGCTCCGCGAGCCGCTCCGCCAGGGGCAGCACGGTGCCGCCGGTGGACATCGCGCCACTCACCAGGATCACCGTGGGCCCCTGGCCCGTCACGTGGTACGCGAGGGAAGTCCCGTCGCGCGAAGTCGTCTTCTTGTCCATGCCCGTGCAGACTGCCGTACGACACGGGACTCACCGGTCATGACACGTCGGTGTCGTAGAAGCAGAAGTGGTCCTTGATCTCCACCACGTCCGGCTTCGGGTCCGGGTACGCCCAGACGAGGTCGGGCGCGTCCGGCAGCGACCAGTAGGACGCCGTGCCCTTGAAGGGGCAGACGGTGTGCGTGTCGGAGGGCGTCAGCAGGTCCAGGCGTACGTCCTCGGCGGGGATGTAGTACCGCACCGGGCAGCCCGTCTCGCGCAGCTCCAGGGGGCGGTCGGATTCGGCGAGCACCTGGTCGCCGCGCACCACGCGCACGTGCCGGCCGCTCTTCTCGATCGTGATCGTGTGTCCTCGGCTCATACCCGTACAGCGTCAGGAGGTGCCGCACTTCTTCCCGCCCCGGCCGCAGACCGTACGGTGGAGGGCATGAACATCTGTGTCTTCCTGTCCGCCGCCGACCTCGACGAGCGGTACACGCGCCCCGCGCGCGAGTTCGCGGAACGGATCGGCAAGGGCG
Source organism: Streptomyces sp. NRRL S-1022 (assembly GCF_000720135.1). Classification (GTDB taxonomy): domain Bacteria; phylum Actinomycetota; class Actinomycetes; order Streptomycetales; family Streptomycetaceae; genus Streptomyces. Next base: position 291,018 of record NZ_JOIU01000019.1, on the reverse strand, counting down.
GCCACACCCTCGTCTGGGGCGGCTCCGACTCCGGTCTGATGAAGGTGGTCGCCGACGGCGTGCAGGAGACCGGCGGCAGACTGCTGGGCGTCTCCGTGGAGTTCCTCGCGAACAAGGCGCGCCCCGGCGCCGACGAGATGGTCATCGCGGGCGACCTCGCCGAACGCAAGAAGCTGCTGCTGGAGAAGGCCGACGCCGTGGTGATCATGGTGGGCGGCACCGGCACGCTGGACGAGGCCACCGAGATCCTGGAGCTGAAGAAGCACGGCCGCACCGAGAAGCCGGTCGTGCTGCTGAACACCGCGGGCTTCTACGACGGCCTGCGCGAGCAGTTCCGCCGCATGGAGGCCGAGGGCTTCCTGCCCCGCCCGCTGGCCGAGCTGGTCTTCTTCGCCGACGAGCCGGCCGGGGCGCTGGCCTACCTGGAGGAGCAGGCCGGGACTCACTGATGCGAGCATGGCGGGCATGGCTACTCATGTGATCACCGGGGCCGGTTCCGGCATCGGCGCGGCCGTCGCCCGCCGGCTGCACGCGCGCGGGGACGAACTCGTGCTGCACGCGCGCGACGCGGGCCGCGCCAAGGAGCTGGCTGCCGAGTTCCCCGGCGCGCGCACCCTGGTCGGCGACCTCGCGGACCCGGACAGGCTCTCCTGGGCGTTCTCCCACCAGACGCTCCCGGACCGGGTGGACTCCCTGCTGCACATCGCCGGCGTCGTCGACCTCGGCGACGTCGGCGACCTGACCCCGAAGTCCTGGCGCCACCAGCTCAACGTCAACCTGGTCGCGCCCGCCGAGCTGACCCGGCACTTCCTGCCGCAGCTGAGGGCGGCCCGCGGCCACGTGGTCTTCGTCAACTCCGGAGCCGGCCTGAGCGCCCACGCCGGCTGGTCCGCCTACGCCGCCTCCAAGCACGGCCTGAAGGCCCTCGCCGACGCCCTGCGCCAGGAGGAGCACGCCGCCGGCGTCCGCGTCACCTCCGTCTATCCCGGCCGCACCGCGAGCCCCATGCAGGCCAAGGTCCACCAGCAGGAGGGCAAGGACTACGACGCCTCGAAGTGGATCGACCCCGAGTCGGTCGCCACGACGGTCCTGATGACCCTGGACCTGCCGCGGGACGCGGAGGTCAACGACCTGACGGTCCGGCCCGGACGGTGACCGACGGTGCCGGGATCCGGGCCTGGCTGGCGCAGGTCTGGCCCCGGACCGAGGCCGCTCTCGTCCTCGCGGGCGGTGACCTGCGCGTCCCGCTCGCCGACCGGCCGGTCCTCGGCGAGGTCTTCGACGACGCCGCCCTCGGGGAACTGCGCGGTCTGGCGACCGAGGGCGAGTTCACCGGCGACATCTGCCGGTGCCCCGGCAGCCTGACGGTGGCCCTGCTGAACGCGCAAGGCGCCGTCACGGGCGCCGCCGGCCTGCACGGCGGCACGGATCTCGCCTGGGAGCGGAACCGCTTCCGCAACAACCTCGCGGTCGCCGATCCGCAGGGACTGTGCGCCTTTCTGCGCCGGTACGGGGCCCACTGGTTGTGAGTCCGCCGGCCGGCCTACGTACCCTGCCGGGGTGAGCGAAAACAGCCAGTTCAGGTTCCCGGGAGCCACCGCCGTGGGTTCCCTGCCCGGCGGGGACAGCAGGGAAGCCGCCAAGACGTCCACCGGCAGCTTCGAGGACTTCCCGTTCCTCCCGGAGCTGCCCGCGCGCGGGCCCGGGGCCGACATGATCGGCCGGACCGCCGGGATGCTGGTCGAGCTGTACGCGCGCGTGGAGCCCAGCGGGTGGCGGATCGGGGACCGGCCGGGCCGGGACACCAGGCGGGCGCGGTCCTGGCTGGTCGAGGACCTGGACGCCCTGGAGGAGTTCACGCAGGGCTACGCGGGCGACCTGAAGGTGCAGGCGGTCGGGCCGTGGACGCTGGCCGCCGCCCTGGAGCTCAGGAACGGCGAGGCCGCGCTGTCGGACCCCGGCGCCTGCCGGGACCTCGCCGCCTCGCTCGCCGAGGGACTGCGGCTGCACCTCGACGAGGTGCGGCGCCGCGTCCCGGGCGCCCGGATCGTCCTCCAGCTCGACGAGCCCTCCCTCACCGCCGTCCTGCGCGGCCGGGTCCGTACCGCGAGCGGCTACCGCACCCACCGCGCCGTGGACCGGCAGATCGTGGAGGCCACGCTCCGGGACGTCGTCGGCGCGCACGGCGGCGACCCCGTGGTGGTGCACTCCTGCGCCCCGGACGTGCCGTTCGCGCTGCTGCGGCGGGCCGGCGCGGCGGCCGTCTCCTTCGACCTCGCGCTCCTCACCGAGCGTGACGACGAGACGATCGGCGAGGCCGTCGAGGGCGGCACGCGCCTGTTCGCCGGTGTCGTGCCCGGCACGGACGGCCCGTTGTCAGACCCTGCCGGTAGCGTCATGGGTGTCAGGACGCTGTGGCGCAGGCTGGGGCTGCATCCGGGGCTGCTCACCGAGGCGGTCACGGTGACCCCGGCATGCGGTCTCGCGGGCGCTTCACCCGCCTACGCGCGCCAGGTGCTCGCCCACTGCGTCCAGGCGGCGAGATCCCTCGCGGACAACCCAGAGTAACGGGAGGACAACACGGTGGCCGGCGACAAGCAGCAGGCGGAGACGGCAGTGCCCGCCGAGGCACGTGACGAGCACGCGCAGCTCGCTGAGCAGATCGAGGAGCACCGCTTCCGGTACTACGTGAAGGACGCTCCCGTCATCAGCGACGCGGAATTCGACCAGCTCCTGAAGTCCCTGGAGGCACTGGAGGAGCGGTATCCGGAGCTGCGCTCCCCGGACTCGCCCACCCAGAAGGTCGCGGGGTCGTACGAGACGGAGTTCACCGCGGTCGAGCACCGCCAGCGGATGCTCTCGCTCGACAACACGTTCAACGACGACGAGCTGGCCGCCTGGGCCGAGCGCATCGCACGGGAACTGGGCGACCAGACGTACCACTTCCTGTGCGAGCTGAAGGTCGACGGTCTCGCCGTCAACCTCACGTACGAGAAGGGCCGGCTCACGCGCGCGGCCACCCGCGGCGACGGCCGCACCGGCGAGGACATCACGCCGAACGTCCGGACGATCACGGACATCCCGGACCGTCTCGGGGGCGACAAGGTGCCCGACCTGGTGGAGATCCGCGGTGAGGTCTACTTCCCGATGGAGAAGTTCCTCGAACTCAACGAACGCCTGGTCGCGGCCGGTGACAAGCCCTTCGCCAACCCCCGCAACGCCGCCGCCGGTTCGCTGCGCCAGAAGGACCCGCGCGTCACCGCCGGCCGGCCGCTGCACATGGTCGTCCACGGCATCGGCGCCCTGGAGGGCTACTCGGGGATGAACCGGCTCTCCCAGGCCTACGACCTGCTGAAGACCTGGGGCCTGCCCACCTCCCCGCACAACCGGGTGGTCGACGACCTCGACGGCGTACGGGAGTTCATCGCCCACTACGGCGAGAACCGCCACTCCGTCGCGCACGAGATCGACGGTGTCGTGGTCAAGCTGGACGAGATCCGCCTCCAGGGACGGCTCGGCTCCACCGCGCGTGCCCCGCGCTGGGCGATCGCGTACAAGTACGCGCCGGAGGAGGTCAACACCAAGCTGATCGACATCAAGGTGGGCGTCGGCCGCACCGGCCGTGTCACGCCGTACGCCCAGGTGGAGCCGGTCACGGTGGCCGGCAGCGAGGTCGAGTTCGCCACGCTGCACAACCAGGAGGTCGTCAAGGCCAAGGGCGTCCTCATCGGCGACACGGTCGTGCTCCGCAAGGCCGGTGACGTCATCCCGGAGATCCTCGGTCCGGTGGTCGACCTCAGGGACGGCACCGAGCGGGAGTTCGTGATGCCGGGCGAGTGCCCCGAGTGCGGCACGGCGCTGCGCCCCATGAAGGAGGGCGACATCGACCTCCGCTGCCCCAACGCCCGTACCTGCCCCGCGCAGTTGAGGGGCCGCGTCGGGTATCTGGCGGGCCGGGAGTGCCTGGACATCGAACACTTCGGTGACGTGGCCGCCGCCGCGCTCACCCAGCCGCTGGAGCCGGCCGACCCGCCGCTGGTGGACGAGGGCGACCTGTTCGACCTGACGGTGGAGAAGCTGCTGCCCATCAAGGCGTACGTGCTCGACCCGGACAGCGGTCTGCCCAGGCGGGACCCCAAGACGGGTGAGGAGAAGGTCGTCACGGTCTTCGCCAACCAGAAGGGCGAGCCGAAGAAGAACACCCTCGCCCTGCTGGCGAACATCGAGGCGGCCAAGTCCCGTCCGCTCGCCCGCTTCCTGAACGGGCTGTCGATCCGGCACGTCGGCCCGGTCGCCGCGCAGGCCCTCGCGCGCGAGTTCCGGTCCATCGACCGCATCGAACAGGCGACCGAGGAGGAGCTGGCCGCCGCCGACGGCGTCGGCCCCATCATCGCCGCCGCCCTCAAGCAGTGGTTCGCCGAGGACTGGCACCGCGAGATCGTCCGCAAGTGGAAGGCCGCGGGCGTCCCGCTGGAGGAGCAGTCCACCGGCGAGGACGAGGGACCGCGTCCGCTGGAGGGGCTCACGGTCGTCGTCACCGGCACGCTGGAGAACTTCACCCGGGACGGCGCCAAGGAGGCGCTCCAGGGCCAGGGCGCGAAGGTGACCGGTTCGGTGTCGAAGAAGACCTCGTTCGTCGTAGTGGGTGACAACCCCGGATCGAAGTACGACAAGGCGATGCAGTTGAAGGTTCCCGTCCTGAACGAGGACGGTTTCACCGTCCTCTTGGAACAGGGCCCCGAAGCGGCGGCCGAAGTCGCGCTTCCGACCGGGGAGTAGCGGTTGAAGGCCACCCGATCGGCGCATATCAGATGCATACGGGTGGCCCGGGCGCATTCGGGCAACCGTCGGAGACAGCTGCCCGTGGAAGCCTTCCGCGGCCTACTGTTGAGGTGTGCGCCGGCCGCGCCCGGCCTCGGCCGGGACGTCACCGTGCCCTCCAGGGGTGCGGGGAAGGTTTCTTCGGCGCGGAGCTGCTGATGGTTGTCGGGCATCGGGCCGCGTGGCGTGGGCACCGCCGGCTGTGAGAGGGACGGGAATGGAACCGACCGAGAGCGCCGCCCCGGACTCACGGCTGCGTCTGCGCCGCCGCGCGGTCGCATGGCGTGGGTACCGGTGGACCGGCCGGACCGACGGGCGTACCGGCGGACAGCCGCGCCCGGCCGGACCGGGTGCCGCCGCCGAAGCCCACGCGCCCCTGCCGGCCCTCGAACCCGCCCCGGGCCTGCCGGGCGCCGACACGGAACGGCACCCGTCCTGGCCCGCGCTGCCCGCGGCCCTCGTGGCCGCCGCGGGCTTCGCCCTGGGCGCCGGCTTCTACCGCGCCTACGTCGGCCACCGCGCCCTCTTCCCCTGCGGCACGGTCGGCTGGTCGCTGGCCCTGCTGACCGGCGTCATCGTCGGCCACCTCGTCATGCTGGGCCGCGCCCGCTGGTGGGGCGGCACCGGATCGGGCGCCGCCCTCACCCTCGCCGTGCTGCTGCTGTACGGCTGGGTGCCGGCCGGCCTGGTCAGCCTCACCGTCGTCATGCTGGTCGGCATCGCCCGGCGGCACCGCTGGCGGCAGGGCGTGCTGCACGGCGCGGTGGACGTCCTCGGCATCGGCGCCGGCGCCCTGGTGCTGGGCGCGTTCGGCCGGATCCCCAGCGTCGAGGCGCCCTGGCGGCCCGGCACCTGGAGCATCGCCACCGCCCCGCAGGTCGCCCTGGTCGCCGTCGCCTACCTCGCCGTCAGCCGCGGCCTGCTGTGGTACCTGAACGCCCCGCGCGGCGGCGGCGTGCCCACCGTCGCCCGTACCGCCCTGGTCAGACAGGGCCTGGTCGCCGTGGCGCTGCTCGGTATCGCGCCCCTGCTGTGCGTCGTCGCCGACGCCCAGCCGATCCTGCTCCCGCTCTTCGCGATCCCGCTCATCGCCCTGGACTCCACGCTGTGGATGGCCCGCGCCCGCGCCGAGGAGCAGCTGCGCGACCCGCTGACCGGGCTGCCCAACCGGCAGTGGCTGCTGGAGCGGATCTGGACGGCCCTGGACGACGCCGAGCGCATCGGCGCCCGCGCCGCGCTCATGCTGATCGACCTCGACCGTTTCCGCTCGGTCAACGACACGCTCGGTCATCTGGCCGGCGACCGGCTGCTGCTCCAGATCGCCGACCGGCTGCGGCTCGCCCTGCCGCGCGGCGCCGAGGCCGCCCGGCTCGGCGGTGACGAGTTCGCCGTCTTACTGCCCGTCGCCGACTCCACCACGTCGGCGACCCGGGTCGCCCGCGGTCTGGTCACCGCCCTCAGCTCCCCGCTCGACCTCGACGGCCTCACCCTCGTCCTGGAGGCCAGCGCCGGCGTCGCCGTCTTCCCCGACCACGCCCTGGACGCCGAGGGACTGCTGCGCCGCGCCGACGTCGCGATGTACCAGGCGAAACGGGACCGCACGGGCGTCGAGGTCTACGAGTCCAAGCGCGACTCCAACACCCCGGACCGCCTCGGCCTGCTGGGCGACCTGCGCCGGGCACTGGACGCACAGGAGGTACAGCTCCACTACCAGCCCAAGGTCCGCTTCGACGGACAGGTCGCCGGTCTGGAGGCACTGGTCCGCTGGGTGCACCCCGAGCGCGGCAAGGTGCCGCCGGACGAGTTCATAGCGATAGCCGAGTCCTCCGGGCTGATGCCCCACCTCACCGAGTACGTGCTGGAGACCGCGCTCGGCCAGGTCGCCCGGTGGCGCGCCCAGGGCCTGCGGGTGCCCGTCGCCGTCAACGTCTCCCCGCGCGACGTGCACACCCCGGGATTCGCCGGATCGGTCGCCGCGCGCCTCGCCCGGCACGGGGTTCCCGCCGGAGCGCTCCAGCTGGAGATAACGGAGCACGTCCTGCTGGAGGACCCGCAGCGGGCCGCCGACACCCTCGCCGGACTCACCGGACACGGCGTGAAGATGTCCCTGGACGACTTCGGCACCGGCTACTCCTCCCTGGTGCACCTGCGGCGGCTCCCGGTCAGCGAGCTGAAGATCGACCGCTCCTTCGTCGCCCGGCTGGCCGTCGACGCCCAGGACGCCGAGATCGTGCGCTGCACCGTCGACCTCGCCCACTCGCTGGGCCTCCTCGTGGTCGCCGAGGGCGTGGAGGACGACGAGACCTGGGAGCGGCTGCGCGATCTGGGGTGCGACGCGGTGCAGGGCTGGCTGGTCGCCGCCGCGATGCCTCCGGAGGAGGCGACCGCGTGGCTGCTGGCCCGCGGCTCCCGGGGCTGGCAGCGGCCGCCCGCCGCGCTGCCGGCCGCCGAGTAGTCTCCTGCCGCCGGCAGCGCACGCGGAAGGCGCCGGCGGCGGTGGCGCAGCCGTGCACGGGGGCACTCGTCCCGTTCCCGGACACGCGGACGGGCCTGCGCCGCGGCGGCGCGCAGCCGTCGCCCTCGGGATCCGCTCCGCCGCCGCGAGGGTCGTACCGACCGGTGCCGGACCGCTGGTCGCGGTCCGACCGCCCCGTCGCGGGCGTCACACAAGGGGGAAACCGCCATGTCGCTGTTCGTGCCCAGGTTCGACGAGACCGTGCTGGTCCGGGACGCCGAGGCCGAGGTCCTCGGCGGTGCCCCCGTCGGCGTGCGGCTGCTGGCCGACAGCAGCGCCAGCGGCGGCGCGCTGTCCACCGTGCGCGTCACCCTCGCCGAGGGTGCCGACGGCGCCCGCCCGCATGTGCACCACAACTCGGCCGAGATGTTCTACCTGCTCGGCGGCGAGGCCGAGGTCCTCTCCGGCGACGACGTGGTGACCGCCGGGCGCGGCGATCTGATCATCGTCCCGCCGGACCGCCCCCACGCCTTCGCCGCCGCCCCCGGCAGCACCGCCGACCTGCTCATCGTCATCACCCCCGGCGTCGAGCGCTTCGAGTACTTCCGCCACCTCCAGCGCATCCGCCTCGGCGAGGCCACCCCGCAGAGCCTGCTGGAGGTCCAGGAGCTGTACGACAACCACTTCCTGAGGAGCCCCGCATGGGACGGCCGGCACCGGTGAGGCCGCCGCCGGGCCAAACCGTTTCACGGGCACCCGCCCCCGCCCCCTAGGATTGGGCCAAACCACACACACTCACCCCAGAGGATCGCTGCATGCCTGGCATCACGCGCGAGGAGGTCGCCCACCTCGCCCGGCTGGCGCGTCTGGAGCTGAAGCCCGAAGAGCTTGAACACTTCGCCGGCCAGCTGGACGACATCATCGGCGCGGTGGCCCGCGTCAGCGAGGTCGCCGACCAAGACGTACCGCCGACCTCGCACCCGCTCCCGCTGACGAACGTCATGCGGCCGGACGAGGTCCGTCCCTCGCTCACCCCCGAGCAGGCGCTCTCCGGCGCCCCGGCCCAGGAGCAGCAGCGTTTCAAGGTGCCGCAGATCCTGGGGGAGGAGTGACCACCATGACGGAGCACGCCATCATCAAGCTCACCGCGGCCGAGACCGCCGCGAAGATCGCCTCCGGCGAACTGACGGCGGTCGAGGTCACCGAGGCCCATCTCGCGCGGATCGAGGCGGTGGACGAGAAGGTGCACGCCTTCCTCCACGTCGACCGCGAGGGCGCCCTCGCCCAGGCCCGTGCCGTGGACGAGAAGCGGGCGCGCGGCGAGAAGCTCGGCCCGCTGGCCGGCGTCCCGCTCGCGCTCAAGGACATCTTCACCACCGAGGGCGTGCCCACGACCGTCGGCTCGAAGATCCTGGAGGGCTGGATCCCGCCGTACGACGCGACGCTCACCAAGCGACTGAAGGCCGCCGACGTGGTCATCCTCGGCAAGACCAACATGGACGAGTTCGCCATGGGGTCCTCCACCGAGAACAGCGCCTACGGCCCGACCGGCAACCCCTGGGACCTCACCAGGATCCCCGGCGGCTCCGGCGGCGGCTCCTCCGCCGCGCTCGCCTCCTTCCAGGCGCCCCTCGCCATCGGTACCGACACCGGCGGCTCCATCCGCCAGCCCGCCGCCGTCACCGGCACGGTCGGGGTGAAGCCGACGTACGGCGCGGTCTCCCGCTACGGCATGGTCGCCTTCTCCAGCTCCCTCGACCAGGGCGGCCCCTGCGCCCGCACGGTCCTGGACGCGGCCCTGCTGCACGAGGTCATCGCCGGGCACGACCCGCTCGACTCCACGTCCATCGACGCCCCGGTCCCGCCGGTCGTCGAGGCCGCCCGCAACGGCAGCGTCGAGGGCATGCGCGTCGGCGTGGTCAAGCAGTTCCGCGGCGAGGGCTACCAGGCCGGCGTCATCCAGCGCTTCGACGAGTCCGTCGAGCTGCTGAAGGGGCTGGGCGCCGAGATCGTCGAGCTGGACTGCCCGTCCTTCGACCTCGCCCTGTCGGCGTACTACCTGATCGCCCCGTCCGAGTGCTCCTCCAACCTCGCCCGCTTCGACGGCCTGCGCTACGGCCTGCGGACCGGCGACGACGGCACGCACTCCGCCGAGGAGGTCACCTCCCTCACCCGCGAGGCCGGCTTCGGCCCCGAGGTCAAGCGCCGCATCATGCTCGGCACGTACGCCCTGTCGAGCGGCTACTACGACGCCTACTACGGCAGCGCCCAGAAGGTCCGCACGCTGATCAAGCAGGACTTCGACAAGGCCTTCGCGCAGGTCGACGTGATCGTCTCCCCGACGACCCCGACCACCGCCTTCGCGATCGGCGAGCGCGCCGACGACCCGATGGCGATGTACCTCGCGGACCTGTGCACCATCCCGACCAACCTGGCGGGCAACGCGGCCATGTCCCTGCCCTGCGGTCTCGCCCCGGAGGACAACCTCCCGGTGGGCCTGCAGATCATCGCCCCGGTGATGAAGGACGACCGGCTGTACAAGGTGGGCGCCGCCGTCGAGGCCGCCTTCGTGGAAAAGTGGGGTCACCCGCTGCTGGAGGAGGCACCGTCGCTGTGAGCGCACTGACCAAGGCCAAGGGCTTCAAGAAGTCCAGGTCCGGTACGTACCTGTCCATGGCCGCCACCGCGTTCGGCGCGGTCGGCGCCGCCAAGCAGATCAAGAAGGCGCGGGCCGAGAACGACACGCTGCGGCTCGTCGACGCCGTCGTCACCGCGGCCGGCATCGTCACCGGCCTCGCCATCCTCTACCGCGAGCTGAAGCGGCTGGGCGACGACGACGTCCTGCTGGGCTGAGAGGGAAGTTTCACCGTGACCACCACGACCGACCTGGTGTCGTACGAGGACGCGCTGGCGTCGTACGACCCCGTCATGGGCCTTGAGGTCCATGTCGAACTCGGCACCAAGACGAAGATGTTCTGCGGCTGCTCGACAGCCCTCGGTGCCGACCCGAACAGCCAGACCTGCCCGGTCTGCCTCGGCCTGCCCGGCGCGCTCCCGGTCGTCAACGCGACCGGCGTCGAGTCCGCGATCAAGATCGGCCTCTCGCTGAACTGCGAGATCGCCGAGTGGTGCCGCTTCGCCCGGAAGAACTACTTCTATCCGGACATGCCGAAGAACTTCCAGACCTCCCAGTACGACGAGCCGATCGCCTTCAACGGCTACCTCGACGTGCAGCTGGAGGACGGCGAGGTCTTCCGCGTGGAGATCGAGCGCGCCCACATGGAGGAGGACACCGGCAAGTCGACGCACGTCGGCGGTGCCACCGGCCGTATCCACGGCGCGTCCCACTCCCTGCTGGACTACAACCGCGCCGGCATCCCGCTGATCGAGATCGTCACCAAGCCGATCGTGGGCGCCGGCGAGCGCGCCCCCGAGGTGGCGAAGGCGTACGTCCGTGAGCTGCGCGAGCTGATCCGTGCGCTCGGCGTGTCCGAGGCCCGCATGGAGATGGGCCAGATGCGCTGTGACGTGAACCTGTCGCTGATGCCCAAGGGCGCCGACAAGTTCGGTACGCGCTCGGAGACGAAGAACGTCAACTCCCTGCGCTCGGTGGAGCGTGCGGCCCGCTTCGAGATCCAGCGGCACGCGGCCGTCCTCTCCGGCGGCGGCACGATCGTCCAGGAGACCCGCCACTTCCACGAGGACACCGGGTCCACGACCTCGGGCCGCGTGAAGGAGGAGGCCGAGGACTACCGGTACTTCCCGGAGCCCGACCTGGTGCCGGTCGCGCCCGCGCGCGAGTGGGTCGAGGAGATCCGCGCGGCGCTGCCCGAGCTGCCGCTGGCCCGCCGCACCCGGCTGCTGGCCGAGTGGGGCATCTCCGCCACCGACATGCAGGCGATCCTCAACGCCGGTGCCCTGGAGCCGATCGTCGCCACGATCGACGCCGGTGCCGACGCGGCCTCCGCCCGCAAGTGGTGGATGGGCGAACTGGCCCGCAGCGCCAACGAGTCCGGCAAGACGCTGGACGAGCTGGCGATCACCCCGCAGCAGGTGGCCCGGGTCACCGAGCTGGTCGCCAAGGGTGACCTGAACGACAAGCTGGCCCGTCAGGTCATCGAGGGCGTCCTCGCGGGCGAGGGCACCCCGGACGAGGTCGTCGACAAGCGCGGCCTGAAGGTCGTCTCCGACGAGGGCGCGCTGACCGCCGCCGTCGAGGAGGCCATCGCCGGCAACCCGGGTGTCGCGGACAAGATCCGCGGTGGCAAGGTGGCCGCGGCCGGTGCCCTGGTCGGCGCGGTCATGAAGGCCACCCGCGGCCAGGCCGACGCGGCCCGCGTCAAGGAGCTGATCCTGGAGAAGCTGGGCGTCAGCGAGGGCTGAGCCCCGAGCACGGCCGTACGGCCCCGGAGGGTATCCCTCCGGGGCCGTACCGCTATCTGCGGCCCACCACCCGGGTGAACCCGAGCAGCCGCCCGCGGTCGGCGTTCAGCAGGTCCACCGAGTCGCGGGCCAGCCCGGCCATGAACTCGCTCGGGCTCTCCTCGGCGCACACCTCGCTCCACAGCAGCCAGTCCCGCCAGCCGTCCGGGAGCCAGTCGGCGGCCTCGACGGTCACGGCACCCGTGCGGGTCCAGTTCCGGTGCCACCAGCCGGGGGAGTGGAACGCCCAGAACCCCGGATCCCAGTGGTCCGCGAGGTGCGCCGGCGGTTCGGCCCCCTCGATCTCCTCCCGCACCGACGGCACCACCACCCCGATCCGGCCGCCGGGCTTCAGCAGCCGGGTCAGCGTGGGCAGGTAGAGGTCGGTGGTGCCGAAGTACTGGTAGGCGTCGACGGACACGATGGCGTCGAACGAGCCTTCGGCGAACGGCAGCTCGTGCGCCTCCGCGAGGACGGGCAGCACCCGGTCGGCCACGCCCGCCTCGGCGATGCGCACGGCGTTCTCCCCGGGCTTCACCCACAGGTCGGCGGCAACGACCTGGGCGCCGTACTCCCTGGCCAGGAAGACGGAGGTCATCGCGCGTCCGCAGCCGAGGTCGAGCACCCGCGCCCCGGGCGGCAGCCGGTCCAGGCCGAGCGCGGGCGCCAGCCATTCCAGCAGCCACAGCGCGTGCGGGCCCATCTGGTTCTCGATGGTCCAGCGGACGTCATAGGTGTTGCTGCGCGGGTAGCGCGGGTGGGTGAGGCGGCGGGCGAGGGCCTCGGAAGTGGCGGAGTCGGTCACGAAGGCCCTGCCTAGCAGGCGAAGGCACCGCCCCGCACCAGGTTTTCCCTCCCGGGGGCGGTACGCTCGCCCGCCATGAGTGGACGCACCGATTCCGACACCGAGCCCGTGATAGCCGAGGACACCCACGACACCGAAGGCACCGAGGGCGCTGAAGACACCGAGGCCGGCGAGGCTGCCGAGGAGTACGCCGGGGACGCCCGGCGGGCCCGGTGGGTCGCCGGCGGCACCGGAGCGCTCCTGTGCCTCGCGGGGCTCGCCGCCGCCCTGCTGCGGCTCACCGGTTCCGCGCCGGCCGGCGTCCCCGCCGCCTACGCCCTCGGTGCCGTCGTCTGCGCCCTCGCGGCGGTGCTCGGCTCCCGGGGCCGCACCCGCAGGGCCCTGTGGCTGCTGATCGCCGGGACGATGGTCATGGCGCTCGGAGACCAGTTCGACTGACGTCCCGCCCGCCCCCCGGGTCCCGGGCCGCGCGTGAGAGGCTCGGCCGGGTCCCGGAGGACGAACCGGACGGACTGCGGAAGGAAGAACGGCACGATGTACGCGACATCGCTCGGTGAGGACGGAGCCGAACTGCGGCCCCTGGAGGTCTGGCACGCCGCCGAACTGCTGGCGAACATAGACCGGGGCCGGGAGTTCATCGGCCGGCACATCGGCCTGGCGGACGTGGTCCGCGACCTCGACGGCGCCCGCGGCTGGCTGAGGTCGTACGCCGACAAGCGCGGTGCCGACGCCGGCAGCGTGCACGGCATCTGGCTGGACGGCCGGCTCGTCGGCGGACTGCTGTTCCGCGTCTGGGACACCCCGAGCGGGGTCTGCGAGGCCGGCTGCTGGCTGGAGCCGGCCGCGGCCGGGCGCGGACTGGTCACGCGCGGCATGCGGGTGCTGCTCGACTGGGCCTTCGAGGAGCGCGGCATGCACCGGGTGGAGTGGTACGCCTCCGCGGCCAACGAGCCGAGCCTCAATGTGGCCCGGCGGCTCGGCATGACCCGCGAGGGCGTCCTCCGGGAGAACTACCCGCACCGGGGGGTGCGCGCCAGCACCGAGATCTGGGCCCTGCTGCGGCCCGAGTGGCGCGCGGACCGCGCGCGGACCGCGCACGACGATCATTAAGAGACCTCTCAGACAGCGTCCGTACGGTGCCGGGCATGGCAACGAAGACAACGGAAGGCGCCGGCACCGAGGCGCGCGAGGACGACGAGACGACGGCGGCGGTCGACGCCCGGGACGGCCGTGCCGGGCGGGAGACCGCCGAGGAGCAGGCCCCGGACCTCGACGAGGCCCCCGCGGCGCACGGCGAGGCCCCCGCGGAAGCCGCGGGCGACGGGCACGGCGAGGACGGCGATGCGACGGAAGCCGCCGGCGGGAAGGTGTCCTCCGGGGTCGGCCAGGGTGCCGGTGCCGTCGTCTCCGCCGCGCTGGGCCTGGTCTCGCTCAGCGGCGGCTGGATCGGCACCGTCGCCTCCGCGCGCGAGCAGCTCGTCGGCCAGCTCCGGACGTCCTCCACGGCGAGCGTCGCCCGGCAGATCAAGGAGGTGTACGGCGACGCCTGGCACACCACCGCCCTGTGGGCCGGCCTGTTCGCGCTGGCCGCGCTGGTCACCGGCGTGGTCGTGCTGGCCAGGCCCGCGTTCGGCGCCCCGGGCCGCCCGCAGGCCCCCTGGATCAGGTCGGTGGCCTGGGCGGGTGTCTCGCTCGGTGTCATCGGGCTGCTCCTGGCCGTCCTGAAGTACTCCGACGCCCTGCTCGGCCTGCCCTCGGCCGGCTGAGAAACCCGCAGGCCGGCAGGGGCCTTAGGGAGTCCGCACGCACCTTACGGACCTCCTGAGGCCCCTTACGCGCGCGTGCGGCCCGCCGGCCGCGCGAAGATGCGGAACTCTCCCGATGTGGCGGACCCCCCTGGGAGACGAAGGTGGAGGCATCGCAGAAAGCGAGCACCACCCCGACTCTCCGAAGGATCCGCCGTGTACCAGCTCGAACTCCACCAGATCCGCTCCGCCGAACTGCGCCGCACGGCCCAGCAGGAGCGCCTGGCCCGCGAGGCCGTCCGCGTCCGTCGCGCCGCCCGCCGGGCCGCGTCCGCCGGCCACGGGACACCGGCCGCCGAGTCGCATACCGACCGGCCCCGCCGGCACCGGCTGCCGCGCACCGCGTGACGGCGGGGGCGCGCAGCGGCCGGACGGGGGTCGGCCGCTCGCGGTCCCAGGGTCGTACGGCTCTCCCGAGGAGCCGTACGGCCCTTCCGGCCGAGGGCACCTCGCTCCCGGTGCCCCTCCCGGCCACCGGTACGACCATCACACGGGGACTGTGGAAAACCGGTGCCGGGCCGTCCCGGCCTCGTGCGATGCTCGGGCCCGTGGAGACCAGGTCCGTCAGTCCCGTGTTCGTCGGCCGCACCGACGAGCTGGACACGCTGAACGACGCGCTCGCCCGTGCCGCCGCGGCCGAGCCGCAGGCGCTGCTGCTCGGCGGCGAGGCGGGCGTCGGCAAGACCCGCCTCGTGGAGGAGTTCGCCACGGCCGCGACCGGGCGCACGGCCGTCGTCGCCGTCGGCGGCTGCGTGGAGATCGGCGCCGACGGCCTGCCGTTCGCCCCCTTCTCCACCGCGCTGCGCGCCCTGCGTGACGCCCTGCCCGAGGAGTTCGCCGCCGCCGCGGCCGGCCAGGAGGAGGAACTCGCCCGGCTGCTGCCCGACCTCGGCGAGGCCGGCGCCGGCCGCCACGACGAACAGGGCATGGCCCGCCTGTTCGAACTCACCGCCCGGCTGCTGGAGCGGGTCGCCGCCGAACACACCGTCGTGCTCGTCCTGGAGGACCTGCACTGGTCCGACGCCTCCACCCGCCACCTCCTCGCCTACCTCTTCCGCACCCTGCGCGCCGGCCGTCTCCTGGTCCTGGCCACCTACCGCTCCGACGACATCCACCGCCGCCACCCGCTGCGTCCCCTGCTCGCCGAACTGGACCGGCTGCGCACCGTCCGCCGCCTCGAACTCGCCCGCTTCACCCGCGACGAGGCCTGCCGCCAGATCGCGGGCATCCTCGCGGCCGAACCGGACCCCGCCCAGGTGGACGAGATCTACGAACGCTCGGACGGCAACGCCTTCTTCATCGAGGAACTCGCCGTCGCCGCCGCCGAGGGCAACCACACCGGGCTCACCGACTCCCTGCGCGACCTGCTGCTGGTCCGGGTCGAGGCACTGCCCGAGAGCGCCCAGCGGGTCGCCCGCATCGTCGCCGAGGGCGGCTCCACCGTGGAGTACCGGCTCATCGCCGCCGTGGCCCGGTTCACCGAGGACGACCTCATCGAGGCGCTGCGGGCCGCCGTCGGCGCCAACCTCCTCACCGTCACCCGGGCCGGCGACGGCTACCGGTTCCGGCACTCCCTGGTCCGCGAGGCCGTCGCCGACGACCTGCTGCCCGGCGAACGCTCCCGGCTCAACCGCCGCTACGCCGAGGCCCTGGAGGCCGACCCGGCCCTCGTCCCCGCCGACGCCCGCGTGATGCGCCTGGCCAGCTACTGGTACCACGCCCACGACGCCGCCAAGGCTCTGCCCGCCGTCCTGGCCGCCGCGGTCGCCGCCCGCCGCCGGCACGCCTACACCGAGCAACTCGGCCTGCTGGAGCGGGCGATGGAGCTGTGGGACGACGCCCCGCACGAGGTGCGCTCCGCGCTGCGCCCGGTCGACTACACCGAGGTCTACCCGCCGTGCGGCTGCGACCCGGCCACCACCCCGCTGCGCTACCTCGACCTGATGGCCGAGGCCGCCGTGGCCGGCCGCTTCGGCGGCGAACGCGAACGCGCCCTGAAGATCACCAAGCGCGCCCTGCGCCTCCTGGAGGAGGATCCGGACCCCCTGCGCGCCGCCTGGTTCTGGGTGCAGCGCTCCCGGCTCGTCCAGGCCCTGGCCCGCGGCGACGGCTGGCCGGAGCTGAGCACCGCCCAGGACCTGGTGCGCGGCCTGCCGCCGTCCGAGGTGCACGCCGAGGTGCTGGCGGTCGCCGCCAACTGGTCCATGCAGCGCCGGCCGGGACCCGAGGCGCTCGCCGCCGCCGAGCGGGCGGTGGAGTACGCGCGGATGGTGGGCGCCCGCGAGACCGAACAGCACGCCCGCCTCACGCTGGGCGGCCTGATCGTGGAGTCCGGCGACCCGGAGGCCGGACTCGCGCAGATGCACCAGGTGCTGCGGGAGACCCGCGCCGAGGGCATCCACCATGTCGAGGGCCGCGCCTACGTGAACCTGCCGTCCGCGCTGCAGAGCGTCGGCCGGGACCGGGAGGCCCTCCCGCTGCTGCGCGAGGGCATCGAGGCCTGCCGCGGGTACGGGCTGCTGGACTCCGGCGCCTGGGCGTGGGGCAACCTCTCCGAGGCGCTGTACTCGCTCGGCCAGTGGGAGGAGGCCGCCGAGGCCGCCGCGCAGGCCATCCGGATCGGCCACAGCGCCAAGCCCCGCGGCGCCGGCGCCGTGCGCATGGCCCACCTCGCGCTGGCCCGCGGCGACCTCGCCGAGGCCGGCCGGCAACTCGCCGCCGCCCGCACCTGGTACGGCACGCACGACCCGATGCCCCAGCAGCTGCTGCCCCTGGCCCGCATCACCCTCGGGGTCGCCGCCGCCGACGGCCGGATCGCCGACGCCCGCGCCGCACTGCTCCCGGCCCTGGACGCAGGCTTCCCGCCCGGCACCCACCGCTACGGCTGGCCGCTGCTGCTGGCCGCCGCCACCGCCGAGGCCGACGCCCGCACCCTGCCCGCCGCCCGGCCCGGCCGCGCCGAGATCCTCGACCGTCTCTCGGCCGCCGTACGGACCCTCACCACCGGCGTCCCGCTCTGGCACGCCTACGGCCAGTGGACCCGCGCCGAACTGCTGCGCGCGGAGGGCCGGGACACCGCCGGCACCTGGTCCCCGGTCGTCACCGCCTTCGAGTGCCTGGACCGGCCCTACGACCTCGCCCGGGTCCGTCACCGGCTGGCCGGTGCGCTGCTGGCCGAGGGCGGCGACGACGAGCGCGACCGCGCGGCGGAGCTGCTCCGGCTGGCCGCGGCGGTCGCCGCCCACCTGGGCGCCCGCCCCCTCGCCGACGCCGTCGCCCGGCTCGCCCAGCGCGCCCGCCTCACCCTGAACCGCGCGGCCCGGCAGGCCCCCGCCGACCCGGCCGCGGCGCTCGGCCTCACCAGCCGGGAACGGGACGTCCTCGGCCTGGTCTCGGCCGGCCGCACCAACCGCCAGATAGCCGAGGAGCTGTTCATCTCCCCGAAGACCGCGAGCGTCCACGTCTCCAACATCCTGAGCAAGCTCGGCGTCTCGGGCCGGGGCGAGGCGGCGGCGGTGGCCCACCGGCTGGGACTGTTCACGGCCGGGACGCTCGCTGCCGAAACACCGGGCTGAGACCTACGCTGAAGAAAACCGGCAGTGAGGGGGAGCCGTGTTCAACGCGTTCGAGGAACTGTTCGCACCCGGCCGCAAACACACCAGGGACGAACAGAAACGACAGGAACTGACCCGCGAGGACGTGGGCGACAACGACCCCGGCCGCGGCCCGATAGACCTCGCCTCCGGCAAGGCGGTGATACGCCTGGCGGCCCCGGCCGGCCCGGAAGACGGCCGGACCGGCCCGGAGGAACGGCCCGCCGACCCGGAACCGGAGTGAGCCGGAGCGGCCGGGGCTACCGCACCCGCAGCTCCAGCACCCGGTCGTCCCCCTTCCGCGGGTGGCCCCGGCCGTCCGTGTTGCTCGTCACCAGCCAGAGCCTGTCGCCGCCCGCCGCGACGACCGTACGCAGGCGGCCGTAGGCGCCGGTGAGGAACGCCTGCGGGGCGGCCGAGGCCGACGTGCCGTTCAACGGGACGCGCCACAGCCGCTCGCCCTTCAGGCCGGCCATCCAGATCACGCCGCGCACGCAGGCGATGCCGCTGGGGGAGGCGTCGTCGGTGGGCCACTGGGCCACCGGGTTCTGGAACGAGGGGTCGGAGGACCTGCCCTCGGCCCGCGGCCAGCCGTAGTTCCCGCCCGGCTTGATCGCGTTCAGCTCGTCCCAGGTGTCCTGGCCGAACTCCGAGGCGAACAGCCGCTGCCGGCCGTCCCAGGCCAGGCCCTGCACGTTCCGGTGGCCGTAGGAGTACACCGGCGAGCCGGGGAACGGGTTGCCCGGCGCCGGTTCGCCGTCCGGGGTCAGCCGCAGGATCTTGCCGCCCAGCGACTTCCTGTCCTGCGCCAGCCCCTTCCGCCCGCTCTCGCCGGTGCCGGCGTACAGCATGCCGTCCGGACCGAACGCGATCCGGCCGCCGTTGTGGATGAGGCCTTTCGGGATGCCCTTGAACACCGTGTCCGGAGCGCTCAGTTGCTCACCGGCCGGCTTCCGCTCGTCGTAGCGCATGCGCACGATGCGGTTGTCCGAGGCCGAGGTGAAGTAGGCGTAGACCATGTGGTCCGAGGCATAGCCGGGGGAGAGGGCGATGCCCAGCAGGCCGCCCTCGCCGGCCGGGGAGACCCCGGAGACCGTGCCCAGTACGGTGGTCCGGCCGGTCCTGGTGTCGATCCGGCTGATCGTGCCCTCGTTTCGGGACGACACCAGCAGCCCGCCGCCGGGCAGTGCGGCCAGTCCCCACGGCGTCCTCAGGCCCCCGGCCACCGTGCGCAGCACCCGCACCGAGCCCTCGGCCGGTGGTACGGACTCGGTGGCCCGCGGGGAGGAGGCGCCCGGAGCCGTCCCCTCCGCCGTGCGCCCGGCCCACTCCGGCCGGCCCTGCCCGCCGGAGGAGCAGCCGGCCGTCAGCATCAGGGCGGCCGCGGCCAGCACGGCCGTCACGGCTCCACGTTGCACGATCCTGGTCCCTTCGACGCGGCGGTCCGAACGGCACGCTCTCGCTGTCGCTCTCCTTGTCCAACACCGCCCGGGCCCTCCCGGGTTCCCGGTCCCCGGCAACCGATCGGGGGAACCTCAGTCCCACGACCCCTGCGCGGCCGGCAGCCGGGACACCTCCGCCAGGTCCTGCGCGGTCAGCCGCAGCCCGGCGGCCGCCGCGTTCTGCGCCGCCCAGCGCTCCCGTTTGGTGCCCGGCAGCGCGACCACATGACGGCCCTGCGCCAGCACCCAGGCCAGCGCCACCTGGGCCGGGGTGACCTCCTCGCCGTGCCGGCGGGCGATGCGCCGCAGGCCCGCGACGATCGGCTGGTTGGCCGCCATCATCTCCGCGGTGAACCGGGGATGCCGGGCGCGCACGTCGTCCGGTTCGAAGCCTTCGCCCGGCGTCAGCGTGCCGGTCAGGAAACCGTTGCCCAGCGGCATCGCCGCCAGGAAGCCCACCCCGCGCGCCTCGCACCACGGCAGCAGCGCCCGCAGCGCCTCCGGCGACCACACCGACAGCTCCGCCTGCACCGCGCTCACCGGGAACACCTGCTGGACCCGCTGCAACTGGCGCAGCGTCGCGTCGTACAGGCCGGTGCCGGTGCGGCGCCCGCCGCGCGCCCCCACCGCGCACAGACCCAGCGCCCGCACCTTCCCGGCCCGCACCAGGTCCGCCATCGCGCCCCAGGTCTCCTCGACGGGCACCTCCGGGTCGGCCCGGTGCAGCTGGTACAGGTCGATCACGTCCGTCTGCAGCC
Source organism: Streptomyces sp. NRRL S-1022 (assembly GCF_000720135.1). Classification (GTDB taxonomy): domain Bacteria; phylum Actinomycetota; class Actinomycetes; order Streptomycetales; family Streptomycetaceae; genus Streptomyces. Next base: position 270,917 of record NZ_JOIU01000019.1, on the reverse strand, counting down.
GCCGCAGCGAGGCGTCGCACGCCCGCCGCACATAGCCGGGGCGGCCGTTGGCCACGATGTGCTGCTCGCCCACCAGCAGCCCCACCTTCGTGGACACGAAGGCGTCCCGGCGCCGCTCCTTCAGTACCCGGCCCAGCAGCAGCTCGTTGGTGAACGGGCCGTACATGTCGGCGGTGTCCAGGAGGTCGGAGCCCAGGTCCAGCGCCCGGTGCACGGTTCTGAGCGACTCGTCACCCCGCTGCCGCGATCCGCTGTACGCCCAGCTCATCGGCATGCACCCGAGTCCGACGGCCCCCACCGCGAGTCCCCCCGCGCCGATCGTCCTGCGCTCCACCTGCTCGTGAACCTCCCTCTGCCCGGCCCCCAACCTAACCTCTGCACGGGCGCGTACCTGACATAGCCTCCCGGCATGACTTCACAGGTGTGGCTTCCCATTCCGCCCGAGGAGATCGAGGGGCTGCCCGCGGGGCCCCGGTACCTGTTCTGGGACGGCGGCGACGACGGTGACCAGCCGTTTCCCGGCGACCCCGCGGAGTGCGCCGTGTACGTCGTGCCGTACATGAAGCGGCTGTCGGTCAGGGTCGGTCCGCTGGAGCACCTGACGAACGTCCGGGTGATCCAGACGCTCACCGCGGGCGTCGACGACATCACCGACCGGCTGTCGGTGATCCCGCCGGGCGTGCGGCTGTGCAACGCGCGCGGGGTGCACGAGACGAGCACGGCCGAGCTGGCGCTCACGCTGACCCTCGCCGCGCTGCGCGGCATCCCCGAGTTCGTCCGTGCCCAGCAGGAGGAGCGCTGGGTGGGCGGTTTCCAACCGGCCCTCGCCGACAAGAACGTGCTGATCGTCGGTTACGGCGCGATCGGTGCCGCCATCGAGGACCGGCTCGCACCCTTCGAGGTGGCGCGGGTGGCGCGCATCGCGCGCTCCCAGCGCACCACGGCGCGCGGTCTTGTGCACCCGATCACCGATGTGCTCTCACTGCTCCCCGAGGCGGACGTCGTGATCCTCTGCACCCCGCTCACGGACACCACCAGGGGCCTCGTCGACGCCGGCTTCCTGGGCCGGATGAAGGACGGCGCGCTGCTCGTGAACGTCGCGCGCGGAGCCGTCGTGGACACCGAGGCGCTCCTCGCCGAGCTGGAGCGGGGGCGGATCAAGGCCGCCCTGGACGTCACGGATCCCGAGCCGCTGCCCCCCGGCCATCCCCTGTGGCAGGCGCCGGGAGTGCTGATCAGCCCGCATGTCGGCGGCCCGTCGTCGGCCTTCCTGCCCCGTGCCAAACGACTCGTCGTGGACCAGTTGACCCGGTACGTGAACCAGGAGCCGCTGCGCAACGTGATCCTTACGACCGGGCAAGGAACGGCGGGAGATACCGGGCGCTGACCCCGCTTCCGGCACCCTCCGCAACCTTCCGGACGCGGCCCGTGCCCGCGCTCCCGGTGATCGTCACGGAGCGTAGAGACGCTATGTCCCTGAGTGACGATCCTGGTGTATCGTCCCGACAGGGGCTGCGCCGCTGACCGTTCGGCGCCGGGGATGGACATTTCAGATTTGTGAGGGGGGCGACGGGCGATGCACGGCCTATGGACGAACGATCCGACGCGGCGGAGCCGCCGGCGGCGACCCTGGCGCACGGCCGCGCGCAGACGCGGTCATCACACCAGTCACCACAGCCATCACCAGCGCAGGCACAGCGGCCGCCGCAGGCATGCGCACCCAGCGCACCGGGACCGTCGGGCCCCGGGAGCGGCGCAGACCGGGAGGCCCCGGTGAGCGCCCCGCCCTCCGCGACGACCACCCTCGACGGTGCGGTGCGCGCACCGCACCCGCACGAGGCGCCACCGCCTCGCCGCCGGATCGGCACCGACGGCAACCGGCTGCTGGAGCAGCTCGTCCTCGCCCTGATCTGCGCGGCCTACGCCGGCGGAGCCGCGTTCGACTGGGGCACGAACGAAGTCGCGCTCATCATGGGCGACTTCGGCCTGAGCGCCGCGGCCGGCACCGCCGCCGTCTCCTGCTTCCTGTACGCCCGCAGCCGGCGCGTGCGCTTCCGCTCGGCCTGGCTGCTGTTCGCCCTCTCCTCGACCATGGCCGCGCTGGGCAACGCGGTCTGGGGATGGTACGAGGTGGTGCTGGGCCAGGCCGTGCCCAGCCCCAGCTACGCCGACCTGTTCTTCCTGTGCTTCGCGCCGCCCGCCATCGTGGGCCTGCTGGTGCTGGCCAAGCGGCCGGTGACGCGGGCCGGCTGGATCTGCCTGGGCCTGGACGCCTGGCTGATCGGCGGCTCGCTGCTCACCCTGTCCTGGAGCCTGGCGCTCGCCCAGGCGGCCCGGATCGACGGCTCCAACGTGGCGCACGCCGCGCTGTCGCTGGCGTACCCGCTGCTCGACATCGCGCTCGTCAGCATGGTCCTCGCGCTGCACTTCCGCCGCGCCCCGGGCAACCGCACCGCGGTGAACACCGCGATCGGCGCGCTCGCGCTGACCGTGATGTGCGACGCGCTGTTCACCTCGCCGCTGCTGCACAGCAGCTACCGCTCCGGGCAGCTGCTGGACGCGGGCTGGTTCGCCGGCTCGCTGCTGCTCGCCTACGCCCCCTGGGCCGCCCCCCGGCGCGGGAGCGCGCGGCAGGCCCGCGCGGCGGACGGGCACACGCGCGTGGTCCACGAGCACGTGCCGGGCCACCGCGGCGTGGGCCACCACCCGCCGCTGCCGCCCGCACCCGGCGGCGAGCACAGCCGGTACCCGGCCGGCCGGCCGCTCACCGGCTCGCTCGCCGCCCTCACCCCGTACCTCGCCGCGGCCGTGTGCACCCTGGGCATCCTGTACAACGTCCTCAACGGGCGCAGGCCCGACCACGTGGTGCTGATCACCGCGGGCGCCGTGGTGCTGGCGCTCGTCATGCGGCAGGGCATCATGCTGCTGGACAACATCACCCTCACCCAGGAACTGGCCCAGGCGGAGAACCACTTCCGGTCCCTGGTGCAGGGCTCCAGCGACGTCATCATGATCGCCGCGCCGAACGGCATCCTGCGGTACGTCTCCCCGGCCGCCGCCGGGGTGTACGGCCGGCCCGCCGAGGACCTGGTGGGCACCGAGCTGGCCGGGCTCATCCACCCGGAGGACCTGGGCTGCGTGGTGCACGAGGTGCGCCGCTTCCTCGCCGCCAGCCCGCTGGAGGAGCCCACCACCCGCATCGAGTGCAGGTTCCGCTCCGGCGACGGCGGCTGGCTCAACGTCGAGTCGACCGTCAACCGGCACCACGGCGGGCTGATCTTCAACAGCCGGGACGTCACCGAGAGAGTGCGCCTCCAGGCGCAGTTGCAGCACAACGCCGAGCACGACCCGCTGACCGACCTGCCCAACCGCGCGCTGTTCACCAAGCGCGTGCAGCAGGCCCTGTCCGGCCGCCGGGCCACCGACCGGGGCGCCGCCCTGCGCGGTACGGCGGTGCTCTTCATCGACCTCGACGGCTTCAAGGCCGTCAACGACACCATCGGCCACCAGGCCGGGGACGAGCTGCTCATCCAGGCCGCCCGCAGACTCCAGGACGCGGTCCGGCAGGGCGACACCGCGTCCCGGCTGGGCGGCGACGAGTTCGCGGCCCTGATCGTCGGGGACGGCACCCGCGACCGTGCCGCCCGGGAGCGGAACATCGTGGAGCTCGCCGACCGGCTCAGGGTGACCCTCTCCCAGCCCTACGCCATCGACGGCAACGATGTCCGGGTCAACGCCTCCATCGGCGTCGCCTTCGCCGAACCCGGGCTCGGCGCGGGCGAGTTGCTGCGCAACGCCGACCTGGCGATGTACCGCGCGAAGTCGGCGGGAAAGGGCCGGGTCGAGCTGTACAAGCCGCAGATGCAGCAGGACGTCGTCCGCAAGGCGGAACTGGCCACGCGCCTGCGTTCCGCACTGCACGACGGCGAGTTCGCGCTGCTGCACCAGCCCGTGGTGTGCCTGGAGAACGGCCGGATCACGGCGGTCAGCGCGCAGGCGCGCTGGCGCTCCTCGCAGGGGGTGCTGTTCACGCCCGCCGAGTTCCTGCGGGTGGCCGAGGACGGAGACAAGACCGCCGAGCTGGACCGCTGGATCCTCCAGGAGGCCGTGCAGCAGGCGGCCGAGCGGGCCGCGACCGGGGTCGCCGTACCGGTGGCGGTGCGGATGAGCGCGCGCCGGCTGCTGGACCGCTCGACGCCGCTGGGCTCGGTGGAGGGGCTGCTGACCCGGCACGGGCTGCCGCCCGGGGCGCTGGTCGTCGAGCTGTCCGACACCGATCCGCGGGTCCCGCTGGACGAGCTGGAACGGCGGCTGACCGCACTCAGCCGGCTCGGGGTGCGGATCGCGCTGGACGGCTTCGGCAGCGGCTACGCGGCCATCACGGCGCTCAGGCGGCTGCCCGTGGACATCCTCAAGCTCGACCGCAACCTGGTCGAGGGCGTGGTCGAGTCCGCGCGGCTGCACAAGATCACCAGTGGTCTGCTGCGGATCGCCGGGGACCTCGGGCTCCAGTCGGTCGCCGAGGGCGTGGACCTGCCCGAGCAGGTGGTGGCGCTGCGCGCGATGGGCTGCACCCATGGCCAGGGCATGGCGTTCGCCGGTCCGCTGGACGAGTACCGGCTGCGCCGGGCGCTCGGATCCGGCCACTATCCGGTGCCGCACGCCCCGGCCGAACCGGCCTTCGCGGGGAAGGCGGCGGGGGTGTACACAGGGGGTGTCCCCGCTGTCTTCGGAGGCGGCAGTGCCCTTCGCTCACATTCTGAGACGCCCGTCCCACCCACTTGACACGTGGTGCGTGCCGGGGGGAGGGTCAGTCCCATGCGCACCCGAATTCTCGTACTTGGACAGCGCGTCGGCTGAGCTGGGACCCACCGGAGGGCGATCCGGAATCCCCAGCGACCTCACCGGCGCGCTCCCCTCGCTTGCCTTCCGGCACGAGGGGTTTTTTGTTGCACGAGTGACTTTCGTGCAGTGCTCCCACTCCGCCCGAACCTCGCAAAAACCCTCAGCATCGAGAAGAGAATGCCGATGACCGAGCAGGCCACCGGGGCCCACCATCCGCAGCCGCGGCCCCGTTCCGGAGGACAGCAGTCCGCCCCCGTCGAGCACGTCACGGGTGCGCAGTCCCTCATCCGCTCCCTTGAGGAGGTCGGCGCGGACACGGTATTCGGCATTCCGGGCGGTGCGATCCTGCCGGCCTACGACCCGCTGATGGACTCCACCCGGGTGCGGCACGTCCTGGTCCGGCACGAGCAGGGCGCCGGCCACGCGGCCACCGGCTACGCGCAGGCCACCGGCAAGGTCGGCGTCTGCATGGCGACGAGCGGCCCGGGCGCCACCAACCTGGTGACGCCGATCGCCGACGCGCACATGGACTCGGTGCCGCTGGTCGCGATCACCGGCCAGGTCGCCTCCAAGGCGATCGGCACGGACGCCTTCCAGGAGGCGGACATCGTCGGCATCACCATGCCGATCACCAAGCACAACTTCCTCGTCACCAAGGCCGAGGACATCCCGCGGGTCATCGCGCAGGCGTTCCACATCGCCTCCACCGGCCGCCCCGGCCCGGTCCTGGTGGACATCGCCAAGGACGCCCTCCAGGCGAAGACCACCTTCTCCTGGCCCCCGGTGATGGACCTGCCGGGCTACCGCCCGGTGACCAAGCCGCACGCCAAGCAGATCCGCGAGGCCGCCAAGCTCGTCACCGCCGCCCGGCGGCCCGTCCTCTACGTGGGCGGCGGCGTCCTCAAGGCGCAGGCCACGGCCGAGCTGAAGGTCCTCGCCGAGCTGACCGGCGCGCCGGTCACCACCACCCTGATGGCGCTCGGCGCGTTCCCCGACAGCCACCCGCAGCACCTGGGCATGCCCGGCATGCACGGCAGCGTCGCCGCGGTCACCGCGCTGCAGAAGGCCGACCTGATCGTCGCCCTCGGCGCCCGCTTCGACGACCGCGTCACCGGCAAGCTGGACAGCTTCGCCCCCTACGCCAAGATCGTCCACGCGGACATCGACCCGGCCGAGATCGGCAAGAACCGCGCCGCGGACGTGCCGATCGTCGGCGACGCCCGCGAGGTCATCGCCGACCTGGTGCAGGCCGTGCAGAAGGAGCACAGCGAGGGTCACCAGGGCGACTACAGCGCCTGGTGGAGCGACCTGAACCGGTGGCGCCAGACCTACCCGCTCGGCTACGACCTGCCGAGCGACGGCTCGCTCTCCCCGCAGCAGGTCATCGAGCGCATCGGGCAGCTCGCCCCCGAGGGCACGGTCTTCGCGGCGGGCGTCGGCCAGCACCAGATGTGGGCCGCGCACTTCATCCAGTACGACAAGCCCGCCACCTGGCTCAACTCCGGCGGCGCCGGGACCATGGGCTACGCGGTCCCGGCCGCGATGGGCGCCAAGGCCGGTCAGCCGGGCCGGACGGTCTGGGCGATCGACGGCGACGGCTGCTTCCAGATGACCAATCAGGAACTGACCACCTGCGCCCTGAACAACATCCCGATCAAGGTCGCCGTCATCAACAACGGCGCCCTCGGGATGGTCCGCCAGTGGCAGACCCTGTTCTACAACCAGCGCTACTCCAACACCGTGCTGCACAGCGGCCCGGACGACATCAACCCGCAGGCCAAGGGCACGCGCGTGCCGGACTTCGTGAAGCTGTCCGAGGCGATGGGCTGCGTGGGCCTGCGCTGCGAGCGCCCGGAGGACCTGGACAAGGTCATCGAGGAGGCCAACTCCATCAACGACCGCCCGGTCGTCATCGACTTCATCGTCCACGAGGACGCGATGGTCTGGCCGATGGTCGCCGCCGGGACCTCCAACGACGAGATCATGGCCGCCCGGGACGTCCGCCCCGACTTCGGCGACAACGAAGACGACTGACTTTCAACAGGCAAGGAAGAGCACAAAGACCATGTCCAAGCACACGCTCTCCGTCCTGGTGGAGAACACGCCGGGCATCCTGGCCCGCATCGCCGCCCTGTTCTCCCGGCGCGGCTTCAACATCGACTCGCTCGCGGTCGGCGTCACCGAGCACCCCGACATCTCCCGCATCACCATCGTGGTGGGCGTCGAGGAACTGCCGCTGGAGCAGGTCACCAAGCAGCTCAACAAGCTCGTCAACGTGCTGAAGATCGTCGAGCTGGAGCCCGGCCAGGCCGTACAGCGCGAACTCGTCCTGGTGAAGGTCCGCGCCGACAACGAGACGCGCTCCCAGATCGTGGAGATCGTCCAGCTGTTCCGCGCCAAGACCGTCGACGTCTCCCCGGAGGCCGTGACCATCGAGGCCACCGGTTCCAGCGAGAAGCTGTCCGCCATGCTCAAGATGCTGGAGCCGTACGGCATCAAGGAGCTGGTCCAGTCCGGCACGATCGCGATCGGCCGCGGCGCCCGTTCGATCACGGACCGCTCGCTGCGCGCCCTCGACCGGACAGCGTAAGACTGAGAACGGGCGGCCGGCGACCAACGGCCGCCCGTATGCCGAGACCCCCGAACTTCCTTCCCGCCCGCCGTCATACGGTGGGACGCACCACCTGCACACAAGGAGAGAACCCAAAGTGGCCGAGCTGTTCTACGACGCCGACGCCGACCTGTCCATCATCCAGGGCCGCAAGGTCGCGGTCATCGGCTACGGCAGCCAGGGCCACGCCCACGCCCTGTCGCTGCGTGACTCCGGTGTGGACGTGCGTGTCGGTCTGCACGAGGGCTCGAAGTCCAAGGCGAAGGCCGAGGAGCAGGGCCTGCGCGTGGTGACCCCGGCCGAGGCCGCCGCCGAGGCCGACGTCATCATGATCCTGGTGCCGGACCCGATCCAGGGGCAGGTCTACGAGGAGTCCATCGCCCCGCACCTGAAGGACGGCGACGCGCTGTTCTTCGGCCACGGCTTCAACATCCGCTTCGGCTTCATCAAGCCCCCGGCCGGCGTCGACGTCGCCATGGTCGCCCCGAAGGGCCCGGGCCACCTGGTCCGCCGTCAGTACGAGGAGGGCCGCGGCGTCCCGTGCATCGCCGCCGTCGAGCAGGACGCCTCCGGCAACGCCTTCGCGCTGGCCCTGTCGTACGCCAAGGGCATCGGCGGCACCCGCGCCGGCGTCATCAAGACGACCTTCACCGAGGAGACCGAGACCGACCTCTTCGGCGAGCAGGCCGTGCTGTGCGGTGGTACCGCGGCCCTGGTCAAGGCGGGCTTCGAGACCCTGACCGAGGCCGGCTACCAGCCGGAGATCGCCTACTTCGAGTGCCTGCACGAGCTGAAGCTGATCGTGGACCTCATGTACGAGGGCGGCCTGGAGAAGATGCGCTGGTCGGTCTCCGAGACCGCCGAGTGGGGCGACTACGTCACCGGCCCGCGGATCATCACGGACGCCACCAAGGCCGAGATGAAGAAGGTCCTCGCCGAGATCCAGGACGGCACCTTCGCCCGGAACTGGATGGACGAGTACCACGGCGGTCTGAAGAAGTACAACGAGTACAAGCAGCAGGACTCCGAGCACCTGCTGGAGACCACCGGCAAGCAGCTGCGCAAGCTGATGTCGTGGGTCGACGAGGAGGCGTAAGCCTGTCGACAGGGGCCGGGGCGGACCGCTCCGGCCTCTGTTGTCCACCCCGTCCAGCCCCGGACGAGTGATCCTTCCGCGGTGGCGTAATACGGCGCCCGCCGCACCACTAGACTGCTGCACAACACGCGTCAGGCCCACAGCGTCGTGCGTCTTCCGCGGCTAGCCCCCCTCCTCCGCCTGCGGCCGTCGGGACGGCCGTCCGCATCGCACATGTGAGGACTCACGTGAGCTCGAAACCTGTCGTACTCATCGCTGAAGAGCTGTCGCCTGCCACCGTCGACGCACTCGGTCCGGACTTCGAGATCCGGCACTGCAACGGCGCGGACCGCGCCGAACTGCTGCCGGCCATCGCCGACGTGGACGCGATCCTGATCCGCTCGGCCACCAAGGTCGACGCCGAGGCCATCGCCGCCGCGAAGAAGCTCAAGGTCGTCGCCCGGGCCGGTGTCGGCCTGGACAACGTCGACGTCTCCGCCGCCACCAAGGCCGGCGTGATGGTCGTCAACGCCCCCACCTCCAACATCGTGACCGCCGCCGAGCTGGCCTGCGGTCTCATCCTCGCCACGGCCCGCAACATCCCGCAGGCCAACGCCGCGCTGAAGAACGGCGAGTGGAAGCGCAGCAAGTACACCGGCGTGGAGCTGGCCGAGAAGACACTGGGCGTGGTGGGCCTGGGCCGCATCGGCGCCCTCGTCGCGCAGCGCATGTCCGCCTTCGGCATGAAGGTCGTCGCCTACGACCCCTACGTGCAGCCCGCGCGGGCTGCGCAGATGGGCGTCAAGGTGCTGTCGCTGGACGAGCTGCTGGAGGTCTCCGACTTCATCACCGTCCACCTGCCCAAGACCCCCGAGACGCTCGGCCTGATCGGCGACGAGGCGCTGCGCAAGGTCAAGCCGACCGTGCGCGTCGTCAACGCCGCCCGTGGCGGCATCGTGGACGAGGCGGCGCTGTACGCGGCGCTGAAGGAGGGCCGGGTCGCCGGCGCGGGCCTCGACGTGTACGCCAAGGAGCCGTGCACCGACTCCCCGCTCTTCGAGCTGGACCAGGTCGTCTGCACCCCGCACCTCGGCGCCTCCACCGACGAGGCGCAGGAGAAGGCCGGTATCGCCGTCGCCAAGTCGGTCCGTCTCGCCCTCGCCGGTGAGCTGGTGCCGGACGCGGTGAACGTGCAGGGCGGTGTCATCGCCGAGGACGTCAAGCCGGGCCTGCCGCTCGCCGAGCGCCTCGGCCGCATCTTCACCGCGCTCGCCGGTGAGGTCGCGGTCCGCCTCGACGTCGAGGTCTACGGCGAGATCACCCAGCACGACGTGAAGGTGCTGGAGCTGTCCGCGCTCAAGGGTGTCTTCGAGGACGTCGTCGACGAGACGGTGTCGTACGTCAACGCCCCGCTGTTCGCGCAGGAGCGTGGGGTCGAGGTGCGGCTGACCACCAGCTCCGAGTCGGCCGAGCACCGCAACGTGGTGACCGTGCGCGGCACGCTGGGCACCGGCGAGGAGGTGTCGGTCTCCGGCACGCTGGCCGGCCCGAAGCACGTCCAGAAGATCGTCGCGGTCGGCGACTACGACGTCGACCTCGCGCTCGCCGACCACATGGTCGTCCTGCGCTACGAGGACCGCCCGGGTGTCGTCGGCACCGTCGGCCGCATCCTCGGCGAGGCGGGCCTCAACATCGCCGGCATGCAGGTCGCCCGCGCGACGGTGGGCGGTGAGGCGCTCGCCGTCCTCACCGTGGACGACACGGTGGGCTCCGGCGTGCTGGCCGAGGTCGCCGAGGAGATCGGTGCGCGCTCCGCCCGCTCGGTGAACCTGGTCTGATCCGTCCGTGCCGGAACGCCGGACGGGCTGAGGTCTTCCCTCAGCCCGTCCGGCGTTTTCCGTTCCCCCTTACTTCCGCCCGGCCCCGATCCCGCGCAGCGTCACCGCCGCGCCCACCGCCGCCAGCAGCAGGATCACCGCCCCGGCCAGCGCGGCGCCCCGCATGCCGCTGGTGAACGCCTCCCGGGCCGTGGCGAGGAGGGTGTCGCCGGCCCCGCCGGGCAGGCGGGCGGCCGTCGCGAGGGCGCCGCCCAGGGTCTCGCGGGCCTGGTCCGGCGCGCCGGCCGGCATCTCGTGGCGGTAGAGCGCCGTACCGATGGAGCCAAGGACCGCCATGCCGAGCGCGCCGCCGAACTCGGCGCCGGTCTCCAGCAGCGAGGAGGCCGTGCCCGCTCGCTCCACCGCCGTGCTGGTCATGGCGAGGTCGGTCAGCTGGGACATGATCGCGACCATTCCGCAGGCCAGGACGCCGGCCCCGGTGAGCACCGGCCACAGCGAGTCGGTGCCGACGAGGGCGAGCACCACGTAACCCGCCGCCATGGCCGCGAAGCCGCCGGCGACGACGTACCCCCGGTCGACGCCCCGCTGGACGAGCGCCGTCGTGACCGGACCGGCGACTCCGATGAACACCGAGGGCAGCAGGCTCCACAGGGCCGCCTCCAGGGGGCTCTTGCCGAGGACGGACTGGAGGTACTGCGTGGTGAAGATCGCCGAGCCCATCATGCCGAGGCTGGCGACGAGGTTCAGGACCAGCGCCGGGGTGAAGCCGCGGCCCTTGAGCAGGGCCGGCGGGATCAGCGGCGAGCCGGCGGTGCGCTGGCGCCGGACGAACAGGGCCGCGAAGAGCAGGCCGACGGTGATCGAGACGACGTACAGCGGGTGCCAGCCCTCGGAGGGGATCTCCTTGAGGCCGTAGATCACGGGGAGCACGGCGGCCATGGACAGCGGGACGCTCGGCCAGTCGAAGCGGCCGGGCGCGGGGTGCCTGGACTCGGGCAGCAGCACCGGGCCGAGGACGAGCAGCAGCGCCATCGCGGGCAGGTTGACCAGGAAGACCGAGCCCCACCAGAAGTGCTCGACGAGGATGCCGCTCATCACCGAGCCGAGGGCGATGCCGCCGGTCATCACGCCGGACCACGCTCCGATCGCCTTCGCCCGCTGGACCGGGTCGGTGAACATCGTGCGCAGCAGGGCCATGGTGGACGGCATCAGGGTCGCGCCGCCGATGCCGAGGATCGCGCGGGCCGCGATCAGGGTCCCGGCGCTGTTCGCGTAGGCCGCGAGGAGCGAGGCGGCGCCGAAGGCCGCGGCTCCCACGAGGAGGAGCCTGCGGCGGCCGATGTGGTCGCCGAGCGAGCCCATCGTCATCAGCAGGCCGGCCAGGACGAAGCCGTAGATGTCGAAGATCCACAGCTGCTGGGTGCCCCTCGGGTGCAGGTCGGCGCTGATCGCGGGGGTCGCGAAGTACAGGACGGAGACGTCCATCGAGACCAGCAGCAGCGGCAGCATCAGCACACCGAGCGCGGTCCACTCACGGCGTCCGGCTCGGACGGGGGCGGTGGTGCTCGTCGCGTTCGTCGTCATGCCGGAGACTGTACGGGCGTATTAAACGCTTGTCTAGAACAAATGTATAAGTCATTCGTCTAGGACGGTTGTATGGGTCGCGGGTAGGGTGGGCCGCATGGGACACCGTGAGGATCTGCTCGAAGGCGCCAAGCGCTGCCTGCTGGAGAAGGGGTTCCTGCGCACCACCGCGCGGGACGTCGTCCGGGAGTCGGGCACCAACCTGGCATCGATCGGCTACCACTACGGCTCGAAGGACGCCCTGCTGGTGCAGGCCTACATCTCGCTGATCGAGGGCGTGGGCGAGCGCTTCGACCCCGGCGCAGGCGTGGAGACCACCCAGCCCCCGGGTTCTCTGGAGCGCTTCCGGGAGGTGATGGCCGCCATCATCGCCACGGTGCCCGAGGCCCGGGCGATCTGGCTGCTCAGCTTCGAGCTGATGTTCCAGGACGAGCGGCTGGAGGGGGTGCGGGGGCGCCTGGCCGAGGCCCAGCGGGAGGGCCGGGCGGGACTGGCGTCCATGTTCACCGGCATTCCGGAGGCGGACCTCGACCGGGAGACGGTCGAGGCCGAGGGCCGGCTCTACCAGACCCTCCTCAACGGCCTCATGGTCCAGTGGCTCTTCGACCCGGACACGGCGACCACCGCCGAGCAGCTCACGGAGGGGCTGCGGCGGGTCATCGCCGGAGTCGGCAGGAACGGCTGACCCGGCCGGCCGGGCGGGTGCCGCCGGGGACTGACCCGCCCAGGGTCGCACCGGTGCCCGGTGACCGGCGCCCGGTGCCCGGTGACCGGCGCCCGCCCGCCGGTCGCGCACCGCCGGGCCAGGGCGCCCGGCCTCGGCAGCCCGGTCGGCGCGCCCGCGTACCCGGTGTGCGCCGCGAGGAGGCCGAAGCCGGCCGCGCCCACCCCCATGCCCCCGTCGCAGGCGAGGTTCCACCGGGCGCTGTGCCGTGCAGGCCGGCACGGCGGGCGCGCGCCGCGTCGATCACCGTCTGTTCGGCGGGCATCGCGGCGGCGGGCCCGGTACCGAGGGGCTCGGCCTGACGGGACGGTCGCAGCCCGGACGGTCACAGCCGGGCGCGCTTCAGCGCCATGTGCAGCAGCAGCCGGTCCTCGCCGTCGTCCAGGTCCAGGCCGGTCAGCTGCTCCACACGGGACAGGCGGTAGTACAGCGTCTGGCGGTGGATGCCCAGCTCGGAGGCCGTGCGGCCGGCCTGGCCCGCGCAGTCGAGGAAGACCTCGGCGGTGCGGGCCAGCTCCCGGTGGACGGGGGAGAGCAGCGGGCCGACCACGCGGTCGTGCGCGGCCTGGGGCGGCAGCGCGGTCAGCAGCCGGTACGGCCCGATCCGCGACCACTGCGCGACCGGCCCGAACCGCGGCTCGGCCAGCGCGGCCCGCGCCGCGGCGGTGGCCTCCTGCCAGACCGTGCCGAGCTCGGCGAGGCCGGTGCGGGTCTCGCCGATCCCGGCCGCGACGGCGGCGCCCCCGGCCCCCGCGGGGAGTCCCGCGGCGACCGCCGCCGCCACCCGCGCCCCGGCCCCGCGGGCCGCGCCGCCCGCCGCCTGGCGCGCCCCCTCGGCCTCCTTCAGCAGCCGGGTGGCCGCCGCCAGTGCGGGCGCGCTCGTCTCCGTGGTCCGCAGCCGCACCAGCAGCGCCAGGCTCTGCCCGGCCGCCCCCCACGGCAGTGTGCACAGCGCGGTGGCGTGCGGGATCGTCCGGGCGGCCGGGGCGTCGTCCGGGTCGGCCGACGGCCAGGGCGCGACACAGACCAGGGTGTGCGGGCCGTCCGCGCGGGGGCCCAGGGCGGTGCGCAGGTCGGCCACCGCCATGTCCCGCTGCCAGCCGCTCTCCGCGGTGAGCACCGCCCGCAGTTCCCGGCTGAGCCCGGCCCCGGCCTCCGCCTCGTCGGCGAGCAGCGCGCCGATCCGGCCCGCGACGGCCATCGCGGCGGCCAGCTGGGCGTCGGTGGGCCCGGGGTCGCCCTCCAGCAGCCAGACGTAGCCGAGGACGACGCCCCGGTGCCGCACGGGCAGGCAGATCCGGCCGCGGTAGACGCCGGCCCCGGGGCTCGGCGGGATGCGGACCGGTCCGGTCGCGCGGGTGATGCCGAAGCCCTCGAACCAGGACCGGACCGTGGCCGTGGAGCGCCGGGTCAGGATCGAGCGGGTGCGCACCGGGTCCAGCGCGGACGGATCCAGCTCGTCCTCGCTGTCGTAGGCACCGAAGGCGATCAGCTCGAAGTCGCGGTTCTCCAGGGTCGCGGGCACCCCGAGCAGCTCGGAGATCTCGTCCACCAGCTCCTGGTAGTCCGCCCTGAACGCCTTGAAATCCGCCGCCACCCGGGCATTCTCCCTCATTCTCCGGCCGCCTTCATACATCTGTCTGAGATCCCGGGCACGGATGCGTGACAGCTGTCGATGGCCGAGGATCGGAGGGATCCATAGATTTCACGGTGGTTCTCCGTGCCGTACCCGAATCGTCGGGTGATGGCCCGTTTCGGTGCTTGTCTGTGGAGGTGCCCCGTGCTGGGTCCCGTGATTCTCGCCGCGTCGCGCAGCGACCGGATGCGTCGCCTGATCTCGGCGGCCCCGGTGACCAAGCAGGTCGTCGACCGCTTCATCCCCGGCGAGACCGTGGCCGACGTCGTCCCGATCATCGAGGACATGACGGCGAAGGGCCTGGAGCTGACGATGGACGTCGTCGGCGAGGACATCACCACGCCCGAGCAGGCCGCCCACGCCCGCGACGCCTACCTCGCGCTGATCGGCCACCTCAGGGAGCTGGAGCTGGGCGAGCGGGTCGAGATGTCGGTCAAGCTGTCCATGTTCGGGCAGGCGCTGGAGGGCGGCCACGAGCTGGCCCTCGCCAACGTCCGCCCGGTGGTCGAGGCGGCCGCCGCCATCGGTACGACGGTGACGCTGGACGCCGAGGACCACACCACCCTCGACTCGATGTTCGCCATCCACGAGGAGCTGCGGAAGGACTTCCCGCAGACCGGCTGCGTCATCCAGGCCTACCTCTTCCGCACCGAGGCCGACGCCCGCCGCCTCGCGGCCTCCGGCAGCCGCGTCCGCCTGGTCAAGGGCGCCTACAAGGAGCCCGCCGAGGTCGCCTACCAGCAGAAGCACGAGATAGACAAGGCGTACGTCCGGATCCTGCGGATCCTCATGGACGGCGAGGGCTACCCGATGATCGGGTCGCACGACCCGCGCCTGATCGCCATCGCCCAGGAACTGGCCCACAAGGCCGGCCGTAAGCTCGACGAGTACGAGTTCCAGATGCTCTACGGCATCCGCGGCGACGAACACCTGCGGCTGGCCGCCGAGGGCCACCGCATGCGCGTCTACACCGCCTACGGCACCGACTGGTACGGCTACTTCATGCGCCGTCTCGCGGAGAAGCCGGCCAACCTCCGGTTCTTCCTCCGTTCCATGGTCAGCAAGGGCTGAGCCCGCACACCCGCTCACGTACAAGGAGTTACGGATCTCATGGACGCTGTGACCCAGGTCCCCACCCCCGTCAACGAGCCGGTGCACGGCTACGCCCCCGGCTCGCCCGAGCGCGCCCGGCTGGAGGTCAAGCTCAAGGAGCTGGCCGAGAACCCGATCGACCTGCCGATGACCATCGGCGGGGAGAAGCGGATGGGCGGCGGCGAGACCATCCAGGTGGTCCAGCCGCACAACCACAAGTCCGCCATCGGCACCCTGCGCAACGCCACCCAGCAGGACGCGCGGGACGCCATCGACGCGGCGCTGGCCGCCGCGCCGGCCTGGCGTGCGATGTCCTTCGACGACCGCGCCGCGATCATCCTGCGCGCCGCCGAGCTGCTGGCCGGCCCCTGGCGCGAGACCCTGGCCGCCTCCACGATGCTGGGCCAGTCCAAGACCGCGCAGCAGGCCGAGATCGACACGCCCTGTGAGCTGGTCGACTTCTGGCGCTTCAACGTCCACTACGCCCGCCAGATCCTCGCCGAGCAGCCCCCGGCGAACTCCCCGGGTGTGTGGAACCGCCTGGACCACCGCCCGCTGGAGGGCTTCGTCTACGCGATCACGCCGTTCAACTTCACGGCGATCGCCGGCAACCTGCCCACCGCCCCCGCCCTGATGGGCAACGTGGTGGTCTGGAAGCCGTCCCCGACGCAGACCCACGCGGCCGTCCTCCTCATGCAGCTGCTGGAGGAGGCGGGCCTGCCCAAGGGCGTCATCAACCTCGTCACCGGCGACGGCATCGAGGTCTCCAAGGTCGCCCTGGAGCACCGGGACCTCGCCGGCATCCACTTCACCGGTTCGACCAAGACCTTCCAGTACCTGTGGAAGACGGTCGGCGCCAACATCGAGAAGTACCGTTCCTACCCGCGCCTGGTCGGCGAGACCGGCGGCAAGGACTTCCTCGTCGCGCATCCGTCGGCCGACCGCGCGGTGCTGAAGACCGCCCTCACCCGGGGCGCCTTCGAGTACCAGGGCCAGAAGTGCAGCGCCACCTCCCGCGCGTACATCCCGGCCTCCATCTGGAACTCCGGCTTCAAGGAGGAGTTCGCGGCCGAGGTCGACTACCTGACCATGGGTGACGTCACCGACCTGTCGAACTTCATCGGCGCCGTCATCGACGAGCGCGCGTTCGCCAAGAACAAGGCCGCGATCGACCGTGCCAAGGCGGACCCGGCGTGCACGATCGTCGCGGGCGGCAGCTACGACGACTCGGTGGGCTACTTCGTCCGCCCGACCGTCATCGAGTGCACCGACCCGGAGAACGAGGTCTTCACGACCGAGTACTTCGGCCCGATCCTCGCCGTGCACGTCTACGAGGACGACGCGTACGACGAGATGCTGGCCCAGATGGAGTCGGTCTCGGACTACGCCCTCACCGGCTCGGTCATCGCGGGCGACCGCGCCGCCGCCGCCCACACGATGGCGAAGCTCCGCTACGCGGCGGGCAACTTCTACATCAACGACAAGTCGACCGGCGCCGTCGTCGGCCAGCAGCCCTTCGGCGGCGGCCGCGCGTCCGGTACCAACGACAAGGCCGGTGCCCCGCAGAACCTCCAGCGCTGGACGCTGACCCGCGCCATCAAGGAGACCCTGGTCCCGCCGACCGACTACGCCTACCCGCACATGGGCTGATCCTCAGCGCCCTGGACACGGGCCGGCGGGCCGACCTTCGAAAGGCAGGCCGCCGGCCCGTTCCCGTCGCGGGGTGCTCCTCCCGGCCGTCAGGCCCTCACGGGAGGTTCAGCCTGATGTCGTCGTCGTCGCTCAGATCGTGCTGGTTGATCTTCAGGTGGAACTGGCGGCTCTTGCCGCCCGGGACCGTGCAGGTCACGGTGATGGCGAGCTTGAAGTTCGCGTTCACCGGCACGACGAGGTCGACCGGGCCGTAGGGCGCGTTCGGCTGGCTCTGGCTGTCGACCTCGTCCGAGACGGACGAGCCCAGGGCCTGCAGCGTGACTCTCGTGGGGACGGTGTTCGGGAACTTGCCCGCGCAGCTCACCGAGCCGGAGTAGGTCACCGTTCCCGGCTCCAGCCCCGTGGGGTGCCCGAGCCCCGCGGAGTGCGCCGGACCGGCGAACAGCAGGCCGCCGGCGGCCGCCACGGCGCCGACCGCCAGGGTGCGGTACCTACGGCTCGAAGTGTTGGTAGGCATGTCACCACCTGCCTCAGGGGAGTGTGGGAGTCGACGGGGCCCACGGGCGCCTCGGGCGCGGTGGCCGCTCCGGTCACGTCACGGCAGTACCACTGGCCCCATCCGTCCCACCACCGTCCTACAGGCCCACCCGGACTGCAACCGCGGGCCCTGCCGACCAGCCGGTTTCCCGGCGGACGGCCGGGCGGGCCGAGAATGACGCCATGGCCATCCGCATGCGCACCGCCCACACCGCCGCCCTCGAAGCCGCCGAACTCCGTGACGCACGAGCCCTGTTGGACGCCGCCTTCGACGGGGACTTCTCCGCCGAGGACTGGGACCACGGGCTCGGCGGGATGCATGTGCTGATCCGGGACGCCGGCGGGCTCGCCGCGCACGGGGCGCTCGTGATGCGCCGGGTGCGGCACCGGGGGCGCTGGCTGCGGACCGGGTACGTGGAGGCCGTGGCCGTGCGGGCCGACGTGCGGCGCACCGGGCTGGGCGGGCGGGTGATGGCCGAGCTGGAGCGGCTGGCCGACCGGGCCTACGACCTCGGCGCGCTCGCCGCGAGCGAGGACGGGGCCGCGCTCTACTCCGCCCGGGGCTGGCAGCTGTGGCCCGGGCAGGTGCACGCCCTCTCCCCGGACGGGATCGTCCGGCTGCGGGAGGAGGAGGGCGGTGTGTACGTACGGCCCGCGCTCGCCGGCCCGCTCGACCCCGACGGCGAGCTGGTCTTCGACTGGCGCGACGGCGACATCACCTGACCCCCTCACCCGAACACACGAAAGCCCAGCTCAGGGCGGTGCGCCGCGGTCCGCCGTCTCAGATAGTAGGAAGTCCGAGTAATTGGGCAGACAGACGCGGGCGGCTCCCTTAGTTTGAAAGGAGCCGAACGTCTCGCTCGATCCAGCGAATGGCGGTCGTGAGCCAGGCCCCGTGCAGGCAACCCCTGCGGCCGGTGCTCCCCGCCTCTTCCGGCGACTCGCAACCCTCACTTCCGTGCTTCCCGTATGCCGAAGGAGTCGATCGCCATGGCCGAGACGACCGTCCGCCGAGTCCGCCACACGTCCCGCACGAGCGAGTCCGACCGCCAGAACGCCGCCGCCGCCCTCCAGCGTGCCCTGGACCGCCGGGACAACGGCGGCTCGACCGGCCACTGAGCCGCCGGGCCCACGGGAGCGGCGCGGCCTCAGCCGCCGCGCCGCACCTCGAAGTGGTCGATCCGCCGTCCGTCCAGCGCCAGCGCCGACACCGCCAGCCGCGGCGACGCGCCCGCCCGCACCTCCACCGACAGCAGCGAGAACCCGGTGTAGCGCACCCGCGACCAGTCCGCCGTCTCCGGCAGACGGTCCTTCCCCTTCGTCCACACGAAGGTCTTCACGGTCTCGTGCCGGGTGACCTGCCCCTCGTAGCTGTCCGCGACGCCCGGGGGAAAGGCGTACAGGTCGCGGCCGCCGCCGCCCGCCGTCACGTACACCGTGCCGTCCCGGGCGGGATCGGTGGAGCCGCCGACCGGCACCGCCCGGCCGACTCCGCCGGCCCGGATCGCGTCCGTGCGCTCGTACGCATGGTTGTGACCGT
The DNA here is from genome assembly GCF_000720135.1 of Streptomyces sp. NRRL S-1022. Lineage (GTDB taxonomy): Bacteria > Actinomycetota > Actinomycetes > Streptomycetales > Streptomycetaceae > Streptomyces. The sequence continues at coordinate 251,782 of NZ_JOIU01000019.1, read as the reverse complement.
TGATCACCAGGTCCACCCGGTGCCGCGCGAACAGCGGCAGCCACTCACGCCGGACGCCCCCGTCCGAGGCGTGCCGGGAGGTGGAGTAGGCGCAGTGGTGGAAGAACACCACCACGAAGTCGAGGCCGTCGCTCGCGCGCAGCCGGCGCAGCGTCCGGTCCAGCCAGGCCGTCTGCCGGCCGCCGCTGCGCCCGAGGTTGGCGGGGATCTCGTACGAGACGTCGTTGGCGTCCAGCGCGACGAAGCCGGCGTTGCCGTACACGAAGGAGTAGGCGCCCGGGGTGCCATGCGGGTCGAAGCCGGTCTCCGGCAGGGAGAACCGGGCCAGCTGGCCGCCGTAGCCGTCCGGCGAGTACCAGGCCTCCATGTCGTGGTTGCCGGTCGTCACCATCCACGGCACGGACCGCGCCACCGGCTCGTTCTGCCTCAGGAACAGGTCCCACTGGGCGGGGTCGTAGCCGTCCGCGCGCTGCCCGGTGCCGTTGACGTCCGCGTAGCAGATGTCGCCCGCGTGCAGGTGGAAGGCGGGCTTCTGGCGCAGCACCAGTCCGTCGCCGGCGCTCGCCGCCCGGCTCACCCCCTGGTCGCCGAAGGCCGTGAACACGAAGCGCTCCGGACGGGCGGGCGCCGTGCGGAAGGAGGCGATGGCCGCGCGGTGGGCGGTGGCGGCCGGGTCCCAGCCGTCGTGGCCGACGCCGTAGTAGTACGTCGTCCCGGGCGTGAGGCCGTCCGCGACCGCGTGCACGTAGTACTGCTCCAGCGCGGGCCGGACCCCGGACACCCCGGGTGTGTGCAGCGGCCGTACCTCGGCCGCGATCCGGCGCCCGAGGTCGTCGGGGCGCAGCCCGAGGCGTACGTACGGCCGGTGCACGGCGAACGGCACCTGCCAGGAGACGCGCATCCCGGTGCGGGGGTCGGGGCCGAAGGCGAGGTGGCGGCCGAAGGGGCGCACCACCGAGCCCGGCGCCCGCGAACCGGCCGGGCCGGCCCGGCCCGGCGCGCCGTGGCAGCCGGTGAGCAGACCGCCCGCCACCGCGCCCGCCGTCACCAGCGTGCGGCGCGGGAGCACCCGGGTGCGCAGGTACGCGTACTGCTCGGCCATGCTCAGCCGTCCGGCGAGCGCGCGGGGGATGCCGACGTCAGGGGTGTCCATGGACGGGAACCTTCCCCCACGGCCCGACGCCCGTGCCGCGCCGGGGTGAACGCCAGCCGACGGGAGCACCCCGGCCACCCGTCCGGGCGTCCGCATGCCGGACAGGGCATGTCATCCCATGGGACGAGGAGTAGGGTGCCGACATGTCTCGCAGCATCAATCTCGCAGTGATCCCCGGTGACGGCATCGGCCAGGAGGTCGTGGCCGAGGGTCTCAAGGTCCTCTCCGCCGTCCTGCCGCAGGATGTGAAGCTGGAGACCGAGGACTACGACTTCGGCGCCCGGCGCTACCACGCCACCGGTGAGACCCTCACCGACGCCGACCTCGACTCCCTCAAGCAGCACGACGCGATCCTGCTCGGCGCCATCGGCGACCCGAGCGTCCCGTCCGGCGTCCTGGAGCGCGGCTTCCTGCTCAAGCTCCGCTTCGCCTTCGACCACCACGTCAACCTGCGCCCCTCGAAGCTGCTCCCCGGCGTCGCCACCCCGCTCGCCGGCCAGCCGGAGATCGACTTCGTCGTCGTCCGCGAGGGCACCGAGGGCCCGTACACCGGCAACGGCGGCACCATCCGCAAGGGCACCGAGCACGAGGTCGCCACCGAGGTGTCCGTCAACACCGCCTACGGTGTCGAGCGCGTGGTCCGCGACGCCTTCGCGCGTGCCCAGGCCCGCCCGCGCAAGAAGCTCACGCTGGTCCACAAGAACAACGTGCTGACCTTCGCCGGGCACCTGTGGACGAACACCTTCCACAAGGTGGCCCGGGAGTACCCCGAGGTCACCACCGACTACATCCACGTCGACGCGGCGACGATCTACCTCGTCACCGACCCCGCCCGCTTCGACGTCATCGTCACCGACAACCTCTTCGGCGACATCATCACCGACCTCGCCGCGGCCGTCTCCGGCGGCATCGGCGTGGCCGCCTCCGGGAACATCAACCCCAGCCGCGAGTTCCCGTCCATGTTCGAGCCGGTGCACGGCTCGGCCCCGGACATCGCCGGCCAGGGCAAGGCCGACCCCACCGCCACCGTCCTGTCCGTCGCCCTGCTGCTGCGCCACCTCGGTTACGACACGGAGGCCGACCGCATCGACGCGGCGGTCGCCGCCGACCTCACCGAGCGCGCCGGGCAGCCCGCCCGGAGCACCTCCGAGATCGGCGACGCGCTCGCCGTACGCGTAGCCGGCTGACCCGCCGCGCTACACCGAGCCGCCGGGTCGCAACCGCACCCGGCGGCTTTTCCTGTGCCTCGCCGGGTGCCACCATCAACCCTGGGCCACTTCACCCCGATTCCGTCCACCGCCGCCTCCGCGCGATAATCGAACGCGGAGCCGCGATATGAGGGAATGCTCGGACGTCCTAGCACTGGCGACGGGCAGTGCGGGGGTGAGCGCGGCCCGTCACTACAACCGGTGAAGGACACCACATGACGACGCCCACGATCGAGCTCAAGCCCTCCGCCAGCCCGCTCGCCGCCGCAGAGCGCGAGGCGATCCTGGCCCACCCGGGCTTCGGCCGCCACTTCACCGACCACATGGTGACGATCAAGTGGACCGAGGGCCGCGGCTGGCACGACGGCCAGCTCGTTCCGTACGCGCCGATCCCGCTGGATCCGGCCACCCACGTCCTGCACTACGCGCAGGAGATCTTCGAGGGCCTGAAGGCGTACCGGCAGCCCGACGGCTCCGTCGCCCTCTTCCGGCCGGACCAGAACGCCAAGCGCTTCCAGCGTTCCGCCCGCCGCCTCGCCATGCCCGAGCTGCCGGTCGAGACGTTCATCGAGGCCTGTGACGCCCTGGTCCGGCAGGACGTCGACTGGGTGCCCGCGCACGGCGGCGAGGAGTCGCTGTACCTGCGCCCGTTCATGATCGCCACCGAGGTCGGGCTGGGCGTGAAGCCGGCCAACGAGTACCTGTTCATCGTCATCGCCTCCCCGGCCGGCGCGTACTTCCCGGGCGGGGTCAAGCCGGTGTCCATCTGGGTCTCCGAGGACCGTGTCCGTGCCGTCCCCGGCGGCATGGGCGACGCCAAGACCGGCGGCAACTACGCCGCGTCCCTGCTCGCCCAGGCGGAGGCCGCCGCCAAGGGCTGCGACCAGGTCTGCTACCTCGACGCGGTCGAGCACAAGTGGGTCGAGGAGCTGGGCGGGATGAACCTGTACTTCGTGTACGGCAACAAGATCGTCACGCCCACCCTGACCGGCTCCATCCTGGAGGGCGTCACCCGCGACTCCCTGCTGGCCGTGGCCCGTGACCTCGGGTACGAGTCCGAGGAGGCGCGCGTCTCGGTGGACCAGTGGCAGCGCGACTCCGAGAACGGCACCCTCACCGAGGTCTTCGCGTGCGGCACCGCCGCCGTGATCACCCCGGTCGGCACCATCAAGCGGGCCGGCGCTCAGTGGCAGCAGAGCGGCGGGGAGCCGGGCGAGGTCACCCTGCGGCTGCGCGAGGCCCTGCTCGACCTCCAGCGGGGCAGGACCGCGGACGAGCACGGCTGGATGCACACGATCGGCTAACGGTCGCCGGACATGCTCAGGGCCGCCCCGGACTCCGTGTCCGCGGCGGCCCCCGTGCGTTCCCAGCGGGGCGCCGGCAGCAGGTACACCGCCCCGCCGACCAGCCCCGACAGCAGGAAGCTGCAGTCCACCCCGCCGGTCAGGGACAGCAGCGGGCCCTCGTACGACGGCAGGGAGACCGCCAGCAGGCCGACGCCCGCGCCGAGCGCCCAGGACACGGTGGCGCGGACGTTCCAGCCCGCCCGGTACCAGTAGACCCCGCCCCGGGAGCGGCGGTTGAAGACCTGGAGGGCGTCGGCGTCGTACACACCGCGGCAGCGGACGAAGCCGATGAGGGTGATGACCGCCCACGGGGTGCCGATGGCGGTGAGCAGGAGGACGAAGGACGTCATCGCCGACTGCGCGTCCCAGGCGTAGTGGCCGGCGAAGACGCAGGCCGTGGCCACGATCGCCACGGTGCAGGTGGCGCGGGCGCGGGAGGCGCGGGGCAGGATCGCGTCCAGGTCCAGGCCCATGGAGTACAGCATCAGGCCCGCGTTGCCGGCCGAGCCCGCGGAGGCGGACAGCAGCAGCGGCACCAGGTACCAGCCGGGGGAGGCCGCGACCAGCGGGCCCGCGTATTCGGTGGCCGCACCGGCCGCGTACGCCGTGAAGGTGCCGAAGAGCTGGGGGACCAGCAGGCCGAGGACCAGCCCGAGCCAGGTGCCGTGCAGCACGCGGCGCGCGGAGTGGCGGGCCGGCGAGATGTAGCGGGTGTAGTCGCCGAGCAGGGTGATGAAGGCGATGGGGCCGGACAGGCCCGCCGCCACCGCCGCCAGGAACCAGGTCGGCCAGAAGGAGCCCAGCAGGTAGCCGCCCGTGCCCGGCAGCGCGCCGGTGCCGAAGTGCGGGGCGTAGGCGAGGACGCCGAGCAGCAGCAGGGCCGTCATGCCGATCGCGAGGACGCGGGACATGGCGAGCAGCACCCGGTAGCCGTAGACCGCGCCGGCGACGGTCGCGGCGGCGAGCACCGCGTAGACGAGGGCGTACGACACCCCGTTCGCCGGCACCCCGAGGAGCCGGCCGAGGACCATCAGCATCACGTCCCCGCCGATCCACACCGTCAGCGCGGTGTAGCCGAGTGCCAGCAGCAGCCCGACCACCGAGCCGACGAGCCGGCCGCGCACGCCGAACTGGGCGCCGGAGGAGGTGGACAGGTTGGTCGCGGTGCGCAGGGAGACCAGGGCGAGCGGGGCCGTGAACAGGGTGCCGACCACCGTGCCCGCCACGATCGCGGTCACCGACGCCCACCAGCCGAGCCCGAAGGACGGCGGCAGCCAGCCGAAGATGATCACGCCGAGACAGAGGTTGGAGCCGAGCAGGATCGACACCAGGTCCCGTGGCCCGCTGGTGCGTTCCTCGTCCGGGATGGTGTCGACACCGCGCTGTTCTATCGGCATGGCTGGTCTCCTTCGACGGCCGCCCCACTGGATTAGAGCGACGTTCAATGTGACGTGCGGCCAGGCTCCCGGTCAATGCTTCCGCGTCATGAAATCTGTGTTTAGAGTGGTGCTCTAATCTGGGGAAGGCAAGGAGGTGCCGAGTCGTGCGACTGACCCCCACGGAACGTGACCGGCTGCTGCTCTTCGGAGCCGCCGAACTGGCCCGCGCCCGCCGGGCGCGCGGCCTGCGGCTGAACGTGCCCGAGGCCACCGCGCTGATCGCGGACACCGTGTGCGAGGCGGCCCGGGACGGCAGGCGGCTCGCCGAGGCCGTCGAGGCGGCCCGCTCGGTCCTCGGTCCCGAGGACGTCCTGCCGGGCGTCGCCGACGTCGTCACCGAGGTGATGGTCGAGGCCGTCTTCGACGACGGCTCCCGGCTCGCGGTCGTCTCCGACCCCATCGGCTGGGGGTCCCCCCGCGAAGCAGGGGGAGGCCTCGGCGCGCACGCCCCGGGCGCCCTGCTCCCCGGCCCGCAGCACGCCGACCCCGCGCCGGTCGTCCGGCTGCGCGTGACCAACACCGCGACCGTGCCGGTCTCCGTCACCTCCCACTTCCACTTCTTCGAGGCCAACCCGCGGCTCGACTTCGACCGCGGACAGGCCTACGGCATGCGGCTCGCCGTACCCGCCGGCTCCTCCGTCCGCTTCGGACCGGGGGAGAGCGAGGAGGTCGGGCTGGTGCCGGTCGGCGGCGAGCGGATCGCGATCGGCTTCGCCGGCCTGGTCGACGGGCCGCTGGACGCGCCCGGTGCGAAGCAGGAGGCCCTCCGCAGGGCCGCCGCCTGCGGATACCTGGGCGTTCCCGAGGAGGAGGGCAACCGATGAGCCGACCCGGAGGGCACCCGGCACAAGCCCGCCGCCTCACGCCCCACGAGTACGCCGCCACCCACGGACCCCGCGCCGGCGACCGGATCCGCCTCGGCGACTCCGGGCTCACCGTGCGCGTCGAGTCCGACGCGCAGCGGTACGGCGACGAGTTCCTCGCCGGCTTCGGCAAGACCGCCCGCGACGGGCTGCACCTGAAGGCCGCCGCCGTCCGCGCGACCTGTGACGTGGTGATCAGCAACGTCGTCGTGATCGACGCGGTGCAGGGGATCAGGAAGGTCTCCATCGGCATCCGCGAGGGCCGGATCTGCGCGATCGGCCGCGCCGGCAACCCCGACACCCTCGACGGCGTCGACGTCGTCGTCGGCACCGGCACCTCGATCGTCTCCGGCGAGGGGCTGATCGCCACCGCCGGGGCCGTCGACACCCACGTCCACCTGCTGTCGCCGCGGATCATGGAGGCGTCCCTCGCCTCCGGTGTCACCACGGTCGTCGGGCAGGAGTTCGGCCCGGTGTGGGGCGTCGGCGTCAACTCGCCCTGGGCGCTGCGGCACGCCTTCAACGCCTTCGACGCCTGGCCGGTGAACATCGGCTTCCTGGGCCGGGGTTCCTCCTCCCACGAGGCACCGCTGATCGAGGCCCTGGCCGAGGGCGGGGCGAGCGGCTTCAAGGTGCACGAGGACATGGGCGCCCACACCCGCGCCCTGGACACCGCGCTGCGGGTCGCCGAGGAGCACGACGTCCAGGTGGCCCTGCACAGCGACGGCCTGAACGAGTGCCTGTCGGTCGAGGACACCCTCCGGGTGCTGGAGGGCCGCACGATCCACGCCTTCCACATCGAGGGCTGCGGCGGCGGACACGTGCCCAACGTGCTGAAGATGGCCGGCGTGCCGAACGTCATCGGCTCCTCCACCAACCCCACCCTGCCCTTCGGCCGGGACGCGGTCGCCGAGCACTACGGCATGATCGTCTCCGTCCACGACCTCAAGCCCGACCTGCCCGGCGACGCCGCCATGGCCCGCGACCGCATCCGGGCCGGCACGATGGGCGCCGAGGACGTGCTGCACGACCTGGGTGCGATCGGCATCACCTCCTCCGACGCCCAGGGCATGGGCCGCGCCGGTGAGACGGTCCGCCGTACGTTCGCCATGGCCGCGAAGATGAAGGCCGAGCTGGGCCCGCTGGAGGGCGACGGCGAGGGCGACGACAACGCCCGCGTGCTGCGCTACATGGCCAAGCTGACGATCAACCCGGCCATCGCGCACGGCCTTTCGCACGAAGTCGGCTCGATCGAGGCCGGCAAGCTCGCCGACATCGTGCTGTGGCGTCCGGAGTACTTCGGTGCCAAGCCGCAGCTCGTCCTCAAGTCCGGCTTCCCGGCGTACGGCGTGGTCGGCGACCCCAACGCGGCCACCGACACCTGCGAACCCCTCGTCCTGGGACCCCAGTTCGGGGCGTACGGCGCCACGGCCGCCGACCTCTCGGTGGCGTTCGTCGCCCGGGCGGCGCTCGACCAGGGCAACGACACCATGCCGACGCGCCGCAGAAGGGTCGCCGTGCGCGGCACCCGGGGCATCGGCCCCGCCGACCTGCGCCTGAACTCCCGTACCGGGGCGGTGGACGTCGACCAGCGCACCGGTCTGGTCACCCTCGACGGCGACCCGCTGCGCTCCGAGCCGGCCGACTCCGTCTCCCTCAACCGCCTCTACTTCCTCTAACCACCAGGGACCCGACATGACCACCCCCGCCGCCGACGGCTTCCGCATGCCCGCCGAGTGGACCCCGCACGAGCGCACCTGGATGGCCTGGCCCGGCCCCAATCCGACCTTCGACGACCCGGACGACCTGGCCGCCTCCCGGACCGCCTGGGCGTCCGTCGCCCGCGCGGTGCGCCGCTTCGAACCGGTGACGGTCGTGTGCGGCCCCGGCCAGGCCGCCGGGGCGCGGGCCCTGCTCGGCCCCGGCATCGACACCGTCGAGCGGGAGCTGGACGACGCCTGGATGCGGGACATCGGCCCCACCTTCCTCACCGACGGAAAGGGCCGGCTGGCCGCCGTCGACTGGACGTTCAACGGCTGGGGCGCCCAGGACTGGGCCCGCTGGGAGCACGACGCCGGGATCGGCGCGTACGTCTGCGACCTCGCGGGCGCGAAGGCGTACGCCTCGAAGCTGGTCAACGAGGGCGGGGCGATCCACGTCGACGGCGAGGGCACCGTGCTGCTCACCGAGACCGTGCAGCTCGGCCCCGAGCGCAACCCGCACTGGTCGAAGGAGGAGGTCGAGGCGGAGATCCACGCCCACCTCGGCACCAGCAAGGCGATCTGGCTGCCGCGCGGCCTGACCGGCGACTATCCTCCCTATGGCTTCGGCACCCTGGGCCACGTCGACATCGTCGCCGCCTTCGCCCGGCCGGGTGTCGTGGTCGCGCACCATCAGCCGGACCCGGCGCACCCCGACCACGAGGTCACCAAGGAGGTCATCGGCCTGCTGAAGTCGGCGACCGACGCGCGGGGCCGCCGCCTGGAGGTCGTGGAGGTGCCCGCGCCGACCGCCCTGGAGGCCGACGGCCACTGGGCCGACTACTCCTACATCAACCACTACCTGTGCAACGGCGGCGTGGTGCTGTGCGCCTTCGACGACCCGCGCGACGAGATCGCCGCGGGCATCTTCCGCCGGCTGTTCCCCGAACGCACGGTGACGCTGGTGGACGCGCGTACGATCTTCGCGGGCGGAGGCGGTATCCACTGCATCACGCAACAGCAGCCGAAGGTCTGACACACACGGGAGCAGCAGATGGCCGGTGCGGGCCGGGCGCGCAGGAACGCGCCGCCGCGCGAGGAGGTCCTCGCTGCCGCCATGGACATGATCGCCGAGCGCGGTCTGGAGAAGCTCACCATGGCGGGGCTGGGCCGCGAGGTCGGCATGAGCAGCGGCCATCTCCTGTACTACTTCCGCTCCAAGGACGAGCTGCTGCTCCAGACCCTGGAGTGGAGCGAGGGCCGGCTGGGCGCGGAACGGGGGCGGCTGCTGACCGGCCCCGGGAGCGCGCGGGAGCGGCTTTCCGCGTACGTCGACCTGTACGTCCCCGACGGGCACCGCGATCCGCACTGGACGCTGTGGCTGGAGGTCTGGAACCGCTCGCAGAACGCCGACGAGGACGCGCGTGCCCGGCAGGCCGCGATCGAGGGCGCGTGGCACCGGGACCTGGTCGCGCTGATCGCCGAGGGGATCTCGCGGGGGGAGTTCCGGCGGGTGGACGCGGACCGGTTCGCCTCGCGGCTGCGTGCGCTGCTCGACGGATTCTCCATCCACGTGGCGATCGGACTGCGGGGCGCCGACCGGGAGCAAGTGCTCCGGCACGTGCGGGAGTTCGTCGAGGACGCGTTGCCGGCCGGATAGCTGCGGGTCCGTCGCGGCCGGCCGCCGGAGGAATCGTTCGCTCCGCCGACGGGCAGGTAACGGCCCATGGGACGACAACACTGGAAGAAGATCTGGGTCGGCTCGGCCGGGAACATGGTCGAGTGGTACGACTGGTTCGTGTACGCGAGCTTCGCCACGTACTTCGCCGGTGCCTTCTTCCCGAGCGGCAACCCCACCGCCCAGCTGATGAACACGGCCGGCATCTTCGCCGTGGGTTTCTTCATGCGTCCCGTCGGCGGCTGGCTGCTGGGCAGGGTCGGTGACCGCAAGGGCCGCAAGGCCGCGCTGACGCTGACCGTGACGCTGATGTCGGCCTCGGCGGTCCTCATCGCCGTCGCCCCCACCTACGGGGTCGCGGGCTACGGCGGCGCGCTCGTCCTGCTCGTCGCCCGCCTGCTCCAGGGCCTGTCCGTGGGCGGCGAGTACGCGGCCAGCGCCACCTACCTGACCGAGGCCTCGGACCCGGGGCGCCGCGGCTTCGCCTCCAGCTTCCAGTACGTGTCCATGACCGCCGGCCAGATCGTCGGCCTCGGCCTGCAGATCGTCCTCCAGCGCACGATGTCCGACGACGCCCTGCACAGCTACGGCTGGCGCATCCCGTTCGTCGTCGGCGCGCTCGGCGCGGCCGTCGTCTTCTACCTGCGCCGCAACATGCTGGAGACCGAGGTGTACGAGGAGGACACCTCGCAGGCCGGGGAGCGCGGCACCCTGCGCGCGCTGTGGCGGCACCGGCGGGAGGCGTTCCTGGTCGTCGCCCTCACCATGGGCGGCACGGTGGCCTACTACACGTACACCACCTACCTCACCAAGTACCTGTCCAACTCGGCGGGCCTGTCCAAGCAGACCGCGACCCTGGTCTCCTTCACCGCGCTGATCGTCTTCGCCTGCCTCCAGCCGCTCGCGGGCGCCCTCTCCGACCGCATCGGCCGCCGCCCGCTGCTGATCACCTTCGCCGTCGGCTCCACCTTCCTGACGGTCCCGATCATGACGCTGCTCCGGCACGCGGACGGCTACTGGTCCGCCCTCGGCCTCGCCCTGCTCGCGCTGGTCGTGGTCACCGGCTACACCTCCATCAACGCCTGCGTGAAGGCCGAGCTGTTCCCGACCGGTGTCCGCGCGCTCGGCGTCGCCCTGCCGTACGCCCTCGCCAACGCCCTCTTCGGCGGCACCGCCGAGTACGTGGCGCTGTGGTTCAAGAAGGGCGGCATCGAGTCCGGCTTCTCCTGGTACGTGGCCGCCTGCGCCGCCGTGTCCCTCGTGGTGTACGTCATGATGCGCGAGACCAAGGACCTGGACCTGGGCCGGGTGAAGGCCGCCCGGGAGGCCGGGGACGGATCCGCGGAGTCCACCGTGACGACCGCATCCTGAGACGGGCGGTGAGCCGGGGGCGGGGCTGTGCCAGACTGCCCCCGTGCTCTCGTTCGCCATGATTATTGGCAGCAGGCGCGCCGGTCCGCAGTGACCACCTCGTACGACCAGGTGCGGGTGGCCACCGTCGTCCTCGACCCGCGCGCAGACCTCTCGCACCCGCGAGGGGTTTTTTCGTTTTCCGGCCCACCTTCAGCCGGCGACGGAGCGCGAGGGAGCATGGAGGAACGGTGGAGCCGGTCCATCCGGTACAGACCGAAGATCCACAACAGGAGCCTTGAGACCATGACCGAGACGGCAACCAGCGAGCTCGACGACTCGTTCCACGTCTTCGACACCACGCTGCGCGACGGCGCGCAGCGCGAGGGCATCAACCTCACCGTCGCGGACAAGCTCGCCATCGCCCGGCACCTGGACGACTTCGGCGTGGGCTTCATCGAGGGCGGCTGGCCCGGCGCGAACCCCCGCGACACCGAGTTCTTCGCCCGCGCGCAGGCCGAGATCGACTTCCGGCACGCGCAGCTGGTCGCCTTCGGCGCCACCCGCCGCGCCGGCGCGAAGGCCGCTGAGGACCCGCAGGTCAACGCCCTGCTGGAGTCCGGCGCCCCGGTGATCACGCTGGTCGCCAAGTCGCACGACCGGCACGTGGAGCTGGCGCTGCGCACGACCCTGGACGAGAACCTGGAGATGGTCCGCGACACCGTGTCGTACCTGCGCGAGCAGGGCCGCCGGGTCTTCGTGGACTGCGAGCACTTCTTCGACGGCTACCGCGCCAACCCCGCGTACGCCAAGGCCGTCGTCCGCACGGCCGCGGAGGCCGGCGCCGACGTGGTCATCCTCTGCGACACCAACGGCGGCATGCTCCCCGCCCAGGTGCACGCGGTCGTCGCCACGGTCCTCGCCGACACCGGCGCCCGGCTCGGCATCCACGCCCAGGACGACACCGGCTGCGCGGTCGCCAACACCCTCGCCGCCGTCGACGCGGGCGCCACGCACGTGCAGTGCACGGCCAACGGCTACGGCGAGCGCGTCGGCAACGCCAACCTGTTCCCGGTGGTCGCGGCCCTGGAACTGAAGTACGGCAAGAAGGTGCTGCCCGACGGCAGGCTCCGCGAGACGACCCGGATCTCGCACGCCATCGCCGAGGTCGTCAACCTCACCCCCTCCACCCACCAGCCGTACGTCGGTGTCTCCGCCTTCGCCCACAAGGCCGGCCTGCACGCCTCCGCCATCAAGGTCGACCCGGACCTGTACCAGCACATCGACCCCGAACTGGTCGGCAACACCATGCGCATGCTGGTCTCCGACATGGCGGGCCGCGCCTCCGTCGAGCTGAAGGGCAAGGAGCTCGGCATCGACCTGGGCGGCGACCGCGAACTGGTCGGCCGGGTGGTCGAGCGCGTGAAGGAGCGCGAACTCCAGGGCTACACCTACGAGGCCGCCGACGCCTCCTTCGAGCTGCTGCTGCGCGCCGAGGTCGAGGGCCGCCCGCTGAAGTACTTCGACGTGGAGTCCTGGCGGGCCATCGTCGAGGACCGCCCCGACGGCACCCACGCCAACGAGGCCACGGTGAAGCTGTGGGCCAAGAGCGAGCGGATCGTCGCCACCGCCGAGGGCAACGGCCCGGTCAACGCCCTGGACCGCGCCCTGCGCGTGGCGCTGGAGAAGATCTACCCGCAGCTCGCCAAGCTGGACCTGGTCGACTACAAGGTCCGCATCCTGGAGGGCAAGCACGGCACCTCCTCCACCACCCGGGTGCTGATCTCCACCTCGGACGGCTCCGGCGAGTGGTCCACGGTCGGTGTCGCCGAGAACGTCATCGCCGCATCCTGGCAGGCCCTGGAGGACGCCTACACCTACGGCCTCCTGCGCGCGGGCGTGGAACCGGCCCGGTAGCCACAGTGGAGGTATGACCTCACACACCAGTGACGTGCTGTCCGGGGCCCGCGTCGCGACCCGGCTGCCCGCGCGGGACCTGGACCGGGCCCGGCGCTTCTACGCCGAGAAGCTCGGCCTGCACCCGGTGGACGAGCGGCCCGGCGGGCTGCTGTACCGGTGCGCGGGCGTGGACTTCGTCGTGTTCCGCTCGACGGGGGCCTCGCCCGGCACCTTCACCCAGATGGCCTTCGAGGTGGACGACATCGAGGGTGTCGTCGCGGAGTTGCGCCGCCGGGGCGTGGTCTTCGAGGAGGTCGACGCCCCCGGGTTCCGCACTCGGGAGGGCATCGCCGAGATCGACGGCAACTACCCGAGCAAGGGCGCGAGCGGGGAGCGCGGCGCGTGGTTCCGCGACAGCGAGGGCAACCTGCTGGGCATCGGCCAGCTGGTCCCGTGAGGCGGCCGGTCCTTCGCGGCCGGTGGCGGCCGGTGGCGGCCGGGAGGCTCAGGGCGCCCGCCAGATGTTGTCGAAGGCGATGTTCTCGATGCGGCGGCGTTCGCGGACGGCCTCCAGTTCGGTCACCGCGTCGCCGACCGCGAGCAGGACGGTGACGACGGCCTCGTCCTCGGGCTCCGGGCCGGCCGGCCGGTCGTCCTGGATGCCGAGGGTGGCGGCGAGGCCGGTGAGGACGGGGTCGCGGGACTCCCAGCGGTCGGTCGCGTGGCGCCGGGCGGCGGTGTCGGCCGGTACGTCGTCCCGGCCGCGGCCCGGCAGCCGGCGCCGGTGCCTGCCGGTGACCTGCCCGTCGGCCTCCAGGGTGTCCCGGTAGGCCACGGTCAGCCCCTCGCCCCGCCGCCACAGCCAGTCCGCGACGGTCTCGTACGGCTCCCGCCGTACCAGCGCCGCCCCCGCCTCGTCCAGCATCCGGTCACCCGTGGTCAGCACCGGTCCGGGCACGATGCGCTCGCCGTCCAGGGTGAGGGCCCGGGCGGCGAGCAGGTCGACCAGCTCGGCGCCGGCGAGTGCCAGCGCCAGGTCGCCCTGCTCGACGGGGCGGTCACCGGGCACGTCCAGGCTGACGAGGAACAGATCCTGCGGTGTGGTCATACCCCCACCATGGTCCGGCGGCGGCCGATCCGCACCACGCCACACCGCTCCCGCTCAGCAGGCGTCCGCGGCGACCCGCTCGAACGCGCGCAGGCTCATCACCCGGTCGTCGGCCCACACCTGCCCGGGCCGCAGCCGGCCGATCTGCTCGGTGGTGAACCTCGCGACCCCGTTGTAGGAGTCGCCACCGACGTAGTGCCCGAACCCGAGGACGTACTCGTGCCGGGGCAGCGGCTCCCGCTTCCCCCGGTGCCTGGCCCGCCACTTCGCCGGCGGGTCGAACAGGGGGAACTCGGCGTCGCCGCGCAGCCCCTCCTTCTTCGACTCCCACCCGGTGGTGATCGGACCGTCGCCCTCGCCACGGGTCCGCCCGTCCAGGTACGGGCCCCGGTAGCCGTCGTCACCGCACGGCCGGAACACCGCGTACGGCGTCCCGTCCGCGCCGGCCCGCACCCCCGCGAGCGGCAGGTCGACGGCGGCGCAGCCGCTCAGCAGCAGCATCCCGCCGGCGATCCCCACCGCCACGGCCCCCGTGTGTCGCATGTCCCGCCCTACCGCCTCACCGCAGCGTCCACTTCTGGTTGGCGGCCCCCGTGCACGTCCAGATCTGGGCCCGGGCCCCGTTCGCCGACGAGTTGTCCGTGACGTCGAGGCACTTGTCCGCCGCCGTGTTCACCACATCACCCGTGGCCGCGTTGTACGACCACCGCTGGGCACCGGTTCCGTTGCAGTCGTACAACTGCACCTTGGCCCCGTCCGCGGCCGAACCGGAGGACACGTCCAGGCACTTGCCGAGCGCCTGCACCGACCCGTCGGACTGCACGGTCCACTGCTGGGCCGTGCTGCCGTTGCAGTCGTAGAGCTGCACCGCCGTGCCGTCGGCGCTCGAACCGCCCGCCACGTCCAGGCACTTGCCGGCCAGCCCCACGAAGGCGCCGGTCCTGCCGCCGCCGGACTGCGTGCCGGACCAGGTGAAGGTGGCCGAGGTCCGCCCGGGCAGTGAGTAAGTGGCGTGCTGGGCACCCCAGTTCAGGGTGACCGTCTTCGCCGAGGAGGAGCCGTTGTACGCGATCAGGGCCTTGCTGCCGTCCGGGTTGCGCCAGGCCACGTTCGGTACCGCGGTGGAGGCCGTGGAGGCTATGCGCTGGGCGCCGGGGCGGACGAACTTGGTCAGGTGGCCCATGTCGTAGTACTCGACGGTGTAGTCCACGGTCCCGCTCGCACCGTCGCCGTTGTGCACGGTGATCAGGCCGGTGCAGGTGCCGCAGCCGCCGTTGTGCGGGCCCATGTTCTGGTCCACGGCCAGCGACCACTTGGTCACCGACTTCGCCCAGTTGCGCGTGTAGTCGATGATGTTCGACATGTCCTCGCGCTGCTGGTCGGTGATCCAGGTGCCGCCGGAGTGCTCGGTGCCGAAGGCGTCCAGCGCCGGGTACCGGTCGTGCACGGACGTCTGCTCGGTGACGTCACCGCCGTAGCCGTGCCAGGCGATCCCGCCGAAATTGGGGTGGTTGCGCACGGCCGGGTCGTCCACGGTCTGGGCGGCGTAGGAGTCGTACACGTCCCAGTTCCAGTCGTGCGCCAGCACCTTGGTGGCCAGGCCGGCCGCCTGGAGCCTGGGCAGCAGCTCGCTCTTGGTGAAGTAGGCGAGGCCGCTCGCGTTCCAGCTCATCGACGGGTAGCCGGAACAGCAGGTGGGCTCGTTCTGCGCGGTGACGTACGAGACGTCGACCCCCTGGTCCTTGTAGGCCTGGAGGTACTTCACGAAGTAGGAGGCGTACGCCCCGTAGTCCTCCGCCTTCAGCCAGCCGCCGCCCAGCGAGCCGCTGTCCTTCATCCACGCCGGTGCCGTCCACGGCGACGCCATCACCGTCAGCGCCGGGTTCAGCCGGAGCGCCTGCCTGGTCAGCGGGACGACGTCGGCGAGGTCGTGCGCGATGGAGAACTTCGCCAGGGACGGGTCGGTCTGCCCGGCCGGCACGTCGTCGTAGGTGTAGCCGTAGCGGGCGAGGTCGGAGGCGCCCATCGGATTGCGCAGGAACGACAGGCCGATGCCGTCCGTGGGCGAGAACAGCTTGCGCAGGGTCGCGTCCCGGGTCGTCTGGGACAGCGCCCCGCTGCTGTTCATCAGCCAGGCCGCGGTGTCCGTGAAGGACGCGCCGCCGCCGGTGAACGTCTGGTAGCGGGTGTTCTCGTCCACGGTGATGTTCTCGCCGCCACCGCCCGCCCCGGACTGGAAGGCGAACGGGGCCTGCGGCTGGAGGCCGCGTACGACGTGCCGGCCGGCGGAGTCGTCGGTGGTGGTGAGCCAGGCGGTGACCTGCTCACCGGCCGCGTGCGCGGGGGGTACGGCGGCACTGACGCCGACTGCGGAGAGCAGTCCGGCGAGCAGCAGCCGGACCGCGCGGGGGGTTCTCCTCATGGTGCGTCGCCCTTCCTTCTCGGATCGGCGGAGCTGACGGGCCGTCTTGACGGGGGTGTGTGGCCCTAGTTAACTCACGGCGTGAGCTAAGTCCTGAGTGAACCACGAGAGCCGAGGGAAGGTCCATGCGCAGAACCGCCCTGCTCGCCTCCGCCGCACTCCTCGCCGGTCTGCTGCCCTGGGCGGCGACCGCGCGAGCCGCCGACGAGCCCGCTCCTGTCCGGGTCGACCGCTTCGAGGGCGAGGTGCCCTTCGCCTCCCAGCCCGCCGAGGGCATCTTCACCTGGGGCGGCGACTCCGACGACCCGCCCACGCTCCGCCTCGCCGACCGCGCCGACGCCCCCGAGGGCGGCAAGGTCCTGGCCGGCACCTACGACATCAGCGGGTACGGCGGCTTCACCCACGACTTCGCCGCCACCGCGCCCGCCCACGACTGGTCCGGCCACCAGGGCATCCGCTTGTGGTGGGACGGCCGGAACAACGGCCGGAAGATCGCCTTCGAGATCAAGGACGGCGGGGCGAACGGGGAGGCGTCCGAACTCTGGACCACCTCCTTCACCGACGACTTCACCGGCTGGAAGCGGATCGAGCTCCCCTTCACCGACTTCGCCTACCGCACCGACTACCAGCCCGTCGGCGGCATCGACCACGTCCTCGGCCTCAAGGAGATGTGGGGCTACGCCCTCACCCTCCCGGCCGGCACCAAGGGCGACTTCGCCCTGGACGACGTGGAGCTGTACGGCAGGGCCGACCAGGCGCTGCGGGCCTCCGTCACCACCGACGCCCCCGTCCACCCCGTGGAGCAGGGGCGGACGGCCAGGGTGAAGGTCACCGTGGCCACCACCGGCGACCAGCCCCTCACCGACCCGGTCACCGTCACCTACGCCACGGCGGACGGCACCGCGACCCCCGGCACGGACTACACCCCCGTCTCCGGCACCCTCACCTTCCCGGCCGGCACCGCCTCCGGCACCGCACGGACCGTCGAGGTGCCCACCCGCCGGGACCGGGCGGCCGAACCCGCCGAGACGATCCCCCTCAAGCTCACGGTCACCGGAGCGAAGGCCCCCGCCGAGACCCCGCAGATCGTGATCGACGCGCACGGACTGCCGTACCTGAACGCCAAGTTGCCGGTGCGCAAGCGGGTCGCCGACCTGCTGAGCCGGATGTCCCTGGCCGAGAAGGCCGGCCAGATGACCCAGGCCGAGCGCGGAGCCGTCGGCCAGGGAGCCGACATCGCCGCCTACGGCCTCGGCTCCCTGCTCTCCGGCGGCGGCTCGACACCCACGCCCAACACCCCCGGGGCCTGGGCGAAGATGATCGACGCCTTCCAGCTGCGCACCCGGGCCACGCGCTTCCAGATCCCGCTCGTCTACGGCGTCGACGCCGTCCACGGCCACAACAACCTCTCCGGCGCCACCGTCATGCCGCACAACGTGGGCATCGGCGCGACCCGCGATCCCCGACTCGCCCATGAGACAGGCGCGGTGACGGCCGCCGAGGTCCGCGCGACCGGCGTCCCCTGGGACTTCGCGCCCTGCCTGTGCGTGAGCCGTGACGAACGCTGGGGCCGCTCCTACGAGTCCTTCGGCGAGGACCCGGCACTCGTGGAGTCCATGGAGACCGTGATCCAGGGCCTCCAGGGCCGCGCGAACGGCGAGGACCTGGCGCGCGGCGACAAGGTGCTCGCCACGGCCAAGCACTTCGTGGGCGACGGCGGCACCGCGTACGGCTCCTCGACCACCGGCACGTACACCACCGACCAGGGCGTCACCACCGTCACCCGCGAGCAGCTTCAGGACATCCACCTGGCGCCGTACCGCGAGGCCGTCGACCGGGGCATCGCCACGGTCATGCCGTCGTACTCCTCCCTGGACATCACCGGCGACGGCAAGGGCGCGGTGAAGATGCACGCCCGCGGCGACATGATCAACGGCGTGCTCAAGGGCCGCATGGGCTTCGACGGGTTCGTCATCAGCGACTGGAACGCCATCGACCAGCTCCCCGGCGACTACGCGTCCCACGTCCGCACCTCCGTCGAGGCGGGCGTCGACATGATGAT
Organism: Streptomyces sp. NRRL S-1022; assembly: GCF_000720135.1. Taxonomy (GTDB): domain Bacteria; phylum Actinomycetota; class Actinomycetes; order Streptomycetales; family Streptomycetaceae; genus Streptomyces. The sequence goes on along the minus strand of NZ_JOIU01000019.1, from coordinate 233,554 downwards.
GGTGCCGTACACCTACAAGGAGTTCAGCACCGCGCTCGCCGACGAGGTGAAGGCCGGCCGGATCAGCGGGAAGCGGATCGACGACGCTGTCTCCCGCATCCTCACCCAGAAGTTCCGGCTCGGCCTCTTCGAGCACCCGTACGCCGACACCGGCGGTGCCGCCGCCATCGGCTCCCGCGCCCACCGGGAGGTCGCCCGCCGGGCCGCCGCCGAGTCGCAGGTGCTGCTGAAGAACGCGGGCGGGCTGCTGCCGCTGAAGAAGAGCGAGAAGGTGTACGTCGCCGGGTCCAACGCCGACGACATCGGCAACCAGACCGGCGGCTGGACCCTCACCTGGCAGGGCGCCTCCGGCAACACCGTCCCCGGCACGACGATCCTGGACGGCCTGCGGAAGGCGGGCGGGGACGTCACCTACTCGAAGGACGCCTCTGCTCCCACCGGCGGCTACGACGCCGGCGTGGTCGTGGTCGGCGAGACCCCGTACGCCGAGGGCGTCGGCGACGTCGGCAACGGCCACTCGCTGTCGCTGTCCGCAGCCGACCAGGCCGCCGTCGACAAGGTCTGCGCGGCCATGAAGTGCGCGGTCCTGATCGTCTCGGGCCGCCCGCAGCTGGTCGGCGACCGGCTGGACGGGATCGACGCCCTCGTCGCCTCCTGGCTGCCCGGCACCGAGGGCGAGGGCGTCGCCGACGTTCTCTACGGCAAGCGCCCCTTCACCGGACAGCTCCCGGTCACCTGGCCCCGCTCGCAGGCCCAGCTGCCGATCAACGTGGGCGACGCGTCGTACGACCCGCAGTTCCCCTACGGCTGGGGCCTGACCACCCTCGCCCCGGCCCCGAAGGGCGGTACGGCCACCCTGCGCGACCTCGCCGCCCGGGCCGCGGCGGCCGAGCGGCACCGCGACGACCGCACCGGACGCGCGCTGGTCACCCGGGCACGGCTGCTCGTCCAGCAGCAGACGGGCGGCCACCTCACCCAGGCGGTGTCGGGGCCCTTCGCCGACGCCGACCACCTGCTGCTGACCGGCCGGTACGCGAAGGCGGTGGAGAAGCTGGCGCAGGCGTACCGGGCGGCCTGACCCCGGCGCCGGATGAACGACCGGTTTGGGGAGGTTTCGGGTAGTTTCAAGGTATGAAGGCCGTGCCGCGGACCCGAAGCCTCCCCGCCCTGCTCCTGGCCGTCCTGGCCCTGGTGCTGGCCACCCTGTGCCCGACCGGGGCGAGCGCCGACACCAGCGTCTCCGCGGTCGCCCGCGCCCTGCGCCAGAGCCCCGTCTACGTCGACCCGGCGGCCCGGGACCAGCTGTCCGCCGCGGACGCCGACACGCTCGCCACCCGGATCAAGGACGCCGGCAAACCCCTGTTCATCGCCGTCCTCCCGGCCGGATACCCCACCACGAACCTCTTCGCCGACCTGCGCTCGGCGACCGGCGTCACCGGCCTGTACGGCATCCGCCTCGGCGACCGCTTCGACGCCCGCGCCGACTCCTCCGTCATGCCGGCCACGGCCCGGCAGAACCTGGTCCGCAGCGTCCAGGGCGAGGACGCCAAGTCCCAGCTGGCCGACTTCACCGACCGCGCCCTCGTCAACATGGGCGGCCACGCCCCGCGCAGCTGGGGCGGCTCGGTCGGCGACGGCGGCATGTCCGGCACGGCGCTGATCACGACGGCCGCCGTCCTGGTGGCCGCCGGAGCGGGCGCCTACGCGCTGGTCCGCCGCACCCGCAAGCGCCGCGAGCAGGAACAGCGGGCGGCCCTGGAGCGGCTGCGGGTGGTCGTCGACGAGGACATCACCGCGTTCGGCGAGGAACTCGACCGCCTCGACTTCCACCCCTCGGAAGCGGGCGCCGACGACGCGATGCGCGCCGACTACGAGCGGGCCCTGGACGCCTACGAGACCGCCAAGCAGCGGATGGGCGCGGCGCACAGACCGGAGGACGTGCGGACGGTCACCGAGGCACTGGAGGACGGCCGCTTCTCCCTCGCCCAGCTCGCCGCCCGCCGCGAACACCGCCCGCTCCCGGAACGCCGGCCACCGTGCTTCTTCGACCCGCGCCACGGCCCCTCGGTCTCCGACGCCACCTGGACCCCGCCCGGCGGCGCCCCGCGCCAGGTCCCCGTCTGCGCCGCCGACGCCACCCGCCTGGCCGACGGCCGCGACCCCGTCGTCCGCGAGGTCGACACCGACTACGGCCGCCGCCCCTACTGGGACGCGGGCCCCGCCTACGGCCCCTGGGCCGGCGGCTACTTCGGCGGCGGCCTCCTCCCCGGCCTCCTCGTCGGCACCATGCTGGGCGGCCTGATGGCCACTCCTGCGTACGGCGCCGACTACGGGACCGGGTACGGCGACTTCGGCGGCGGCGGATACGAGGGCGGCGACGTCTCCGGCACCGACTTCGACCCCGGCGACTTCGGCGGCGGCTTCGGCGACGGCGGCGGCTTCGACGGCGGGGGCGACGGCGGAGGGGACTTCGGCGGCGGCTTCTGAGCGGTCACTTCCCGTGCCGCCGGACGATCTTCCGCCGGGAGGCGTACCGCTCCCCGGCGGCATGCCACCAGCCCGGCGGCGAGGGCCCGGCCACGAGCGAGGCCGGCTGCCCGGGATGCAGCCCGAGCCGCCACAGCGCGACGGCGCCGACGTTCACCACGATCGTGCCGTGCCAGTGCCCGTCGTCGCCCCTGCGGCACATCAGGTCGAACCGCAGCTCCGTCTCCGCGAACGGCATCCAGTCGATGCCGCGCTCACGCAGTCAACCGAGCAGTTCCCGCATGGGGTTCGGCCGCCCCGGCACGTTCTCGTACGAGGCGATGGGGACCCATTCCGTTTCAGCGGGCGATGCCGTCAAGGAACTCGCTCCAGGTGACGGGGGAGAGGGTGAGGGTGGGGCCGGCGGGGGTCTTGGAGTCACGGATGTGGATGGTGGAGGCGGTGGTGGCTACTTCCAGGCAGTTGCCGCCTTCGCTGCCGCTGTGGCTGGACTTGCGCCAGGTGTAGGCGAGTTCGAGGCAGTCGCCGCCCTCACTGCCGCTGTAGCTGGACTTGAACCACGCCAGTGCTGCGGTGTTCATGACTCTCCTAGCAGTCCCGTCAGGAAGCGCTCGCGCTCGTCGCAGGAGAGCGCCTGAGTCCGCAGCATCCCATACTTGTGGTGGTAGTCGCTGACCTCTTCTGGGTCATCGATGAGGAAGCTGGCGCGCTGAACTTCCAGGTAGACGAGTCGTTCGTGTTCCGGAGTCTCCAAGAGCACCATGGGTCCGTCGAGGGCTGCGTGAGGAGTCGGATGCGTCGGCATGATCTGGAAGCTCATGTGCGCCGGGGTGGTGTACTCCAGGATCTGCCGAAACTGCTCACGTATGACGTCCGGCCCACCTACCGGCCGCCGCAAGATGCCTTCCTCCATGATGAAGTGCCCCACGGGAGGCCTCTCCCGCTGCCAGATCAGCTGCCGTTCCATGCGGGCCTGAACCCACTGTTCAGCCGTCTCGGTCCCCAGCGCCGGGTAGCGATAGTTGAACACTGCGCGGCAGTACTCGGGAGTCTGCAGCAGCCCGGGAACCGCCAGGCTCTGGTACGACAGGATCCCGACCGCCTCCTGCTCGTGATCGATGAGCCCCTGCGCGAACTGCACGATCCGATCCCGTACCGGCAGCTTGGCGACGACCACCGTTAACGCCCCGCCCGTGCCGAGGAGTTCATCGAACTGCTCGGCCCGGTCCGGCTGGAGGGCGAGCCTCCCCTGCTCGATGGAGCGCACCGTGTCCCCGGCGAGGTTCGCCGCCTCCGCGAACTGTTCCTGCGTGAGACGCGCCTTCTTCCGGAAGTGCGCCACCAGCGCACCGACCGCGTACCACGAACCGACCTTCTTGGGCCTCGTCGCCACGTGCATGGCCGTACCTTTCCCCCGTACGCACCCGCAGCTCTCGTAGTGGACTCGTAGCGATGAGGACTACGACTTCACTCACTGACCCAGTGTAGTGACGCACAGTGACACTCGCGTCATGGACGAGGAACCCCAACACCCCCGGACGCGCCAGACGTTCTACCGCCGCGACCGCAGGTCGGTGCGGCTCGCGAGGGAGTTCGCACGGGAGACACTGACCGACTGGACCAGGACCGAGCGCAGCGACGAGCTGCTGTGCGTGAGCGAGTTGGCGACCAACGCCCTCGTCCACGGCGTCCCCGCCGGCTGCGGCTTCCACCCCCGACTGACGCTGCACGGGGACGGTGTCTTGAGGGTGGAGGTGCACGACAGCGGCCCGGGTGAGGTCCGCGCCCCGGAGACGTCCCCGGAAGCGGAACGCGGCCGGGGCCTGCTGCTGGTGGCGGCCTTGGCGGACAAGTGGGGGGTGGGGGAGCGGAACCCGGGGAAATTCGTGTGGTGCGAGTTCGCGGCGCGGGGGGAGGGGGTGACCGTTCCGGGTCGGCTGCGGTGACCCGGTGCGGTGGCGTGACCGTGGGGCCGCCCGCTTCTCGGCGATTGTCGTGCTTCCGCGAGCCGAGTCAAGGGCGCTACGCGTCGCCTGCGGCGATCGGCCTACGGCCGCCCCTTGACACGACTCGCTCCAGCACAAGGGAGAAGCGAGCGGGCGGCCCGGAAAGACGGTGGCCGGCGGGGTCGGCGACTTCCCGGCACTGTGACGGCACCGCCACCGGCCGGACGCGTCCGCGCCTCGCCCGCACGCCGGGTGGGCTAAGCGGCTTCCGGCTCGGTGGGTGTGGCGCGCTCGCGCCTCGCCTGCACGCCGAGACGGCTTGGCGGCTCCGGCCCGGCGGGTGAAAGGGGGGGTGGGGCAGTGGAGGCGGGCGGAAGGAGGGGCGACGGCGCCCCAACGGCCTCGCTGGTCAAGCGGGGACGACCCATCAGCCCCTCTGGTCACACGGCTGAGGTGATTGGCGGATTCGGGCCACTCCGCCGACCGGCACTGCCCGCTCACCTGGCCCATTGCCGCCAGTCCCGACAGTTGCTTGCCAATGACGGTGGGAGGGGCGATCTCCCGAAGGGAGGTTGCTGGACTGCCCTCACCGGACGGCCCAAGCGCGCCCACGACGGCCCTCCGGGCCCCATCCCCCGGCCGCTCGCCGCCAAGCCCACCCGGCGTGCTGGCGAGGTGCGACCGCGCACCCCGCCCACCGGGCGTTCGCCGCCAATCTCACCCGGCGTGCTGGGGAGGTGCGACCGCGCCCCACCCTCCGGGCGGGGAGCCGCCAAGCCCGCCCGGCGTGCCGGCGAGGTGCGATCGCGCACCCCGCCCACCGGGCGTTCGTCGCCAGTCTCGCCCGGCGTGCCGGCGAGGTGCGACCGCGCACCCCGCCCACCGGCCGCTCGCCGCCAATCTCGCCCGGCGTGCTGGCGAGGCGCGACCGCGCACCCCGCCCCCCGGGCGTTCGCCCCCAATCGCGCCCGGCATCCATGCCAGGCGCGACCGCGCCCCACCCTCCGGGTGGGGAGCCGCTTAGCCCGCCCGGCGTGCCGGCGAGGTGCGACCGCGCCCCACCCTCCGGGCCGGAAGTCGCTTAGCCGACCCGGCGTCCTTGCGAGGCGCGGCTGCGCACCCCCGCCGACGGTGCTGGGCGGCATGCCCGAGGGCCCGGTGCCGGGCTGGGCCACTGCTCTTTCGGGTCGCTCGCTCGCTTCTGATCCGGGCTGGAGCGGGCCGGGTCAAGGGTGGGCCGGAGGGCCATCGCCGAAGGCGACGCGCAGCGCCCTTGACGCGGACCGCGGAAGCACGACACTGGCCCAGAAGCGAGCGGCCCCACGGCCACTTGTCGCCGCCCGGGGGCTCGCCCACCCCCGGTCGCCCATCCCCACGGCCACCTGCCCCTGACGCCCCCCCCGAGCACCTCACGCCTGCTTGATGGCCGAGATGTCGAAGACCAGCTTGATCTTGTCGGAGACCAGGACGCCGCCCGTCTCCAGGGCCGCGTTCCAGGTCAGGCCCCACTCGGAGCGCAGGATCTCGGCCTTGCCCTCGAAGCCGACGCGCTGGTTGCCGAAGGGGTCCTGGGCGGAGCCGTTGAACTCCAGGTCGATGGTGAGCGGCTTGGTGACGCCGAGCAGGGAGAGGTCGCCGGTGATGCGGTAGTCGTCGCCGCCGAGGGACTCCGCCTTGGTGGAGCGGAACGTCATCGTCGGGAACTCGTCGATCTTGAAGAAGTCGGAGGACTTCAGGTGGCCGTCGCGGTCGGCGTTGCCGGTCTCGATGCTCGCCACCTGGACGTCGAGCGTGGCGGTGGACTTCGCGGGGTCGGCGCCGTCCAGGTGCAGCGTGCCGGTGAAGTCCTGGAAGCTGCCCTTGACGTTGGTGACCATGGCGTGCCGGGCGACGAAACCGATCGAGCTGTGGGCCGGGTCGATCGTGTAGTCGCCGGTCAGCGCGGTCAGATCGGGGGCGGCCGCGGCCTGCGCGGCGGGGGCGGGGGTGGTGTCCTTGCGGCTGAAGATGCCCATGACGTGCTCCTACGGATGACGAGTGCGGTACGAAACGGCTTGTTGAACGTTGAACGAACCCCGTGACTCAGAAGGTAGACCCATTCGGTTCAAAATTCAACATCATCCGCAACGTGTTCACATCCTTACCTGAAGTCACCACGCGCGGCACCCTGGCGCACGTCCCACGCACTCGGGCACCATCTGCCTGCACCACCTGCACAGCCGACCCCAGCAAGCATGGCCCACCGCAGGAAGGTCCCCATGAACCCGCTGAAGCCCCGCGCGCTCCTCACCGCGCTCGCCCTCGTCGTCGCCCCGGGCGTCGCCGTCCTCGGCACCGCGACCGACGCCTTCGCCGTCACCAAGATCAGTCACGCCACCGCCACCCAGATGTTCCGCGATGTCGGCATCACGTGGTCGTCCTCCGGCAACTGCTCCGACCGCTACAACTCCACCTGTACGTCCTTCGAGCAGCTCAACCTCGCCACCGCCCAGGGTGCCCAGACGCTCAAGCGGTCCAGCGGCTGCGCGCTCAACATCACCGGCGGCACCGAGACCGGCCACGCCTCCGGCACCTACTCCCACTGGAACGGCTACAAGCTCGACTACGGCAAGAACACGTGCGTGACGTCGTACATCAAGAACAACTTCGGCTACATCGGCCTCCGCGGCGACGGCGCCCCGCAGTACCAGTCCGGCTCCGGCAACATCTACGCCGACGAGGGCAGCCACTGGGACGTCCTCTACTACAACTGCGGCGGCTGCTGAGCCGGGAGCCGAGGAGAGAGGGCGGTGACCGGCCCCATGGGCATGACCCGACGCGCACTGCTGCTGGCCGCCGCCCTCGCCGCCACCGCGGCGCCGGGCGCCCGGGCGGCCGACGACCCGTACGACACCCTGCGCCGCCGCTGGCTCGGCATCTCCCTGGGCACGGGGTACGACCCGGCCGCCGAGCCGTACGCCTCCCGGCTCGCCCAACTCGGCGCGCGCGCAAGGGAATACCGGGAGAGCATGGTCCCCGCTCCCGCGTCGCTCTGGCCGGGGCACCCCTTCGACCCGCCCTCCGGCATCACCTTCAGCTACGGCCGGCTGTGGACCATGACCCAGGCCTACGTCCAGGCCGGCACGGGCACCACCGGCGACCCGGGCCTCCTCGCCGACGTCCTGCGCGGGCTCGACCACCTCTCGGCCACCGTCTACCACCCCGCCACCACCCGCTACGGCAACTGGTGGGAGTGGCAGATCGGCAGCCCCCGGCTGCTGACGGACATCACCGCCGCCCTGTACGAGCGCCTCGGCGCGGAGAGGATCGCCGCGGCCTGCGCGGCCGTCGACCACTTCGTGCCGGACGCCGTGCTCACCGACTACTCTGGCACCTCCACCGGTGCCAACCGCGTCGACCTGTGCCGCTCGGTCGCCCTGCGCGGCATCCTCGGCCGCAGCCCGCAGAAGATCACCCTCGCCCGCGACGCCCTCTCGCCCGTCTTCCCGTACGTCACGAAGGGCGACGGCCTCTACGCCGACGGCTCCTTCGTCCAGCACACCTGGGTCTCCTACTCGGGCACGTACGGCCAGGTCCTGCTCGACGGCCTCGGGCGGCTGTTCGCGCTGCTCGCCGGGTCGGCCTGGGAGATCACCGACCCCGCCCGGCAGAACGTCCTGGACAGCGTCGAGCACGCCTACGCCCCCCTGATCCACGACGGGCTGGTGGCGGACTGCGTCAACGGCCGCGCGATCAGCCGGGGTCACCAGCGCTCCGACGACCTGCACGTGCTGCGCAGCGACCACTACCACGGGCAGGCCCTGATCGCCGACATCGCCCTCCTCGCCGCCGGCGCGAGCGAGGCCGAGCGCGAGCGCTGGTACGGCCGTATCAAGGGCTGGATCCAACGGGACACCGTGGTACCGGTGCTGACGTCGGACCAGTTCGAGGTCGCCGATCTGGCACGGCTGCACGCCGTCGCGGCCTCGCCCGCGCCCGCCGCCCCCGAACCCCTCGGCCACCGCCTCTTCCCGGCCATGGACCGTGCCGTCCACCGCACCCCCCGGTTCACCGCCGCCCTCGCCATGGCCAGCGACCGCATCGCCCACTACGAGTGCGGCAACGGCGAGAACCCGCGCGGCTGGCACACCGGTTCGGGCATGCTCTCCTGGTGGCCGCGGGGCCGCGGCGACCAGTACACCGACTGGTACTGGCCCACCGTCGACTGGTACCGGCTGCCCGGCACCACCGTCTCGACCAAGCGGCTGCCCGACCGGGCCGGCGGCGAGTGGGGCGCGCCCAAGCCGGACGTGCGCTGGGTCGGCGGCACCACCGACGGCACGTACGCCGCGGTCGGCCAGCACCTCAAGGGCCTCGGCTCCACCCTTGAGGCCCGCAAGTCCTGGTTCTTCCTCGACGACGCCGTGGTCTGCCTGGGCGCCGGGATCAGCTGCGCCGACGGCGTGCCCGTCGAGACCGTCGTGGACAACCGCAACCTGGGCGAGAACGGCACCGAGACCTTCGTGCGCGCCGCACGCTGGGCCCACCTGGAGGGCCACGGCGGCTGGCTCCTGCCCTGCGGGGGCGAACTGCGCACCCTGCGCGAGGACCGCACCGGCGCCTGGTCCGACATCAACACCGCCGGCACCGACGAGCGGCGCACCCGGCGCTGGCAGACCCTCTGGCTCGACCACGGTACCGACCCGGCGGCCGCCGGCTACGCCTACGTCCTGCTGCCCGGCGCCTCCCGCGCGCGGACCGCCGCCCGGGCCGCCGACCGGCACTGGCTGTCCGTCCTCGCCAACGACACCACCGCCCAGGCCGTCGCCGTACCCCGCCTGGGCCTGACCGCGTGCACCTTCTGGCGGGCCGGTACGGTGGGGGACGTGGCCGCCTCGGCCGGCGCGAGCGTGCTCGTGGTCCGGCGGGGCCGTACGGCCACCCTCCACATCAGCGAGCCGCCCCGCAGCGGGGCTCCGCTGGAGCTGGTCTGGAACCATCCGGTGCGCGCGGTGATCCGGGCCGACGACAGCGTCCAGGTCCGGTCGGCTGACGGCCGTCTGAGGCTCCTTGTCACTCCGGGGATGGCATGTGCCACCCATGAATGTGAGGTGGCTCTCAGCTGATGACTTTGTCGCTCCCCTACAACGAGTCGGCCTCCTGAGCAGTCGGAACGGCTGCATGTCGCCACGGTTCTGTTCACTGGCACCAGGAAAACGGCCCGGAGACTGTACAGAGTCGACGGCTCGCTTTTCTTGATGTCCTTCGTAAGGTCGCTACATGACCGTTTTGGAAGAGACGACGGGTGAGCCGACCGGTGAGCCGACGGACGCACGCGGACGGGTCGCCGAACTGCACGAGATCCGTGCCCGGGCCGTGGCCGGCCCGAGCGGGAAGGCGACCGAGGCGCAGCACGCCAAGGGCAAGCTGACGGCGCGGGAGCGGATCGAGCTGCTCCTCGACCCCGGGTCCTTCCAGGAGGTCGAGCAGCTGCGCCGGCACCGGGCGACCGGCTTCGGCCTGGAGGCGAAGAAGCCGTACACCGACGGTGTCATCACCGGCTGGGGCACGGTCGAGGGCCGTACGGTCTTCGTCTACGCCCACGACTTCCGGATCTTCGGCGGCGCGCTGGGCGAGGCCCACGCCACCAAGATCCACAAGATCATGGACATGGCCATCGCGGCCGGGGCCCCGCTGGTGTCGCTGAACGACGGCGCGGGCGCCCGCATCCAGGAGGGCGTCTCGGCCCTCGCCGGCTACGGCGGCATCTTCCAGCGCAACACCAAGGCGTCCGGTGTCATCCCGCAGATCTCGGTGATGCTCGGCCCGTGCGCGGGCGGCGCGGCCTACAGTCCCGCCCTCACGGACTTCGTCTTCATGGTCCGTGAGACCTCCCAGATGTTCATCACCGGCCCCGACGTGGTCAAGGCCGTGACGGGCGAGGAGATCACCCAGAACGGCCTGGGCGGCGCCGACGTCCACGCGGAGACCTCCGGCGTCTGCCACTTCGCGTACGACGACGAGGAGACGTGCATCGCCGAGGTGCGCTACCTCCTCTCGCTGCTCCCGCAGAACAACCGCGAGAACCCGCCGCGGGCCGAGTCCACGGACCCGGTCGACCGCCGCAGCGACGTGCTGCTGGACCTGGTCCCCGCGGACGGCAACCGGCCGTACGACATGGCCAAGGTCATCGAGGAGATCGTCGACGACGGCGAGTACCTGGAGGTCCACGAGCGCTGGGCGCGCAACATCATCTGCGCCCTGGCCCGGCTGGACGGCCAGGTCGTCGGCATCATCGCCAACCAGCCGCAGGTGCTGGCGGGCGTGCTGGACATCGAGGCCTCGGAAAAAGCTGCGCGCTTTGTCCAGATGTGTGACGCTTTCAACATCCCGATCGTCACCTTCCTGGACGTCCCCGGGTTCCTCCCCGGTGTCGACCAGGAGCACGGCGGAATCATCCGCCACGGCGCGAAGCTGCTGTACGCCTACTGCAACGCGACCGTGCCGAGGATCTCGCTCATCCTGCGCAAGGCGTACGGAGGTGCCTACATCGTCATGGACTCCCAGTCGATCGGCGCCGACCTCACCTACGCCTGGCCGACGAACGAGATCGCCGTCATGGGCGCGGAGGGCGCGGCCAACGTCATCTTCCGCCGGCAGATCGCCGACGCCGAGGACCCCGAGGCCATGCGGCAGAAGATGGTCAAGGAGTACAAGGCCGAGCTGATGCACCCGTACTACGCGGCCGAGCGGGGCCTGGTCGACGACGTGATCGACCCCGCCGAGACCCGCGAGGTGCTCGTGAAGTCCCTGGCGATGCTGCACACCAAGCACGCCGACCTGCCTTCCCGCAAGCACGGCAACCCCCCGCAGTAACCCAGCGGACACCTCTCTCACGGAGACTGACACCCATGAGCACTCCTGACATCCGCGTCGAGAAGGGCCACGCCGAGCCCGAGGAAGTCGCCGCCATCACGGCCATCCTCATGGCCCGCGCCGCCGCCCGCCCCGAGCCTTCGGCGACCCACCGGATCCGCGCGAAGGCAGGCTGGCGCCGCCTGGAGCGCGAGCCCGGCTTCCGGGCCCCGCACAGCTGGCACTGAGGTCCAGCGCTTGACCTACGGCCCCGCCACTCCGTTCGGGAGGGCGGGGCTGCGGTGTGCTCAGGTCGAAGTCACGGTGACGCCTGCGAGGTCGGGGGCGGCGACGGGGCCTTCAGGGGTCTCGCACTCACGTAGCTCCAGCCTCCTCAGGCGGGTCAGCGTGCGCATGCCGTCGAGGCCGTCCCGCAGGAGGCAGCGGGTCAGTCTGAGGAGGCTGAGTTCTGGGCAGGCCGAAACCAGGCGGCGGGGCAGGTCCCGAGTCTCGAAGTCGTGGAGCAGCAGGCCACGCAACCTGGCCAGAGGGGCGAGTTCGGGCAGGTCGCTGCGGACTACACCGAAGAGGTGCAAGTACTCGACGCCGCTGAACCGGCTCAGGAAGCCCAGCCCGGTTCCCGCTGTGACGTGGGTGAGGGCCAGCGAGGACAGCTGCGGCAGGACCGGGAAACCGTCAACGGCATCGGGGTCCGACAGAGGTAGCTGCAGCAGTTGCAGGGCGGGCAGGGCGGCCAGAGCTTCCGGATGCCGGATCGACGCTTCACCGACCAGCTGGAAGAACTCCAGCTCAGGATGCTCCTTCAGCGCAGACAGGTCAGCTGTGTCGCGGACGCTGCACGCGACTTCGCGGAGCGGGGGGAATGCACTGAGAGCGGACAGGTCCTGGAGGGGGAACTTGATCCACAGCGAGGTCAGCGATCTGAACCGTACCGCCGCCTGCAGCTGGGCCGAGTGCGTGAGCACCACCGAATGCTGCTCCAGCGGAAGCCCGCTCATCACCCGATCGGCGTAAGCGTCCGCGTCGAAATACGCCCACGCGTCGATGAGCGCGGACACCACGTCCCGACGACCGTCCTGCGCGTAGCCCTCCAGCAGACCCAGGGCCTGCTCCCCGCCGATCAGCGCCACCGTCCGTACCGTCTGTACCGCCGCCTTCGACGACAGCTCGGCCAGTGACCGCGGCAGCCTGCGCAGCAGACCCGTGCCGACCGCCGCCAGCGCCGGCGGGTCCGTCTGCCGGCGCGGCGGCAGCAGCGCGGACACCGCCTCCTCCAGGCGCCCGGCCAGCCCCTCGGAGGCCTCCGGCACCGTCTCCTGGCAGGCCGCCGCCAGCAGCCGCAGCTTCCTGCCGTACCGGGGCTCCTCCCGGGCCCGGTCCAGGATGCCGCCCAGCAGTTCCTCCCGCTGGGGGCGGTTCGCGTGGCCCGCCGCCATGACGATGGTCTCGCGCCACAGGTCCAGGTGGGCCCGCTCGACCAGGTTGCCGATGCGGTCCTCCTCCGTCGCCTCCTCGGCGGCCAGGTACTCCTGGAAGGTGCGGTGGACGAAGTCCAGGCGGCCCTCGGCGGGGGAGCGCAGGATCCCCGAGCGGTCCCGCAGCTGTTCCAGGACCGTGCCGCCGTCCTGTTCGTCCAGGTGCCGCATGCCCGCGAGCCGCCTGCCGACGTGCACGGCCGCCTGCTCCAGCCCGATCTCGCTGCGGTTGTTGTCGGACAGCCGCCACGCCAGGTCCCGGAGCAGCACCAGCTTGTCGTTGAGGCTCAGCCGGCCGTCCATCGCGCTCGGCACGTTCCGGTCCGCGTCCCGTTCGTGGACCAGCGCGTGCAGGGCGTTGCGGTACAGCTCCATCCGGTCCCGCGGGAGCCGGCTGCCCCGGTTCAGGTGCATCGCGCACAGCATGGCCGCGAGCAACGGCGTACCCGCGAGGGACTGGAGGTGCGGGCGGTCCTTCAGGCTGGTCAGCAACGACTGCTCGTAGCGCGGGAGTTCCTCCACCGCGCACGGGAGGTCGTCGTCCAGCTCCCGTACCGCCCGGTGCCACTGCCGTACGAAAGCCGCCAGGTCCGGCGGCGCCATGCGGTCCAGGTGGAGCGCGGTGAACCCCTCGCGCCGCAACCAGTCGGCACGCGCCGCCGCCGGACGCGAGGTGACGACGACGCGGACATCGCCGTACGCCGCCAGCAGCCGGCGCAGCCACTCCCGCACGCCCCGCCGCTCGCCGTCCAGCAGTTCATCGACGCCGTCGATCAGCAGCAGGGCGTTGCCGTCGGCGAGCCTGCGTTCGACCCAGGCCTTCGGCATCACCCCGGTGATCTGGCCGGCCACCGAGTCCAGCATCGCCTCGGGCCTCGGCAGCTCCCGGCCGCTGTACTCGCGCAGCTTCACCAACACCGGTGTCAGGCCGTTCCAGTCGGCCAGCTCGCCGGTGAACGCGCCGCGCGCCGCCGTCACCGCCAGCCAGCGCAGCAGCGTCGTCTTGCCCGAACCCGCCTCGCCGCGCAGCAGCACGCGGGTGGCTCCGCCCAGGGCCGCCTCCGCCCGCATGCCGGCGCTCTCACCGCCGGGCTCCTCCCAGTCGCTCATGTCGGGCCGCAGCACCGGCAGGGAGCGGGCCGGGCCGCGCCGGCTGCCGTCGTCACCCGTGGCGCGCAGGCTGACGTACGCCACCGACAGCCGTACCTGCGCGCCCGCCCGGTCCGACGTGCGCCGGAACAGCTCCACCTCGTCCAGGGTCGTGCTGAGCAGCTCCAGGTAGCGGCGCCGGAAGTCGCCGTCCCGGTCCGTCCCCTCGGGGGCGAACAGGGACCGGTCGGGCAGCCGCTCCAGCACCCGCGCGATCTCCGCGCCCAGGGACGTCGTACGGCCCAGCAGTTCGGTCAGCGCGCGTTCCTCGAAGACCGGCAGTCCCTGCACGATGCGCACGTAGTACTCGACGCACTCCGCGAACAGCACCTCGAACAGCCGGCTCTCCGCCTCGCCGAGCCCCGCGGGCGGCGCCACGGCTTCCGTCACCCGCCGCACGATCTGCGCCGGACTCACGTCCGCGGCCAGCACCGCCTCGTCCGACAGGTCCGCCGCCGCGAACGTGTCGCACACCGCGTCGACCACGGCCTGCCGGCCGCTCTCCTCCAGGCCGGGGAACTCCCGCTCCAGGAACGGCGCCAGCCGGTCGTACACCGCGTCCGCCATCTCCTCGAACTGCCGCTGCACGCCCCGCTGGAAGCGGAGCCCCGACACCCGCAGCCGGATCAGCTCGGCCATGTCCATGCGGCGTTCCTGCTCCCGCCGCCTGCCCCCGAGCCACATCTGGGCCGCGGCCTTCGCCACGGTCGACCCCAGCCGTAACGCAGCCGCTTCGGCGACCATCGCCACCCCCTCCCGTGCGTCGTCCAGTGTGGCACCGGGGTACGACGAAGGGGCCCTCTCCGTGGGAAAGGGCCCCTTCACACGGGAACGGCTAGCGCAGTCGGGCCATCAGGGCGTGCTCCACGAGCGTGATCAGTGCGCTCTTGGCGTCCGCGCGGTGGCGGGCGTCGGTCGTGATGATCGGGGTGTCCGGGCCGATCTGGAGCGCCTCGCGCACTTCCTCCGCCTCTGTGCGCAGCGGGTTGATCTCCGAGACGGCGCCGACGAACGTGGTCTTGCCCACGCCGAAGCCGCCCGCCACCACGATCTTCGCGGAGGTGGTGGAGCGGGAAGGACCGCCGCTAGAGCTTGCGAAGTCCACTGAGCACCCTTTCGAGCAGTGTCACGTCTGGCTGGCCGCCGGCGTTCTCGTCGCCGCCGGGCTGATGGATGGCGACCAGGCCCGCCTCCGCCAAGTCGGCGACGAGAATCCTGGCCACGCCGAGGGGGATGGTCAGCAGGGCCGAGACCTCGGCCACCGACTTGATCTCCCGGCACAGGTTGCAGATCCGCTGATGCTCGGGCAGCTGGCCCTGCATCTGGTGCGGAGCGGCGGTGGTGTGCACCAGCGCCTCGATGGCGAGCTGGTAGCGCGGGCGGGTCCGGCCGCCGGTCATGGCGTACGGCCGCACCAGGGGGTTGTTGGCCGCCGCGGCCGGAGCCGGCTCGGGGCGGCGCTGCGGCTGGACCGGCTGGATCCGCGGGGCCGGGGGCTGGTCGTACGGCGACGGGCCGGGTCCCTGCGGGGCGTACGGCTGCCGGTGGCTGGGTGCGGAGGGGAAGTTGTACCGGTTCGCCGAACCGTCGCCCTGGCCTTGGCCCTGGGCAGGGCCGTAAGACCAGTTGCCCGAAGACGAACCGCCTGGGGGTGTTGCCACTTTCTCCTCCTCCGACTGCGCCGGGCACCCATCCGTGTGGAGCCGCGTCCCGAAACCTTACGGCCCCGGGACGCGAATACGCACCGTCCGATAATTAGTTGAGAAGGCTTCCCTGGAGCTCCGCACGGAGATCCGGGGTGAGGACCGTGCCCGCGCGGTCCACCAGAAGTGCCATCTCGTACCCGATGAGACCGATGTCCGCCTCCGGATGGGCCAGCACGGCCAGCGAGGAACCGTCGGAGATGGACATGATGAAGAGGAATCCGCGCTCCATCTCCACAACCGTCTGATTCACGCTGCCCCCCTCGAAGATCCGGGAGGCGCCTGCCGTCAGAGACGTCAGACCGGAGGCGACGGCCGCGAGCTGGTCGGCGCGGTCGCGGGGAAAGCCTTCGGACATCGCCAGAAGGAGTCCGTCGGCGGAGACCACCACCGTGTGGGACACCCCCGGGGTGTTGTCCACGAAGTTGGTGATCAACCAGTTCAGGTTCTGTGCCGCCTGGCTCATCGGGCTCACACTAACGCTCCTGGTTGTAGGTGCTGTCAGGACCGAAGCCCTGGCCGTTCGTTTCACTGCCTGCGCTGCGTCCGCGCTGGACGCCCCGGCGCAGGTTGCTCAGCCTGCCCCGGACGTCCTCCGGGGCGCGGGAGACCTGCGGGCCTCCCTGGGGGGTGGTTTCGGCGGAACCCTCGACCAGATTGGCCTTGGGCACCCGCCGGGGCAGACCGGAGGCGGTGACCCCGCCTGCCTTGGGCTTGCGGAGCTGCGAGGCCTGCTGCCACCGCTCGTCGTTGGCCGAGCGCCAGTTGCTGTCGCCACTCGCCCCCGGCGCGTTGCCCGGTGCGGGAGCCGGCGCTTCCTGCTGCCCGCGCGCCGTGCCGTTCGCGGAGCCGGCGCCGTGGGAACCGCTCGCGTGGGATCCGCGGCGGGGCAGCCCGGCGTCGGTCAGCGCGTGTGCGGCGGGGGAGGCCGTTCCCGGACGGTCGAAGCCTACGCCGTTCCGCTCACTCGCGTCAGCGGCCTGCGGGGATTCCGTTTCCGGAGCGTACTGGGCCGGATAGCCGTTCTGGTAGCCGTCCTGCCGGGGCCAGTCGTCCTGGTAGGACGGCGCCTGGGCAGGCTCCGCATACGGGGCCGAGGGCTCCGGGTAACCGCCGTTCGGGGAGTAGCCCTCGTGCTGCGCGGGCTCCCCGCCCTGCGGGTAGTACTGCTCGTCGTACGACTGCTCGTACTGCTGCCGCTCGTACGACGGCTGCTGCTGCTCCTCGTACGCCGGCGCCTCGTACGCCTGCTGGGGCTGCTCCTCGTACGGCTGCCGCTGCTGCTCCTGGTACGCCGACGGCTCGTACGCCTGGCGCTGCTGCTCGTCGTACGCCTGCTGCTCGCCGGGCTCCTGGCCGTGGGTCTGGGCCTCCAGCGCTGCGCGGCGCCCCTCGCGCATCAGCGAGCGGCCGACGGGGTCCAGGTCGCGGGGGTCGTCGGGGACCTCCGTGTACCGGCTGTCGTCGAAGCCCAGCTCGGCGGCGGTGCGCAGCGGCGGCGGCTGCTGCTGGCCGAAGCTCTCACCCTGGAACTGCTGCTCCGGGATGATCTGCGAGACGGTGAACTCCTCGCGGTCCAGCGGGGCCTCGCCGCCACCGCCGTGCGTGATCGCGTCCGGCAGCATGACCAGGGAGGTCGTACCGGCCTGCTCGCCCGAGGGGCGCAGCTGGACCCGGATGCCGTGCCGGTCGGACAGCCGGCCGACCACGAACAGGCCCATGCGCTGGGAGATCGCGGCGTCCACGGTCGGCGGGTTGGCCAGCTTGTGGTTGATGTCCGCGAAGTCCTCGGCGGTCAGGCCGATGCCCTTGTCGTGGATCTCGATCATGACGCGGCCGTCGGGCAGCCGGGTCGCGGTGACGCGGACCTTGGTCTGCGGGGAGGAGAACGTGGTGGCGTTCTCCAGCAGCTCGGCCAGCAGGTGCACGAGGTCGGTGACCGCGCGGCCGTGGATCTCGGCCTCCGGGACGCCGGACAGCTCGATGCGCTCGTACTGCTCCACCTCGGAGGAGGCGGCGCGCAGCACGTCGACCAGCGGGACCGGCTGGTCCCAGCGGCGGCCGGGCTCCTCGCCGGCGAGGACCAGGAGGTTCTCGCCGTTGCGGCGCATACGGGTCGCCAGGTGGTCCAGCCTGAAGAGGTTCTCCAGCTGGTCCGGGTCGGCCTCGTTGTTCTCCAGGTCGGTGATCAGGGTCAGCTGGCCCTCGATCAGCGACTGGTTGCGGCGCGACAGGTTGGTGAAGATCGCGTTGATGTTGCCCCGCAGCAGCGCCTGCTCGGAGGCGAGCCGGACCGCCTCGCGGTGGACCTGGTCGAAGGCGCGGGCGACCTCGCCGATCTCGTCCTTGGTGGTGATCGGGATCGGCGCGACCCGGGTGTCGACCCGGCCGGGGTCGGTACGGGAGAGCTGGTCGACCAGCATCGGCAGCCGCTGCTCGGCGATGCCGAAGGCGGCATTGCGCAGCTGGCGCATCGCGCGGCTCATCTGGCGGGCGACCGCACCGGCCAGGATGAAGGCGAGCAGCAGGGCCACCACGACGACGGCACCGGTGATGAACGCCGAGGTCTTGGCGTCGTCGGCGATGTCCGAGGCCTCGTTCACCGCCTTGTCGGCCATGTCCGACTCGATCTGGCGGTAGGCCTTGTACTTGAGGGTGTTGACCGCCCACCAGTTGTCGGCGGTGACGCCCCCGGCGGCCAGCTCGTCACGGGTGAGCGTGCTGGTGTCCTTCATGGTGGCGAGCGCGCCCACCATCTTCGTCGGGTCGGCCGACGCGGCGCCCTTGCCGCCCTGGGACTTCTGGGCCATGGCCGCGGCGTCCGACTTGACCTTGTTCTCCAGGTCGGTCAGCTTCTGCGCGTCGGCCTCGGTGCCACCGCCGATGTACTCCTCGCGGGCGATGCGCTCCAGGTAGGCGTACGAGGACAGGGAGACCCGCTGGGTCGCCAGGTTCGGGGCGTCCGGGCCGGGCTTGACCAGCAGGTGCGTGCCGATCGACCGCTCCAGGGACAGCGCCGCCTTGGTCAGCGAGATCGCGTAGACGGTACGGCCGTAGGAGGTGATGTTGCCGGTGCCCAGACCGAGTTCGTTGGCGAACTCCATGAGGGGGTGGGCGAGCGCGACGTAGCCCTCTTCGGTCTTCACCCCGGTCATCGCGGGGGTGTACGCCGCCTGCCGCAGCTGGGCCAGCTTGGGCTCGACCTCGCGGAACAGCGTCAGCCGGCGCTTGAGGCCGGCCTCGGCCGGCATGTCCTTGGCCGCCTCGTCGAAGCCGTCGGCGGCCTGGTCGGTGGCCTTGCGGGCGTCGGCGACGGTCTGCTTGCTGGCCGCGTCCTTCTTGTTCAGCAGCAGCGGAGCCGCGGTGACGTCGCGCTCGCTCTCCAGCGCGTCGGCGTAGGTCAGGGCGGCGCGCACCAGACGGGCGGTGTTCTCGGCGTCGCGGGCCTGCTGCCAGGTGTCGATGGAGCTCTTCACCTGGAAGCCGCCCATGACCAGACCGACCGCCACGGGTATGAGCAGGATCGCGTTCAGCCGGGTCGGCACCCGCCAGTTGCGCGGGGAGAAACGGCCGCCGCTGGGCGCGGGAGTGGCCGCCGGTTCCGTTCCGGAAACGGGGGTGGGCGCCGCAGCGCGCGGCGGCGGGGTGAAGTTGCCCCGCGCCGACGGCTCGGGACCGTTCTTGCTTCGCCTCACTCGACCAACAACCTCTCGGCGGTCGGCACCTACGTCGTGCCGCAGTCTCTCAGAGCCCGGTTCGCCATCGACCACCAGTACGTACGCGGTACGTCCTCAGTACGTCTTCGACCATTGGGCAGTTCAGGCATTCCAGCACGTGGACCAGCGCACTTCCAAACAGTGGAAAGCCCGTGATGAAGCCGTTGTAAGCGCAAGATAAAACGGTCATAAAGAGCGAGCCCCGCCAAAACGCGGGGCGTTCGTGCGCACAGCGGCACCACGCGACCGCGTCGCGTGGCGATACCCGGGGATTCCTCTGCCGAACTGTTATGAACGCCGGAGCCGACCGTGTCAAAGGCCACAGTCGGCTCCGATCTCCTGACGGCAACTGCCGTAGGACCCGTCGTACTTGAGTGCTACTTCAAGCGCGCCATCAGGGCGTGCTCCACGAGCGTGATCAGCGCGCTCTTTGCATCCGCACGGTGTCGGGCGTCGGTCGTGATGATCGGGGTGTCCGGCCCGATCTGGAGCGCCTCGCGCACTTCCTCCGGGGCGTAGGGCTGCTGTCCGTCGAAGCCGTTGAGGGCCTCTGTGCGCAGCGGGTTGATCTCCGAGACGGCGCCGACGAACGTGGTCTTGCCCACGCCGAAGCCGCCCGCCACCACGATCTTCGCGGAGGTGGTGGCCCGGCCCGCGTCAGAGCTTGCGAAGTCCACTGAGCACCCTTTCGAGCAGCGTCACATCCGGAGCGCCGCCGTTGTTCTCGTCGCCACCCGGCTGGTGGATGGCGACCAGGCCGGCCTCGGCGAGGTCGGCCACCAGGATCCGGGCCACGCCCAGCGGCATGGCCAGCAGCGCCGAGACCTCCGCGACCGACTTGACCTCGCGGCACAGGTGGCAGATGCGCTGGTGCTCCGGAAGGAGCCCCATGAGTGCTGCCGGGTCGGCCGTGGTGCTGATCAGCGCCTCGATGGCGAGCTGGTAGCGGGGCCTGGTCCGGCCGCCGGTCATGGCGTAGGGCCTCACCAGCGGCTGGTCGCCCTCGTCCCCGTACGGCTCCGCGTACGGATCATGATGGGCGGTGGGCGGGGTCATGAATCCTCCGGGCGGGACAGCAAGTCGGTCAGTCAAGCCGTCTGACGGGGCCGGTGGGGGGATTGTGGCGGCCGGACGGTGTTTTGGTGAGGTGGGTGGTGCCGGGGGCGGTCAGTGGAGCAGACTGCCCTGGAGTTCGGCGCGCAGGTCCGGGGTGAGTACCGCACCCGCGCGGTCGACGAGCAGTGCCATCTCGTAGCCGACGAGACCGATGTCCGCATCGGGGTGGGCCAGTACCGCGAGGGACGACCCGTCCGAGATGGACATCAGGAAGAGGAACCCGCGCTCCATCTCGACGACCGTCTGCGCCACCGTGCCGCCCTCGAAGATCCGGGACGCCCCGGCCGTCAACGAGGTCAGCCCGGACGCGACGGCCGCCAGCTGGTCGGCGCGGTCCCGCGGGAAACCTTCGGACATCGCCAGCAGAAGGCCGTCGGCGGAGACCACCACTGTGTGCGACACCCCGGGGGTGTTGTCCACGAAGTTGGTGATCAACCAGTTCAGGTTCTGTGCCGCCTGGCTCATCGGACTCAACTAACGCTCCTGCTGGTGAGTGGGGCTCGGGAAGCTGCCGGTCTGGCCGCTGCCGGCCTGACGGCCCTGAGCGATGCCCCGACGAAGATTGGTCAGCCGTCCGCGTACGTCGTCAGGCGCACGCGAGACCTGCGGACCGGCTTGGTGCTGTTGCTGCTGGGCGGTGCCCGGGACGAGGTTCGCCCGGGGCACCCGGCGCGGCAGGCCGGAGGTGGTGACCCCGCCGGCCGCGGGCTGCCGGACGCGTTCTGCCTGCCGGACGAGTTCGTCGTTCGGCGAGGTGCGCCAGGAGCCGGTGTTCTGTGCGGACCGCTGCGGAGCCGGCGCGGGTGCCTGCTGCTGCCGCGGTGCGGGAGCGTTCTCCTGCCGCGGTGCGGGGGAGTTCTCCTGCTGACCGTGGAACCAGTTGGTCTCCAGTGTGTCGTACAGCGGGGTACGGCCGTCACCCGGGCTGCTGGCCGGCGGCAGCGCCTCCGGCTCCTGGCGGACCGGGCGCTGCTGCGGCGCGGGCGGGCGCGGGGCACCGAAGTCGCCCCGGCCGGCCGGCTGCGGACGGTCGAACTGGCCGGTGTGGCCGGGGTTCTGGCGGCCCGGGAGGGCGTGCTGCCCGGTGGAGCCGCCGTCGTAACCGCCGTCGTAAGCCTGCGGGGCCTGCGGGGCCGGGAACTGGCCCGTGCTCTGCGGGTCGTTGGCCGGCTGTCCGGGCGCCGGCGTGCCGAACACGTCGGAGCGGACGTACGCGTCGCCGCCCTGCTGGGTGCCGGGACCCTCGAAGGGACCCGGCTGCCTGCCCTGGTCGGGACGCGCGAACTGCCCGGTCTGCTGGAGGTTGTCGGGACGCGCGAACTGGCCCGTCTGCTGGGCGGTGTCCGGGCGGGCGAACTGGCCGGTGTGCGAGCCGCCCGCGCCGTTCGGCTCGGCGCGCGGGAACTCGCCCGTCGCGGCCGGGCCCTGGGCGTCGATCCGGGGCATCTCCGAGGTCGAGCCCGGACCCTGCCGGTCGTCCACCCGCGGCATGCGTGCGGTCTGCGTCGGGTCCTGCTCGTCGTGACCGCGGGGGGTGTCCATCGCGGCCCGCGACAGCGGGGCTTCGCTCCAGTCCGGGGTGCGGGACTGCGGGTCACCGCCGGGCAGCTCGGCCCGCGGGCCGCCGCGCGGCGGCAGCTGGGGCTGGCGGCCCTGGTCCGCGGGAGCGCCGGACCGCCTGCGGCCACGGCCGCCGCCGAAGGCGTCCTGCTGCGGCCCACCCGGGCCGGCGGCCTGCAGGCCCTGCGGGGCACCCGGCGCCTGACCGCCGAAGCCGGCCGGCGCGGGACGGTTCTGCTGGGGGCCGCCGGGGCCGCCCTGCGGACCGCGCGCTCCGCCCGGCGCACCGGGACGGCCGCCCTGGCCCGTGCCGGGCAGCGCGGCCCGGGGACCCTGGGCCGGGCCGACCTGGCCGCGCGGGCCGGGGCCGGAACCGAGCAGACCACCGCCGGCCGGGGCGCCGCCGGGGTTGCCGTTCTGCCGGCGGGCCGCTGCCGCACCGGCGGCGGCCTGCGCGGCGGCGGGACCACCGGTGGACCCGGGCGCGCCGGGCTTGCCGGGAACGGGCTTCCGGCCGCCCTGGGCGACGTCCACGGGGAGCATGACCAGCGCGGTCGTACCACCGGAGTCGGACGGGCGCAGCTGGATGCGGATGCCGTGGCGCTGGGACAGCCGGCCGACCACGAACAGACCCATGCGGCGGGAGACGGAGACGTCCACGGTGGGCGGCGAGGCGAGCCGCTCGTTGATCGCCGCGAGGTCCTCGGGGGAGAGGCCGATACCGGTGTCGTGGATCTCGATCAGCACGCGGCCGTCGGGCAGCGCGTGACCGGTGACCTTGACCTTGGTCTGCGGCGAGGAGAACGAGGTCGCGTTCTCCAGCAGCTCGGCGAGCAGGTGTACGAGGTCGTTGACCACGCGGCCGGCCACTTCGGTGGTCGGCACGGCGGCCAGCTCGATGCGCTCGTACTGCTCCACCTCGGACGCGGCGGCGCGGAGCACGTCGACCAGCGGGACCGGACGGGTCCAGCGGCGGCCCGGCTCCTCACCGGCGAGGACGAGGAGGTTCTCACCGTTACGGCGCATACGCGTGGCGAGGTGGTCCAGCTTGAACAGCGAGGACAGCTGGTCCGGGTCGGCCTCGCGGGACTCCAGCTCGGAGATCAGCGACAGCTGGCGCTGGATCAGACCCTGGGAGCGGCGCGAGAGGTTGGTGAACATCGCGTTGACGTTGCCCCGCAGCAGGGCCTGCTCGGCGGCGAGGCGGACCGCCTCGCGGTGCACGTCGTCGAAGGCCGCGGCCACCTGGCCGATCTCGTCCCGGGAGTGCACACCGACCGACTCCACCGAGGTGTCGACGTCCTGCGGGTCGGACTCGGAGAGCTGCTTGACCAGCTCGGGCAGCCGGTCCTGGGCGACCTTGGTCGCGGTCTCCTGGAGCCGGCGCAGCGAGCGGATCATGGACCGGGCCACGACGAACGCGCCGACGAGCGACACACCGAGGACGAGCAGGATCAGCGCACCGGAGATGATGGCGTCACGCTGGGTGGCGCTCTTCAGCTCACGCGCCTTCTGCTCCATCTCCTCCAGCAGCGTGTGCTCGATCTTCTTCATCTGCTCGATCTTGGACGAGCTGTCGTCCACCCAGTCCTTGTAGGACCGCGCCGGCAGCTGCTGCAGGCCGTCGGGGGACTCGAACGAGCGCTTGGCGTAGGTGTCCGCGGCCTCGATCGTCGGGTTGCCCTCGTCGATCGGCTTCAGCAGCTCCTCGGCGTTCTGGTCCGCGTAGATCTTCCGGAAGATCGCCAGCTCGGAGTTCTCGCTCTCGTACGCCGACTGGCCGTAGAGGCGGTCGTTCTCGGAGAGGTCGCCCTTGGTGTCGGTGGTCGCGGGCAGCGCGGCGGCGATCATCGCGCGCTGCACGGACGCGTACTCCTTGGCGGTGGAGAAGGCCGCCAGGGCGCGGGTGCGGGAGATCATCTCCGGGTTGCTGGACGCCTCGGCCATGTCCTGGGACAGGCCGATCAGCTGGCTGATGAGCCGGTGGTAGGACTCGACCGTCTGGGAGGCGTTCTCCTTGGACCCGTAGGCCTTCTGGCGGATCTTGGCGAGGTCGTCGAGCTGGTTGGCCAGGCCGACGAGCGCGTCGCGCACGCCCTGCAGGTTGCCGTCCTTGCTCGCGGCGTCGATCTCCTCGGAGGAGTCGAGGAAGTTCTCGCGGGCCCGGTCCGTCTTCTGCTGGTACGCCTTGATCTGGTAGTCGTTCTTCTTCAGACCGCCGTGGGCCAGCGGGCCGGCGGACTGGTCGCGCTCCTCCTGGAGCGCCATCGCCAGTTCGGTGGCCTGCTTGGTCATCTCCGTCAGCAGCTTCATGTTGTCGAGCTGCTGGATGTCGTTCATGTTCTCGTTGATGCGCAGCGCGCCCAGCGAGGTCGCCGCGACCACGGGCAGCGCGAGCAGCGACACCAGGCGCGTGGAGATGCGCCAGTTGCGCAGCGCCAGCCGCGAACCCGTGCTGGTCGGGCTCTGCGCGGGCTTCGCCGACGGCGTGGGGCCGGCCGAGGGCGTCGCGGTCGTGGAAGCCGATGCGGCGGACCCGCCCGGGCGTCCGCGCTCACCGCCGTCTCCGGCCTGGGCCTGGCCCGGGTTCTGGGCGTGCTGGGGCGAGGAGCTGACGGCCTTGGGGCCAGTCCCGCCGTGCGGCTCCGGCTCCGCCGAAGCGCTGCCATCCCTCTTGAAACGTCCCTGCACTAGCGTCGCAACCTCTGGACCAGGCGCCCCTCCGCGCGAACGGAGGGACACGGTGTCGGCGTTGTGGTGAGCGCCCTGAATACGCCCCCCGGGTGGTCTTGAGTGACCGGCCGCTGGTTCCCCCCTATCTCGCCGCCACTCGGCGCTGTACGCGCCCCCAGTGCGCCGGCTCGATCCTGCGGCGGTCCGTGGAATTCCAGCACAGTGCAGGATCTCCAACAAGGGCAGTGGACCGAGCTGTGACCTCCGTGACCCCCTGTGAGGGGTGTGTCACCGGCCGTGGAACCGGTTTCAGGGCATAACGGGCATACCCCGGTGAGTCGCTGCTCGGGGTCCGGTGTCCCAGTCGCCATGATCAGGAGCGGAATGGCCGCTTCAGGGGGTCAATGTCCGTTTCCGTGAGGCGAGTTGAGGGTCGGAATTGACCGATTTGCCCGTGAGGTCGTGAGCAAACTCACACGCACATCAGGGGGAGTTGGCGGCTTCGCCGGGGAATCGGATGTTTAGCCTGGCGCTTTACAAGAGGGACGACTCTGCCAACCACGCGACCAGAGGGCACAGGACGACAACGGTGAAGACGACGATGATGTTCCGCAACATAGCCAACCCGCGACGCACGACCCTGGCGCACCTGACGGACGCCGGCGAGCTGCACACGCCCGAGCTGCCGGAGCACTCCGTCGACCTCCCCGCCCAGACGGCCAACCCCCGCCGCACCGTCCTCATGGAGGTCCCGGCCGGCGCGGGCGTCCCGGCCGGCGAGTAATCCGGCGCCTCCCCGGGCCCGGGGAGGCGCCGACGGTTCCACCGAGCGCGGCCGAGGGATCGGGTGACTCCCTCCGGCCGCGCTCGCGTTTTTCCCGGCGTTTTCCGCACGGCGGCCCACAAGCTCCGATGACCCGCCTCTGACCTGCGCCGATGCCCCCAGAAGCGAACAACTTCGCATAGCTCCGTTAACCTGAGGCGTCAGTACGCCGGTTCTCAGTGAGGGGCGCAGGATCCCGTGCGCATCGCCAGGTTCTCCATCGACGGGAACGTAGCCTTCGGCGCGGTCGAGGGCGACAAGCAGGACGAACTCGTCCTCGACATCATCAAGGGCATTCCGTTCGCGGACTACGAGCTGTCCGGTACGAAGGTGCCGCTCGGCAAGGTCAGACTGCTCCCGCCGGTGCTCCCCAACAAGGTCGTGGCCTTCGGCCGCAACTACGCCGAGCACGCGCGCGAGCTGGGCAACGAGGTGCCGGACGCCCCCTTCGCCTTCTTCAAGCCGTCCACCTCGGTGATCGGCCCCGGCGACGACATCCAGTACCCCTCCTTCACCGAGGAACTGCACCACGAGGCCGAGCTGGCCGTGGTCATCGGCCGCATGTGCCGAGAGGTCCCGCGCGACCGCGTCAAGGACGTGATCTTCGGCTACACCTGCGCCAACGACGTCACCGCCCGCGATGTGCAGAAGCGCGAGAAGCAGTGGGCCCGGGCCAAGGGCTTCGACACCTCCTGCCCGCTCGGCCCCTGGGTGGAGACGGACATCGACCTCGCCCGCGCGAACGACCTCACCGTGCAGCTCACCGTCAACGGCGAACAGCGGCAGCTGGGACGCACGAGCGAGATGATCCACCGCATCGAGGACCTGATCGTCAACATCTCCGAGGCCATGACGCTGCTGCCCGGCGACGTCATCCTCACCGGCACCCCCGCGGGGGTCGGCCCCCTGCACGTCGGCGACGAGGTCGCCGTCACCATCGAAGGCATCGGCACTCTCACCAACAAGGTTGTCAAGCGTGGCTAGCGCACCCGGCTCCCCCGTACGCGTCCGTTTCTGTCCCTCGCCCACCGGTAATCCCCACGTGGGCCTGGTCCGCACCGCCCTGTTCAACTGGGCGTTCGCCCGGCACCACCAGGGCACCCTGGTCTTCCGCATCGAGGACACCGACGCGGCCCGCGACTCGGAGGAGTCGTACAACCAGCTGCTCGACGCGATGCGCTGGCTCGGCTTCGACTGGGACGAGGGCCCCGAGGTCGGCGGCCCGCACGCCCCGTACCGCCAGTCGCAGCGCATGGACATCTACGCGGACGTCGCCCGCAAGCTGCTGGACGCCGGCCACGCCTACCACTGCTACTGCTCCCAGGAGGAGCTGGACAGCCGCCGCGAGGCCGCCCGCGCCGCCGGCAAGCCGTCCGGCTACGACGGCCACTGCCGCGAGCTGACCGCCGAACAGGTCGAGGAGTACCAGGCCCAGGGCCGTACCCCGATCGTCCGCTTCCGGATGCCCGACGAGACGATCACCTTCACCGACCTGGTCCGCGGCGAGCTGACCTTCACCCCGGAGAACGTGCCCGACTACGGCATCGTCCGGGCGAACGGCGCCCCGCTGTACACGCTGGTCAACCCGGTCGACGACGCGCTGATGGACATCACCCACGTGCTGCGCGGCGAGGACCTGCTGTCCTCCACCCCGCGCCAGGTCGCCCTGTACAAGGCGCTGACGGAGCTGGGCATCGCCAAGCAGACCCCCGCCTTCGGCCACCTGCCGTACGTGATGGGCGAGGGCAACAAGAAGCTCTCCAAGCGCGACCCCCAGGCCTCCCTGAACCTCTACCGCGAGCGCGGCTTCCTGCCCGAGGGCCTGCTCAACTACCTGTCGCTGCTGGGCTGGTCGCTCTCGGCGGACCAGGACATCTTCTCGATCGAGGAGATGGTCGCGGCCTTCGACATCTCCGACGTGAACCCCAACCCGGCGCGCTTCGACCTGAAGAAGTGCGAGGCGATCAACGCCGACCACATCCGCATGCTGGACGTGAAGGAGTTCACCGAGCGCTGCCGCCCCTGGCTGAGGGCCCCGTTCGCCCCCTGGGCGCCGGAGGACTTCGACGAGTCGAAGTGGCAGGCGATCGCCCCGCACGCCCAGACCCGCGTGAAGGTCCTGTCGGAGATCACCGACAACGTCGACTTCCTCTTCCTGCCGGAGCCGGTCTTCGACGAGGCCTCGTGGACCAAGGCGATGAAGGAGGGCTCCGACGCCCTGCTGCGCACGGCCCGCGAGAAGCTGGAGTCCGCCGACTGGACCTCCCCCGAGTCCCTCAAGGAGGCCGTCCTGGCCGCCGGCGAGGCCCACGGCCTCAAGCTCGGCAAGGCCCAGGCCCCGGTCCGCGTGGCCGTCACCGGCCGCACGGTCGGCCTGCCGCTCTTCGAGTCGCTGGAGGTCCTGGGCAAGGAGAAGACGCTGGCCCGCGTCGACGCGGCGCTGGCCAGGCTGACGGCGTAGTCGCGCGCGCACCCGAGGGGGCGGTGGCCGTACCGGCTGCCGCCCCCTCGGGCTTGTCGGTGGGCCGCACTAGTGTTCCGGCCCACACGACGAGCAAGATCGAGAAGGGCGCCGTCATGCCGATGAGTCCGCGGGACTACACCTGGCTGTTCACACCGGGCAGCACTTTCAGCTTCGAGACCGGCACCCAGGGCGTGATCCACCTGGCCGACGGCGGCGAGCTGGACCTGCCCACCGGCCGGGTCGTCGCCTGCGACCCGTTCGTCCACCTCGGCAGCGGCGACGTGGAGCCCTTCACGGCCACCGTGGCGCCCGGCCGCTACCGCGTCGACGCGGCCGTCGCGACCCTCGCCCGGCCCGGCGAGCCCCCGTCCGGCCACCCGCACCTGCGCGTGGCCGCGGCCCGCCTGGTCATCCGCGACGAGCCGGCCGTCACCTGGGAACCGGCCCTGCGCCCCGGCCAGGACCCGGCCGGGCTCGACGACGACGAGTTCTTCGGGTACGGCGTCGACGCCGGCACCGGCTGCTTCTACGATGCCTCGGCCGAGGAGGCGTTCCCGGAGACCGAGGAGGAGGAAGGGCCGCTGTGGGACGCGTTCGAGAGCAGCGACTGGTCGCCGGGGCCGTTCCTGGTCACGTCCACCACCGGCGGTCACACCCTGGCCGCGTTCACCTCGGGCTGGGGCGACGGCTTCTATCCCACCTGGACGGGCCGCTCGGCCTCGGGTGAGATCACCTGCTTCGTGACGGACTTCTTCGTGGCCCCGGACCCCGCGTAGTCCGCCCCGGCCGGTCCGGCGGTACCGTCGGACCCATGACGATCCGAGCCGTGCTCTGGGACGTGGACGACACCCTGTTCGACTACACGACCGCGGACCGCGAGGGCATGCGGGCGCACCTGGCGGCCGAGGGGCTGCTCGCCGGGTACGACAGCCCGGAGCAGGCCCTGGTGCGCTGGCGGGAGATCACGGAGCGCCAGTGGGCGCGGTACGCGGCGGGGGAGTGCTCGTTCCAGGAGCAGCGGCGCGACCGCGTGCGGGTGTTCCTCGGCACGGAAGCGACCGACGCCGAGGCCGACGCCTGGTTCCAGCGGTACGCCGGGCACTACGAGGCCGCCTGGAGCGTCTTCCCGGACGTCCTGCCCGCCCTGGAGGCGCTCTCCGCCAGCCACCGGCACGCGGTGCTGTCCAACTCCAGCCTCGCCGTCCAGGAGCGCAAGCTGCGCACCCTCGGTCTGCTCGACCGGTTCGAGTCCGTGCTGTGCGCCGCCGAGCTGGGCGTCTCCAAGCCGGAGCCGGGCGCCTTCCTGGCGTCCTGCGAGGCACTGGGGCTGCCGCCGCACGAGGTGGCGTACGTCGGGGACCACCCCGAGATCGACGGCCGGGGCGCCGCCGAGGCCGGACTGCTGTCCGTGTGGATCGACCGCGGGACGGGCGTCGTACGGGCCGTCGGGGAGGTCGTCTGCCGCCGGATCTCCACCCTCGCCGAACTCCCGGCGCTCGTCCGCGCGGATACCCGTTTTGGAGCCCCGTCCACCTTCGGGTAATGTTCTTCCTGCGCCGAGGGGAGCGGGCCGAAAGGCCGGAGCCCTGAGGAGCAGACTAGAACGAGAACCCCGCAGGGGGATTGAGTTCCAGTGGCCTATGGTGTAATTGGCAGCACGACTGATTCTGGTTCAGTTAGTCTTGGTTCGAGTCCAGGTAGGCCAGCTCGCAGAGCTTATCTGCAAAGCCCCCGTTGTGTAGCGGCCTAGCACGCTGCCCTCTCAAGGCAGTAGCGCCGGTTCGAATCCGGTCGGGGGTACTGATCTCGATCTTGTCGGGATCGCTAGGGCCCCCGTTGTGTAGCGGCCTAGCACGCCGCCCTCTCAAGGCGGTAGCGCCGGTTCGAATCCGGTCGGGGGTACTGACTGGTCTAAACCATCATTGGTCTATGGTGTAATTGGCAGCACGACTGATTCTGGTTCAGTTAGTCTTGGTTCGAGTCCAGGTAGACCAGCTCGGACCTGCGGAAACGCAGAGTCCAGGCCCCCGTTGTGTAGCGGCCTAGCACGCCGCCCTCTCAAGGCGGTAGCGCCGGTTCGAATCCGGTCGGGGGTACGCAGAGGGAAGGCCCTCCACTTCGGTGGGGGGCCTTCGTCGTGCCGGACGCTACTCGAAGCCGTACCGCCGGGCCGACTCCTCCTCCTGGGCCAGCCGGCGCAGGGCCTGCAGCATCGGCTCGGTCAGCACCGCGCCCAGCACAGCCGTCTCCACCTTCTCCGCCTCCGACGGACGGGTCTCCACGAAGTCCAGGTCGAGCCTCGCCGCCCGGTGCATCAACTCGGCATAGGCGACGAGCAGTTCGCTGCCCCAGTCGTAGCCGAGCCGGCGGAACGCGGCCACCGCCACCACCAGGGAGCGGTACGCGGGGGAGATCGTCGTCAGCAGCCGCGCGTTCGACCAGCCCAGCCGGTCCAGCAGCTCGTCCGCCTCCCGGCGCGCGGCCCGGACGTACTCGTCGTCCTCGTCCGGCTCCGGCACCTGCGGCAGCGCCCACAGGGCCGCCCCCAGCCGGATCGTGCGGCCCAGGGACTCGTCGTCGACGTTGCGCAGCACCTCCCGGACCGTGGCCACCGGCAGCCCGCCGACCTGGATCATCGCGCGCACCAGCCGCAGCCGGCGCAGATGCCCGTCGTCGTACTCCGCCGTCGTCGTGTTGATCTGGCGGCCCGGCGGCAACAGGCCCTCGCGCAGGTAGTACTTGATCGTGGCGGTGGCCACACCGCTGCGTCTGCTCAGCTCGGCAAGCCGCATGTCTTGCGCGCCTCCTTGGATACCGCCACTATCCAAGCACCGGCCGTTGGATAGTGCCGCTCACCGACGAGGGGGAAGTCATGGTGTCCCGTACGACCGCCGACGCGAAGGGTGACGTCGTCGTCCTGCTGATAGGCATGCGCATCAACCGCTTCCGGGCCGTCCACCTGTGGCTGCCGGTGCTGTTCGCGATGCTGCGCATGCTGCGCGAGCTGGCGAAGGACCCCGCGCGCGGGCTGCGCGCCAAGGTGCTGCTGACGGCGTCACCGCGCACCTACTACGTCGTGCAGTACTGGGAGTCCAAGGAGAAGCTGTACGCCTACGCGACCGCGCCCGACGCCTTCCACCACGAGGTCTGGGCGCGGATCAACCGCAAGGAGCGGGCCGGGAAGCTGCGCGGCGAGGTCGGGATCTGGCACGAGTCGTACGTCGTGCCGGAGGGGTCGTACGAGGCGGTCTACGGGGACATGCCGGCGTTCGGGCTGGCCGCCGCGCACGGGCAGGTGCCGCTCGCGGCGCGCGGGCGGTACGCGAAGGACCGGTTCGCCTACCGGTCGGGGGAGGGCGCGGGCGCCTGAGTGCGGCGAAGCCGCACGTCGTACGGACGGCCTGGCGCCCCCGGTCTCACTGCCCCGCCCCCGGGAAGGAGCCGCCGCGGCGTTGAGGCGGGCCCTTCCCGGGGGCGGGGTTACTGCTCGCCGGCTCAGCCCGAGCGGCGCAGGGCCTCCGAGAGGCGGGCCGCGGCGTCGATGACCGCCTGGGCGTGCATGCGGCCCGGGTGACGGGTCAGGCGCTCGATGGGGCCCGAGACGGACACGGCGGCCACCACGCGGTTGGAGGGGCCGCGCACGGGCGCGGAGACGGACGCGACGCCCGGCTCGCGCTCGCCGATGGACTGGGCCCAGCCGCGCCGCCGTACGCCCGACAGGGCCGTCGCCGTGAAACGGGCGCCCTGAAGGCCCCGGTGCAGGCGCTCGGGCTCCTCCCAGGCCATCAGGATCTGCGCCGAGGAGCCGGCCTTCATGGTCAGCGTGGAGCCGACCGGGACGGTGTCCCGCAGGCCGGACAGGCGTTCCGCCGCGGCCACGCAGATCCGCATGTCGCCCTGGCGACGGTAGAGCTGCGCGCTCTCGCCGGTGACATCACGGAGGTGGGTGAGCACGGGGCCCGCCGTCGCGAGCAGGCGGTCCTCGCCCGCCGCCGCCGCGAGCTCCGCGAGGCGCGGGCCGAGGATGAACCGGCCCTGCATGTCGCGTGCCACCATGCGGTGGTGTTCCAGGGCCACGGCCAGGCGGTGGGCCGTGGGTCGTGCCAGTCCGGTGGCCCCGACCAGACCCGCGAGGGTGGCCGGACCGGACTCCAGAGCGCTCAGGACGAGGGCCGCCTTGTCCAGAACGCCGACGCCGCTACTGTTGTCCATGCAACGATACTCACGTCTCACTCTGTGAAACGCAAGTTCAATTTTCCGTGGAACGCGCCACCCTGGAATCACACAGCGGCCCGCAGACCAACGGGCCTGGCGGTGGACGCCCGGAATCACGACGTTCAGGGGCCCCGAGAAGGGCAGCCACCGTCCTCAAGATCTCTAGTTGGGTCGGTGGACGCTTGCCGGCCGGAGGGAAAGCGATGGGTAGGACACTCGCGGAGAAGGTCTGGGACGACCACGTCGTCCGGCGCGCCGAGGGCGAGCCCGACCTCCTCTACATCGATCTGCACCTGCTGCACGAGGTGACCAGCCCCCAGGCCTTCGACGGTCTGCGCAAGAGCGGCCGGACGGTGCGTCGCCTCGACCTCACCATCGCCACCGAGGACCACAACACCCCCACCCTCGACATCGACAAGCCCATCGCCGACCCGGTCTCCCGGGCCCAGCTGGAGACGCTGCGCAAGAACTGCGCCGAGTTCGGCGTGCGGCTGCACCCGCTCGGCGACGTCGAGCAGGGCGTCGTGCACGTCGTCGGCCCGCAGCTGGGTCTGACCCAGCCCGGCACCACCGTCGTCTGCGGCGACTCCCACACCTCCACGCACGGCGCCTTCGGCGCGCTGGCGTTCGGCATCGGCACCTCGCAGGTCGAGCACGTGCTGGCCACCCAGACGCTGCCGCTGGCCCGCCCGAAGACCATGGCGATCACGGTCGAAGGCGAGCTGCCCGACGGCGTCACCGCCAAGGACCTGATCCTGGCGATCATCGCGCGGATCGGCACCGGCGGCGGCCAGGGCTACATCCTGGAGTACCGCGGTTCCGCCATCGAGAAGCTCTCGATGGAGGCCCGGATGACCATCTGCAACATGTCGATCGAGGCCGGCGCCCGCGCGGGCATGATCGCCCCCGACGAGACCACCTTCGCCTACCTCAAGGGCCGCCCGCACGCCCCCGAGGGCGCCGACTGGGACGCCGCGGTCGCGTACTGGAAGACGCTGCGCACCGACGAGGACGCCGTCTTCGACGCCGAGGTCGTCATCGACGCCACCGAGCTGTCGCCGTTCGTCACCTGGGGCACCAACCCCGGGCAGGGCGCGCCGCTTTCGGCGGACGTCCCCGACCCGGCTTCGTACGAAGACGCTTCGGAGCGGTTCGCCGCCGAAAAGGCCCTGGAGTACATGGGGTTGGAGGCCGGCCAGCCGCTGCGCTCCATCGAGGTGGACACCGTCTTCGTAGGCTCCTGCACCAACGGCCGCATCGAGGACCTGCGCGCCGCCGCGGACCTGCTGCGGGGCCGCAAAGTCGCCGACGGGGTACGGATGCTGGTCGTCCCGGGCTCCGCGCGCGTGGGTCTGCAGGCCGTCTCCGAGGGCCTGGACGTGGTCTTCAAGGAGGCCGGCGCCGAATGGCGGCACGCGGGCTGCTCGATGTGCCTCGGCATGAACCCGGACCAGCTGGCCCCGGGCGAGCGCTCCGCCTCCACCTCCAACCGCAACTTCGAGGGCCGGCAGGGCAAGGGCGGTCGTACGCACCTGGTGTCGCCGCAGGTCGCGGCGGCCACCGCCGTCCTCGGCCACCTGGCCTCCCCGGCCGACCTGACCGACGTCCCCGCGCCCGCTGGAGCCCGATAACCATGGAAGCCTTCACCACCCACACCGGCCGGGCCGTCCCGCTGCGCCGCAGCAACGTCGACACCGACCAGATCATCCCTGCTCACTGGCTCAAGAAGGTCACCCGGGACGGCTTCGAGGACGGATTGTTCGAGGCCTGGCGCAAGGACCCGGAGTTCGTCCTCAACCGCCCCGAGCGGCAGGGCGCCACCGTCCTGGTCGCCGGCCCCGACTTCGGCACCGGCTCCTCCCGCGAGCACGCCGTCTGGGCGCTGCAGAACTACGGCTTCAAGGCCGTGATCTCCTCCCGCTTCGCCGACATCTTCCGCGGCAACTCGCTGAAGAACGGCCTGCTCACGGTCGTGCTCGACCAGCAGACCGTGGACGCGCTGTGGGAGCTGACCGAACAGGACCCCACTGCTGAGGTCACTGTGGACCTTGAGGCGCGTGAGGTCCGCGCCGAGGGCATCACCGCCTCCTTCGAGCTGGACGAGAACTCCCGCTGGCGGCTGCTGAACGGCCTGGACGACATCTCCATCACGCTCCAGAACGAGGCCGACATCGCCACCTACGAGTCGAAGCGCCCCGCCTACAAGCCGCGGACGCTCCAGGTCTGATCCGGGCCCCCGCGGACCCCCGGACCGGGTCGGATTTCGGCCACCGCAACACCCCCTCTGTACCCCCGATCGCCACGATTGGGGGTACAGCCATGTCTGCACCCGAACGGCCCTGCGACCAAGCCCAGCTCAGCCCAACTGCCCACGTTAGGACGGCCGTTGTTTGGGTACGTGAGTGCTGTGTTCGCGTCCACCGCAAGTGCCTGGAAGGCCATTTGAGGCGGCAGTTGCCCCCTGCGCAGGCGACAACTCGCCCCAGATGGCACAATCTGTGCATGGAACACGACGGCCAACTCCAGCTCTATACGGCGGTCGCGAACCAGCTCAAGGAAGCGCACGCAAAGGTGCGCGCACTGCAAGTCCCGGAGGGCGTACGGATGGCGCTGACCCGGAAGCTGCTGGTCATTACGGCCGCGGCCAAGCACGATCTCGCCGACGCGGCAAGGCGGCTCGATCGGTTCACGGCGGACCTCGACGCGGGTCGCATCCCCGAAGAGGACCGCTGAACCGTCCGGGACGGCCGAGTCCGTTGCGGCACGAGGGTGATAAGCCCGTTTCGTGTTTGATTTGCGGTATATATCTGCCTAACGTGCGAAAAAGCTTGAACACTTTCGTTCTGGCGAAGTCTCCGAAGGGGAAGACGTGAACAAGGCGCAGCTCGTAGAAGCGATTGCCGACAAGGTGGGTGGCCGCCAGCAGGCCGCCGACGCTGTCGATCATGTCCTGGACGCCATCGTCCGCGCGGTCGTCGCGGGCGAGCGGGTCTCGGTCACCGGCTTCGGGTCCTTCGAGAAGGTGGACCGTCCCGCCCGCTACGCCCGCAACCCCCAGACGGGCGAGCGGGTTCGGGTCAAGAAGACCTCCGTGCCGCGCTTCCGCGCCGGTCAGGGCTTCAAGGACCTGGTGAGCGGCTCGAAGAAGCTGCCGCGCGGTGGCGAGGTCGCCGTGAAGAAGGCGCCCAAGGGCAGCCTGTCCGGCCCGCCGCCCACCATCGCCAAGGCCGTCGGCAAGAAGGCCGCCGCCAAGAAGACGGCCGGTGCGGCCAAGAAGACCACGGCGGCGAAGAAGACGACGCCCGCGAAGAAGACCACGGCCACCGCCAAGAAGACCACGGCGAAGAAGGCGCCCGCCGCCAAGAAGACCACCACGGCGACCGCCAAGACCGCCGCGACGAAGACCGCCGCGAAGAAGACCACGGCGAAGAAGGCCCCGGCGAAGAAGGTGACCGCCAAGAAGGCCCCGGCGAAGAAGTCGACGGCCCGCAAGACCACCGCGAAGAAGACCACCGCCCGCAAGGCGACGTCGTAGGACCGCCAGGGCATTCACGCGCCGGGCCGGACTCCCCAGGGGAGCCCGGCCCGCGGTGTGTACAAGGGCGGTCAGAAGGTCTGGAGGGTGACGAGAGTGATCCGGAGGGTGCCCCCCTCGCCCTCCGTCTCGATCCGCACGCGTTGCCCGGGGCGCAGCAGCCGCAGGTCTCCGGCGTCGAACGCGGCGCGGTCGAACGGCACCGGGGTGCCGTCGTCGAGGAGCACCTGCCCGCTGCGGGTCTCCGGGTCGTAGGTGAACGCGGTGGCTTGCATGGCCGTCAGCGTAGTGGCTCCGGCCGCCGGCCGCCGGGGCCGCCCGCCGCCGGACGCGGGGCCGCCGGGGCCGGCCGGGCGCCCACCGCCAGGGCCGCCGACACCGCCGCCGTGTGCGGCCCCACCCCGAGGGCCAGCGCCGCCCGCAGATCCTGACCGGTGTCCACGTCCTGCCGGACGGAATCGACCCCAGCCAGCGCGAGTTCCGCCGCGCCCGACGCCCGGTGCCGCATGCGGGAATGCACGCCGAACACCGGACGCAATTCACGGTCACCGGCCGCCGCCAGCAAAGTCGTGCCCACCTCGGCCGCATCGGTGAGAAAAGCCCGGGGGAATTCCGCGGCGGCGCTCAGCACCCGGGACAGTTCCGCCGGACGCAGGGCCGGCAGATCGGCGTTCAGGGCCGCGACCGCAGCGCCGGGGCGTATGTCCCGTACGACCGCCGCGCCGTGCGCCAGGGCGGCGTTCAGGCCGCCGCCGGGGACGTCCGGGACGATCCGCGCCCCCAGCGCCGCCAGCTCCCGGCCGGCCAGCTCGTCGTCCGTGACGACCGCCACATCCGACACCGCCGGGCAGGCCAGGGCCGCGGCCACCGTGTCCTGCGCGAACGCCAGCGCCAGCGCCGGGCGTACCCCGTCGTCGGCGGTGTCCGCGAGCCTGCTCTTGGCCCGCGCCAAGGGCTTCAGGGGGATGACCAAGGTCCACTGCACCGGCGTACCGTCCCTCTCTCGTCCCGCACATTGTCCCCGGGTCATCCGGCGCCGCGGGGAGCGGGGCGTACGGTGTTCTCGACAGACCGGCGGCCCGGGGCCAGACTTGTGCGGCCCCCGCCGGGGTGGCAGCCCTAGAGGAAGGTGTCCTTGTGTCCCGCCGCAGAATCGGCTTCTGGTACCGCTTCGCCGCGGTGCTCTGCAAACCGCCGCTGGTGGTTCTGATCAAGCGGGACTGGCGTGGAATGGAGCACATTCCGGCCGAGGGCGGATTTATCACCGCGGTGAACCACAATTCCCACCTGGACCCCTTCGCGTACGCGCACTACCAGTACAACACCGGGCGGGTCCCGCGATTCCTGGCGAAGAGCGGGCTTTTCAAGAAGGGATTCGTCGGAGCCGCCATGCGCGGCACCGGACAGATCCCCGTCTACCGCGAGTCCACGGACGCCCTGAGCGCCTTCCGGGCCGCCATCGACGCCGTCGAGCGCGGCGAGTGCGTGGCCTTCTACCCCGAGGGCACCCTCACCCGCGACCCGGACGGCTGGCCCATGACCGGCAAGACCGGCGCCGCCCGCGTCGCCCTGCAGACCAAGTGCCCGGTCATCCCGGTCGCCCAGTGGGGCGCCAACGAACTGCTGCCGCCGTACGCCAGGAAGCCCAGCCTCTTCCCGCGCAAGACGCACCGCGTGCTGGCGGGCCCGCCGGTGGACCTCTCCCGTTTCTACGGCAAGGAGATGACGCCGGAGGTGCTGAAGGAGGCCACCGAGGTCATCATGGCCGCCATCACCCGCCAGCTGGAGCAGATCCGCGGCGAGAAGGCGCCCGAGAGGCCGTACGACCCGCGCCGTGAGCGGATCGAGCAGCGCCGCCGCACCCAGGCGCAGACGCAGGCAAGGCAGGCCAGGCAAGCGGAAGGGCAGAGCAAGTGAGCAAGCCTGTGCGGGCGGCCGTCATGGGCACCGGTTCGTGGGGCACCGCCTTCGGCATGGTCCTCGCCGACGCCGGCTGCGACGTGACCCTGTGGGCCCGCCGCGCGGAGCTGGCCGAGGCGGTCAACTCCACCCGGACCAACCCCGACTACCTGCCCGGCGTGGAACTCCCGGAGAACCTGCGCGCCACCGCCGACGCGGCCGAGGCGCTCCGGGACGCGGACTTCACCGTGCTCGCCATCCCCTCCCAGACCCTGCGCGCCAACCTCGCCGAGTGGTCCCCGCTGCTCGCCCCGGACACCGTCCTGGTCTCCCTGATGAAGGGCGTCGAACTCGGCTCCACCATGCGGATGAGCGAGGTCGTCGAGGACGTCGCCAAGGTGGGCGCAGACCGGATCGCGGTCGTCACCGGACCCAACCTGGCCCGCGAGATCGCCGCCCGCATGCCCGCCCTCGCCGTCGTGGCCTGCACCGACGAGCGGGTCGCCCAGCGGCTCCAGGCCGCCTGCCACACGCCGTACTTCCGGCCGTACACCAACACCGACGTGGTCGGCTGCGAACTGGCCGGCGCGGTCAAGAACGTCATCGGCCTCGCGGTCGGCATCGCCGACGGCATGGGACTCGGTGACAACGCCAAGGGCTCGCTCATCACCCGCGGCCTCGCCGAGACCACCCGGCTCGGCCTCGCGATGGGCGCAGACCCGCTGACCTTCTCCGGTCTGGCGGGACTGGGCGACCTGGTGGCCACCTGCTCCTCGCCGCTGTCCCGGAACCACACCTTCGGCACCAACCTCGGCAAGGGCATGTCCCTGGAGGAGACGATCGCGGTCACCCGGCAGACCGCCGAGGGCGTCAAGTCCTGCGAGTCCGTGCTGGATCTGGCCCGCCGGCACGGAGTCGAGATGCCGATCACCGAGACGGTCGTCGGCATCGTGCACGAGGGCAAGTCGCCGGTCGCCGCGCTCAAGGAGCTGATGGCGCGCAGCGCCAAGCCCGAACGCCGCTGAGAGCGGCCCCGGGCGGTCCGTCCCGGGCCCGTCGCGCGACGCTGTGCGACCGTCCGCGCGACGCTGAGCGACCGCCCGGGAGGGCGCGCTGACTTGGCCGCTACCTCCGGGTACTCTCAACGCGATATGAGCACCGAGAACCTTCCCCACAGCCCCGAGCAGCCGTCGCGCAAGCCGCGCGTGGCCGTCGTGTTCGGCGGGCGCAGCTCCGAACACGGGATCTCCGTGGTCACCGCGGGCGCCGTCCTCAAGGCCATCGACCGGACGAAGTACGACGTCCTGCCGATCGGCATCACCTCGGACGGCCGCTGGGCGCTGACGGCCGACGAGCCGGAGCGGATGGCCATCACCGACCGCCGTACCCCCAGCGTGGCCGAGCTGGCGGAGTCGCACGAGGGCGGCGTGGTGCTCCCCGTCGACCCCGCGAACCGCGAGGTCGTCTACAGCGAGCCCGGCTCCGTGCCCAAGGCCCTCGGCGAGGTCGACGTGGTCTTCCCGGTGCTCCACGGCCCCTACGGCGAGGACGGCACCCTGCAGGGCCTGCTGGAGCTGTCCGGGGTGCCGTACGTCGGCTCGGGCGTGCTCGCCTCGGCCGTCGGCCAGGACAAGGAGTACATGAAGCGGGTGTTCACCTCCTTCGGGCTCAAGGTCGGCCCGTACCTGGTGATCCGCCCCCGCGAGTGGGCGCAGGACGAGTCCGCCGCCCGCAAGCGGATCATCGACTTCGCCGGTGAGCACGGCTGGCCGCTGTTCGTGAAGCCCGCGCGCGCGGGTTCCTCCATCGGCATCACCAAGGTCGACGACCTGTCCGGGCTGGACGAGGCGATCGCCGAGGCGCAGTCCCACGACCCGAAGATCCTGATCGAGGCGGCCCTGCGGGGCCGCGAGATCGAGTGCGGCGTGCTGGAGTTCGAGGACGGGCCGCGCGCCTCCGTCCCGGCCGAGATCCCGCCGCCGGACGCGCACGCGTACTACGACTTCGAGGCCAAGTACATCGACTCCACGCCCGGCGTCGTCCCGGCCCCGCTCACTCCTGAGCAGACCGCCGAGGTGCAGGGGCTCGCCGTCGAGGCGTTCGAGGCGGCCTCCTGCGAGGGCCTGGTCCGCGCGGACTTCTTCCTCACCGAGGACGGCGAGTTCGTGATCAACGAGATCAACACCATGCCCGGCTTCACGCCGATCTCGATGTACCCGCAGATGTGGCAGGCGAGCGGGATCAGCTACCCCGAGCTGGTCGACCGCCTGGTGCAGGCGGCGCTGCGCCGCTCCACCGGACTGCGCTGACCCGCGGCCGTTCAGTACCGCATGGAGGCGAGCCCCTCGGGGATCGCCTTCTTGACGGCCGACGCCAGGTCCATCAGCACCTGGGCGCTGTCGTCCGCCCCGGACAGCTTCTTCGGCAGGGTCACCTGCACGTACGCGCGACGACCGGACGTGGTGAACCGCCACGTCCCGTCGTCCTCCTTCTCCATCAGCCACTCCACCCCGTTGACCCCGCCGCCGACCGCGTCCGGGTCGTCACCGAGGGCGACCTTGGGATCGACCATCTTCGGCGGCCGGACGATGCCGCAGCGCAGTATGATCGCCGGGCTTCCCCAGCCCGCCGTGTAGGCGGACCGGGGCTCGGGGTCCTGGCGGCTCGCGCCGTTCACCTTCCGCGGCAGCACCTTGTCCAGATCCCGGCAGAGCGGGGCGGTCTTCGCGTCGGGGGTGGGAACGGCCACGGTGTCGCTGTCGCCTGCGGAGGAGCAGCCCGCGACCACGACCAGCAGGGCCGGCGCGAGCAGGGCGAGAGGCCGGTGACGGAAGATGTTCACCGGCCAAGCGTAGACGGGGGCTACAGATGCACGACCGGACAGGTCAGGGTGCGCGTGATGCCGTCCACCTGCTGGACCTTGGCGACCACCATGCGACCGAGTTCGTCGACGGTGTCCGCCTGGGCGCGCACGATGACGTCGTACGGACCCGTCACGTCCTCGGCCTGGAGGACTCCGGAAATCTTGGCGATCGTCTCGGCGACGGTCGACGCCTTGCCGACCTCCGTCTGGATCAGGATGTACGCCTGTACCACGGAACCTCCAAGGCGGCCACGAGGATCATGTGGGGAAGAGGAACGCCACGGTATCGCGTTGCCGCACCCCGCGGGGAGACCCGCGGGGACCGGGCTTGCGCGCCAGGGTGCAGGCACGACAGGAGTTGACGGTCACCTCGACCGTATCGGGGACACTGGGGACGCGCTACCGGGCAGGGCACGGCACAGAAGGGGCTTGAGGCAATGAAGGGCACAGTGGGTGAGCTAGGTGAGTTCGGGCTCATCAGGGAGCTGACCTCCCGTCTCACCACCACCCCGGCGGTCCGGGTGGGCCCCGGCGACGACGCCGCGGTGGTCGCCGCCCCCGACCGCCGGGTGGTGGCGAGCACCGACATCCTGCTGGAGGGCCGGCACTTCCGCCGCGACTGGTCCACGGCCTACGACGTCGGCCGCAAGGCCGCCGCGCAGAACCTCGCCGACATCGCCGCGATGGGCGCCGTACCGACCGCCCTGCTGCTGGGCCTGGTCGTCCCGGCCGAGCTGCCGGTCACCTGGCCGACCGAGCTGATGGACGGCCTGCGCGACGAGTGCCAGGTCGCGGGCGCCTCCGTGGTCGGCGGGGACGTCGTACGCGGCGACACGATCATGGTGTCGATCACCGCGCTCGGCGATCTGCGCAACCAGGAGCCCGTCACGCGCGCGGGTGCCCAGCCCGGCGACCTGGTGGCCGTCACCGGCTGGCTCGGCTGGTCCGCGGCCGGGTACGCCGTGCTCGCCCGCGGTTTCCGTTCGCCGCGTGCCTTCGTGGAGGCCCACCGGCGCCCCGAGCCGCCGTACCACGCGGGCCCGGCCGCCGCCGCGCTCGGC
This sequence comes from Streptomyces sp. NRRL S-1022, assembly GCF_000720135.1. Lineage (GTDB taxonomy): Bacteria > Actinomycetota > Actinomycetes > Streptomycetales > Streptomycetaceae > Streptomyces. The sequence goes on along the minus strand of NZ_JOIU01000019.1, from coordinate 192,014 downwards.
GCCACCGCGATGTGCGACGTCAGCGACGGCCTGATCGCCGACCTCGGGCACATCGCCGAGGCCAGCAAGGTCCGCATCGACATCCGCTCCGGCGCCATCGACATCCCGACGCAGATGCACGACATCGGGCAGGCCGTCGGCGTGGACCCGCTGCAGTGGGTGCTGAGCGGGGGAGAGGACCACGCCATCGTGGCGACCTTCCCGCCGGACGCCAAGCTGCCGGCCCGCTGGAAGGTCATCGGCGAGGTCCTCAACCCCTCCGCGCTGCCCCAGGTGACCGTCGACGGGGCGCCCTGGACCAGCAAGGGCGGCTGGGACCACTTCGGGGACATCGAGTCGTGATCCCCCGTGTCCTGACCGTGGCCGGGTCGGACTCCGGCGGCGGCGCCGGCATCCAGGCCGACCTGAAGACCATGCTCGCCCTCGGCGTGCACGGCATGAGCGTGCTCACCGCGGTGACCGCGCAGAACTCCACGGGCGTCCAGGGCGCCTGGGAGCTGCCGGTGGAAGCGGTCCGGGCCCAGTACCGCAGCGTCGTGGACGACATCGGCGTCCAGGCCGTGAAGACCGGCATGCTGGCCTCCGCCGAACTGGTCGGGGCGGTCGCCGAGTTGATCTCCGGTACGGACGCGCCGGCCGTCGTCGACCCGGTCGGCGTCTCCAAGCACGGCGACCCGCTGCTGGCGGCCTCCGCCCTGGACTCCGTGCGGACCCGGCTGCTGCCGGTGGCGACCGTGGCCACCCCGAACCTCGACGAGGTCGCCCAACTCACCGGCGTCCGCGTCCGGTCCGAGGACGATCTGCGAACGGCCGCCGCGGCCGTGCTGGAGTTCGGGCCGCGCTGGGTGCTGATCAAGGGCGGACACCTCGCGGGCGACGCCGTGGACCTGCTCACCGACGGCACGGAGGAACACCTGCTGCGGGCCCCCCGCCTCGACAACCGGCACACCCACGGCACCGGCTGCACCCTCGCCTCCGCGATCGCCTGCGGTCTGGCGCGGGGGCGGTCCGTGCCGGAGGCGGTCGTCGCGGCCAAGGAGTACGTCACCGGGGCGATCGCGGCCGGGTTCGCCCTCGGCGCCGGCATCGGCCCCGTCGACCACGGGTGGGCGCTGCGGCGGGACGGCCGCTGAGGGCTCAGGCGGGATACTCCGGCAGTTCGATCGCGGTCGCCGCCTTCTGCGTCAGCCGCTTGAAGAACCCGGCCAGCGGCCGGGAGGCGAGCAGCCGGTACGTCCGGTCCCGGCTGCGGATGCGCCGCTCGGTGGGCGGGGCGAAGAACGGCCCCGCGTTGCCGGAGATCTTCTGGCAGCCCTTGGCGAAGTCCCGGATCCGGCTCTCGTAGGCGGCCAGCGCCACCCGGTGGTCGCCGTCCGCCAGGGCCAGCTCACCGGCGAGGACATGGGCGGCGACGATCGCCACGCCCGTCCCCATGCCGCCCATCGTCGCCCCGTACCCGGCGTCCCCGAGCAGCGCCACCCGGCCCCGGGTGAGCCGGTCGACGTGGATCTGCGCGATGGCGTCGAAGTACAGGTCGTCCGCCGCCGCGAGGCCCTTGAGCACGGCCGGCGTCTCCCAGCCCATCCCGGTGAACCGTTCGGTGAGGATCCGCTTCTGCGCCGCGACGTCCCGGCGGTCGTACGCCAGCCGCCCGGACCGGAACACCAGCAGCGCGCCGGCCCGCTCCGGATCGCCGTCGTAGTTGTTCATGCAGACGCAGCGGCCGGGCTCGCTGTAGAGGCGGCCGGTGCGGTTCAGGCCCAGGTGGTTGGGAAGGCTGAAGCCGGCCACGTAGTGGTCCAGGAAGCGCAGGTGGCCGGACTCGTCGCCGAAGACCAGGCGGCGGGTGTCCGAGTGCAGGCCGTCGGCGCCGACGACCAGGTCGAAGCGGCGGGGCGCGCCGCGCTCGAAGGCGGCCTCGACGCCCCGGCCGGTGTCGGTCAGCGCCGTGACGGAGTCGCCGAAGACGTACTCCACCGCGTCCTTGGTGCGCTCGTACATGATCCGCGCCAGGTCGCCGCGGAAGATCTCCACGTCGCCGCTCATCAGCTCCGCGGGCAGGTCCACGCGCGGAGTGCCGTCAGCGGCGACGACGCTCTGCCGGCCCATGTGCGTCCGGTGGGCCCACACCTCCTCCCAGATGCCCATCGAGGTGAGCACCGTGCGGTGCACGTGCCCGCGGAAGTCGACGGCGAAGCCGCCGGCGCGCAGGGCGGGCGCCTTCTCGACGACCGTGACCCGAGCGCCGTGGCGGACCAGGTTCAGGGCGAGGGCGGGACCGGCGACGCTGGCGCCGGAGATCAGGACGGACAGATGGCGGAGGCGGTGTGTCTTCGTCATGCCGGCCACTGTCCCGGGCCCCGCTTACCGTGCGCCTACCGTTCGCTGACCGCCGCCGACCGCAGGCCGCGGCCCTGTTCGTAGGCGGCGGCGTAGGCCGCCGCGGACAGGCAGGCGCGCGTGTGCCGCGTCGTCCGGGCGACGTCCGGGTCGCCGGGCAGGGCCGCGCCGCGCAGGCCCGCGGCGGCGCCGAGGAGTTCGGCCGCCCGCTCCGGGCGCGGGGCGAGGGCCGCGAGCGCGTCGGCGACATCGGCGAGCAGGAGCGTGTCGCGCGACTCCAGGGCCTGCGCACGGGCCTGGGCGAGCCGTTCCCCGGCGGTGTCCCGGTCGCCCTCGGCGGCGGCCGTACGGCCCAGCCCGATGAGGATCCGCACCGTCTCGCCGACGCTGAACCAGGTGGCCGCGCAGGCCTCCAGGGCGTTCTCGTAGTGCACGCGCGCGCGTGCCGTGTCCCCGGCCAGCCGGGCCGTGTCCCCCAGGCCGCGCAGCGCACCGGCCACCTTGTCGCCCGCCCCGGCGGTACGGGCCAGCTCGCCGGAGCGCGTGAAATGCGCGGCGGCCTCCTCAGGCGCCCCCTGGGCCAGCAGCACCACCGCCCGCGTGCGCAGCAGGTCCGCGGTCTCCTCCGGCGCGTCCAGCTCCCGGACGTGGACCAGGCCCTCGTCCAGCAGGGCCAGCGCCCGCGCGTACTCGCCCCGGCCGTACGCGAACCCGCCCAGCGGATCGAGGCAGTTGGCCATGCCCCAGCGGTCGCCGGTGCCGCAAAAGCCCTGCCACGCGCGCGTGAAGCCCGCCTCCGCGTCGGCGGGCCGCCCCGCGAACAGCGCCTGGTAGGCGAGGCCCACGTCCAGCAGGGCCAGGCCCCACGGCTCCCGGCCCAGCTGCACGCGCACGCCCTCGTCCGCGGTCGGCTGCGGACCGCCCGTGAGGGACCACAGGATCACCGTGAACGGCAGCCGCAGCGGGCGGTCGAACGAGTCCATGAGGGCGGCCACGCGCGCGATCAGACCGGCGTCCTCCGGGTCGTCGCCCCGCCCGGAGACGGCGTTCATCGCGCACAGCGCGTACTCCTCGGCCAGCCCGGGCGGCGGCTCCGCGCCGACCGCCGCGAGCAGTGCCCGGGCACCCGGCACGCGGTCGCCGTGCAGTCCGCGCAGCCGCCGGAACCAGGTCAGCGCGGCCGTCAGCCGCAGCGCGTCCCGCGGTGCCGTCCGCGTCAGGTACCGCAGCGCCGCGTCCAGGTTCTCCTGCTCGGCGGCCAGCCGCTCCAGCCAGCGCACCTGGTCCGCGCCCCGCAGCAACGGCTCCGCCCGCTCGGCCAGCCGCAGGTAGTAGGCGGCGTGCGCCGCGCGCAGGTGCTCGGGGTCCGGCTGCCGGCGGTCGGTGAGCGACTCCGCCGCGAAGGCGCGGATGGTCTCCAGCATGCGGTAGCGGCCGTCGGAGACCTCCAGGAAGGACTTCTCCACCAGGGACGCCAGCGGGTCCTCCGGGTACGGCACCCCACACACGGCCGCGACGGCGTCGAGGGTGGCGCCGCCCGCGAAGACGGTCAGTCTGCCCGCCAGGTCCCGTTCCCCGGCGTCCAGCAGCTCCCAGCTCCACTCGACCACCGCGCGCAGGGTGCGGTGCCGGGGCGCTTTGGCCCGGTCCCCGCGCGCGAGCACCCGGAACCGGTCGTGCAGCCGGTCCGCCAGCTCGTCCACGGAGAGGGTGCGCAGCCGCGCCGCGGCCAGCTCGATCGCCAGCGGGAGCCCGTCCAGCGCCCGGCAGATCTCCGGCACGCGCGCGTGGCCGCCGAAATCGGGCCGTACCGCGCGCGCCCGGTCCAGCAGCAGCCGTACCGCCGGCTCCTCGGGCAGCGGCGGCACCGGCACCAGCACCTCGCCGGTGATGCCCAGCGACTCCCGGCCGGTCGCCAGCACGCGGACCCCGGGACAGGCGGCCAGGAGCAGTGCGGCCGTCCGCGCGGCCGCCTCGACGAGGTGCTCGCAGTTGTCGAGCACCAGCAGCACCTCACGGTCCGCCAGTGCCTCCAGCAGCCGGTCCAGGGCGTTGGCCGCCGGGCTGCGGAAGCCGTCCCGCACCCCGAGCGCCGCCAGCACCGCGTACGGGATCCGGGCGCCGTCGGCGAGCGGCGCCAGCTCGACCAGACAGACCCCGGCGCCGGTGCGGGCACGGGCCGCCTCCAGCGCGAGCCGGGTCTTGCCGACGCCTCCGGGACCGGTCAGCGTCACCAGCCGGGACCCGGCCAGCGCCCGGTCGATCCGGGCCAGCTCCGTCTCGCGGCCCACGAAGCGGGTGAGCTGGGCCGGGAGCCGGGGCCGGGCCGGGGCGCCGGTGCCGTCCCGGAGCAGCCGGAGGTGGAGCGCGGACAGCCCGGGCGACGGGTCGGCGCCCAGCTCGTCGGCGAGCGTGCGCCGGGCCTCCCCGAACACGGCCAGCGCCTCGGCGGGCCGCCCGGCCGCGTGCAGGGCCCGCATCAGCTGCCCGTACAGCCGCTCGTCCAGCGGCCGCTCCCGCAGCAGCGCCCGCAGCTCGGGCACCAGCTCCGGGCCGCCCCCGGTGCCCAGCTCGGCCTCGATCCGGTCCTGTACGACGGCCAGCCGCAGCTCCTCCAGCCGGGCCCGGTCGGCGTGCGCGTCCGGCAGGTCGGGCAGCGCGGGGCCGCGCCACAGCGCGAGGGCGTCGCGCAGCAGGGCCGCCGCGCGCGGGTGGTCGCCGGCCGTGAGCGCGCCGCGGCCCTCGGTGGCCAGCCGGGCGAAACGGTGGGCGTCGACGGTGTCCGGGCCGACGGCGAGGGTGTAGCCCGCGGGGACGGCGTCGATGCGGGTGTGCGGCGCGAGCCGCCGGCGCAGCCGGGAGATCTGCGACTGGAGGGCGCCCAGGGCCCCGGCGGGCGGTTCGGCACCGTACAGGCCGTCCAGGAGGCGCTCGACGGGGACCGGGCGGCCGGCGTCGAGGAGCAGCAGGGTGAGCAGGGCGCGGGGCCGGGGGCCGCCGGGGTCGACGGGGGTGCCGTCGCCGGTGTGGATCTGGGTGGGGCCCAGGATGCCGAAGCGCATTCCGTGGATTCTGGCAGCCCGGAACCGTTCGCGGGTACGGCAAAAAGCCGGCCCACCCGGAGGTGGACCGGCTCAGTGCAGCGAACCAGGCAGTGGCCGCGCGCTCAGCTGTAGCGTCAGCGCGAGACCTTGCCGGCCTTGATGCACGAGGTGCAGGCGTTCACGCGCTTCGGCGTCCCGCCGACCACGGTACGCACACGCTGGATGTTCGGGTTCCAGCGGCGGGGCGTACGGCGGTGCGAGTGCGAGATGTTGTTGCCGAAGCCCGGCCCCTTGCCGCAGACGTCGCAGTTGGCAGCCACGGGTCACTCCAAAGACTTCAGATGCACTTACGGTTGATCCCGGCATGCCGGGATCGAGATCCTAAGACCTGAATCTGAGTGGCGTTGCCAGGGGGAATGGCCCGATCGGGATCGGGCAACCGGAGCAGCATACAACGACTGCGTCCGTACAGCGAAACTACCATGGCAGATCAGGCCCCCGCTCCCGGCCCTCCTCCGGAACCCGGCGATCCGGGGTCTACGCTGCGTCCCACGTCCAGCCAGCTCAGGGAGGCGCAGGTGGCGCAGGTGCCGCAGACATTCCTCGATGCTCTCGCGGTGCGCACCTGGTGCGGTCTGGCGCTCCGGGCCCTGGGGCGGGCCCGTGAGGAGATCGACGCGATCAACGTCTATCCGGTGGCCGACGGCGACACCGGGACCAATCTCTACCTGACGCTGGAGTCCGCGGCGACGGCCGTGGAGGCGGTGTTCGCCGGGTACGGGACCGGCTGCGCCGAGCCCGCACTGGCGGACGCGGTACGGGCCATGGCCCACGGGGCGCTCATCGGGGCCCGCGGCAACTCCGGGACGATCCTCGCGCAGCTGCTGCGCGGCATGGCGCAGGTCCTCGCGGACGCCGGTGACGCCGCTCACACCGACGGCCCGGCGCTGCGGCTGGCCCTGCGCCGGGCCGCCGACTCCGCCCGGCAGGCCGTGGCCCACCCCGTCGAGGGCACGGTGCTGACGGTCGCCTCGGCCGCCGCCGACGCCGCCGAGGGGGCCGGGGGCGACTGCGGGACGGTCGCGCGCGCCGCCTACGAGGGCGCGCGGGCCGCCCTGGCGGCGACCCCGGGCCAGCTGGCCGTGCTGGAGCGGGCCGGCGTGGTCGACGCGGGCGGGCGCGGGCTGGTGGCGGTGCTGGGCGCGCTGGTGGAGGCGGTCACGGGGGAGGCGGTGCGGGAGATCCCGTCGCGCGGGGTCCCGTGGTCCCCGGGGACCGCAGCGGAAGCCCACGCGCGCGTGGAGGAGGTCCCGGGGTGCGGGACCGAGGGCGGCCCGTGCGCCGACGCGGCCGGCGCGGACGGGCCCGCGTTCGAGGTGATCTACCTGCTGGAGGCCGACGACACGGCCGTGACCCGGCTGCGCGCGCGGCTGGACGCCCTCGGGGACTCCCTGGTCGTGGTCGGCGGCGACGGCCTGTGGAACGTCCATGTGCACGTCGACGACGCCGGCGCCGCCGTGGAGGCCGGCGTGGAGGCCGGGCGGCCGTACCGGATCCGGATCACCCACTTCGGGCTCGGGGACGTGCACACCGGCCGGGAGCGTCCGCCGCGCGAGCGGGCCCAGCGCGCGGTCGTCGCCGTAGTACCGGGTGAGGGCCTGGCCGGTTTGTACACCGAGGCCGGCGCGACCACCGTCCTCGCGCGCCCCGGGGAGCCGCCCGCCAGCGGGGAACTGGTGCAGGCGGTACGGCGCGCCCACGCGCGCGAGGTCGTCCTGCTGCCCAACGACGCCGAGCTGCGCCACACGGCCGCCGCCGCGGCCGAGCAGGCCCGCACCGAGGGCATCCGGGTGGCCCTGATCCCGACCCGCTCGGCGGTCCAGGGCATCGCCGCGCTCGCGGTGCACGAGCCGGAGCGCCGCTTCGACGAGGACGTCGTCCAGATGACCTCGGCGGCGGGCGCCACCCGGTACGCCGAGGTCGCCGTCGCCGAGCACGAGTCGTGGACGACGGCCGGCATCTGCCAGGCCGGGGACGTGCTCGGTCTGATCGACGGCGACGTGGCGGTGATCGGCACGGACGTCACCGCCACCGCCCGGACCGTCCTGGACCGCATGCTCCAGGCCGGCGGCGAGCTGGTCACGCTGGTCGTCGGCGACGAGGCGCCGCGGACCGTCGCCACCCACCTGGAGACCCACGTACGCGAGACCTACCTGGCCGTGGACACGGTGGTGTACCACGGCGGCCGGCAGGGAGCCCTGCTGCTCGTCGGCGTGGAGTGAGCCGCCCCCTGCTCCGGCCCGGCCGGACGAGGCCGCGTCGCGCGAGCCCGCCCCCGCGTCAGCCCTGTTCCGGCTCCTCCGGTGCCGACGCCTCTCGCACCGCCTCCAGCATCTGGGTCGCCTCCTCGCGCCGGGTGCGGACCGTCTCGTCGGTGTCGTCGGCGCCCTCGTAGGCCGCGAGCACCGCACGCGCGTGTGCCGCCGCCCGCGCCGGACGGCCGAGGTCCGCCTCCAGCCAGCCCGCGCCCAGTTCCGCTCCGGTACGGCCGTGCAGCCCGGCCGCGCCGAGCCCGGCGAACACCGACACGGCCCGGGTCATCTGCTCCAGCGCCGCCTCGAACGCGGCCCGGATCGCCGCGTCCTCGGCCTCCTCGGACGCCGAGCGGGCCAGCAGCTCCGCGAACTGCCGGTGGGTGCCGCCCAGTTCCGCGGCCGGCTCCTCCCGGTCCGCGCCCCGCGCCGCCGCCAGTGCCGCCTCGCCCTCCCGGACCGCCTCCGCCATCAGCGCGCGGGCGTGCCCCGCCCCGCGCTCCCCGCCCAGCGCCAGCCAGGCCCGGGCGCGCAGCGAGCGGACCAGGAACTGGGCGTTGCCGAGCGTGCGCCACAGATCGCCCGCGCGCGCGTAGGCCCGGTCCGCCTCCTCGTCCAGCCCCGCGCTGCCCAGCGACTCGGCCGCGAGGTGGGCGAGGGTGGCGTGGTCCTGCTGCTCCGGCCAGTGCCGGGCCAGCTCCGCGGCCTTGAGCCGCTGTTCCGCGGCGGCCCGGTGCTCGCCCAGCTCGCCCAGGCAGTCCCCGAGCCACCAGCGGGCCTGCACCACCAGCCCGTCACCGTGCGTCTCGGCGCTCAGGTCGGCCAGCGCGGACTCCAGCACCTCGGCGGCCTCCGCGTACCGGCCCCGGCGCAGCAGGAAACCGCCCAGCTGCTGCCGCGCCCACGCGCCCAGGGTGCCGCTCTCGCCGGCCTCGTCGGCCCAGTGCGCGGCCTCCAGCGCGTGCTCGGCCGCCTCGGCGGGCGCGTCCCGGCCGCCGAGCACCTCGGCGAGCTGGAGGTGCAGCTGGGCCCGCCCGACCGGCTCCACGTACGGCCCGCCGTGCTCCAGGGCCGCCCGCAGTGCCCGCTCGGCCCCGGCCGGGTCACCGGCCTGGTGGGCCAGGGCGGCGACCTGCACCTCGTACTCGACCGCGAACCACGGCAGCCCGGCCGTCACGTACCCGTCGGCGGCCCGCCGGAACAGGTCCGCCGCCCGCTCCGCGTCCCCGGTGAGCGCGGCGAGTTCGGCGAGCATCGCCCGCGCCTCGGCGGCCCGTGCCGCCAGCCGCACATCGTCCCCGCCGTGTCCCTCGACGAGCGCCAGCACCTCCCGCACCGCCGCCTCGGCGTCCCCGACGGCCTGCCCGGCCTCCCGTTCGGCGCCCCGGCCGGCGGCCTCGTGCACCCGCCGCATCAGGATCCGCGCCCGGCCCATCACCACCGACGCGGTCTGCCGCACCCCGGTGCCCCCGGCGGCGTACAGCGCGAGCACCTCGTCGTACAGGCCGGTGACCGCGGCGAGGGCCGCCTCCACCTCTCCTGCCAGCGCGCGGACGTACGCCCCACGCGCGCGTGCCGCCAGCGCCTCCCCGGGGTCGCCCGCCTCCGCGTACAGCTCCGCCGCCCGGTCGAACAGGGGGACTCCCTCGGGGCCGCGGGCCATCGCCTCGTGGTCGGCGATCTCCGCGCGGGCACGCGGTTCGAGACCGGCGCCGTCCGGTACGGCCCGCGCGAGGGCCGCCCACGCCTCCAGGGCGTGCGGCCGCAGGGTGTCCGACAGCCGCCGGGCCTCGGCGAGCAGGGCGGCCACGCCGGGCTCCTCGGGGGCCTCCGGTGCCGGGGGCGCGGCCACCGGCGCCGGAGCGGGGCGGACCGTACGCACGCCCAGCGGCAGCCGCTCCGCCAGCGGGCGCCGGGCCATCCGCGCGCGGATCCGGTCGCCGACCGCGGACGTGCCGTTGCGGCGGTCGAACCGCTCGGCGAGTTCCTCGGCCTCCGCGCGCGCGTGCTCACCGAGTTCCCGCGCGGTCCAGGTCCGCCCGGCCGGCCCCGGCACCCGCTGCCCGCCGAGACCCAGCTCGGTCAGCCGGTCCATGAGCAGCGTCACCACGGCCATGAAGTCCAGCCGGCTGCTCGGATGCCCGGTGTCCGTGAAGTACGCCGGCCGCTCGGCCAGCAGTTCGAGACCGCGCGCCTCGTTCCCGGTCAGCGCGCAGAACTCCACGTGGTCGGCGTACGCGCCGCGCATGCTCTCCATGGGCCGCACCAGCCGGACCCCGCGCAGATGGTGGGCCCGGGCCTCCTCGGTGCGGCCGAGGCGCAGCAGCGGGGCCAGCGAGGAGGCGAGCACCGTGTGCGGCTCGTGCGCGCAGGCGAACTCGCCCTCCAGCACCGGCCGCCACAGCTCCAGAGCCTCGGCGTCCCTGCCGCACCGCACCTGCCAGACGCCCTGCGCGTGCAGCTCGCAGGCGGGGCAGTCGGCCATCCGGTCCCGGTCGGCGGCCAGCCACGCCGCGTACGCCCGTTCCGCGCGCGGGAGGTCCCCGATGTGCGCGGCCACACTCAACTCGGCACTGCGCACCGCGCGTTCCGAGTACCCGGCGAGCCGGTAGCGGTGCTCCATCTCGCCGAGCCACTTCTCGACCGAGGCGAGCGGGACGTGCGGCTGGTCCAGCATGCCCGCCGACATCCACTTGAAGACCCAGTGCAGCGAGTGCGCCTCGTCCTCGTCGAAGTCCTCCGGCCGTTCGTCCCACAGGCGCAGCAGCCGCGCGAACGGGACGAACATCTTATCCTTCTCGGAGCTGTAGTTGTAGACCTTCAGCTGGTGCCCGAGCGCCTCGATCACGGCGAGCGGGACGTTCAACTGCTCGGCCTCGGCCAGCAGCTGCTCCGCGCGCGCGTTGCGGGCCGGCCCCTCCGGTTCCGCGGAGTTCGCCGCCAGCGCCCGGCGCAGCGCGTCGAAGTCGGTGATCCCGCTCATCGTCCGTCCTCCTCCCCGTGGGTCGCCCAGGCGAGCAGCCCGATGAACGCCCGGTTCAGCAGCGCCGAGTCGGCCGGCCGCAGCGGGCGCTGGGCCATCAGCAGGGCCTGTCCGTACAGCGACTCGGTGGCGGTGCCGATCAGGTCCGGGTCGCCGAGCGAACCGATGCGCCGGACCAGCGGGTTGAGGTGGTTGAGCACCAGACGCGCGCGCGGGGCGCCGCCGCGCAGCGAGCCCAGGATTCCCGCCCACAGGTCGTCGGCCTGCTCCTCGGCCGCCGCGCGGGCCTGCTCGTGCCGGGCGGCCCGGTCGTCCAGGTGCAGCGCGGGCACGGAGAGGGGGTGGAAGGCCCGCAGGACGACGTCACAGCCCAGGGGATCGAGGGTCGCGCGCGCGGTGGCCAGGAAACCGGCCAGCGCCAGCTCCTCGCCCGGGTCGACGGCGTCCAGGTGGGCGGTCACGGTGTCCGCGTCCAGCTCGGCGACCACCGTCCCCGGCCGCACCCGCGGCAGCGCCTCGACCAGCTCGCTGTCGTAGGTGTAGCCGCCGTTGACCACGCCGACGCCCTGCGCCGAGGCGATCGGCGCGACCTGCCGGTACTCCTCGACGGTCCGGGTGAAGTGCACCACCGGGTGCCGCCGCGCGAACTCCTCCAGGGACAGCTGCCCGTCGGTCGTCTCGAACGGCAGCCACGGCAGCATCGTGCGCAGCATCTCCCCGTCATGCCTGGCCAGGGACTTCACTCCCAGGTGGTGCACGGCGAGGAAGGCCGACAGCCGCTCCGGGTCACCGGCGGCGAGCCCGGTCAGCCACGACCGGATCCGCGTCCCGAGCGCGTCCCGCACGGCGGCGAGCGTCTCGTCCTCGTACAGCGCCTCGCGCGAGGCGGTGGGCCGCAGGCTGTCGGTGTCCAGGACGCAGCGCACGAAGAACGCCCAGTCGGGAAGCAGCTGTTCGGCCCGCTCGGTGAGCAGCATGCCCTTCAGGTGCACCCGGTGGCCGGCCCGCCGGGCCGGGCTGACCGCCGCCGGCAGCACGTACGCCACCCCGCGGATCCCGGCCAGCGGCACGTCCAGGTCGATCGAGTCCAGCGGGGTGAAGCCGAACAGCTCCCGGCAGTGCCGGGCCAGCGCCACCCGCCGCCCGGCGGGACTCGGGTGGGCCCGGTCCCAGGGCGCGGGCAGGTCGGTGACCGGCTCGTCGCCGACCCGGACGTCGTAGGGCAGCAGCGAGCCGAAGTCCCGGGCCAGGTCGCGGACCCGCTCGGGCGCCAGCCACTCGGCGGCGCCGGCCCGCGCCGTCAGGTACACCGTCGTGCCCGGCTCGGGCCGCTCGGCGTCGGGCAGCGTGCGCACGGTGTACGAGCCGTCGTCCCGGGCCGTCCACTCCACGGGCGGCGCCCCGGGCGTACGGGCGCTGCGGCTGACCACGCGGATCCGCTCGGCGACGACGAAGCAGGCCAGCAGTCCGATGCCGAACTGGCCGAGGAAGTCCGCCCGGGCCTCGTGCAGGCCCTCGGCCCGTTTGGAGCTGCGTCCGATGGTGGCCAGCAGGCTGTGCACGTCCGGCTCGGTGAGTCCGACGCCGGTGTCCTCCACGCGCAGGGCGCCGTCCGCCGCGTGCAGCCGGATCCGCGCCGGGGCGTCCGGTTCGGCGGCCCGGCGGGCGGTGACGGCGTCCACGGCGTTCTGCAGCAGCTCGCGCAGGTAGACCTTGGGGCTGGAGTAGAGGTGGTGGGAGAGCAGGTCCACCAGGCCGCGCAGGTCGACCTGGAAGCTGTGAGGTGGGTGGGGTGACTGGGATGCCTGGGGTGCCTGAGAGGTCTGGGAGTCCATCGTCACTGCGCCGGAGGGGGGCGTGCGTGCGGCGCGGGGTCGGGCGGTCCCGTCGGGGCGGTGACCGCGAAGGATGGCCGGAGCGCGCCATCCTAAGCCGGAAAAGCCCGCCTGACCAGGAGTTTCCCTGATGTTTACAGCGCCTCGGGCGGAACGGCCGGGACAGCGTCTACGGCATTGTCAGTGCCGTGGTGTGCAATGGATCTCGTGCCCGCACTGCAAGAACCGCTCAAGAAGGTGCTCGGCCCCGCCACCGCGAAGGTGATGGCCGAGCACCTCGGCCTGCACACCGTCGGCGACCTCCTGCACCACTATCCCCGCAGATACGAGGAGCGCGGCCAGCTCACCCACCTCGCCGACCTCCCCATGGACGAGCACGTCACGGTGGTCGCCCAGGTCGCCGACGCCCGCCTGCACACCTTCGCCTCGGCCAAGGCCCCCCGCGGCAAGGGCCAGCGCCTTGAGGTCACCATCACCGACGGCAGCGGCCGGCTCCAGCTCGTGTTCTTCGGCAACGGCGTCCACAAGCCGCACAAGGAGCTGCTGCCGGGCACCCGCGCGATGTTCGCCGGCAAGGTCTCCCTCTTCAACCGCCGCCTCCAACTCGCCCACCCGGCCTACGAGCTGCTCCGAGGGGAGGGCGAGGAGGCGATCGAGACCTGGGCCGGCGCCCTGATCCCCCTCTACCCCGCCACCGCCAAACTGGAGTCCTGGAAGATCGGCAAGGCGGTGCAGACGGTCCTGCCCAGCGCCCAGGAGGCCCTCGACCCGCTCCCGGACTCCCTCCGCGCCGGCCGCGGCCTGCTCCCGCTCCCCGAGGCCCTGCTCAAGATCCACCGCCCGCACACCAAGGCCGACGTCGCCGCCGCCCGCGACCGCCTGAAGTGGGACGAGGCCTTCGTCCTCCAGGTCGCCCTGGCCCGCCGCCGGCACGCCGACACCCTGCTGCCCGCCGTCCCCCGCGTCCCGGCGGCCGACGGTCTCCTCGCGGCCTTCGACGACCGCCTCCCGTTCACCCTCACCGAGGGCCAGCAGAAGGTCTCCGCGGAGATCTTCGCCGACCTGGCCGCCACCCACCCGATGCACCGGCTGCTGCAAGGAGAGGTCGGCTCCGGCAAGACCCTGGTGGCCCTGCGCGCCATGCTCGCCGTGGTCGACGCCGGCGGCCAGGCGGCCATGCTCGCGCCCACCGAGGTCCTCGCCCAGCAGCACCACCGCTCGGTCACCGAGATGATGGGCGAACTCGCCGAGGGCGGGATGCTGGGCGGCGCCGAGCACGCCACCAAGGTCACCCTGCTCACCGGCTCCATGGGCACCGCCGCCCGCCGTCAGGCCCTGCTCGACCTGGCCACCGGCGAGGCGGGCATCGTCATCGGCACCCACGCCCTCATCGAGGACAAGGTCCAGTTCCACGACCTCGGCCTGGTCGTGGTGGACGAACAGCACCGCTTCGGCGTCGAACAGCGCGACGCCCTGCGCGGCAAGGGCAAACAGCCCCCGCACCTGCTCGTCATGACGGCCACCCCGATCCCGCGCACGGTCGCGATGACGGTCTTCGGCGACCTGGAGACCTCGGTCCTCGACCAGCTCCCGGCCGGCCGCTCCCCGATCGCCAGCCATGTCGTCCCGGCCGCCGACAAGCCCCACTTCCTCGCCCGCGCCTGGGAGCGGGTGCGCGAGGAGGTGGCGAACGGCCACCAGGCGTACGTGGTGTGCCCGCGCATCGGCGACGAGGAGGACGACCCGAAGAAGGCCGGCAAGAAGAAGTCGGCCGAGGACGAGGCGGAGAAGCGCCCGCCGCTCGCGGTCCTCGACGTGGCCGACCAGCTGGGCCGCGGCCCCCTCAAGGGCCTGAGGGTCGAGGTGCTGCACGGCCGGATGCACCCGGACGACAAGGACGCCGTCATGCGCCGCTTCGCCGCCGGCGAGACCGACGTCCTGGTCGCCACCACCGTGATCGAGGTCGGCGTCAACGTCCCCAACGCCACGGCCATGGTCATCATGGACGCCGACCGCTTCGGCGTCTCCCAGCTCCACCAGCTGCGCGGCCGGGTCGGCCGCGGCTCCGCCCCCGGTCTGTGCCTCCTGGTCACCGAGATGCCCGAGGCCGCCGCCGCCCGCCAGCGCCTGGGAGCCGTCGCCTCCACCCTCGACGGCTTCGAACTCTCCCGCATCGACCTCGAACAGCGCCGCGAGGGCGACGTCCTCGGCCAGGCCCAGTCCGGCGCCCGCTCCAGCCTCCGGGTCCTGGCGGTCATCGAGGACGAGGAGGTCATCGCCGAGGCGAGGGAGGAAGCGGCGGCGGTCGTGGCGGCCGACCCCGAGCTGGAACGGCTCCCGGGTCTGCGGACGGCGTTGGAGGCCCTCCTGGACGAGGAGAGGGAGCAGTACCTGGAGAAGGGCTGAGGTGCCGCGTCCCCGAGGGGGACGCGGGCCACCTCGCGGGCGACCACGACGGACCGCCTGCCAGACTGAATCCCTAACCACCCCCGGACAAGGACTGAAGATGACCCGCGTGATCGCCGGCAGGGCAGGAGGCCGTCGCCTCGCGGTACCGCCCGGCACCGGAACCCGGCCGACGTCAGACCGTGCCCGCGAAGGTCTCTTCTCCACCTGGCAGTCCCTCCTCGGCGGCCCCCTGGACGGCGAGCGGGTCCTCGACCTCTACGCCGGCTCGGGCGCCGTGGGCCTGGAGGCCCTGTCCCGGGGCGCGGGCCACACCCTGCTGGTCGAGGCGGACGCCCGCGCCGCGCGGATCGTGAGGGAGAACGTGCGGAGCCTGGGCCTGCCCGGCGCCGAGGTCAGAGCGGGCAAAGCGGAACAGATCATCCGCCAGCCCGCCCCGGAGGCGCCGTACGACCTGGTCTTTCTCGACCCGCCGTACGCCGTCACGGACGACGATCTTCGGGAGATTCTGCTCACACTCGCCTCGGAAGGCTGGCTCGCTGAGCAAGCGCTCGTCACCGTGGAGCGCAGCACCAGAGGCGGCGCATTCCACTGGCCGGACGGTTTCGAGGCGATCAAGTCCCGTCGCTACGGCGAGGGAACGTTTTGGTACGGTCGCGCCGCCTCTACGTGCGAAGACGCACGATGACCGGACCGGAGAGCGAGGGATCACAAGTGCGCCGCGCCGTCTGTCCCGGGTCGTTCGACCCGATCACCAACGGACACCTCGACATCATCGCCCGGGCCTCCCGTCTCTATGACGAGGTCTACGTCGCGGTGATGATCAACAAGTCCAAGAAGGGCCTGTTCGAGATCGAGGAGCGGATCGAGCTGATCCGCCAGGTCACCACCGACTACACCAACGTCCGGGTCGAGGCCTTCCACGGCCTCCTCGTCGACTTCTGCAAGCAGCGCGACATCCCCGCCATCGTCAAGGGCCTGCGCGCCGTCAGCGACTTCGACTACGAACTCCAGATGGCCCAGATGAACGTCGGCCTCACCGGCGTCGAAACGCTGTTCGTGCCCACCAACCCCACCTACAGCTTCCTCTCCTCCTCCCTCGTCAAGGAGGTCGCGGCCTGGGGCGGCGACGTCTCCCACCTGGTGCCCGCCCCCGTGATGGAGGCCCTGAACGAACGCCTGCGCAAGGACTGATGGGGCTACAGTCGTCCCGTCCGTCTCCAACCCGGCTGTAGAGAGTGGCGAGCACAGGTGGACGTGCAGAAGAAGCTCGACGAGATCGTCTCCACGGTCTCGGGCGCCCGGTCCATGCCCATGTCGGCGTCGTGCGTGGTCAACCGCGCCGAGCTGCTCGCGATGCTCGAAGAGCTGCGCCAGGCGCTGCCCGGCTCCCTCGCCCAGGCGCAGGAGCTGATCGGCGGCCGTGAGCAGATGGTCGAGCAGGCCCGGCTGGAGGCCGAGCGGATCATCGAGAACGCGCACGCGGAGCGCGGTTCGCTGATCTCCGACACCGAGATCGCCCGCCGCTCCCAGGCCGAGGCCGACCGGATCCTCGCCGAGGCCCGCCAGGAGGCCGAGGAGATCCGCGCCGAGGCCGACGACTACGTCGACTCCAAGCTCGCCAACTTCGAGGTCGTCCTCACCAAGACCCTCGGCTCCGTCGGCCGCGGCCGCGAGAAGCTCCTCGGCACCGGCCCCGGCCTGGACGAGAACGGCTACGAGGACGACGACGCCCCCGAGCGCAGCCACGACCCGCAGACCCTGCGCCAGAACGCCGACCAGTACGTCGACGCCAAGCTCGGCGCCTTCGAGGCGGTCCTCGCCAAGACCCTGGAGGCCGTCGGCCGCGGCCGGCAGAAGCTGCACGGCCGGATCGCCACCGACGACCTCGGCGCCCTCGCCGACGACACAACGACCTTCCAGCACTCCAGTGACGCCGACTACCTCGCCGACCTCGCCGCCCTCGCGGACAGCGACCGCGCGGCGGAACGGCAGCAGGAGCGGCCGGAGCCGGCCCAGCCGTCGTACGCCCCGCAGCCCGCCTACGGCTACGAGCAGCAGCCGGACCCGTACGGGGGCTTCCCGCGGCAGCCGGAGTACGCCCCGCAGCAGGACCCGTACGGCTACCAGCAGGCCGACCCCTACGCGTACCCCGGCTACGAGCCCCAGCAGGCCGCCTACGACCCGCAGCAGACCCACGGGTCGCACCAGCCCCAGCCCCAGCAGCCCCAGCAGCAGGGCCGGCAGGAGGACCCGCAGCAGGGCTACGCCCTCGACGAGACCAGCCTCTTCGACACGAGCATGATCAGCGCGGAGCAGCTGAGGGCGTACGAGCAGGGCCGGGGCCTGTAGCCGCACCGGATTGGGCGCTGAGCGAAAGGTCAAGTATCCTGGCTCTTCGGTCGCGCGTATATCCGCGATCGCCGCTGCCCGGAACACCTGCGGGCGGCGTCCCTCCGAGTTCGCAGATCGAAAGCAGGAATGGCTTCCAACGCCCGCCTCGACCACCGCAACCCCCTCGTGTTCGATACGCACGAGCTGGGTCGGCGTCCTGGCGCGCTGCAGCGCCTGACCCGCGAGATCGACGCTCCGAGGGATCTCGGCATCCAGGGGGTCATCGGAGTGCCGGAGGGCGCCCCGGTGGAACTCGACCTCCGCCTCGAGTCGGTCCTGGAAGGGGTGCTTGTCACAGGCACCGCCCGTGCAGCGGCCGAGGGGGAGTGCGTAAGGTGTCTGGAGCCGGTCGAGCTGGAGCTCGAAGCGGACTTCCAGGAGCTGTTCTCGTACCCTGACGCCGACGACCGGGGCCGTGTGATCGCGGAACCGGGCGACGACGCCGAGGACGACGAGGACAGGTTCTTCATCGAGGACGGCCTGTTCGACCTCGAACCCGTGCTGCGTGATGCGGTGGTGCTCGCACTGCCGATGCAGCCGGTGTGCCAGGACGACTGCCCGGGCCTGTGCTCCGAGTGCGGAGTGCGGCTCGCGGACGACCCGGACCACCACCATGACGCCGTCGACATCCGTTGGGCGGCTTTGCAGGGACTCGCCGGTTCGACGACGGACGGCGAGAAGGACGAGATGAGCGGCGCCGAAGCGGGCGTCGACGAGAAGCAGGAGAAGTAGCCGTGGCTGTTCCGAAGCGGAAGATGTCGCGCAGCAACACGCGCCACCGCCGGTCGCAGTGGAAGGCTGCGGTCCCCACCCTGGTTGCGTGCGAGCGCTGCCACGAGCCCAAGCAGCAGCACATCGCGTGCCCGTCGTGCGGCACCTACAACAAGCGCCAGGTCCTCGAGGTCTGAGCGGCTGGTGAGAGGCACTGTGTCCACGCCGAAGAAGAACTCAGCGGACAACCAGGCCTCGTCCCACACGCTTCTGGAAGGGCGGCTCGGCTATCAGCTGGAGTCCGCCCTTCTGGTGCGTGCGCTGACCCACCGTTCCTACGCGTACGAGAACGGCGGTCTGCCGACGAACGAGCGGCTGGAGTTCCTCGGAGACTCCGTGCTCGGCCTCGTCGTCACGGACACGCTGTACCGCACCCACCCCGACCTGCCCGAAGGCCAGCTGGCCAAGTTGCGGGCCGCGGTGGTCAACTCGCGTGCGCTGGCGGAAGTGGGTCGCGGTCTCGACCTGGGCGCCTTCATCCGGCTCGGCCGGGGTGAAGAGGGCACGGGCGGCCGGGACAAGGCATCCATCCTCGCCGACACCCTGGAAGCGGTGATCGGTGCGGTCTATCTCGACCAGGGCCTCGACGCGGCCTCCGAACTGGTGCACCGCCTGTTCGACCCGCTGATCGAGAAGTCCTCCAACCTGGGCGCCGGCCTGGACTGGAAGACGTCGCTCCAGGAGCTGACCGCGATCGAGGGGCTCGGCGTGCCCGAGTACCTGGTCACGGAGACCGGCCCCGACCACGAGAAGACCTTCACTGCTGCCGCCCGCGTCGGAGGCGTCTCGTACGGCACCGGCACCGGCCGCAGCAAGAAGGAGGCGGAGCAGCAAGCCGCCGAGTCCGCCTGGCGGTCCATCCGGGCCGCCGCGGACGAGCGGGCCGAGGCGGCCAAGGAGGCGGCCACGGCGGCCAAGGAGCCGGCCGAGGAACCCGTGAGGGAGACGGCCGACGAAGCCCTCGCGGGCGGAGACCCGTCGTCCGCCACCGCCTGAGCAAGCAGGACGCGAGCGCCCGCCCGGCCGTCGACGCCGGGACGGGCGCTCGGTTCGTCCACCGGTCCGTACGGTTCTGACAGGGGGCCCGATGCCCGAGTTGCCCGAGGTCGAGGTCGTCCGGCGGGGCCTGGAGCGCTGGGTCGCGCACCGGACCGTCGCCGAGACCGAGGTGCTGCACCCGCGTGCCGTGCGCCGGCACGTCGCCGGCCCGGAGGACTTCGCGCACCGGCTCAAGGGGCACCACATCGGCACCCCCCGGCGGCGCGGCAAGTATCTCTGGCTGCCGCTGGAGGAGACGAACCAGTCCGTCCTCGCCCACCTCGGCATGAGCGGCCAGCTGCTGGTCCAGCCGCACGAGGCGCCGGACGAGAAGCACCTGCGCATCCGGGTCCGGTTCGCCGACACCGTCGGCACCGAACTCCGCTTCGTCGACCAGCGCACCTTCGGCGGTCTGTCGCTGCACGACAACACCCCCGAGGGCCTGCCCGACGTCATCGCGCACATCGCCCGCGACCCCCTCGACCCGCTCTTCGACGACGAGGCCTTCCACCAGGCGCTGCGCCGCAAGCGGACCACCATCAAGCGGGCCCTGCTGGACCAGTCGCTGATCAGCGGGGTCGGCAACATCTACGCGGACGAGGCCCTGTGGCGCGCCCGCCTGCACTACGAACGCCCGACGGCCACCTTCACCCGCCCGGCCACGGCGGAGCTGCTCGGGCACATCCGGGACGTGATGAACGCGGCCCTCGCCGTCGGCGGCACCAGCTTCGACAGCCTGTACGTCAACGTCAACGGCGAGTCCGGCTACTTCGACCGCTCCCTGGACGCGTACGGCCGCGAGGGCCTGCCCTGCAAGCGCTGCGGCACCCCCATGCGGCGCCGCCCCTGGATGAACCGGTCCAGCTACTTCTGCCCGAAGTGTCAGAGGGCGCCGCGCGTCTCGTCGTAACGCGCGCGGGACGCCAGGACGTCGTCCATCGCGCCCTCCACGCAGTGGATGAGCGCCAGCAGCCGTTCGGCGACCTGCCGACCGAGGGGCGTCAGCTCGTAGTCCACGCGGGGCGGGTTGGTCGGCTGGGCCTCGCGGTGCACCAGGCCGTCGCGCTCCAGCGCGTGCAGCGTCTGGGACAGCATCTTCTCGCTCACCCCGTCGACGCGCCGGCGCAGCTCGTTGAAGCGCAGCGAGCCCTCGTACAGCGCGCCGAGCGTCAGCCCGCCCCAGCGGCCCGTGACGTGCTCCAGCGTGACGCGCGAGGGGCAGGCCTTGGCGAAGACGTTGTAGGCGAGGTCGTCCTGGTCCTGGGTGGTGGCGCTCATAGCAGCAGAGTACGCCCGCGCAGCGCTCACTGCCAGGTTGCACTAACCAGAAGTTAGTGCTTTCCTTTCGTCATCGCTTACGAGCCGCTCGCTCCGCCGAGCTGCCGCCTTCCCTTGCTCTTTTCCGAGGAGTCCGCATGACCACGCCCGTCGTCTCCATCGCCTACCACTCCGGCTACGGCCACACCGCCGTGCTCGCCGAGGCCGTGCGCGCCGGCGCCCTCGACGCGGGAGCGGAGGTGCACCTGATCAAGGTCGACGAGATCACCGAGGAGCAGTGGGAGACGCTGGACCGCTCCGACGCGATCGTGTTCGGCTCGCCCACCTACATGGGCACCGCCTCCGGCGCCTTCCACGTCTTCGCCGAGGCCAGCTCCAAGCGCTGGTTCGGCCAGGACTGGCAGGACAAGCTGGCCGCCGGCTTCACCAACTCCGCCTCCAAGAGCGGCGACAAGCTGCACACCCTGCAGTTCTTCCAGACGCTCGCCGCCCAGCACGGCATGCACTGGGTCAACCTCGGTCTGCTCCCCGGCTGGAACAGCAGCACCGCCTCCGAGAACGACCTCAACCGCCTCGGCTTCTTCGCCGGCGCCGCCGCCCAGAGCAACAACGACCAGGGCCCGGAGGGTGTCCACAAGGCCGACGTGGCCACCGCCGAGCACCTGGGCCGCCGGGTGGCCGAGACGGCGAAGATCTTCACCCGCGGCCGCGCCGCCGCGTAACCCTCCCGCGAGCGGGCTCGGTGCCCGGAGGAGGGGCGGGCCGGTCCCGGCCCGCGGCGGGTGAGCGGCCGGCGTCGCGGTCAACGCCGCGGGCTGGGGCTCGGGCCGCGGCCGGGCCCGACGGCCGACGGCGCCGGAGAGCGGTCCGGTTTCACCCGGGCGGCTTCGCTCTTCGCCCGCTTTCATCCAGGTCCCCTCGGTTGCCCGCGAGACCGGGCGTGAGGGGGGCACGGGACGGGTCCGCGGCCGTCTTCCCGCCCCCGGACTGCCCGGGTGGGAGCCCGGACCGGAGGCTGCGGCGGGCGGGGAGCCGGCCGGCTTCGGCACCGGGCCGGAGGGTGTCGCCGTGACGCAGCCGGGAGAGGCGCCCCGCGGCGGTGAGGTCGACCGGAAGACGGGCGTGCAGCCGCTGCAGGACGCGGGTGTGCAGTCGCGTCATGAGCCGGAGCGCCCGGGCGGCCGGTGCCGCACCGCCCGGATCATCGGTCAGGGCCACCTCGACACCGCCGCTGAACTGGGCGGTGTAGTTGTACATGAAGCTGCACAGACATGCCAGGGCGGTGCCCAGGAAGACCTCCAGGGTGACGACCACGGCGGCGACGTACAGCGTCACGGAGGGCGTCGGCCACGCGCCCGGGATCAGGACGTCCAGAACGACCGACGCGGTGAGCACCGAGCCGAGGGCACCCGCCCCCAGCCCGCCCAGGAAGAGGAAACTCATCACCGTGACCGACCACGGGTTGGTCTCGACGATGCGCACGCGGGCGGACCGGCGCGGTGGGGGAGCGTGCGGGAGAATCCGCTCAGGGGCCGGCGCCCGCCGGGGCGACTGGGGTCCGGGTACCGTCGGGGTGCGCACCGTCGATGCCGTCACGCTGCGGGATCCGATCCTCGACGGCCGCGTACGGACTGTGCTGCGGGTCCTGATGCGCTGGGTTCGGCTCATGTCCACTCCCTGATTGGTCCGCACCTGCGACGGTAGGGGCAGATGTGCGGCCGCGCATCTCGATGGTGACTGTGAGTCACCATCGGACGGGCATGCGCCCGCCAGGCTCTCCGCCACTCCACGGGGACGGCCCGGACACGGCTCAGGCGGGCTCCTGGCCCCCCGGCCCGGGTCGCCTCAGAACCCGAACGTCCGCGGGCGTCTCAGTACCCGATCGTCCCCGGGCGTCTCGGGACCCGAACGTTCCGCGGGCGTCTCAGTACCCGAAGTCCTGCGTCCACCAAGGGCCGCCCGGGCCGAAGTGGACGCCGACGCCGAGGGTCTTGAAGTCGGGGTTCAGTATGTTGGCGCGGTGGCCGGGGCTGTTCATCCAGGACTGCATCACGGCCGCCGCGTCGGCCTGGCCGCGGGCTATGTTCTCGCCGCCGAGTTCGGTGATCCCGGCCGACGCGGCCCGGTCCCACGGCGTCCTGCCGTCCGGGTCGGTGTGGTCGAAGAAGCCCCGCGCGGCCATGTCGTCGCTGAACGACTCCGCCAGCCTCGTGAGTGAGGAGTTCGCCGCCAGCGGGCTGCGGCCGGCCTTCGCCCGCTCCTCGTTGACCAGCTTCAGCACCTCGGCCGCGACGGCGGCCTCCCGCGACACCGTCACCGGCGTCGAGGCCGGCGCCGGCGCCTTGGTGGCCGTACGGGACGGGGTGCTCCTCGGCTCGGCGGACGCGGCCGGGGTGGCGGGCGCGGCCGGGGTGGCGCGCCGGGCCGGCGTCTTCTTCGGCGCGGGCTTCGGGGCCGCCCTCTTCGACGGGGTCGCCGTGGCGGAAGGCCGCTTGGGCGCCGTCACCGGCGCCGACTTGGAAGCGGAGGGGGACGGGGCGGTGGACGGAGAGGTGGAGGCGGAGGCGGAGGGAGAGACCGAGGGAGAGGCCGAGGCGGACGGGCTCGGGGAGGTCCGGCGCCCGGCGTCGCCCCCGGCGGGCGTGGGGGCCGGGCTGTCGGCGCTGCCCGAGGTGCCGCCCTGCTCGCTGGCCGTGTTGCCGGGGGTGCGCGGGGCCTGCACCTGCTCGCCGCCGGTGGTCCGGCTCCCGCCGCCGAGCTGGTAGTGGCCCAGGCCCGGCACCACGCCGGCGGCCACCGCGGCCGTACCGAGGGCCACGGCCGCCGACACACCGAGCAGACCGGCGCGCACCGGCCGGCCGGACCCTCCGCGCCGGCGACGGCCGCTGGACGGCCCGCCGGAGCCGGAGTCCGAGGGGGAGGCGGGGCCGTCCTCCGTCGCGAACAGGTAGGCCTGCGCCTTGGCGGTGGCCTCGGCGTAGGCCTCCGGGTTCAGGTAGGGCGCGATGCCCGTGGGTATCTGCCGTCCCCCCGCGGACGAGAGCCAGGGGTCCTCGCTTCCGGAGCCGGAGCGCTGCGCGTGACCGACCCCCGTGGCGCGGCCCGTGGCGGCGCGGCCGGCGGCGGAGCGTCGGTGGCGTCCCATGTCCTTGCCCTCTTCCTCGTGCTCGCGGTCGAGCCGGTGCCGCAGGGCGAGCGACTCGCTGCTGAGTGACTCCCTCGGGCCGGCCCGGCTCACTCGATCGAGTGAGTTTCATATGCAATTCAGTGCGTCCGGACGGTACCCCATGGCGTCGCGGGGCGATGTGTCCCGAGCGACACCGGCCGGTTAGGTTGCACCCATGAGCGAGGAAGTACGACTGGTCGCCTGGGTCCGTGGACACGTGCAGGGCGTGGGTTTCCGCTGGTTCACGCGTGCCAAGGCGCTGGAGATCGGCGGGCTGAGTGGCTTTGCTCTCAATTTGGCCGACGGCCGGGTCCAGGTGGTCGCGGAGGGCGCGCGGGAGGGCTGCGAGGGCTTGCTGGACTGGCTCCAGGGCAGCGACACGCCCGGGCGCGTGGACGGCGTCACCGAGATCTGGGACACACCCCGTGGCGGTTACGACGGCTTCGCCGTCCGCTGAGCCGGGGCCGCACGGGCCCGCGTCCGGGCCCGCGGCAAGCTGCCGGGGGCATGTGCGGAAACGGAAACGCCCTGGTGGTTGCCAACAGAGGCGGGGCATGGCAGGCTCCGCTGGTACTGCTGGTCGCCACGCCCTGAGGGCCCGGAGGAGTCGCAGCGCCGCCGTTCTTCCGGCCGCGCACCCCGGTTCGCCCCCCAATACAGGGCGTGATCGTGTTGACCGTCAAACTTTTTGGTGAGACGCTGAAAGCCCCGCGCACCTTAGCTGTTTGGCATGGAACAACAGCAGAGCAACACCCGGATGTGCCAAGCACCGCGGGTGCGAATCCCTCACGACCCAACCGCATCGGTCGGTCACTCAGTGTGGAGGACCATCCATCATGGCAAAGGCGCTTCTCGGTTACGTCGGCGGCTCCGACCCTCGACTCCTCGCCGAGATGCGACGGCTGCAGCAGCGCGTGCAGGACCTGGAGTCCGAGCTTGGTCGGATCCAGGCGGAGAACGAAGCGCTGACGGCTGCCGCCTCTCAGGACAGGATCATGGAGAGCATCGACGCACACCAGGCGGAGCCTGCGCTCACCTGATTCGCTGCAAAGCTCCACAACAGCAGTCACAGCGATCTGTGCCCGTATCAACCGCTCAGTTGATCGGACGACTGAAACCCAGTCGTCAGAGTCTGCAAGGGACGCTTCGGCGTCCCTTCTTTCTTTCCCCCCGCATCCTTTCACCCTCTTCAACGTCTGGTGTGCCCTGCATGTTCAATGACGAAACCGCGGGGGTTGCGAGGGTTAATGGAGTGAGATAGCGGCGGCGGGTAGAGTCCAGCGGCGTGCACCTCAAGGCCCTGACCCTCCGCGGCTTCAAGTCGTTCGCCTCGGCGACCACGCTCCGGTTCGAACCAGGGATCACATGTGTCGTCGGACCGAACGGCTCGGGCAAGTCCAACGTCGTGGACGCGCTCAGCTGGGTCATGGGCGAGCAGGGCGCCAAGTCGCTGCGCGGCGGCAAGATGGAGGACGTCATCTTCGCCGGCACCACCGGCCGCCCGCCGCTGGGCCGCGCCGAGGTGTCCCTGACCATCGACAACTCCGACGGGGCGCTGCCCATCGAGTACGCCGAGGTCACCATCACGCGGATCATGTTCCGCAACGGCGGCAGCGAGTACCAGATCAACGGCGACACCTGCCGCCTCCTCGACATCCAGGAACTCCTCTCCGACTCCGGCATCGGCCGCGAGATGCATGTCATCGTCGGCCAGGGCCAGCTCGACTCCGTCCTGCACGCCGACCCCATGGGCCGCCGCGCCTTCATCGAGGAGGCGGCCGGCGTTCTCAAGCACCGCAAGCGCAAGGAGAAGGCGCTGCGGAAACTGGACGCGATGCAGGCCAACCTCGCGCGCGTCCAGGACCTCACCGACGAGCTGCGCCGCCAGCTCAAGCCCCTGGGCCGCCAGGCGGCGGTGGCCCGCCGGGCCGCCGTCATCCAGGCCGACCTCCGCGACGCCCGCCTGCGCCTCCTCGCCGACGACCTCGTCCGGCTGCGCGAAGCCCTCCGGGCCGAGATCGCCGACGAGGCCGCCCTGAAGGAGCGCAAGGAGACCGCCGAGCAGGAGCTGAAGAACGCCCTGCACCGCGAGTCCCTGCTGGAGGACGAGGTCCGCCGGCTCACCCCGCGCCTCCAGCGCGCCCAGCAGACCTGGTACGAGCTGTCCCAGCTGGCCGAGCGGGTGCGCGGCACCGTCTCGCTGGCCGACGCCCGGGTCAAGAGCGCCACCTCCGCCCCGCCCGAGGAACGGCGCGGCCGCGACCCGGAGGACCTGGAGCGCGAGGCCGCCCGCGTCCGTGAACAGGAGGCCGAGCTGGAGGCCGCCCTGGAAGCGGCCCAGCACGCGCTGGACGACACCGTCGCCCACCGCGCCGAACTGGAGCGCGAGCTGGCGGTCGAGGAGCGCCGGCTCAGGGACGTCGCCCGCGCCATCGCTGACCGCCGCGAAGGGCTGGCCCGCCTCTCCGGGCAGGTCAACGCGGCCCGCTCGCGCGCCGCCTCCGCCCAGGCCGAGATCGACCGGCTGGCCACGGCCCGCGACGAGGCACAGGAACGCGCGGTGCGCGCCCAGGAGGAGTACGAGACCCTGCAGACCGAGGTCGACGGCCTCGACGCCGGCGACGCCGACCTGGCCGAGCAGCATGAGCGCGCGAAACGGCAGCTCGCCGAGGCCGACACCGCCATGAGCGCGGCCCGCGAGGCGGTCACCGCGGCCGAACGCCGGCGCGCCGCGACCCAGGCCCGCCACGAGGCGCTGGCCCTGGGCCTCCGGCGCAAGGACGGCACCGGCATACTGCTGGGCGCCCGCGACCGGCTCACCGGGATCCTGGGACCGGCGGCCGAGCTGCTGAGCATCACCCCGGGCTACGAGATCCCCCTGGCCGCGGCCCTCGGCACGGCCGCGGACGCGATCGCCGTGACCACCCCCGCGGCAGCGGCCGAGGCGATCACCCTCCTGCGCAAACAGGACGGAGGCAGAGCGACCCTCCTCCTGTCGGGCACCCCGGAGGAAGCACCCCGCAGCGGCGCGGGGTACGGCGCGAGCAACCACGGCGGAGGGTCAGCCGACGGCGACGGCCGGACGCCCGGCAGGGGCGCGGGGTACGGCGCGATCAGCCACGACGCGCCCGCGGACAACCGACCGCCCGCAGACAGCCGACCGCCCGCAGACAGCCGACCGCCCGAGGACAGCCGGCCGCCCGCCGCCTCCCGGTACGCCGCCGACCTCGTCCGCGGCCCCGCCGACCTCATGCCCGCCGTACGCAGGCTGCTGCGCGGCATCGTCGTGGTGGGCACCCTGGACGACGCCGAGGCCCTGGTCTACGCCCACCCGGAGCTGACCGCCGTGACCGCCGAGGGCGACCTCCTCGGCGGCCACTTCGCGCACGGCGGCTCCGCCGGCGCCCCCAGCCTGCTGGAGGTGCAGGCCTCCGTGGACGAGGCCGCCGCCGAGCTGGCCGAGCTGGAGGTGCGCTGCCGGGAGCTGGCCGAAGCGCAGCGGACCGCGGCCGGGCAGCGCGAAGGGGCCGCGGCCCTCGTGGAAGAGCTCGCGGAGCGCCGGCGGGCCGCCGACCGGGAGAAGTCGGCCGTGGCCCAGCAGCTCGGCCGGCTGGCCGGGCAGGCGCGGGGTGCCGCCGGCGAGGCCGAGCGGTCTGCCGCGGCGGCGGCCCGTGCGCAGGAGGCGCTGGAGAAGGCCGTGCAGGAGGCCGAGGAGCTGGCCGAGCGGCTGGCCGTCGCCGAGGAGATGCCGGTGGAGGAGGAGCCGGACACCTCGGTGCGGGACCGGCTCGCCGCCGACGGCGCCAACGCCCGGCAGACCGAGATGGAGGCCCGCCTCCAGGTCCGTACGCACGAGGAGCGGGTCAAGGGGCTCGCCGGCCGCGCCGACGCGCTGGACCGGGCGGCCCGCGCGGAGCGCGAGGCACGCGCGCGTGCCGAGCAGCGGCGGGCCCGGCTGCGCCACGAGGCGGCGGTCGCCGAGGCCGTCGCCTCCGGCGCCCGGCAGCTGCTCGCGCACGTCGAGGTGTCCCTCGCCCGCGCCGGTCAGGAGCGCTCCGCCGCCGAGGCCGCCAAGGCCCGCGGCGAGCAGGAACTGGCCGCCGCCCGGACGGCGGGCCGTGAACTGAAGGCCGAACTCGACAAGTTGACGGATTCGGTTCACCGGGGCGAGGTACTCGGTGCGGAGAAGCGGCTGCGCATAGAGCAGCTGGAGACCAGGGCGCTGGAGGAGCTGGGTGTCGAACCGGAGGGACTGGTGGCGGAGTACGGCCCGTACCAGCTCGTGCCGCCCGCGCCCCCCGCCGACGGCGAGCAGCTGCCCGAGGACCCCGAGCACCCGCGGAACCAGCCGCGTCCCTTCGTCCGCGCCGAGCAGGAGAAACGGCTCAAGGCGGCCGAGCGGGCGTACCAGCAGCTGGGCAAGGTCAACCCGCTGGCGCTGGAGGAGTTCGCGGCGCTGGAGGAGCGGCACAAGTTCCTGAGCGAGCAGCTGGAGGACCTGAAGAAGACCCGCGCGGACCTGCTCCAGGTGGTCAAGGAGGTCGACGAGCGCGTCGAGCAGGTGTTCACGGAGGCCTACCGGGACACCGCCCGCGAGTTCGAGGGCGTCTTCAGCCGGCTGTTCCCGGGCGGTGAGGGCCGCCTGGTGCTGACCGACCCCGGCAACATGCTCACCACGGGCGTGGACGTCGAGGCGCGGCCGCCGGGCAAGAAGGTCAAGCGGCTCTCCCTGCTCTCGGGCGGCGAGCGCTCGCTGACGGCCGTCGCGCTGCTGGTGTCGATCTTCAAGGCCCGGCCGAGCCCGTTCTACGTCATGGACGAGGTCGAGGCGGCGCTGGACGACACCAACCTGCAGCGGCTGATCCGGATCATGCAGGAGCTGCAGGAGGCCTCCCAGCTGATCGTGATCACGCACCAGAAGCGCACGATGGAGGTCGCCGACGCGCTCTACGGCGTATCCATGCAGGGTGACGGTGTGTCGAAGGTCATCTCCCAGCGTCTGCGGTAACTGTCTGTTCAAGAAGTGAACACAACCCTCTCGGGCATATCTCAAAGCTCACAGTCATTGAACTATTGACTTCGAAACTTGAAGGCATAGTCTCTGCAACGTTGCTTTTACCTTCAGGTGTCACCACCTGAGAGGGCTCACCCCACACGGCAGCGTTGCCGTGGCCCGAGGAGAAACACGTGACCAGCACAGCGCAGGCACCTCAGCCAGGAGCCAGGACGGCTCACCCCGAACATCTCGGGCACGTCATCTTCATCGCAGCGGCCGCCGCCATGGGCGGTTTCCTCTTCGGCTACGACAGCTCCGTGATCAACGGCGCCGTCGAGGCCATCCGGGGCCGTTACGACATCGGATCCGCCGCCCTGGCCCAGGTCATCGCGATCGCCCTGATCGGCTGTGCCATCGGCGCCGCCACCGCGGGCCGCATCGCCGACCGCATCGGCCGCATCCGGTGCATGCAGATCGCCGCCGTCCTCTTCACGATCAGCGCCGTCGGCTCCGCACTGCCCTTCGCGCTGTGGGACCTCGCCTTCTGGCGCATCGTCGGCGGCTTCGCCATCGGCATGGCCTCCGTGATCGGCCCGGCCTACATCGCCGAGGTCGCCCCGCCCGCCTACCGCGGCCGGCTCGGCTCCTTCCAGCAGGCCGCGATCGTCGTCGGCATCGCCATCTCCCAGCTGGTCAACTGGGGCCTGCTCAACGCCGCCGGCGGCGACCAGCGCGGCAAGCTGATGGGCCTGGAGGCCTGGCAGGTCATGCTCGGTGTGATGGTCGTCCCGGCCGTCCTCTACGGCCTGCTCTCCTTCGCGATCCCCGAGTCCCCGCGCTTCCTGCTCTCCGTCGGCAAGCGGGACCGCGCCCGGGCGATCCTCGCCGAGGTCGAGGGTGACATCGACCTGGACGCCCGCGTGAGCGAGATCGAGCTCGCCATGAAGAGCGAGCACAGGTCGAGCTTCCGCGACCTGCTCGGCGGCGGCTTCTTCTTCAAGCCGATCGTCTGGGTCGGTATCGGCCTGTCGGTCTTCCAGCAGTTCGTCGGCATCAACGTCGCGTTCTACTACTCCTCGACGCTGTGGCAGTCGGTCGGTGTCGACCCGACGGACTCGTTCTTCTACTCCTTCACCACGTCGATCATCAACATCGTCGGCACCGTGATCGCGATGATCTTCGTGGACCGCGTCGGCCGCAAGCCGCTCGCGCTCATCGGCTCGGTCGGCATGGCCGTCGGCCTCGCGCTGGAGGCCTGGGCGTTCAGCTACGACCTGGTCGGCGGCAAGCTCCCGAGCGCGCAGGGCTGGACCGCCCTGATCGCCGCCCACGTGTTCGTCCTCTTCTTCGCCCTGTCCTGGGGTGTGGTCGTCTGGGTCATGCTCGGCGAGATGTTCCCGAACCGGCTCCGCGCCGCCGCCCTGGGCGTGGCCGCCGCCGCGCAGTGGATCGCCAACTGGGCCATCACCGCGAGCTTCCCGTCGCTGGCCGACTGGAGCCTCTCCGGCACCTACGTGATCTACACCGTCTTCGCCGCGCTCTCCGTCCCGTTCGTCCTGAAGTTCGTCAAGGAGACGAAGGGCAAGTCCCTGGAGGAGATGGGCTGAGCCTCGTAGCGAGGCCCCCCGCACTCGGGGAGAAGGGCCAAGTCCCCGCTGCCCCTCTCCTCGTACCGTCCGCCGCCCCCGGCCCGGCCACTGCCCGGACCGGGGGCGGCGGTGTCGTACGGCCCGGTGCCCGCGGCGGGAGGCGGGCGCCGGGCCGCCGCACGCGCGGCTCAGTCCGACAGGGCCGGCAGGACCCGCTCCGCGAAGAGCCTCAGGCTGCGCCAGCCCTCTGCCACCGGCATCCCGCCCGCCAGCGGGTGCAGTACCAGGCTGTCCAGGCCCTGGGCCACGCACTGCTCCGGGGTGAGGATCCGGTACACGCCCTCGGCGCGCAGCTCCGCCACGGTCGTGGCGGCGGACCGCACCGCCGAGCGGACACCGGCCGGCTGCCAGGAGGCGTAGGTCCGGGCCTCGTGCAGGAAGTGCCCGCCGTACGCGGCCCAGGCCCGGTCCGGGTCCTCGGCGAGGTGGAGCAGCGGGGTCTCGGCGGCCGGCATCATCGTCCAGCCCTCCGTGCCGTACGCGGTGAGCTGCTCCTTGTAGTACGCCTCCAGCTCCGGCAGGTGCGCGCTCGGGAAGAACGGCAGGCCCAGCCGGGCGGCCCGGCGGGCGGCGGCCTTCGAGGAACCGCCGACCAGCAGCAGCGGATGCGGATCGGTGTACGGGCGCGGGGTGAGCCGTACCCTGCGGCCCCGGTAGGTGAACTCCTCGCCGGTCCACGCCGCCAGCAGCGTCTCCAGCAGCTCGTCCTGGAGCCGGCCCCGGCGCTGCCAGTCCACGCCGAACAGGCCGTACTCCTCGGGCCGGTAGCCGATGCCCGCCACGGTCACCAGCCGGCCGCCGCTCAGCAGGTCGAGGACGGCGATGTCCTCGGCCAGCCGCAGCGGGTCGTGCAGCGGGCCGATCACCGCCGACACCGTCACCGCGATCCGGCGGGTCGCCCCGAACACCGCGCCCGCGAAGGTGAACGGCGACGGCAGCCAGTTGTTCTCCGCGCCGTGGTGCTCCTCGGTCTGCACGGTGGCGATCCCGTGGTCGTCGGCGTACGCGGCCATCTCCAGGGCGGCCCGGTAACGGGCGGAGAGGGCGGCGGGAGCGGCGCCGGGAGCGACGAGGTTGAAACGGACGACCGTGACGGGCATGGGAAGGTCCCCCTCCGGTGCGCTGCGATGGAGGGGGACCTTAGCTGACGAGGCGTCAGATCGCCAGGGGATCAGGGCTGCGGGACGACCGGTCCTGTGCACGCCGGGGAGGGGGCACGGGACCGGCGCGGCCGGCCGGGGTGTGTCACACGCCGGCGGTCTCGCGTTCCCCGGCCGGCTCGGCCGGTTCGGCCGTCCCGGACGGGCGGGCCACCGGCTTCGGCAGGACCAGGTAGAGCACGCCCGACACCACGATGGTCGCGACCCAGCCGAGGCCGTACTCGCCGATCACGTTGTTCGCCGCCAGCGGGCCGGTGAACCAGTCCGAGGTGGTGAACAGCAGGCCCGACACCAGGCCGATCGCCCAGGCGGCCACGGCCGCGGGGGAGAAGCCGCCCCGGTACCAGTAGGCGCTGGTGCGGCCGGTGTCGGCCATGGCCCGGCCGTCGTACTCGGTGCGGCGCAGCATGTCCGCGCCGAACACGCCGACCCAGGCGGAGAACGCGACGGCCAGCAGCGACAGGAAGGCGATGAACGAGCCCATGAAGCTCGTCGCCACCAGCATCAGCACCCCGCCGAAGACCAGCGAGATCACGGCGTTGACGGAGACCGCCCAGTGCCGCGGCACCTTGAAGCCGAGCGTCTGCGCGGTGAAGCCCGCCGAGTACATCGACATCGAGTTGATCAGCAGCATGCCGATCAGCGCGATGCACAGGTACGGCACGGCGATCCAGGTCGGCAGGATCTCGCCCAGGAAGGACACCGGGTCGCTCGCCGAGGCCAGGTCCGGCGTGCCGACCGCCATCACCGCGCCCATCAGGACCATCGGCAGCACGACGACACCGGCGCCGCCCACCGCCGTCCCCACGATCGCCCTGGAGGAGGCCGTGCGCGGCAGGTAGCGGGTGAAGTCCGGGGCGGACGGGATCCAGCTGACGCCGCCCGCCGCGATCATGCCGATGCCGGTGATCACCGCGGCCGTGGAGCCGGCGCTCTGGTCCAGCACCTTCGACCAGTCGGTGTTCGCCACCAGGTACCCCAGCACCAGCACCGAGAAGACGCCGAAGAGGTAGGTCGCGTACTTGTTGCACTTCTGCACGGCGTTGATGCCGAGCCCCGAGATCGCGAAGGTCGCGACGACGAACACCAGCAGCATCACCATGTCCAGCACGCTGTCGGCCTTCAGCCCGAACAGGATGTCCAGGATGGTGAGCATCGCGTAGGCGCCGGTCACCGCGTTGATGGTCTCCCAGCCCCAGCGCGCGACCCAGATCAGCGCACCGGGCAGCAGATTGCCGCGCTGCCCGAAGACCGCCCGCGACAGCGCCATGCCGGGCGCGCCGCCCCGCTTGCCCGCGATGCCGATCAGACCGACCAGGCCGTACGACACGATCGGCGCCGCCACCGCTACGACCAGCGCCTGCCAGATGTTCAGGTGGTACGCCACGACCAGGCTCGCGCCCATGGTCAGCAGCAGCACGCTGATGTTCGCGCCGACCCAGGTGGGGAACAGCTCCCGGGTCCGCGCGGTGCGCTCGTGGTCGGGGACCTGTTCGATGCCGCGGGTTTCGAGAGCGCCTTCGGTCTCGACGGTTTTGCTCATGAAAGAGGTGCCAGACGTGGGGGGACAGGGTGACGAGGGGACTCTACGCGCGTGGATGGAATCGCCACCATCGTACTTTGCTCCGAGTCCTTGCATTAAGTGGCCTTTGTCTCTCGGAGAAACCCACAAACGAGGCTCCGGGGAACCCCATGGCCGATACTGGTCGGGTTATGGAAACCGTCATCCTTGCTGTAGTCATCGCCGTGGTCGTGCTCGGCGCGCTCGGCGGGCTGATCGTGGGCAGCCGGCGCCGGAAGCCGCTGCCCCCGCCGCCCCCGAAGACGCCCGACATCACCGCGCCCCCGGCCGAGCCGCACGTCGGCGACGAGGCCGAGACGCCGCGCGACGAACCGCGCCGGACGATCGAGGAGGTGGATCTTCCCGGCGGCCCCGCACCGGTCGTCGTAGAGGAGCCCCCTGTTGTCGAGGTTCCCGGGATCGAGGTCCCGGAGCCCACCGCGGGCCGGCTCGTCCGGCTGCGCACCCGCCTGTCCCGCTCGCAGAACGCCCTCGGCAAGGGCCTGCTCACGCTGCTGTCCCGCGAGCACCTCGACGAGGACACCTGGGAGGAGATCGAGGACACGCTGCTCACCGCCGACGTCGGCGTGCAGCCCACCCAGGAACTGGTCGAGCGCCTGCGCGAACGCGTCAGGGTGCTCGGCACCCGCACCCCCGAGGAGCTGCGCGGCCTGCTGCGCGAAGAGCTGCTCACCCTGGTCGGCACCGACGCCGACCGCACGGTGAAGACCGAGCCCGAGGGCCGCAAGCCCGGCATCGTGATGGTCGTCGGCGTCAACGGCACCGGCAAGACCACCACCACCGGCAAGCTCGCCCGCGTGCTCGTCGCCGACGGCCGCACGGTCGTCCTCGGCGCCGCCGACACCTTCCGGGCCGCCGCCGCCGACCAGCTCCAGACCTGGGGCGAGCGCGTCGGCGCCTACACCGTGCGCGGACCGGAGGCCGGCGACCCCGCCTCCGTCGCCTTCGACGCGGTCAAGGAAGGCAAGGAGATGGGCGTCGACGTGGTGCTCATCGACACCGCGGGCCGCCTGCACACCAAGACCGGGCTCATGGACGAGCTGGGCAAGGTCAAGCGGGTCGTGGAGAAGCACGCGCCGCTCGACGAGGTGCTGCTCGTGCTGGACGCCACCACCGGCCAGAACGGCCTGGTGCAGGCCCGGGTCTTCGCCGAGGTCGTGGACATCACCGGCATCGTGCTGACCAAGCTGGACGGCACCGCGAAGGGCGGCATCGTCGTCGCGGTGCAGCGCGAGCTGGGCGTGCCGGTGAAGCTGATCGGGCTCGGCGAGGGCGCGGACGACCTCGCGCCGTTCGAGCCCGAGGCGTTCGTGGACGCCCTGATCGGTGACTGACCACCACCTCGGAACGCTTCGAGGTGGTCGGCGGAAAGCTCCCGCCCCCGCGGTGCAGTCGGGGACGGGAGCTTCGTCGTGTCCGGCCCCGCCTACGCCCGTGACCGGTGCGCCACGTACGCGAGCGTGCCCAGCAGCAGCCGGGCCGCCGGAGGCCGCGTCGCCGAGTCCAGCGCGGGCGGGCGCAGCCAGCGCACCGGGCCCAGGCCGCCCCGGTCGGAGGGCGGCGCGGTGATGTACGCGCCGGGGCCGAGGCCGCGCAGGTCCAGGGCGGCCGGGTCGTCCCAGCCCATGCGGTAGAGCAGCCGGGGGAGGCCGGCGGCGGCGCCGGGCGCGACGAAGAAGTGGGCGCGGCCGTCCGGGGTGGCGGTCACCGGGCCGAGGGGGAGGCCCATGCGCTCCAGCCGGACCAGCGCGCGACGGCCGGCCGGCTCCGCGACCTCCAGGACGTCGAAGGCCTGTCCCACCGGCAGCATCACCGAGGCGCCCGGGACCTCGGACCAGGCCTTGGTCACCTCGTCCAGCGTGGCCCCGGCCGGCACCGGTGGCGCGAACTCCAGCGGATGCGCGCCGGGCGCCGGGCAGTCGGACCGCCCGCAGGAGCAGACGCCCCCGGCGGCCCGCGCCCCCGGCACCACGTCCCAGCCCCACAGGCCGGTGAACTCGGCGACGGCGGTGCAGTCCGCGGTACGGCCGCGCCGACGCGTGCCGGAACGGATCTCGCGGATGCCGCCGATCGTGAAGCCCATGCCCCCTCCAACGGGTCCAGCGCGCCGGTGGTTACGACACGGAGTGAGACGGAAGCGGAACGTAACGCTACGGCTCCGCCTTCCCTTGGTGGTGCGGGGGCACGGCGGCGCCTTGAAGCGCGACCGGTGGCACAGCGGGGCATATGCGCCCCCGTGTGCGTCACTCCGCCCACTTCCGGCTGTCCTCTGTCAAGTGAATCGCGTGCCGGCCACCGTGAGTTCATTCGAAGGGGTGGCGAATGGTGGCGTTTCAGGGATTCCCGTGGCTGGACGGGTGATCGTAGGATTACTGTGAGTGTGCGAGCCCTGGGGGCACATGCCCCGCGGGTATGCCGGAGGCAAGTCGTCAACTCGTTCGAAGGGTGAGAACCGGCGGACGGGGAGCCGTATTTACCGGCATTCTGATAGGGCTTGGCGCACCAGGCGACAAGTGGTCTCAGGGATGGGGGCGTTCCAGTGGGCGGCAACGGCGGTAGCGGGACGAACGCTGACAAGCGCCCCAATGAGCTGCTCGGCTCGTGGTTCGTGCGCAGCGGCTGGTCCAAGGGCGAGCTGGCCCGCCAAGTGAACCGCCGGGCGCGCCAGCTGGGCGCCAACCACATCTCCACCGACACCTCGCGGGTGCGCCGCTGGCTGGACGGGGAGAACCCGCGTGAACCGATCCCGCGCATCCTCTCCGAGCTGTTCTCCGAGCGCTTCGGGTGCGTGGTCTCCATCGAGGACCTCGGCCTGCGCGCCGCCCGCCAGTCGCCCGCCGCCTCCGGAGTGGACCTGCCCTGGACGGCCCCGCAGACGGTCGCCCTGCTCGGCGAGTTCTCGCGCAGCGACCTGATGCTCGCCCGGCGCGGCTTCCTCGGCACCTCGCTCGCCCTGTCCGCCGGCCCCTCCCTCATCGAGCCCATGCAGCGCTGGCTCGTGCCCGCGTCGGCCTCCCCGGTCCCGCCCGAGCCCCAGCCCGCCCTGGACTCCCGGCGGCCGGGCCGGCTCTCCAAACCCGAGCTGGACCTGCTGGAGTCCACCACGCGCATGTTCCGCCAGTGGGACGCCCAGTGCGGCGGCGGCCTGCGCCGCAAGGCGGTCGTCGGCCAGCTGCACGAGGTCACCGACCTGCTCCAGGAACCCCAGCCCGAGTCCACCAGCCGCAAGCTGTTCCAGGTCGCCGCCGAGCTGGCCGAACTGGCCGGCTGGATGAGTTACGACGTCGGCCTCCAGGCCACCGCGCAGAAGTACTTCGTGCTCGCCCTGCACGCCGCCAAGGAAGCCGGCGACAAGCCGCTCGGCTCGTACGTCCTGTCCAGCATGAGCCGCCAGATGATCCACCTCGGCCGGCCCGAGGACGCCCTGGAACTGATCCACCTCGCGCAGTACGGCAGCCGCGACTGCGCGAGCCCGCGCACCCAGGCCATGCTGTATGCGATGGAGGCCCGCGCCTACGCCAACATGGGCCAGCCCGGCAAGACCAAGCGTGCCGTCCGGATGGCCGAGGACACCTTCGCCGAGGCCGACGAGTGGGACGAGCCGGATCCCGACTGGATCCGCTTCTTCTCCGAGGCCGAGCTGTACGGCGAGAACTCCCACTCCTACCGTGACCTCGCCTACGTCGCCGGCCGCAGCCCCACCTACGCCTCCCTGGCCGAGCCGCTGATGCGCAAGGCGGTGGAGAAGTTCGCCGAGGACGCGGAGCACCAGCGGTCGTACGCCCTCAACCTCATCGGCATGGCCACCGTGCACCTGCTCCAGCGCGAGCCCGAGCAGAGCACCGCCTACGCCTCGCGCGCCATGCAGATCGCCAAAAAGGTCCGCTCCGAGCGTGTGAACACTCGTATCCGAAAGACGGTCGACACGGCCGTCCGGGACTACGGCGACCTCGCCGCCGTGGTCGACCTCTCCGAGCAGCTCGCCGTCGACCTGCCGGAGAACGCCGAGGCCGTCTGACCCCGCGGCCCCCGGTCCCCGGCCGCGGCCGGTCCTCCCGAACTGCCCGACTCGGCTCCCCCATGCCAGGTCATCGGAAGGCCCGCCGCGGCCGGTCTCTTGTGTGCGCCCGAACCGGCGCCGCTCCCGCGGACGTGGTGCCGGCCGACGTGGTTCCCGCAGGAATGGTCGTGGTCGTGCTCATGATGGTTGCGTGACGATAACGATCGGCGGGCCCGGAATCCGGCGCTTCATCCACGCGTAACACGCACGGCGCCCTTGTCACCCCGGCGAAACAACGAGGGGCTTCCACCGAAACCGCGCTGCGCGAATCTCATGGCGCATAACCGGCCCACCCCCCGACCCGACCGGACCGCTCAGGCACCGCCCGCACGGGGCCGCACAACCGACGAGGAGACGCCGATGGCACCAGCCATCATGCTTGCGGCGGACGCACCCAAGTTGTCGTCCGCCAACACAGGCTTCATGCTCATCTGTTCCGCCCTGGTGATGCTCATGACTCCGGGACTGGCCTTCTTCTACGGGGGCATGGTCCGCGTCAAGAGCACGCTGAACATGCTGATGATGAGCTTCATCAGCCTCGGGATCGTCACCATCCTGTGGGTGCTGTACGGCTTCTCCCTCGCCTTCGGCACCGGCAGCAGCCTCCTCGGCTGGAACGCCGACTGGATCGGCCTCAGCAACATCGGCCTCACCGAGCTCTGGGACGGCTACACCATCCCGGTCTTCGTGTTCATGGTCTTCCAGCTGATGTTCGCGATCATCACCCCGGCCCTGATCAGCGGCGCCCTGGCCGACCGGGTCAAGTTCTCCGCCTGGGCCCTCTTCGTCGCCCTGTGGGTCACGATCGTCTACGTCCCGGTCGCCCACTGGGTCTGGGGCGCCGACGGCTGGGCCTACAAGCTCGGCGTGATCGACTTCGCGGGCGGTACGGCGGTCCACATCAACGCCGGTGCGGCGGCGCTCGGTGTCATCCTCGTCATCGGCAAGCGCGTCGGCTTCAAGCGTGACCCCATGCGCCCGCACAGCCTCCCGCTGGTCATGCTCGGCGCCGGTCTGCTCTGGTTCGGCTGGTTCGGTTTCAACGCCGGCTCCTGGCTCGGCAACGACGACGGCGTCGGCGCGCTGATGTTCGTCAACACCCAGGTCGCCACGGCCGCCGCCATGCTGGCCTGGCTCGCCTACGAGAAGATCCGGCACGGCGCGTTCACCACGCTCGGCGCCGCCTCCGGCGCGGTCGCCGGTCTGGTCGCCATCACCCCGTCGGGCGGCGCTGTCTCCCCGCTCGGCGCGATCGCCGTCGGCGCCATCGCCGGTGTCGCCTGCGCCGCGGCCGTGGGCCTGAAGTTCAAGTGGGGCTACGACGACTCCCTCGACGTCGTCGGCGTCCACATGGTCGGCGGCATCATCGGCTCCCTGCTGATCGGCTTCTTCGCCACCGGCAAGGGCCAGTCCACCGCCACGGGCGTGTTCTACGGCGACCACACCTTCACCCAGCTGTGGAAGCAGTGCGCCGGTGTCTTCGCGGTCCTCGCCTACTCCCTGATCGTCTCCGCCGTCCTCGCCTTCCTCCTCGACAGGACCCTCGGCATGCGGGTCACCGAGGACGAGGAGATCTCCGGCATCGACCAGGCCGAGCACGCCGAGACCGCATACGACTTCAGCGGCGCCGGCGGCGGCGTCACCGGGTCCCTCGCCGCCCCGGCCCCGGCCGCCGCGCAGAACAGGAAGGTGGACGCATGAAGCTCATCACCGCCGTCGTGAAGCCCCACCGGCTCGACGAGATCAAGGAAGCCCTCCAGGCCTTCGGCGTCCACGGCCTCACGGTCACCGAGGCCAGCGGCTACGGCCGGCAGCGCGGCCACACCGAGGTCTACCGCGGCGCCGAGTACACCGTCGACCTCGTCCCCAAGATCCGCATCGAGGTGCTGGCCGAGGACGACGACGCCGACCAGCTGATCGAGGTCGTCGTCAAGGCGGCCCGCACTGGCAAGATCGGGGACGGCAAGGTCTGGTCCCTGCCCGTGGAGACCGCCGTACGGGTCCGCACGGGCGAGCGGGGGCCGGACGCGCTCTGACGGAGCAGAATCCGAGTCAGGGGAAAGCCGGGGGAAACAGGACAGGAGTCGCCGGGTGACGGGTACGGATGTGCGCAAAGAGACGGAAGACTCGGGACCCGGCGGCTACGCGGCGGCCCGGCTGCGCCTCCTCACCGAGGGGGCGCGGTCCGGGCCGCCGCGCCGTACCGCCCTGTCGGAACTGACCGACGACTGGCTCGCCGGACTGTTCGGTGCGGCGGCGGGCGCGGCGCACGGCGTCTCGCTCGTGGCCGTCGGCGGCTACGGCCGCGGGGAGCTCTCCCCGCGCAGCGACCTCGACCTGGTCCTGCTGCACGACGGCTCCGACCCCGCCGCCGTGGCCGCCCTCGCCGACCGCATCTGGTACCCCGTCTGGGACCTCGGCCTCGCCCTCGACCACTCCGTGCGCACCCCCGCCGAGGCCCGCAGGACGGCCGGCGAGGACCTCAAGGTCCATCTCGGCCTGCTGGACGCCCGCCACCTCGCCGGCGACGCCGGGCTCACCGCCGGCCTGCGCACCGCCGCCCTCACCGACTGGCGCAACCAGGCCCCCGGACGCCTCCCCGAACTACAGGAGCTGTGCGCCGAACGCGCCGCCCGCCAGGGCGAACTGCAGTACCTGCTGGAACCCGACCTCAAGGAGGCCCGCGGAGGCCTGCGCGACGCCACCGCCCTGCGCGCCGTCGCCGCCTCCTGGCTCGCCGACGCCCCGCGCGAGGGCCTGGCGGACGCCCGCCGCCGCCTGCTCGACGTACGGGACGCCCTGCACCTGGCCACCGGCCGCGCCACCGACCGGCTCGCCCTCCAGGAACAGGACCAGGTCGCCGCCGAGCTGGACCTGCTCGACGCCGACACCCTGCTGCGGCAGGTCTACGAAGCGGCGCGCGTGATCGCGTACGCCAGCGACGTCACCTGGCGCGAAGTGGGGCGCGTCCTGCGCTCGCGCGCCGTCCGGCCGCGCCTGCGCGCCATGCTGGGCGGCGGCAAGCCGGTGACCGAGCGTTCCCCGCTCGCCGAGGGCGTGGTCGAACAGGACGGCGAGGTGGTGCTCGCCCGCGCCGCACGCCCCGAACGCGATCCCGTGCTCCCGCTGCGCGCCGCGGCCGCCGCCGCCCAGGCCGGCCTCCCGCTCTCCCTGCACGCCGTGCGTCGCATGGCCGCCACCGGGCGCCCGCTGCCCACGCCCTGGCCCGCCGAGGCCCGCGAACAGCTCGTCACCCTGCTCGGCTCCGGCCGCCCCACGATCGAGGTCTGGGAGGCGCTGGAGGCCGAGGGCCTGATCACCCGCCTGCTCCCCGACTGGGAACGGGTCCGCTGCCGCCCCCAGCGCAACGCCGTCCACATCTGGACGGTCGACCGGCACCTGATCGAGACCGCCGCCCGCGCCTCCGAACTCACCCGCCGGGTCAGCCGCCCCGACCTGCTCCTGGTCGCCGCCCTGCTGCACGACATCGGCAAGGGCTGGCCCGGTGACCACTCGGTGGCCGGCGAGATCATCGCCAGGGACGTCGCCGCGCGCATCGGCTTCGACCGGGCGGACGTGGCCGTGCTCTCGCTGCTGGTCCGCCACCACCTGCTGCTCGTCGAGACGGCCACCCGCCGTGACCTGGACGATCCCGCCACCGTCCGCTCCGTGGCCGAGGCGGTCGGCAGCCAGAGCACCCTGGAACTGCTGCACGCCCTCACCGAGGCCGACGCCCTCGCCACCGGCCCGGCAGCCTGGTCCTCCTGGCGCGGCTCCCTCGTCGCCGACCTCGTGCGGCGCGTCTCCGCCGTGCTCGCCGGGGCCGCCCCCGACGAGCCCGAGCCGGCCGCGCCCACCGCCGAGCAGGAACGCCTCGCCATCGAGGCCTTCCGCACCGGCGGCCCGGTCCTCGCCCTGCGCGCCCAGCCCGAACCGGTCACCGAGGAGCCGTCCGGCGACCCGGAACCCCTGGGTGTCGAACTCCTCATCGCCGTGCCCGACCAGCCCGGCGTCCTCCCCGCCGTCGCCGGCGTCCTCGCGGTGCACCGCCTCACCGTCCGCACGGCGGAACTGCGCGCCGTCAGCCTGCCGGACGACATGGACGACATGGACGACGAGGGCGCGGTCCTGCTGCTCAACTGGCGGGTCGCCGCCGAGTACGGCTCCCTGCCCCAGGCGGCCCGGCTCCGCAGCGACCTGGTCCGCGCCCTGGACGGCAGCCTCGACATCGCCGGCCGCCTCGCCGAGCGCGACGCGGCCTACCCGCGCCGCCGCGGCTGGACCGCCCCGCCGCCCCGCGTCACGGTCGCCCCGGCCGCCTCCCACCACGCCACGGTCATCGAGGTCCGCACCCAGGACGCCCCGGGCCTGCTCCACCGCATCGGCACGGCCCTGGAGAAGGCGGGCGTACGGGTCCGGAGCATGCACGTGAGCACCCTGGGTTCCAACGCGGTCGACGCGTTCTACGTCACCACGGGCGCCGGCACCCCCCTGCCGGCCGCGGACGCGTCCTCGCTGGCGCAGGTGCTGGAGGAGACCCTGCGGGCCTGACCTTCCGGTCCGTGCCCGTCGGCCCGGTCCCGCTCGCCGAACCGCGCAGGCGGGGACGATTTGCTTGCGGGGCCGGATACCCTGGAAGACGCTCAGACCGCCCCCGACACCGAGGACCGAAGCCGCCGTGTTCGATACTCTTTCCGACCGCCTCAGCGCGACTTTCAAAAACCTCCGCGGGAAGGGCCGGCTGAGCGAAGCGGACATCGACGCCACGGCCCGGGAAATCCGCATCGCTCTTCTCGAAGCCGACGTCGCTCTCCCCGTCGTCCGCGCGTTCATCAAGAACCTCAAGGAGCGCGCGCTCGGTGCCGAGGTCTCCAAGGCGCTGAACCCCGCCCAGCAGGTCCTCAAGATCGTCAACGAGGAACTGATCACCATCCTCGGCGGTGAGACCCGGCGGCTGCGGTTCGCCAAGCAGCCGCCCACCGTGATCATGCTGGCCGGCCTCCAGGGTGCCGGCAAGACCACCCTCGCGGGCAAGCTCGGCCGGTGGCTGAAGGAGCAGGGCCACTCGCCGCTGCTGGTCGCCGCCGACCTCCAGCGCCCGAACGCCGTCAACCAGCTGAGCGTCGTCGCCGAGCGCGCCGGCGTCGCGGTGTACGCGCCGGAGCCGGGCAACGGCGTGGGCGACCCGGTGAAGGTCGCCAAGGACTCCATCGACTTCGCGCGGTCCAAGGTCCACGACATCGTGATCGTGGACACCGCCGGCCGCCTCGGTATCGACGCCGAGATGATGCAGCAGGCCGCGGACATCCGCGACGCCGTCTCCCCGGACGAGATCCTGTTCGTCGTCGACGCGATGATCGGCCAGGACGCCGTCAACACCGCCGAGGCCTTCCGCGACGGCGTCGGCTTCGACGGCGTGGTCCTGTCCAAGCTCGACGGTGACGCCCGCGGTGGCGCCGCCCTGTCCATCCGGCAGGTCACCGGCAAGCCGATCATGTTCGCGTCGAACGGCGAGAAGCTGGACGACTTCGACGCGTTCCACCCGGACCGGATGGCCTCCCGCATCCTCGACATGGGTGACCTGCTCACCCTGATCGAGCAGGCGGAGAAGACGTTCAGCCAGGAAGAGGCCCAGAAGATGGCCTCCAAGCTG
Organism: Streptomyces sp. NRRL S-1022; assembly: GCF_000720135.1. GTDB lineage: Bacteria > Actinomycetota > Actinomycetes > Streptomycetales > Streptomycetaceae > Streptomyces. The sequence continues at coordinate 149,347 of NZ_JOIU01000019.1, read as the reverse complement.
GCGTCGAAGAAGGGCCAGGACTTCACCCTGGACGACTTCCTGTCCCAGATGGAGCAGGTCAGGAAGATGGGCAGCATCTCGAAGCTGCTCGGGATGCTGCCCGGCATGGGCCAGATCAAGGACCAGATCAACAACATCGACGAGCGCGACGTGGACCGCACCGCCGCGATCATCAAGTCGATGACCCCGGCAGAGCGCCAGGACCCGACGATCATCAACGGCTCCCGCCGCGCCCGTATCGCCCGTGGTTCCGGCGTCGAGGTCAGCGCCGTGAAGAACCTGGTCGAGCGGTTCTTCGAGGCCCGCAAGATGATGTCCCGCATGGCCCAGGGCGGGATGCCGGGCATGCCGGGGATGCCGGGCATGGGCGGCGGCCCCGGCCGGCAGAAGAAGCAGCAGAAGAAGGCCAAGGGCAAGCAGCGCTCCGGCAACCCGATGAAGCGCAAGCAGCAGGAGCTGGAGGAGGCCGCCCGCCGGGCCGCCGCCGCGGTGGAGGGCGGCAACGCCTTCGGTCTGCCGGGCCAGCAGGGCGGCCAGGACTTCGAGCTGCCCGACGAGTTCAAGAAGTTCATGGGCTGAGTCCCGTGCGCACGGCCTGAGGGGCGCCTCCTTCCGCGGGGGGCGCCCCTTGCGCGTGCCGAGGGCCGCCGGGTGTCGTAACGTCCAGATATGAGCGATGCGGCGCCACCCCGCAAGACGCCTGATCAGCCGTGGCGCGCCGAGGGCACACCGGACGAGTCCCCCCGGCGGCCGGGCCGGCTCCGGGGCGGCAAGTGGTGGGGCCTGCTCGCCACCGCGGTGATCGTCTTCGTGCTGGCCTACGTCGGGCTGCACTACTTCGGCCAGGGCAACGAGCCGACGATCTCGTACACGGAGTTCAGCCGGCAGGTCGGCGCGGGCAACGTCGCCAAGATCTACTCCAAGGGCGACGCGATCCAGGGCGAGCTCAGGAGCGCCCGTGCCAACCCCGAGGGCGGCGGCGACTACACCAAGTTCAAGACGCAGCGGCCGGCCTTCGCCGCGGACCGGCTGTGGCAGAACCTGAGCAGCCACGGGGTCACGGTGACCGCGCAGCCGGTGGTGCAGGAACGCAGCTTCGTGGCCAACGCGCTGATCTCCCTGATCCCGATCGTGGTGCTGGTCGTGGTGTGGGTCCTCGTCTCACGGCGGCTCGGCGGGTCCCTGCCGGGCGCGGGCGGGCTGTTCGGGCGCCGGGCGCCACCCAGGCCGGTCGGGCTGCGGCCGGGCACCGGGCGTACGACCTTCGCGGACGTGGCCGGCATCGACGAGGTCAAGGGCGAACTGGACGACGTCGTCGACTTCCTGGAGCACCCGGACGTCTACCGCAGGATGGGCGCGAAGCTGCCCCGCGGTGTGCTGCTCTCCGGGCCGCCCGGCACCGGCAAGACCCTGCTCGCCCGGGCGGTCGCGGGGGAGGCCGGTGTGCCGTTCTTCTCGGCCTCGGCGTCGGAGTTCATCGAGATGATCGTGGGCGTCGGCGCGTCCCGCGTCCGCGAACTGTTCGCCGAGGCCCGCAAGGTGGCGCCCTCGATCATCTTCATCGACGAGATCGACACCATCGGACGCGCGCGCGGCGGCAGTTCCGCGATGAGCGGCCACGACGAGCGCGAACAGACGCTGAACCAGATCCTCACGGAGATGGACGGCTTCTCGGGCTCGGAGGGCGTGATCGTCATCGCGGCGACCAACCGCGCGGACATCCTGGACCCGGCGCTGACCCGTCCCGGCCGCTTCGACCGGGTGGTCACCGTGTCCCCGCCGGACCGCGGCGGCCGCGAGGCGATCCTGCGCATCCACACCCGGCAGATCCCGCTCGCACCCGACGTGGACCTGACCCAGGTGGCCCGGGTGACCCCGGGCATGACCGGCGCGGATCTGGCCAACCTCGCCAACGAGGCCGCTCTGCTCGCGGTCAAACGCAAGCAGGAGCAGGTGACCGGCGCCCATCTGTCCGAGGCGCTGGAGAAGGTGCAGCTGGGCGCCGAACGCACGCTGATCATGCCGGAGGACGACCGCCGCCGTACCGCGTACCACGAGAGCGGCCACGCCCTGCTCGGCATGCTGCAGCCCGGCGCCGACCCCGTCCGCAAGATCACCATCGTGCCGCGCGGCCGGGCGCTCGGCGTGACCATGTCCACCCCCGAGGTGGAGCGGTACGCGCACTCCGAGGAGTACCTGCGCGGGCGCATCATCGGCGCGCTCGGCGGCATGGCGGCGGAGGAGGTCGTCTACGGGGTCGTCACGACCGGTGCGGAGAACGACCTCGAACAGGTCACCAACATCGCGCGCGGGATGGTGGGCCGCTGGGGCATGAGCGAACGCGTCGGCCGGCTGTCCGCCCTGCCCAGCGACGCCCAGCAGGCCTACGGGCTGTCCGCCGCCCCGCAGACCCTGGACGTCATCGACTCCGAGATGCGGCGGATCGTGGACGAGTGCTACGCGGAGGCGTGCCACAAGCTCCGTGACCACCGGGGCCGGCTGGACGCGCTGGCGCAGGCGCTGCTGGAGACGGAGACGCTGGACGAGGCCGACGCGTACCGGATCGCCGGGATCACGCGCCTCACCAAGGGCGGCGAGAGCTGAAGCCCGGTCAGGGCACGCGGGCGATCAGGTAGCGGAAGACGTTCGGCATCCACACGGTGCCGTCCGGGCGCCGGTGCGGGTGCAGGGCCTCCGTCAGCTCCTTGTCCACCTGCTTGGCGTCGGTCGCGGCGATCGCGGCGTCGAAGAGACCGGTGGACAGCAGTCCGCGGACCGCGCTGTCGAGGTCGGCGTACCCGAACGGGCAGGCGACCCGCCCCGAGCCGTCCGGTTTCAGCCCGGCCCGTCCGGCGGCCTCCTCCAGGTCGTCGCGCCGGACGGCCCGCGGGCTGCGCGCGCCGCCCACCGGATCGGCCAGTTTGGTGGCTACGCGCAACACCGAGGCGGTGGCGCAGCGCTCCGGCGGTCCCCAGCCGGCCAGCACCACGGCGGCCCCGCGGCCGGCCAGCGGCAACGCGCCGGCGAGCAGCCCGGCGAGCCCCTCGGAGTCGCCCGCGAGGCCGCCGATCGGCTCGAAGGCGGTCACGAGCGTGTAGCCGGCCGGATCCGCGCCGGCCGCGTGCGCGGGCGGCCCGGCGGGCGGGCCGTCCAGGAGAGCCGCCGCCGTACGCGCGCGCGGGCCGCCGCTGCCGCCGGGCGGCGGCCCCGGCAGCAGGCGTTCGCGTGCCAGGGCGAGCCGTTCGGGGGAGGCCGGCTCGACACCGGTGACGGCGGCGCCCCTGGAGGCCGCCATCAGCAGGGCGAGCCCGGAACCGCAGCGCAGGCCCAGCAGACGGGTGGCGGGGCCCACGTCGAGTCGGTCGTACACGGCTTCGTAGAGCGGTACGAGCATCCGCTCCTGGATCTCCGACCAGTCACGCGCGCGTGCGCTCCGGTCCACGCGGGCCGCGGAGCCCGTATGAGACAGGTGCTGCCGCACGAGCGTAGGTGTCATAGGTATGCGCCCCAATCCGCCGACAGTTCGCCGCTGCGCCCGGTTGCGTGGCCCCCGTGCCGGGCGTGCGCCCTTCCCACGTATGCCAGGTAACTCCCGGCTCGCGGTGCCGTCCAGGGGTCGTGGGGCCCGGCTTGGGGTGCGGACACGGGTGTGGCGAGATTTCACGTCCCGGCAACCTGGAGGGCCCCGCGGTGTCCGGTCCGCGGGAGGGCCGGGGCGGAGCCGGGGACGGGCCGGTGACCGGGGGTGCGGGGGTGCCGGGTAACGTCACGGGCGCCGTGGACGCTGTCCGGAGTGGGGGCCGGTGCGGGAAGCGGCCGAAACACCTCTTGCGCAGCGGCCGGCCGTCGTCGCACCGGGACTCCCGGGCGGTGCGTAGCGCGGACTACGCACCAGCTTGGTACGAGCTGTAACGCTTCTCCGCAGATCAGCGCACCCGCCCTCGTCCAGACGCATCAGTGCCAACTGACGGGTACGTGCAAATTATTTGGGATGCCCCGGAATAGGAACACAGCGGCACCCCCGCTCGTTGTCATTACGTGAGCACGACACAGACACCACCTGTTCTCGCCGCAGAGCTGGCGCAGGCGTGGGCCGACATTCAGCGGTACCACCCCGAACTGCCGGACCTTGCCGCGCCAGAATCCCTGATCGGGGAGTCGTCGTCCGCGTGCGGTCACGAACTCTCCTTCGAGCGGCTCCTCCACGAGGCAGTCCACGGCATCGCCGCCGCCCGCGGTATCCGTGACACCTCCCGGGCGGGCCGCTACCACAACCGCCGTTTCCTCGCGATCGCCGAGGAACTGGGCCTGGACCACCCCGAGGAGCCGCACCCGAGCAGCGGTTTCTCGCTGGTCACGCTGAACGCCGAGGCGAAGCGGCGGTACCGCCCGACCATCGAGCGGCTGCAGCGCGCGCTGAAGGCCCACACCGTGGCGACCTCGGCCGACACCACCCGCACCTTCCGCGGCCCGGCCGCCCGGCACGGCTCCTCCGGCGGCGGTGTCCGGGTCAAGGCGGTGTGCGACTGCGGGCGCAACGTCCGGGTGGTGCCCTCGGTCCTGGCCCAGGCCCCCATCGTCTGCGGCGGCTGCGGCAAGCCGTTCCGGATCCCGGAGGTCATGGGGGCGGCATAGGCCCACGGCTGCTCGTGGCAGCCGTGAGCCGCGGCCGGTATCCGCACCGCACCGGGCGGCGCACCCGACGCGACTTCACCTCCGCGCCGGGTGCCGATCCGGCCTGCCCGCGTCCGGCTTGCTCCACCCTCGGCCCGGAGCGGCCCCCGGCGTGTGGCAGAATGGCTAGCTGTACTCGACAGCCGCACAGGACCCCTCTCTCCTCCGGCTGACGCGTCCATCGGGCACTCGGGTACCGCAACCCCACGCGGCAACTTGCCGTGCCCAACCACGTCAATCCAGGAGAACCCACTCCCGTGGCAGTCAAGATCAAGCTGAAGCGTCTGGGCAAGATCCGTTCGCCTCACTACCGCATCGTCGTCGCCGACTCCCGTACCCGCCGTGACGGCCGGGCCATCGAGGAGATCGGCAAGTACCACCCGACCTACAACCCGTCGGTCATCGAGGTGGACGCCGAGCGTGTGGCGTACTGGCTCGGTGTCGGCGCCCAGCCGACCGAGCCCGTGCTCGCCATCCTGAAGAAGACCGGCGACTGGCAGAAGTTCAAGGGCGAGCCGGCTCCCGCGCCGCTGCTCGTCGCCGAGCCGAAGCCGGCCCGTCCGTCGTTCGAGGCCTTCACCGGTGAGGACGAGGGCAAGGGTGAGGCGATCACCCAGAAGAAGAAGGCCGAGAAGAAGGACGAGGCGGCCGCCGAGTCGTCGGCGTCTGAGTCGACCGAGGCCTGAGCAGCATGCTCGAAGAGGCGCTTGAGCACCTCGTGAAGGGCATCGTCGACAACCCCGACGATGTGCAGGTCGCCTCGCGCGACCTGCGTCGCGGGCGTGTGCTTGAGGTCCGGGTGCATCCGGACGACCTCGGCAAGGTGATCGGCCGCAACGGCCGCACCGCGCGCGCCCTGCGCACCGTCGTGGGCGCCATCGGCGGTCGCGGTGTCCGCGTCGACCTCGTCGACGTGGACCACGTCCGCTGACGCTTCATCGCAACCGGCTCGGGCCGGGGAGGGCCACTGGCCGTCCCCGGCCCGCAGTCGTATGAGCAGGACGCACACGAGCAGGACGCGTACGAGCAGGACGCGAGCAGCAGATGACAGGAGAATTGGACACGTGCAGCTGGTAGTCGCACGGATCGGCCGTGCCCATGGCATCAAGGGCGAGGTCACCGTCGAGGTACGCACCGACGAGCCGGAGCTCCGGCTCGCGCCCGGCGCCGTACTCGCCACGGACCCCGCCTCCGCGGGACCGCTGACCATCGAGACGGGACGCGTCCACAGCGGTCGCCTCCTGCTGCGCTTCGAGGGCGTCACCGACCGCAACGCCGCCGAGGCACTGCGCAACACCCTGCTGATCGCCGAGGTGGACCCCGACGAGCTGCCGGAGGACGAGGACGAGTTCTACGACCACCAGCTGATCGACCTCGACGTGGTCACCGAGGACGGCACCGAGGTCGGCCGGATCACCGAGATCTCGCACCTGCCCACGCAGGACCTGTTCATCGTGGAGCGCCCGGACGGCAGCGAGGTGATGATCCCGTTCGTGGAGGAGATCGTCACCGAGATCGACCTGGAGGAGCAGAGGGCGGTCATCGCCCCGCCCCCGGGCCTGATCGACGACCGCGCGGAGATCGCCTCGTCGAGGGACGACAGCGCATGAGACTCGACGTCGTCACGATCTTCCCCGAGTACCTGGAGCCCCTGAACGTCTCCCTCGTCGGCAAGGCACGCGCGCGCGGCCAGCTGAACGTCCACGTGCACGACCTGCGGGACTGGACGTACGACCGGCACAACACGGTGGACGACACGCCTTACGGCGGCGGCCCCGGCATGGTCATGAAGACCGACCCGTGGGGCGACGCCCTGGACACGGTCCTCGCCGACGGCTACGAGACCGGCGCCGGTGCCCCCGCGCTCATCGTCCCCACCCCGAGCGGCCGGCCCTTCACCCAGGAACTGGCCGTCGAGCTGTCCGAGCGGCCCTGGCTGATCTTCACGCCGGCCCGCTACGAGGGCATCGACCGGCGCGTGACCGACGAGTACGCGACCCGGATGCCGGTCTACGAGGTCTCCATCGGCGACTACGTCCTCGCCGGCGGCGAGGCGGCCGTACTCGTCGTCACGGAGGCCGTCGCCCGGCTGCTGCCCGGGGTCCTCGGCAACGCCGAGTCCCACCGTGACGACTCCTTCGCGCCCGGCGCGATGGCCGGCCTCCTCGAAGGCCCCGTCTACACCAAGCCGCCCGTCTGGCGCGGCCGGGACATCCCCGAGGTGCTGCTGAGCGGCCACCACGGAAAGATCGCCCGCTGGCGCCGCGACGAGGCCCTGAAGCGCACCACCCTCAACCGTCCCGACCTGATCGAGCGCTGCGACCCCAAGGCCTTCGACAAGAAGGACCGCGAGATGCTCTCCATCCTGGGCTGGGAACCGGACCCGGACGGTGAACCGCACGGCCGATTTTGGCGGCGGGCCGGGGGCGTGGAAGAATAGACCGCTGTTGTGCGCCCGTCCGGTGTGCGCCCCTGCCACAGGGGGACACGACGCCCGCCCCGACCCGCACGGCAGACCTCTTGGAACCCTAGTTTCCGTTGATGACCTGTGGCATCAGCGAGGAAAGCAGACGAAATGTCTCACCTGCTCGACTCCGTCGACTCCGCGTCGCTGCGCAGCGACATCCCGGCCTTCCGTCCGGGTGACACCGTCAACGTCCACGTCCGCGTCATCGAGGGCAACCGCTCCCGTGTGCAGCAGTTCAAGGGCGTTGTCATCCGCCGCCAGGGCTCCGGTGTCCGCGAGACCTTCACGGTCCGCAAGGTCTCGTTCTCCGTCGGCGTCGAGCGCACCTTCCCGGTGCACACCCCGATCGTCGAGAAGATCGAGCTGGTCACCCGTGGTGACGTGCGCCGCGCCAAGCTGTACTACCTCCGTGACCTGCGCGGCAAGGCCGCGAAGATCAAGGAGAAGCGCGAGAACTGAGCGCTTTCCCGGGGTCACAGCGGAGCCGGATAGCATCTGGCTCCGATGGACACCGAAGCACAGCCGACGGAACGCGACCGCTCCTCCCCTCCCGGTACTCCGGGGCCGGAGGGCCGGTCGCGTTTCGCGTTGGTGTCGCGGGTCGCCGACCGGCTCCCGGGCGGCCGGATCACCCTCGCCGCCCTCGCCGGCCTGGCGTTCCTGCTGCTCCTCAACGCCTTCGTGGTGCAGCCGTTCGAGATTCCGAGCGGATCCATGGAGCGGGGTTTGAGGATCGGGGACCGCGTTCTCGTAAACAAGGTCGCGTACCGTTTCGGTGCCCAGCCCCGTCGCGGTGACGTGATTGTGTTCGACGGCACCGGGTATTTCGGGGACGCCGACTACATCAAGCGCGTGGTCGGTGTGGGGGGAGACCATGTGGTGTGCTGCGACAGGAACGGGAGGATCGAGGTGAACGGCCGGCCGGTCGACGAGACGGCGTTCCTCTATCCCGGGGACAGCGCCTCCAGTGTGCCCTTCGACGTCGCCGTGCCCCCCGGCCGTCTGTTCGTCCTCGGCGACCACCGCGGCGACTCCAGCGACTCCCGTGACCACCTCGGCTCGCCCGGCGGCGGCATGATCCCCGTCGGCGACGTCATCGGCCGGGCCGACTGGATCGTGTGGCCGTACTCCCACTGGACGCGTCTGACCCGGCCGTCCGCCTACGCGCGCGTGCCCGCCGCCCCCGCGGGGGGCGCCCATGGGTAACCGCGGCAAACCGCGCGGCGTGCCCGTCACGCCCGCCGACAACCTGCTGCCCACCGGCTCGCGCCGCACCTCCGCGCCCGGCGGTGGCCGCACGCGCGCGGAGCGCCGCAAACTCCAGCGCAAGGTCAAGCGCAAGCGCAGACGGTCGGCCGTCCGGGAGATCCCCCTGCTGGTCGGTGTCGCCGTCCTCATCGCGCTCGTGCTGAAGACGTTCCTCGTCCAGGCGTTCGTGATCCCGTCCGGGTCCATGGAACAGACCATCCGGATCGGTGACCGGGTCCTGGTCGACAAGTTCACCCCGTGGTTCGGCTCCAAGCCGCAGCGCGGGGACGTCGTCGTCTTCCACGACCCGGGCGGCTGGCTCGCGGGGGAGCAGACCGCCAAGAAGAACGACCCCGTCGTGGTCAAGCAGTTCAAAGAGGGCCTCACCTTCATCGGCCTGCTGCCGTCCGACAACGAGAAAGACCTGATCAAGCGGGTCATCGGAGTCGGCGGGGACCACGTCAAGTGCTGCGACGCGCAAGGCCGCGTCACCGTCAACGGCGTCCCGCTCACCGAGGGCGACTACCTGTACCCGGGGGACGTGCCGTCCACCATGCCCTTCGACATCACCGTCCCCAAGGGCCGGCTGTGGATGATGGGCGACCACCGGGGCAACTCCGCGGACTCCCGCTCCCACCAGGACACGCCCTACGGCGGCACGGTCTCCGAGGACTCGGTGGTCGGCCGGGCCATGGTCATTGGCTGGCCCCTCGGGCACTGGACGCGTCTGGAAGAACCTAAAACCTTTGCAAGCGTCACCGACTCGGTGTCGGGAACGACCGCTGCTCCCCAGCCGTCGCATAGGGTTGCCTACGAGAATCCGAACGGAACGACCCACCTCCCGACCCCTGCGGAACTCCCGCTCGTTATGGGAGTGGTGGGCCTGCACCGCGTGCGGGGCAGGCGGCGGCACAGAGTGAGGAGTTGGCGTGGGGGATGTGGCGGTTGGCGCACGGTCGGGACACGACGGCGAGGAGCACCGCGGGCACCCCGTGGAGCCGGACGTTCCCGTACCGGACGGCGCCATGACCTCCGGGAATGAGCAGGCCGCGGGCGACGACGGCACACCGGACGGCGAGCAGCGGCCCCGTGCCGCGGACACGGACGAGGCGGCACGCCGGTCCAGGAAGCCGCGCTCCTTCTGGAAGGAGCTGCCGATCCTGATCGGCATCGCGCTGGTCCTGGCGCTGCTGATCAAGACGTTCCTCGTCCAGGCGTTCTCGATCCCGTCCGACTCGATGCAGAACACCCTCCAGCAGGGTGACCGGGTCCTGGTCGACAAGCTCACCCCGTGGTTCGGCTCCAAGCCCGAGCGCGGCGAGGTCGTCGTCTTCCACGACCCGGACAACTGGCTCGCGGGCGAGCCGACGCCGACTCCGAACCCGGTGCAGAAGGTCCTCAGCTGGATCGGCCTGATGCCGTCGGCGGAGGAGAAGGACCTGATCAAGCGGGTGATCGGAGTCGGCGGCGACACGGTCGAGTGCAAGGGCAGCGGCCCGCTGAAGGTCAACGGCAAGGCGCTCAACGAGCCGTTCGTCTACCCGGGCAACACGCCGTGCAGTGTGGACGACCAGGGCGGCCAGTTCAAGGTGAAGGTCCCCAAGGGCTACATCTGGGTTATGGGCGACCACCGTCAGAACTCCCGCGACTCCCGGTACAACCAGTCCGACAGGAACCACGGCATGGTGCCCGTCGACAAGGTCGTGGGACGCGCCATCGTCAAGGCCTGGCCGATCAACCGCTGGGGCACCCTGCCGGTCCCGGACACCTTCGACCAGCCCGGCCTCGACCGGCAGTCCTCCGCGGCCGCATCCCTGACGGCGGCCCCGCAGGGCATCGCCGTCGCGGCGGTCCTCCCGGTGGCGCTGTGGCGGCGCCGGCGTACGGACCGGCCGGAGGCCGCGAACCGCTGACGGCCCCGGGCAGCGGAAAGAGGGGCTGCCCCGGTCCGGTACCGCCGGGTAGGGTGCGGGTCCATGGGTGGCGAGAGCATGACGCGTACGGCCCCGCAAGGCGGCGGCACCGGCACGGCACCGGCCGGCGGCCGGCTCGGGCAGCGGCTGTCCGGACTGGCGGTGGCGCTGGGTCTGGTGCTGTTCCTCGGCGGCTTCGCCTGGGGAGCGCTGGTCTACCGGCCGTACACCGTGCCCACCAGCTCCATGACCCCCACCATCGACGCCGGTGACCGGGTGCTCGCCCAGCGCGTCGACGGCGGCGAGGTGCGGCGCGGTGACGTGGTCGTCTTCGAGGACAAGACCTGGGTCACCAACGCCAAGGTGGTCAAGCGGGTGGTGGCCGTCGGCGGTGACACCGTCTCCTGTTGCACCGACGGCAAGCTGACCGTCAACGGCAAGCAGATCGACGAGCCGTACCTGCCCGAGGGCAGCCTGGCCGAGATCAAGAACTTCGGCACGGTGACCGTGCCCGAGGGCCGGCTGTTCCTGCTCGGCGACGAACGCCAGGGCTCCCTGGACTCCACCGCCCACCTCACCGACGCGGTCAAGGGGACCGTCGCGCGCACCGCCGTGTCCGCCCGCGTGGACGCCGTGGTCTGGCCCTGGAAGGGCATGCTCAAGCGCCCCACCGGCTTCGAGACGCTCGGCGCCCTCTCCCAGCCCGGTCCGCTGCGCACGATCGAGCTGCTGGTCGCGGCCGGCGCGGTCCTGGTGCTCGGTGGCGGCGCGTACGGCCCGATCGCCGGGCGCCTGCACCGCTCCCGCACCCGCACCGCCCGCCCGGAGGCGGCCGGTGCCCGCTGACGCCACACGGCCGGCGGGTCAGGCGCACGACACCGGAGGCGGGCTGCGCAAGGTGGCCCGGGTGGTACTCCTCGACCCGGACGACCGCATCCTGCTCCTGCACGGCCACGAGCCGGACGACCCGGCCGACGACTGGTGGTTCACGCCCGGCGGCGGCCTGGAGGGCGCCGAGACGCGCGAGGAGGCCGCGCTGCGGGAACTCGCCGAGGAGACCGGCATCACCGACGTCCGGCTGGGCCCCGTGCTCTGGCGGCGGCGGTGCTCGTTCCCGTTCGCGGGGCGCCGCTGGGACCAGGACGAGTGGTACTACCTGGCCCGTACGACCCAGACGGCGACCGCGGCCACGGGGCTGACGGAGCTGGAGCGGCGCAGTGTCGCCGGAGCGCGCTGGTGGACGTGTCAGGAACTGACCCGGGCACATGAGACGGTGTATCCGACCAGACTCGCCGAGCTGCTGCGCACGCTGCTCGTCGAAGGTCCCCCGGCCACGCCCGTGACCCTCGACACGGAAATCGTCTGAGGGGCACCGGGACTGGCGCACAATGGGGGGATCGCACGGCTGAAGGGGAACATGCCATGAGCGCCGAGGACCTCGAAAAGTACGAGACCGAGATGGAGCTGAAGCTCTACCGGGAGTACCGAGATGTCGTCGGTCTGTTCAAATACGTGATCGAGACCGAGCGACGGTTCTACCTCACCAACGACTACGAGATGCAGGTGCATTCGGTTCAGGGAGAGGTGTTCTTCGAGGTCACCATGGCCGATGCCTGGGTCTGGGACATGTACCGGCCGGCTCGCTTCGTCAAGCAGGTCCGGGTCCTTACGTTCAAGGACGTGAACATCGAGGAGCTGAACAAGAGCGACCTGGAGCTGCCGGGCGGGTGACGCCCGCTCTCCCGGGTGACGTCCGCCCTCCCGGGTGAGGGAGTTTTCCACAACCGCCGGGTCGTCCACCAAGATCAACACCGGTGGGCGGGATGCGTGACGGTTGGCGCCTGAGGAGGTGCCGACATGAACGCACGAGAAGCAATCGGCAGGTACGGCGAGGACCTGGCCGCCCGGCGGCTCGCCGAGGCCGGTATGACGATCCTGGAGCGCAACTGGCGCTGCGGACGGTCCGGCGAGATCGACATCGTGGCGCGGGACGGGGACGCGCTGGTCGTCTGCGAGGTGAAGACCCGCACGGGCGGGGAGTACGAACACCCGATGGCCGCGGTGACCCCCGAGAAGGCGGCCCGGCTCCGCGAACTGGCCGGGCGCTGGATCCAGGCCCACGGAGGAGCCCCGCCGGGTGGCGTCCGCATCGACCTCGTCGGCGTCCTCCTGCCCCGGCGCGGCGCCCCGTCCGTCGAACACGCGCGGGGGGTGGCCTGAATGGCCTTCGCCCGTACGTGCTCCGTGGCCCTGGTCGGCGTCGAGGGCGTGGTCGTCGAGGTCCAGGCCGACCTCGAACCCGGCGTCGCCGCCTTCACCCTGGTGGGCCTCCCGGACAAAAGCCTGACCGAAAGCCGGGACCGGGTGCGGGCGGCGGTGGTGAACTCGGGCGGCGAGTGGCCGCAGAAGAAGCTCACCGTCGGACTCAGCCCGGCCTCGGTCCCCAAAGCCGGCTCGGGCTTCGACCTCGCCGTCGCCTGCGCGGTGCTCGGCGCCGCCGAGCGGATCGATCCCCGGGTCCTCGCCGACATCGTCATGATCGGAGAGCTGGGCCTGGACGGCCGGGTGCGCCCCGTGCGGGGCATCCTGCCGGCCGTCCTCGCGGCGGCCGACGCGGGATACGAACAGGTGGTCGTTCCCCAATGCGCTGCCGCCGAGGCCGCGCTGGTCCCCGGCGTGTCCGTGCTGGGCGTGCGCAGTCTGCGGCAGCTCATCGCGGTCCTGACCGAGGAGCCCGTACCCGACGAGGCACCGGACGAACAGGGACGTCCCGATCCCCTCCTGGCCGGGCTTCGGGTACCGGGCACGGGCGCCGCCACCGGCATGCACAGCATCGGCGCCGCACAGCACGACCACGACCACGACCTGGCGGACGTCGTGGGACAGATCTCCGCCCGTACGGCCGTGGAGGTGGCCGCCGCCGGCGGACACCACCTCTTCCTGGAGGGGCCGCCCGGCGCGGGCAAGACCATGCTCGCCGAACGCCTGCCCGCCGTCCTCCCCCGGCTCAGCCGGGAAGACTCGCTGGAAGTCACGGCCGTGCACTCGGTCGCCGGACTGCTGCCCCCGGGCAAGCCGCTCATCGACGTCGCGCCCTACTGCGCCCCGCACCACTCGGCCACGATGCAGTCACTCGTCGGCGGCGGCCCGGGCGTCGCCCGCCCCGGGGCGGTGTCCCTCGCCCACCGCGGTGTGCTGTTCCTCGACGAGGCACCCGAGTTCCACGGCCAGACCCTCGACGCGCTGCGGCAGCCCCTGGAGTCGGGACACGTCGTCATCGCACGCAGCGCCGGCGTGGTCCGGTTCCCGGCCCGGTTCCTGATGGTCCTGGCCGCCAATCCCTGTCCCTGCGGACGGTTCTCCCTGCGCGACTCCCTGTGCGAGTGTCCGCCGTCGGCGATCCGCCGGTACCAGTCCCGGCTGTCCGGACCGCTGCTGGACCGGGTAGACCTGCGCGTCGAGGTCGACCCGGTCACCCGGGCCCAGCTCACCGAGCCCGGCGCCCGCGGAGAGTCCACGGCGACCGTGGCCGACCGGGTACGGCAGGCCCGCGAGCGGGCGGCGGCCCGTCTCGCCGGCACCCCGTGGCGCACCAACAGCGAGGTGCCGGGCCGCGAACTGCGCAGCCGGTACCACGCCGTCACCGGGGCGATGGACGAGGCGGAACGCAACCTGGAACGGGGCGTGCTCACCGCCCGCGGCATCGACCGCGTCCTGCGCGTCGCCTGGACGGTCGCCGACCTCGTCGGACACGACCGCCCGGACGCGACCGACGTCGCCCTGGCCCTGCAGCTGCGCACCGGAGTCCCCCGGGGGGTGCCGATGGCCATCGGGGCCCTGACATGACGGGCGAGGAGGAACCCGGCGCCGAGCGCCTCGGGCGGGTCTTTCTCGGGCGGGTGGTGGAGCCGGGGGACGAGGTTGGGGGGCGGTGGGTGCGGGAGTTCGGGGTGGGGGAGGTGGTGCGGCGGCTGCGGTGCGGTGGGGACGCGTTGCCGGGGGTGAGCGCGAGCCGGTGGGCGGGACTCGTCGCGCGGGCCCGGCGGGCCGAGCCGGAGCGGGACCTGGAGGCCGCCCGGGCCACCGGGGCGCGGTTCGTGTGCCCGGGGGACGGAGAGTGGCCCGCGCAGCTCGACGACCTGGGGGACGCCCGGCCCCTCGGACTGTGGGTGCGCGGCCGGCCGCACCTGCGGATGTGGGCGCTGCGCTCCGTGGCCGTCGTGGGCGCCCGCGCCTGCACCGAGTACGGCACCCACGCCGCGGCCACCCTCGCCTCCGGACTCGCCGAACGCGGCTGGGTCGTCGTGTCGGGCGGCGCCTACGGGATCGACGGGTCGGCCCACCGGGGCGCCCTCGCCGCCCGCGGTGCCACCGTCGCCGTCCTGGCCTGCGGTGTCGACCAGCCCTACCCCCGCGGCCACGCCGCCCTGATCGGCCGGATCGCCGACCAGGGGCTGGTCGTGGGCGAGCTGCCGCCGGGCGACCACCCGACCCCCAGCCGGTTCATCCTCCGCAACCGGGTCATCGCCGCGCTCACCAGGGGCACCGTCGTCGTGGAGGCGGCCTGCCGCAGCGGCTCGCTGGCCACCGCGCGGGCCGCCCAGCGCCTCGGCCGGTACACCATGGGCGTACCCGGCCCGGTCACCAGCGCCCTCTCCGCAGGCGTGCACGAACTGCTGCGCGGCGAGGCCACCCTGGTCACCGACGCCACGGAGGTCGTCGAACTCGTGGGCGAGATGGGTGATCTGGCGCCGCCCCGGCGGGGCCCCGTCCTCCCGCGTGACCTGCTGGAACCGGCCGCGCGAACCGTCCTCGCCGCCCTGCCCGGCAACCGCGCCGCCCCCGCCGACGAGATCGCGCTCGGCGCGCGCACCACCCGTGACGAGGCGATCGCGAGACTGTACGAACTCCGAGCACTTGGTTACGTCGAACGACATGGCGACGGCTGGAAGTTGACACGCCAGGCGATGACCTCGGTCCGGGGCGGCCGGCCGCCATGTTGACCCACCGTGTTCGGCCGTCCGGGGGAACCCCCGACGGCCTTGGGGTTTCCCGGAGTTGGTGCCCGCGACCGGTCACGCAGAGCGATTCGTGGCCCGTGGTCACCCTCCCGACGCGAGCGCCCCGCGCACGGGTGGTGCCGCACTGTTCGCGCACCGCGACACCTCAGTCACGCTACGCTCACAAAGGCGACGGCGCAGATCGCGCCAACCCGGCATCAGACAGTCACCTCACCCAAGCAGCCCACCTCCACCCACCCCACCCACCCCGCAGCACTTCACGGCACTTCACGGCAGAACGGCACAAGGCGACGAATGCCCCAGCACACCTCCGGGTCCGACCGGGCGGCGATCCCCCCAGCCGCCCGCGACGGTGGCAGCGTGCGACCGCCCGCACCCTCGACGCTCGACGAGCTGTGGCGGTCGTACAAGGCGACGGGGGACGACCGGCTGCGGGAGCAGCTGATCCTGCACTACTCGCCGCTGGTCAAGTACGTGGCGGGCCGGGTGAGCGTCGGGCTGCCGCCCAACGTGGAGCAGGCCGACTTCGTCTCCTCCGGGGTGTTCGGGCTGATCGACGCGATCGAGAAGTTCGACATCGACCGGGAGATCAAGTTCGAGACGTACGCCATCACCCGGATCCGCGGCGCGATGATCGACGAGCTGCGGGCGCTGGACTGGATCCCCCGCTCGGTCCGGCAGAAGGCGCGGAACGTCGAGCGGGCCTACGCCACCCTGGAGGCGCGGCTGCGGCGTACGCCGACCGAGGGGGAGGTCGCCGGCGAGCTGGGCATCGAGGTCGACGAACTGCACGCCGTGTTCAGCCAGTTGTCGCTGGCCAACGTGGTCGCGCTGGAGGAGCTGCTGCACGTCGGCGGCGAGGGCGGGGACCGGCTGAGCCTGATGGACACACTGGAGGACACCGCCGCCGACAACCCGGTGGAGGTGGCCGAGGACCGGGAGCTGCGGCGATTCCTGGCGCGGGCGATCAACACGCTGCCCGAGCGGGAGAAGACCGTGGTGACCCTGTACTACTACGAGGGGCTGACCCTCGCCGAGATCGGCAACGTGCTCGGTGTCACCGAGAGCCGGGTCAGCCAGATCCACACCAAGTCGGTGCTGCAGCTGCGGGCCAAGCTGGCGAGCTTCGGACGCTGAGTCCTCCCTTCCGGCGGAGCGCGTCCGTAAAGTGGGCGACGTGCCAAGGATTCGAGCGGCCTCCGTGGCCGAACACCGGTCGATGCAGCGAGCCGCCCTGCTGGACGCGGCTCGGTCCCTGCTGTCCGAGGGCGGGACGGACGCGCTGACCTTCCCCGCGCTGGCCGAGCGGACGGGGCTGGCGCGGTCGTCCGTGTACGAGTACTTCCGCTCCCGGGCCGCCGTGGTCGAGGAGCTGTGCGAGGTCGACTTCCCGGTGTGGGCGGCGGAGGTCGGGGCGGCGATGGAGGGTGCCGACTCGGCCGAGGGCAAGGTCGAGGCGTACGTGCGGCAGCAGCTGGCGCTGGTGGGGGACCGGCGGCACCGGGCGGTCGTGGCCATCTCGGCGAGTGAGCTGGACGCCGGCGCCCGGGAGAAGATCCGCGCGGCCCACGGCGGGCTGGTCGCGATGCTCGGCGAGGCGCTGGAGGAGCTGGGCCACGTACAGCCCCGGCTGGCGGCGATGCTGCTGCAGGGAGTGGTGGACGCCGCGGTGCGCAGGATCGAACTGGGCGCGGCGGAACATCCCGAGGCGGTGACGGAGGCGGCGGTGTCCATGGCCCTGCGGGGTGTGAAGGGCTGAGCGCTGCCTACGGGCGCCGTACACCGGCGCCCGCCGGTTGCCGCCCGGCCTGCCCGGCCCTGCCCCGCCCCAGCCCTCCGGCCTGCCCTAAGGGGTGACCGGCAGCAGTCTCGATGGCCCTCTCGCCAGCAGCCACGGGGGGAGCAGGGCCAAGGGGTCCAGGTAGGTCTCGCCGCGCAGCAGGCCCCAGTGGACGCACGGTGCCGGCCCGCAGTGGGAGCCGGCGGCCTCCACCGACCCCACCGCCTCGCCCGCCGCCACCTCGTCCCCCTTCGCCACCGACGGGCGCACCGGCTCGTACGTGGTCCGCAGGTCCGTGCCGGTCAGGGCCACCGAGACCACGCCCCGCCCGGCAACCCGCCCCGCGAACAGCACCCGGCCGGCCGCCACCGCCCGCACCGGCGCCCCGGGCGGGGCGCCGAGGTCCACCCCCCGGTGCCCGGGGCCGTACACCGTCGCCGGCGGCTCCCAGCCGCGCAGCACCGGCGGCCGTACGCCCACCGGCCAGGACCGGCCGAGGGCCGGGACCGGCCCCGCCACGGGCGGCGGCGGGGGGTCCGCCCGGGCCTGCGGGGCGAGCAGGGCCGCCGCCGACGCGAGCAGCAGAGCCGTCCACACCATCACGAATCGCATGTCCCCCACGGTCCCGCACCCCGCCGATCAGCACCGGAACCTGTGGACCACTCGCCGGTTGTGGACAGTGGCGTCACCCGGTACCTCGACGGTCCCGTACACTTCTTCTGGCGATCCGGGTCACCGGGTCGACTTCGCACGCCCCGGTACGGCAGCCGGCAACGGTTCGTACCAAGCGCCCCTCGGTCCTTTGTGGCACGGCGCATCGCGGGCGTCAGGCGCGACCGCCGTCCGGCGGGCGCGGCACAACCGAGAACAACGAGGAGAAACGGCCATGGCCGTCGTCACGATGCGGGAGCTGCTGGAGAGCGGCGTCCACTTCGGTCACCAGACCCGTCGCTGGAACCCGAAGATGAAGCGCTTCATCTTCACCGAGCGCAACGGCATCTACATCATCGACCTGCTCCAGTCGCTGTCGTACATCGACCGCGCCTACGAGTTCGTCAAGGAGACCGTCGCCCACGGCGGCACGGTCATGTTCGTCGGCACGAAGAAGCAGGCGCAGGAGGCCATCGCCGAGCAGGCCACCCGCGTCGGCATGCCCTACGTCAACCAGCGCTGGCTGGGCGGCATGCTCACCAACTTCTCGACCGTCTACAAGCGTCTGCAGCGCCTCAAGGAGCTTGAGCAGATCGACTTCGAGGACGTCGCCGCGTCCGGTCTGACCAAGAAGGAGCTTCTCGTGCTCTCGCGCGAGAAGGCCAAGCTGGAGAAGACCCTCGGTGGTATCCGCGAGATGCAGAAGGTGCCCAGCGCCGTCTGGATCGTGGACACCAAGAAGGAGCACATCGCCGTTGGTGAGGCCCGGAAGCTGAACATCCCGGTCGTCGCGATCCTCGACACCAACTGCGACCCCGACGAGGTCGACTACAAGATCCCGGGCAACGACGACGCGATCCGCTCCGTCACCCTGCTCACCCGCGTGATCGCCGACGCCGTCGCCGAGGGCCTCATCGCCCGCTCCGGCGTCGCCACCGGCGACAAGGGCGAGAAGGCCGCGGGCGAGCCGCTCGCCGAGTGGGAGCGCGACCTGCTCGAAGGTGAGAAGAAGGACGAGGCTCCGGCCGCCGAGGCTCCGGCTGCCGAGGCTCCGGCCGCCGAGGCCGCTCCGGCCGAGGCCGCTGCCGCCGAGGCTGCTCCGGCCGAGGCCGAGAAGGCCGCCGAGGGCGAGCAGGCCTGACGCAGGTCCGTCAGCGATCGACGGCGGGGGCGGCACCGCTTCACCAGCGCCTTCCGGCGCGGTGAAGTCCGCCCCCGCTGTTCACCCGTAGGTCGGCACGGCGTACGCGTTCCCCGTCTCCACGGGGAACGCACACGTGCGGATCCAGAAGATCTCCCAGACTTCGAGAAAGACTCACAGACTCATGGCGAACTACACCGCCGCCGACGTCAAGAAGCTCCGTGAGCTGACCGGCGCCGGCATGATGGACTGCAAGAAGGCGCTGGACGAGGCCGAGGGCAACGTCGAGAAGGCCGTCGAGGCGCTGCGCATCAAGGGCCAGAAGGGCGTCGCCAAGCGCGAGGGCCGCTCCGCCGAGAACGGCGCCGTGGTCTCCATCATCGCCGACGACAACTCCTCCGGCGTCCTCGTCGAGCTGAAGTGCGAGACGGACTTCGTCGCCAAGGGCGAGAAGTTCCAGGCCGTGGCCAACGCCATCGCCGAGCACGTCGCCAAGACGAACCCGGCCGACCTCGAGGCTCTGCTCGCCTCCGAGATCGAGTCCGGCAAGACCGTCCAGGCGTTCGTGGACGAGGCCAACGCCAACCTCGGCGAGAAGATCGTCCTGGACCGCTTCGCGCAGTTCGCCGACGGCTACGTCACCGCGTACATGCACCGCACCATGCCCGACCTGCCCCCGCAGATCGGTGTCCTGGTCGAGCTGGACAAGCCGAACGCCGAGGTCGCCAAGGGCGTCGCCCAGCACATCGCCGCCTTCGCGCCGAAGTACCTCTCCAAGGAGGAGATCCCGGCCGAGGTCGTCGAGTCCGAGCGCCGCATCGCCGAGGAGACCACCCGCGCCGAGGGCAAGCCCGAGGCCGCGATCGCCAAGATCGTCGAGGGTCGTCTGAACGGCTTCTTCAAGGACGCCACGCTGCTCGGCCAGCCGTACGCCCTCGACAACAAGAAGTCGGTCCAGAAGGTCCTGGACGAGGCCGGTGTCACCCTGAAGCGCTTCTCGCGCATCAAGGTCGGCATCTGAGTCCGTACCGCGATCGACCGCGACCCGGCGAGACATTCTCGATAGGGTCGAGAGCAGTCGTCCGCGCACACCGCCACACCCCGGCGTGAGGCGGACGGCAGCAGATCTGACGAGGAGGCCATTGCCGCGCATGGGAGCGAAAAGCAACCCCACCGGCAGTGGCCTTCTTCGTATGTGCAACACGTGAAAGAGGCGGGATCCCCCATGACGACCAAGGCCCAGAAGAGCGACGACGGCAAAGTACGCGGCCGGTTTCTGCTGAAGCTGTCCGGAGAGGCCTTCTCCGGTGGCGGGGGCCTGGGCGTCGACCCGGACGTGGTGCACAAGATCGCCCGTGAGATCGCGGCCGTCGTGCGTGACGGCGCCCAGGTCGCGGTCGTCATCGGCGGCGGCAACTTCTTCCGCGGCGCCGAACTCCAGCAGCGCGGCATGGACCGCGCCCGCTCCGACTACATGGGCATGCTCGGCACCGTGATGAACTGCCTCGCCCTCCAGGACTTCCTGGAGAAGGAGGGCATCCAGTCCCGCGTGCAGACCGCCATCACCATGGGCCAGGTCGCCGAGCCGTACATCCCGCTGCGCGCCGTGCGCCACCTGGAGAAGGGCCGCGTGGTCATCTTCGGCGCCGGTATGGGCATGCCCTACTTCTCCACCGACACCACCGCCGCCCAGCGCGCCCTGGAGATCGACGCCGAGGCACTGCTCATGGGCAAGAACGGCGTGGACGGGGTCTACGACTCCGACCCCAAGACCAACCCCGACGCCGTCAAGTTCGACGCCCTCGGCTACGGCGAGGTCATCACCCGTGACCTCAAGGTCGCCGACGCCACCGCCATCACGCTGTGCCGCGACAACAAGCTCCCGATCCTGGTCTTCGAGCTGCTCGCGGAGGGCAATATCGCCCGCGCCGTCAAGGGTGAGAAGATCGGCACCCTGGTGGGTGAAGCGGGCAGCCGGGACTGACCCGGGATCAACCCGGCCGGTCGGTGCGGCCCTGTGAGGGGCCGGACCCCGGCCGGGGGATGGACAATGTCCTGCCGGTCGGGAACCGTGCAGGAAGAAGACGCGACGCAGCCGGCCGCCGACCGACTTCAGGAACCGCAGCCGGGCCTTACTCAAGACACGCAGGAGCAAGTGGTGATCGAAGAGACCCTCCTCGAGGCCGAGGAGAAGATGGAGAAGGCCGTCGTGGTCGCCAAGGAGGACTTCGCCGCGATCCGCACCGGGCGTGCGCACCCGGCGATGTTCAACAAGATCGTGGCCGAGTACTACGGTGCCCCGACGCCGATCAACCAGCTGGCCTCGTTCTCCGTGCCGGAGCCGCGCATGGCGGTCGTGACCCCGTTCGACAAGACCGCGCTGCGCAACATCGAGCAGGCGATCCGCGACTCCGACCTGGGCGTCAACCCCAGCAACGACGGCAACATCATCCGAGTGGTGTTCCCCGAGCTGACCGAGGAGCGCCGCCGCGAGTACATCAAGGTCGCCAAGAGCAAGGGCGAGGACGCCAAGGTGTCGATCCGCTCCGTGCGCCGCAAGGCCAAGGACGCCATCGACAAGCTGATCAAGGACGGCGAGGTCGGCGAGGACGAGGGCCGTCGTGCGGAGAAGGAGCTCGACGACACCACGGCGAAGTACGTCGCCCAGGTGGACGAGCTGCTCAAGCACAAGGAAGCGGAGCTGCTCGAAGTCTGATGAGCGACTCTTCCTGGGGAGCGCCGCCAGCGGCGGGCCAGGCCGGGTACTGGGGGCCCACCGGGGGCGGCCCCGCCCAGCCTGTCCCGGGGGCTGTCCCGGCGGGTCCCGCGTACGATGCGCCTGAGGCGCAGCAGACTCGCCCCATGCCCATCGTGCCCGGTGTACCCGGCGTACCCGCGTACGGCGGAGACCAGGACGACGACCGGGGGGCCGCTCGGCTGATGAGCGGCCCCTTGTTCCGAGACGAGACGTTGCAGGCCCGGGAACTCCCGGCCGAGAAACAGAACCCGGAGCCCATGCCCGACGCCCCGCAGCCGGCGCCAGCGCCGCAGAAGAAGAGCGCGGGCCGTGACCTGAGCGCGGCCATAGGCGTCGGGGTCGGGCTCGGTGTGGTGATCGTCGCCTCGCTGTTCATCGTCAAGGCCGTGTTCGTCGGTGTGGTCGCGGTCGCCGTCGTCGTCGGCCTGTGGGAGCTGACCAGCAGGCTCCAGGAGCGCAAGGGCATCAAGGCACCGCTGGTGCCGCTCGCGCTCGGCGGTGCCGCGATGGTCGTCGCCGGCTATGTGCGCGGCGTCGAGGGCGCGTGGGTCGCCATGGCGCTGACGGCCCTGGCCACGCTGGTCTGGCGCATGACGGAACCACCGGAGGGCTACCTCAAGGACGTCACGGCCGGCGTCTTCGCGGCGTTCTACGTGCCCTTCCTGGCCACGTTCGTCGCGCTGATGCTCACCGCCGACGACGGCCCCTGGCGGGTGCTCACCTTCCTGCTGCTGACGGTCGTCAGCGACACCGGTGCCTACGCGGTCGGCTGGCGGTTCGGCAGGCACAAGCTCGCCCCGCGCATCAGCCCCGGCAAGACCCGCGAGGGTCTGATGGGCGCGGTGCTGTTCGCGATGGTCGCGGGCGCGCTGTGCATGCAGTTCCTGATCGACGACGGCAGCTGGTGGCAGGGCCTGGTGCTGGGCCTCGCGGTCGCGGCCAGCGCCACGCTGGGCGACCTCGGCGAGTCCATGATCAAGCGGGACCTCGGCATCAAGGACATGGGCACCCTGCTCCCCGGGCACGGCGGCATCATGGACCGGCTCGACTCGCTGCTGCCGACGGCTCCGGTGGTGTGGCTGCTCATGGTGGTCTTCGTCGGCTCGGCGTGAGCGGTACGGCACCACGCGGTACGGCCTCAGGCCCCCGCCCTGGACACAGGGCGGGGGCCGCCGTCGTACCGGGGACAACCCGTACCCGTACCCCCGCCCGGGCTCGACCGCGCCCGCACCCGGATGCCGCAGCACGAATCGGCGGCCGGAACCCGCGCACGGCAGACTCCCTCACAGGACGGCGGTACCACCGCCCCGGCGACGCAGCAGGGAGTGTGCCCCATGCCTCTCGACCCCGCCCCCGCCCCGCCCGGCCGGGCCGCCGCCCCGCCGGTGCGCTGCTGGGCCGTCGAGGACCTGCCCGGACTCGACCCCGACCCCTTCCTGGACGAGCTGCTGCGCGAGGAGCCGGTCACCCGGATCAGACTGCCGTACGGCGACGGGCACGCCTGGCTGGTCACCCGGTACGAGGACGTCCGCTTCGTCACCTCCGACCCGCGCTTCTCCCGGGAACGGGTCGTCGGCCGCGACGTCACCAGCATGCGCCCGGTGCCGGTGGCCTCCCAGACGGCGGCCCTGCAGTACATCGATCCGCCCCGGCACACGCGGCTGCGCCGGGTCGTGGCCCGCGCGTTCACCGGCGGGAGCATGCAGCGGATGCGGCCCCTCGCCGAGCGCCGGGCCGCCGAACTGCTGGACGGCATGCGGCGCGCCGGCCCGCCCGCCGACCTCATGGAACACCTGCACGGCCCGTTCCCGCTCGCCGTGCTCCGCGACTTCCTCGGGGTCGAGGAGCAGGACTGGCACCGCTGGGCGGAGACGGGCGAGGCCCTGCTGTCCGCGGGCGCCGAGGCCGGGGAGCGGGCCCGGGAGGCCGCCCGGACCACCCGCGCCCGGATCACCGAGCTGCTCCGGCGTCGCCGTACGGAACCCCGCGACGACCTGGCCGGAGTGCTGGCGCAGGCCGCGGCGGCGGGTGAGATCACCGACGACGAGGCCCTCTCCCTCGCCATCGCGGTGCAGGTCAGCGGCGGCCACGCGGTCCGCAGCAACAGCGGTTCGATGATGTACGCGCTGCTCACCCACCCCGAGCAGCTGGACCGGCTGCGCCGGGAGCCGGAGCTGCTGCCCCGGGCGGTGGAGGAACTGTTCCGCTACGTCCCGCACCGCAACGGCGTCGGCATCCCGCGGATCGCGACCGAGGACGTCAGGGTCGGCGGCCGGCTGATCCGGGCCGGTGACGTGGTCTACAACGCCTACGTCGCCGCCAACCGCGACCCCGCGGTGTTCCCCGAGCCCGACGCCCTGGACTTCGACCGCGACAGCCCCGCCCACCTGGCGTTCGGCCACGGCCCGCATCACTGCCTGGCCGCCGTCATGGCCCGTATGGAGGCCGAGGTCATGATCGGCTCGGTCCTCGCCGGCTTCCCCGGCATCCGGCTGGCCGTGCCACCGCAGGACGTCGCGTTCCAGCGCCGGGGCCTGATCCGCGGACCGAGGACACTGCCCGTGACGTGGTGAGGCGGTGTATGGCAAGGTACGCGTGTACCAAGGGGGGAACATGATCTTTCTGCTGCTCGGCATCCTGGCCCTCGCCATCGGCGGCTGCGTCTGCGTGGTCTGGGCGGAACGCGGCGGCCCCCGCTGGGTCCGCGTCGTCGCGATCATCATGCGCACGGCGGGCGAACTGCTGAGCAGCAGCACCCAGCAGAGCCGGCGCCGCAGGTCGAGCAGCAGCAGCGACGACTAGGACCCCTCGTCACCGCCTGGGAAAGCCCCTTACCAGCGCGTTCGGCGCGAACAGGGGGCTGGGTACGGGCACTGGGCCGTCAGACTCGCACAGCCGCCCTCTTCTTCTCAGCCGGGCCGCTCAGCGCCGTCGGGGGAACTTCCACCCGTTCTGACGGAGCTTGAAAAGGACGAACACTCCGCACAGCGCCCACACGCCCAGGAAGGCCCATCTGAACCACGGGGGGCCTTGCCAGCGCTCCGCCAGTTGAACCGATGCCGCGTAGTAAGGGGTCATCCCTCGCGCGTGCCCGGCTGCACCGGCAGGAACACGCGGTCGCTGGATGTTGAAGTTGCGCGTCGACAGGCGCCGACAGCTCGGCAGCAGGTCGGTTGTGGCTGTTCCGGGAACGAGCGTGCGCGGCAGTGCCCTGGCCGGATCGCCCCCTTGTGCGCCCTTCGTGTACGTGTCACACAGTTGAGAGGCGGGGCCTGGGGGAGGGGAGCACTGCATGTCGGTGTTGGGTGGCTACCCGGTTGGGCCGTCGGCCTGGGCCGTCGAGCGCTTCGGGCGGCATGCCGGCGCGCTTGCCGCTGCGATACCGGTGCAGCTGGCCAAGGCACACGGGAAGGCGCATGCCGCGCACCTCGCCGCGGGGCTGAAGAAGCGGAGCCCGTACGGTGTCGCCTTTGCGGGTCTGGTGCGCGAGAACCTGGCGGAAACGGCGCGTGAGCTGGGGGAAGCCGTCAGAGACGTACGCGGGTACGAGTATGCGGTGATCAACGATCACGCACTCTTCCCGTTCCGGTACGCGGACCGGCCGAGGCCCCCGGATCGGGCCCGGCTGCCGGCCAATGCGTCGCCCACTCGGCACCGGTTGCTCCGGGCGCACGGGCCGCAGCCTCCGGAAGCCCTGTTCGACGTCGACGAGGACCTTGTTACAGAGGAGTACCTGGGGCTGCACGGGGCGTTCGAGGAGCTGGGAGCTTCCACCAGGTTGGTCTGTGTCTTCTTCACGGCCGACGCCGAGAACGGCATCCACGCCATCCACTGGGGGGACGCCCACCTGGAGCCCGACCGGACCTTCACATGGCCCTACCGGGAACAGCTCCCCGTCGCTCCCGTCAAACCGGAGTGAGGGGTGGCCACCGCTGCCTGGACACGGCCGGTCGCGAGGTGACCGAGTCCTGAGCCGTCGGCTGGGCCGTCCGAAGCTGACCAACCCTGACGGTCGGCACCCGTGGGTGACCGTCCCCACCCCGCTCCGGCCGCGGCGGCCGGAGTCGATCTGCGACACTGGATGCACCATGCCCAAGCCCGGAGAACTCACATTTGTCGCGCCGCGCGGAGCCAAGAAGCCGCCGCGGCATCTCGCCGACCTCACGCCCGCTGAGCGCAAGGACGCGGTGGCCGGGATCGGTGAGAAGCCGTTCCGTGCCAAGCAGCTCTCGCAGCACTACTTCGCGCGGTACGCGCACGACCCGGAGCAGTGGACCGACATCCCCGCCGGTTCGCGTGCCAAGCTCCAGGAAGCGCTGTTCCCGGAGCTGATGACGGTCGTCCGGCACCTGTCGACCGACGAGGGGACGACCCGCAAGACGCTGTGGCGGCTGTTCGACGGGACGCTGGTCGAGTCCGTGCTGATGCGGTACCCGGACCGGGTCACCATGTGCATCAGCTCGCAGGCGGGCTGCGGGATGAACTGCCCGTTCTGCGCGACCGGGCAGGCGGGTCTGGACCGGAACCTGTCCACCGCCGAGATCGTCCACCAGATCGTCGACGGGATGCGGGCGCTGCGGGACGGCGAGGTGCCCGGCGGCCCCGCGCGGCTGTCGAACATCGTCTTCATGGGCATGGGTGAGCCGCTCGCGAACTACAAGCGGGTCGTCGGCGCGATCCGCGCGCTCACCGATCCCGCCCCGGACGGGCTGGGGCTGTCGCAGCGCGGGATCACCGTGTCCACGGTCGGGCTCGTGCCGGCCATCCACCGCTTCGCCGACGAGGGCTTCAAGTGCCGGCTGGCGATCTCCCTGCACGCCCCCGACGACGAGCTGCGCGACACCCTCGTCCCCGTGAACACGCGGTGGAAGGTGCGCGAGGTGCTCGACGCCGGGTTCGAGTACGTCGAGAAGAGCGGCCGGCGCCTGTCCATCGAGTACGCGCTGATCCGGGACATCAACGACCAGGCCTGGCGCGGTGACCGGCTCGGGCGGCTGCTCAAGGGCAGGCCCGTGCACGTCAACCTCATCCCGCTGAACCCGACCCCGGGGTCGAAGTGGACCGCGTCCCGGCCCGAGGACGAGAAGGCGTTCGTCGAGGCCATCGCGGCGCACGGGGTGCCCGTGACCGTCCGGGACACCCGTGGTCAGGAGATCGACGGGGCCTGCGGACAGCTCGCGGCCACCGAGCGGTAATCTGAGCCCGTCGGCACAACTTCATACCGGCCAACATCTGCATATTCCGACAGGGGAGCGCCACAGCGCTGAGAGTGCGGCAACCGGCCGCAGACCCTCTGAACCTCGCCCAGGTCATTCTGGGTAGGAAGTTCGGTCACCACTCAAGCTGTTGCGCCCTGCCCGGGCCTCCCTCGCGGAGCCCGGGCAGGGCCGCGTCTCTTCCTGGCCAACCCCAGGAGGACATCCAGTGCACAACAAGACCCTCGTGGCCGTCGCGGTCGGGCTCGGCCTGACCACACTGTCCGCGTGCGGCTCGTCGGACACCGCGAGCGGCCCGGACTCCAAGACCGTCACCCTGGTCAGCCACAACTCGTGGGCCGTCTCGAAGAAGGTCCTGAAGGACTTCGAGAAGCAGTCCGGCTACAAGGTCAGGGTCCTGGAGGACGGCGACGCCGGGCAGGCCGTCAACAAGGCGATCCTGACCAAGGACAACCCGCAGGGCGACGTCTTCTTCGGCGTCGACAACACGCTCCTCTCCCGCGCCCTGGACAACGGCCTGTTCCAGCCGTACACCGCCAAGGGCCTGGACAAGGTCGGCGCCCCCTACCAGCTCGACAAGGACAAGCACCGGGTGACGCCCGTCGACTACGGCGACATCTGCGTCAACTACGACAAGGCGTACTTCAGCGAGCACAAGCTGACCCCGCCGCGGTCCTTCGCCGACCTGGCCAAGCCGCAGTACAAGAACCTCCTCGTCACGGAGAACGCCGCCACCTCCTCGCCCGGCCTCGGCTTCCTGCTCGGCAGCGCCGCGACGTTCGGCGACCACGGGTGGCAGGACTACTGGAAGAAGCTCAAGGCCAACGGCGTCAAGGTCGTCGACGGCTGGGACCAGGCCTACTACCAGGAGTTCTCGGGATCGTCGGAGGGGAAGAAGGCCGGCGGTGACCGGCCGCTCGTGGTGTCGTACGCCTCCTCGCCGCCCGCCGAGGTGATCTACGCCAAGAAGCGGCCCAGCACCGCTCCGACCGGCGTCGCGACCGGCACCTGCTTCCGGCAGATCGAGTTCGCCGGGCTGCTGGGCAACGCGAGGAACCCCGAGGGCGCCAAGGCGTTCATCGACTTCCTGGTCTCCAGGGAGTTCCAGGAGGACATGCCGCTGAACATGTTCGTCTACCCGGTGCTGCGGGGCGCCGAGGTGCCCGCCGAGTTCACCGAGTACGGGCCGGCCGCGAAGGACCCCGGGACCATGGCCCCCGGCAAGATCGCCGCCAACCGTGACCAGTGGGTCAAGTCGTGGACCTCGCTCGTACTGAAGTAGCGGCCCGCAGGCGCCGGCGCAGGGGGAACGCGGCGCGGCTCGGCCTCATGGCCCTGCCCGTCGCGTTCTTCGCGCTGTTCTTCGCCTGGCCCGTCGCCGCGATCGTCGCGCGCGGGCTGAAGACGGACGGCACCTGGCGGTGGGGGCGGATCGCGGACGTCGTCAGCCAGCCGGACATCCGGCACGTGCTGTGGTTCACCACCTGGCAGGCGCTCGCCTCCACCGTGCTCACCCTGCTGCTCGCCCTGCCCGCCGCCTACGTCCTCGCCCGCCTGGACTTCCCCGGGAGGCAGCTGCTGCGGGCCGTGGTCACCGTCCCGTTCGTGCTGCCGACCGTCGTCGCCGGCAGCGCCTTCCTCGCCCTGGTCGGCCGCCACGGTCTGCTGGACCAGCTGTGGGGGGTGCGGCTGGACACCACGGTGTGGGCGATCCTGCTGGCCCACGTCTTCTTCAACTACGCGGTCGTCGTACGGACCGTCGGCGGGCTGTGGGCCCAGCTCGACCCCCGGCAGGAGGAGGCCGCCCGGATGCTGGGCGCCTCGCCCCTGCGGGCCTGGCGGAAGGTGACCCTGCCCGCGCTCGCGCCCGCCGTGGCCGCCGCCGCTCTCATGGTCTTCCTGTTCACCTTCACCTCCTTCGGTGTGGTGCAGATCCTCGGCGGTCCCACCTTCTCCACCGTCGAAGTGGAGATCTACCGGCAGACCTCCGAGGTCTTCGACCTGTCCACGGCCGCAGTGCTCACCCTGGTCCAGTTCGCGGCCGTCGGCGCGATCCTCGCCGTGCACGCCTGGACGGTACGGCGCCGGGAGACCGCCCTCCGGCTCGTGGACCCGAACACCACCGCCCGGCGCCCGCGCGGCGCCGGCCAGTGGGCGCTGCTCGCCGGCGTCCTCGTCACCATCGCCCTGCTGCTGGTCCTGCCGCCGGCCGTCCTGGTCCGCCGTTCCCTCGACGCCCCCGGCCTCGGCTACTACCGGGCGCTGACGAACGCCGACGGCGGTACGTTCCTGGTGGCGCCCGTGCACGCGGTGTGGACCTCGCTGGAGTACGCCGTCGCCGCCACCGCCATCGCCGTGGTGATCGGAGGTCTCGCCGCCGCCGCCCTGGCCCGCCGGGACGCCGGGCGGCTGGTGCGGGGCTTCGACGCGCTGCTGATGCTGCCGCTCGGGGTGTCCGCGGTGACCGTCGGCTTCGGTTTCCTGATCGCCCTGGACAAGCCGCCGCTGGACCTGCGCCAGACCTGGATCCTGGTGCCGCTCGCCCAGGCGCTGGTCGGCGCCCCCTTCGTCGTACGGACCATGCTGCCGGTGCTGCGCGCGGTGGACGTACGGCTCCGGGAGGCGGCGGCCGTGCTCGGGGCCTCGCCCTGGCGGGTGTGGCGGGAGGTGGACCTGCCGCTGGTGCGGCGGGCGCTGCTGGTCGCGGCCGGTTTCGCGTTCGCCGTGTCGCTGGGCGAGTTCGGGGCGACCGTGTTCATCGCCCGGCCCGACAACCCCACGCTCCCGGTCGCCGTGGCCCGGCTGCTGAGCCGCCCCGGTGACCTCAACTACGGTCAGGCGATGGCCCTTTCGACGATTCTGATGGTGGTGTGCGCGGTCGCGCTGCTGATCCTGGAGCGGCTGCGCACCGACCGGACGGGGGAGTTCTAGATGCTGCTGAGCCTGGATGGCGCGACCGTGCGCTTCGGCGGGCGGGCGGTGCTCGACGCCGTCGGCCTGGAGGTCGCCGAGCACGAGGTGGTGTGCGTCCTCGGGCCCAGTGGCAGCGGGAAGTCGACCCTGCTGCGGGTGGTGGCGGGGCTGCAACCCCTGCACGCCGGGCGGGTGTTGCTGGACGGCCGCGACCAGGCCGGGGTGCCCGCGCACCGGCGCGGGGTCGGCCTGATGTTCCAGGACCACCAGCTCTTCCCGCAGCGGGACGTCCGCGCGAACGTGGCGTTCGGGCCGCGCATGCACGGCGTCGCCAAGGGCGAACGGGACGCCGAGGTCGGCCAGTTGCTCCAGCTGGTCGGGCTGCCGGGGGCCGCCCGGCGGGCCGTGGCCTCCCTGTCCGGCGGCGAGCAGCAGCGGGTGGCCCTCGCCCGGGCGCTCGCGCCCCGGCCCCGGCTGCTCATGCTGGACGAGCCGCTCGGCCAGCTCGACCGCTCGCTGCGGGAGCGGCTGGTGGTCGAACTGCGGGAGCTGTTCGGCCGGCTGGGCACCACCGTGCTCGCCGTGACCCACGACCAGGGCGAGGCGTTCGCACTGGCCGACCGGGTGGTGGTGATGCGCGACGGGCGGATCGCGCAGACCGGGACGCCGCTGGAGGTGTGGCAGCGGCCCGCCGACGCGTTCGTGGCCCGCTTCCTCGGCTTCGAGAACGTGGTCCCGGCGACCGTCGCCGGTACGGCCGCCGACAGCCCGTGGGGCAAGCTGCCGGTGCCGGACGGCTCCGCGCAGGGCAGCCGCACGGTCCTCGTCCGGCCGGCCGGGGTCCGGCTGGTGCCGGCCGACCAGGGCCTGCCCTGCACGGTGACGGCGCGCACGTTCAAGGGCACCCATGTGGCCGTCCACCTCCAGCCGGCGGACGGCCCGCGGCTGGAGGCGGCCTGCGCGCTGCGGGACGCGCCCGAGCCCGGCGCCCCGGTCGGCGTGGAGTTCGACGTGGCGGAAACCCTCGTGCTGGACTGATCACCCGGCCCTAGGGTGAGGTCATGCCTGTGCTCACACATGACCGTTACTGTGACGAAATCGCCGACCAGGTCGACCGGTTGAGGGCCGTGGTGACCTCCGGTGCCGATCTGTCGGCGACCGTGCCGACCTGCCCGGACTGGTCGCTGGAGGACCTCGTACGGCACATGGGAGGCGCCCTGCGCTGGGTGGACGCCCTGGTGCGCACCCGGGCGCAGGAGAACATCCCGGAGGAGCAGGTGCCGCTCGCCGGCGGGCCGCCCGGGCGCGGTGACGCGGCGGCCCTGGACGAGTGGCTCGGGCAGAGCGGTGAGCTGGTCGTCGGCGCGCTGCGCGAGGCCGGTCCCGAGGCGGGGGTGTGGGCCTGGGCCGGGACGCCGACCTCCGGCTTCTGGGCCCGCCGTATGGCCCACGAGATCACCGTGCACCGGGCCGACGCCACGCTCGCCGCCGGGCTGCCCTACGAGGTGGCGCCGGACATCGCCGCCGACGCGCTGGACGAGTGGCTGCAGATCGTCGAGTGGGCGCAGCGAAACCTGCCGCGGGACCCGGCGAAGGACCTGCGCCGGCCGGGGGCCGGCATCCATCTGCACGCCACCGACGCCGGCCCGGAGCTGAACGCCGAGTGGCTGGTCGAGCTGGGCGCGGACGGGATGAGCTGGCGGCGCGGGCACGAGAAGGCCACGGTCGCCCTGCGCGGCCCGCTCACCTCGGTGCTGCTGGCCTTCTACCGCCGGCTGCCGCTGGACGCGCCCGGCCTCGAAGTGCTCGGTGAGCGGGAGGTGCTGGAGTTCTGGCTGGAGCGGGCCACCTTCGGCTGACGCACCCCGGCCCGCCCCCGGGGACAGCGGGGCGGGCCGGGGTGCGGCGGTACGGGCCGGGGTACGCGGTGCGGATCAGCCCTGGCGGCCCGTGCCGCGCCGGCGCATGCCGAACCAGACCGCGCCGCCGCCGACGGCGACCAGGGCCGCCGCGAGGCCGGCGATCAGGCCGGTGTTGGAGCCGGCACCGGTCTCGGCGAGGTTGGAGTCACCGGCCGCCGGGGACGGGGCGTTCCCGGAGCTGCCGGCCGGAGCGGAGCTGGACGCCGAGGCCGACGGGGCGGGGGGTGCGGGCTGCGCCGGGGCGGACTTGGACGGGGACGGGGACGCGGAGGGGGCCGGCGACGTGCTGGCCGTCGGCTTCGGTTTCTGGCTCTCCTCGGTCTTGCAGGCGGTGGACGGGGTCACCAGGTCGGGCTTGATGTCCTGGTCGACGTTGGCGGCCTTGATGTGGACCCGGTAGGTGGCGCTGGGCTTCCAGTTCTCGGGGAAGGAGACCTCGACGCCCTCCTTCGACCCCTTGACCGGCTGCTCGCCGACCTTCGTCTCGACCCCGCCGTCCCCCTGGAGGAAGACGCTGACCGTGCCTTCGGCGGCGGAGGGGTCGGTGTCGGTGACGACGATGAGGCCCTTGGCGCCGTCGCACCTGGCTTCGGCGGAGAAGTCCTTGATGTTGCATGCGAGGGCGGAGCCGGACAGGCCCAGCACCAGCGCCGCCGACCCGGAGGCGACACCCAGCACGCGCACGGAACGGCGTACGCTACGGCGAGTCATGGACAACGTTTGTCCTTTACAGAGAGCAATTGCGGGGGGTGGTGAGGGGCTTGGGGCGACGGATGAGGCTACGCCCCAGAACCCCCGGGAGGCTCACAGGTTTATAAGCGCCTCGTGAGCAGTGTCAACGCGTCCGCCGTCAACGGCTGTTGACTTTGCCGTCTTATTAACCACCCCGACGTTTGGCCCCCTTCCGCGTCAGCCCTGGACGGCCGCCGGGTCCATCCACACGACCTCCCAGCTGTGGCCGTCGAGGTCGTCGAAGGCCCGGCCGTACATGAAGCCGTGGTCCTGGGTGCGGCCGCTCGCGGTGCCGCCCGCCGCGACCGCCCTGTCGACCAGTTCGTCCACCTTCGCGCGGCTCTCGGCGCTCAGACAGATCAGCACCTCGCTGGTCGTCGTCGCGTCGGCGATCTCCTTCTTGGTGAAGGTCGCGTAGAACGGCTTGGTCAGCAGCATCGCCACGATGGTGTCGCTGATCACCACGGACGCCGCGTCCTCGTTGCTGAACTGCGGGTTGATCGAGTAGCCGAGTTCGGTGAAGAACTCCTTCGAGGCGTCGAGGTCGTTCACGGGCAGGTTCACGAAGATCATCTGCTGGTACATGCGGGGTCTCCCGTCCGGGTGGTGCGTGGTTCGTCGCGTTCGGTGGGTAGACCGGCGGCCCGCGCCGGACTCATCGGCGGTCGCCCCCCTTTTTTTCCCACTCAGCGGCTCAGGGCTCAGCGGTTCAGTGGCTCAGCGGCAGGGCCGACAGCACGGCGATCGCCAGGGTGAGCGGGCCGAACAGGGCCAGCAGGGCCGCCGCGCGCAGGACGGCGGCCCCGCGCAGCATGGCGGCGGGGGCGCCGAGGCCGAGCAGCGCGGCCGTGGTGCCGGCGCGGCACTGGCGGGCCTCCACGGCCGTGGTGAGCAGGGTGGCGAGCGTGGAGCCGGCGACGACGAGCGCGCCGAGGGCGGACAGCGGGCCGAAGACGGCGGCCGGCCCGCCGCGCAGGGCGGTCAGAGCGTAGCCGGCGGACGCCACCGCGCAGACCACGCCGAGGGGCCGGCCGATCCGGGCGGCCTCCGCCATCAGGACCCGGCCGGAGAGCAGCCGCAGCGCACCGGGGCGGCTGCACTGCACGAGCCGGCCGCACAGGTGGGTCAGACCGGGCGAGCCCAGCACGAGACCGGCGGCGGTGAGCAGCCAGCCGAGGAGTACGACGAGGGAGGGAGCGGGCTCGGTACGGCCGGCGTAGGCCTGCGCGGCCAGTCCGGCGGTGACGAGCGCGACCCCCCAGGGGAGGCCGACGGGCGTATCGGAGGCGGGTGCCTGCACGGCGTCCGGGGCGGCGGGCTCGGGCTCGGGCTCGGCCGCGGGGCCCGGCGCCATGGGGGCGCCGCCCGTCTGCCCCCACGCCCGGCTCCGCTCACGCACGGGCAGCCCCATCACCTCGACGACACGCCCGGTCACGGCCGGTGCGCCGCGGGCGGGACACGGATCGGCTGCGGCCGGTGCGCCACCCCCGGCCCCTGCGCCGTCAGTCCCTTCGGTCCCCTCGGTACCCTCGGCCGGTGCGGTGCCCTCGGCCGGTGCGGTGCCCGCCGGCCGGCGGCCGAAGCGGGCTCCGAACCTCCTGTACGTCCCGACCGCGGTGGTCGGTGCGCCGCCGCCGGAACGCGCACCGGTCCCGGCCGCACCCTCGGAAGACGCACCGGTCCCGCCGCCCTCCGTCGTTTCGCCGGCCGTCGGCCGGCGGCCGGAGCGGGCGCCGAACCTGCCGTACGTCCCGAACGTCTCCCGGCCCGTCGGGTCGCCGTGGGCGCCGAAGCGGCCGAAGCGGCGGGTGGCCCGCTGCGCGGGGCGGGGGTCTTTCGGGCGGAGGGCCAGGGCGACCGTCGTGGTGGCCGTGGCGGGGAGAAGCAGGAGGAGGGTCACGGTGCCCGGGACGGGGAGGGGGTGACCGGCGGCCAGGAAGCCCGCTGCCGCGCGGTCGAAGGGCAGGCCCGTGAGGTCGCCGCGCAGGTGCAGGAAGACCAGCAGGGCGAGCATCGAGCCCAGGGTGCAGGACAGGGCCGTCGTCAGCGCGGAGACCGCCATCAGGCGGGCCGGCCCCAGGCCCACGGCGGACAGGCCGGGCCGCGGCCGGGTGCCGGGGTCGGTGCGGGCGACCGCGACCGCGAGGTACACCGTGGCGGCGAGCGGCAGCACGCACCAGGCCAGCCGCAGCGCGGCGGCGTCCGCGGCCTCGGGGCGGCCGAGGGCGTGGCCGAGGCAGGACAGCAGGAGGAAACCGGTGCCCGCCGAGGCCGCGGCCACCAGCAGGCGGCGCAGCTGGACGGCGGGCCGGGCGGCGCGGGTCAGACGGAGAGCGAGCACGCGGCCCGGCCCTCCGTGTCGGGGGCGTCCGGCAGGTGCACGGTGTGCACGCGCCGCCCGTCCAGCAGGTGCACGGTCCGGTCGGCGAGGGCGGCGGTGTCGGGGTCGTGCGTGGCGAGGACGACCGTGATGCCGTGCGAGCGGGCCGCCGCGGTGAGCGTGCGCAGGACGTGGGCGCGGTCCGCGCGGTGCAGCGGGGCGGTGGGCTCGTCGGCGAAGAGGACCGAGGGCCCGGGGGCGAGCGCGCGGGCGATCGCGACCCGCTGGCGCTCGGCGTGCTGCAGCGCGTGCGGGCGGCTGCGGGCCTTGTCGCCGACGTCCAGGCGCTCCAGCCACTCCAGCGCGGCCACCTTGGCCCGGCGACGGCCGGCGCCGCGCAGCATCAGCGGGAGCGCGGCGTTCTCCCAGACGTTCAGCTCGGGGATGAGGACCGGTTCGGGGTCGATCCAGCCGAAGCGGTTCCGGCGCAGCCGCTCGCGGGCCATCGGGCCGAGCGTGTGCACGGGGGAGCTGTTGAACCAGACCTCGCCGGAGCCCACCGGCACCAGGCCGGACAGGCAGCGCAGCAGGGTGGTCTTGCCGCTGCCGCGCGGGCCGCTGACGGCGAGGATCTCGCCCTCCCGCACGCCGAGCGAGATCCCGGTGAGTCCGGGGGAGCCGTCGCGGTGCGTGAAGTGCAGGGAGCGTGCCCAGAGCACGTCGTTGTCCGGCGGGGCCTCCATGGCGTACACCTCGGTTCTGATCCGTTTTCCCGCTGTCCGTTCCCCCGTCCGGGGGAACGAGAGCTGGGCCGATCGGTCACAGGAACGCTAGGCAGCCGCAGGCGGGAGGCCGGACAGCACACGGCCCCGGGCCGCCGTTCTCACTCGAACGGAGGGCACCGGGGCCGGGGCGGTCATCCTGTCGGATGATCAGAGCTTCGACCGGATGATCAGAGCTTCGTCCACGCCTCCGTGAGGGTGGCGCGCAGGATCTGCTCGATCTCGTCGAACGTCTCCTGGTTGGAGATCAGCGGCGGGGCCAGCTGGATCACCGGGTCGCCGCGGTCGTCGGCACGGCAGTACAGGCCGTTGTCGAACAGCGCCTTGGAGAGGAAGCCGTACAGGACGCGCTCGGTCTCCTCGTCGTTGAAGGACTCCTTGGTGTTCTTGTCCTTCACCAGCTCGATGCCGTAGAAGAAGCCGTTGCCGCGGACGTCGCCGACGATCGGCAGGTCGTGCAGCTTCTGCAGCGTGGAGAGGAAGGCGCCCTCGTTGTCGAGGACGTGCTGGTTCAGCTTCTCCTTCTCGAACAGGTCGAGGTTGGCGAGGCCGACCGCCGCGGAGACCGGGTGGCCGCCGAAGGTGTAGCCGTGCAGGAAGGTGTTGTCGCCCTTGTAGAACGGCTCGGCGAGCCGGTCGGAGACGATGCACGCGCCGATCGGGGAGTAGCCCGAGGTCATGCCCTTGGCGCAGGTGATCATGTCCGGGACGTAGCCGAACTTGTCGCAGGCGAACGTCGTGCCGAGGCGGCCGAAGGCACAGATGACCTCGTCCGACACGAGCAGCACGTCGTACTGGTCGCAGATCTCGCGCACGCGCCGGAAGTAGCCGGGCGGCGGCGGGAAGCAGCCGCCGGCGTTCTGCACCGGCTCCAGGAACACCGCGGCGACGGTGTCCGGGCCCTCGAAGAGGATCTGCTGCTCGATCTGGTCGGCGGCCCAGCGGCCGAAGGCCTCCGGGTCGTCGCCGTGGATCGGGGCGCGGTAGATGTTGGTGTTCGGGACCTTGTGCGCGCCCGGCACCAGCGGCTCGAAGGGGGCCTTCAGCGCCGGCAGGCCGGTGATCGACAGGGCGCCCTGCGGGGTGCCGTGGTAGGCGACCGCGCGGGAGATGACCTTGTACTTGGTCGGCTTGCCCTGGAGCTTGAAGTACTGCTTGGCGAGCTTCCAGGCGGTCTCGACGGCCTCGCCGCCGCCGGTGGTGAAGAAGACCTTGTTCAGGTCGCCCGGGGCCTGGTCGGCGAGCCGCTCGGCCAGCTCGACGGCCTTCGGGTGGGCGTAGGACCACACCGGGAAGAAGGCCAGCTCCTGGGCCTGCTTGAACGCGGTCTCGGCGAGTTCCGTACGGCCGTGACCGGCCTGGACCACGAACAGACCCGCGAGACCGTCGAGGTAGCGCTTGCCCTTGTCGTCGTAGATGTAGGTGCCCTCACCCCGGACGATGGTCGGCACGGGTGAGTTCTCGTACGAGGACATGCGGGTGAAGTGCATCCACAGGTGGTCGTACGCGGTGCGGCTGAGGTCCTTGGTGCTCACGGTTATCGGGTCCTCACGGTTATCGGGTTCCCCACATGTAGGTCTGCTTCTTCAGCTTGAGGTAGACGAAGCTTTCGGTGGAGCGCACTCCGGGCAGGGACCGGATGCGTTTGTTGATGACGTCCAGCAGGTGGTCGTCGTCCTCGCAGACGATCTCGGCGAGGATGTCGAACGAGCCCGCGGTCATCACCACGTACTCGACTTCCGACATGTCGGTCAGCGCGTCCGCGATCTTCTCGACATCACCCTCGGCGTTGATCCCGACCATCGCCTGCCGGCGGAAGCCCACGGTGAGCGGGTCCGTGACGGCGACGATCTGCATCACACCCTGGTCCAGCAGCTTCTGCACGCGCTGGCGCACGGCCGCCTCGGACAGGCCGACGGCCTTGCCGATCGCTGCGTACGGCCGGCGGCCGTCCTCCTGGAGCTGCTGGATGATGGCGAGGGAGACGGCGTCCAGCTGGGGACTGCCGCCGTTCCTGGACTCGCGGGACGAGTCCCTCTGGTCTGCGCTTCGACTGGCCACGACCTCACTGTGCACGACGTATCGACAGTTTCGCAAGGCCCGATCGATGAAATTCGTTGTTTACGAGACCCGAGCTTGCGGATTTCGCAGAACCGACGGCGGTGGGGGTGTTGAAAACGTGGGTGCGGCGACTAGGGTGGGTGTCTCAGTGATTGGACAGCTTGAACCAGATCAGGAGGCCGGCAGTGAGCACCGAGCTGCGTCGTCTGCGCAACTACATCGACGGTGAGTTCCGGGACGCCGCCGACGGACGGACCACCGAGGTGGTCAACCCAGCGACGGGCGAGGCGTACGCGACCGCGCCGCTGTCCGGGCAGGCGGACGTGGACGCCGCCATGGAGGCCGCCGCCCGCGCCTTCCCGGGCTGGCGCGACACCACGCCGGCCGAGCGGCAGAAGGCCCTCCTGAAGATCGCGGACGCGTTCGAGGAGCGCGCCGAGGAGCTGATCGCGGCCGAGGTGGAGAACACCGGCAAGCCGGTCGGGCTCACCCGCTCCGAGGAGATCCCGCCGATGGTCGACCAGATCCGCTTCTTCGCGGGTGCGGCCCGGATGCTGGAGGGCCGCTCGGCCGGCGAGTACATGGACGGGATGACCTCGATCATCCGCCGCGAGCCGGTCGGCGTCTGCGCCCAGGTCGCGCCGTGGAACTACCCGATGATGATGGCCGTGTGGAAGTTCGCCCCGGCCATCGCCGCGGGCAACACGGTCGTCCTGAAGCCGTCGGACACCACCCCGGCCTCGACCGTCCTGATCGCCGACATCATCGGCTCGGTCCTGCCCAAGGGCGTCTTCAACGTCATCTGCGGCGACCGCGACACCGGCCGCATGATGGTCGAGCACGAGACCCCGGCGATGGCCTCCATCACCGGCTCCGTACGCGCCGGCATGTCCGTCGCCGAGTCCGCCTCCAAGGACCTCAAGCGGGTCCACCTGGAGCTGGGCGGCAAGGCCCCCGTCGTCGTCTTCGAGGACACCGACATCGCCAAGGCCGTCGAGGACATCTCGGTGGCGGGCTTCTTCAACGCCGGCCAGGACTGTACGGCCGCGACCCGCGTCCTCGTCCAGGAGTCCATCCACGACGAGTTCGTGGCCGCGCTCGCGAAGGCCGCGTCCGAGACGAAGACGGGTCAGCCGGACGACGAGGACGTGCTCTTCGGCCCGCTGAACAACCCGAACCAGCTGAAGCAGGTCGCCGGCTTCATCGACCGGCTGCCGGCCCACGCCAAGGTCGAGGCGGGCGGCCAGCAGGTCGGCGACAAGGGCTACTTCTACGCCCCGACCGTCGTCTCCGGCCTGAAGCAGGACGACGAGATCGTCCAGAACGAGGTCTTCGGCCCGGTCATCACCGTCCAGTCCTTCACCGACGAGGACCAGGCCGTCGAGTGGGCCAACGGCGTCGAGTACGCCCTCGCCTCCTCGGTGTGGACCAAGGACCACGCCCGCGCGATGCGCATGTCCAAGAAGCTCGACTTCGGCTGCGTGTGGATCAACACCCACATCCCGCTGGTCGCCGAGATGCCGCACGGCGGCTTCAAGAAGTCCGGCTACGGCAAGGACCTGTCGGCGTACGGCTTCGAGGACTACACGCGGATCAAGCACGTGATGACCTCGCTGGACGGCTGAGTGCCGTGAACACCCGGAGCGGCCCGGACAGGAGACCTCCCTGTCCGGGCCGCTCCGCGTCCGTGCCGCCGGGTGATCGACAGAGTGTCCCCGCGGCGGCGGTCCGCTCGACGCGGCGTCGATTGTCCCCCCGGGCGGCGGGGCGGCATCCTTCCGGGGTGCCCAAGACTTCCTCCCGTACGTCGCAGCCGTCCCGCCGTTCCTTCCTCGCCGCGCTCGGCGGCGCCGCCGGTGTCGGCGCCCTGGCCGGCTGCGGGGTGCCCGCCGCCTACGTCGAGCCCGGTGACCGGGCCGTCACCGACATGTCCGCGGCCGAACACAAGCTGACCTGGGCCAACTGGCCGCTCTACATCGACACCGCCGACGACGACCCCGGCCGGCGGCCCACGCTGGAGGCCTTCGGGAAGCGCACCGGCATCTCCGTCGACTACGTCGAGGAGATCAACGACAACGACGAGTTCTTCGGGAAGATCAGCCCCGCGCTGATGAACCACCGGTCCACCGGCCGCGACCTGATCGTCATCAGCGACTGGATGTGCGCCCGGTACGTCCGGCTGGGCTGGGTGCAGGAGATGGACCGCGCCCGCCAGCCGAACGTGGCCCGCCACCTCGACCCGCTGCTCCGCTCGCCCGCCTTCGACAAGGGCCGCCGCTTCACCGTGCCGTGGCAGTCCGGCATCACCGGCATCGCCTACGACCGCCGCAGGCTCGGCCGCGAGATACGCGGTGTCGCCGACCTGTGGGCGCCGGACCTCAAGGGCCGGGTGACCCTGCTGTCCGGTCTGGACGAGGCGTTCGCGCTGCTCATGCAGGGCAACGGCGTCGACGTCACCCGCTGGACCCCGGACGACTTCCACCGGGTCTGCGAGCGGGTGGAGCGCGAGGTCCGGCGCGGCCAGATCCGCCGGTTCACCGGCAACGACTACACCAAGGACCTGGTCAGCGGGGACGTCCTCGCCTGCCAGGCGTACTCCGGCGACGTCATCCAGCTCCAGGCGGACAACCCCGACATCCGCTTCGTCGTCCCCGAGGAGGGCGCCGAGCTGTGGTCGGACTCCCTGATGATCCCGAACCGGGCCCGCCACAAGGCCAACGCCGAGCGCCTGATCGACTACTACTACGACCCCGAGGTCGCCGCGGAGCTGGCCGCCTGGGTCACCTACGTCTGCCCGGTGCCGGCCGCCCGCGCGATCCTGGCCGCGGCCGGTGACAGGGACACCGCGGCCCTCGCCGACAACCCGCTGATCTTCCCCGAAGCCGACCGCGCCCTGCGCGAGCGGCTCGCCGTCGCCCGGGACATCACGGCCACGGAACGCGTCGAGTTCGCCGAGCGCTGGAACAGGATCGTGGGGCTGTAGACCGGCTCACTTCAGGCCGCTGAGCATCACACCGCGGATGTAGTGCTTCTGCAGCAGCAGGAAGAGCAGCAGGACCGGCAGGATGCTCAGGACGAGGCCGGCCATGACGACGGGCATGGTGCGGGCCGGGTCGACGTGGTCCTGCAGCAGCTGGATGCCGACCGGCAGCGTCATCACGTCCGGGTTCGCGGTCGAGACGAGCAGCGCCCAGATGTACTCGTTCCAGGCGTCGACGAAGGTCAGCAGCCCGAGCGTCACCAGGACCGGCCCGGTCTGCGGGACCACGATCCGCCACCACACGGTGAACTCCCCGGCGCCGTCGATGCGCGCGGCCTCCAGTACCTCGTCGGGGACCGCCACCATGAACTGGCGCATCAGGAAGATCCCGAAGCCGTTGACGAGGAACGGCACGGTGAGCGCCACGATGCTGACGGTCAGGCCCGCGCCGCCGCGCCCGAACAGGTCGTTGCCGCCCGCCAGCGGCCAGTGCACCAGGATCAGGAAGCGCGGGACGAAAAAGAGGAACGGCGGGAACATCATCGTGACCAGGACCAGGCGGAAGACGAAGTCCCGGCCCGGGAAGCGGAGTTTGGCCAGCGCGTAGCCGGCCAGCGAGGACGTGAGCAGGACCGAGCAGGTGATCACGGCGGTGGCGACGACGCTGTTGCGGAACAGCACCGGAAGGTCCAGCTGCTCGATGGCCGCCCGGTAGTTGGACAGGTCGAAGGCCTCCGGCAGGAACCGGTACGGCAGCGTCCCGGCCTCACCGGGGCCCTTGAAGGACGTCATCACCATGTCGAGGAACGGCACCACCGTGAGCACGGCGCCGGTCACCACCACCAGGTACGACAGCCACGGGAAACGGCGGCGGGTCATGCGTCCTCCCCCTTGCGCCGGAAGATCCACAACTGGGCCAGGGTGACCGCGAGGACCACCAGGAACAGCACGAAGGCCGCGGCGCTCGCGGCGCCCCAGTCGCCGTAGGAGAAGGCCTGTCGGTACATCTCCAGCGCGGCCACGTCGGTGGCGTCGCCCGGGCCGCCCTTGGTCATCACGATGATCAGCGCGAACGACTGCAGACCGGTGAGGAACTGGGTGACGCACACGAACAGCAGCGACGGCCGCAGCAGCGGCAGGGTGATGCAGAAGAAGACGGTGACCGCTCCGGCGCCGTCGAGCGCGGCGGCCTCGTAGTACGACTCGGGTACGGCCTTCAGCCCGGCGGTCAGGACGAGGATCGCCGAGCCCAGCGAGGCCCACGCCTGGACGACCACGACCGAGGGCAGTGCGGTGCCGGGGTCCGCGAGGAACGCCACCGAGCCGGCGCCGAGGGCGTTGAGGACGCCGTTGACCAGGCCGCCCGGCTCGTACATGTACTTCCACACGTTGCCGACGGCCACGACGGTCGTGACGATCGGCAGGAAGTACAGCGTGCGCCACAGCCCCTGGAACCGCAGCCGGTCGATGCAGCCGGCGACGAGCACGGACCCGGCGAGCGCGAGCGCCACGGTGCCGAGGGCGAACAGCAGCGTGTTGGTGAGGACCGGGGTGAGGAACGTCGATCCGGCCGCGAACAGGGCGGTGAAGTTGTCCATGCCGACCGGTTCGATGCCGCCCAGGTCGAAACCGGTCCAGCTGGACAGCGACAGCAGCAGCGCGAAGCCGAGCGGCAGGACGAGGAAGACGGCGAAGAACAGCAGCGCCGGCGCCAGGAACAGGTAGGCGACGACGCTCTGGCGGCGCCTGCGCCGACTGCCGCCGCCGGCCTCGGGCGCCGCCGGCCGCGCGCCCTGATCCGCCCGTCCGGTCGGCTCCGGCGCCAGGATGTTCACCACGCCCGCGACACCTCCTGGTCGACCTGGCGGCGGATGGTGCTCAGGGCCTGGGCGACCGACTGCTGCCCCGTCCACATCGCCTCGATGTTCGTGCGCAGCAGCGACTTGGCCCGCTGCGCACCCGGCACGTTCGGCTCCGGCACCGCGTACCCCAGCGCGTCCAGGAACGGGCGCAGATTCGGGTCCCGGCCGGTGCCGCCCGCGCCCAGCAGCCTGCGCATGTCGTCGGCCCGGCCGGTCAGCGAACCGACCGACACCTGGAGGGCGCTTATCCGGGTCGCCGGGACGCCCTTGACCGTCACTCTCCCGGTGTTCAGCCAGCGCAGGAACTCCCAGGCCTCGCGCGGGTGCCGGCTGGCCGTGTTGACCCCGAGCATGAAGCCGGTGCAGAGCGTGGCGGGCCGGTCGCCGGCCCGGGGGACCGGCACGGGCGCGACCCCGACGTCCCGGTAGTCCCGGCCCATCAGGGTCTTCAGGCTGCCCGACCACCAGCCGGCGCTCACCACCATCGCGACCTGCCCGGACGCGAACGCCCGGTAGACGTTGACGCCGGGATCGCTCGCCCCCTCGGCCACCAGGCGGTGCTCCAGAGCGAACACGGACCGCCCGGCCGGGGAGTCGATCGCGGTGCTCCGGCCGTCCTCGGACACGAACGTCCCGCCGGCCGCGTTGAGCAGGGCGAGGGTCTGGCCGACGGTGGTGGAGTCGTCGTACGTCGACAGCCCGAACCCCTGGACCAGCGTGTTGCCGTACCGGTCCCGGCGGGTGGTGCGGTACGCGGTGTCCTCCAGCTCCCGCCAGGTGCGCGGCGGGCCGTCGACGCCGGCCGCGCGCAGCAGCCGCTTGTTGTAGTACAGGGCGTACGTCTGCACCTCGGTCGGATAGCCGTAGACCGTGCCGCCCACCGAGGCGGCGCCGACCGCCGCCGTGCCGTAGCCGCGCCGGATCTCCGCGGCGTGCCCGGGCGGGGCGGGCCGCAGGACGCCGGCCTGCACCAGCTGGCCGTTCCACAGGCAGTACGGGTGGAGGATGTCGGCGCCCTGCCCGGCGGCCTGCCGGACCATGAACGTGGTCAGCAGGTCGGAGAACTCGACGGCCGTCGTCTCCACCTTGACCCGGTCGTGCGTGGCGTTCCACTCGTCCACCGGGCCGCGCAGCGCCTCCTTCAGCTCGCCGCTGGCGTAGTGGGAGAGCAGGGTGAGGACGACCGGGTCCCCGGGCCGCCCGGTGCCCCGGTGCGGCGCGGCGCAGCCGGCGGTGAGCAGCGCCGAGGGCAGCGCCAGCGCGAAGTGACGGCGGCTCAGACCGCCGCGGGGGGACGGTCTCACCGGGCGGTCTCCCGGCGCAGCACGCGGAACACCCGGGTCGTGCGGAAGCCGGCCGTGCGGTACAGGTGGGCCGCGGGGGAGCGCTCGCCGGTCCACAGGAACCACGCGGAGTGCGCGCCGCGCGCCCGCATCCGCTCCAGGACCAGGTGCAGCAGGACCTTGCCGAGTCCGGTGCCGCGCATCTCCTCCAGCACGCCGAACGGGCCGAACCGC
Source organism: Streptomyces sp. NRRL S-1022 (assembly GCF_000720135.1). GTDB lineage: Bacteria > Actinomycetota > Actinomycetes > Streptomycetales > Streptomycetaceae > Streptomyces. The sequence continues at coordinate 105,389 of NZ_JOIU01000019.1, read as the reverse complement.
TCGTCCGCCGACTCGTACGCGCCGTGCATCGCCCACCCGGCCAGCCGGCCCGAGGGGTCCCGGACGACCACGATCCGGTCGAGCGGTGTGCCCGCGGCCAGGCACTCCCGGATCGCCCGCGCCCAGTCGGCGCCGAAGTGCCTCCCGGCGAGCGCGACGAGGTCCACCAGGTCGTCGTCGCAGGGGGTGGCGAACCGGTGGCCCCGTGCCGCCAGTTCGTCCCGCCGGTGCGCCACGTCGTCCGGGAGGCGATAGCCGACCAGGGAGCGGTCCATCGCCGCCGCCTCGTACAGCGGGCGGAAGCCCAGGGAGGCGAGGAGCCCGGCCGCTTCCGGGTACGCCTCGGCGTCCAGGCCGGGCAGCACGTAGTTCGGGGTGTACGAGGAGAAGTCCACCCGGGTGCGGCCGTGGCCGTGCAGCCAGTCGAGGGCCTCGGTCAGCAGCCGGCGGCCGAGGCCGCGCCCGCGGGCGGCCGGGTCCACGAAGAAGAACGGGATCCACCCCTGTGCCGGCTCCAGGTCGGTGCCGGCCATCGGGGTCAGCCGCCGTACCGCGTAGGCGGCGCCGACGACCCGGTCCCCGTCGACGGCGACCCGCAGCCCTTCGGGGTCGAAGTTGGCGTCGAGCAGCACCAGGGAGCGGAAGCGGTCCGCGGCGACGGGGTCGGCCGGTGCGCTGCGGCGCCACGCCTCCACCAGCCGCGGGCCGTCGCCGACGCGGAAGCCGCGGATCCCGGTCCGGGGTGTCGTCGTGCGAACGGTCATCGACGGGGGTCCTTCCCGGTCTCAGGGGTAGAGCAGCGCGTCGTCGCCGGCCCACCGGCCCGGCGGTGCCGGCGGATCGCACAGCGGCAGCGGGTCCTCGCCCGCGTCGACGGCCCGCCGCAGCCGGTCGGACCCCCACAGCAGGTCGATGAAGTGCCGCCCGCCGGCCTCCGCGGGGGGCCGCCAGGCGAAGTCGTCCGGGTACAGCCGGCGCAGCGTGGCGAGCATCGCGACGGCGGTGCGTACGGGGGCGAAGGCGGTGCGGTCGGTGAGGTGGAGCTGGACCCCGCGCAGCGGCCGTCCGGCGTGCCGGTGGAAGGCCGGTGTGAACCGCAGTTCGCGGAAGCGCACTCCGGGCAGGCCCAGTGCGGCGAGCGCCGGCGCGAACCGGCCGTCGACGTACGGCGCCCCGATGATCTCGAACGGCTGCGTGGTGCCCCGGCCCTCGGAGAGGTTCGTCCCCTCGAACAGACAGGTGCCCGGGTAGACGGCGGCCGTGGCGGGTGTCGGCATGTTCGGCGAGGGCGCGACCCACGGCAGGCCGGTGGCCTCGGCGGTGGTGGCGCGCCGCCAGCCGGCCGCCTCGATCACCGTCAGGCCGGCCGCGCGGCCGGCCGCCTGGGGCACGACGGAGGCGTTGAGCCACCGGGCCAGTTCACCGCAGGTGAGGCCGTGCCGTACCGGGATCGGCGCCCGCCCGACGAAGCTCGCCCACGCCGGATCGAGCGGCGGGCCCTCGCTGACGAGCCCGCCCAGGGGATTGGGCCGGTCGGCGACCACGAACCGGACACCCGTACGGGCCGCCGAGACCATCAGGTCGGACATCGTCCACACGTAGGTGTAGAACCTCGCCCCGACGTCCTGGAGGTCGTACACCAGGGCGTCGACGCCGCTGCCGGTCAGCAGTTTGTCGAGGCGTTCGCCGTCGCACCGGTAGGTGTCGTGGACCGGCAGCCCTGTGACGGGGTCCGTGCGGGTGTCCTCGCTCTCGCCGGCCTGGCCGGTGCCGTGCAGCCCGTGCTCGGGACCGAACAGGGCGACCAGCCGCGCGCCGGCCTCCAGCAGCGCGGGCGCGGCCGGGCGCAGGTCGGGCAGGACGCCGGTGTGGTTGGTCACCAGCCCGAGCCGGCCGGGCCCGGCGAGCGAGGGCGCCGCGTGCAGGCGTGCGATCCCGGGCGTCACCGCGCAGCGGCCGTCCCTGCCCATGCCCTGCCCCCGTCTGCCGGTGACCTCTCGAAGCGGTGGGGGGAATGTACTGGCATGTCCGGTAATTCCGCAATAACGACGTGCCGTTCCATGGGTTTCGACGCCACCGCCTTCCCGCCGGTCCGCGAAGTGCGCCGGACCGAGGATGCCTTGCGGGCGCCGTCCGTCCCGGAGCACCTGCCCGGGCCGGCGGCGTGGATCACCCGGGTGCGGGAGGGCTGGACACGGCCGACGCCCGATACCCCTTCGCCCGGTACGGCACCGGTACGGAAGAGGATCGGGCGACCGGAGGACCTCGGCGCGCCGTCCGTCAGCGGTTGAACGCGGGGAACGCGAAGCGCTGGGCGACGGCCAGGCCGTCGCCCTTCGCGTCCGTGGAGTTCACCGAGTAGACCAGGGTGCGGGACAGGTCCGGCGTCGCCGCGATCACCGTCGCGTACCCCGGCCGGGAACCCGTCTTGCCCCAGATCACCTTGCCGTTCGCCTCGAACCGCTCCAGCGCCGCGCCGTACCGCGCCCCGGGCACGTCCGGCAGCGTGAACATCTCCCGCAACTGCGGCTCGGGCACCACCCGGCCCCGGAACAGCCCCACCAGCAGCCGCTCCAGGTCGGCGGTAGTGGAGATCAGGTCACCGGCTGCCCAGCGGTCGGACATGTTCCAGTCGGTCACGTCGACCAGCTTGCCGTCGATCCAGTCGTAACCCCGGTCGTGCGGCCCGTGGATCCGCGGGTCCGCGCCGGCCGGGAAGGAGCTGTGCCGCATGCCGAGCGGCCGGAAGACGCGCACCGCGGCCTGGTGCGCGTACGAGTCACCGGTCACCTTCTCGATGAGCATGCCGAGCACGGTGTAGTGGATGTTGCCGTAGCTCTGCTGCGTACCCGGCGCGGACGCCGGGCCCTCCGCCACGGAGGCCGCCACCACTTGGCGGGGCGTCAGCGTCTCGAAGCGGTGCGAATAACCGTCCTCCACGGTGTCGCCGAGGGACGCGCCCGGGCGCAGGCCGCTGGTGTAGTTCAGCAACTGCCGTACGGTGATCGGCGCGAACTCCTCCGTGAGCAGGCCCGGCAGGTACCGCTGCACGGTGCCGTCCAGGTCGATCCGGCCCTCCGCGGCCAGTTGCAGCACGATCGACGCCGTCACCACCTTCGTCACCGAACCGGCCCGGAACCGCGCGTTCTCCAGGGCCGGCGCCCCGGTCCGGACGTCGCGCACGCCGGCCGTCCCGCGCCAGGTCCCGTCGCCGCCGACGCGCAGCAGCGCCGCGGTGGCGTCGTGGTCGGGCAGCCCGGCGATCGCGGCGGCGAGGGCCTCGGAGTCCGGGCCGGCCGTGGCCCGGGCGGACGCCGGGGGCGCGGACGCGGCGAACGCCGGTGCGGCCAGCGGGCCGGCGGCCAGCGCGGTGACGACGGCGGTGGTCAGGAGGACGGAACGACGGGTGGGGCGCATACGGGGCTCCTCGAACGACGTTTCGGCGCCGGAAGACGCTTCGTGATCATCTTCCGGGGCCGGGAGCGGACCGCGGATCCTCACCGAGGAGGGCGCACGACCCTGGCCCGTCCCCGATCAACCAGCCCCAAAGCTAGGGGAGTTGTCCGGGACAGCCCCTACGGGTGGGCGGCACGCGGAGCGGCGGGCCGGTCCGCGGTGCGCAGGGCGTGCAGGACGTCGACCCGGTTCGTCGTGATCGAGTCGACGCCCAGATCCAGCAGGCGGCTCATCGAGCGGCGGGTGTCCGGGGTCCACACCGACAGCAGCAGGCCGTCGTGGTGGACGCGGGCCGTCAGCTCCCGGCTCACCAGGGGAAAGCGGTAGTTGAGCCAGCGCGGGCGGATCGCGGCCAGCAGTGCGGGCCGGGGCGGGGCCAGGGTCGTCCAGGTCAGGGCGATCTCGGCGGCCGGGTCGGCGGCGCGGACGGCCAGCATCGCCTCGGCGTGCGCGCAGTAGTAGACGCGGTCCTGGGCCCCGCTCTGCCGGACCGCGTCCAGGGTCCGCTCCACCGTGCGGCGGCCGACCGGCCCGCACAGGTCGACCATCACCCTGCTGTCCCCGGTCGCGGCCAGCGCCTCCGCCAGCGTCGGCACCCCGCCCGCCGTGAGCCCGCGCAGCTCGTCGGCGGACAGCGCGCCCAGCGGCCGGTCGACCTCCCACAGCCGCCGCAGCGTGTCGTCGTGCAGCAGCACGGGCACGCCGTCGCGGGTGAGCCGGACGTCGACCTCGACGGCGTCCGCGCCCCGGCCGAGCGCGGACCGCAGCGAGTCGAGGGTGTTCTCGGTGAAACGGTAGGGGTCGCCGCGGTGGGCCACGGCGGTCACGGTCTGCATGGCCCCCATTGTGCTGGGTGTCAGGCTGCCGGCCACGCGGCGGTGTAGGTGTCGATCTCCGCGATGATCCGCGCCTTGCCCGCCGGGTCCAGGAAGGAGGCCTCGACCGCGTTCCTGGCGAGGTCCGCCAGGCCGCGCTCGTCCAGGTCCAGCAGCCGGGCGGCCACCGCGTACTCGTTGTTCAGGTCGGTGCCGAACATCGGCGGGTCGTCGGAGTTGACCGTGACCGGCACGCCGGCCCGGACGAACTCCCTGATCGGGTGCTCTTCCAGGGCGCGGACCGCGCGGGTGGCGATGTTGGAGGTCGGGCACACCTCCAGCGCGATGCGGTGCTCGGCGAGGTGGGCGAGCAGCCGGGGGTCCCGGGCGGAGCTGGTGCCGTGCCCGATGCGCTCGGCGCGCAGGTCGGTCAGCGCGTCCCACACCGTCTCCGGGCCGGTCGTCTCCCCGGCGTGCGGGACGGAGCGCAGGCCGGCGGCGATGGCCCGGTCGAAGTACGGCTTGAACTGCGGCCGGGGTACGCCGATCTCCGGCCCGCCGAGCCCGAACGACACCAGGCCCTCCGGGCGGACCCGGTCCTCGGTGGCCAGCCGGGTGGTCTCCTCGGCCGCCTCCAGGCCCGCCTCGCCGGGGATGTCGAAGCACCAGCGCAGTACGGTCCCGAACTCGGCCTCGGCCGCCTTCCGGGCGTCCTCGATCGCGTCCATGAACGCGCGCTCGTCGATGCCGCGGCGGGTGGAGGAGAAGGGGGTGATGGTCAGCTCGGCGTACCGCACCTGCTGCCGGGCCATGTCACGGGCCACCTCGTAGGTGAGCAGCCGGACGTCCTCCGGGGTGCGGATGAGGTCCACGACCGAGAGGTACACCTCGATGAAGTGCGCGAAGTCGGTGAACGTGAAGTAGTCGGCCAGGGCCTCGGGGTCGGTGGGGACCATGGAGTCGGGGTGGCGGGCGGCCAGTTCCGAGACGATGCGGGGGGAGGCGGAGCCGACGTGGTGGACGTGCAGTTCGGCCTTGGGCAGCCCGGCGATGAAGGTGTGCAGATCGCGGTCGGCGGTGCCGGTGGCGGGTACGGAGCTGTCGGTCAAGGGGGCCTCCCCGGGACGGGCGCCCGCGGCGGAGACGGTGGCCCGTCGTCCGTGGTGCGGGCGCGGTGATCGGCTGATCGGTGACGCGGGATCATCGTAGGCCCCGGGCCACCGCCTCCCGCCCTGCCCGTAGCATGACGGGACGTCCAGCGAGGGGGTCCTTCCACCATGTCCGACGAGGCGCCGCAGCCCGTACCCGCCCCACACCCGACCGGACCCGACCAGGCGCGACCCCGCCTGTCCCTGGCGAAGGAAGGGGAACAGGGGCCGACGGGGGCGGAGCCGGCGGCGAGGGGCGGGTGGCAGCCGACGCCGGGGGACCAGCAGGCTCCGGGAGCGGGCCGGGCGGCACCGGTGGCGGACGCGGCCGTGCCGGCGGCGGGCCGGTGGACGCCGCCTGAGACGGGCGACGCGGTGCCGGGAGCGGACCGGGAATCGGCCCAGGACGCCGTTCCGGGCACCGGCTCCGTCCACGACGCGATACCGGGCACCGGTTCTGTCCACGCTCAGGACCAGGCAGCCGTCCCCCGATCCGTCCCGGCTCCCGGAACCGTGCACGATCAGCAGACGCTGACCTCCTTGCCGGCGGCCGCGCCGGCCGACGCCGGCCGTGCGGGCTGGGCCAGCCCGGCCGGCGGATTCGCACCCCCGGCTCCCGGGCCGACCGCGCAGCAGCCGAACCCGTTCACACCTCCCACCGCCGCGCCGCAGCCGAACCCCTTCGCGCCCCCGACTCCCGGGCCGACCGCACCGCAGCCGAACCCCTTCGCACCCCCGGTGCACCCCTTCCCCCCGCACGCGGGCACGGAAGCGGTGCCTCCGCCGCCCATCGCGCCGGACGGTCCCGGCCAGGTGCCCTACGGCTACCCGGGCCCCACGGCGGCGTACGGCTACCCGGCCCCGCAGCAGACCCCGTACGCGCCGTACCCCGTCGGCACCGGCTACGGCTGGCCCGGCATGCAGGCGCCTGCGAGCAACGGCATGGGGACCGCCTCGCTGGTGCTGGGCATCATCTCGGCGGTCGGCTTCATCGCGTGGCCCGTCGCCTTCGTGCTGGGCGTCCTGGCCCTGATCTTCGGCGGGATCGGGCGGGGCAAGGCCGCACGCGGCGAGGCGACGAACCCGGGCGTGGCCCTCGCCGGCATCATCTGCGGCGCCGTGGGGGTCGTCCTGGTGCTGGGCGTGTTCGCCGTGGTCATCGCGGCGCGCGGCTGACGCCGAGGCCAAGCGGCCGGGTCTGTCGAGGCCGGCCGACGAGGCCGGCCCGAAGGCCACGGGTGAGCTGCCCGACAGCAGGCAGCAGGCAGTCGGTACCGACAACCCGCAGCCGGCAGCTGGTCACCCGGCACCGAGCAGCTGCCGGTCGGCACCGGCACGGCACCGCACTGACACGCACCTGCCCGCTCTCTGCCCGCCTGTCCGCTCCCTGCCCGGCACCAGTCCCCAGCCCCACCCCGTCGCCCCGTGCCCCCCCGTCCGCCCAGGCCCCGCAGGGCTACGCGCCGGCCCCCGCCAGCCGTTCCCGTGCCTCCATCAGCGCGAAGCCCAGCAGGTTCTGGCCCCGCCAGCGCTCCGGGTCCGCGGCCGCCTCGTCGTCCGCCGCCAGGCCGATGCCCCATATACGGTCCAGGGGGCTCGCCTCCACCAGGACCCGGTCCCCGGTGCCCAGCAGGAACAGCCCGAGGTCGTCATGGGCGGCGAACTTGTGCAGGCTGCCCTCGACCACCAGCCGGAACCGCTCCCGCTCCCAGGTCCCCTCGTCGAAGCCCCGCACCAGCCGCCCCGCCTTCTTCGCCTCGGCGGGATGCTCCGCGGCCAGCACCTGCCGCTCCGCCTCCGCGTCCCCGAAGAGCCGGGCCTTGCCGGCCATCATCCAGTGCTCGGCCGTCGCGTACTCCACCCCGTCCACCACGAACGGTGCGGGCCACCACTGGCTGAGACAGCTCGCGCCGACCCCGCCGTCCGGCCGCGGCCGGTGCCCCCAGAAGTAGAGGTACCTGATCCGGGACCCCGCCCGGATCTCCCTGATCAGCGAGGCCACTCCGTCGATCTTTCCCATGCACGCGAGTCTGGCACGCACCACTGACACTCCGTCCGCCCTTTTCCGCGGCGACTCGACACCTGGTCGACAGATTCCGTCGCGTAACCAAAAGGCAACAACGGAATCCCTTGTTAGGGCCCTATGGCTCTGTCAGGATCGGCACTCAAATCGAGCTGGAGCTACGCCACCCGCCCCCCAGGACGGGGTGCACGGCGGAGGAGAGCGACATGCACAACCCGGGCACCGCCACCCCGGAACGATTTCCCGCGCAGGACCGTTTCGCGGACGGCGCGCAATTCATCGCCGGCCGGCCCGCCAAGGGCACTTCGGGCCGCCGTCACACCGTGATCGACCCCGCCACCGGCGCGGAGGTGTACACCTACGAGCTGGCCGGCACCGACGACGTCGACGCGGCCGTCGCCGCCGCACGCGCGGCCTTCCCGGAGTGGGCCGCCACCACCCCGGGCGAGCGCTCGGACGCCCTGCACCGGTTCGCAGCCGTGCTGGCCGACCGCGCGGAGGAGTTCGCCCGCGCGGAGTCCCTCCAGTGCGGCAAGCCGCTGAAGCTGACCCGCGAGTTCGACGTGCCGGGCACCATCGACAACACCGCCTTCTTCGCGGGTGCCGCCCGGCACCTGCAGGGGCAGTCGGCCGGGGAGTACTCGGGCGACCACACGTCGTACGTCCGGCGTGAGCCCATCGGTGTCGTCGGCTCCATCGCGCCCTGGAACTACCCGCTCCAGATGGCCGCCTGGAAGATCCTCCCGGCGGTCGCCGCGGGCAACACCGTCGTGCTGAAACCCGCCGAGACGACCCCGCTGACCTCGCTGCTGTTCGCGCAGGCCGCCACGGACGCGGGCATCCCGGACGGGGTGATCAACATCGTCACCGGCACCGGGAAGGAGGCCGGTGAGCACCTGGTCGGGCACCCCGACGTCGCCATGACCTCCTTCACGGGGTCCACCGCGGTCGGCAGGCGCGTCGCCGAGATCGCCACCGCCACCGTCAAGCGGCTGCACCTGGAGCTGGGCGGCAAGGCGCCCTTCGTCGTCTTCGACGACGCCGACCTGACCGCCGCCGTGCACGGCGCGGTCGCGGGCGCGCTCATCAACACCGGGCAGGACTGCACGGCCGCCACGCGCGCGTACGTGCAGCGCCCGCTGTACGAGGCGTTCGTGGAGCGGACGGCCGCGCTGATGGAGACGGTCCGGCTCGGGGACCCGTTCGCACCCGGTACCGACCTCGGCCCGCTGATCTCGCACGTCCAGCGCGACCGGGTCGCCGCCTTCGTGGACCGGGCGCGCGCCTACGCACGCGTGGTCACCGGCGGCGAGGCCCCGCAGGGGGACCTGAAGGACGGCGCCTACTACCGGCCCACGCTGATCGCCGACGCGGCCCAGGACAGCGAGATCGTCCAGTCGGAGATCTTCGGCCCCGTACTGGTCGTACTGCCGTTCGACGGCGATGATGAAGGAATCCGGCTGGCCAACGACACCCCCTACGGCCTCGCCGCCTCCGCGTGGAGCACGAACGTCTATCGCGCGAACCGGGCCACCCGCGAGATCAAGGCGGGCTGCGTCTGGGTCAACGACCACATCCCGATCATCAGCGAGATGCCGCACGGCGGCTACAAGGCCTCGGGCTTCGGCAAGGACATGTCGGCGTACTCCTTCGAGGAGTACACGCAGGTCAAACACGTAATGTTCGACAACACCGCGGTGGCCGAGAAGGACTGGCACCGCACCGTCTTCGGGGACCGCTAGAGACCGACCCGGCCACCGACCAGGCCGCTCCCTCCCGAAAGGGCACCACGCGCATGGAGCAGTACGAGCCCGACCGTCTGACCCCGCCCCAAGCGGCCGCCCTGCGGCGCAGCCTCCGCAATGGCAGGGCCGCCCTGACCCGCCGGTCGCTGCTGCGGGCCTCCGCGACCGGCGCGCTCGCAGCCGGCGGTCTCGGGGCGCTCAGCGGCTGCGGGATCCCCGCGGCCGGCAAGACGCAGGGCGGCACCTCCGCCCAGGACCACTCGGCGCGCGAGAAGACGGTGAACTTCTCCAACTGGACCGAGTACATCGACGTCGACGCCGGCGGCAAGCACCACCCGACGCTCGACACCTTCCGCCGGCGGACCGGGATCACGGTCGACTACACCGAGGACATCAACGACAACAACGAGTTCTTCGGCAAGATCAAGCCGCAGCTCGCCGCGGGCCAGGACACCGGCCGGGACATCATCGTCCTCACCGACTGGCTGGCCGCCCGGCTGATCCGCCTCGGCTGGGTGCAGAAGCTCGACCCGTCGAACCTGCCGCACGCGTACACCAACCTCTCGGCCCAGTTCCGCAACCCCGACTGGGACCCCGGGCGGGCGTACTCGTACCCCTGGCAGGGCATCTCCACCGTCATCGCCTACAACAAGAAGGCGCTCGACGGCATCGAGGTGAAGTCGGTCTCCGACCTGCTCGACAACCCCCGGCTCAAGGGGCGCGTCGGCTTCCTGTCGGAGATGCGGGACTCCGTCGGCATGACCCTGCTCGACATGGGCAAGGACCCGGCGAGGTTCACCGACGACGACTTCGACGCGGCGATCGCCCGCCTCCAGAAGGCCGTCGACAAGGGCCAGATCCGCCGCTTCACCGGCAACGACTACACCTCCGACCTGACCAAGGGCGACCTCGCGGCCTGCGTCGCCTGGGCGGGTGACGTGGTCCAGCTCAAGTCGGACAGCCCGGACGTCGACTTCGTCATCCCGGACAGCGGCTACATGACGTCGACCGACAACATGTGCGTCCCCAACAAGGCACGGCACAAGACGAACGCCGAGCGGCTCATCGACTTCTACTACGAGCCCGAGCAGGCCGCCGCGCTCGCCGCGTACATCAACTACGTGACGCCGGTCGACGGTGTGAAGCCCTACCTTGCGAAGATCGACAAGGACGCGGCGGAGAACCCGCTGATCGTCCCCGACAAGGCCATGCAGGCGAAGTCCCATGCCTTCCGCTCCCTGAGCCAGAAGGAAGAGACCGCCTACGAAGAGAAGTTCGCGAAGCTCACAGGGGCGTGACGACGATGAAGACGACACCGGACAACAGCGGCGACGTCCGCCTCTCCGGCATCTCCAAGACCTACGGCTCCTTCACCGCCGTACACCCGCTGGACCTGACCGTGCCCGAGGGCTCCTTCTTCGCCCTGCTCGGCGCCTCCGGCTGCGGCAAGACCACCACCCTGCGCATGATCGCCGGTCTGGAGGAACCTTCCTCCGGGACCGTGCGCCTCGGCGACCAGGACGTCACCCACCTGCCGCCGTACAAGCGGCCGGTCAACACGGTCTTCCAGTCCTACGCCCTCTTCCCGCACCTCGACATCTTCGAGAACGTCGCCTTCGGCCTGCGCCGGCGCGGCATCAAGAGCGTGAAGAAGCAGGTCGAGGAGATGCTGGAGCTGGTCCAGCTGGGCGAGCAGGCCCGCAAGAAGCCGCACCAGCTCTCCGGTGGCCAGCAGCAGCGGGTCGCGGTGGCCCGCGCACTGATCAACCACCCGAAGGTGCTCCTGCTCGACGAGCCGCTCGGCGCCCTCGACCTCAAGCTGCGCCGCCAGATGCAGCTGGAGCTCAAGCGCATCCAGACCGAGGTCGGCATCACCTTCGTGCACGTCACGCACGACCAGGAGGAGGCCATGACCATGGCCGACACGGTCGCCGTGATGAACGCGGGCCGGGTGGAGCAGCTCGGTTCGCCGGCCGACCTGTACGAGAACCCGCAGAGCACCTTCGTCGCGAACTTCCTCGGCACCTCCAACCTCATCGAGGCGGAGGTCGACACGAAGAACGGCGACGACCTCGTGCTCAAGGCGGGCGGCGGCAAGCTGGTGCTGCCCGAGGCGCGCTGTTCGGCCCCCACCACGGCCGGCGGCAAGGTCCTGGTCGGCATCCGCCCGGAGAAGATCTCCCTCACCCACGCCGACGACGCGGGCGACATCCCGGCGGGCCGCAACCGCCTCACCGGCAAGATCGCCGACGCCAGCTTCATCGGTGTCTCCACGCAGTACGTCATCGACAGCCCCGTCTGCGACGAACTCGCGGTGTACGTCCAGAACGTCGAGCGGGACGGCCGGCTCGTCCCCGGCGCCGACGTCGTCCTGCACTGGAGCCCGGCCCACACCTTCGGGCTGGACGCCACCCAGGACATCGATGCGGGCACCGAGGAAGAGGTCGCCGCCTGATGTCCACCCTCACCGAGGCGCCCCCGCCTCTCGCCCCCGCGACCCCGGAGAAGAAGCCCCCGCGCAGGCGCGGCCGGTTCACGCCGTACTGGCTGCTGCTGCCCGGCATGCTCTGGCTGATCGTCTTCTTCGCGCTGCCGATGCTCTACCAGGCCTCCACCTCCGTGCAGCAGGGCTCCCTGGAGGAGGGCTACAAGGTCACCTGGCACTTCGCGACCTACTGGGACGCGCTGTCCGCGTACTGGCCGCAGTTCCTGCGGTCCGTGTTCTACGCCGCCGCCGCGACCGTGCTGTGCCTGCTGCTCGGCTATCCGCTGGCCTACCTCATCGCCTTCCGCGCCGGCCGCTGGAAGAACCTGATCATGATCCTGGTGATCGCGCCGTTCTTCACCAGCTTCCTGATCCGCACCCTGGCCTGGAAGACGATCCTCGCCGACAACGGCGTGGTCGTGCACACACTGAACTCGCTGCACGTCCTGGACCTCACCGACTGGCTCGGCTGGACGGCCGGCGACCGCGTCCTCGCCACCCCGCTCGCGGTGGTGTGCGGCCTGACGTACAATTTCCTGCCGTTCATGATCCTGCCGCTGTACACCTCGCTGGAGCGGATCGACGGACGGCTGCACGAGGCGGCCGGCGACCTGTACGCCAGGCCGTGGACCACCTTCCGCAAGGTCACCTTCCCGCTGTCCATGCCGGGCGTGGTCTCCGGGACCCTGCTGACCTTCATCCCGGCGGCCGGTGACTACGTCAACGCCGAACTCCTCGGCTCCACCGACACCCGCATGATCGGCAACGTCATCCAGACGCAGTTCCTGCGCATCCTGGACTACCCGACGGCCGCGGCGCTGTCCTTCATCCTCATGGCCGCGATCCTGGCCATGGTCACGCTCTACATCCGCCGGTCCGGGACGGAGGACCTGGTCTAAATGCCCTTCGTCAACTGGCTCAAGCGCCGTCTCGTCGTCATCGCCGGACTGCTGACGCTCGCCTATCTGCTGCTGCCCAACGTCGTCGTCACGGTGTTCTCCTTCAACAGACCGAAGGGGCGCTTCAACTACGAGTGGCAGCAGTTCTCCACGGACGCCTGGCGGGACCCGTGCGGCGTCGCCGACATGTGCGGCTCGCTGTCCCTCAGCCTCCAGATCGCCGTGTGGGCCACGGTCGGCGCCACCGTCCTCGGCACGATGATCTCCTTCGCGCTGGTCCGCTACCGCTTCCGCGCGCGCGGCGCCGTCAACTCGCTGATCTTCCTGCCGATGGCGATGCCCGAGGTCGTCATGGCCGCCTCGCTGCTCACCCTGTTCCTCAACATGGGCGCCCAGCTGGGCTTCTGGACGATCCTGATCGCCCACATCATGTTCTGCCTGAGCTTCGTCGTCACCGCCGTCAAGGCGCGCGTGATGTCGATGGACCCGCGTCTCGAAGAGGCCGCCCGCGACCTGTACGCCGGTCCCGTGCAGACCTTCGTGCGGGTCACCCTGCCCATCGCGGCCCCCGGGATCGCCGCGGGCGCGCTGCTCTCCTTCGCGCTCTCCTTCGACGATTTCATCATCACCAATTTCAACGCCGGTTCCACCGTCACCTTCCCCATGTTCGTCTGGGGGTCGGCACAGCGCGGAACGCCCGTGCAGATCAATGTGATCGGTACGGCCATGTTCCTCGTCGCCGTGCTGCTCGTCCTGACCTCGATGCTCATCAACAATCGCCGGAACAAGCAAAAGGCATAGCGGCCTTTTCGGGAATTCCTCTGTAGGGAGTTGAAATCATGGCCCCAAGCGCCATGAGCCGTGGAAAAGACAACTGGATCGCCTCTCTCTCCGAAGCCCAGCCGGTCCCGTACTGGCTGGAAGACCCCGGAAAGCCGCACGCCGAGCCCGCCCTCACCGGCACCGAGACCTGCGACCTGCTGGTCGTCGGCGGCGGCTACAGCGGACTGTGGACCGCGCTGAACGCCAAGGAGCGCGACCCGCAGCGCGACGTGGTGCTGCTGGAAGGCCGCGAGGTGGGCTGGGCCGCCTCGGGCCGCAACGGCGGCTTCTGCGCCGCCTCCCTCACGCACGGCCTGCCCAACGGGCTGGCCCGCTGGCCCGACGAGATCCACGCGCTGGAGGAGCTGGGCCGGCGCAACCTCGACGAGATCGAGGCGGCGATCGCCCGGCACGGCATCGACTGCGAGTTCGAACGCACCGGCGAGATCGACGTCGCCACCGAGACCTACCAGGCCTGGGAGCTGCGCGACTGGCACCGGCAGCTGGAGGACAAGGGGCTCGCGGACGGCATCGAGTTCCTGGACGCCGACGCCGTGCGCGAGCAGGTGAACTCGCCCACCTTCGAGGCGGGCCTGTGGGACCGCCGGGGCGTTGCCATGCTGCACCCGGCCAAGCTGGCCTGGGGGCTGAAGAAGGCCTGCCTGGCGCTCGGGGTGCGGGTGTACGAGCACACACCCGCCCTGACCCTGAAGAGCTACGGCGCCGGAACGGCCGTACGCGCCCCGTACGGCGTCGTGCGCGCCCGCAAAGTCGCCCTCGCCACCAACGTCTTCCCGAGCCTGCTGCGCCGCGTGCGCTCGTACACCGTCCCGGTCTACGACTACGCGCTGATGACCGAGCCGCTCAGCACCGACCAGCTCGCCGCGATCGGCTGGAAGAACAGACAGGGCCTCGGGGATTCGGCGAACCAGTTCCACTACTTCCGGCTGTCCGCCGACAACCGCATCCTGTGGGGCGGCTACGACGCGATCTACCCCTACGGCGGCCGGGTCCGCGCCGAGTACGACGACCGGCCCGAGACCTACGCCAAGCTCGCGGGCCACTTCTTCACCTGCTTCCCGCAGCTGGAGGGCGTCCGCTTCACCCACGCCTGGGGCGGCGCGATCGACACCTGCTCCCGCTTCTCGGCGTTCTTCGGCACCGCCCACCAGGGCCGGGTGGCCTACGCGGCGGGCTACACGGGCCTCGGCGTCGGCGCGAGCCGGTTCGGGGCGGACGTGATGCTGGACCTGCTGGACGGGGAACGCACCGAGCGGACCGAGCTGGAGATGGTCCGCAAGAAGCCGCTGCCGTTCCCGCCGGAGCCGTTCGCCTGGACCGGGATCGCCCTCACCAAGTGGTCCCTGGCCCGCGCGGACGCCCACGGGGGCCGACGCAACCTGTGGCTGCGCACGATGGACCGCCTCGGGCTGGGCTTCGACAGCTGAGGGACTCGTACGCGCTCCTCGCGGTGCCGTCCCCTCCGGGGCCGGTCACCCGAAAAGGAGCCCGGAACCCGCGTAATGGCCGCCGTGAACCTCCCTCTCCCTCGTGACGCTAACCGCGTCCGCGAACGAGAGGGAGGCTTCTGGATGACTGGGGCGAAGACCGCGGTCGAATGGCTGGCATCCGCCGCACCGGACCCCGAGGCCTGCCGCCGGGAGTGGGAACGCAGCCCTCTCGGGGTCGCCCTGCTGCCCGCCGGCAAGGCGTGGGACGTCCTGATCCTGCCGGGGGACCTCGGCTACCCGACCCTGGACGTGCTCACCCGCGTCCTGGACCGACCCGGCCCGGTGCTCGCCGACTTCGGCGACAACCGGGTCGGGTTCTTCGTGCCCCCGGGCACCGCGGCCCGCTGGCTCGGAACCGGCATCCGTACCGCGGGGGCCGGCACCTGGATCGTCGTACCGTACCCGGGCCGGGCGGCCCGCGGTGTGCGCTGGCTGGTGCCGCCGGACGGCTCCGGCACGCTGACCGACCCGGCGCTGCTGGAACTGGCGATGCACGAGGCGGCCGCGGGGCCGGTCGGGCGGGGGGACGCAGGGCCGGGCGGGCGAGGGGACGCAGGGCCGGGCGGGCGAGGGGAGGGGGACGGGTAGCGCCCGGACGTCTTGACAAGAGGATTGGTCTGGACCAAGTTGTGTGCGCTCCGTCCCGCCACTCCCCGACCCCGGAGGCCCTCGTGGACCGCGCCCGACGTCCCAGATCCGTCCTAGCCGTGCTCACGGCCGCGCTGCTGGCCGTGCCCGGTGTCACCGCGCTCTCGTCGGCCGCCCGTGCGGCCGACGCGGACGTCGCGGTCAACGGCGGCTTCGAGTCCGGCCTGACCGGATGGACCTGCACGGCCGGCACGACCGTCGACTCCCCGGTGCACAGCGGACGTTCCGCGCTGCAGGCCACCCCGGCGGGCGGCGACAACGCCCAGTGCTCCCAGACGGTGGCCGTCCAGCCCGACGCGCAGTACACCCTGTCCGGCTACGTCCGCGGCTCCTACGTCTACCTCGGCGCGTCCGGCACCGGCACCACCGACGTCTCCGCCTGGACCCAGTCCGCCCCCGACTGGCAGAAACTGAGCACCACCTTCCGCACCGGCCCCTCCACCACCAAGGTCACCGTCTACACCCACGGCTGGTACGGCACCGGCGCCTACCAGGCCGACGACATCAGCCTGGTCGGCCCCGGCGGCAGCGGCACCGGACAGCCGCCCGCCGCTCCGGCCGGCCTCAAGACCACGTCCGTGACCTCGTCCTCCGTCGGCCTGTCCTGGTCGGCGGTGACCGGCGCGACGAGCTACGCCGTCTACCGCGACGGGACCCGGGTCCAGACGGTGACCGGCACCTCGGCGACCGTGTCCGGCCTCGCGGCCTCGACGGCGTACAGCTTCCAGGTGGCCGCGGTCAACACCGCCGGCGAGTCCGCGAAGTCCGCGGCCATCACCGCCACCACCGGCACCGGTACCGGCGGCGGCCCGTCCGACCTGCCCGCCCACGCCCTCGTCGGCTACCTGCACGCCGGCTTCGCCAACGGCGCCGGCTACACCCGCCTCGCCGACGTCCCCGACAGCTGGGACGTCATCGACCTGGCCTTCGGCGAGCCGACCTCGGTCACCTCCGGGGACATCCGCTTCGACCGCTGCCCGGTCACCGAGTGCCCCGGTGTGGAGAGCGACGCCGACTTCAAGGCCGCGATCAAGGCCAAGCAGGCCGCCGGCAAGAAGGTGCTGATCTCGATCGGCGGCCAGAACGGCCAGGTCCAGCTGACGACGACGGCAGCCCGGGACGCCTTCGTCTCCTCCGTCTCGAAGATCATCGACACCTGGGGCCTGGACGGCCTCGACATCGACTTCGAGGGCCACTCCCTGTCCCTGAACGCGAACGACACGGACTTCAGGAACCCCACCACGCCCGTGATCGTGAACCTGATCTCGGCCCTGAAGACCCTGAAGGCCAAGTACGGCGCGAAGTTCGTGCTGAGCATGGCCCCGGAGACCTTCTTCGTGCAGAACGGCTACCAGTACTACGGCACCGGCAAGTGGGGCGGCCAGGACCCCCGCTGCGGCGCGTACCTCCCGGTGATCCACGCCCTGCGCGACGATCTGACCCTCCTGCACGTCCAGGACTACAACTCGGGTCCGATCATGGGCCTGGACAACCAGTACCACTCCATGGGCGGCGCCGAGTTCCACATCGCCATGACCGACATGCTGCTCACCGGCTTCCCGGTGGCCGGCGACCCGGACAACGCCTTCCCGCCGCTGCGCCCCGACCAGGTCGCGATCGGCATGCCGGCGTCGACGAACGCGGGCAACGGCTACGTCTCGCCGGCCGAGGTCACCCGGACCCTGGACTGCCTGACGAAGAGGACGAACTGCGGCTCGTACGCCACCCACGAGACCTGGCCTGCGCTGCGGGGTCTGATGACGTGGTCGGTGAACTGGGACCGTTTCGCGAACTGGGAGTTCCAGAAGACCTTCGACGGCTACTTCGGCTGACACCCGGCACCAGGGACAGGGCGGCCAGCAGCACGGTGCACAGGCACCAGCTGGCCACGACGTCCAGCGGCCAGTGGTAGCCGTGCCGGACCAGTCCGTAGGACACCCCGAGGACCAGCACCGCACAGCCGGCCACCAGCGAGCGGCGGGCCGCGGGGGAGCGGAGCCAGGGCAGCAGGAGCAGGGCCGCCGAGCCGTAGGCGACCGCCGCCGTGGCCGTGTGACCGGACGGGAAGTAGCCGACGCCCGGGGGCATCACCGGTGTCCCCGGGCGCGCGGTCCAGTCCTTCAGCGGTACGACGATCGCCGGGACCAGCGCCATCAGCAGGGCCGCGGCGAGCGGCGGCAGCCACCACCGCCCGGCCCCGGCGGCCCGGCCCCGCCACAGGAGGTGGACGAGGACCAGCGCCAGGACCGGGACGGCGACCTGGACGTTCCCCAGGTCGGACAGCAGCTCGGCGAACCGGTCCGGACGGACCAGCGCCCGGCTCAGGCGGGCGTCCAGGCGCAGCAGCGGGCCGTGCGCCACGACCTGCCAGGTGATCAGCGCGAGGAGGACGGCCGGGAGGGCGAGGAGCGGGGCGCGGCGGACTACGGTCGACACGGCGCCCAGCTTGGCAGACGTACCCGTGAATACGGGGAAGGAGGTCGGCCGCCCCGGAACAGGGGGGGGTGGTTCCGAGGCGGCCGTCCGGACCGGAACGTCGCTCGCCCCGGGGGGTTTGGGGCGGCGACCGTCCGATCGGTGAGGAGATCCCGGAGCCGTCAGGCGCCGGTTGTGTGCGCGAGGGCACGACCAGGTCGAAGCTGGGGAGGCCCCGGCCCGGCGTCCGCCCACAGTCCCCTGTGAGCGGGTGTATCTCTCATCTGGAGAGAACCTACGGCAGGCCGGGGCGGTTCGGCAGGCGGAATCGGCTCCCGTCATCCACCCCGCACACCTTCTTCACACGGCCTGCCGCAGGCGCCCCTCAGCCGCGGGGGCCCGCCGCTCAGATGCGCGCGAAGGCCTGCTCGATGATGTCGAGGCCCTCGTTCAGGAGGTCCTCGCCGATGACCAGCGGGGGCAGGAAGCGGAGCACGTTGCCGTAGGTGCCGCAGGTGAGGACCAGCAGACCCTCGGCGTGGCAGGCCTTGGCGAGCGCGGCGGTGGCCTCCGGGTTCGGCTCCTTGGTGGCGCGGTCCTTGACCAGCTCGATCGCGATCATGGCACCGCGTCCGCGCACGTCACCGATGACGTCGAACTTCTCGGCCATGGCGGTGAGGCGACCCTTCATGATCTCCTCGATGCGCTTGGCCTTGCCGTTGAGGTCCAGCTCCTTCATCGTCTCGATGGCGCCGAGCGCACCGGCGCAGGCGACCGGGTTGCCGCCGTACGTACCACCGAGGCCGCCCGCGTGCGCGGCGTCCATGATCTCGGCGCGGCCGGTCACGGCGGCGAGCGGCAGACCGCCGGCGATGCCCTTGGCGGTGGTGATCAGGTCCGGGACGATGCCCTCGTCCTCACAGGCGAACCACTGCCCGGTCCGGCAGAAGCCGGACTGGATCTCGTCGGCGACGAAGACGATGCCGTTGTCGTTGGCGAACTTCACGATCTCCGGCAGGAAGCCCTTGGCCGGCTCGATGAAGCCGCCCTCGCCGAGGACCGGCTCGATGATGATCGCGGCGACGTTGTCCGGGCCGACCTGCTTGGTGATCTGGTCGATGGCCTGCGCGGCGGCCTCCGGGCCGGCGTTCTCCGGGCCGGTCGGCCAGCGGTACGCGTACGCGACGGGCACGCGGTACACCTCGGGCGCGAACGGCCCGAAGCCGTGCTTGTACGGCATGTTCTTCGCCGTCAGCGCCATGGTGAGGTTGGTCCGGCCGTGGTAACCGTGGTCGAACACGACCACGGCCTGCCGCTTGGTGTACGCACGCGCGATCTTGACGGCGTTCTCGACGGCCTCGGCGCCGGAGTTGAACAGCGCGGACTTCTTGGCGTGGTCACCCGGGGTCAGCTCGGCCAGCGCCTCCGCGACCTCCACGTAGCCCTCGTACGGGGTGACCATGAAACAGGTGTGGGTGAAGTCGGCGAGCTGGGCGGAGGCCCGGCGCACGACGGCCTCGGCGGAGGCGCCGACGCTCGTCACCGCGATACCGGAGCCGAAGTCGATGAGCCGGTTGCCGTCGACGTCCTCGATGATGCCGCCGCCCGCGCGCGCGGTGAACACGGGCAGCACGGAGCCCACGCCCTGCGCGACCACGGCGGTACGGCGGGCCTGAAGCTCCTGCGACTTCGGGCCGGGGATGGCGGTGACGACGCGGCGCTCCTGCGGAAGTGCGGTCATGGGGGGCTCCCTGATGATCTTGCGTACCGGGCGGTCCCGGGCGGTTCCGGGCGGTGCGTTTTCGGACGCATACCTTCTTTTCTCGCAGGCTAAGACCGGTTCCGGGGGGTGGGCATGCTCCATGTGGGCGTTGTCCGCGGCTCCCGTTGTCCGCCGTGGACATAGCCCACCCGGGCGGGCCCGGCCCCTTACGGCCACGTAAGCGGTGAACTCCCCTTGCGGGGGCGTTAGATTGGCTCGCTGATGACGGACGGAACGGCGGACGGACGCGCTGGTCAGGGGGCAAGGTCGATGGACAGCGACAGCACGCGGATCCCACGCGGCACGCACACGAACCCTGTACCACGCCCGACACCGCCACCCGCGGGGGCGGCGGTACCGCCCATGCCGGCGGGCGCACCGCCGGCGCCCTCGGCGCCGCCCGGCGCGCCGCCAAAACCGGATGGCTCTCCCTTCCTCACCTGGCTGCGGACCCCCCGCCCGGAGGCCGCGCTGGGTGTGTGGCGCCTCGGGCACCGCCCCCGGCCCGCACAGGAGCCCGAGCAGATCCCGACGCGGCAGCTGATCAGCGGTGCGCTGATCGCCTTCCTCGTGGGCTGGCTGGTGTGGTCCCTGCTGTGGAACGGCTACCTCGGCACCTGGTGGGTGCTGCCCCTGGAGCTGTTCACGCCCGACTCCTGGCGTCAGGGCAACGATCGCATCGGCAACGCGATCCTCTGGTACTCGTACTACTCCGTCATCGCCCTCGCCATCCTTCTGGTCGTCGGCCGCCTCGGCCGCTGGGGGGAGGTCTGGCGCCGCTACGGGCCGAGCGCCTGGCGCCCCTCCGTGCCCGCGGAAGCCCCCCAGCCCGCCCCCGACCAGGACCCCGTCGAATGGCCGCAGCTGCGGCAGGCCGGGGCGTATGAGGCTGCTGAGCGACTGGCTGCCGAGGCGAAGGCCGGGCTGATGCGGGACGTGGACCACGCGCGGATCAGCCGGGCCTGGCAGAGCGTACGGTCCGGCCGGCACACCCTGGCCGGCTTCACCGGCGCCGTACTGCAGAACGGCGCCGCCGCCTGCCCGCACCCCTCCGGCGACCGCGACCTGCCCGCCCGGCACGCCCGGCACGACCTGCTCACCGGCCAGGTCCGGCTCGGCACCACCGCCGACGACCCCCGCAACCCCTACCACTACCGCGGTGCCGGCCTCGCCCTCGGCCCCGAGCTGCTCGGCACCTCGCTGCTCGCCGTCGGCCCGGCCGGCTCGGGGAAGACCGGCGCGCTGGTCCGACCGCTCGCCGAGTCCCTGTGCCTGCACGCCCTGGCCGGCCGCGCGGCGGTCGTGGTGGTCGGCGCGGCGGGCACCGGCCTCGGCCCGGGGGAGGCCTACGACGTCGTCGTCCGCGTCGGCCACCCCGACTCCGTGTACGACCTCGACCTGTACGGCGGCACCACCGACCCCGACGAGGCCGCCGCCATACTCGCCGAGGCCCTCGTCGGCGACCTCGCCGACCCGCACCCCGGCAGCGACAGCCGCCGCTCCACCACCGTCCTGGCTCAGTTGCTCGGCCCCTTCCGAGCCGTCCACGACCGTTTCCCCTCCGTACCGGAGCTGCGGCAGCTGCTCGACGGCGCCCCCGGCCCGCTGGCCGCTCTGCGCAAGGGCCTGACCGACGCCGGGCAGGCCTCGCTGCTCAGGGAACTCGACGCCCGGGAGCGGCAGATGGCCCACCCGGGCGATGTCGGCACGGTCCTCGCCGACCGGATCGCCCTGCTCGACCGGCCCGCCTTCGCCGCCTTCTTCGACACCTCCGGGCAGAGCCGGCCGTTCTCGCTGCGGGCCCTCGACCACCCGGTGCGGGTCCGTATCGACCTGCCCCAGCGCGGCCACGCCGACGCCTCCCGGATCCTGGCCCGGCTGGTCCTCGCCCAGTTCACGGCCTCCGTGACGGTGCGGGAGGACCGGTCGCTCTTCGCCTGCCTGCTGCTCGACGACGCCACCGGGGTCGTCACGCCGGAGGCCGTGCGCGGTATCCAGCGGCTGCGCAGCGCCAACGCCGGCTCGGTGCTCACGCTGCGCACACTGGACGACGTACCCCGGCCGCTGCGCGGCCCGCTGCTCGGTGCCACCGGCTGCCGGATGGCGCTGTCCGGGCTCACCCCCTGGGACGGACAGGACTTCGCCGAGGTGTGGGGCAAGGAGTGGACCGAGACCCGGGACGTCACCGACCGGCAGATCATCGCCGAGACCCCGGCCGGCAAGGCCGTGCACATGCTGCGCCGGGTCATCACCGGCCAGGCGCCCACCGCGCGCGCCGTCACCGTGCGGCAGGTCGAGCGGGAGCGGTGGTCGGCTTCCGAGTTGGCTCACGGGGTGCCGCCGGGGCACGCCGTGTTGTCGTTGACCACCGTGCAGGGCGAGCACGCGCCGCCGTTGCTGGTGGACCTGCGGGGGTGAGAGGCGGGCGCGGGCTCGTACGGTGAGGCAGAATCGGGGTGGGCCGTTCATACACGACGGCCAAAAGATCACCGCCAGAGATCACCGGGATCGACGGATCTCCCTCACCGTGAAGGCCCCATGCCTCCGACTCTCACCTCGCTCGTCCACCACTCCGCGCTCAAGCTGACCGTGCGCGCGGGCGAGGACCGCCTGGACGTGCCCGTCCGCTGGGCGCACGTCAGCGAGCTGGCCGACCCCGTGCCCTACATGGAGGGCGGCGAGCTGCTCCTGATCACCGCGCTCAAGCTGGACGCGGAGGATCCGGAGGCCATGCGGCGGTACGTGCGGCGGCTCGTCGGCGCGGGGGTGGTCGGGCTCGGCTTCGCCGTCGGGGTGAACTACGAGGAGATCCCCGAGGCCCTGGTCGACGCCTGCGCGCAGGAGGGGCTGCCGCTGCTGGAGGTCCCCCGCCGCACCCCCTTCCTCGCCATCAGCAAGGCCGTCTCCGCGGCGATCGCCGCCGACCAGTACCGGGCGGTCACGGCGGGCTTCGCCGCCCAGCGCGAGCTGACCAGGCAGGCGCTGACCGCCGGCCCCGAGGGCGTGCTCACCGTGCTCGCCGCCCAGGTCGACGGCTGGGCCGCGCTGTACGACGCCTCGGGTGCCGTCGTCGCCGCGGCCCCGGAGTGGGCCGGCCGCCGCGCCGCCCGGCTCACCACCGAGGTGGAGCGGCTGCGGGAGCGGCCCGCCCCCGCGTCCTCCGTCGTCGGCGGCCCCGAGCACGAGGACCGGGTGGAGCTGCACAGCCTCGGCACCGGCCGGCGCCCGCGCGCCGCGCTCGCCGTGGGGACGGCCGCCGCGCTCGGCACCGCCGAGCGGTACGCCGTCCACTCCGCCATCGCCCTGCTGACCCTCACCACCGAACGCTCCCGCTCCCTGCACGCGGCCGAACAGCGCGTCGGCACGGCGGTGCTGCGCATGCTGCTCGCCGGGGAGCCCGACCACGCCCGGGCGGTCGCCGGGGACCTGTACGGCGGGCTGCTGGACGCCCCGTTCCGGATGATCGTCGCCGAGTCGGGGTCGGGTACGGCGGGCGAACCGCTGAGCGGACTCGCGGAGGCCGTGGAGTCCGCCGCGGCGCGCGCCGGAGAGGCCGTACTGGTGGTGCCGGAGGGGGAGCGGCTGGTGGTGCTGGCCGCGGACGAGGGCGCGGCGGTGGCCGCGTGCGCCGCGTACGCGGCGGCGCGGGAGGCCGAGCGCGCGGTGGCCGAGCAGGGCCGGGTGGAGGAGGACGCGCCGGTCGTCGGTCTGTCCGCGCCCGCCGGGCCGATCGCGGCGGCAGCGGCGTACAAGCAGGCCGAGCAGGCGCTGTCGGTGGCGCGGCGGCGGGGCCGGGTGTTCGTGGAGCACGAGCAGCTGGCCGCCGGGTCCGTCCTGCCGCTGCTGGCCGACGACGCGGTGAAGGCGTTCGCCGACGGGCTGCTGCGCGCGCTGCACGAGCACGACGCGACGGGCCGCGGGGACCTGGTCGCCTCGTTGCGCGCGTGGCTGTCCCGGCACGGGCAGTGGGACGCCGCCGCGGCCGACCTGGGGGTCCACCGGCACACCCTGCGCTACCGGATGCGGCGCGTGGAGGAGATCCTGGGGCGCAGCCTGGACGACCCGGACGTGCGGATGGAGCTGTGGCTGGCGCTGAAGGCGACCTCCACGGAGTAGTGCGCGAGCGGTGCGCAGCGCCGGGCCGTCCGAGCCGAGTAGTCCAAACAGTAGTGCCGCGGCCGTGTACTGCTACGACTCGGACAAGCGACCCCCGGCCGCCCCCGTCCTACCGTGGACCACGCAAGGCAAGCAGCACACCCCCAACGCGGAAGGGCCGGGACTCGTACATGACTTCCACCCATGCCTTCTGGCTCGCCGGCCGCCAGGTCACCGGCGAGGACACCTTCGACGTCACCTCCCCGTGGGACGGCCGGCTCGTCGGCAAGGTCAGCGTGCCGACCGACGCCCAGGTCGAGGAGGCCGTGGCCGCCGCGTACGCCGTCCGCGAGGACTTCGCCGCCACCCCGGCGCACGTCCGCGCCGCCGCGCTCGACCACGTCAGCAAGCGGCTGGCCGAGCGCACCGAGGAGATCGCCCAGCTGATCTCCGGCGAGAACGGCAAGCCGGTCAAGTGGGCCCGCGGCGAGGTCGGCCGCGCCGTCTCGGTGTTCCGGTTCGCCGCCGAGGAGGCCCGCCGGTTCAACGGCGGCGAGGCCCAGCGGCTGGACACGGACGCCGGCGGCCAGGGTCGGCTCGCGCTCACCCGCCGCTTCCCGAAGGGTGTCGTGCTCGGCATCGCGCCGTTCAACTTCCCGCTGAACCTGTGCGCCCACAAGGTCGCCCCGGCGATCGCGGCCGGCGCCCCGATCATCCTGAAGCCGGCCCCGGCCACCCCGCTGTCCGGCCTGATCCTCGGCGAGCTGCTCGCCGAGACCGACCTGCCGGCCGGGTCGTGGAGCATCCTGCCGGTGCCGAACGACAAGATGCCCGCCCTCGTCCAGGACGAGCGGCTGCCGGTCATCTCGTTCACGGGTTCCGAGAAGGTCGGCTACGCGATCATGGACTCGGTGCCGCGCAAGCACTGCACGCTGGAGCTGGGCGGCAACGGCGCCGCGGTCGTCCTCGGCGACTTCGCCTCCGACGCCGACCTGGACTGGGCCGCGACCCGCATCGCGACCTTCTCCAACTACCAGGGCGGCCAGTCCTGCATCTCCGTGCAGCGCGTCATCGCGGACGCCTCCGTCTACGACCGCCTGCTGCCCCGCATCGTCGCCGCCGTCGAGGCCCAGGTCACCGGCGATCCCACCGACGACAAGACCGACGTCGGCCCGCTGGTCAGCGAGGACGCCGCCCAGCGCGTCGAGTCCTGGGTCAAGGAGGCCGTGGAGGCCGGCGCCACCCTGCTCACCGGCGGTGACCGGGACGGTGCCTCCTACGCGCCGACCGTGCTCACCGACGTACCGGCGGACACCACCCTCGCCCGCGAGGAGGTCTTCGGGCCGGTCCTCACCGTGCAGAAGGTGAACGGCGAGGCCGAGGCGTTCGCCGCCGTCAACGACTCCAAGTACGGCCTCCAGGCGGGCGTGTTCACCCACGACCTGCAGGTCGCCTTCCGTGCCCACCGCGCCCTGGAGGTCGGCGGTGTGGTGATCGGCGACGTCCCGTCCTACCGCGCCGACCAGATGCCGTACGGCGGCGCCAAGCAGTCCGGCGTGGGCCGCGAAGGCGTCCGGTTCGCGATGGAGGACTACACCTACGAGCGCGTGCTGGTCCTCACCGGTCTCGCGCTCTGACCTGCCACGGACAGGTCGGCAACGGAACGGCCGCAGCCCACTGTGCGGGGGCTGCGGCCGTTCGCCGTTTCCGGGCCGGCGCGGTGACGGAGGCCGAAGGGGCCCGGCACCGCTGCCTTCCGGTGCCGGGCCCCTCCTGGTGTCGCGCCTTCGCGGACCCTCAACCGGAGAAGCCGACGTGCGCGAGCCGCAGCGGGCCGCGCAGTCTGAGATGGACGTCGTGGACGCCCTCGGCGACCAGGCCGGCGGCCAGGGTGGTGTACGTGTAGGCGTCGGCCGTGGGGGTCCGAAGGCCCAGGGACGCCACCACGGGACCGCCGTCCAGGGCGAGTTCCACGGTGCCCGCGCCCGCCACCCGCGCGGTCACCTCGCGCACGCCCGCGCCGAAGTCGCAGGCCCGGTAGACCACTTCGGCCGTGCCGTCGTGGGCCGGGGTCACCGCGTCGCCCGCCGTCCGCGTCCGGTCCACGATCGCGATGCCGGACTGCTCGTCGAAGCCGGCGCCGGGCAGGCCCCGTTCCACGACCGCGCGGGGAGCCGGGGCCGCCCCGTCCAGGTGCACCGTCGTCCGCAGGCGCACGTCCTCGCTTGAGGCGCCCACCAGCAGCTCGTACGGGCCCCGCTCCAGGCGCCGGCCGCCCTGCCGCACGTCCCAGAACTCCAGCGCGGTAAGCGGGACCTCGAAGGAGACGGCGGCCGTCCCGCCGGGGGCGAGCGTGATGCGGCGGTGCTCCAGCAGCTCGCGGCGCGGCCGGGGCACCGACGGGTCCACCGCCCGGCCGTAGAGCTGGACCACCTCGTCCGCCGTCCGTTCCCCGGTGTTGGTGACCGTGCAGCTGACCAGCACCGAGCCGGCCTCCACCCGGACCGCCAGTCCGGCGTACCCGAAGGACGCGTAGGACAGGCCGTGGCCGAAGGGGAAGAGCGGGGTGCCCTCGAAGTAGAGGTAGGTCTGGCGGCTGCCGATCACGTCGTAGTCGAGCAGGTCGGGCAGGTCGGCGTCGGCGGCGTACCAGGTCTGGGGCAGGCGGCCGGCCGGGGAGACGTCGCCGGCCAGCACCCGGGCCAGGGCCGTGCCCGCCGCCTGGCCGCCGTGCGCCGTCCACAGCGCGGCCGGCAGCCGGGCCGTGTCCACCGCGTACGGGTAGGCCGACACCAGCACCAGGACGGTGCGCGGGTTGGCGGCCCGGGCCGCGCGCAGCAGCCGCCGCTGGTGCTCCGGCAGCAGCAGGGTCGTACGGTCCTCGGTCTCCCGGCCGTTGATGTGCGGGTCGTTGCCCGCCATCACCAGGACGACGTCCGCCCCGGCCGCCGCCCGGGCCACGGCGTCCTCGCCCCGCTCGACCGTTACCACCTCGAAGACGTCGCCGGTCCCGGCAACCTTCACCCCGTCGGCGGCGACCCGGACATGGCGGCCCGTGCCCAGATGCCGGAGGAGGTGACCGCCGCGGTGCGGTTCGAGACGGAAGGTCTCCTGGACGACCCAGCCACCGGGCTGGTCGGCGGAGGCGCGCAGGAAGCCGTCCTCGGCGACCGAGAGGTAGCGGCCGTCGGGGGCGCGCAGGGTCAGCACCCCCTCGCCCCAGTCGGCCAGCGCGAACTCGGTGCCGGTCGCGTCGGTGGTGAGCGGGGGCAGATCGGTACGGCCGGACAGCAGCGCGGGGTCCAGCGCGCCCTCTGCGCCCCGCGCCCGGCCGGGGGCGTCCGCCGCCGGCACGGACAGGAAGGCGCCCGCCGCCGCCCGCAGCCGGACGCGGTCCACGCCCTCCGCGAACTCCACGCGCTCCGCGCCGAACCGCTCGTACAGGCCCTCCAGGGGGGTGGAGCGGTGCAGCAGGGTGCCGCTGTACCAGTCGAGTTTGCACTCGTCGGCGAGCAGGCCGACGACCGCGATCCGGGTATCCGGGGCGAGGGGCAGCAGGCCGTCGTCGTTCTTCAGCAGCACGACCGCCTGCTCGGCGGCCTCCCGCGCGAGGGCCCGGTGGGCGGGGGTGTCGAACTCGCCGGTGGCGGCGTGCGGGTCGTAGTGCGGGTCGAACTCGCCGAGCCGGAAGCGGACGGAGAGCTGGCGGCGGACCGCGGCGTCGAGGTCGGCCTCCGTCAGCAGGCCCTGCTCCAGGGCCCCCGCGACCCGCGCGGTGATCGTCGAGGAGTCCGTGCCGTGGTCGGTGAAGCTGTCCACGCCGGCCAGCAGGGCCGCCGCGGTGGCCTCCTCATGGGTGTCGTAGTAGTGCTCGGCGTCGACCAGGTTGGACGGCGCGCCCGCGTCCGAGCAGACCAGCAGCTCCTCGTCGGTCCAGGTGCGCAGATGCTCGCGCAGATACGGGGAGAGGTGGTTGGGGCGGCCGTTGACCAGGTTGTAGGCGGGCATCACCCCGGCCACCGCGCCCGCCTCGACCGTGTCCCGGAAGGCGCGCAGGTCGTACTCGTGCAGCACCCGGGGGCGGACGGAGGCGGACGAGGTGGCCCGGTCGGTCTCGTTGTTGTGCGCCAGCCAGTGCTTCAGCACGGGTGCGGTGCGCCAGTACCGGGGATGGTCGCCGCGCAGGCCGTGCGTGTACGCCGTGGCGATGGCCGAGGTCAGCTTCGGGTCCTCCGCGTAGCCCTCCTCGTTGCGGCCCCACAGGGGGTGGCGCAGCAGGTTGACCGTCGGCGACCAGACGTTGAGGCCGACCCGGTCGTCCCGGGTGCGCATCGCCCGGGCCTCCTTGGACACCGCCTCCCCGATCCGCCGCACCAGGTCCGGGTTCCAGGTCGCGCCGAGGCCGACGGCCTGCGGGAACACGGTCGCCGGTCCCATCCAGGCGACGCCGTGCAGGGCCTCCTGGCCGGTCCGCCAGGCGGCGATGCCCAGCCGCTGGACGGCGGGCGCGTACTGGTGCAGGAAGGAGATCTTCTCGGCCACGGTCAGCCGCGCCACCAGGTCGTCGATGCGCTTCGCGAACGGCAGCTGCGGATCCCGGAAAGGCGGGGTGGACGGCGGGTCAACGGTCACGAGTGGTTCCCCTTGCAAATGGAGCGGCGCGACATCTTCGAAGCGCTTCGATGCTCATTCGGCCGCAGCCCGGTGTCAAGGTGCCGACCCCGAAGCCGACGGACTTGCGCCCGAGATGCAAGGAGCCGTGGACAGTTCGGCGAACCGCCGGACCTCCCAGGAATCTTGGGAACGACCCTTGTGCGCCCCCAGGTGTTCACTTAACCTCGCAGCAACATCGAAGCGCTTCGACTGTCTCCTCGCAGACGCGCTTCCGCTCAGCCGGATCCACTGAAGACACCGCAGCCGACGGCCCACCGCCGGGTGTCCTGGTGCGCCATGAAGGGTTGACGCAATGACGCCGAACGCCGCCTCCTCCGCCTCCTCCGGCACCAGCCGGAGAAGCTTCCTCGCCTCCACGGCGGTCGCCGCCGCGGCGGTCGCGGGCGGGATGCCGCTGCTCTCCGCCTGCGGCGGTGCGGACAACGGCACGCGGGAAGGCACCACCTCGGGCAAGAACGCCAGGAAGATCCTGCCCGCCTACGTGGCCAGCGGCGTGGTGAAGCCGGACATCCCGGCCAAGAACGGCTCGGCGACGGGCTTCACGGCCAGGCTCGACGTCGGCACCCTCAAGTCCTCGGTCCCCACCAGGCTCGGCAAGGGCGGCAAGGTCACCGTCATGTCGCCGTTCTGGGGCTCGCCGCCGAAGCAGGGCAACCCGTACTACACGTCGATGAACGACCTGATCGGCGTCGACGTCCAGTGGCGCAACCAGGACGGCAACACCTACGACCAGAAGCTCGGCGCGGTCCTCGCCTCCAGCGACATCCCGGACGTGGTGGTGGTCCCCGGCTGGAACATGACCGGCAGGATCCCCAGCGCCGTCATCGGCAAGTTCGCCGATCTCGGCCCGTACCTGTCGGGGGACAAGGTCAAGGAGTACGCGAACCTCGCGGCGATCCCCAGCGACGCCTGGCAGCGGTCCATCTTCGGCGGCAGGCTGATGGGCCTGCCGATGCCCGCCCCCTACGTCCAGAACATCGTGCCCCTCTACCGGCAGGACATCTTCGACAAGGAGGGCTACGAGGTCCCGAAGTCCGCCGACGAGTTCACGGCCCTGTGCAAGGAGATCACCTCTCCCCGGGCCAAGCGGTGGGCCTGCGGTGACATGAAGTGGACCGCGTTCAACACCTTCGGCGTGATCAGCGGCGGGGAGAAGTCGCTCGGCTGGACCACGGCCGACGGCAAGATGATCAACCGCATCGAGACCCCGGAGTACCTGGAAGCCCTGGAGTGGGCGCGCAAGCTGATGGCCGCCGGCTACGTCCACCCCCAGTTCAAGCTGGGCAAGAGCCAGATCGGCGACCCGACCCCGCTGTTCACCTCCGGCGAGTTCCTGATCTGGAACAACGACATCTCCAACTGGTACGGGGTACAGGCCTCCCAGCTCACCCAGAACCCCGGCTTCAAGGTCTGGGGCATGGACCTGTGGGCCCACGACGGCGGTGACCCCGTGTTCTGGGCCGCGAACCCGGCCGGCATCTTCGCCTTCGTCAACAAGAAGGCCTCCGAGTCCGTCGTCCGCGACGTGCTGGCGGTGGCCAACGTCACCGCCGCGCCGTACGGCACCAAGGAGTGGATGATGACCAACTACGGCGTCGAGGGCACGCACTACACGCTCAAGAACGGACTGCCCGTCAAGAACGACAAGGGCAACAACGAGGTCACCAATGCCTTCGTCATGATCGCGAGCCCCGCCGCGACCATCGCGCACCCGGACCTCCCGGACTACACCAAGGGCATGGTCGAGTGGCAGCAGCGGGTCGGTTCCGCCACCAGGAAGTCGTCCTTCTGGGGCCTGCAGATCACCGAGCCCTCCCGTTACACCAACCTCAGCGACGACTTCGAGCAGCTTGAGGACGACATCGTCCGCGGCCACAAGAAGATCGGCGACATGCAGCAGGCCATCTCCGACTGGAGGAGCAGGGGCGGGGACAAGCTGCGCGACTGGTACAAGAAGCTGCTCGACGAGAACGGCCCGGCGGCGAGCTGACCAGGCTCCGGAGCAAGGAGAACAGCCGTGTCCCACAGCACGGTGCCTCGGAGCGGCGCCGAGGCCGATACGCCCGCGAAGACCCCGGTGGCGTCCGCCGGCACCCCCGGCGCCCGGGAGCGACGAGACCCGGGCAAGCCGGACCTCCGGCTCCGGTTCAGACGCGACCGGGCCCTGATCCTCATGACGCTGCCGGCCGTCGTGCTGCTCCTGGTCTTCAACTACCTGCCGGTCCTCGGCAACGTCGTCGCCTTCCAGGACTACGACCCCTACATCAGCGACAACGGCATCGTCTCCATCCTGCACAGCCCCTTCGTGGGCCTGGACAACTTCCAGCGGATCTTCGAGGACCCCGGCTTCCGCAACGCCGTCCAGAACACCCTGGTGCTGTTCTTCCTCCAGCTCGTGCTGTTCTTCCCGGTCCCGGTGCTGCTCGCGCTGCTCATCAACAGCGTGGTCCGGCCCCGGGTGCGGGCGGTCGCGCAGGCCGTGCTCTACCTGCCGCACTTCTTCTCCTGGGTGCTGGTCATCGCCGTCTTCCAGCAGATGTTCGGCGGCGCCGGGATGCTCTCCCAGCTGCTGCGGCAGCACGGGTACGACGGCCTCGACATCATGACCGACCCGCACACCTTCCCGTTCCTGGTCACCGCCCAGAGCGTGTGGAAGGACGCCGGGTGGGGGATCATCGTCTTCCTCGCCGCGCTGGCCTCGGTCCCCCAGGACCTCTACGAAGCCGCCGCGATGGACGGCGCCGGACGCCGGCGCCGCATGTGGCACGTCACCCTGCCCGCGCTGCGGCCGGTGATCGCCCTGCTCCTCGCGCTGCGCGTCGGCGACGCCCTGACCGTCGGCTTCGAACAGATCCTGCTGCAACGCGACGCCGTCGGACCGGACGCCGGGGAGATCCTCGACACCTTCGTGTGGTGGAACGGCGTGCGCAACCAGGACTTCGGCTACGCGGCCGCGGCCGGACTGGTCAAGGGCGTGGTCAGCATCGGCCTGGTCCTCGCCGCGAACAAGGTGGCCCATCTCATGGGCGAGCAGGGGGTGTACAAGAAGTGACCACCGTCGTCGACGAACCGGTGGGCAGGCCGAACCGATGGGCCGCGCCCGAGCGCCCGGCGTGGGAGGAGGAGCCCACGAAGGCCGGCCTCGTGGGCAAGGGCCTGGTCCTCTCGTTCGCCTGCCTGGCGGTCCTCTTCCCGCTGTGGATCGTGGTCGTCACCAGCCTCTCCTCCCGCAGGACCATCGACGAGGCGGGCGGCCTGGTGATCGTGCCCAAGGGCATCACCTTCATCGCCTACCGGGAGTTGCTCAGCGGCGGCCAGGTCACCCGCGCCACGATCGTCAGCGTCCTCGTCACCCTGGCCGGCACGCTGTTCTCGATGACGGTGTCCGTCCTGTGCGCCTACGGCCTGTCCCGCAGCGGCTCGCTCGCCCACCGCTGGATCCTGATGACGCTGCTCGCGACCATGTTCTTCAGCGCCGGCCTCATCCCCACCTATCTCCTGGTGCAGTCGCTCGGCCTGTCGGACACCTATCTCGCGCTGATCCTGCCGAGCGCGGTGAGCGTCTTCAACATCCTGGTGCTGCGCGGCTTCTTCATGGGGATCTCGCCGGAACTCACCGACAGCGCGCGCATCGACGGCGCCGGCGACTTCCGGATCCTCTGGCAGATCGTCATGCCGCTGTCCCGCGCCGTCCTGGCGGTGATCACGCTGTTCTACGCCGTCGGATACTGGAGCGCCTGGTTCAACGCCTCGATCTACCTGAACGACCAGGACAAGATGCCGTTGCAGAACGTCATGATCCAGCTCGTGCAGAGGCAGCAGCAGCCGGTCGGTCTCGGCCAGGCCATCCGGACCGGCCAGCTGTCGGGACTGGCCATCCAGATGGCGGTCATGGTGATGGCGCTGCTGCCGGTCGCCGTGCTGTCGCCGTTCGTCCAGAAGCACTTCAAGAAGGGGATGCTGACGGGGGCGGTGAAGGGGTGACACGAGCCGAACGGGGGGCCGGCGGGAAGCCGGCCCTCGCCGACGCCACCCGGGGCCGCATCCTCTTCGGCGGCGACTACAACCCCGAGCAGTGGCCGGAGGAGACCTGGCAGGACGACGTCCGGCTGATGAAGGACGCCGGCGTCAACTCCGTCACGCTCGGCGTGTTCTCCTGGGCCAGGCTCGAACCCGAGCCGGGAGCACGCGAGTTCGGCTGGCTGGACCGGCTGATGGACCTCATGCACGCCCACGGCATCGGCGTCGTCCTGGCCACGCCCACCAGCTCCCCGCCGCCCTGGATGGGCCGGCTGCACCCGGACACCCTGCCCCGGGACGCCGACGGCCGCATCGAGTGGTGGGGCGGCCGGCAGCACTTCTCGCACTCCAGCGCCACCTACCGGCGGTACGCCGCCGCCATCACCGAGGACCTGGCGGCCCGCTACGCCGGCCATCCGGCCCTCACCCTGTGGCACATCAACAACGAGTACTGCACCTTCGACCACGGCGACGAGGCCGCCGCCGCCTTCCGCCGCTGGCTGCGCGCGAGGTACGGCACCCTGGGCGCCCTCAACTCCGCCTGGGGCACAGCCTTCTGGAGCCAGGGCTACGACACCTGGGACGGCATCCTGCCCCCGCGCCGCGCCCACTACCTGAAGAACCCCGGCCAGGTGCTGGACTTCCGGCGGTTCACCTCCGACATGCTCCTGGAGTGCTTCACCGCCGAGCGGGAGATCGTCCGCCGGCACTCCCCGCACATCCCGGTCACCACCAACTTCATGCCGCTGTGGACGGGGCAGGACGGGTGGCGCTGGGCCGAGGAGGAGGACGTCGTCTCCGTCGACCTCTACCCCGACCCGCGCGATCCGCTGGGCGCGCAGCGCGGGGCGCTCGTGCAGGACCTCACCCGTTCACAGGCGCGCGGGCCGTGGATGCTGATGGAACAGGCCGCCGGACCGGTCAACTGGCGGGGCGTGAACCACCCCAAGCCGCGCGGCCTCAACCGCCTGTGGTCCTTCCAGGCCGTGGCCCGCGGCGCCGACGCCGTCTGCTACTTCCAGTGGCGCCAGTCCCGGCAGGGAGCGGAGAAGTTCCACTCCGGGATGGTCGGCCACGCGGGGGAGGAGGGGCGCACCTTCCAGGAGGTCAAGCAGCTGGGCGCCGAACTCGCGGACCTGTCGGCCGCGGTGGCGGGCGCGCGGATCACCGCCGACGTCGCGGTCCTGCACGACTGGCACTCCTGGTGGGCCGGTGACCACGAAGGCCGGCTGTCGGCCCTGGTCGACCTGCCCGAGGTGCTCACCGCCTGGCACCGGGCCCTGTGGGAGGCGCACCTCACCACCGACTTCGCCCACCCGGAACACGACCTGTCGGGCTACCGGCTCGTCGTCGCCCCCCAGCTGTACCTGCTCACCGACGCCGCCATCGCCAACCTCCTCGCGTACGTCCGCGGCGGCGGCACCCTCGTCTGCGGCTTCCACACCGGCGTCGCCGACGAGGACGACCGGGTCCGGGCCGGCGGCATGGACGCCCGGCTGCGCGAGCTGTTCGGCATCCGCACCCTGCACGAGTGGTGGCCGCTGGAGGCGGGGGAGACCGTGACGTGCGAGGGCTTCGACGGCACGCTGTGGTCGGAGGAGATCGAGCCGGAGCCCGGCGCCGCCGAGACCGTGCCGTACCGGGGCGGCGAACTGGACGGGCTGCCCGCCGTGCTGCACCGGGGCCGCGCCTGGTACCTCTCCACGCTGCCCGAACCCGGGGCGCTGCGCTCCCTGCTGGCCGGCATCGCCGCCGGGGCGGGGGTGCGGCCGGTGCTGGACGGGCTCCCGGCGGGCGTCGAGGCGGTACGCCGCGGCGAGCTGCTGTTCCTGCTCAACCACGGGCGGGAGCCGGTCACCGTGCCGGTGCCGGGCACCCACCGCGAGCTGCTCGGCGGCACGGACGTCACGGACACGGTCACCCTGGGCCGCTACGGCGTGGCGGTGCTGCGGCCATGAGCGGTACGCCGGTCCACGGCACCTGGGAGCCGGCCCCGGCCGCCCGCTGGGAGGACGCCTTCCTGAGCGGGAACGGCCACCACGGCGCCTTGGTGTTCGGTGACCCGAACGATGAACGGGTGATCGTCACCCAGCACACGCTGGTCCGGCCCAACGGCGGCGAGCACGCCCGGCCGCCCCGGCTGGCCGCCGCCCTGTCCGCGGTGCAGGACCGGCTGCTCGCCGGCGACCTCACCGCCGCCGAGAGCCTCACCGACGGCCGGCCGCTGCAGTGGGTGCAGCCCTTCCACCCCGCCTTCCAGGTCCGCGTGCGCCGCCGCACGGACGACGGCCGGTACGTCCGCCGTGCCCTCGACTTCACCACCGGCGAGGCCACGGCGGTCCGCGGCGACGCCCGCAGCCGCGTCTTCGTCTCCCGCGCGGACGACGTGATCGTCCACGAGATCACCGGCGGCGACCTCGACATCCGCCTGGACCACCGGCTGCCCGGCGCCCCGGCCGGACTGCGCGTCGGCCACGGCACGCTGCTCACCCCCGAGGGCGCCCTGCTGAGCCTGCGCGCCCGCTACCCGGACAGCGACCGCGCCTGCACCGGCGTGACCCTGGTCGCCGTCTGCGGCGGCCGGACCGAACTCGTCCCGCCGGGCGTCCGCGTCACCGGCGCCCGCTCGGTACTGCTGCTCACCCGGGTGCGCCGGCACACCGGCGAGGCCGACGTGGTCGCCGAGACCCGGCTGCTCCAGGCCCTGCCCGACGGCACCGGCCGGCCCTACGACCACCTCCTCGCCCGGCACCTGGACCGGCACCGCCCCGCCTACCTGCGGGTCGGCCTCGACCTCGGCGCCGACCCGGCCGAGCGCGCCCTGCCCGGCTCCGAGCTGCTGACCCGCCCGGACAGCCCGGCCCTGGTGGAGCGGCTCTTCGCCGCCGGCCGCTACCACCTGCTCTCCAGCAGCGGGCTCAACCCGCCCCGGCTCACCGGGCTGTGGACCGGCGACTGGGACACCGCCTGGTCGGGCGCGTTCACCACGAACGCCAACCTCAACCTCCAAACCGCCGCCGCGCCCGCCGCCGCCCTGCCCGAGGTCACGGAGGCACTGGCCGCGCTGGTCGAGCGGCAGCTGCCGGACTGGCGGGCCAACGCCCGCGCGATCTTCGGCACCCGGGGCGCGGTCGCGCCCACCCACACCGACGGCGAGTCGGGGTACACCTACCACTTCGACCGCGCCTACCCGCTCCAGCTGTGGACCGCCGGTGCCGACTGGCTGCTCAAACCGCTCGTCGACCACGACGAGATCCGCGGCGAGCAGGATCCGCGCACCGCCGCCGCCCTGGCCGAGGCGGCGCTCTTCTACGAGGACTTCCTCACCCGCACCGACGCCGACGGCCACCTGGTCGTCGTCCCCTCCTACTCGCCCGAGAACCGCCCCGCGAACGGCAGCTGGGGCGCGCTCAACGCGGCCATGGACCTCTCCGCCGCCCGCCACACCCTGCGCACGGCCGCCCGCTACCACCCCGGGCACGCCGACCGCTGGCGCGCCCTGGCCGACCGCGTACCCCCGCACCGCATCAACGCCGACGGCGCCCTCG
Organism: Streptomyces sp. NRRL S-1022; assembly: GCF_000720135.1. Classification (GTDB taxonomy): domain Bacteria; phylum Actinomycetota; class Actinomycetes; order Streptomycetales; family Streptomycetaceae; genus Streptomyces. The sequence goes on along the minus strand of NZ_JOIU01000019.1, from coordinate 69,323 downwards.
CCGAATGGGCCTGGCCCGGCCTGGAGGACGCCTACGACCACCGCCACCTCAGCCACCTCTACGGCGTCTGGCCGTTGGAGGAGATCACCCCGTACGACACCCCGCGCCTGGCCGCCGCCGCCCACCGGGCGCTCGTCCTGCGCGGCACGGAGAACGACTCGGCCCACGGCCACCTGCACCAGGCCCTGATCGCCGCCCGCCTGCGGGACCCGGAACACGCCGGCCGGGCCCTGCGCCGGGTCCTCGGCGGCGACTTCTTCCACGCCTCCCTGATGAGCGCCCACTACCCGCACCGGGAGGTCTACAACGCGGACGCCGCGCACACCCTGCCGGGCGTGCTGATCGAACTGCTCGTGCAGTCCACGCCGGACCGGCTCGTCCTGCTGCCCGCCGTCCCGGACAGCTTCCCGCGCGGCGAACTGCGCGGAGTGCGCACCCGGTTCGGCGCGGAGGTCGACCTCGCCTGGGACCCGGCGGGCGCCCGGGCCGTCGTACGGCCGGGCCGCACCCTCCGCGTCGAACTGCGGACTTCCTCCGGCGCCGGGCCCCTCGACCTCGTCGCCGGAGAAGACCGCGTCCTCACCCTGGGGGCGCGGTGAACGGAACAACTCCCCCCACCCATGGAAGGGACACCATGGCAGCAAGCACGCTCGGCAGGGCCGTCAAGGTCCTGCTCGCCCCCGCCCTCGCCCTCGGCGCCACCGTCGGTCTCGCCTCGGCACCCGCCTCCGCCGCCGTCTGGAACTCCTGCGACCAGTGGGGCAGCACCAGCCTGAACGGCTACACCCTCTACAACAACATCTGGGGTTCGGGCGCCGGCAGCCAGTGCGTCTGGGCCAACTCCGGCACCAACTGGGGCGTCTGGGCGAACCACCCCGACACCGGCGGGATCAAGTCGTACCCCGACGCCAAGAAGACGGTCGGCAAGCAGGTCGCCTCGCTGACCTCGCTGACCAGCACCTACAACGTCACCGTCCCGTCGTCCGGCGCGTACAACACGTCCTACGACATCTGGGACACCGGCCACAAGTACGAGGTCATGCTCTGGGTCAACAAGACCGGGGCCGTCGGCCCGCTCGGCACCGCGCAGGGCACGGTCACCCTCGGGGGCGCCACCTGGACCGTCTACAAGGGCAACAACGGCTCCAACGACGTCTTCTCGTTCATCCGCAGCTCCAACTCCAGCTCCGGCACGGTGAACATCCTGCCGATCCTGAAGTGGATCAAGGACACCAAGGGCTGGTTCGGCAACGTCACCATCGGCGACGTCCAGTTCGGCTACGAGATCACGTCCGCCTCCGGAGGCCTGAACTTCACCACCAACAACCTGACCGTCAGCGGCAGTTGACCACGGGGGCCGGCTCCCTCACGGGGGCCGGCACCTCTGTTCGGGGCGCGAGGGGCGGGGTCAGGACGCGGCCGGCGCCGGTCCCGTACTGGTCCGCACCGTCAGCTCGGGCGCGAGCAGCACGACCTCGTCGCCACCCCGCCCGTCCAGCTTGGCCACCAGGTGCTCCACGGCCTGCCGGCCCATCTCCTGGGCGGGGATGGCGGCCGAGGTCAGCCGCACGGAGGCCTGGACGGCGACCTGGTCCGGGCAGATCGCGACCACGGAGACGTCCTCGGGCACGGCCCGGCCCTGCTGGCGCAGCAGCGCGAGCAGCGGCTCCACCGCCGACTCGTTCTGCACGACGAACCCGGTCGTGCCCGGGCGCTCGTCCAAGATCCGGGCCAGGGTGAGGGCCATCGCGTCGTACCCGCCCTCGCACGGCCGGTGCAGCAGCCGAAGGCCCCTCTCGCGGGCCCGGGTGCGCAGTCCGTCGAGGGTGCGCTCGGCGAAGCCGGTGTGCCGCTCGTAGACCGCCGGGGCCTCGCCGATGACGGCGACGTCACGGTGACCGAGCCGCGCGAGGTGCTCCACGCACAGCGCGCCGGTCGCGTTCCAGTCCAGGTCCACGCAGGTCAGGCCGGTGGTGTCGGCGGGCAGGCCGATGAGCACGCAGGGCTGGTCGGTTCCCCGCAGCAGTGGCAGCCGCTCGTCCTCCAGCTCGACGTCCATCAGGATCATCGCGTCGGCCAGCCCGCTGCCGGTGACCCGGCGCACCGCGTCGGGGCCCTCCTCGCCGGTGAGCAGCAGGACGTCGTAGCCGTGCGTGCGGGCCGTGGTGGCCACCGCGATGGCGATCTCCATCATCACCGGCACGTACATGTCGGTACGCAGCGGGATCATCAGCGCGATGATGTTCGACCGTTTGCCGGCCAGGGCGCGGGCGCCCGCGTTGGGGTGGTAGCCGAGTTCCCGGATGCTCTGCTCGACCCGCTGCCGGGTGGCGGCCGAGATGGACCGCTTGCCGCTGAGGACGTAGCTCACCGTGCTCGCCGAGACTCCGGCGTGCCGGGCGACCTCGGCAAGGGTGACCATCCAGCTCTCCAAGCTTGTGAAGCGCTTCGACACCGCGCGTATCCGACAGAGTAAGTGAGGGTGGGAATGACCTTAACGCCAAGGGAACCGAGGTGTCCATAGGCAGTCGAAGCGCTTCGACAGTGAACTATCCGACACAGCCGCCCGGGCCTGCCGTCCCGGACGCGTCCCGCCACCTGACCGGGCCACCCGTTCGGCCCAAGTCTCCGCCACGGGATCCGGCGCCGGGAGAATCCCGGGCCCGGGGCGCCCCGGCAGCGCCCCCCGCCCGGCCGGGATCGGCGGAGCGGACGCGCGAGGGGTGGTGGGCCCGGCCCGTTTCGGGTACCAACGATCCAGTAGCACTGGTCGGTAACGAACGGTCCCAGTCGTCCCTCTTTGCGGCGAGGTGAGCCTCACATGACCGCCACCACCCCACGCACCACCGTCACCGAGCGCGAGGCCCGCAGGGTGGCGGAGGCCGCCCGGGAACAGGACTGGCGCAAGCCCAGCTTCGCCAAGGAACTGTTCCTCGGGCGCTTCCGGCTCGACCTCATCCACCCCCACCCGCTCCCCGACGAGGAATCCGTCCGGCGCGGCGAGGAGTTCCTGGCGAAGCTGCGCGCCTTCTGCGAGACGGAGATCGACTCCGCCCGCATCGAGCGCGAGGCCCGCATCCCCGACGCGGTCGTGGCGGGCCTGAAGGAACTCGGCGCCCTCGGCATGAAGATCGACACCAAGTACGGCGGTCTCGGTCTCAGCCAGCTCTACTACAACAAGGCCCTCGCCCTGGTCGGCTCCGTCAGCCCCGCCGTCGGCGCGCTGCTCTCCGCCCACCAGTCGATCGGCGTCCCGCAGCCGCTGAAGCTGTTCGGCACCCAGGAGCAGAAGGACACCTTCCTGCCCCGCTGCGCCCGCACCGACATCTCCGCGTTCCTGCTCACCGAGCCGGACGTGGGCTCCGACCCGGCCCGCCTGGCCACCACGGCCGTACCCGACGGCGACGACTACGTCCTCGACGGCGTGAAGCTGTGGACCACCAACGGCGTGGCCGCCGACCTGCTCGTGGTCATGGCACGGGTGCCGAAGTCGGAGGGGCACAAGGGCGGCATCACCGCGTTCGTCGTGGAGGCCACCGCCCAGGGCGTCACCGTGGAGAACCGCAACGCCTTCATGGGGCTGCGCGGCATCGAGAACGGCGTCACCCGCTTCCACCGGGTGCGGGTCCCGGCTTCCGGCCGGATCGGCCCCGAGGGCGCCGGCCTGAAGATCGCGCTGACGACGCTGAACACCGGGCGGCTGTCGCTGCCCGCGATGTGCGCGGGCGCCGGCAAGTGGTGCCTGAAGATCGCCCGCGAGTGGTCGGCGGAGCGCGAGCAGTGGGGCAAGCCGGTCGCGCTGCACGAGGCCGTCGGCTCCAAGATCAGTTTCATCGCGGCCACCACGTTCGCGCTGGAGGCCGTGGTCGACCTGTCCTCGCAGATGGCCGACGAGGACCGCAACGACATCCGCATCGAGGCCGCCCTCGCCAAGCTCTACGGCTCCGAGATGGCCTGGACGATGGCCGACGAGCTGGTCCAGATCCGCGGCGGGCGCGGCTACGAGACGGCCGAGTCGCTGCGGGCGCGCGGCGAACGTCCGGTCCCGGCCGAGCAGATGCTGCGCGACCTGCGGATCAACCGCATCTTCGAGGGCTCCACGGAGATCATGCACCTGCTGATCGCCCGCGAGGCCGTCGACGCCCACCTCTCGGTCGCCGGCGACCTCATCGACCCCGACAAGCCGCTGTCCGCCAAGGCGAAGGCGGGCGCGAACGCGGGCGTCTTCTACGCCAGGTGGCTGCCGAAACTGGTCGCCGGACCGGGTCAGCTGCCCACGGCGTACGGCGAGTTCAAGCACGGCATCGACCTCTCCGGGCACCTGCGCTACGTCGAGCGCACGGCCCGCAAACTCGCCCGGTCCACCTTCTACGCCATGTCCCGCTGGCAGGGCCGGATGGAGACCAAGCAGGGCTTCCTCGGCCGGATCGTGGACATCGGCGCCGAACTGTTCGCGATGAGCGCGGCCTGTGTCCGCGCCGAGCGGCTGTGGCGGGAGGGCGAGCACGGCCGCGAGGCGTACCAGCTCGCCGACGCCTTCTGCCGCCAGGCCCGCATCCGGGTGGACGAACTCTTCGGCCGGCTGTGGAGCAACACCGACGACCTGGACCGCAAGGTGGTCCGGGGCGTCCTCGCCGGCGCCTACACCTGGCTGGAGGAGGGCGTCCTCGACCCGTCGGGCGAGGGCCCGTGGATCGCGGACGCGACCCCCGGACCCGCCACGCGCGAGAACGCCCGCCGTCCGTTCGGGAGCTAGCAGTACTTGTCGCTCGGGTCCCGCGTCGTCCAGGAGCAGGTGTCGGCCTTGCTGCCGCTCGCCTTGGTCAGGGTCGCCGTGTCCTTGTCGTTGTTCCAGACGTAGGCACGGCGGCCCTGGTACTTGTCCGACGCGGTGTCCGAGCCGCTGCCGGTGCGGACCTTCAGGTACTTCCCGGCGCCGATCCTGACGTTGCCGAAGACGTACCGGTGGTTGGAGGCGTCCTTCAGCACCCAGCCCTTGAGCGAGACCGCCGAGCCGCCGGTGTTCTTGAGCTGCACCCACTCGGCGTTCAGGCTCTTGTTGGAGCGGTTGTCGCTGCCGGGGCTGTCGAACCACACGTGGTGGATCTGCACGCCCCCGGCGGCCTCGGCCGGGGTGCTGAGCAGGGTGCCGGTGAGCAGGGCCGCGCCGGCGAGGGCGGGCAGGGCAGCGCGTATGCGCACAGTACGCATGGAGAGATCCCCCCAGGATGTCGTCCGCGAATCGTGTGAAACGAAGTGTTATCACATGATCTTCACGATGACTCCACAACGGCCGGAGAGGCACTCGGTCGAGGGACGCGCTGTCCGGGCCGCCGCCGCTTGCGGCCACAATGGGAGGATGACCGACAGTCCCGCCCGTCCGGCGCCCCTCGCCGACCCGCACCTCGTCTACGACCCCGCCCCCGGGGACGGCCCCAGGGACGTGGTGATCCTCGGCTCCACCGGATCCATCGGCACCCAGGCCATCGACCTCGTGCTGCGCAACCCCGACCGCTTCCGGGTCACCGCCCTCTCCGCGAACGGCGGCCGGGTGGCCCTCCTCGCCGAGCAGGCGCACCGGCTGCGGGTGCGGACCGTCGCGGTCGCCCGCGAGGACGTCGTACCCGCGCTGCGCGAGGCGCTCGCCGCCGAGTACGGCAGCGGGGAGCCGCTGCCCGAGATCCTCGCCGGACCGGAGGCGGCCACCCAGGTCGCCGCCTCGGCCTGCCACACCGTGCTCAACGGCATCACCGGCTCGATCGGGCTCGCCCCGACCCTCGCCGCCCTGGAGGCGGGCCGCACCCTCGCGCTCGCCAACAAGGAGTCGCTGATCGTGGGCGGCCCGCTGGTCACGGCCCTCGCCAAGCCCGGCCAGATCATCCCGGTCGACTCCGAGCACGCGGCGCTCTTCCAGGCGCTCGCCGCCGGCACCCGGGCCGACGTCCGCAAGCTCGTCGTCACCGCCTCCGGCGGCCCCTTCCGCGGCCGGAGCAGGGACGAGCTGGCGCACGTCACCGTCGCCGACGCCCTCGCCCACCCCACCTGGGCGATGGGCCCGGTGATCACGGTCAACTCCGCGACCCTGGTCAACAAGGGACTGGAGGTCATCGAGGCACATCTGCTCTACGACATTCCCTTCGACCGCATTGAGGTGGTCGTGCACCCGCAGTCGTATGTCCACTCGATGGTCGAGTTCACCGACGGATCCACGATCGCCCAGGCGACGCCCCCGGACATGCGCGGGCCCATCGCCATCGGTCTGGGCTGGCCCGAACGCGTCCCCGGCGCGGCGCCCGCCTTCGACTGGAGCAAGGCCTCCGGCTGGGAGTTCTTCCCGCTGGACGACGAGGCCTTCCCCGCGGTGAACCTCGCCCGGCACGTGGGGCGGCTCGCGGGCACGGCTCCGGCGGTGTTCAATGCCGCCAACGAGGAGTGCGTCGCGGCCTTCCTGGACGGCGCGCTGCCCTTCAACGGGATCATGGAGACCGTCACCCGGGTGGTCGAGGAGCACGGCACCCCGGTCACGGGAACCTCGCTCACCGTGTCGGACGTCCTCGAAGCGGAGACCTGGGCACGGGCCCGGGCCCGCGAACTCACAGCCACGACGGCGACCGCGGAGGCGCGTGCATGACGACCTTGATGTTCATCCTCGGCATAGTGGTCTTCGCGGTGGGCCTGCTCGTCTCGATCGCGTGGCACGAGCTGGGGCACCTGTCCACGGCCAAGCTCTTCGGCATCCGCGTCCCGCAGTACATGGTCGGCTTCGGCCCGACCATCTGGTCGCGGAACAAGGGCGATACCGAGTACGGCATCAAGGCGATCCCGCTCGGCGGCTACATCCGCATGATCGGGATGTTCCCGCCCGACGACTCCGGCCGGGTCACCGCCCGCTCCACCTCCCCGTGGCGCGGCATGATCGAGGACGCCCGCTCGGCGGCCTTCGAGGAACTCAAGCCGGGTGACGAGACGCGCATGTTCTACACGCGCAAGCCGTGGAAGCGGGTCATCGTCATGTTCGCGGGCCCCTTCATGAACCTGGTGCTCGCGGTCGCCCTGTTCCTCACCGTGCTGATGGGCTTCGGCATCCAGCAGCAGACCACCACCGTCTCCTCCGTCTCGCCCTGCGTCATCGCGCAGAGCGAGCACCGCGACAGCTGCAAGAAGTCCGACCCGGCCTCCCCGGCCGAGGCCGCCGGCATCAGGAAGCGCGACACGATCGTCTCCTTCGACGGCAAGCCGACCAAGGACTGGAACACCCTGTCGGACCTCATCCGGGTCAGCGCGGGCAAGACCGTGCCGGTCGTCGTCGAGCGGGACGGCAGGCAGCTCACCCTGCACGCGAAGATCGCCACCAACATGGTCGCCAAGAAGGACTCCGGCGGCGGGTACGTCCAGGGCCAGTACGTGAAGGCCGGCTTCCTCGGCTTCAGCGCCGCCACCGGCGTCGTCAGGCAGGACTTCGGCGAGTCCGTGACCTGGATGACCGACCGGGTCGGCGACGCCGTCGACTCCCTCGTCGCCCTGCCCGGCAAGATCCCGGCCCTGTGGGACGCCGCCTTCGGCGACGGCCCGCGCGAACCGGACTCCCCGATGGGCATCGTTGGCGCGGCCCGGGTCACCGGCGAGATCGCCACCCTGGACATCCCCGCCTCGCAGCAGCTGGCGATGTTCGTCTTCGTCCTCGCCGGCTTCAACCTCTCCCTGTTCCTGTTCAACATGCTCCCGCTGCTCCCGCTCGACGGCGGGCACATCGCGGGCGCCCTGTGGGAGTCGCTGCGGCGGAACCTGGCCCGGGTGCTGCGCCGGCCCGACCCCGGTCCGTTCGACGTCGCCAAGCTGATGCCGGTGGCGTACGTGGTGGCCGGGATCTTCGTCTGCTTCACCGTCCTGGTCCTGATCGCCGACGTGGTCAACCCGGTGAAAATCTCCTAGCCACCCCTCGTTCACGGCGGCCCGGAACCCGGTGGTTCCGGGCCGCCTCCCATCGGGTGGCATTGCGGGAGGGATGTGCTGACGCCCGGGCCGGTGCCGTAATCTCGAAGCCTGGAGCCCGCCGTTCACGGGACCGGACCTTGATCCACGACTTGGGGTTGCACAGCAGATGACTGCGATTTCTCTCGGCATGCCGTCCGTTCCCGAGTCGGCCCTGTGGGAGGCGTCCCTCTTCGAGGAGCACGACTTCCGCGACATCAAGATCTCGGTCAAGCACAACGACCCCGTCGTCATGATCGAGGCCTACCGCCAGCTCGCCGAGAGCTGCGACTACCCCCTCCACCTCGGCGTCACCGAGGCCGGCCCCGCCTTCCAGGGCACGATCAAGTCGGCCGTCGCCTTCGGCGCCCTGCTCTCCCAGGGCATCGGCGACACCATCCGCGTCTCCCTGTCGGCCCCGCCCGTCGAGGAGGTCAAGGTCGGCCTCCAGATCCTCCAGTCGCTCGGCCTGCGCCAGCGCGGCCTGGAGATCGTCTCCTGCCCGTCCTGCGGCCGTGCCCAGGTCGACGTGTACAAGCTCGCCGAGGAGGTCACCGCCGGCCTCACCGGCATGGAGGTCCCCCTCCGCGTCGCCGTCATGGGCTGCGTCGTCAACGGCCCCGGCGAGGCCCGCGAGGCCGATCTCGGCGTCGCCTCCGGCAACGGCAAGGGCCAGATCTTCGTCAAGGGCGAGGTCATCAAGACCGTCCCCGAGTCGAAGATCGTGGAGACCCTGATCGAGGAGGCCATGAAGCTCGCCGAGCAGATGGAGAAGGACGGCGTCACCTCCGGCGAGCCCTCGGTGTCGGTGGCGGGCTGACCCCCGGGCGAGGAGTCCGCCTGCCGGGCCCGCACCCCCCGGGACCGGGGGCGGCGCGGCGGAATTCCGGCAGGTACAGTGCGTGGATCAGGCAATGTCCGACCGTGAGGCCCCGCACGTGCTGACCCAGACCACCTCCCGGGTCCTGGAACCGAGTGACCTGGACGCCGCGCTCGCCGTCCTCGACCGCGAGCCGGTCGCCAACGCCTTCGTGACCTCCCGGGTCCAGGTCGCGGGACTCGACCCGTGGCGCCTCGGCGGCGAGATGTGGGGCTGGTACGAGGACGGCATGCTCACGTCCCTGTGCTACGCGGGCGCCAACCTCGTCCCCATCTGCGCCACCCCCCGCGCGGTCCGCGCCTTCGCCGACCGCGCCCGGCGGGCCGGCCGGCGCTGCTCCTCCATCGTCGGCCCCGCCGAGGCCACCTCCCTGCTGTGGCGGCTGCTGGAACCGCACTGGGGCCCGGCCCGCGAGGTCCGCGCCCGCCAGCCGCTGATGGTCACCGACCGCATGCCGGCCGGCATCGCCCCCGACCCGAACGTCCGCCGCGTCCGCAAGGACGAGATGGAAACGATCATGCCGGCGTGCGTCGCGATGTTCACGGAGGAGGTCGGCGTATCGCCGCTCGCGGGTGACGGCGGGCTGCTGTACCAGGCCCGGGTCGCCGAACTCGTCGGCTCCGGCCGCTCCTTCGCGCGTGTCGACGACCGGGGCCGGGTCGTGTTCAAGGCGGAGATCGGCGCCGCGACCCCGCACGCCTGCCAGATCCAGGGCGTCTGGGTGGCCCCCGAGTACCGGGGGAGCGGCCTCGCGGCCCCCGGCATGGCGGCGGTCCTGCGCTACGCCCTGGCGGACTTCGCCCCCGTGGCCAGCCTCTACGTGAACGACTTCAACACGGCGGCGCGCAGGACGTACCGCAGGGTGGGCTTCCAAGAGGTGGGAGCCTTCATGAGCGTTCTGTTCTGACCGCCCTGTACGCTCCCGGCATGGACCTCGTGATCGGCCCCCTGGACCTCACTGCCCACGTGGACGAGGCCCTGACCGTCCAGGCCGTCGCCTTCGGGCTCGGCCCGGAGGAGGTCGCCGTCCGCCGGCAGATCGTCCAGCGCCACATGCAGTACGACGGCGCACGGGCCCTCGGCGCCACCAGCCGCGGACGGCTGGTCGGATTCGTCTACGGCATGCCCAACAGCCGTACGCACTGGTGGTCCACCGTCGTGGAGCCCTACCTCCGTGCCAACGGCAACGACCTCTGGCTCGACGACTCCTTCGTCATCACCGAACTGCACGTCCACCCCGACCACCAGAACCACGGCATCGGCCGGCGCCTGATCACCACCATCACCGACACCGCCGACGAACCCCGCTCGATCCTCTCCGCGATCGACACCGACAGCCCCGCCCGCGGCCTGTACCACTCCCTCGGCTACGTCGACCTCGCCCGCCGGGTGCATTTCCCGAGCGCACAGCGGCCGTACGCCGTGATGGGCGCCCCGCTGCCGCTGCGCAGGCGCTGACCGATTTCCACCGGCGCGGGCGGCCCGGTTAATCTCCTGCCAACACCCTTGTCCGGCAGGAGTACGAGAACCATGGCCAATGCACCGGTCCAGCGCATGTCCCAGTTGATGGCGAAGACGCTGCGCGACGACCCGGCCGACGCCGAGGTCCTCAGCCACAAGCTGCTCGTCCGCGCCGGCTACGTCCGCCGCACGGCCGCCGGCATCTGGAGCTGGCTGCCCCTCGGCAAGAAGGTCCTCGCCAACGTGGAGCGCATCGTCCGCGAGGAGATGGACGCCATCGGCGCCCAGGAGGTCTCGCTGCCCGCCCTGCTGCCGCGCGAGCCCTACGAGGCCACCGGCCGCTGGGACGAGTACGGCCAGGAGCTGTTCCGGCTCCAGGACCGCAAGGGCGGCGACTACCTCCTCGGCCCCACCCACGAGGAGATCTTCACCCTCCTGGTCAAGGACCAGTGCACGTCCTACAAGGACCTGCCGGTGATCCTCTACCAGATCCAGACCAAGTTCCGCGACGAGGCCCGCCCCCGCGCCGGCATCCTGCGCGGCCGCGAGTTCCTGATGAAGGACTCGTACTCCTTCGACCTGGAGGACGAGGGCCTCGCCCGGTCCTACGCCCTGCACCGCGAGGCCTACCAGCGGGTCTTCGAACGCCTCGGCCTCGACTACCGCATCTGCGCCGCCACCGCCGGCGCCATGGGCGGCTCCAGGTCCGAGGAGTTCCTCGCCCCGGCCGAGGCCGGCGAGGACACCTTCGCCGACTGCCCCCACTGCGACTTCGCCGCCAACACGGAGGCGATCACCTACGAGCTGAAGCCGGCCGACGGCTCGGCCGTGCCCGCGCTGGAGGAGATCCCCACCCCCGACACCCCGACCATCGAGACCCTGGCCGCCTCGCTGGGCGTCCCGGCCTCCGCCACGCTGAAGAACCTCCTGGTCAAGGTGGACGGCGAGATCGTCGCCGTGGGCGTGCCCGGCGACCGCGAGGTGGACATGGGCAAGGTCGAGGCGCACTTCGCCCCGGCCGCCGTCGAGATGGTCACCGAGGCCGACTTCGCCGAGCGCTCCGACCTGGTCCGCGGCTACGTCGGACCGCAGGGCCTGGGCGAGAAGGTCACCTACATCGCCGACCCGCGCGTGGCCCCCGGCACCTCCTGGATCACCGGCGCCAACAAGGAGCACACGCACGCGAAGAACGTCGTCGCCGGCCGTGACTTCGAGGTCGACGCGTACGTGGACGTCGTGGTCGTGCAGGACGGCGACCCCTGCCCCAAGTGCGGCACCGGCCTCAAGCTGGACCGCGCCATCGAGATCGGCCACATCTTCCAGCTGGGCCGCAAGTACACCGACGCCCTCAAGCTGGACGTCCTCGGCCAGAACGGCAAGCCGGTCCGCGTCACCATGGGCTCCTACGGCATCGGCGTCTCCCGCGCCGTCGCCGCGCTCGCCGAGCAGACCGCCGACGACAAGGGCCTGGTCTGGCCCAAGGAGGTCGCCCCGGCCGACGTGCACGTCGTCGCCGCCGGCAAGGCCCTGCAGACCGAGCTGGCCCTCGACGTCGCCGGGAAGCTCGCCGCCGCGGGCGTCCGCGTGCTGGTGGACGACCGGGCCGGGGTGTCCCCGGGCGTGAAGTTCACCGACGCCGAGCTGATCGGCGTGCCCTGGATCCTGGTCGCCGGCCGCCGCTCCGGCGAGGGCGTCCTGGAGCTGAAGGACCGCAGGACCGGCGAGCGCGAGGAACTCCCGGTCGAGGACGCGATCGCCCGCCTCACGGCCTGACGGCGCGGACGGCGGCGCTCACGACCGTGCGCGCCGCCACGCCTCGCGGGAGAGCGTCCAGTACTCCCGGGTCCCGAGGTGACGGAGAAGACGGTGCCGTGACGGGCCCGCGCCCCGGCGACGGTGGCCCGGCCGGACTCCAGCCGGCACCGCCGGTCCGGGGCGGGCGAGGGCATCCGCGACCCGGACGTGAGGCACGCCAGGGGCTCCGGGATCCGCTCGCCGGGGTGCCACGGGTCGTCCCACTGCACGGTGAGCGACGGATCGTCCAGCTCGGGCGCCGGCATGCGCGGCCCGTCGGCCCCAGGCCCCTGTCCCGCTGGTACTCCAGGGCGTACCGCAGCCCGCCGCGCTCGCCGGTGTCCGGGCCCTCGCCCCAGTGGCCGAGGTGCGCCCGGCCGATGTCCCGCAGCACCGGCGCCACCCCGCGCGGTGCCCCGTAGCAGGCGACGACGTCCATCCGGCAGTCCACCACCACGAGGTCCTCGGATTGGTCGCGGAGATCGGGCTGCCGGGGACCGCGGCAGGCGTCGCTGAACCGCGGCAGCGCCGGCTCCAGTGAGGGCAGGCGCCGCCAAGCCGGCCACCCGCCGGCGCAGGGACCGCTCCACCGCCTCCCGCCGCTGCTGTACCGCCGCCGACGCGTTCGCCGTCGTCCGGCTCCGAGGCGGAGCAGCCCGCCCCCAGGGCCGCACGGGCCCGGCTGCCCAGGCACCCGAGTACGCCTGCTCATGCCTACAGCCAGGCCGCGAACTCCAGCAGCAGCTCCGCGTCCTTCTCCCGGCCGACCCGCCGGGCCCGCACCCCGGACTCCACCGCCCGGAACAGCGTCCAGCCGCGCAGCCGTTCCTGGTCCACCTCCAGCGACTCCGCGAGCCGCTTGATCCGGCGCCGGGTGGTGGCCGGCCCGGACGCCGTCGCGATCAGGTCCTCCACCCGGTCCCGCACCAGCCGGGCCAGGTCGAAGGCGCTCTCGCCGACCACCGGGTCCGGGCCGACCGCGAGCCAGTGCATCCGGTCCCCGCCGAGCACCTTGCTCTGCCGGAACGTGCCGTGCAGCAGCAGCTGCTCCGGCGGCGCGGCCAGCAGCTCCTCACGGGCGGCCAGCGCCGCCTCCACCAGCGGCGCCGCCTCCGGGTCGGTCCCGGCGCTCGCCCGCATCGCCGCCGCCTGCCGTCCGGTGCGCTCGGCGACGGTCTCGAAGACGTGCCCGGCCGGCGGCTCCACCCACAGCCGGCGCAGCGTCCCCGCCGCCTCCAGCAGCGCCTTCGCCTCCGGCAGCGACCGGACCGACACGTCGGGGTGCAGCCGCTCCAGCAGCAGCACCCCGTCCTCCGCCTCGTCCGCCCCGGTCTCCAGCAGCTGTACGGCGCCCAGCCCGCCCCAGTGCGCCAGCGCCGCCCGCTCGCTCTCCGGGCGGGCCCGCGGCGGCGCCAGCTTCAGCACGGCCGGGGTGCCGTCCGCCCGCCGCACCAGCATCACCAGGCTGCTGCGCCCGCCGGGCACCTGCACCCGTTCCACGGTCAACTCGCGCCGGGCGACGGCCCGCTCGGCCACCGCGGGCAGCCGCGCCAGCCAGTCGTCCCCGGCCGGTGCCGTCTCACCGAGCGCCCGCACCAGGCGCTGCGGTGCTTCGAAAGCCATGCGCGAGTCGTTCCCTTCCTGTCACCTGCTGTCGGGCCTGCTCCGGCGCCGCGTCGTACGGCACGCCACCGCCGGTGTTCACCGTGCCGCCGGGGCGGACGGCGAGGAGGTCGTGCCGGCCGCGCCCGTCTGTCCGCCGGCCCGCTCGGCGAGCCCAGGGAAGGCTACGCTCTTCCCATTCCAGCGCATCGCCCGCTCCGGGGCCGTCCCGTGCGGCCGTGTCGTGCGGGCCGCGGCCGGTGGCTACCGTGTCGCCGGGGCGGACGGTGACGGGGTGGTGCCGGCCGCGCCGGTCTGTCCGCCGGCCCGCTCGGCGAGCCCGGGGAAGGCTACGCTCTCCCCGCTCCAGCGCACCGCCCGCACCGCGGCCTCGCGCAGCGCTCCGGCCGCGTCGGTCCGCCGTGCGCCGGTGGCCGCCCGGACCAGGTCCGAGTACACCCCGGCCAGCCGCTCCTCCAGCCGCGCGGCCAGCCGCACCGCGGCGGCCCCGTCCCGGACCGGGAACGGCAGCGCGTACCCGGCGCTCGCGGCGACCGGGGTGCCGCCCAGGTCACGCACGGCGCGCACCAGCGCGTCCCGGCGCGCCCGGTGCGCGTCGTACGCCGTCCGCGCCTCGGTCCGCCGCCGCTGCTCGATCCGTCCGCCGACGACGCCGTACCCGTAGACTGCCGCGTGCTCCGCCGCCAGCGCCGCCTGCAGCGCGGTCAGCTCCGCTCCGTCGCTCACCTGGACCCCTCCGTCAGCAGGTACGCGTGCGCGGCCCCGGCGGCCGCGACCGACGCCAGCAGCCGGGCCAGCTCGCCCGGCACCTCCAGCAGCTCCTTGGCGCGCCGGTCGGCGAGGGCCCGCTCGGCGGCGACGAGCCCCGCGACGGCGTCCTTCTCAGCGGCCGGCACGGCCACGGCGGACGGCGACGCCGTAGTGGTGGCCGATGCGGTGCCGGACGCGGTGCCCGATGCGGTCGCGGTGGCCGCCGAGCCCTCCTCGAAGGCCGCCGCGTGCGCCGCGACCTGGGCCCGCAGCGGACGCAGCCGCTCCGCCAGCCCGGGATGCGCGGCGAGCACCGCGTCGTAGTGCCCCAGCAGCCCCCGGCTGTCCCGGGCCGCACGCGCGCGGGCCCGGGCGGTGGCCGACGGACCCGTGCCGGCGTCGTCGGGGCCGGCCGAGCAGCCGGCCAGGAGGGCGGCCCCGGCGGCCGAGGCGAGCAGGGATCTTCTGCGCGGCCCCGAGGGGATGCGCGACGGGGGGTACGGCACGGCTGACGTCCTCGGGGGGCTCGTACGAACACACGGGCGGGAACCGGCCCGCCGGTGATCACGGTACCCGCGCACCCCCTCGCTTCATATCACCGGCTCACACAGCCCGTCCGAGGGTCACGTGCTGTGATGACATGCGGCTCCGTGCCCACCCATGGAGGGGACAGCAACACCCTCCGCGACCGGATACCCTTTGACCAGACACGCGACCCATCCCACAACAGCACACGCGGCCGAGGAGTCACCCGGATGAGCACCACCCAGAGCGAGAGGCTGCGAGAGCTGCTGGAACCGCTCGTCACCTCCCAGGGGCTGGATCTCGAAGAGATCGCCGTGGACTCCGTCGGACGCAAGCGGGTGCTGCGCGTGGTCGTCGACTCCGACACCGGAGCCGATCTGGACGCCATCGCCGATGTGAGCCGCGCGCTCTCGGCGAAGCTCGACGAGACCAACGCGATGGGTGACGCCGCGTACGACCTGGAGGTCGGAACCCCCGGCGCGGAGCGCCTCCTCACCGAGCACCGGCACTTCGTGCGCGCGACCGACCGGCTCGTGAAGTTCCAGCTCGCCGAGGGCGGCGAGCTGCTCGCCCGGATCCTGGACGTCGACGACGAGGGCGTCGACGTCGAGGTGCCCGGAGTCAAGGGCCGCAAGGCCACGAGCCGCAGGCTCGGCTTCCCGGAGATCGCCAGGGCGCGCGTGCAGGTCGAGTTCAACCGCAAGGACGACAAGGTCAAGAAGGACCTGAAGGAAGAGGAGGAGGCGTAGCCGTGGACATCGACATGAGCGCCCTGCGGGGCTTGGTTCGGGAGAAGGAGATCTCCTTCGACCTGCTGGTCGAGGCGATCGAGTCGGCCCTCCTCATCGCCTACCACCGCACCGAGGGAAGCCGCCGACACGCGCGCGTGGAGCTCAACCGGGAGACCGGGCATGTGACCGTGTGGGCGAAGGAGGACCCCGAGGACCTCACGGAGGGCCAGGAGCCCCGCGAGTTCGACGACACCCCGTCCGGCTTCGGCCGTATCGCCGCGACCACCGCCAAGCAGGTGATCCTGCAGCGGCTGCGCGACGCCGAGGACGACGCGACGCTCGGCGAGTACGCCGGCCGCGAGGGCGACATCGTCACCGGAGTGGTCCAGCAGGGCCGCGACCCGAAGAACGTGCTCGTGGACATCGGCAAGCTGGAGGCCATCCTGCCGGTGCAGGAGCAGGTGCCCGGCGAGACCTACCCGCACGGCATGCGCCTGCGGTCGTACGTCGTCCGGGTGGCCAAGGGTGTCCGCGGCCCGTCCGTGACCCTCTCCCGGACCCACCCCAACCTGGTGAAGAAGCTCTTCGCCCTGGAGGTGCCGGAGATCGCCGACGGCTCGGTGGAGATCGCCGCGATCGCCCGTGAGGCCGGTCACCGCACCAAGATCGCCGTACGGTCCACCCGTTCGGGCCTGAACGCCAAGGGCGCCTGCATCGGCCCCATGGGCGGCCGGGTCCGCAACGTGATGGGCGAGCTGAACGGCGAGAAGATCGACATCGTCGACTGGTCGGACGACCCGGCCGAGATGGTGGCGAACGCCCTGTCACCCGCTCGGGTGAGCAAGGTGGAGGTCGTGGACATGGCCGCCCGCTCCGCGCGGGTGACCGTGCCGGACTACCAGCTGTCGCTGGCGATCGGCAAGGAGGGCCAGAACGCCCGCCTCGCCGCCCGCCTCACCGGCTGGCGGATCGACATCCGGCCGGACACCGAGCAGACCGGGGAGTAGGACCGCCGGGCGGGGAATAGATCCGAGCCGCCCGGCGCTGAGATCACGACAACGGCCGTTCGATTCTTGCCCCAAAGGGGTGAGGTCGGTACGGGGAGGTAGACTTAACTGTGTCTGGCCGGACGCACACCCGAGTATGCCCTGAACGCACCTGTGTGGGGTGCCGGGAGCGGGCGGCCAAGAGCGATCTCCTGCGGATCGTGAGGATCGAGGACGCGTGCGCCCCCGATCCTCGCGGTACGCTGCCCGGCCGGGGTGCGTACGTGCACCCCGCCCAGGTCTGTCTCGACCAGGCGGTTCGCCGCCGGGCGTTCCCGCGGGCACTGCGCGTCCCGGGACCGCTCGACACAAAGGCGTTGCGCCGATACGTCGAGCAGACAACAGTTGCCGAGCAGGCAACGCCGTAAGACGAGCCGTACGGAACCCCGTGCGGCCTGGTACCTCGCGAGTCGAAAGCAGGTCGAGATTGCGATGAGCACTCGATGAGTACGCGATGAGTACGCCCATGAACTAGCGACGGTCCGGCTTCAACCCGGACCTCAAAGGAGCGAAGTGGCTAAGGTCCGGGTATACGAACTCGCCAAGGAGTTCGGTGTCGAGAGCAAGGTCGTCATGGCCAAGCTCCAGGAACTCGGTGAATTCGTCCGTTCGGCGTCTTCGACCATCGAAGCGCCGGTTGTACGTAAGCTGACCGACGCCTTCCAGGGTGGTGGCAGCGGCAAGTCCGCCAAGCCCGCCCCGCGCAAGGCCGCCCCCAAGCCCGCCGCGCCCGCCCCGGCGCAGGCGGCACGTCCGGCTGCCCCGGCCCCCAGGCCGGCTGCCCCCAAGCCTCCGACGGCGCCCGCTGCCCAGCAGCCGGCCGCCCCGTCGGCCCCCTCGGCGCCCGCGCCGGCCGCTCCCGGCCCGCGTCCGGTGCCGGGTCCCAAGCCCGCGCCGCGCCCGGCCCCGGCCGCCCCGGAGTTCACCGCTCCGCCGGCCGCTCCGGCCGCGCAGCAGACCCCGCAGGCTCCGGCCGCCCAGGGTCCGCGTCCCGGCGCCCGCCCCGGTGCCCCGAAGCCCGGTGGCCGTCCGGCCGCCGGCGGTCAGGGCCAGCAGTCGGCCCGTCCCGGCCAGGGTGCTCCGCGCTCCGGTGGCCAGGCCGCCCGTCCGGGCGCCCGTCCGGCCGGTCCGCGTCCGGGTAACAACCCCTTCACCTCCGGTGGCAACGCCGGCATGGCCCGCCCGCAGGCCCCGCGCCCGCAGGGCGGCCCGCGTCCCGGCCCCGGCGGTGCCCCCGGCGCCGGTCCCCGTCCGCAGTCGCCCGGCGCCCAGGGCGCCGGTCCGCGTCCGCAGGCTCCGGGCGGTCCCCGCCCGACCCCGGGCTCGATGCCGCGTCCGCAGGGCGGTCCCCGTCCCGGCGGCGGCCCCGGCGGCCCGCGTCCGAACCCCGGCATGATGCCGCAGCGTCCCGCTGCGGGCCCGCGTCCGGGCGGTGGCCCCGGCGGCCGTGGCCCCGGTGGCGGCGGCGGTCGTCCCGGTGGCGGCGGCGGTCGTCCGGGCGGCGGCGGCTTCGCCGGTCGTCCGGGTGGCGGTGGCGGCGGCTTCGCCGGCCGTCCCGCGGGTCCCGGTGGCGGTGGCGGCGGTTTCGCCGGCCGTCCGGGTGGTCCCGGCGGTGGCGGCGGTGGCCGTCCCGGCTTCGGCGGTCGTCCGGGTGGTCCCGGTGGCCGTGGTGGCACGCAGGGCGCCTTCGGCCGTCCCGGCGGTCCCGCGCGCCGTGGCCGCAAGTCGAAGCGGCAGAGGCGCCAGGAGTACGAGGCCATGCAGGCCCCGAGCGTCGGCGGCGTGATGCTGCCGCGCGGCAACGGCGAGGCCATCCGCCTCTCCCGCGGCGCGTCGCTCACCGACTTCGCGGAGAAGATCAACGCCAACCCGGCGTCCCTCGTCGCGGTCATGATGAACCTCGGCGAGATGGTCACGGCCACGCAGTCCGTCTCCGACGAGACCCTGCAGCTCCTCGCCGACGAGATGAACTACACGATTCAGATCGTCAGCCCCGAGGAGGAGGACCGCGAGCTGCTCGAGTCCTTCGACATCGAGTTCGGTGAGGACGAGGGCTCCGAGGAGGACCTGGTCGTCCGTCCGCCGGTGGTGACCGTCATGGGTCACGTCGACCACGGTAAGACCCGACTGCTCGACGCGATCCGCAAGACGAACGTCATCGCGGGCGAGGCCGGCGGCATCACCCAGCACATCGGTGCCTACCAGGTCGCGACCGAGGTCAACGACGAAGAGCGCAAGATCACCTTCATCGACACCCCGGGTCACGAGGCGTTCACCGCCATGCGTGCCCGTGGTGCGAAGTCGACCGACATCGCGATCCTGGTCGTCGCGGCCAACGACGGCGTCATGCCGCAGACGGTCGAGGCGCTCAACCACGCCAAGGCGGCCGACGTCCCGATCGTCGTCGCGGTCAACAAGATCGACGTCGAGGGCGCCGACCCGACCAAGGTGCGCGGTCAGCTGACCGAGTACGGCCTGGTGGCCGAGGAGTACGGCGGCGACACCATGTTCGTCGACATCTCCGCCAAGCAGGGTCTGCACATCGACTCGCTGCTGGAGGCCGTGATCCTCACGGCCGACGCCTCGCTCGACCTGCGGGCCAACCCGAACCAGGACGCGCAGGGCATCTCGATCGAGTCCCGCCTCGACCGCGGCCGCGGTGCCGTGGCGACGGTCCTCGTCCAGCGAGGCACCCTGCGGGTCGGCGACACGATGGTCGTGGGCGACGCCTACGGTCGCGTGCGCGCCATGCTCGACGACAACGGCAACAACGTCGCCGAGGCCGGCCCGTCGACGCCGGTCCAGGTCCTGGGCCTGACCAACGTCCCGGGTGCGGGTGACAACTTCCTGGTGGTCGACGAGGACCGTACGGCCCGTCAGATCGCCGAGAAGCGCGCCGCCCGCGAGCGCAACGCGGCCTTCGCCAAGCGCACGCGCCGTGTCTCGCTGGAGGACCTGGACAAGGTGCTCAAGGCCGGCGAGGTCCAGCAGCTGAACCTGATCATCAAGGGTGACGCTTCTGGTTCCGTCGAGGCCCTGGAGTCCTCCCTGCTCCAGCTGGACGTCGGCGAAGAGGTCGACATCCGCGTCCTGCACCGCGGCGTCGGTGCGGTCACGGAGTCCGACATCGACCTGGCGATGGGCTCCGACGCCATCGTGATCGGCTTCAACGTCCGTGCGGCCGGCCGCGCGGCGCAGATGGCCGAGCGCGAGGGCGTGGACGTCCGGTACTACTCGGTCATCTACCAGGCGATCGAGGAGATCGAGGCGGCCCTCAAGGGCATGCTCAAGCCGGAGTACGAGGAGGTCGAGCTCGGCACGGCGGAGATCCGCGAGGTCTTCAAGTCGTCCAAGCTGGGCAACATCGCCGGTGTCCTGGTCCGCTCGGGCGAGGTCAAGCGCAACACCAAGGCGCGCCTCATCCGCGACGGCAAGGTGGTCGCGGAGAGCCTCACCATCTCCGGTCTGCGCCGCTTCAAGGACGACGTCACCGAGATCCGCGAAGGCTTCGAGGGTGGTATCAACCTCGGAAACTTCAACGACATCAAGGTCGACGACGTCATCGCGACGTACGAGATGCGCGAGAAGCCGCGGTCGTAACACGACCGACGGTGCCAGGGGCTGGCCGGCGGCACGCACGTGCCGCCGGCCAGCCCGGCCGTTCCCGGGGCACGCGCCCCGGGCGGCCGCGGCCCACGGTGCCGAAACCCTGTCGAGCCACCGGCGGGTACGCGGTACCGTTCTTGATGTCCCCGGCCACACGGACCCGGGGCCATCGATCCCGTACCGGCGGGTGAACCGGTTACACACATGTACGTGGGGACTCTGTCCTTCGACCTGCTCCTCGGCGACGTCCACTCGCTGAAGGAGAAGCGCTCCGTCGTCCGCCCGATCGTCGCCGAACTCCAGCGGAAGTACGCCGTGAGCGCGGCCGAGGTGGACCACGTGGACCTCCACCGGCGAGCGATCATCGGACTCGCCGTGGTCTCCGGCGACGTGGCGCACCTCACCGACGTACTGGACCGGTGCGAGCGGCTGGTCGCCGGCCGCCCCGAGGTGGAACTGCTGTCCGTGCGACGGCGGCTCCACGGCGACGACGACTGACCACGAAACGCAAGCAAGAAGAAAGAACGGGAGACGGACCAGTGGCCGACAACGCGCGGGCTAAAAGGCTGGCGGACCTCATCCGGGAGGTGGTGGCCCAGAAGCTGCAGCGCGGGATCAAGGACCCGCGGCTCGGCTCACACGTCACCATCACGGACACCCGGGTCACGGGTGACCTGCGGGAGGCGACCGTCTTCTACACGGTCTACGGCGACGACGAGGAGCGGCAGGCCGCCGCCGCGGGCCTGGAGAGCGCCAAGGGCGTCCTCCGCTCGGCCGTGGGAGCGGCCGCCGGGGTGAAGTTCACGCCGACCCTCACCTTCGTGGCGGACGCACTGCCGGACACCGCCCGGACCATCGAGGACCTCCTCGACAGGGCGCGCCAGTCCGACGAGAAGGTGCGCGAGGTGTCCGCGGGCGCCGCGTACGCCGGTGACGCGGACCCGTACCGCAAGCCGGGCGAGGAAGACGACGAGACGGACGACGCCGCCGAATGACCAGCAAGCCCACCCCGCCCGACGGCCTCGTCATCGTCGACAAGCCGTCGGGCTTCACTTCGCACGACGTGGTCGCCAAGATGCGCGGGATCGCGAGGACGCGGCGCGTCGGCCACGCCGGCACCCTGGACCCCATGGCGACCGGCGTCCTGGTCCTCGGGGTCGAACGCGCCACCAAGCTCCTCGGGCACCTCGCGCTCACCGAGAAGGAGTACCTGGGCACCGTCCGCCTGGGCCAGAGCACCCTCACCGACGACGCCGAGGGCGAGATCACCTCGTCCACCGACGCCTCCAAGGTGACCCGGGAGGCCATCGACGCCGGCATCGCCAAGCTCACCGGCGACATCATGCAGGTGCCGTCCAAGGTCAGCGCCATCAAGATCGACGGCGTGCGCTCGTACAAGCGGGCCCGCGAGGGCGAGGACTTCGAGATCCCCGCCCGCCCGGTGACCGTCTCCTCCTTCACGGTGTACGACGTCCGGGACGCGGTCGCCGAGGACGGCACACCCGTGATCGACCTGATCGTCTCCGTGGTCTGCTCCTCCGGCACCTACATCCGCGCCCTCGCCCGGGACCTGGGCGCCGGCCTCGGCGTCGGCGGCCACCTCACCGCGCTGCGCCGCACCCGCGTCGGGCCGTACAAGCTGGACGCGGCGAGGACGCTGGACCAGCTCCAGCAGGAGCTGACCGTGATGCCGATCGCCGACGCCGCGTCCGCCGCGTTCCCGCGCTGGGAGGTCGACGGCAGGCGGTCCCGGCTGCTGCTGAACGGCGTCCGGCTGGAGATCCCCGACGAGTACGCGGGCGCCGGTCCCGTGGCCGTGTTCGACCCCGAGGGCCGCTTCCTCGCGCTCGTCGAGGAGCACCGGGGCAAGGCCAAGAGCCTGGCCGTCTTCGGCTGACCGCTGCCGGGCCCGACGGGCCTTCTGCCGTGGAGCGGCGGCGGGCCACGGGCTCGTGCCCCTGCCGCCGCTCCACGGTCCCCCTCGGTTCCCCCACCCCTAGGGTTATCCAGCAGCCCCCGCGTATTCACCCGACCGGGCAGGCGCTCGGAGTGAACCGGGGGAGCGGAAGGGGGCGCGTTCACCGCGTGATCTGCCCCGCCGATCAACGTGCGCCTACCGTCGAGGTCAGGGCACGGGGACAGCGGGCGGGGAGGTACGGCGATGGCGGGACGGGGCCCGCGCACCGGAGGCGGGCGCCGGGAGCAGGAACGGGCGTGCGGGGAGCAGCCGTACGGGCAGTGCACGCACGGGTACGGGGACGGCGCGGCCGGCGGACTCGGCGTGGACGACGGCGCCGGCGGTGCCGATGCCGTCCTCGTACGGATCCGTGACCTGGCCGGGCGCCCCCGCGGGTACGGCTTCCTCGCCGACCACCACGGCACCCTGCTCACCAGCCACGAGGCCGTCGACGGCCTGCCCCGGCTGGTGCTGCACGCCCCCGGGGACCGCACCTGTGTGGTCCCCGCCGACGCGGTCACCCCGCTGCCGGCCCTGGACCTCGCCCTGGTGCGCACCGAGGGCCTCGGCATGGACCCGCTGCCGCTGTCCGTGCGGGAGCGGATCGCCACCGGCACCTACGTCCGGGTCGCCGCCGGCTGCTGGCGGGAGGCGCGGGTGCTGGCGGCCACCGAGGTGACGTACACCGCCACCCACGGCTTCCACCTGCTGGACGACGTGCTGGAGCTGGCCATCGGCACGGCCGGCCGGGACGCGCTCCGGCTCGGCGGCGGCGCGGCCGGGGGACCGGTGCTGGACGCCCGTACCGGCGCCGTCGTCGGCGTCCTCGGCACCGCCCTGCACACCGCCGAGCGGGACGCGGGCTTCGCGGTGCCGCTGCGGCCCGCCGACGCCGTCCTCGCCCGCCTCCTCGCCCGCAACGCGGCCACCGTGCCCGCCTACGGCGCCGACCTCAACCTCGCCGGCATCCTCCAGCTGACCACCACCTCCGTGGTCCAGGACGGCCCCCCGGACGCCCTCACCGGCCACCCGTGCGCCGTCGAACCGCTCGAACGCGCCGACACCGTCCGGGAGCTGGCCGCCTTCACCGCCGGCGACCGTCCCGTGCTCGGGCTCGTCGGCGCCCCCGGCAGCGGCCGTACGACGGAACTCGCGGCGCTCGCCGCCCGCCGTGCCCGGGACGAGCGGCCCGCCCCCACGCTGTGGCTGCGCGGCGCCGACCTCAAGGACACCGACGACTCGGTGGCCGACGCCGCCAGCCGCGCCCTGGAGCGCGCCGCCCGGATCGTCGCCGCGTCCCGCCGCGTGCGGCCCGAGGACCTCGGCGACACCAGCCCCGAACACGTGGCCCACCGCGCCGCCCGGGCCGGCCGGCCGCTCCTGCTGCTCCTCGACGGCCCCGAGGAGATGCCCCCCGTCCTCGCCCACCGCCTGCCCGCTTGGACCCGGGGCACGGCCGACTGGCTGCGCGAGACCGGCGCGCGCCTGGTGGTGGCCTGCCGCGAGGAGCACTGGGAACACACCGGCAACGCGTTCGCCGCGGACCTCCTCCACACCCCGGGGTACCCGCCGGCCGGCGCCCCCGAGGCGACCGCGACCGGCCGGGACGACTCCGGGGCCCGGGCGGACGACGGCGGAGGCGTGGCGGCTGGGTCCGTGGTTCCGAGCGGGAGTGTGGCGGCTGGGTCCGTGGCTCCGGGCGGGGGTACGGGCGGGAGTGTGGCGCCCGGGTCCGTGGCTTCGGGCGGGGGCGTCGAGTCACCTCAGGTGTCGGACGGCCCTGCTGGGGCGGTGGCGGCTGCCCCTGCCCCTGCCGCTCCGGCGGGCGACGACGGCGTGTGGACGGGGGCGCCGGCCGGTTCGGCCGTCACCGCTGACGCCGACGGGGTCGTACCCGTGCCCGTGCCGGCCGAATCCGGCTTTCCGCCGGGGGTGGTTGTGCCGGAGGGTGTCGGGTTTCCGGCGGGGGTGCGCCGGCCGGACGGACTCGGGTTTCCGGCGGGGGTGTCCGTGTCGGGCGGCCTCGGGTGTCCGGTGGAGGTGCCCGTGGCGGACGGTCCCGAGTTCCCGTCGGGATCGCGTGGGTCGAAGGGTCCGGCCGGCGCGGTCGACGGTGAACCGTCCACCGGGACCTCCGCGGCGTCCCACCGCCCGCGCAGGGGCCCGGGGACGTCCCACCGACCGCCCCAGGGCCCGGAGGAGCCGCTCCGCGCCTCCGACCCGCTTCCCCCCTGTGTGCGGCTCGGGGACTTCACCGTCGACGAGGGGCGGCGGGCGCGGGCGCGGTACGGCATTCCGGACGGGGTGCTGGCCGAGCGGGACGAGCGGCATCCGCTGGCGCTGCGACTGCTGGCCGAGGTCCGGGCGGCCGTACCCGACGCCCCGCCGGCCGGCCCCGTCGACCGGGACGACGTGTTCGCGGCCCACCTCGACCTGATGTGTCTGCGCGTCGCCGTCCGCCTCGCCGCGGCCGCCGGCCTGCGCGGCACGGCCGTCCGCCGGCTGGCCGCGCGGGTGGCCGGGCAGGTGCACGAGGCCGCCCGGCGCAGCCTCGGCGCGGGCCGGGGCGAGCTGGACCGGGAGTCGTTCGAGGCCGTGTTCCCGTGGGGACCCGCTCCGGCCCGGCTCGGCGGCGGCACCGGCTGGGCCTCCGCCGTCCTCGCCGAGGGACTCCTCGTGCCGGCCGGTGACGGCTACCGCTTCGCCCACGAGGAACTGGCCGACTGGATCCAGGGCATGCACCTGGACCTGGACGAGGCCCTGCGGGCCCTGGTGCACCACCCCGGCGAGCCGGACGACGGCCACGGCCCGGTCCCGGTGCCGCACCACCGCGTGGGCCCGGTCGTGCAGGCCCTGCTGCTCCTCGCCCGCCAGCACGGTCCCCGGCAACTGGTCGAGCGGCTCGGCGAGTTGGTCGAGGCGCTGGACCGCGACACGGGCTCCTGGTGGGCCGCCCGGCTGCTCGCCCGGACCCTCCAGCAGGTCCCGGACCCCACGCCGTACACCGAGGTGCTGCGCCTGCTCGCCGACCGTGTCGTCGCCTGGCGCCGCGCCCGGCGGACCGTACCGGCCGACTTCCGCCCCGCCTTTTGGACCGCCCTGCCCGTCCCGGCAGCCGAGCGCCTGCACCTGCTGCGCCGGCTCGTGCCGGCCGACCCGGCGCCGCCCACGGCCGGGGACCGCTATCTGGACGCCGTGGCCCGGCTGCTCGCCGCCGCCCCCGCCGTCGTACAGCCCCTGCTCACCCGCTGGTTCGCCGACGAGCGGCCGCTGCCCGCGACCCCGCACGCCACCGTGGCCACCGCCGCGCAGGCGCTGCTGCACACCCACCGGCACGGCGCCCTGGACGATCTCACCGAGGTACTGGTGGCCTGCGCGCACCGGCGCGCCGACGAGCTGCTCGCCGTCCTCGCCGAGGACGAGCCGCCGGCCCTCTGCCGGGCGGTCGGCCGCTGGGCGCACGACGAGCGCCCCGCCCGCCGGGTCGCGGCGGTGGCGTACGGGTTGCGCGCCGCCCCGCACGTCCGCTCGGCCGCCGACCGCGAGCTGCTGCGCCACGCCGCCCTCGCCCTGCTCGCCCGCCCCGCCGACTGCACCCTGCACGGCGGCGCCCTGGCCCTGCTGGTCCGTGACCCGGACACCCGCGACCGGTATCTGCCCGCCGCCCTCCGCCACTTCGCCGACGGCGACCCGCAGTTCCCGCCGAGCGCCCTGGCCCCGGCCCTCACCACGCACCCGGAACCGGTCCTGGAGGCATTCCGGGCCCGGCTGAGCGCCCCGGACGCCGGCCGCCCGGGCACCAGGGCGGTACTGCGCGGCCTCGCCGAGGTCACCACCCCGGCCCTCGCCCCGCGGGTCGCCGCCCTCCTGCGGGGAGCGGTGCGGCTGTGTCCGGAGACCGCCGGGCACGTCGCCGGCCACCTCGACCGCCGCCTCGAACAGGGCCCCACCGCCCGCCCCGTCCTGCTGCCCCTCGTCACCGGCCTGCTCGACGGTGGTCCGGAGCAGCTCCGCGCGGCCCTGGCCACCGTCCTCGCCGCCCCCGGTACGCCCGCCTCCCGCCCGCTCCGCCGTGAGCTGCTGGAGTTCCTGCTCGCCCGGGAACAGGACCCGGCCGTCCTGGACGCCGTGCTGCACGCGGCGGTGGCACCCGGGCGCGGCTGCGAGGACGAGGACGAGGTCCGCGGCCTCGTCCACCGCACCGGCCTGCTCCTCGTCGGCACACCCGAGGGCACCACCCGATTCGACCGCGGTCTGGCCGAGCTGGGCCGGCACGTGCCCGGCTTCGCCGCGCGCATGGCCCGCTGGCTGACCGACGCCCCGGACGACTGGGCAGCCGTCGTCGGCCCCGGCGCCCGCCGCATGATCGAGAACCTGGCGGGCGTGCGTGTACCGGCCTGAGCGGCGCCAGGAACGTGCGCCCCGTCACAGCCTCCATGCCGATGCCGGCGCGGCGCACCCGGCATGGCACCCTTAGACCTGCACAACGAGGTCAGGACAGACACGGACAAGGGTTCGAGGAGCGGTCACAGTGCAGCGCTGGCGTGGCTTGGAGGACATCCCCGAGGACTGGGGGCGCAGCGTCGTCACCATCGGTTCCTACGACGGCGTCCACCGCGGCCACCAGCTGATCATCAGGCACGCCGTCGACCGCGCCCGTGAACTGGGCGTTCCGGCCGTCGTGGTCACCTTCGACCCGCACCCCAGCGAGGTCGTCCGCCCCGGCAGCCACCCGCCGCTGCTGGCCCCGCACCACCGCCGTGCCGAACTGATGGCCGAGCTGGGCGTCGACGCGGTCCTCATCCTCCCCTTCACCACCGAGTTCTCGAAGCTGTCGCCCGCCGACTTCGTGGTGAAGGTGCTGGTGGACAAGCTGCACGCGAAGGCGGTCGTGGAGGGCCCGAACTTCCGCTTCGGCCACAAGGCCGCCGGGAACGTCGAGTTCCTCGCCGAGCAGGGCAAGGTGTACGACTTCGAGGTCGAGGTCGTCGACCTGTACGTCACCGGTGAGGCGGGCGGCGGCGAGCCGTTCTCCTCCACGCTGACCCGCCGCCTGGTCGCCGAGGGCGATCTCGCCGGCGCCCGCGAGATCCTGGGCCGTCCGCACCGGGTGGAGGGCGTCGTCGTCCGCGGTGCCCAGCGCGGCCGCGAGCTGGGCTTCCCGACCGCCAACGTCGAGACGCTCCCGCACACCGCCATCCCCGCCGACGGCGTGTACGCCGGCTATCTGCACGTCCAGGGCGAGGCCATGCCGGCCGCCATCTCCGTCGGCACGAACCCGCAGTTCGACGGCACCGAGCGCACGGTGGAGGCGTACGCCATCGACCGCGTCGGCCTCGACCTGTACGGCCTGCACGTCGCCGTCGACTTCCTCGCGTACGTGCGCGGCCAGGCGAAGTTCGACACGCTGGAGGACCTGCTGGAGCAGATGGCCGCGGATGTGCAGCGGTGCCGGGAGATCGTGGCGGCGGAGCAGTAAGCCGCTCGCTTCAAGAGGAAGGGGCGGCCGGTGCGATGAGCACCGGCCGCCCCTTCTCCGTCTTCCGCGGCCCTACTGCTGCGGCGGGGCCTGCGGGGGCTGCTGCCCAGGCTGCGGCTGACCGGGCTGGGGCTGGCCGGGCTGCGAGTGGTCCGGCTGCTGCGCGCCCGGATACGGCTGCTGCGGCGGGTACGGCTGCTGCGCCGGGGCGTACGGCTGACCAGGGGCCTGCGGGTACGGCTGACCGTGGCCGGGGGCCTGCGGGTACGGCTGTCCCGGCGTCTGCGGGTACGGCTGACCGGGCGTCTGCGGGTACGGCTGTCCCGGCGCCTGTGCGTACGGCTGTCCCGGGGCCTGCGGGTACGGCTGACCAGCGCCGTACGGCTGTCCCGGCGTCGCCTGGCCCGGCATCGGCGGGGCGGCCACCGGCGGCGGGTTGCCGTCGTTCGTCCACAGGCCGTGCGCCTGCTGGTGCCGGGTGAAGTCCTCGGCGATCATCGCGGCGAGGTTGAAGTACGCCTCGCGCGTCTTCGGCCGCATCATGTCGAGGTCGACCTCGGCACCGGCGGCCAGATGCTCGTCGAAGGGCACGACGACCACCCCGCGGGTCCGGGTCTCGAAGTGCGCCACGATGTCGTCGACCTTGATCATCTTGCCGGTCTCGCGCACCCCGGAGATCACGGTCAGCGACCGCGACACCAGGTCGGCGTACCCGTGCGCGGACAGCCAGTCCAGCGTCGTACTGGCGCTGCTCGCGCCGTCCACGGACGGCGTGGAGATGATGATGAGCTGGTCGGCGAGGTCCAGCACCCCGCGCATGGCGCTGTAGAGCAGGCCGGTGCCGGAGTCGGTCAGGATGACCGGGTACTGCCGGCCGAGCACGTCGATCGCGCGCCGGTAGTCCTCGTCGTTGAACGTGGTCGAGACGGCCGGGTCCACGTCGTTGGCGATGATCTCCAGGCCGGAGGGGGCCTGGGAGGTGAACCGCCGGATGTCCATGTAGGAGTTGAGGTACGGGATGGCCTGGACGAGGTCACGGATGGTGGCCCCGGTCTCCCGGCGCACCCGCCGCCCGAGCGTGCCGGCGTCCGGGTTGGCGTCGATGGCGAGGATCTTGTCCTGCCGCTCGGTGGCGAGGGTGGAGCCGAGTGCGGTGGTGGTCGTGGTCTTGCCGACACCGCCCTTGAGGCTGATGACCGCGATCCGGTAGCAGGACAGCACCGGCGTACGGATCAGCTCCAGCTTGCGCTGCCGCTCGGCCTCCTCCTTCTTGCCGCCGAGCTTGAACCGGCCGCCCGCCGCAGCGGGCCGCCCGCTCTTCGCCTTCTGCTTCTTGTTGTTGAGCAGCCGGTCCGAGGACAGCTCCACGGCGGCGGTGTAACCGAGCGGCGCGGCACCGGGATTGGTCGGCTGCCGCTGATCGTGCTGCACGGGCTGCGGCCAGGCGGCACCGGAGCGGGGGTCGACCGGGGGCTGGGGCGCCTGCGGAGCGCCCGGGACGGCGGGGTCGGGGGTCTGCGGGGGCTGCGGGAAGCCGTAACCGCCGGCCTGGGCCTGCGCGTTGGGGCCGCCCGGCTGGGGGAACCCGTAACCGCCCGGCGGAGTGGGTGCGTTGGGGGCCGGCTGCGGGGCGGGCGGCTGCGGGAAGCCGTAACCGACGGGCTGTGCCTGGGGGTTGGGGCCACTGGTCTGGGGGAAGCCGTAGCCGCTCGGCGGGGTGGGGGCACCGGGCGCCGGGTTCGGTACGGGCGCGCCGGGCTGGTACGGCTGGTGGGGGACCGGCTGTGCTGCGGGCGCGCCGGGCTGGTACGGCTGGCTCGGGGCCGGCTGCGCGGGTGCGCCGGGCTGGTTCGGCTGGTAGGGGGCCGGGCCGGGCTGGTGAGGGGCCTGGTGGGGCTGGTGCCACCCGGCGGGTGCGGGCTGCGGGGCCTGCGGCTGGAACGGCGGCTGCTGGCCGGGTACGCCGGCCGGACCCTGGGCGACCCCCGGCTGCGGCTGCTCACCGGGCATCGGCCCGGGCTGCTGCGGGGCGGCCGGCTGCTGCCCGGGCCACTGGGCCGCGGGGGCCGGGGCGGCGGGCTGGTACGACGGCGGCAGCGGGGGCAGCCCGTGCTGCGGCGCGGGCGACGGGGTCCAGCCGGGCTGGGGAGCCGGGGGAGCGGGGGGCACGGCGGGCCCGGGCTGGGGCACGCCGGGCTGGGACGTGCCGGAGTCGGGCGCGCCGGACTCGGGGGCGCCGGGCGACGGGAAGCCGTGGCCACCAGGGTGCGCGGCGGCGGGCTGCGCGGCAGGCTGAGGGCCGCCGGGCTGCGGGGCCGCGTCGGTGGTGGCGCTGTCGGCGGTGGCGCTGTCGGCCGGCGTGCCGTCCTCGGGCGCGCCGGGCTGCGGCGCGCTGCTGTGGGCCGCGTCGTCCGCCGGCGCCGGTACGCCGGAGACCCGCACGGGCTCGGCGGCATCCTCCGGCGCCTCGGCACGCAGTGCGTCGGCGCCACCCTCCTCGGCGCCACCCTGCTCGGCGTCGGCGGCGACGCCGGCACCCGGAGTGTCCGACCCCCCGGCGGACGCCTGCCCGTCCCCGTCGGCAGCGGCGGAACCCTCGGACCCCTCGGAACCGTCTGATCCGGCAGCCTCCGCCACCGCGCCCTCCGGCGAGGCGGCTTCCCCGCCCGCCTCGGACGCGTCCGAGGCGGAGCCCTCGGTTCCGGCGAAGCCCTCCGCACCGGACGAGGCCTCCGAGGCGTCACCCACGCCCGCGTCACCCGCCGCGGCCGTGGCCTTTCCGGAGCCGTCGCCGTCGCCCTCGGAGGGGGCCGGCGCTTCGGTGGCTGCCGCGCGCTCGGCGATCTCGGCCATCTGGCGCTTCAGGGCGACGGCGGAGAAGCGCATGGTCGCCCCGCTCTCCAGGTCCCCGTTGTCCGTCTCCGGCTCGACCGCGGGAGAGGGAGCCGGCGCCTCCTGCGAGGCCGTTCCGGGCTGCTGCGGCTCGAAGCCCTCGGGCAGCCGCGGCACAGGCACCGGCTCACCGGCCGGCGGCGCGGGCTGCGCGACCGGGGGAGCGTACGAGGCGCCGTGCGGCGGAGTGAACGACGCACCCTGCGCCGCCGGACCGTACGGAGTCCCCTGCGGCGGCGTGCCGGCCGGCGGTGGCGTCGGACCCGGCACGGGCGAACCCGTGGGGAAGGGCACACCTGGAGCGGCAGGAGCGGCGGGAGCGCCGGAGTTCCCCGCGGTCCCGGCGAATCCGCCCGCGCCGCCGGCACCGACGGCGCCGCCCGAGCCCCCGGCCGTACCGGACGCGTTCTGCGTGTACCAGGCGGGGGGAGCGTAGTCGATGGTGAACTCGCCGGTGGTCTCGACGGCCTCCGCGTCGGGCTGGTCATCGCCGGGTGTGTCCCAGCCCCCGCGCATCCCGTCCCGATCGCTGCTCACAGTTCCTCCTGGTGTGGTCGAGCACCCTCATGCCGTGCCGGGGCGACCATGTCGTGTCGTACCGAGTCGTCCGTAGTCGTCGGGCGGTCCGATGCACCGGCCTTCCCCCGGGGACACCGACGCCCGGCTCACGGGTCCTGTCATCGCGCCCACTCCCAGCCTAATCACCAAGAGCCGCACCTCGGCAGGCCCGTCCGCCTCTCCGCGCCCGCCCACCAGGTCACCGCGGGCCGGAAACACCCCGCCCGTCCCGCGGAACCGCCACGACAGCGTGAACAAAAGGGACAGGCATGGGCAGTTCAGTCCATCCGGCGGGGCGTGCCCAACAATCCGATCTCGGCGTCGGTGGGTTGGGTCAGCACATACTGCCGGTCACGGTCGGTGCACCACAGGGTGACACCGTCGGGCAGCGCGGGCAGCGACTCCACCTCGGTCCGCGACAGTCCCATCGTGCGCCCCAGTTCGGCCGCCTCGTCCGGCGAGACCCGCTGGATACCCGCGAGCCGCGCCTGCCGCAGCAGCCGGGGCGCGGCCGGGCTGAGATACGGCAGCAGGGTCAGCACCGACTGCCAGGGCCCGGACACCACCCGCCCGCGCGGCGGCCGCATACCGCAGTCCCGCACCACCAGCACCGGCGTTCCCGCGGAAGCCCCCTGCGGCGGCACCCGCCCGACGTCGTACACGGACAGGCCGTTCTGCCCGCCGCCCATGGCATGCACCATCTGCATCCACGCCTGCGGCCGCCCGGTCTCCACGGCGACGCGCGCGCCGGTGGCGGCGGAGCGCAGCGCCAGCACCTGCGCCGTCCACAGACCCCCGATCAGGACGACGTCGTACGGCGTGGGCCGGTTGATGCCCAGCACGGCCGGCTGTCCCTCGGCGTCGACACCGGCCACCACCCCGTCGTCCCCGATGGGCAGGGCGAGGGCGTCCAGCTGCTGCACGGACAGCCCGTGCCGGCCGTGGCGCGGTCCGAGCAGGCCGAGGCCGTGCCGCAGCCGCTCCAGCGCGCGCTGGGGACCGGACGGTTCCTGCGCCGCCCGTGCCGGCGCGCCCGGTGCCGGGGAAGTCGTCGGGATCGTCACCGCGCGCCTCCGAGAGGAAGAGTGGCCAGCATGCCGGGCAGTTGCTCACGGTCGAGGCGGGTCAGACCGGCCCCGGACCGGCGGGCCGCGTCCTCCAGCGCCCGCCGGGCCGCCACCAGCTCGTCGTCACTGCGCCCGGTCACCCGCAGGTGCCCGCACAGCGAAACCTCCTGCCGCTCACCGGGGGCGAGGGTCAGGCTGAACGTGGTGGCCAGGGCCGGTACGGCGGTGACCCCCGCGACGAACTGCGGCAGCGACTCCGAGCGTTCGCCGCCCAGTTGGGGCCAGCGCCGGATCCAGTACGTGGTGTGCCGCCGGTTGTCACAGCGCCAGCTGCGCCCGGATTCCTCCGTGCGCCGCTCCCGCGTCTCGCTGCGCCCCGCCTCGGCGGTGACCAGCGGATTGGCGCAGGCGGAGGTGGCGAGCGCGGCGACCAGCTCCTCCTCGTCCAGCACCCGGGCCCGGAACCCGGCGCCGGTCAGCCGGCTCGCCAGGTGGTCCGCGGCCCGCACCACGCACTTCTGGGCACCCGTCAGACCGCCGCCGCGCGCGGCCACGGCCTCCGCGCACAGCTCGGGGTCGAGCTTCAGCGCGATCCAGGTGATGCGCACGGCCGGGGCACCGGTCTGCTCCTGGAGCGGGAGGTAGTTGGCGACGGCCACGGACTGCTGGGGCAGGTGCAGCGCGGGCGCCGGCTGGGTGTGCAGCACGATCTGCGCCGACTCCAGACGGATCCCGTCCACCTCCAGCGCGTCCCGCACCAGCCCCAGCGGCAGCGGCTGCCGGCTCCGCTCGGCCCGCAGCGCGGTCGCGTCGGCCTCCACCTGGAGGACGGCCGTGACGAACGTGCCGTCACCGACGATCCCGACCGGCCGCCGGTCACGCGCGCCGTAGGAGTACGTGCGCAGGGCGGGCTCGCACTCCACCGCCGGGACCAGGCCCGGCTCAGTACCCGGAGGTATCGGGGTGCCGGCGGCCCGCTTCTGCCGCGCCCGCAGTTCCCGTGCGGTGGCCAGCCACTCCGGCAGGGAGCGGCCCCGCCGCCGTACGAAGGCCAGCAGGACCAGGGCCGGCGCGAGCACCGCGGCCGGTACCAGCACCGCCATCCCGACGGCCCAGCCGACGAGCAGCACGGCCGCCGCCAGCTCCACCAGCACGAGCCGTTGCAAACGGAACGAGCCGGCCCGGCCCGGCCGTTGCCTGAGGCCGAGCGTGACCTGCTGCCGCTCCCCGTCGCGCTGGGCGGACGCGCCGCGTGGCGGTGTCCCGGACCCGGCCGTGCGACCTGGCGCCGCCGACCGGCCGCGCGCTCGCGTCCGCGTTCCGGAAGCCATCACTCCATCCCCCCGTTTTGCTCACAACTCGCTGGAACCAGGCCACTGAACAAGGCCCTTGAGGGCCCAGGTACCCTACCCGCTCCACGAGGCCCGCTCCTTACCAGGCATAGTAGGGGCCGGGTCCGACAACGGAGGGCGGGGGAGCACGGTCCCCGGGCGCGCTCCGCGGGAGACACGGGGAGAAACAGGCACAGATGGCATCTCGGCGGGATCAACTCAACGCCTACACCTTCGCGAAGCGCCGCATGCTCGCGTCGTTCGTGCAGTCGTCACCGGATGCCTCCGACGAGGGGGCGCCCCGGCCGCTGCGCGCCATCCTGCCCGGCGCGGTCGTCGGTGCGGTCGTCCTCGCGGTGTTCGGCGCCTGGGGCATGTTCAAGCCGACCGCCCCGCAGGGCTGGGACGCCCCCGGGCAGAAGGTGATCATCGCCAGCAAGTCCACCACCCGGTACGTGGTGCTGAAGACCAAGGGCAAGACCCAGCTCCACCCGGTCCTGAACATGGCGTCCGCCAAGCTCGTCCTCGACACCCAGAGCGACGTCGACGTCGTCACCGTCGACGAGTCGATCCTCGACAACGGCAAGATCCCGCACGGCGTCACCATCGGCATCCCGTACGCCCCGGACCGGCTCCCCTCCGGCAAGGAGGCCGGCACGGCCAAGCAGTGGGCCGTCTGCGAGCGCCCGAGCGGCAGCGGCAGCTCCATCCAGAAGGCCGCCTTCGTCCTCGCCGAGCGCGACCAGGGCAAGCTCACCGACGCCGAGGAGAAGCTGCACGGCGGCCAGCTCCTCTACGTCGTCACCCCGGACAAGAAGCGGTACGTGGTCGACGCGCGCGGCTGGGCGTACCCGGTCGACGCCTCCGACAGCCTGTTGTTGCAGACGCTCGTGGGCGCGGACCGCACACCGCAGCAGGTGACCAAGGAGTGGATCGCGACCCTGCACCCCGGCGACGCGATCAGCTTCCCGCCCGTCGAGGGCGTCCCGGC
Organism: Streptomyces sp. NRRL S-1022; assembly: GCF_000720135.1. Classification (GTDB taxonomy): domain Bacteria; phylum Actinomycetota; class Actinomycetes; order Streptomycetales; family Streptomycetaceae; genus Streptomyces. The sequence continues at coordinate 34,661 of NZ_JOIU01000019.1, read as the reverse complement.
CGCCCCCGCCCACGCCCCCGGGCAGCTGGACCCCCAGGCCAACCGCGTCGGCATGGTGCTCAGGGCTCCGGTCAACGGGCACGAGCAGTACTTCGTGGTGCTGCCCGGCCGGGTCGCCCCCGTCTCCGACTTCGTCGCCCAGCTCCTCCTCGTCAGCAAGGACCTGGTGAAGCTCGGCCAGACCGGACACCACCAGGAGGTCAGCGCGGGCGCCATCAACCGGGGCGCGCCGTTCGCCGCCGACCACAAGTGGCCCACCGCGAAGCCCACCGCGGTCAACAGCGCTTCCACGGCCGACGGCAGCCGCAACACCGTCTGCAACGTCCTGAACCACGTCGACCCCGGCAACGGCGACACCACCCTGAGCACCTGGGCGGGCACCGACTTCCCGGCGGTCCTGCCCACCGGCTCCTCCAGCGCGTACGTCACCGCGGGCTCCGGCCAGCTCTACCGCCAGTTCCAGGGCAGCGAGACCAAGGCGGGCCCGGTCTTCCTGGTCACCGACACCGGCCTGCGCTACGGCCTGCAGTCCAACGACGACAGCGCATCCGACGACAAGGGCATCGGTCTCACCGCGAAGCAGCGCAAGCAGCTGCAGCAGGAGGCCAAGCTGGCGCAGACCCGTCTCGGCTACGCCGACGTGAATCCCGCGCCGATCCCCGCGTCCTGGTCGGAGTTCCTGCCGACCGGCCCGCGTCTGTCGACCGCGGCGGCCCGCCAGCCGCAGGGCTCCTGAGGGGTACGACGATGACGTCCACGCTCCGCACCCGCACCGCACTGGTGACGGTCATGGCGGTGGCCGCCACCCTGTCGGCGGTGCCGGTGGCCGCGGCCGACTCCGCCTCCGACCAGTGCACGTTCTCCAAGTCGAACCACAAGTACGCCGGTACGCCCTGGTCCCTGCAGCGCGTCAACCTCGATGAGCTGTGGAGCCAGTCCAAGGGCCGGAACGTCAAGGTCGCCGTCATCGACACGGGCGTCGACACGGCCAACCCGCAGCTCACCCACGCCGTCGCGCCGGCCCTGGGGAACAACTTCCTGCCACGCAAGGACGGCAAGGGAGAGCCGATCGACCGGGGAAACGACAAGGGCACGACGGACACGGTGGGCCACGGCACCCGTGTGGCGGGCATCATCGCCGCCCGCCCCATGAAGGGCACGGGCTTCGTCGGGCTCGCCCCCGAGGCCACCATCGTCCCGATCAAGCAGAACGACGCGGAGGGGCACGGCACGGCCGGCACCCTCGCCCAGGCGATCCGGTACGCGATCCGGGTCAAGGCCGGCGTCATCAACATCTCCCAGGACACGGCCAACGCCATCGCGCCCGACGAGGACCTGCACCGGGCCGTCGACGAGGCACTGCGGGCCGGCATCGTCGTGGTCGCCTCCGCGGGCAACGACGGCGTGGACGGCAACGAGAAGAAGACCTACCCCGCCTCCTACGACGGCGTCCTCGCCGTAGCCGCGTCCGACCGCAACAACGAACGCGCGGCCTTCTCCCAGTCCGGTGACTTCGTCGGTGTGGCCGCCCCGGGCGTCGACATGATCTCCACGGTTCCGAAGGGCGGCCACTGCCCGGACAACGGCACCAGCTTCTCCGCCCCCTTCGTGGCCGGTGTGGCCGCGCTGATCAAGGCCAAACACGGCGACTGGACGCCCCGTGAGATCGTGGCCCAGATCGAGCAGACGGCCGAACGCTCCATCGCCGGCCACGACATCCGGGTCGGATGGGGCGTGGTGGATCCAGTCCGCGCCCTCACGGAGGACGATCACCCGATCGAGTCCCCCCGCCCCGACGCCGGCCTCACCCATGCGGAGGCCCCCACCCCCGCCACCCTCACCCTCGGCGAAACCCCCCAGGAACGCACGGCCCGCATCGCCACGTACGTCGCGATCGGCGTCGCGGTACTGGTGGCCGGACTCGGCGGAGGAGCGGTGGCCCTACGCGACGCACGACGCAGGCGCCGTGGCCGAATGCGGGTCGGGTAGTGGACGCGCTGACCAAGCTGAATGTGCTGGGCGTGGTCTTGTCCGCCGTGCTAGTGGCCATGGCTTGCGTGAAGACCGACCGGGTGCGCGCCTGGCGGGCGAACCTCAACCCGTCGGCTCCGGAGCTGCCCGGCTCCGCCTTCGTCGCCGCCCGCCTCATCTTTCTAGGGTTGGCGAGTATCGGCGTCTACACGTCCGTCCAGGGCTTCAACGTCTCCGATGACGTGTCCTGGAGCGATGGCGAGCTGACCACCGCGGTCCGACAAGCGACCGACGAGCTCGACGGTTTCACATTCCAGGCTGATGACGGGGGCAACCCTCTCCCCTTCACCGACTACGCATCGCTGCTCAAGGACAAGGTGATCCAGCACGGCGGCGGCGACGCACCGGAGTACGGGGTGACGACCGAACCCGCCGAAGGCAACACGCTCGACGACGCGTTCTTCACGGTCACCGGGGACGGCGCGGACCGCGCGTTGTGCGCCCACATCAAGCGCATCCGGTCGGAGAAGGACGACTACTCCCCACCGGGCATCGCCGGCGGAGAGGGAACGCTCACCTACCCGGGGTACCGGCTCGCGGCATCGGCACGTGACGGGGAGTGCTGACCTGCCTTCGTGCGCGATACCCAGCGTGTCCGACACACCCAGGCCGCCCGGGTTCTGCCATCTTGTCCGCTCAGCTTGAGGACGGCCTGATTCCGGCCGACGGCGCCTTGCCTCCCAGAGCCTCTTCGGCCCGTTGCGCGAAGACACCGGCGAATCGGGTGAGGAAGGAGTCCGCCATGTCGACGTGTGTACCCGACCAGGCCGTGGACAGCATGATGACGCTGCCCTTTCGGACAAGGATCGTCAGGCCTTTCGACCCCTTGACCGCCGATGGACTCAGCCCGACCACGGCATTTCGCTGATCTCCGAGTTTCCCGACCGGCAGGGCCTTCGGAGCCGGCATCCACCCCTTCCACGCCTTCCAGACGGTTCCGTAGGCGGCTTGGGCTGCGGCAGGGTCGCGGTACGTCTGGACCATGAAGGAGATGACCGGTCTTTTCTGCTGGTGAAACTCAGAAGCACCGACGAAGCGGACCCGCTTGCAGGAGCCTTGCTCGGCGTCCTCGGAACACCGAGCGAGACCCAGCGTCTTGGCCTTCTCCAGCGGATAGACGACTGGCTCGATGGTGGCTTCCCAGCCGGGCAAGGACGCAGCGTCCGGCAGCACCGCCCGTACCTGACCAGCATGCAGAGAGACAGGTTCTGCAGTTCCTCCACCACCACATCCGCTCACCAGGGCAACGGAGGCGGCCACAGCCCTGGCCGCCTTACGCGCATTCATCGGACCGTCCGACAGCCCCGGTGTATGCGGCCGCCAACTTCTTCATGGCGGAGACGTCACCGAGGTCCGGGTCGTGGACTCGCAGGGAGGTGAACAGGAGCTGTTCGTCGTGATGAGAGTTCTTGCAGCCTTTGACCAGTACAACAGCGCCTGTTCCGCTGTACAGGTTGCCGTCGGAGGACAATTGGGCTTTGTCCAGTTGTGGATTGCCCGATGCGACCGTGGCACTGGACGCACCCTCTGGCCACCATTCCACATTCGTCATCAGCGCCCACTTGCTGTCGACGTCCAGTCGGCAGATCTTCCTGGAGGGCACAGGACGTGTCTCCGACACACGGATTTTCTTGCCCGAGGGGAGGAACGGCGAGACCAGGTCGGGGTCGACCGGGACACCGCACAGCGCTCCGGGTACGTCGTATTCCTTCTGGTCGTCGGACCCCGAGCAGCCGACGACCAGACTGAGCATGCCGAGCGCCGCGGTGGTTGCCACTACTCGCCGAGCCATCGCATACTCCTGACTTTCTCCGACCGGCTTGACCTTGACATCAGATGTCCGTGACGAGTTCAGCACCGACGCGCTCCATGTAATCGCCACCTTCGAGAAATCCCTGGTTGGAAGACTGCTCCGCCCACGTGGAAACGTCACGATCGAGGTGGTACTGCTTGGCCGCATTGAAGGCAGCCGCACTCGTGTACTTCATGTTGGCCTGGGTACCGTTCTCCCAGTCCTCGCCCATCTTGGCACCGGCATCGTCCTTGGCACTGCCTTCGGCGTCCTTGAAGAGTTCCTCCAGCATCATGCTGGTGGCCGTACCGGCGACACCGCCCACCCCGGCGCCGACAGCCGGAGAGGCAATGAACGAGGTGCCGACACCGACGCCGGTGCCGACCGTTCCCGACAGCAGGTTCTTCCACTGGGCAACCGAGTGATCGAAATCCTTGTCCTCGACGTCAGCGGGTCCAGCGACCGCTTCGTTGCGCCCCATGGCAAGGGTTCCCGACACCTGGCCCGAGTGTCGTGCGATGTCCCGGACCGTGAGTTCCAAGTCGCGGTCGGGCCGCTGGCTTTCCGGCAGGTCCGGATTCAGGTGGTACTCCAGCAGCTTCCCCATGTACCTCTTCTGGCCCACCTCGACAGCGGCGTAGCCGTGAGGGTCCTGTCCGACGGCGAAGAGGAACCGCGAGACGTCGCGGTGGTTCACTTCGGCAGGCGTGCCCTGAACGGGGTACAGCTTCTGGAGACGTTCCCACGCGGCTTGACCTGCCGCGTCACCCTTCTCCGGATGCCGATCGACGTCGGTTGTGGCGCGATCGATGTCCGGAAGGTATTCCGATGCGATCTGGCCGATGTTGTCCGACATGTAACTGTGATCGGTGAGCCGCCCGTTGTCTTCCGAGATCGAGGACACGATGCTCTGGAACAGTTTTGCCTGACCTGGATCATGGGCCGGCGTGTCGTCGGTGGGCAGTTCACCCGCAGGATGGCCGGTCGCTGCGGCTTCCAGAGCGGATGCCAGGTCGTTGCGTCCATCGGTGCTCGCATCACCGCTGCCGTCGCTCTTGATTTCGTGCGGCCAATGGCGATCTTCGAACAGGTACTTGAAGTTGGAGACGGCGTGCTTGTGGTCGCTGTCCTTCGGGATGAAGTCGTCGTTGAAGAAGTCGGTGGCGGCGTCCGGATTGTTGGAGAGCCCCTTCAGGTATCCGCTCAGCGGATCCCAGCCCGAGTCGCCGCCCAGCCGGTTCAGATAGGGGTCGGAAGCCAAGCGTCCCCAGGCGGCATAGTTCCCGTCGTGCGTCAGCTTGCGCTCTGTCGCCATCAACTGCTTGCCGTAGTCGGCCATGAACGCATCGTCATAGTCCCCGCCGCGCATGAGGTTGCTCATGATTTGGAAGCCGATGACGTTCCTTCGGTGTCCGACCGGCTGGTCACCCAACTCGATGACGTCACGCTTCCACTGAGTCATGCTCGGTGTGTCGCTCTGACTCGCCGTGGCCAGTGTCAGCCCCAGGCTCTTCTGCAGTTCGTCGAACTCTTCCCGTCGATTGCGAGTGAGTTCCGGTGCCACCATGGGATCCGCGACGCCGGCCCAGAACTCCAGGGTCTTCTTCGCTCCGAGCGTGGTCGTGAAGCGTTCGGCGAACAGGGGATCGTCGTGGTACTTCTTCAAGCCGGCGTTCAGAAGGTCGAATTCCTTGACCGTGAGGTCCTCCGGATCCTGCCTCGCCAGCTTCGCCAACGTGTCGGCCTCCTTGACGGCCGCCGCCGCGGTGTCCCGGTCCTTGTAGCTGACGTCGGAGAAGCCCATCTTGGTCTGGTCGGCGATCGCCATGAGGACGGTCTTCGCTGTGTTGTCGCTCTCGGTAGCCTTGCCGAGGATGCTCTGGATCTCGTCCCGTAGGTCGTCGACGTCCTTCTGATTGGTCGCGCTCTTGTTGCCGCTCGGGTCCGAGTGCCAGTCGGGCCGTGTGTTGCCCATGACAGTGAACCCGCCGTCGCCGGTGTCCACGACGGTGAGGTCCCTCCCGTTGCCTCGCGAGACGGCGTCCGCCAGCTGCCGGTGGAACGACTTCAACTCGTCCCGGGTGTCGAGCAGGATCTTGTAGATGGTGGTGGCCTGCGTGTGGGCGTCTCCGAACTCGCCGGCCGTCTTGCCGATGAACTCCTTGGAGACCTTTGCGTTCACCCCGGCCCACTCGGCCTGGTTGGCGGCCTTGTGCAGGCTGTCCTCAGCGTCCTTCTTCAGGTCTGCGAGGTGCTTCACCAGCGTCGACCAGTCGGTGACGGCGTCGTCGAGCAACTTGAAGTTCGCGTGGTACAAGGCATTGAAGTTCATCGGCGGTCGTCCCAGGAGTAGCGGTGCCGGATGTGGTGATCGTCTGCGTCGTCGACAACTCAGGCGCGGCTAACCCTTCTTCTTGCCCTCGCCCTTTCCGTCGTCCCCGTAGTCGTTCTTCTCGCCCGGCGCCCCGACCCGTTCGTCGAACCCGTCGTCCAGTGCGTCGATGCTGCTCATCTGCCGCTGGATGTAGTGCTCGTCGTTCGCGTGCACGGCCTTGGTGACCTGCATGTGGTTGGCGATCTGGGCACAGGCGTCCATCAGGGACTTCAACTGCTCCTCCCACCGGTTCGACACGTGCTGGAGTCCGGCGCCGAGGGCGAAGCCCTGCTGGGAGAGGTCACCGGCCGCGCTGTCGCTGCTCGGGGTGGCCACGCGGGCCTTGTCCCAGAGCTGGTCGTAGAGGTGGTGGGCCGCGCTGCCGATCTTCTCCAGGTCCTTGTGACCCACCTTGAGGTCACCGGTCTTGCCGGGAAGGACATAGGGGCCGTACGTCCCACCGCCCCCGTCGACATGGTTGAGCTGCATGTGCGCCGACTGCCCCTGGACAGCCTGTGCCTTGAGCTGCTCCCACTCGTCCCATGCCATGGAAGGGCCCCTTCCCCCGTCGATGCTCCGGTGCCGGGTCAAGCTAGCAACCCACGTCGATAAAAATTTGCACCATGTCCGCTATACGCCATGTGTCGGCTGTGAAAGTTCGGCGGAGGTGCGCCCGTTTGCGCCCGTCGGCTGGTCGGCGCGGGCCTCGTCACGGCGGCCACCGGGCGCGGCACCGAACTGTTCGGCAACGCCGGGGCCGGCCCGCCCAAGGTGAGGTTTTGTGGATGCAAAGTTCCTCCCCCATGGAGCCCGAATCCACCGCACACCGTGCCCATGTGAAGTTTCTGAGCAGATGTCACCCCCCTTCTGTCGCGATTGGGCGCCTTGTCGGCATCCGGGTGTCATGAGTCGGTCACTTCGGGACAGCTTCGCAACTGAACCGTCGCGGAGTTCAGTTGGCCGCGATTTACACAGTGACTACAGTGGTCGGCGATAGATCGGTGGTGTGGCTGCGTGCCACCCGGTCTGTCCGGCTGTACCAACGGGGAAACGGGGAAGGGGTCGCGGTGAGCGGCGGTAGCGGCTCGGGTATGAGGCGCGGCATCGATGCGCTGGCGAAGTTCAAGAAGAAGGTGGACGACGCGCTGACGGCTTTCGAGGGTGCCCCCGGCAGTCCATCGAGGTTGGCGGAGCACAGGCTCAGCCCCAGTTCGTTCAGCGGCTCGAACATCCCCTTCAACGAGGCGACCGACCTGCACGGCAAGTACGAGCAGGTGCACGAGCGCCTCACCTCGCTGTCGAGGAACCTGGGTCTGCAGATCGAGGCCCTGACGCTCGCTGCGCACGCCGCCGATGTCACGTACGACGGTACGGAGGACGAGGTACGGCGCCGGTTCTGGGAGATCCGCTCGCACCTCGACGAGGAGCACCACAAGGCGACGCAGTCGAAGGACAAGGACGCCGGGAACAAGCCTGTCAAGGCTGCTGAGCACGGCGGCGACGACAAGTCTGCGGGGGCAGGTTCCATTGACTGACAACTGGCAGCAGCAGCCCGAGTACAAGGCCGACGTCGAGCAGGCCAACCGCCAGGTCGGCTTCGTCAACACGCTCAGCCGGCTGCAGAACGGGTTCCGGGGCACGCCGATCGGGGCGGCTCTGTCCATGGGCAGGACCGACTTCGAGGGTCACAACCTCAACGCGATGCTCGACCTGGTCCACCACGCCAACCCCGAGCACCTGGAGACGGCCAGCAAGGCCCTGTGGGACGCCCGTACGGCCATCCACGAGGCGGCGACGGATCTGGAGACCCACCTCAAGGGCGTCGACTGGGAGGGCGAGGGCGCGGAGCAGTTCCGCTCCTGGACCGACGGCCTGATCACCTGGACCAAGGGGCTCGCGACCTTCGCCGACGTCGCCGCCACCGAGATCTCCACCGCCGCCACCGGACTGGCCTCGGTGCGCAGTTCCATGCCCGCGGAACGGGACCCCCGTCCCGCGGACGAGCAGAAGCTCCCCACGGAACTCCCCAAGGCGAAGCAGGTCGACAGCAACCCCGACTACGCGACCGCGGTGAAGGTCGAGAAGAACCGGCAAGAGGCGATCAACCAGATGAACCGGTTGGCGTCCTTCTACTCGGTTTCCGCGATGGCACTGGGAATGGCGCTGGAGACCGACCCGAAGCCGTATACGCCTATTCCGGATGTGGGGGTGCCCCAGCCGTCGGGGCGTGAATGGCCGCGCCACTCGGGGTCAGCAGCACCCGCCTCTCTCGGTGGAGGCGCAGCGAGAAGCCACGGGAGCACGACGGGTAGCCACATCGAGCCGGTGACTTCAAGTGGTACCGGTGGCAGTGGTCACGTACCGCCCCTTAGGGAAGTCCACGAGCCCAGCACGCCCTCCGGTCACGAGGTCGGCACGGAGATCAACACCACGACCACCCTTCCGACCCAGACGCCCGCCACACCGCCCAGCTCTCCGACGCCGACTCTACCGACCACCAGTGGTGGCGGCCCGCTGCCCCCGCTCCCCACTGGGCCGATGGCGCCTCCTGTCGTGCCGACCGCCGGTCGTACCCCCGGCTACGGCCCGATCGGCCGGCTGCCGACCTCCGCGCAGGGGCGCACTGGTCCGTCGGGTACCGCGAGCGGTCGTGTGCCGCAGGTTCCGACGGGGCAGCCCGGTCGCTCCGTCGCCGGTGGCCGAGTGCCGCAGAGTCCCATCGGACAAGCGGGTCGTTCCGCCGCCGGCGGTCGGGTGCCGCAGGGGCCGACGGGCCAGCCCGCGCGTGCCACGGGCCGCGCGACCCCGGCTGGTCAGCCGGGTGCACGCGGGCCCGTCCAGTCCGGTCGCGCGCAAGTGGGTCGTCCTGTCACCGGTGGAACGCCGAGGACGACCAACACGCCTGGCGGACGCACAGGAGTGACCGGTCCCACCGGTCAGGCGCGTAACGGTGTCGTGGGCGGGAAGCCCGTCACGGGCCGTGGCTCCGGAGGGACGGCCAACCCCCGTGTGCCGCGCGGTATGGTCGTCGGCGCCGAGGAACCGGCCTCCTCCACGCCCACCAAGGGCAGCCTCGGTCAGCGAGGCGTCGTCGGTGCCCCTACGGCGAAGGCGGAACCCGGTGCGGGGCAGGCGGTACTGCGCTCGGCGAGCAACCCGGAAGGTGTGATCGGCGCGCCCCGCAACACCGGTGGTTCCCCGCTCAACGGCTCCGAGGCAGGCTCCAAGGGACTCGGTCGCGGAGCGGTGGGCGGACGTGCCGGCGGGGCTGCCGAGACGCACCGGCAGCGCCCGTCGCAGCAGCGGCGTGATGTGCCCGAGAAGAGCGACTGAGCGAGCGAGGACGTAGACAGGCATGAAGCCAGGGACCGGCCGACGCGGCACGAGGAATGCCCTGATGAGGCGCAACGCGAGACGGCTGTCTGCTGTCTGCTCGGTACTGGGCGCGCTGGCCATCGCATCGGCAGGACTGGCCCCCGGAGCCGTGGCTGCTGACGGCGGCCAGCCCAAGCAGTGGTATCTCGACGCGATGGGCGCCAAGGAGATATGGAAGTACAGCACCGGCAAGGGGGTGAAGGTCGCTGTCGTCGATACCGGAGTGAACCCGGACACGCCTTCGCTCAAGGGCCAGGTGCTTGTCGACGAGGTACCCAAAGCCGCGAAGTACCACGTCACCCAGGACTATGACGGCCATGGCACCTCGATTGCCGAAATAATCGCCGGTACCGGAGCCGACGGTAGCGTGAAGGGCCTGGCTCCCGAGGCGAAGATCATCCCCATCAGGGTGGGGCTTGACCAGCTGAGAGATGGGGACGAACGGGCAAAATCCCTCACCTCTGCCGAGGCGATCAGGGCTGCCGCTGACAGCGATGCCAAGATCATCAACATGTCCTATGGCAGCCGGTACTACAACTCAGAGGAAGAAGTAGCCCTCAAGTACGCCGCGTCCAAGGGCAAGCTGCTCTTTGCGTCCACGGGTAACACCGGAGACCAGGGGAACAAGCGGAACTATCCGTCCATGGATCCGTACGCTGTTGGTATCGGGGCCATCGACAAGACTGGAACCGTGGGCAATTTCTCCTCCTACGGCAACCAGGTCGACCTCGCGGCGCCGGGCCTCGACGTCCAGGGCTGGTGCGACAACACGTTCACGAAGTACTGCGCCGAGTCCGGTACGAGTGCCGCCTCCGCCATCGCCTCCGCCTCCGCCGCCCTCGTCTGGTCCGCTCACCCCGACTGGACGGCCAACCAGGTCCTGCGCTCCTTCATCGACACCGCCGGCCGGACCTGGGCCAAGAACAAGCCCAGCAAGTACCTCGGCTACGGCATCATCCGCCCGCGCCGGGTGCTGATCGACAAGGACATCGATCCGGGCCCGGCCAACAGGGACCCCCTCGCGGCCGAGAACGGGGCGGACCCGGACGAGGACATCACGGCCGGCGGGGGATCCTCGGCCACGCCCACCGACCGAGCGTCGGTGAAGCCGAACAAGAAGGCCGGTTCCGCCAACGGTCCCACCTCCGCCGCCGCGAAGGACACCGAGTCCGGCAGCGACACCCCAACCTGGGTGATCATCGGCGCCGCAGCCGCCGTACTACTCGTCGGAGGCGCCGGTTTCGCCGTGCTGCGCGCACGCCGTAACGCCTGAGCGGTCTCCCGCGTACCTGTTCATTCGCCGAGTGAGCAGCAGCCCGCTTGCCGCCCGCGCCGGTGCCTGACTCAGGCTCGGCGCCCGGCAAGGTCATTCCACGAAGAAAGGCACGGACATGGCGACGCAGCGCCAGAAGGTAAGCGACAAGGACATCATCCACCTCGAAAAGGAGCTGCTGCACCGTTTCGAGGGCATCAAGGGCCAGCTCAAGGAGCTCCAGGCCATCATCGACAGCCTTGAGGGCCACTGGAAGGGCATCGGCGCCGGCGCCTTCAACACCAAGCAGACCGAGATCAACGAGCGCATGGTGCGGATCGGCAACATCCTCGCCAAGTTCATCGAGGCCATGAGCACCACCCGGCGGATCAAGGACGGCACGGAGGACGAGGTCCGCTCGCAGGTGCAGAGCATCGACGTCGACCTCGGCGGCTCGCACTCGGCGCTGTCCAGCTACTGATCCCCACCTGGCCAACACTTCTCAGCAACGGAGCAATCATGGGCGTCAACAACAGCGGTGAGCTCGAGGTCACTTACGGCTCTCTCGACGAGACCGCCACGCGGCTGGCCGACCACGCGCAGCGACTGGAAGAGAGCCTGGAGGCCATCAAGCGGAAGGTCGCCGGCGTCGCCAGCATGTGGGAGGGCGAGGCCCACAACGCGTACACCGAGCAGCAGGCCGCCTGGGACCGTGAGGCTCACGGCATCCACGAGGCCCTCAAGGCCATCGGCAGGGTCGTGCACGCGGCCGGCGGTGACTACCAGGGCGGCGACCGGAAGGCCGCCGGCTACTTCATGTAAGCCGGCTTCACACGTCGGCCGGACCGGCCGGCGCAGCACGGCAGCGGGGTGGGCACGCACGGGAGGTGCCCACCCTCTGTCGTGCCGGTCGGCCCCGGTGCCAGGTACAAGCCTCAGCGGGATGTACAAGCCTCAGCAGGACGTACGAGCCTCAGCGAGACGTAAAAACCTGCGCGGGACGTGCACGCCCCAGCGCAACGAACAATTGCCCGGCGCAACGAACAAGCCCCAGCGCAACGAACGAGACCGGGACAGGACATGCATGCCACAGGGCGCGCCACGGACGTGGCCGCCGGGGGAGGAGCGGGCAGGGCCGCCGGGTCACGGCGGCGGGTGGGCCCGTACGTCGTGATCACCGCTCTGGACGACCCCCGTACCCGGGTCCCCGTCCCCGAGCGGCGGTACATCGCCCGCAGTGCCGACGGCCGGCACACCGTCCTGCTCTCCCTTCCGCACGAGGGCGCCGACCCGCGGCCCTTCCTCGCGGAAGCCGACGCGTCCCGCCACCTCCTCGGTCCCGCCTCCGCGCCCGCCACGGCCCTCGCAGCGCCCGGTGAGCCCGCCTGGTACGCCCGCCCCTACCTGCCCGTCCTCCCGCTGCCGACGGCCCTCGCCGTACACGGCGGCCCGCTGCCCGAGCGGACGGTACGCGCGCTCGGCGTGGCCCTCGCCGAGACCCTGGCGGTCCTGCACGGGCAGGGCCTGACCTTCGCGGGCGTGTCGCCCGCTGCCGTCCTGCTCGCCGCCGACGGCCCTCGCCTCTCCTGTTACGGCGCCGTACGGGCCGCCGCCCCGGACGGCACGCCCCGGTCCGGGCTGCCCGGCCTGGAGCCGGGCAGCCTGCCGCCGGAGCAGGCGACGGGCGGGCGCCCGCGCCCCCTGGGGGACGTGTACGCGCTCGGGGCGACGCTCGCGTACGCCGCCACCGGCCACACGGCCCCGGAGCGGGACGAGCTCCCGGCCGCCTTCCGTACCGTCATCGGCCGGTGCCTCACCCGTGATCCCGGCGCTCGTCCCCAGCTCGCCGAGCTGATCGACGCGTTGGCCGGCGGGGACCCGTCCGGTTCCGCCGCTCTCCTCGCCCCCGGCTGGCTGCCCGGACGGGTGATCGCCGCCCTCGCGCACCAGTCGGCGGCCCTGCTCACGGCGGAGATCCCGGCCGAGGCCGTGGCCGCGCCCCTCACCACCGCCACCCCCCACCGGGACTGACCGCCATGCCCTCTCCTCTCACCCACGACGATCCGGAGACGATCGGCCCCTACCGGCCCGTGGCCCGCCTCGGCAGCGGCGGTATGGGCACCGTCTACCTGGCCCGCAGCGCGGGCGGCCGTACCGTCGCGCTCAAGACGATGCACGCCCGCATCGCCTCCGACCCGGCCTTCCGCACCCGGTTCCGGCTGGAGACCGACGCGGCACGGGTCGTGGGGGAGCGGTACGGCGCGGGGATCGTCGACGCCGATCCACGGGCCGAGACGCCCTGGTTCGCCTCCGAGTACGTGCTCGGGCCGCCCCTCGACGAGGCCGTGGAGCTGTGCGGGCCCCTGCCCGAGGCGTCCGTGCGGGCGCTGGGGGCGGCGTTGTGCGGGGCGCTGGGGCAGTTGCACGGGTCCGATGTCGTCCACCGCGACCTCAAGCCGTCCAACGTCCTCGTCACCGCCTACGGGCCCAAGGTCATCGATTTCGGCATCGCCCGGGCGGCCGGCGACGAGCGGCTCACCCGGATCGGGGTCGCCGTCGGCACCCCGGCCTTCATGTCACCCGAGCAGGCGGGCGGGCAGGAGCACTCGACGGCGGGTGACGTGTTCGCGCTCGCCGGTCTGCTCGTCTTCGCCGCCGCCGGGCACCCGCCCTTCGGGCACGGGCAGGCGGCGGACCTCCTCTACCGGGTGCAGTACGGCGAGCCCGACCTGAGCGGGGTGCCCGCCGGCCTGGTGCCGGTGCTCGCGCAGTGCCTGGACAAGAATCCCTTCCGGCGGCCGACCACTTCCCTATTGGGCGCGGAACTCCACGACGGGTCCGGCGAGTTCGCCGACCACCTGCCCGCCGCGCTGCTCGCGGACATCGCACGCCGGGCGACCGAGGTCTGGCAGCTCACGCCGCACCGGCTGCCGGCGCCGCCCGAAGAGGCGGAGACGGCGGTGCCGCCTGCCGGCGCGCCCCCCTCCCGCCGGCGGCTGCTGATCGGCGGCGGGGCCGCGGCCCTGGCCGTGGCGGGTGGCGGGGCCGGGGCGTGGGCCTGGCGCGGGCGGGCCGGAGCGGGGCCGCGGGCCACGGCCGGCGGCGGTGACGGTTCGGTGCCGGCCAAGACCGACTCCGTCTGGCAGATCCAGGTCGGTGATCCGCCCGACGACACCGTGCCGGCGCAGCTCCACGCCGTCGGGGGCCTCGTGACCCTGGTGGCGGGCAAGGGCCTCGGGGGCGTCACCGCGCGGACCGGGCGCATCCAGTTCGCCTCGGACCAGATGGAGAACACCTGGCAGGTGGCCACCGACGGCCACCGTCTCATCAGGCTGGTGCAGGCGGACGGTGCCGGGAACAATGCCGGCAAGCCCGGCGGGTTCCCGCTGCTGCTCGCCTCCGTCGACCTGGTCACCGGCGAGGCGGGGGAGCCCTTCGCCCAGTACACCGACTTCAACGGTGTCCTGCCCCAGAACCAACTGGTGTGCACCGCCGACGGCGTCGCCTATGTGGCGGCCGGCCGCGGCGAGTTCTCCCTCCAGGGCTTCCTCGCCTCGCAGTCCTGGTCCCTGTTCGCCGTCGACATCTCCTCGGGCAGACGGCTGTGGACCGCACCGCTGCCCGCGCGGCGCCAGGGCTCCGCGCGGCTCTACTTCCTCGGCGCCGTGGTGGCCGGTCACCGGCTCGTGACCCTCCAGGAGGGCAACGACGGCGCCGTGCGGGCCGTCGTACGCGACACCCGGACGGGGACCGTCCGCTGGGAACGGCCGCTCGACGGGGTCGTACCGGACCGTGTGCGCCGGCCGCCGGCCGTCGACGAAGACCATCTGTACGTGGGGAGCGGGCCGCTGCGAGCCCTGCGCCTCGGCGACGGCAAGCTCGCCTGGGACACCACGTCGACGCATCCGGGGGCCGTGTACGGCCCCCCGGTGGTGAAGGACGACATCGTGTACGCGGCCCAGCAGGGCCACGGGCTCGTCGGCTTCTCCGACGACCGGGGGATCCTCATGTGGAAGGAGGAGGGCGGGCAGGGGGCCGGGGCCGACATCACCGCCGCGCCGGTGATCGGGCCCCGCTACATGTACAACAAGCGCGGTTCGCGGCTGTGGGCCATCGCCTGGAGTTCCACCGGTGCCCCGGTCCGGTCGTTCAGGACCACCGCCGACCGGTTCCTCGCCCACGAGGAGTCCGGGCTCGTCATCGCGCTGGGCGGCAGGTTCCTCGCGGCCTTCCCGCTGCAGTGAGCCGCCCTCCGGTGGAAAGAAGAGAAAGCGATCACAGATGAGACCCCTCGGGACCGGTGACCCGATCCGGCTCGGCCCGTACCGGCTGCTCGGTGTGCTGGGCGAAGGCGGCATGGGCAAGGTGTACGTCGGCCAGGACCACGCGGGCGCCGTCGCCGCCGTGAAGGTGCTCCGGCCCGAACTCGCCCATGACGCCGGCCTGGCCCGGCGATTCGTGCGCGAGGCGCTGGCGGCCCAGGCGGTGCGCAGCCCGGGTGTCGCGACCGTACTGGGCGCGCAGACCGAGGGCGGGCGGCCGTGGATCGCCACCGAGTTCCTCGCCGGGCCGACCCTGGACCAGGTCGTCGACCGGTACGGCGCGTTGGACGACGCGCGCCTGCGTGCCCTGGCCGCCTCCGTGGCCCGCACGCTGCGTGACATCCACGCCGCCGGTTTCGTCCACCGTGACCTCAAGCCGCCGAACATCGTGATCACCTCGGACGGGCCGAGGATCATCGACTTCGGTATCGCCCGTCCCGAACACGGCCTGACACTCACCACCACCGGGCAGATCCCGGTCACCCCGGGCTACGGCGCCCCCGAGCAGGTGCTCGGGCACCGGGTCACCTGGGCTGCCGACGTCTTCTCCCTCGGCGCCGTCCTCGTGTACGCGGCCACCGGCCACCGGGCGTTCGACGGCACCCACGTGGCCGCCGTCCAGTACGAGGTCGTCCACGGTGAGCCGCGCTGGCAGGGCCTCTCACCCGAGCAGTACACCCTGATCGCCCCCTGTCTGGCGAAGGACGCGGCGGCACGGCCCACCCCCGAGCAGATCGCCACGGCCTTCGCCCCGCCCAGGAAGGCGGGTGCGGTGTGGAAGCACGGGCCCGTCGCGGACGCGATCAAGGAGCGGGAGCGCGAGGTGCGGAACCTCGGCGCGCCGCTGCTGCCCACGGCGCGGGCCGGGACAGGACCGGGCCGGCGGCGCCTGGTGACCGGGCTGGCGGCCGGCGGATCCGTGCTCGCGGTGGGCGGCGCCGGGGCGGGCTGGTGGCTGCTGCGCGGTGGCGAGAGCGTCCGGCGACGACCGGACGGCCCGTTCGACTACCCGCCCGCCGTGAAGACACCGGCGGCACGACTGCTCTCCGCCGACCGCGGCGACTACGTCGTCGGAGGCTCTCCCACAGAGCTGTGGAGAGCGGATGACGTGACCGGTGCCAGGTCCCCGGCCCCCCTGCCGGTACGGGACGTCGTCATCGTCGGCCATCCGGTCAGCGGCGTGGCGGCGCTCGACGTCACCGACGGCAAGCGCCGCTGGAGCGCTCCGGAGATGAGGACGACGTCCCGCTGCCTGTCGCTGTCCGACCGGCTCGTCGTGGCCGCCGATGCCCACGGCACGCTGCACACCTTCGTCCCGGCCACCGGCAAGCCCAAGTGGACGGCGCAGGCGGACGCCGAGACGCTGCTGACTGCGGACACCGAAGCGGTCTACCTGCTGACGAAGGACCACCGGCTGCGTGCCGTGGGCCGCTCGGACGCCAGGATCCGCTGGACCGTGCGGCTGCCAGAGGACTTCCGCAGGAAGATCCTGCCCGAGCCGGTCGCCCACCAGGGCCGGCTCGTGATCACCACCTCCACGGGGCACGTCATGGCGGTGAACGCGGAGAACGGCCGTACGGAATGGACGGCCCACGACCTGACGGAGAAGCGGTCCCTCGTCCCGGCCGCCCACGACGGCATCGTCGTCCTGAACGGCAGGACGCTGTCAGGGCGCCGCGTCTCCGACGGAAAGCGACTGTGGGCGTACACGGAGAAGGCCTACTACGACGACAGCAGCAAGGAATGGGGCCGGCCCGCCATCCACGGCGATGCGGTGTACGCCCTCGGCTGCGACACCCAGAACTTCGGCTACCCGATGGCGTTCGACGTACGCAGCGGCAAGAAGCGGTGGGAAGGAGGGGTGGCGCTGACGAGCAACGACCATCCCATCCTCCGCCAGGGCCACGGTGTCTGGCTGCTGGACAACGGACCCGTACCCACGGTCTCGGCCACGGGCACCGAGAAGGACGCCCGGGAGACCTGGTCCTACAAACCCACCGACAGAGCCGCCTCCGCCACGTTCTCCACCGCCGGCAACCGCGTCTTCATGACGTGCGACAACACCCTCCTGGCCCTGCCGGTGTTCTGACGCCGCGTGAGCAGGGAACCCGGCGGCCGTTCGGCCGCCGGATCGGGGAGGTGCCGGTCGGGTGGGCCGGGCCGGCCGGCGCTCTCAGTACTCCACGTCCACCCATCCCGTCTGGACCAACGGCTTGCCGCGCTTGCGTGACACGAACACGCCCCGCCCGGCGGGCATCGGCCGGGGCCGTACCCCGCCGAGGACCTCGCCCTCGGCCGGGTCGCCGGCCAGGATGATGCCCTGCGCGCCGAGTTCCTTCATGCGCTGCATGAACGGCTCGTAGGAGGCGCGGCCCGCACCCGCGGACGAGCGGGCGATGATGAAGCGGACGCCGACGTCACGGGCGAAGGGCAGCATCTCCGTCAGGCCGCTCAGCGGGTTGCCGCTGGACGTGGAGACCAGGTCGTAGTCGTCGATGACGACGAACACCTGCGGGCCACGCCACCAGCTCCGGTCCCGCAGCTGCTGCGCGGTCACATCGGCCGTCGGGGTCCGGCGCTGCATGAGGTCGGCCAGGGCCGTCATGTGGTGGTCCATCTGGCTGGACATCGGGATGTACTCCGCCAGGTGCGTCGCCGGGGTGACGTCCAGCAGCGAGCGGCGGTTGTCCACCACGAAGAACTTCGCATCGTCGCCGCCGTACCGCAGCGACAACTGCTCGATCAGCAGCCGCAGCAGGTTGGACTTGCCGGACTCGCTCTCGCCGAAGACGAGGAAGAACGGGTCCTGGTCGAAGTCGACGAACACCGGCTCCAGGTTGTCCTCGTCCAGCGCGAAGGCGACGCCCCGCTGCGGGAACCGGTCGCCCGGCGGCAGCTTGGCGGCCTCCAGCCGGCGTGGCAGCAGCCGCACCTTGGGGGCGCCCGGCGCCTGCCAGTGGCGGGCGACCTCCGTGGTCAGCGCCGCCGTGGCCTCGGCCAGGTCGGTGTCGGAGGTCAGGCCGTCGATGCGCGGCACCGCCGCCATGAAGTGCAGCTTCTGGGGGGACAGACCGCGGCCGGGGACACCCGCGGGGACGTTCACCGCCACCTTGCGGTCGATCTCCGAGTCCATCACGTCACCCAGGCGGAGCTCCAGGCGGTTCATCAGGTGGTCCTTGAGGTTCGCCCGGACCTCCATCGAGCGCGACGCCGTGATGACCAGGTGGATGCCGTAGCCGAGGCCGCGGGCGGCGATGTCCAGGACCGCCGGCTCCAGTCCCTCGTAGTCCGTACGGAAGTTGCCCCAGCCGTCGATGACCAGGAAGACGTCACCCCACGGCTGGTCGGTGACCGGGATGTCGCCGCGGGCGCGCCGGGCACGGTAGTCGGCGATCGAGGCGATGCCGGCCGTACGGAAGTACTCCTCGCGCCGGGTGAGGACGCCGTAGACCTCGGAGACCGTGCGGCGCACCCGCTCCGGGTCCAGGCGCGAGGCGATGCCGCCGACGTGCGGGAGCCCGTCCACCGCGGCCATACCGCCGCCACCGAAGTCGAGGCCGTAGAACTGCACCTCGTGGGGGGTGTGCGTGAGGGCGAAGGAGCAGATGAGACTGCGCAGGAACGTCGACTTGCCGGACTGGGGGCCGCCGATGACCTGCATGTGGCCCGCCGCGCCCGAGAAGTCGAGCAGGAGGCGGTCACGACGCTGCTCGTAGGGCTTGTCGACCAGGCCGGCGGGTACCACCAGACGGCCCGCGCCCTCGTAGGCGGGCTGGGTCAGACCACGGCCCTGCACCGCCGTCAGGCCGGGCAGCAGCGCGTCCAGCGACGGCGGGCTCTCCAGCGGCGGCAGCCACACCTGGTGCGCGGCCGGTCCCTGCGCCTCCAGCCGGCGCACGATCACATCGAGGACCGTGTCGGCCAGCGCCTCGTCCACCTCCGGCACGGACTCGGTGCGCTGCCGCGGGATGGCGGTGTACTGCACCGGCACCTCGGCGGCCGTGAACAGCACGGGCCGCCGGTCCACCGGGAGCTGCCCGCCGGGCAGTGCCGCCCGCTGGGGCCCCGAGCGGTACACGCCGGAGACGTACGCCGCCTTGAAGCGGACCATCTCGTCCGTGCCGTACTTCAGGAAGCCGGAGCCGGGGACGTTCGGCAGCTCGTAGGCGTCCGGGACGCCGAGCGCGGCGCGTGACTCGGCCGCCGAGAACGTCCGCAGACCGACCCGGTACGACAGGTACGTCTCAAGCCCCCTGAGCCGTCCCTCCTCCAGACGCTGCGAGGCCAGCAGCAGGTGCACGCCCAGCGAACGGCCGATACGGCCGATCTGCACGAACATCTCGATGAAGTCCGGCTTCGCCGTCAGCAGCTCGCTGAACTCGTCGATCACCAGGACGAGGGACGGGATCGGCTGCAGCGGCGCACCCGCCGCGCGCGCCTTCTCGTAGTCGTGGATGTTGGCGTAGTTGCCCGCGTCGCGCAGCAGTTCCTGGCGGCGGTTCAGCTCACCGCGGATGGAGTCGCCCATGCGGTCGACCAGGGTGAGGTCGTCCGCGAGGTTGGTGATGACGGCCGCCACGTGCGGCATCTGGGACATGCCGGCGAAGGTCGCACCGCCCTTGAAGTCCGCGAGGACGAAGTTCAGCGTCTCGGAGGAGTGGGTCACGGCCAGACCGAGGACCAGCGTGCGCAGCAGCTCCGACTTGCCGGAACCGGTCGCGCCGACACACAGGCCGTGCGGACCCATGCCCTCCTGTGCCGCCTCCTTGAGGTCGAGCATCACGGGCCGGCCGTCCTCGCCGACACCGATCGGCACGCGCAGCCGCTCGGCGAGCGCGCGCGGCCGCCAGGTCCGCTTGGTGTCGACGGACGCCGCGTCGCCGAGGCCCAGCAGGTCGGTGAACTCCAGGTTGGCGAGCAGCGGTTCGTCGTCGTCGCCGCCCGCCGCCATGCGCAGCGGCGCCAGCTGCCGGGCCAGTGCCTCGGCGGTCTCGTAGGAGAGGGCGTCCGGGGTGCCCTCGTAGACCTCTCCGTGCCCCGACTCCAGGCGCAGCAGGCCGGGCTGCACGACGATGGACAGGTCGCCGCCCGCCGTCGTGAGATCGCCCGGCACCACCTCAAGCACCGTGACGCCCTGCAGCCCCTCCGGGTTGGCGAGCACCGAGTCCGGCAGCAGGGACAGGTCGTCCAGTACGAGCACGATGTGCGGCTCGTCCAGCAGCGGCGCGGCGCCGGGGTGGAAGCGCGGCCGGCCGGTCAGCCGGGCGGCGAGCAGGTCCTCCAGCTCCCGCGGGTCGGTGCCGATGAGCCGGCGGGAGCCCGCGCCGTCCACGGCACCGGACGCCTGCACGTGCGGCAGCCACTTCGCCCAGTCCCAGTGCGGCAGTGCCTCACGGCCCGCGGCCACCGCGATGACCAGGTCCTCGGGGGAGTGGAGCGAGGCCAGCGAGCCGACCAGGGCGCGGGCCGAGGCCCGTACGGACTGCGGTTCACCGCTCACCGTGACGTGGTAGAAGGCGCGCAACGACACCGCCATCGGCAGGTCGCCGACGGTGTTGTGCGCGGCCAGGAACCGCTGCATGGCGCCGGCGGTCAGCGGCTCCAGCTGCTCGACGGGACCCGTCTCCGGGGCGATGAGCGGCGTGGCCAGCGGCTGCGGGCCCAGGCCGATGCGGACGTGCGCGAAGTCCTCGTCGCCGGGCCGCCGCTCCCACACCCGGCTGCCCTCGGCGACGAGCGCCCACAGCTGCTCGGGGGAGGGGTGCAGGTAGTACTGCGCGTCCCGCTGCGACTTCGCCGTCTCCACGGCGGACTTGCGTGTCTGCGAGAGGTAACTGAGGTAGTCGCGGCGCATGTCGGCCAGCTGGCCCTGGGAGCCGCGGCGGAAGCGGACCACCATCGCGATGGACATGCCCACCGTCGAGGCGATCATGATCATGCCCATGATCTTCATGAACGGCTGGCCGTTCGTGAAGAAGAAGACCACAGAGCCGCCCATGCCCAGCGTGGGCAGGAGCTGCATGAGCACGCTCTCCTGGTGCCCCCGCGGAAGTTCCGGCGGTGGCTGGACAACGACCTCATCCGTGGGCACTTCGGACGGCAGCGCCCTAGGGGGGCGCTTCACGACAATCTGGCTCACCGCTCACCAATTCCCTTGCCCGACCCAGGCGTTCCGCCCGCCACCCCGTGTCCGGCGGGCGCAGGCCGCCGCGTGATCCTACTGAGTTCACCGGACCCGGGTGAGCGGTAGGGTGCCGGATGTTCGCGTGAGCACACGCCGAGCAGGCTGGAGATACCGGGGCAAACCCCTCAGTGAAGAGGGGGAACGGGCCCGGAATCCCGCCCTGCGGCACCCGGGTCGCCGCGCACCGGGCAAACCGGCACGGGACCTTCACGGCACGGACGCACCACCATCACCGAGTACGACACAGACGCACCATCACTGAGCACACCACCACCACTGAGGGGGAGCAGCAGGTGAGCATGACGGCCGCCGCCACCGGCGGACCCGGGACGGGAACCCCTTCCGGGTCCGGCACCGGACTCGGCTTCTGCCGGGTCACGATCGTCGCGCCGGACAGCCGTATCGACGTGGCACTGCCCGACGACGTCCCGGTCGCCGACCTCTACCCCGAGATCCTCCGGCTGTCCCAGCAGAGCCCCGAAGCGGGCGCCCCGGTCGGCTACCACCTCGTCCGCACCGACGGCACCGTGCTGGACAGCGCCCGCTCCTTCGCCGCCCAGCGCATTCTCGACGGCGAACTCCTCACCCTGCGCCCGTTCGCGGAGTCCCTGCCGCCGGCCGTCCACGACGACGTCGCCGAGGCCGTCGCCTCCTCCGTCGGCAGGCAGCACAAGCTGTGGAGCGGCGACCTGACCCGGGCCGCGGGCCTCGTCGGCGGCGGCGTGCTGCCCGCGCTGCTCGCCTTCGTCGCCTGGACCTCCGAGCCGCGCCACGACATGCACGGCCTGGCCGGCATCCTCGCCGCCGTCACCGGCATCCTCCTGGTCGTGCTCTCCGCGGTCCGGGCCCGCGTCTACGACGACCGCGGCTCGGCCGTCGCCCTCGGTCTCGGCGGACTGCCCAACATCGGCGTCGCCGGCAGCGGCCTGCTGCCGCTGAGCGCCGGCGAGGGCATCGGCAGACTGCAGTTCCTGCTGGCGTGCGCGGCCGTCCTCCTCGCCGCGCTGGTCCTCGCCCTGTCCTCACCCCACGGCGACGGCCCGTTCGTCGCCTTCGTCTTCGCCTCGGCCGTCGCCCTGGTCGTCGTCTTCGTCGCGACCCTCACCGACTGGTCCGCGACCGAGACGGCCGGCGTGTGCGCGCCCGTCGCCGTCGGCGCCCTGGCCTTCCTGCCCGGCATGTCGATGCGCTTCGCCCGGCTGCCGATCGGCTTCGAGAACCCCAGCAGCGGCACCCCCCGGGCCCCGCGTCCCGCCTACGGCGCCGACTCCTCCCCGCACGAGCCCCTGGACACCGAGCGCATCGAGGCACAGGCGCGGCGCGGCCACGAACTCCTCGTCGGCCTGGTGGGCGGCTGCGCGCTGCTCACCGTCGGAGCCTCGGCCGTGCTCGGTTTCTCCGACGACATCTGGGCCCAGCTGCTCGCGTTCGCCACCGGTGTCGCCATGCTCATGCGCGCGAGCCTCTTCCGCTACACCGCACAGGTCGCCTCCGTGCTGGCCGCCGGCCTGGCCGCGCTGGTACTGCTGGGCCTCGGCCTCGCCCTCAACCCGCCGCAGCACATCATGCGCGCGGCGCTGGCCGGTGACCGCGCCGACCTGGAGATCCGCACCATCTGGCTGATCGCGGCCATCGCCCTGGCCACCGCCCTGGTGACGGCGCTGGGCCTGATCCTGCCGCGCGGGGGGCTGACCCCCTTCTGGGGACGCTTCCTGGAGATCTGCGAGGGCTTCGTGCTGCTCACTCTGATCCCGCTCACCCTGGCGGTCTTCGACGTGTACGCGACGGCACGGTCGATGACCAGCAAATAGACGGCCGGCGGACGGACGGCCGGGCCCCGGCTCACGCGGAACCGGGGCCCGGCCGTCGTCGTCGGCGCGGCGCGCTCACTGCACGTCGAGCCCCCCGTTGTGAGCCATGGGCTTCAGATCGAACTCCCCGTCCCGGGCCCCCAGCACGAACGCCCGCCACTCCGCCTCGGTGTAGCGCAGCACGGTGGCCGGGTCGAGGGAGGACCGCATCGCCACCGCCCCGCCCGGCAGGTACGCGATCTCCACGCGCTCCTCGTGCTCCTCCGTGCCCGGTGCGCAGTGCCACTCGACGCCCGAGATGTCGAGCGCGTACAGCTCGTCGCGCTCCCGCTCCTTGCGCGCCTTGATCTCCGCTTCCGTTTCCGCCATCGTGCAGCGACCCCTTCCCGAGGTAGGTACGGTCCCGGCGCTCACCCTAGTGGCCGATGCGACCGCCTCAGGGGGGTTCGGAGACCGCGCGCAGGACCCCGGCGATCGCCTGGTACCCTGAGTGACGGCCGTTTGTGTACGCACCTCCGGAACCGCCGTGTTCTGGAGGCCGCGCCCAGCGGATCCCCGCCTCCCGAGTAACGGAAGCTCCCTCGAGATGTAGACCGGGGGCACTCGGTGGCACTCACCAGACTATGAGGAGTACGCGTGTCGCTCGACGCCGCTACGAAGAAGCAGATCATCTCCGAGTTCGGTACCAAGGAGGGTGACACCGGCTCCCCCGAGGTCCAGGTCGCCATGCTCTCCCGTCGGATCTCCGACCTGACGGAGCACCTCAAGACCCACAAGCACGACCACCACTCCCGTCGTGGCCTGCTGATCCTCGTCGGTCAGCGCCGTCGCCTGCTGCAGTACCTGGCGAAGAAGGACATCCAGCGCTTCCGTGCGCTGGTCGACCGCCTGGGCATCCGCCGCGGTGCGGCGGGCGCCAAGTAAGTCGCCGTGAGGGGAGCGGTTCCCGGAAGCACCCGGGAGTCGCTCCCTTTGCCGTATGCGGGCGCCTGCTCCGCCTGCGGAAACCCCCGTTGTGCGTGCGGGGACGTGCGGAGTGTCACTCACGCTTTGTAGTGTGGTAGCACAACGCAATACGCACGACACGGAACGACGTACGACACAGGTCGTGCGACACAGGTCGTACGACACCCAGAACGAGGAGGAGCGCATCCAGCCGCCGCCGGTCCTCGGTAGTGGCCCCCGGGGGGAAGCGAGCCCCGGGTGCTTCGATCGAAGACCGGCCCGCACCGCACGGAGCGCTTCTCCGCCACCGTCCCCCTGCCACACGGGCAGCCGAGGGACGAAAGACGACAAGTAACGGAGAAAACGCTAGTGGAGAACGAGACCCACTACGCCGAGGCCGTCATCGACAACGGCGCCTTCGGCACCCGCACCATCCGCTTCGAGACGGGCCGCCTGGCCAAGCAGGCCGCCGGCTCCGCCGTGGCGTACCTGGACGACGACACCATGGTGCTGTCGGCCACCACCGCCTCCAAGAACCCCAAGGACCAGCTCGACTTCTTCCCCCTGACGGTGGACGTCGAGGAGCGGATGTACGCCGCCGGCAAGATCCCCGGCAGCTTCTTCCGCCGTGAGGGCCGGCCGTCCGAGGACGCCATCCTCACCTGCCGCCTCATCGACCGCCCGCTGCGCCCGTCCTTCAAGAAGGGCCTGCGCAACGAGATCCAGGTCGTCGCCACGATCATGGCGCTCAACCCCGACCACCTGTACGACGTCGTGGCGATCAACGCCGCGTCCGCGTCGACGCAGCTGGCCGGCCTGCCCTTCTCCGGCCCGATCGGCGGCGTCCGCGTCGCGCTGATCCGCGGCCAGTGGGTCGCCTTCCCGACCCACACCGAGCTGGAGGACGCCGTCTTCGACATGGTCGTCGCCGGCCGTGTGCTGGAGGACGGCGACGTCGCGATCATGATGGTCGAGGCCGAGGCCACCGAGCAGACGATCAAGCTGGTCGAGGGCGGTGCCGAGGCGCCGACCGAGGAGATCGTCGCCGCCGGTCTTGAGGCCGCGAAGCCCTTCATCAAGGTCCTGTGCCGCGCCCAGGCCGACCTCGCCGCCAAGGCCGCCAAGCCGACCGCCGAGTTCCCGATCTTCCTGGACTACCAGGACGACGTGTTCGAGGCCCTGACCGCCGCCGTCCGCCCCGAGCTGGCCCAGGCGCTCACCATCGCCGGCAAGCAGGAGCGCGAGGCCGAGCTGGACCGCGTCAAGGGTCTGGCCGCCGAGAAGCTCCTGCCGGAGTTCGAGGGCCGCGAGAAGGAGATCTCCGCCGCGTACCGCTCGCTCACCAAGCAGCTGGTCCGCGAGCGCGTGATCAAGGAGAAGAAGCGCATCGACGGCCGCGGTGTCACCGACATCCGCACCCTGGCCGCCGAGGTCGAGGCCATCCCGCGGGTGCACGGCTCCGCGGTGTTCGAACGTGGCGAGACCCAGATCCTGGGCGTCACCACCCTCAACATGCTCCGCATGGAGCAGCAGCTGGACACCCTCTCCCCGGTGACCCGCAAGCGCTACATGCACAACTACAACTTCCCGCCGTACTCCACCGGCGAGACCGGCCGCGTCGGCTCCCCCAAGCGCCGCGAGATCGGCCACGGCGCCCTCGCCGAGCGCGCGCTCGTGCCGGTGCTGCCCGCGCGCGAGGAGTTCCCCTACGCGATCCGCCAGGTGTCCGAGGCGCTGAGCTCCAACGGCTCGACGTCCATGGGCTCGGTCTGCGCCTCCACCATGTCGCTGCTGAACGCCGGTGTGCCGCTCAAGGCCCCGGTCGCCGGTATCGCCATGGGCCTGATCTCCCAGGAGATCGACGGCGAGACGCACTACGTCACCCTCACCGACATCCTCGGTGCGGAGGACGCCTTCGGCGACATGGACTTCAAGGTCGCCGGCACCAAGGAGTTCGTGACCGCCCTCCAGCTCGACACCAAGCTGGACGGCATCCCCGCCTCCGTCCTCGCCGCGGCCCTCAAGCAGGCCCGCGACGCGCGTCTCCACATCCTCGACGTGATGATGGAGGCCATCGACCGGCCCGACGAGATGTCCCCGAACGCCCCGCGGATCATCACCGTCAAGATCCCGGTCGACAAGATCGGTGAGGTCATCGGCCCCAAGGGCAAGATGATCAACCAGATCCAGGAGGACACGGGCGCCGAGATCACCATCGAGGACGACGGCACGATCTACATCGGTGCCGCCGACGGTCCCTCGGCGGAGGCCGCCCGCGCCACGATCAACGGCATCGCCAACCCGACGATGCCCGAGGTCGGCGAGCGCTACCTGGGTACGGTCGTGAAGACGACCACCTTCGGCGCGTTCGTGTCCCTGCTGCCCGGCAAGGACGGTCTGCTGCACATCTCGCAGATCCGCAAGCTCGCCGGCGGCAAGCGCGTGGAGAACGTCGAGGACGTGCTCGGCGTGGGCCAGAAGGTCCAGGTCGAGATCGCCGAGATCGACTCCCGCGGCAAGCTCTCCCTCGTCCCGGTGATCGAGGGCGAAGAGGGCGACGACGAGGCGAAGGACGACGCCGAGCAGTGACGTCCCGTAGCTCGAAGGCGACGGCCCGCCCCTCCTCGGAGGCGCGGGCCGTCGCCCGTACCCAAACCCTGATCAAGGGCACGGCCGGCATCGGCACCGTGCGCAAGACCACCCTCCCGGGCGGGCTGCGCATCGTCACCGAGACGCTGCCCTCGGTCCGCTCCGCCACCTTCGGCATCTGGGCGCACGTCGGCTCCCGCGACGAGACCCCGGCCCTGAACGGCGCCACGCACTACCTGGAGCACCTGCTCTTCAAGGGGACCCGCCGCAGGTCCGCCCTGGACATCTCCGCCGCCCTCGACGCGGTCGGCGGCGAGATGAACGCGTTCACGGCCAAGGAGTACACGTGCTACTACGCACGCGTGCTCGACACCGACCTGCCCCTCGCCATCGACGTCGTCTGCGACATGCTGACCGGCTCGCTGATCCTCGAAGAGGACGTCGACGTCGAGCGCGGCGCGATCCTCGAAGAGATCGCCATGACCGAGGACGACCCGGGCGACTGTGTGCACGACCTGTTCGCGCACACCATGTTCGGCGACAACGCCCTCGGCCGCCCGGTCCTCGGCACGGTCGACACGGTCAACGCCCTCACCGCCGACCGCATCCGCCGCTTCTACCGGAAGCACTACGACCCGACCCACCTCGTGGTCGCCTGCGCCGGCAACACCGACCACGCCAAGGTCGTACGACAGGTCCGCGCGGCCTTCGAGAAGGCGGGCGCCCTGGGCAAGCCGGACGCGCAGCCCATCGCCCCGCGCGACGGCCGCCGTACGATCCGCGCCTCCGGCAAGGTGGAGCTGCTGGCCCGCAAGACCGAGCAGGCGCACGTCGTCCTCGGCATGCCCGGGCTCGCCCGCACCGACGACCGCCGCTGGGCCATGGGCGTGCTCAACACCGCCCTCGGCGGCGGCATGTCCTCCCGCCTCTTCCAGGAGGTCCGGGAGAAGCGCGGCCTCGCCTACAGCGTGTACTCCTACACCTCCGGCTTCGCCGACTGCGGCCTCTTCGGCGTCTACGCCGGCTGCCGGCCCAGCCAGGTGCACGACGTGCTGCGGATCTGCCGCGACGAACTCGACCACGTCGCGCAGAACGGCCTGTCCGACGACGAGATCGCCCGCGCCATCGGCCAGCTGAGGGGCTCCACGGTCCTGGGCCTGGAGGACACCGGCGCGCTGATGAACCGTATCGGCAAGAGCGAGCTGTGCTGGGGCGAGCAGATGTCCGTGGACGACATGCTGGCGAAGATAGCCGCGGTCACCCCGGACGAGGTCCGCTCCGTCGCCCGCGACATCCTGGGACAGCGCCCGTCGCTGTCGGTCATCGGCCCGCTCAAGGACAAGCAGGCCTCCCGCCTGCACGACGCGGTCGCCTGAAACACCACCGGTTAGGAAACAGGAACATGAGCAAGCTGCGCGTGGCGGTCCTCGGTGCCGGGGGCCGGATCGGGTCCGAGGCGGTCAAGGCGGTCGAGGCCGCCGAGGACATGGAGCTGGTCGCCGCCCTCGGCCGCGGCGACAAGCTGGAGACGCTGGCGGAGTCCGGCGCCCAGGTCGCCGTCGAGCTGACCACCCCGGCCTCGGTCATGGGCAACCTCGACTTCTGCGTGCGCCACGGCATCCACGCGGTCGTCGGTACGACGGGCTGGACCGACGAGCGCCTCGCGCAGCTGAAGGGCTGGCTGGCCCAGTCCCCGGAGACCGGCGTGCTCATCGCGCCGAACTTCTCCATCGGGGCCGTGCTGACGATGAAGTTCGCGCAGATCGCGGCGCCGTACTTCGAGTCGGTCGAGGTGGTCGAGCTGCACCACCCGAACAAGGTGGACGCCCCCTCCGGTACCGCCACGCGCACCGCCCAGCTCATCGCCGAGGCCCGCCGGACGGCCGGCACGGCACCCGCGCCGGACGCGACCGTCACCGCCCTCGACGGCGCCCGTGGCGCCAGCGTCGACGGCATCCCCGTGCACGCCGTCCGGCTGCGCGGCCTCCTGGCCCACCAGGAGGTCCTGCTCGGCGGCGAGGGCGAGACCCTCACCGTGCGGCACGACTCCCTCCACCACAGCAGCTTCATGCCGGGCATCCTGCTCGGCGCCCGCCGGGTGGTGACCGCTCCGGGCCTCACCTTCGGCCTGGAGCACTTCCTGGACCTGAGCTGACAGCCACTGCCATGCGCGCGAAGATCACCTACCTCGTCACGGCCGCCGTCCTGGTCTTCTACTTCGTCCTGGTCGGCAGCCGCGGCGTGATGCTCATCCAGGCCGGCACGCTCCTCACCGTCACCTTCGGGGTGGCGGTGCTGATCCTGCCGGTCATCGGCCTGTGGTTCCTCTGGAAGAACACCCAGTTCGTCCGCCGGGCCAACGCCCTCGCCGCGGAGCTGGAGGCCGAGGGCGGCCTGCCGGCCGACGAGCTGACCCGCCTGCCCAGCGGCCGCATCGACCGCGACTCGGCCGACGAGGTGTTCGCCAAGCGCAAGGCCGAGACGGAGTCGTCCCCCGACGACTGGCGCTGCTGGTTCCGCCTCGCCGTCGCCTACCACGACGCCCGCGACACCCCGCGTGCCCGCAAGGCCATGCAACGCGCGATAGCCCTCCACGCCGGCAGACCACCCCAGCCCTGACACCGGACGGGGTACGGCGGCCACCCACAGCCTCCGATCCCCCGGTGCCCGCCGCCCGCGCCGTGAGGTGTGACGGAGCCCTTCCGACTCCCGGCCGCCCTTACGCGCGAGGGCCGACGGCCACCGGCCGGAGCTCGGGATGGCGGCCCCGCGTGGGAGAGTCCGCTGCCCTCCGCCGGCCCGCACGGCTGCCGCGCGAGACGGGACGAAGGCTTCCCGGCTCCGGCCGGACTTCGAGCCCGGGATCCCGGGGGACAGCCCGCTGTCCTCCGCTGTGGCCGCCGTGTGCCCTGTGGCCCAGCCACGCCGAAGGGGCCGCCCCACCTCGCGGTGGGGCGGCCCCTTCGGGCGTGCTTGCGGGTCAGCCGCGGCCGTTCTCCGCCGCCCAGGCCTCCACCGCGTCCGCCGCCCGGTCGAAGGCGAGCGGGCGGCCGAGAAAGTCCAGGCCGTGGGTGGTGAGCAGGGGCGGGGTGTCCTCGGGCCGCCGGTCCTTGCGGACGAGCGCCAGCGCCTGCCCCTGTACCGTGCGCGGCAGCCCCAGCCAGCGCACCGGCTGCTGCACCGTCCGCACCGAGACGACCCGCGCCCATGGCACCGTCCGCGTCACCAGCAGACCGGTACGGCGCAGCCCGCGCCGGCTGACCCACACCCCCATGCGCAGCAGCCGCAGCGCGCCGACGACGATCACCAGCCCGACGCCGAGGACGGCCCCGGCGGTGGCCGGCGCGCCGGTCAGCGCGATGAGCACCGCGGTGAACAGCGCGACGGAGGCGAGCAGCAGCACCAGCGCCGCCAGCCCCACCCGCCAGGGTCCGGGCCGGTAGGGGCGCCGCCAGCGGTCGGGGTCGTCGTACGGCAGCGCACTCTCGGCCACCGAATCGAAGGCACGGTCGGCCGTCAGGAAGGACAGGGGCACGGCTGGTCCTCACTCGCTCCTCGCGCGGGCTGTGCCGTGAGGCTATCCGGCCGTCTTCCCGCTCACCAGCCTTGAGCGTCCGGAAGAGTACTCAGTGCCCCTGGGACGCCTGGGACTGCTGAGCCGGCGTACCGGAGGGCGCGGAGAGCGCCGGCGTGCCCAGGATCAGGGCGCCGGCGAGCCCGGCGACGAGGGTGAGGCCCAGCAGCCAGCGCCCGGCCATCTCGCCGAAGGACGCCCGCCTGCGGGGCGGGGGCGTGACATTACTGCGGAACCTGTCCGCCTCGGCCAGGAAGGCGAAGGGTACGGGCTCGCGCCGACGGAACATCGTGGGTGCCGCTCCTCTCAGGGTTTGTGATCGAACACGCAGACCTCACCGATACAGACGCGCGAGTGACACGAAAGGTGCCCATATCCGAAAAAATCTCGGGCGTCGCACGGGGCGAGGTGGTGTCCAGGGCCCGTCGGGTGCCCCCGTAAGGTGGTCGCAACCGCAGAAGTAATGGGAAGGATCCGTACCCCCGTGACCACCCCCGAGTCGCTCACGTTCCGCAGCGACGTCACCGTCGAGCTGGTGAAGTCCAGCGCTTCGGACGCCGACGTGCTCTTCGCCGCCCGCGTCTCCACCGCCGGCGAGCAGTCCCTGGAAGAGCTGAAGAAGGACCCCGAGCGCTCCAAGGGCCTGATCAACTTCCTGATGCGCGACCGGCACGGCAGCCCGTTCGAGCACAACTCGATGACCTTCTTCATCAGCGCCCCGATCTTCGTCTTCCGCGAGTTCATGCGGCACCGCGTCGGCTGGTCGTACAACGAGGAGTCCGGCCGCTACCGGGAGCTGGAGCCCGTCTTCTACGTCCCCGGCGCCGACCGCAAGCTCGTCCAGGAGGGCCGCCCGGGCAAGTACGTCTTCGTCGAGGGCACCCCGGCCCAGCACGAGGCGGTAACCGGCGCCCTGCGCGAGTCGTACGAGCAGTCGTACACGGCCTACCAGAAGATGCTCGCCGACGGCGTCGCCCGCGAGGTCGCCCGCGCCGCCCTCCCCGTCGGCCTCTACTCCTCGATGTACGCCACCTGCAACGCCCGCTCCCTGATGCACTTCCTCGGCCTGCGCACCCAGCACGAGCTGGCCAAGGTGCCGTCCTTCCCGCAGCGGGAGATCGAGATGGTGGGCGAGAAGATGGAGGCGGAGTGGGCGAAGCTCATGCCGCTGACGCACGCCGCCTACAACGCGAACGGGCGTGTGGCCCCGTAGCGAAGCCTTGTTCCCTTGCCGGAACGGATGTACGGGTCAGCCTGGCGAGGTGTCCGTATTGCGGCATTTAGAGAAGTTCATCTAGCCTGATCAAACGGACCCGGCACTGCTTGAACCCCCGAGCAGGCAGTGCCGGGCTCCTTCTTTGTCCTGACTTTCCCGATACCCCACGGGCACACCCCGCATCGCGTACCGAGTAGCGTGTTACCCATGGCTCCGACCTCGACTCCGCAGACCCCCTTCGGGCGGGTCCTCACCGCCATGGTCACGCCCTTCACGGCGGACGGCGCACTCGACCTCGACGGCGCGCAGCGGCTCGCCGCCCACCTGGTGGACGCAGGCAACGACGGCCTGATCGTCAACGGCACCACCGGCGAGTCCCCCACCACCAGTGACGCGGAGAAATCGGACCTGGTACGAGCCGTCCTGGAGGCCGTCGGCGACCGCGCCCACGTCGTCGCCGGCGTCGGAACCAACGACACCCACCACAGCGTCGAGCTGGCGCGCGAGGCCGAGCGCATCGGCGCCCACGGCCTGCTGGTCGTCACGCCGTACTACAACAAGCCCCCGCAGGAGGGCCTGTACCGGCACTTCACGGCCGTCGCGGACGCCACCGGCCTGCCGGTCATGCTCTACGACATCCCCGGTCGCAGCGGCGTCCCGATCAGCACCGAGACGCTCGTCCGGCTCGCAGAGCACCCCCGGATCGTCGCCAACAAGGACGCCAAGGGCGACCTCGGCCGCGCCAGCTGGGCCATCGCCCAGTCCGGCCTCGCCTGGTACTCCGGCGACGACATGCTGAACCTCCCGCTGCTCTCCGTGGGCGCGGTCGGCTTCGTCTCGGTCGTCGGCCACCTCGTCACCCCCGACCTGCGCGCCCTGGTGGACGCGTACGTCTCCGGCGACGTCGTCAAGGCCACCGAGATCCACCAGAAGCTGCTCCCGGTCTACACCGGCATGTTCCGTACCCAGGGCGTCATGACCACCAAGGCGGCACTCGCCCTCCAGGGCCTGCCCGCCGGACCGCTGCGCTCGCCCATGATCGAGTGCTCGCCCGAGGAGATCGCCCAGCTCAAGAGCGATCTTGCTGCCGGCGGGGTACAGCTCTGACTACAGACTTGGCACCACACGGGCTTCACAACTGAAGAACAACAGAAGAGGCGGGCCACCGGTGCCCGCACCCCACAACGACAACTGCTTCCGCACGAACGTCATGCGCGCCACGTGCCATACCGGTACGTGGCGCGTGTGGTTGAGGAGAGTCTTTTGAGTCATCCGCATCCTGAACTCGGCCCGCCGCCGCCGCTTTCCGAGGGCGGCCTGCGGGTCACCCCGCTCGGCGGGCTCGGTGAGATCGGCCGGAACATGACGGTCTTCGAGTACGGCGGCCGCCTGCTGATCGTCGACTGCGGAGTGCTCTTCCCCGAGGAGGAGCAGCCCGGAATCGACCTGATCCTGCCGGACTTCTCGTCCGTCCGGGACCGCCTCGACGACATCGAGGGCATCGTCCTCACGCACGGCCACGAGGACCACATCGGCGGCGTCCCCTACCTGCTCCGCGAGAAGCCGGACATCCCGCTGATCGGCTCCAAGCTGACCCTCGCCCTGATCGAGGCCAAGCTCCAGGAACACCGGATCCGTCCGTACACCCTGGAGGTGGCGGAGGGGAACCGTGAGCGCATCGGCCCCTTCGACTGCGAGTTCGTCGCCGTCAACCACTCGATCCCGGACGCCCTGGCCGTCGCCATCCGCACGCCCGCCGGCATGGTGGTGCACACCGGCGACTTCAAGATGGACCAGCTGCCGCTGGACAACCGACTCACCGACCTGCACGCATTCGCGCGGCTGAGCGAGGAGGGCATCGACCTCCTCCTCGCCGACTCGACGAACGCGGAGGTCCCGGGCTTCGTCCCGCCCGAGCGCGACATCTCCAACGTGCTGCGGCAGGTCTTCGCCGGTGCCGGCAAGCGGATCATCGTGGCGAGCTTCGCCAGTCACGTCCACCGCATCCAGCAGATCCTGGACGCGGCCCACGAGTACGGCCGCCGGGTCGCCTTCGTCGGCCGCTCCATGGTCCGGAACATGGGCATCGCCCGCGACCTGGGCTACCTGAAGGTCCCGCCGGGTCTGGTGGTGGACGTCAGGACACTGGACGACCTGCCCGACCACGAGGTGGTCCTGGTCTGCACGGGATCCCAGGGCGAGCCGATGGCGGCCCTGTCCCGCATGGCCAACCGCGACCACCAGATCCGCATCGTCGAGGGCGACACGGTCATCCTCGCCTCCTCGCTGATCCCCGGGAACGAGAACGCGGTCTACCGCGTGATCAACGGCCTGACCCGCTGGGGCGCCAACGTCGTCCACAAGGGCAACGCCAAGGTGCACGTTTCCGGCCACGCGTCCGCGGGCGAGCTGCTGTACTTCTACAACATCTGCCGCCCGAAGAACCTGATGCCGGTCCACGGCGAATGGCGCCACCTGCGGGCCAACGCCGAGCTGGGCGCCCTGACCGGTGTCCCGCACGACCGGATCGTCATCGCCGAGGACGGCGTGGCGGTCGACCTGATCGAGGGCAAGGCCAAGATCTCCGGCAAGGTCCAGGCCGGTTACGTCTACGTCGACGGGCTCTCGGTCGGCGACGTCGGCGAGCCGGCGCTCAAGGACCGCAAGATCCTCGGCGACGAGGGCATCATCTCGGTCTTCGTGGTCGTGGACGCCTCCACCGGCAAGATCACCGGCGGACCGCACGTCCAGGCGCGCGGCTCCGGCATCGAGGACTCGGCCTTCGCCGACGTCCTCCCGAAGATCACGGAGGTCCTGGAGCGGTCCGCCCAGGACGGCGTGGTGGAGCCCCACCAGCTCCAGCAGCTCATCCGCCGGACCCTCGGCAAGTGGGTCTCGGACACGTATCGCCGCAGGCCGATGATCCTGCCCGTGGTCGTGGAGGTCTGACGACCCGTCGGTGGTCACCAGGAGCGGGGCGCCTCGATTTGCATCGGGGCGCCCCGCTCCAGTACGTTTACGGCTCCGCCCAACCGGGAACCCCAGCACTTCACGTGCTGGACATGGATCCCCGGAGCGGGTGGGAAATCCGGCTCAGAACTTCTGATAAAGTCGGAACCGCCGGAAAGGGAAACGCGAGAGCGGGAACCTGGAAAGCACCGAGGAAATCGGATCGAGAAAAGATCTGATAGAGTCG
>NZ_JOIU01000018.1 GCF_000720135.1 Streptomyces sp. NRRL S-1022 | reverse complement strand
CGGGCAGGTCCCAGATGTCGGCGGCTATCTCCGCGTCCGGCACCGCGGCGGTGATGCGCTGTTCGGCACGGATGAGCTGGTAGATCCCTTCCATGCGGGACACGAGCGCGTCCAGCAGCTCGGCGGCGGCCGCGGGGTTGTCGGCGAGGGCGGAGAACCGGTGGGCCAGCGGGAACAGCTCAACCCCCTGCTTGCAGTCGATGCCTACCAGGGCGACGTCCATCGGAGCGAGTCCGGCGACCAGGTTGCGCTGGTAAACGGACTTGCCCGACTCGGTGGCGCCGAGGGTGAGGGCGTGTGGGACGGCGCGGTAGTCGCGGTAGTGCACCGAGCCGTCCTCGCGCAGGGCGACCGGAACTCGCATAGGCCGGGTGTCGACCTTGGCGGGCATCTGCACCCGCGCCGCCACCGCAGGAGACCCG
This sequence comes from Streptomyces sp. NRRL S-1022, assembly GCF_000720135.1. Lineage (GTDB taxonomy): Bacteria > Actinomycetota > Actinomycetes > Streptomycetales > Streptomycetaceae > Streptomyces. Next base: position 163,790 of record NZ_JOIU01000018.1, on the reverse strand, counting down.
CAGCGGCGACGACCAGCACCACAGCGACCGTTAACGCGGTCATGATCAGGCCGCCTTGGAGTTCGCGGCAGCGGCGACGAGGGACGTGACCGCGACGGCACGGAAGGCGATCCCGTGCCGCTTCTGGCCGTTGAAGTCGTTCTCCCACGGCCGGGCGATCAGTCCAGTGAGCGCGACCGGCGTGCCCATGGTCAGCTCACCGGAGATGCCCGGCTCGGGGACGGTGATGGACAGGATCTCAACCTCGTCGTTGGCCGCGAACATCACGTCGACGGTCATCAGCTTCGCGCCGGTCTCGACGTCGGTGGCGATCTCGCCGGTACGGCGGTCCTTGACCTTGGGCTGCGGGGTCTTGGCGACCATCACGGTCGCGGCGGAGGTGTCGACGGGGATCTGACGCATGAGTGCGCTCCTAGGGATCGAGACTTGACGTACTTAGTACGTCGACCTGTCACGAGAGTGCACCTGACACACTTAGTACGTCAAGTGCTTCTCGACGGGTGTCGGTTGGATGTGCTGCACTTAGTGCGACAAGCACTGAGAGGGGCTATGGCCGAGTTCACCGGGCGGGCGAAGTACCTGGAGATCGCCGACGACTTCAAGAGGCGCATCCGGCAGGGAGAGCTGGAACCCGGCACCAAACTGCCGTCCGAAACCGAGCTGATGAACGACCACGACGTCTCGCGGACCGTGGCCCGCCAGGCGATCTCCCGGCTCCGTGAAGACGGCTACGCGATCTCCCACCAGGGCAAGGGGAGCTTCGTCACCCTTCCCGAGGAGCCCCGTCAGACGAAGCGCAGCCCGGAGTTCGAGGAGATCGCCGGTTATCTGTCCGACGTACGGCGCGAGGTGCGTCGGCTCGCGGAGCGGATGGATCAGCTTGAGCAACTGGTGCGAGGGCAGCCGCAAGACGGCTGACCAGCTCGTCAGCACGGTGCGCGATGACGTTCACCTCATCGGCCAACTCCTTCACCTCTCGAGTCAACTCCACCACTTCGGCCGGCGTCAGCGGCATCGTGGCTCCTTCGTCGCGTGTTCGGCCTGGCGACCTCTTGGGGTAGCTACGACGCTAGGGGCGAGGCGGCGCACTACCCCGGAAAATTCCTCCGGGGTCCCATAGGGAGATGGGAAGACGCTCTAGCCATGCGAGGAATGACGACGAACCTGACGATCGGTGAACGAGTCGCTTGGTACCGCCGAAGGCGGGGCATCTCTCAAGAGGTTCTGGCCGGACTGGTGGGCCGTACGGTGGACTGGCTGAGCAAGGCGGAGAACAACCGGATCGAGCTGGACCGGCTCTCGGTCATCAAGTCGCTCGCCGACGCCCTGGACGTGACGCTCGGCGACCTGCTGGCCGAACCCACTCTCCTGGAGTGGACGCCAGACAGCGGCACCCGCACGGTGCCGGCACTCCGCTCAGCCCTCATGAACTACCGCCAGCTGACACCGCTGCTAGGCGTCGCCACCGAAGGCGAGCCGACGTCGCTCGCCGAGCTGAGCCGCAACGTCGCAGAGGTTTGGGACGCCTACCAGGAATCACGCTATGGCTTCGCGACCCGGCGGCTGCCCTTGCTCCTGGCAGACGCACTCATCGCCGCCCAGTCGTACCAGGGCCGGGAGCGAGAGCGGGCGCACGAGCTGACGGCCATGACGTACCAGGGCGCGGCCATGGTGCTCACCAAGCTCGGTGAGACCGACCTGGCATGGATCGCAGCCGACCGCGGATTGGCAGCAGCACAGCAGTCCGGCAATGCGGTCGTGACCGGTTCTCTCTTCCGGTCCGTTGCGCACTGCCTGCTGTCCAACGGCCGGTTCGACGCAGCCGTGCAGCTGGTCGGGGACGCGGGCGAATACCTTCGGCCGGGTCTCCAGGAGGCGACGCCCGAGTTCCTCTCCATCTACGGGACCCTGTTCCTGGCCGGGTCCATGGCCTCAGCCCGTGCGGACGACCGGGCCACGACGCGGACCTTCCTGGACGAGGCGAAACGGACAGCCGACCGACTCGGCACCGACGCCAACCACGTCTGGACCGCCTTCGGGCCGACGAACGTCGCCATTCATCGGGTGGCCACGGCGGCCGAGCTGGGTGACATGCAGGTTGCGGTCGAGCTGGGCCCGCAGATCGACACGACTGGACTGCCGACGGAGCGCCGTACACGGCACAACCTCGAAGTAGCCCGGGCTCTCAGCGCCCACAACCGGATGGACGACGCGCTCGCCAAAGTCCTGGAAGCAGAGAGCTGGGCACCGGAGCAGGTGCGGAGCCACTACCTGGCGCGGGAGCTGGTGCTCACCTGGGTTCGAGGGCAGCGCGGCCGGCCGAGCCGGAACCTGGCGGACCTGGCCGACAGGCTGCGCGTGGTCTGAGCTGGGTACCCTCGGCTGCATGGCGCCGAATGCACACGAAGCGAAGATGGCGCATCCGCGTATGGCGGCGGGTGCGCTCTTCTTTGATGCCGCCGGGCGGGTCCTCATGGTGGAACCCTCCTACAAGGACTACTGGGAGATCCCCGGCGGGTACGTCGAGGCCGGCGAGTCCCCGCTGCACGCCGCCATCCGCGAGGTCCAAGAGGAGCTGGGGATCACGCCGCCCATCGGACGTCTGCTCGCGGTCGACTGGGCCCCGAACGAGGCCGAGGGCGACAAGGTGCTGTACCTGTTCGACGGCGGCCAGCTCACTCAGGACGATCTGGGAGCGATCACCTTGCAGCCAGAGGAGCTGAAGAGCTTCGCGTTTGTCTCCCAGGCACAGATCACCGAGCGTACGATCCCGCGACTGGCCCGACGTATCAGGGCGGCTGTCGAGGCCAGGGCCAGCTCTGCTCCGGTGTATCTGGAGCACGGCGAGGAGCCGAAGAGCCGAGCTGCATGATCGATTTCTCGATGCCAGGTCACTAGCGCGGTAAGACTTTCTCTACATCATCAAGGCCCGCGCACGGCGCGGGCGCGCGCCGCCTCTGCGGCGCGGCCTGCCTCCTGTCTTCGCCCCGGCTGGCCGCGCCCGGCGGCGCGCTGCGTGCATGCGGGCTGAGGTCGGAAGGGAAACCCTCTGTGGCTGGGGCGGTCGGCTCCACGGCTTTAGGCAGCCACTTTGGGGCGAGCCTCGAAGATCATGGCCCCAACGTCGTGCTTTACCGGGCAGGTCCACAGACTGCCCGACGCGCCGGAAGCTTACGGGGCCATGATCACTCGCCCCAAAGCAGCTCCAGCCCAAAGCCGCTCCGCCGACCTAGCGATTCATCGCCGCGCCAACCGCAAGCTACCCCACCAAGCGTTAATCCGCCTTGGAGGCATTGCTGCCCGCGTCACTCATTCCTCGCAAACGCCGCCCCAGGTCTTCCACCGGCGTCCAGATGAACGAACGACCAGCCCTACTCTTCTGCAGGAGTCCGTGATCTTCCAGGGCGATAAGATCCTGTCTGGCCGTCTCATAGACAACATTATGGCTTGCCATATGCGACTGCGCAGTTACGGATGCACCCGGATTCTTCAGCGCATGGTTCAGCAAGGCGATCTGTCGGTGATTGAACAGTTTCTGGGCCCCAGAGATGCTCTGCTGTAGCTCCCGTACCTCTTCCGCCTTCCTGAACAGGTACTCATGCAGCTGTGAAATTGACCTCTGCAGCACTCCCAGTTGATACAGATGGAAGTATGTCAGGTCGTTCTCATCGTCCTCGGAGTACAAATAACTGTAGGCGTACTTTGAAGGCGCATTCTTGAGAATGGGCGAGATGGCCACGTATTCGGTGAGCCAGTAGTCCTGATTCAACATGGACCAATAGAACAAGGCCCGGGCGGTTCGCCCATTTCCATCCTCGAAGGGGTGATCGTAGCCGATCATGAAGTGGACGGTGATTGCACGCAGGACAGGGGGTATGTAGACCTCATCTAGCTCACCGTTTGCAAAATCGCACAGCCTCTGTACACGTTCTGGGAGCGCTGCAGCAGGTGGCGGAGTATGCAGTAGTTCGTTGCCGTTCCAAACACCTACACGGTCCTCGTCCGGTAGCTGGAAGCGGCCAGAAGCATGGGAATTATCGAGGGTCCCGTCCGTGACTACTCGATGGATCTCGCAAATCATTTCCGGGGTCAGCCGCTCGTTGCGCAAGTCGCCAATCATGCGCATCGCCTGATAGTTGTTGTAGATCATCCGCTCATCGCGATCTCGCGGCTGACGTTGTGTGCGGATCATCTCCTTAGCGACCTTGCGGCTCGTGGAGGCGCCTTCCAGCTGGCTGGAGTTAATTGCTTCTTCGATCAAAGAATTGATCAGGTAGCGGTCGCGGGTGGCAGGGTTGGTAACCTGCTCGCTGATGGTGATCTTGCCGCTAGCGTCCCGGCTTACTTCCTCCAAGGACTTAAGTACGACGTCCGGGAGGCAGAAAACGAAGGGCTGGCCGTTCACGTCTACCAGCGGCAGGATGCGCTGCACTCTGCGTCGCGCAAGCTTGATGCCCGCCCACCACTCCTCGTGCGTTAGATCGTTAGGCGGATTCTTATGTCGAAGGCGATCCCACGGGAGATATGGGTCGGTTGGGCCAGCACCGGGAGCAGTGAGGATCCGCGCCAGCTTTCCGCCTTCAGACTTCACGATGAGCTGCATGGTCTCCTCCGGAGGGGGAGGCGGCATTGGTCTTCTCATGCGAACGCCTCCTGCTGCTCATGCCAGCCGCCAACGTCACGCATGGCTTCATTGGTACGCAGTTGCGTCATGACCTTCGCTCCTCCTAGCTGCAGGCCTGGTCGCTGGTCCCTGTGGGACCAAGACCAACTGCCGGCAGGCATTGCTGCAGGGATCTGCAGCAGCATCAACGCAGCGTCTCTCCAACTACTAGCAAGCTACTACTTCGCCCCAGACTAGTAGATCGAGCGGGCGTCTATGCAGATCGGCGCTTTGGTGATGCTGCCGGTAGGGCTGGCATTGCCGTGAAGGCGGCATCGACCCAATGCCGCCCCCCAACTACTAACCAGCTACTACTTCGTCCCAGACTAGTAGATCGAGCGGGCGTCTATGCAGGTCAGGGCTGTGGTGGTGCTGCAGGGTAGAGCTGGCTGGCAGTGCGGCATGGGTGCTGCTGGGTCGCTGGCTGGCATTGCTGTGAAGGCAGCATCGACCCAATGCCGCCTCCCAACTACTAGCCAGCTACCACTCTGTCCCGGCTCGCCTAAATCAAGGGTCGAGGCGCCCGCAGGAGAAGCCAGGCGCGGCCGGGCACGACAGGTAAGTGGCCCGTCACGCAGGCGGCCCCACGTGACCGACGAAGCCCTGCCTGTCCCAGGCCAGCCCATGCGGTTGCGCGGCTTCGTGCTCTCCAAGCGGAAGGATGATGGCCGGCGGACTTGTCGACCGCTATGGCGGTGTGCCAGTGGGCTGGGCCGACTGGCCGAATGAGCCGCTGGAGATGTGTCCCTTCCCCAAGCTGTGCCTCTGACATCCGCGGGTGACATCAACGACAGCAGACGGCGGCGGCAACCAGCGGCCGTGCGCGGTAGCAGTGCAGGAAACGGGCCCCCGCCGGACCGGGGCGAGAACGAACTTGTAAAGCGGCACTCACCTGGGCCAGCGCTCTGCATGCTGCGGGCCGGGCCGTCTCTGGGCCGTGCGAGGACGCCCGACACCGACCAACAACGACAGAAGCCCACGGCGTCTGAGCAGCTCAGAGCCGTGGGCTTCGTCAGTCTCGCTGGTCGGCGAGACCGTTGATCAGTAGACCGGCTTGTCCGGTTCGATCTGGTTGACCCAGCCGATGACGCCGCCGCCGACGTGGACCGCGTCGGAGAAGCCCGCGGACTTCAGGACCGCGAGGACTTCCGCACTGCGGACACCCGTCTTGCAATGCAGGACGATCTTCTTGTCCTGCGGGAGGCCCTCCAGGGCGGTGCCCAGGAGGAACTCGTTCTTCGGGATCAGCCTGGCGCCCGGGATGGAGACGATCTCGTACTCGTTCGGCTCGCGGACGTCGATGATCTCGATGTTCTCGCCGTCGTCGATCCACTCCTTGAGCTGCTTGGGAGTGATCGTGGAGTCCATGGCCGCCGCCTGGGCTTCCTCGGAGACGACGCCGCAGAAGGCCTCGTAGTCGATGAGCTCGGTGACGGTCGGGTTCTCACCGCAGACCGCGCAGTCCGGGTCCTTGCGGACCTTGACCTGGCGGTACTGCATCTCCAGGGCGTCGTAGATCATCAGACGGCCGACCAGCGGCTCGCCGATGCCGGCGAGGAGCTTGATGGCCTCGTTGACCTGGATGGAGCCGATGGACGCGCACAGCACGCCCAGGACGCCGCCCTCGGCGCAGGAGGGGACCATGCCGGGGGGCGGGGGCTCCGGGTAGAGGCAGCGGTAGCAGGGGCCGTGCTCGGACCAGAAGACCGAGGCCTGGCCGTCGAAGCGGTAGATGGAGCCCCACACGTACGGCTTGTTCAGCAGTACGCAGGCGTCGTTGACCAGGTAGCGGGTCGCGAAGTTGTCGGTGCCGTCGACGATCAGGTCGTACTGGCTGAAGATCTCCATCACGTTGTCGGCTTCCAGCCGCTCCTCGTGAAGGATCACGTTCACGTACGGGTTGATGCCCTTGACGCTGTCGCGAGCGGACTCGGCCTTGGAGCGGCCGATGTCGGACTGGCTGTGGATGATCTGGCGCTGCAGGTTCGACTCGTCGACCTCGTCGAACTCCACGATGCCGAGGGTGCCCACGCCCGCGGCGGCCAGGTACATCAGCGCCGGCGAGCCCAGGCCGCCGGCGCCGACACAGAGCACCTTGGCGTTCTTCAGCCGCTTCTGCCCGTCCATCCCCACATCGGGGATGATCAGGTGGCGGGAGTACCTGCGGACCTCGTCTACGGTGAGCTCGGAAGCCGGCTCGACCAGGGGTGGCAGCGACACGGGGACTCCGTTGGTCGGTCAATCACTACAGTTGTTCTCCTCGTAACACTGCCACGGCCTCCTTCATTCCGAGACACCTGTCCCGACCAGCGAGACGATGTCGTCCCAGTAGCCGGGCATGGTCTCCCAGGGGTCGACGTGGCCGCCCCGGTCCGTGCGGTCCGTGAGGTAGACCGTCGCCGCGCCCTGCCAGCGGGCGATCCGCAGCGCCTCGTGCAGGTGGCCGTGGGGCACGCTGTGCACGAAGTGGCAGAAGCGGTCGGACGGGTAGTCGGCGGTCCACTCGGCCACCTGCGACCAGCGGTAGTCGGACCACGAGCCGGAGAAGGTCACCAGCTGGTCGGCGTCCTCGGCGTACCCGGGGTGCGGATGGCGGCCGTGGCCCAGGACGATGTGGGCGGTGTCACCGAGCGCCCGGAGCGTGGTGACCGCGCGGCGGACCCCGGGCAGCTCGGCGCGCTCGACGGGACAGCGGTCCAGCAGGAAGCCGTCGACCCGGTACCAGTCGAGATGGCGGTGGGCGTCGGAGAGCAGGTCGCCGAAGGCCCGGGTGCCGTAGGTGAGGTCGAGGTGGCCGAGGACGCGGACACCGGCGGCCCGCAGCCGGGCAACGGCCTCCAGGCAGTGCGGGTCGGGGCGGCTGCCGGGGCCGCCGGCGACGTCGAGGACCACCCAGTCCACCGGGAGGCCGGGGCGGGCGAGTTCCGCCCACTGGGCCGGGGCGACGAGCGGATGGGCGTAACCGGGGATGCCGAGGGCGGTGCGGATGCCGGTGCCGGTGGCGTCCGCGGTGGTGCTGGTCAGATGCGGCATGCCGCCTCCATCCAGATGTCGGCCAGGGATTCTTCGAGGTTGATGCGGGGCCGCCAGCCCAGCCGGTCGCGCGCGGTGCGCACGTCGGCCTGCTGCCAGCTGCCGCAGCCGTCCGGGTACGGGTACGCCACCGGTGCCGGGTGCTCCAGGTCGGCGCGGGGATGGCCGATGGCGTTGCGCAGCGGTCCGGGCGGGGCGTCGAGTTCGTGGAGGGCACCGCCGTACCCGGCCACGCGCGCGAGGACGGCGGCGGCCTCCCTGAGCCGTACGGCACGGCCGGAGCCGATGTTGATCACGCCCTGCGCGGCGGAGAGCGAAGCGGCGTGCACGGCCCGGGCGACGTCGCGTACGTCCACGAAGTCGCGCTGGACGCCGAGGCCGCCGAGTTTGAGTTCGCCGTCGCCGGACTGCATCGCGCGCCGCATGGCCTCCGCGAGGCGGCCCAGCGGGGAGCCGGCCGGGGTGCCGGGGCCGGCCGGCGAGAAGACGCGCAGCACGACGGCGTCGAGGCCGGAGCCGAGGACCAGTTCGGTCGCGGCGAGCTTGCTGACGCCGTACGGGCCGCCGGGGCGCGGCACGGCGTCCTCGGCGGTGGAGGACCCGGGCTGGCTGGGACCGTACTCGGAGCCGCACCCGATCTGCACCAGGCGGGCGCCGCACCCGCTGCGGCGCAGGGCCTCGCAGACGGTGGCCACGGCGACGGTGTTGTGCCGGGTCAGTTCGCGGGCGCCGCCGCGGGTGGCGCCCGCGCAGTTGACCACGACCCCGGGGTGGACCGCGTCGAGGAAGCGGGTGAGCGCGCCCGGGCTGCCGGTGGCGAGGTCGAAGCGGACGTCGGCGTCGTCGCCGCGGCCGAGCGCGGTGAGCTGGACGGCCGGGTCGGCGAGCAGGCGGTCGGCGACGTAGCGGCCGATGAATCCGTTGGCTCCGATCAGCAGGACCCTCATCGGGCGGCTCCCGGGGTGTGCGCGCCGGTGGTACCGGCCGTCTCGACGGCTCCTGCGGCTGCTCCGGGGTCTCCGGCGGTCGCCGAGGCTCCGGACGCTCCGGCTCGGGACGTGGTCATCTGGTGTTCTCCTTCAAAACGGGTGGTGCGGGTGCCGCCGGCGGTGGGCCGGGCCGGGGGCGGAAGGTTCACTCGGGTGCTCCCGTGGGCGCGTGGACCGAGGCGCGGGTGAGGGTGCGGCCGGCGTGCCACAGCAGGGCGAGGGCCGCGGTGCCGCAGGCGAGGGCCGGTACGGCGGCCACGCCCCAGGCGCCGACCAGGGTCTCGACGGGAGCCGCCAGGAAGGCGCAGCCGGGCAGCCGGGCGGCCGTCGGCAGCGCGAGGGCCGCCGCTTCCATGGCCGCGGCGGCGCCCAGTGCGAGGACGGGGGCGTGCCGGTGGCGGTGCACGGTGAGCAGGCGGGCGAGCAGGAGCAGGGCGCCCAGGGGGAGGGACTGCGCGAAAGCCGGGGGCTCGTGCAGGGCGGTGCCGCACAGGGCGAGCAGTGCGCCGAAGGCGCCGAGGAACAGGGTGAGGACTCCGGCCAGCAGGGGTTTCGCGGCGGCCGTGAAGTCCGCCAGGCCGCGGCTGCGGGACAGCCTGCGGCGGGCGCCGGCGGCCAGCAGGTGGGCGGACCAGGCCGCCGGGGCGCAGGCCGGCAGGAGGGCCAGGGCGGGCGCGGTGGCCGTGGGCCAGGGGCCGTCCGGGGTCCCCGTGGGCAGGGCGTCCGGGCCGCCCGTGAGGAGGGCGTGAAGGAGGCCGTCGCCGGCGAGGGCGTATCCGAGCAGCCAGAGCGTCCAGTAACAGGGGGCGGCGGCGGTGCGCCACGCGTGCCGGCGGGGCGGACCGGAGAGCGGGCCGTGGCGCAGTGCCGCGCGCATGGCGAGGGCCGCGGCGAGGAGGCCGCCGAGTGCGAGCAGCGCGCGGGGCTGCCCGTGGGTGAGCCGCAGGCCGGTCACCGTGGCCGCGCCGAGCGCTCCGGGCAGCAGGGTGAGCAGCACCCAGCCGACGCGGACCCGGGGCACCGGCAGGGGTGCGGGCTCCGGGCGCGGCTCGGCGTCGCACGGCACGCGCGCGTACAGCTCCTCGGCGAGCGAGAACACGTCGCGGTGGCGGAAGCGGGCGGCGGTGCGGTCGGTGACGCCGTGCGTCTCCAGCCCCGCCGCGACCTCCAGCGGGTCCACGGCCCGCGCGCACAGCTCATGGTGGCGGTGCAGCAGGGCTTTCACCGGGTCGCCGGCCCCTCGGCGCGGGCCGGCGGCACGCCTCGGGCCGGGCCACGCGTCCGCTACGGCGTGGGAGCCGGGCGGAGCGGGAGCGGCCGACGGCCCGGGGGCGTAGGAAGCGGCCGACGGCCCGGGGGCGTGGGGAGCGGCCGATGATCCGGCGTCGTGGGGAGCGGTCGGCGGTCTGGAGTCGGGGGAGGCGGCCCGCGGCCCGGCGTCGTGGAGAGCGGCCGACGGCCCGGGGGCGTGCCCGGGACCCTGCCCGGCGGGGCCGCCCGGCAGCCACTCCCCCGACCGTGTGTCCCACGGATCGGCGCCGCCCGGCATCACCGGCCGGTCGGCTTCGGCCGCCTCCGCCGGGCTCAGCCCGGGCCGGTCGGCTACGGCCGGCTTCCGCAGGCTCAGCGCGGGCCGGTCGGCTCCGGCCGCCTCCCGCGAGCTCAGGAGGTCTTCCGCAGCGGCCCCGAACCCGGCCGGCTCCTCCGGGGCCCCGGCGAGGCCCCGACCGGCTCCGGTGTCGGCGTTCCGGCTGTCCAGGCCGCTCATCGGGCCCCCTCCGCGGCCAGTGGGGTCGCGCGGACGGGGGCGTCGGTGGCCCAGGCGGGGATGCCGCGGGGCAGTGCGCGGGGCGTGGGGCCGGTCCAGCGGCCGGGGACGTGGGACTCGGCCGGGGTGGCGAACGGCAGGGGTGCGCCGGACTCGTCCAGGACGACCCGGCGGACCGGGCTGTGCGAGACGATGTCCAGGTAGATGCCGTGAAACGCGGCGATGTTCTGCTCGACGGTGAACAGTTCGAGCGCCCGGGCGCGCGCGGCCGCGCCGAGGCGCTCACGGCGCCTGGAGTCGCGCAGCAGCGCCACGCACGCCTCGGCGAGCGCCCTGGGGTTGCGCGGGGGCACGACCAGTCCCGTGCCGCCGATGACCTCGACGACCGCGCCCACGTCCGTGGAGACGGTGGCCCGGCCGCAGAACATGGCCTCGACGAGGCCGACCGGGAAGCCCTCCACGACGCTGGAGAGCACGACGACCGCGCCGGCGGCGTACGCGTCGGGCAGCGTCGGGGCGCCCGGAGCGCCGATCTCGTCGAAGGAGACGGGGTTGTCGCCGACCGCGTGCGCGCCCTCCGCCTCGTCCGGGAAGAGGTGCGCGGCGAGCGCCCGGCAGTGGCCGAGGTAGGCCGCGCCCTCGGCGCCCGCGGGCGCGCCGACGATGCGCAGGCGGGCTCCGGGCCGCTCCTTGCGGACCTCGGCGAAGGCGTGCAGCAGGCAGACGAGGTCCTTGGCGGGTTCCACGCGGCCGACCCAGACCAGGGTGTCTGGTTCGGCCCGGTCCGGGGCCTCGCCGACCTCGGTGAAGCGGCCGGCCGCCATGCCGGGGTACACGGTGCGGATCCGGTCGCGGTCGGCGCCGCACCGTTCCTGCCAGCGGCGGGCGTGCGCGTTGCCCGGGGTGAGGATCGCGGCTCCGCGGTAGACCTCGGCGGCGAGCAGGCTCTGGAAGGCGCCGAGCAGGGCGCGTACGGCGGGGGCGGCGGTGCCGGGGCCGAGGGTCAGGTAGTGCGAGCGCAGGTGCACGCCGTACTCGGTGACGAGCAGCGGGACGTCGTCGAAGTGCCGGGCGAGCAGGCCGGCGAGGGCGGCGGGGCCGCCGGTGGTGGCGTGGCAGAGATCGGCCGCGCCGAGGCCGTCGTCGCCGTACCAGTCGAGGGACAGGGGGCGCAGGGCGCGGGCGAGGTGTGCGGCGACGGTGAGCAGATCGGGTACGCGCGCCTCGCGCGCCGTGCGCAGCGCGTGCGGGGCGCGGCAGGCGCGTTCCAGGGTGCGTACGGCGGTCTCGGAGCGCAGGGCGCCGGCGAGTCCGCCGGTCGTGCGGGCGAGTTCGGCGAGTGCGTACAGCGCGCTGCCGAAACGGTCCGCCTGATCAGTGGCCGCGTCCCGGAACACCGCGCCCGAGGCGCCCTCGGCCGCGGTGCTCCCCGCATCCTCGGCCCTCCCCGTGCCCGCGGCGCCCCCGGCGCAGACCGCCGCGGCCAGTTCCCCGTAGCACTCGGCGAAGCGCCGGCGCGCACGCCGTCCGTAGGCGACCCCGTCGTCCTCGGCCGTCCGCAGCGGCGCCGTGCGCACGCGCCTGACCTGGGGCGGGAGCGGCACGAAGTCCTCGCCGTGCCGGCTCCGGCCGCGGCTGAGCGCGTAGACGTCGAACTCGTGCTGCTCAAGCCCGCGCACAAGCCGGTCGCACCAGAGCACGGCGTCACCGTCCACATACGGATAGCCACCCTCGGTGAGCAGTCCTACGCGCACGTGTGCACCCCCGATCTCCCGTCTGGGGAGCCGCCGGTGACTCGGTGGCTCGCAGCGGGACGAACGTAGAGGCACAAGGCGGTGGTGCGACGGACGGTTGTCCGTCGCACCACCAAAAGGGGTGAACGGTCGTAACTTTCGCGTGCGGGTCGCGTTCTGCCGCGCTAAGGCATCACACCGTGATCGTCCGAGCGTGAACCGTCACGCCACGCGCGGGCGTGGCCCCCGAGCGCGGGCGCTATGCCGCCGCCGGTGTGCGCCGGGCCGCGCGGCGCCGGGCCGCCAGCTCCGGGTCCAGCGCGGGTACGGCGGCCAGGAGCTGCCGGGTGTACGCCTCCCGCGGGCTGTCGTACACCTCGTCGGCGGGCCCGTACTCGACGAGCCGGCCGCCCCGCATCACCGCCACCCGGTCGCTGACCTGGCGGACGACGGCGAGGTCGTGCGCGATGAAGACCAGCGCCAGGCCGAGTTCCCGCTGGAGTTCGCCGAGCAGGGCGACCACCTGGGCCTGGGTGGTGACGTCGAGGGCGGAGACGGGCTCGTCGCAGACGATGGCGCGCGGCTCGGCGGCGAGCGCCCGCGCGATGCCGATGCGCTGGCGCTGCCCGCCGCTGAACTCGTGCGGGTAGCGGTCGTAGTGCGCCCCGTCCAGGCCCACGCGCTCCAGCAGTTCCCTCACCCGCCCCCGGATGCGCTGCTCGTCGGACTCCCCGCGCGCGCGGAGCGGGTCGGCGACGGACTCGCCGACGCTGCGGCGCGGGTTGAGGGAGGAGACGGGGTCCTGGAAGACCATCTGCACGGCCGGGTTCACCCCGGTGTGCGGGCTTCCCTGGTAGCGGATCTCGCCGGCGGTGGGTTCCAGCAGCCCGACGAGCATGCGGCCGAGCGTGGTCTTGCCGCTGCCGCTCTCGCCGACCACGCCGAGGGTCTCCCCGCGCCGGACGGTCACCGAGACGTCGTCCACGGCGGCGAAGGCCCGCTTGCCGCGCCCGAACTCGCGCCGTACGCCGGCGGCCTCCAGGACCACCTCGCCGGTGGCCGGGGAGCCAGTCCGGCGGGCGTCCACGCGCGGGACGGCGTCGAGCAGTTCACGGGTGTACGCCTCGGCGGGCGCGGCGAGGACCGTGCCGACCGGGCCGCGTTCGACGGCCCTGCCGTGCCGCATGACGAGGATGTCGTCCACGCTCTCGGCGGCCACGCCGACGTCGTGGGTGACGAGGAGCAGCCCCATGCCGGTCTCCTCGCGCAGCCCGTGCAGCAGGTCGAGGATCTGCGCCTGGACGGTGACGTCGAGCGCGGTGGTCGGCTCGTCGGCGATCAGCAGGTCGGGTTCGCAGGCGAGGGCCATGGCGATCAGGGCGCGCTGGCGCATGCCGCCGCTGAACTCGTGCGGGCGGGACCGGGCCCGCCGCGCCGCGTCCGGGATCCCGACCCGCTCCAGCACCTCCACGGCACGCGCGCGTGCGGCGCGCCGCGGCACGCGCGCGTGGACGCGGTGGACCTCGGCGATCTGGTCGCCGATCGCGTAGTACGGGTCGAGGGAGGACAGCGGGTCCTGGAAGACCATGGCGGCCCTGGCCCCGCGCAGCCGGCGCAGTTCCTCGTCGGAGGCCGCCTGTACGTCGGTGCCGGCCACCCGCACCGAGCCGCCGACCCGGGCCCCGGTGCCCCGGTGCAGGCCCAGCAGGGCGCCCGCGACCGTGGACTTGCCGGAGCCGGACTCGCCGACCAGGGCCAGGGCGGCGCCCTTCGCCAGGCTGAAGGAGAGGCTGTCGACGGCGCGCAGGGCGCCGAACTCGACGGTCAGACCGGTCACGTCGACCAGGTTCGTGTCCGCCGTTTCCACCAGGCTCATGCGAGCACCACCCGTCGGTCGGCCACCGCGTACAGGACGTCCGCGACGGCGTTGGCGAGGACCACGAAGAAGCCGGTCACCAGGACCAGGCCGACGACCACCGGAAGGTCGACGACCTTCACCGCGTGCACCAGCTCCTGGCCGATGCCGGGCAGGCCGAACAGGGTCTCGGTGAGGACGGCGCCGCCGACGGCCGAGCCGAAGGTGACCGCGTTCAGGGCGATGACGGAGGCCGTCGCGCCGCGCAGCGCGTGCCGGGCGATGACCGCGCGCTCGCTGACGCCGTAGGCCCGGAAGGTGCGGATGTGGTCCTCGGCCAGCGTCTCCAGCATGGACGCCCGGGTCAGCCGGGCGAAGTTGGCCGCCTCGATGAGGGCGAGGGAGAGCCAGGGCAGCAGCAGGTTCCAGGCCCACTGCTCGGGGTCGTCGGTGAGGTTCACGTACTGCGGGAAGGGGAGCAGCTGGAGTTCGCCGCAGACGACGATCATCAGCACCAGGCCGATGACGAAGACGGGCGTGGCGACGCCTGCGAGGGTGATCGCGGTCAGGAGGCGTTCGGAGAGCCGGCCGCGCCGCCAGGCGGACAGCACGCCGGTGCCGATGCCGAGCACGAGCCAGATCACCATCGCGCCGAGCACCAGCGAGAAGCTGACCGGCAGCTTGGCCAGGAGGATGTCGGTGACCTGCTGGCCGGTCTGGTACGACTGGCCGAGGCAGGGCGCCGCGCAGTGCTCGACGGAGGTGCCCGTGGAGAAGTCCTGGCCCACGAAGATGCCCTGCAGGAAGTGCCAGTAGCGCACGTACAGCGGGTCGTCGAGGTGGAGTTGCTGGGCCACCTGGTGGACCTGGGCCGGGGAGCAGCGCGGGCCGCAGGTGATCTGGGCGACGTCGCCGGGGGTGACGTAGAAGACGACGTAGATGATCACCGAGAGGACGAACAGGGTGATCACGGCGCCGGTGATCCGGCGCAGGACGAAGCCGGTGAAGCCGTTCACGGCCGCTCCTCCTTCCTCGGTTCGCCGGCGGGTACGGCGGCCCCGGCACGGGCCTCCCGCTTGCGGCCGGTGCCGACGCGCAGGCGGGAGGCGGCGCGCGGGTCGAGGGCGACGCGGACGCCGTCGCCGAGGACGGTCATCGCGCACACGGTGACGAACAGGGCGAGCGCGGGCAGCAGCAGGTACTGCGGGGCCGCCTGGTACCAGACGTCGGCGGAGGTGAGCATCTGGCCCCACGACGGGGTGGGCGGCTGCACGCCGACGCCGAGGAAGGACAGGGCCGCCTCGGCGCTGATGTTCGACGGGATCAGCAGCGCGGCGTACGTGATGACCGGCGCGGCCAGGCCCGGGAGCAGCTCGCGCACGGCGGTCCGCCAGGTGCTCCAGCCGCTCAGCCGGGACGCGGAGACGTAGTCGAGGTTCTTCAGGGCGAGGGTCTGCGCGCGCACCATCTTCGCCATCGTGGACCAGCCGGCGACGAGGGAGATGATCAGCGCGACGAGGACGGGCCGCGGGAAGCCGGCCGGCACGATGGCCAGCAGCGCGAGCGCCATGACCATCAGGGGCATGGCGATGAAGATGTCGGTGACGCGGCTGAGGACGAGGTCGACCCAGCGGTTGCCCAGGCCCGCGGCCACGCCCATGGCGAGGCCGATCAGGATCTGGACGACGGTTGCGCCCAGCGACACGCCCAGCGAGACCCGCGCGCCGTAGACCAGCCGGGCGAACATGTCGCGTCCGGTCTGCGGTTCGACGCCCAGCCAGTGGTCGGCGCTCACGCCGCCGAGGGAGCCGATGGGCACGCCGCCGCGCGCGGAGTCGATCAGGGTGGGGTGGTAGGTGGTGGGGTCCTGGCCCTCCAGGGCGGTGAGCAGCGGCGCGGCGAGCGCGATCAGGACGAGCAGCGCGACGACGGCCGCGGCGACCAGGGCGGCGCGCTGCGCCCGCAGCCGCCGCCAGAACTGACGTGCCCCCGAGGCCGCCGGGACGGAGGTGTCCGTCCCGGCGGTCTCGACGACGGCAAGTGCCTCGCTCACGGTGCTACTTCACCGCGACCTGGGAGATGTCCAGCACGCCGGTCCAGTCGCTGATGACGATGTTCTTGACGTCCTTGCCGTACAGGCGCTTGTAGACCGGGTGGAACAGCGGCACGACGAGGGCCTTGTCGCCGATCTTCTTGTCCAGTGCGCCCCACCGCTGGGCGGCGGCGTCGAGGTCGGTCAACTTGTTGATCGCGTCAATCTCGTCATTGACCGACTTGTCATCGAGCTGGCCCGTGTTGAAGTTCGCTCCGTCCTTGACGATCTGCCGGCCGTCGAAGATGGGGGCGAGGAAGGGGCCGCCGGAGGGCCAGTCGGCACCCCAGTGGGCGAGGAAGAGACCGGGCTCGGTCTTCACGCTGTGGATCTTGTCCCGGTAGTCGTTGTCCTCCAGGCCCTGCAGCTTGACCGTGATGCCGGCCTTCTTGAGCGCGTCCTGGACGGCGGTGGCGATCTCCGGGCTGGTCTCGAAGTCCTTGTTGTTGGAGTGGGTCAGCGTGATGGTGAGACCGTTGCCGTGACCGGCCCGCTTCAGCAGCTCCCTGGCCTTCGCCGGGTCGCCGGACGAGCCCGCCGGGAACGGGTCGTACGGCGTGTAGCCGAAGGACTTCTGGTTCGGCAGGAAGGTGGTGGCGGGCTCGGCGAGGGCGCTGCCGCCGGCCGCGTTGACCACGGAGGACCGGTCGATGGCGTACGCGATCGCCTGGCGCACCTCGGGCTTGTCGAACGGCTTCACCCGCGGGTTGAAGGCGAGGTAGTTCGTGTAGCCGAAGTGGCCGGTGCCCACGCGCGCGGCCAGCTCCTTGTCGCCGGTCACCTTGGCGAGTTCGGCCGGGCCGAGGTTGGTGTCGGTGGTGACGGCGGCGGCGTCCGCGCCCTGGGACGCGGACAGCCGCTGGTTGATCACCGAGGAGTCGAGGCCGGAGCGGACGTCGATGGTGTCGGGGTACGCCTTGCGCTCCGCGTCGGTCGCCGCCGACCAGTGCGTGTTGCGCTCCAGGAGGACGTGCTCGCCGTCGTTCTCGTTCTTGACGACCTTGTACGGGCCGGACGAGACGGGGTGCGACTCGTACTTGGTGCCCGTGTCCTTGCTCTTGGGCACCGGGGTGAACTGCGTCTGCGTGGCGAGGTAAGGGAACTCGCCCTCGGGCTTGTTCAGGTGGAAGACGATGGTCCGGGCGTCCGGCGTCTCGATCGCGGACAGGCCCTTCTTGTCCTTGTACGGCCCCTGGTAGTCGGCGGCGCCGACCAGCCAGTCCCGCAAGTAGGGAGCTCCGCCGGAGAGTTCGGGGGCGAAGGAGCGCTCGACGCCGTACTTGACGTCGGCCGAGGTGATCGGCGTGCCGTCCTCGTACTTCAGGCCCTTCTTCAGGGTGTACGTCCACACGGTCGCGTCCTTGTTGGGGCGTCCGGTGTCGGTGGCGAGATCCGGGACGACCTTGGCGCCGGCCGCGCCGTTCTCCCGGTTGCGCGTGGTGAGGGTGCGGAAGACCAGCGAGGGGACGTTTCCGCCGCCGGAGGTGTACAGGCGCGCGGGGTCGAAGTCGGTCTGCGGCTCGGAGTTCAGGACCGTGAGCGTGCCGCCCTTGTGGGGCGTGGAGTCGCCACCGGAGCCCTTGGCATCGCTGTCCTCCGGGCCGCAGGCGGCGGCGCCCGCTGCCACGACCAGGCTGACGGATGCCGCTGCCACGCGGCGCGCTATGACGGACGGATGACGCATCGGAATGACGACCTCTCGGGGTGACGTGGCGGTGTTGATCGAGGATTTCTCGATGGGTGAGACATGTGGACGAGGAGTGAGACGACTGCGGGCAGACGTCGGCCCCGGCGCCGGGTCGTCGAAAAGTCCGTGACACCGGTCACGGACGGAAGGGAGAAGAAGGGTCGCGACGCGAACGCCTGGAGGGCGGCGTCAGCGACAGTGGATGTCGGCCACGCAGAGCGCGGTCACGCCGATGAGCGCCAGCTCGATGGCGGCGCTGCTGCAGACGGCATGACTAGACCACATGAGCAGAAATATGAACGAACATACGCCGGGATGTCAATGTGACATAAGTGGCGCCTGTCAACTCCTGGGGAACGGCCACGGGTTGGCCCGGCAGTGGATGCCATCGTGGTCCAGGAACTTGGTCTGCTGCTGCATGACCGGCGCGAGCTCGCCGTCCTTGCGGCAGCTGACGTGGCCGTGGCCGAGCCGGTGGCCGACCTCGTGGTTGATCAGCATCTGCCGGTACGCATGGATCCGGTCACCGTATGTCCTGCTTCCCTGAGCCCACCGGTACGCATTGATCATCACGCGTTCGGTCGCGGCCGAGTCGCAGGAGACGTTGTCCTCCGTGGTGTCCAGACCGGACTTGGCGCACCACTTGGCGGTGGTGCCGGGACTGGCCAGCGTGATCACGAAGTCGGGCTTGCCGGAGGAGATCCGCTCGAAGGCGAGGGCACCTCCGTGCGCCCAGCTGCGCTTGTCGTTCAGGGTCTGCTGCACGGCCTCGGCGAACAGCGCGCCGTCCAGCCCCAGACCCTGCTCGACATCGACGCGGTAACGGTACTTCTGCCCGGTACCGGGCGCCTTGTCGAAACCGGGCACCGCGTCGAACTTCCCCGGCCCGGCCAGCTCGGCGCTCAGGGGGTACTTCTCGGCCATCTTCTGGTCGTACGTCAGCGCGGCCGCGCCCGGTGCGGTGGCGGCCGGCACGCCGGAGGTGTCACCGGGGGCGCCCGTGCCGGAGGCCGGGCCGGTGACGGACCGCGCGCGCACGCCGTCGTCGTCCTGCGCCTTGGTCACCTGTCCGGCGACGACCACCGCGAGCACGGTGGTGACGGCGGCCGCCGCGATGCCGGTGAAGGCCCGCCCCCTGGCCCCGCCGCGCTGCGCGGGCACGCCGGCACCGGCCGCGGGCTCCTCGCTGGTCCCGTTCTCCGCACGGGACCGGCCGCGCTCGCCGGCACCCTCGAAGGCTTCGAGGTACTCCTGCCGCGGGCCGGGACGGCGCCGCGACCCGCCCGGACGCGGGGCCCCCGGCTCCGCCTGCCGCTGCCGCGGCAGCACGGCACCGGACCCGGCGCCACCGGCCGCCCGGGCACCGAACTCGCCCCAGCCGCCCCCGGCTTCCCGCTGCTCGGGGTGCCCGCCACGCGCCTCCGGGGCCGGCGCACCGCCGCCGGACTTCGGCACACCGCGTGCCGGGGTGGCGTCCGCAAGCCGCGGCACACCCCGCGCGGGGGTGCCGTCGGCGTCCCGCGCCGGAGCGCCGCCGGGAGATCCCGGCACACCCCCGGCACCCTCGTCGCCGGAGCGTGCGCCCCGGCCGTCCCCCCGCCCGGCGGCTATGTCCGCGGCGTCGCCCTTCAGGGCCGGTCCGCGTCGGCTGTGGCGTCCCACCCCGGCCCTCAGCCCCTCGCGCCCGCGGCGCCGGCGGCCTCGCCGGAGCCGTTCGCGTGTGCCAGCAGCTCCCGGAACGCGCCGGCCACCAGCTCCGGGTACTCCATCATCGCGACGTGCCCGGCGTCCGGCAGGGACAGCATGCGGGAGTCGCGGAAGGCGCGGGCGGCCCGGTGGGCCATGCGGAAGCCGACGAGCTGGTCCCGGCCGCCGTAGACCAGCAGCGTGGGGGCCAGCACCCGCTCGGCCTGGCGCCACAGCCCGTGCTGTCCGCCCAGCGTGTAGGCGTTGACGATCCCGCGCGCGGAGCGGGCCATCGCGTCCCAGAAGTAGGGCAGTCGCTGCCGCCGCTCCAGCTCCTCCACGGCCAGCCGGAACGCCTCCGGCGAGACCCGCCCGGGGTCGCCGTAGCAGAGCGCCATGACCCCGCGCACCCGCTGCTCGGCCGTCCACTCCCGGGTGAGCCGGGTGAAGAGGGCGGCGATGCCGGGCACGCCGAGCAGCCCCGTCGGCACCGCGGTGCGCTGCACCCGCAGCTCGGGCAGGGCGGGCGAGACGAGGGTGAGCGTACGCACCAGGTCGGGCCGTACGGCGGCCACGCGCGTGGCGACCGCGCCGCCGAGCGAGTTGCCGAAGAGGTGCACCGGGCCGCGGCCGGCCTCGTCGAGACAGCGGATCACCGCGCGCGCGTGCCCGGTGACGGAGTAGTCGCCGTCGTCCGGTGGCGGGGAGTCGCCGAAGCCCGGCAGGTCGACCGCCTCGCTGTCGACGACCCCGTCCAGCTCGGCCATGAGGAGCGACCAGTTCTGCGAGGAGCCGCCCAGCCCGTGGACGTACAGCGCGGGCGGCAGGCCCTCGCGCACGGGAGGACGGGAGCGCACCGACAGGGTGACTCCGGGCAGGCCGACGGACCGCAGCCGCTCGCCCTCGCCGACCCGGACGGGCGCCACCCTGGGAAGCACACTGGCGGCCGGCACGGACGGCGACTCGGTCGAAGACATGCGGCAATGTTACGAGGTGATCACGCACTGGCTCATATGTTCGCCTGTGTTCGCCGTCACAGCGTGAACCCCCGCGGAGCCGGAGATCCGGTGCGGCGAACGGGCCCGACGGCATGGCGTCCGGATCGGCTGTCTCCTAGGCTCGTACAGAGGGCACCCGCGTGTGGCCCCTGCTCCACCCAGGGACGTCGTTCGTAGGAAGGGAGCCCACCATGGCCTATGACCCCACCGACCCCGACGCGATCGAGGACATCGACGACATCGACGGCATCGACGCGGAGGCGGTGCAGGAACGCGACGTCGAGGCGCCGGAGGTCGACGCGGCCGAGCAGCACACGGACATCGCGCCCGACCGCGACGACCCGCTGACCGGAATGGACCCGGCCCGCGGGAACGTGGCCGATCTGGTCGAACAGGCACGCGTGGTCTCGCTCGACGAGGACGACTACCGCTGACCTCGCAGGTCCGCGCGGGGCCCACCGGCCGGACCGGAGGGGCCGCACCGCTTTCGCCGTCGTCCGGTACGTGAAATTCTGCGCTCGCACCGCGCACACCACGGTTACCGAAAAGTACGATGGCCGCGCGGCCGACACCGCATGTGGACGACTTTGGGAGGCGGCGTGACAGCCATCGAGCAGACTGAGGCAGCACGCCCACGAGGCACCCGTCTGCCGCGCCGGGCCCGGCGGAACCAGTTGCTGGGCGCCGCCCAGGAGGTGTTCGTCGCGCAGGGCTACCACGCGGCGGCGATGGACGACATCGCCGAGCGGGCCGGC
Organism: Streptomyces sp. NRRL S-1022; assembly: GCF_000720135.1. GTDB lineage: Bacteria > Actinomycetota > Actinomycetes > Streptomycetales > Streptomycetaceae > Streptomyces. The sequence goes on along the minus strand of NZ_JOIU01000018.1, from coordinate 142,531 downwards.
GTGAGCAAGCCGGTGCTCTACCAGCACTTCCCCGGCAAGCTCGACCTCTACCTCGCCCTGCTGGACCAGCACTGCGAGTCGCTCATCCAGGCGGTGCGCAGCGCGCTGGCCTCGACGACCGACAACAAGCAGCGCGTCCGGGCGACCATGGATGCCTACTTCGCGTACGTGGAGGACGACGGCGGGGCCTTCCGGCTGGTCTTCGAGTCGGACCTGACGAACGAGCCCGCCGTGCGCGAACGCGTCGACAAGGTCACCAACGAGTGCGCCGAGGCGATCTGCGATGTCATCGCCGAGGACACGGGCCTCTCGCGCGCGGAGTCGATGCTGCTGGCCTCCGGTCTGGGCGGGCTCGCCCAGGTGGTCGCCCGCTCGTGGCTGCACAGCGACCGCAGCGTCCCGCGCGACCAGGCGGTGCAGCTGCTGACCTCGCTGGCCTGGCGCGGTATCGCCGGATTCCCGCTGCACGGCACCGAGCACCACTGACGCGGCCGTTTGTTCCCGCGCGCTGTTCGCTCCTGGCGTTCCCGCCCAGGCCGTGTACGTCCCCTCACCGGGCTAATGTGTGCTGGGTACGGCGCGGTTGATCGCGCACATCACTGACCGTCGGAGGGACATAGCCGTGGAGGTCAAGATCGGCGTGCAGCACGCGCCCCGCGAGATCGTTCTGGAGAGCGGTCAGAGCGTGGAGGAGGTCGAGAGCATCGTGGCCGAGGCGCTGGCCGGGAAGACCGGGCTGCTCAGCCTCCAGGACGAGAAGGGCCGCAAGGTCCTCGTGCCGACGGACCGTCTGGCGTACGTGGAGATCGGCGAGCCGACCGTGCGCAAGGTCGGGTTCGGCGCCCTGTAGGCGACACGTGTGCGAAGGGCCCGGCGGCCGTGTGCCGCCGGGCCCTTGCGCATGCCGGGTGCCCACGGACGGAGCACAGGTCCTGCACAGCGCAGGATTGCAATCCGCAGGTCACGGGTATGACGGGCTACGACCGTCGAGCCGGACCGGCCGTGGGAGGGACCCCGACATGATCCTCGAAGTATTCGGCTCCGCCGTGCTCGGTCTGATCCTGGCGTGGACGGCGGCGCACCGGCTCGCCCACCGGCTCCCGGCCCGCCCGCTGGTGTTCTGCACGGGCGTCGCCGGAGCCCTCTTCGGCGACTTCGTCACCCGTACCGCCCTGGGCCCCGGCACCGCCCTGCTCAGCCTGCTGGGCGCCGTGGTCATCTCGGTGGCGTCGCTGTCCCTGCTCCTGCGCCCCACGGGCCGCCTGCGCCGCCGCTCGGCGACGGCGTAAGGGCCGCGCCCCCGAAGGGGCGCGGGGAACCTTGCGGACAAGCCCTTACGCGTCCGCCGCCGCGGGACGACGGGCTCCCGTTCCCGCCGAGCGCACCACTGCTCAGGCCGCGAGGCCCAGCGCAGCCATCCGCTTGGTGTGCGCCTCCGTGATCCGCGAGAACATCCGCCCGACCTCCGCGAGGTCGAACCCGTCGGCCACCCCGCCCACCAGCATCGTGGACAGCGCGTCCCGGTCGGCGACCACCCGCTGGGACTGCGACAGCGCCTCCCCCATCAGCCGCCGCGCCCACAGCGCGAGCCGGCCGCCCACGCGCGGGTCGGCGTCGATGGCGGCCCGCACCTTCTCCACCGCGAACCCGGCGTGCCCGGTGTCGTCGAGGACGGCCAGCACCAGCTCGCGCGTGTCGGAGTCGAGCCGGGCCGCGACCTCCCGGTAGAAGTCGCTCGCGATCGAGTCGCCTACGTACGCCTTCACCAGGCCCTCCAGCCAGTCCGAGGGCGCCGTCTGCTTGTGGAAGCCGTCGAGCGCGGCCACGAACGGGTCCATCGCGGCCGTCGGCTCCTCGCCGATCTCGGTCAGCCGGTTGCGCAGCCGCTCGAAGTGGTGGAACTCGGCCGAGGCCATCTTCGCCAGCTCCGCCTTGTCCGCGAGGGTCGGCGCCAGCTTGGCGTCCTCCGCCAGCCGCTCGAACGCCGCCAGCTCCCCGTACGCGAGCGCGCCGAGCAGGTCCACGACGGCGGCGCGGTACTGCGGCTCGGCGGACGCCTGCGCCCAGTCCTGGGCGGCGACACCGGTGGGCGCGGCGGATGCGGCGGAGGCGTTCTCAGGCTTGTCAGAGCTAGTCATGAGGCGCACAATAGTCCGCTCCACGCCCCGCTCAAGCCCAGGTCAGCCAGTGTGACCACGACTACGTGTCCAATTCGGCCATCGCATGTGCGCGAATCCGGGGTATGGTGGTAATGCGCCTGCCAGAGTTGCGTCGACGATGTTCGACGTGTCCCGACAGGCCGCACGCATGAGGATGCCCGGTCGGTGGCCCGATCGGCTCCGACCCGACAGCCCTCCAAGGCCGTACGGCAGTGATCGTACGACGGCAGGAGGGACCCCTCAGCGGTACGAGCGCTAGAGCGTCGGCAGAGGTCCCGTGTCATACGGCTTGCCCAAGTGGTTCGTCCGTACGGCGGCCGACGTCCCCGGCACGGTCAGACATGACCCCCGCGCTCGCCTCGCACCGCGCACACAGAAGAGGCAGCACCCTGACTACGACGTTTCGAGAACTCGGAATCCTTCCCGAGACCGCCGAGGCCCTGGAAGCCGTCGGCATCATCACCCCCTTCCCCATCCAGGAGATGACACTCCCCGTCGCCCTCTCCGGCGCGGATGTCATCGGCCAGGCCAAGACCGGCACCGGCAAGACGCTGGGCTTCGGCCTCCCCCTCCTGGAGCGCGTCACCGTCCCCGCCGACGTCGAGGCCGGACGCGCCACCCCCGAGGCCCTCACCGACGCCCCGCAGGCGCTCGTCGTCGTCCCCACGCGCGAGCTGTGCACCCAGGTCACCAACGACCTGCTGACGGCCGGCAAGGTCCGTAACGTGCGCGTCCTCGCGATCTACGGCGGCCGGGCCTACGAGCCGCAGGTGGAAGCCCTGAAGAAGGGCGTCGACGTGGTCGTCGGCACCCCGGGCCGGCTCCTGGACCTCGCGGGCCAGAAGAAGCTGGACCTGAAGCACGTCAAGAGCCTGGTCCTCGACGAGGCCGACGAGATGCTCGACCTGGGCTTCCTGCCCGACGTCGAGAAGATCATCGACATGCTGCCGGTCAAGCGCCAGACCATGCTGTTCTCGGCCACCATGCCGGGCGCGGTCATCGGCCTCGCCCGCCGCTACATGTCCCGGCCCACGCACATCCGTGCCACCGCGCCGGACGACGAGGGCGCGACGGTCGCGAACATCAAGCAGTTCGTCTACCGCGCGCACAACATGGACAAGCCGGAGATGGTCGCCCGGATCCTGCAGGCCGAGGGCCGCGGACTGGCGATGATCTTCTGCCGCACCAAGCGGACGGCCGCCGACATCGCCGAGCAGCTCCAGCGCCGCGGGTTCGCCGCCGGCGCGGTCCACGGCGACCTCGGCCAGGGCGCCCGCGAGCAGGCCCTACGGGCCTTCCGCAACGGCAAGGTCGACGTACTCGTCTGCACCGACGTGGCCGCACGCGGCATCGACGTCGAGGGCGTCACCCACGTCGTCAACTACCAGTCCCCCGAGGACGAGAAGACGTACCTGCACCGGGTCGGCCGCACCGGCCGCGCGGGCGCCAAGGGTACGGCGATCACGTTCGTCGACTGGGACGACATCCCGCGCTGGCAGCTGATCAACAAGGCGCTGGAGCTGGACTTCAACGACCCGGTGGAGACGTATTCGAGCTCCCCGCACCTGTTCTCCGACCTCGGCATCCCCCAGGGCATCAAGGGCACCCTGCCGCGTGCGCAGCGGACCCGTGCCGGGCTGGAGGCGGAGGAGCTGGAGGACCTGGGCGAGACCGGCGGGCGGGGCGCGCGGGGCCGTGGTGGCCGCGGCGGCCGTGCCGAGTCGGCCCCGGCCGAGCGGGAACGTCCGGAGCATACGCCGCGCCGGCGCCGCCGCACCCGCGGTGGCACCCCGCTGGACGCCTCCCCCGCCGCGCCGGTCGCCGAGGCCGCCGGCACGGACGACGCGGCTCCGGCCGCGACCCGTACCCCGCGCCGCCGTCGCCGCACCCGTGGCGGAGCGCCGTCGGAGCCGGTGACGGCCGCCGCGGCGCCGGCGGTGACCGGCCAGGCCGCCGTCGAGACGGTGGCCGAGGCCGAGGGTCCCGCCGTCCTGGAGACGCCGGAGAAGCCGCGCCGCCGTCGTACCCGGAAGCCGGCCGCGACGGAGGCACCGGCGACCGAGCAGGTGACCGAGCCGACCGCGCCGGCGACCCCGGTGGCCGAGGCCGTGATCGAGTCCGTGACCGAGTCCGTGATCGCGGACAGCCCGGTGGCGGAGCCGGAGGCCGCGCCAGCCGCGGAGACCAAGCCGCGCCGCCGCACCCGCAAGACCGCCGAACCGGCCCCCGAGGCCACGCCGGCCGTGGAGGTTCCCGAGGCCGAGGCCGAGGTCAAGCCCCGCCGCACCCGCAAGACCGCGGCAGCCGCCGAAACCGCCGTGGACACCGCCGAAGGCACGGAGACCAAGCCGCGCCGCACGCGCAAGACCACCGCAGCCACGCCGGCACCGGAAGCGACCGAGGCCGAAGCCGAGGCCAAGCCCCGCCGCACCCGCAAGACCGCGGCAGCCTCCGAAACCGCCGTGGACACCGCCGAAGGCACGGAAGCCAAGCCGCGCCGCACCCGGAAGACCGCCGCTGCCGCGCCCGAGGCCCCCGAGGCCGAGGTCAAGCCGCGCCGGACCCGCAAGGCGGCGACCGCAGCCGTGGACGCGGCCGACGGTGAGGCGGTCACCGCTCCGAAGGCGCGGCGGACCCGTAAGGCGGTCGCCGAGGCGGCTGCTCCGGAGATTCCGACGCAGACCACCGAGGAACCGGCGGTCAAGCCGCGCCGGACCCGCAAGACCGCCGCGACGGCACCGGAGACCACGGAGGCCGCGGTGGCGCCCAAGCCGCGCCGGGCCCGCAAGACGGCCGCGGCCGTCGAGGCCCCCGAGGCCTGACGGGCTCCGCCCGCACGGCGGTGATGCCGCCCGCACGGCGGTGACGACGACCGGTCCGATGGCCGGGTCCGCACACGTGGACCCGGCCGTCGGCGTTTCACCCCGCACCCCGGACCCCGCACTCCACCCCACTCCCGCCCCGCCCCCGCCGTCGCCCCCTCGAAAGCGCAGCTCAACCCGGCCCGATAGCCTCTCCCCCATGAGCAGGCCCGCCACCTTCGTCCCGCCTCCCGGTGCGCGCGCGTACGCGCTGCGCACGGCCCGGGGGGAGTTCGCCGTGGTCGACGCCCCCGTGGCCGCCGGGGTGGAACCCAGGGGCGTCGTCCTGCTGCTGCCGGGATTCACCGGCAGCAAGGAGGACTTCAACCCGCTGCACGTGCCGCTGGCCGAACGCGGGTACCGGACCGTCGCCGTGGACGGGCGGGGCCAGTTCGAGTCGGACGGACCCGCGACGGACGAGTCGGCCTACGCACAGGAGGAGTTGGCGCGGGACGTGCTCGCGCAGGCGGCGGCGATCGGCACCCCGGTGCATCTGCTGGGGCACTCCCTCGGCGGCCAGATCGCGCGCGCGGCCGTCCTGCTGGACCACACGCCGTTCCGGTCGTTCACCCTGATGGCCTCCGGCCCGGCGCAGATCTCCACGCCCCAGCAGGAGCGCGTGAAGCTGCTCCGGGACGCGCTCGCGGTGCTGAGCATGGCGGAGGTGTGGGAGGCGATCCAGGCGATGGAGCCGCCGGAGGAGACGGACACGCCCGCGCTCGACGCCGGGCTGGACGACCGCAACGACCTGCGGCGCCGCTGGCTGGGCACCAAGCCCGCCCAACTGCTCGCGACCGGGCGCCAGTTGTGCACGGAACCGGACCGGGTCGCCGAACTGGCGGCCGTGCCGCTGCCGTTCCACGTGCTGTCGGGTGCGCGGGACGACACCTGGCCGCTGCCGCTGCTCGACGCCATGGCGGTACGGCTGGGGGCGCGCCGGACGGTCGTCGAGGGCGCCGAGCACTCCCCGAACACCGACCGCCCCCTGGAGACGGCCCGCGCGCTCGCCGGCTTCTGGGACGGCGCCCCGGGCACGCCCCGGCGGGACGAAACCTAGTACTGCGCGTGCAGGTGCTCCCAGAAGCCGTCCCGGAGCGCCCGTCGCAGGTCGGCCTGGCCGCGCAGGGAGTACTGGAGCAGTTCCTCGGCCTCGACCAGCAGGTCCTGGTCGACGGAGCCGGGCAGGTAGGGGTGGCCGGGGAACAGCTCGACCAGCGCCTCGCGGCCCCGGGAGGAGAGCCACCGGGCCGCGATCTGGGCGCCGACGAAGCGGACGTCCTCACGGGTGGGGCGGGCGCCGCCGGCGGCCTCGTACGCGGCGGCGGCGCGCCGGGAGACGTACGGCTTGAAGAAGTCCAGGTCGAAGGTGCGCTGGCTGTCGACCTCCCAGAGCAGCGGTTCGGCCTGGTTGCGGCCCTCGGGCGCCTCGATGCCCCAGAGGTGGACGCGGGCGCCGTAGCCTTGGGCCGCCTCGACCGCCGAGACCAGGTCCTCGTCACCGCCGAGGAGCGCCGCGTCGCTGATCGCGCGGTGCCGGGCCAGTGACTCCAGGTCGGTCCGGATCAGCGAGTCGACGCCCTTCTGCTGGTTGTTGGCGTTGAGGTTGCCGAGGCGGACCTTGACGTCGGGCAGTTCGGCGATGGACTGCTGCTCGGCGGTGTGGATGCGGCGGCGGGCACCGTCGTACCAGTACACGCGCAGCAGCCGGCTGTCCGCGAAGAGCTGGCGGGCCTTGTCGATGAGCGCGTCGATCAGGCCCTCGGCGTCGATGTCGAAGGCGCGGCGGTCCTCGGTCCCGGCGACGAGCCGCCCGGCGGCTGCGTACAGGTAGCCCGCGTCGACGAAGATCGCGTGGGTCGAGGGCGTCTTCGCCACCTCGGCGAGCATGCGTTCCAGCAGCTCGTTCGTGCGCTCGATACGGGCGCCCAGGGCGGCCAGGTCGTCGTTCATCGCCCTCATTGTCCCGGTGGTCACCCTGCGAACACAACCGGTCCCGGTGGGTTCCTCGGCTGCGGCTTACCGGTCAGTAATTAGTTGTTCGAAAAATTTCTTTAGCGTAGGGAATGTTTGTAACAAGCATGGCGTTGACTACGTACGACGCTGGATACACCAGACGTCACGAGTAGTTCTCCGCAGGAGGATGACCAGACGAAGGGAGAAGCCCTTGCGCTTCGAAATCATGCGACTCGACGAGGTCGACGGCACCACCGTGGACAGTACCGTCGTGGACGCCGCCTCCGTCAACCGGATCGTTCAGCAGGCCGCAGCCATCGGGCAGCGCCTGTGGATCCGCCCGGCCGACACCCCGGCCTCGTAACCGGCACACGGCCTCCCGGCCACTCAAGCTTTCCGGGGGAGCCGGGCCGGCGACGGCTCAGCTCCCCCGGATCACCTGAGTGACCCCGTTGATGATCTGCTGCACGGCGATCGCGGAGAGCATCATGCCCGCGAGGCGCGTCACCAGGACGACACCGCCGTCCTTGATGACCCGGATGATCAGCAGCGAGTAGCGCATCACCAGCCACAGCACCACGTGGATCGCGAGGATCGCGGTCCACACCGAGATCTGTGTGGACACACTGCCGGCCTTCTGCACGGCCAGGATCACGGACACGATCGCACCGGGCCCCGCGAGCAGCGGCATGCCCAGCGGTACGAGCGCCACGTTGACGTCCTTCGTCTGCTTCGGCTCGTCGGTCTTGCCGGTGAGCAGGTCGAGCGCGATCAGCAGGAGCAGCAGCCCGCCCGCGATCATCAGCGCGGGCACGGACACATGCAGGTAGTTCAGGATCTGGTGGCCCAGGACGCCGAAGACGGCGATCACCCCGCCCGCCACGCAGACGGCCTGGAAGGCCATCCGCTTCTGCACCTTGGCCGGCCGGCCGGCGGTCAGGGCGAGGAAGATCGGGGTGATCCCGGGGGGATCCATGATGACAAAAAGGGTCAGGAACAGGGAGCCGAAGACGGCGATGTCGAACATGGGGGAAGTACAGGCCTTGCAGGAAGAGGAAGAACGGGCGTGAGGCGGTACGGCGGGCCGGCCCCTGAGGGCCTCAGGCTCCGCCGGCGCCCGGCACCGGGAACGCGCCCGTCGCCCGCCGGGTGATCTCCCCGTACACCTCGGGGTCGGTCGCGTACGCGCCCAGCGCCACGGCCTTGCGGCTGCCGTGGTAGTCCGAGGAGCCCGTCACCAGCAGTCCCAGCTCCTTCGCCAGGCCCCGCAGCCGGTCCCGGGCGTCGGCGTCGTGGTCCATGTGGTCGACCTCGATGCCGTCCAGACCGGCCTCGGCCAGCTCCGCGATCCGGGACTCCGGCACGGTACGGCCGCGCTTGGCGGCGGCCGGGTGCGCGAACACGCAGACCCCGCCCGCGGCCTTGACCAGCCGGATCGCCTGGAAGGGGTCGGTCTCGTGCTTCTCCACGAAGGCCCGCCCGCCGTCGGCCAGCCACTCCTCGGTGAACGCGTCGCTCACCGTCGGTACGACACCCAGCTCGACCAGCGCGGAGGCCACGTGCGGGCGCCCCACCGAGCCGCCGGCGGCGATTCGCTCGACCTGCTCCCAGGTGACCGGCACGCCCAGCTCGTTCAGCTTGGCGACCATGCCCTTGGCCCGCGGCACCCGGTCGTCGCGCACCAGCTCGCGCTCGGCGAGCAGGGCCGGCTCCTCGGGATCGAAGAGGTAGGCGAGCAGGTGCATCGAGACGCCGTCGATCCGGCAGGACAGCTCGGCCCCGGTGACCAGCGTCAGCCCCTCGGGCAGCGCGGCGATCGCCTCGCCGTACCCCCGGGTGGTGTCGTGATCGGTCAGCGCGACGACGTCCAGCCCGGCGGCAGCGGCCTTGCGCACCAGTTCGGCAGGGGTGTCCGTACCGTCGGACGCCGTGGAGTGACAGTGCAGATCGATACGCACGCGAACTCCAGGCGGGGCGACGGAAGAAGGGGACACCTAAGGATAGCGGTCTTTTCACCCCGGACTGTCACACCCGCACCCGCCGAGCACCCCCTACCGTGAAAGGGCGCGGGGAACCGCGCGGGCCGGCTGGGACGGCCCGCGGCCGCCCCCGAACGGCACGCCCCGCCCCGGTGGCGCTACGGCCGGAGCAAGCGCGGCGACAACGCTCCGCAGGGCACCAGGTCTATCTCCGCACCCGCGTCCCGCAGATCGGTCAGCACCAGCTCGTCGTACATGAGCAGACCGGACTGCTCGGGCCACATCACCGCCCACAGCCACATCCCGAGCGCCTCGCCGGCGAAGACGGCCCGGTCGTCGGGGGTGCGGTACACGTGCCAGAGGGGTGTCGGGCGGCCGGCGGCGAGCACCTTGGCCTGCGGGGGCTTCTCGACGTTCATGTACGACCCGGGATCGGGGCCGTCGATGCCGGCGTAGTACGCGCCGAGGCCGACGCCCAGCTCCTCGGCGATGAGGATCATCTCGCCCGGGCCGCCGAGCGGGCCGGGGCCCGAGCAGGCGACCGCGGTCGCCCGGCCGCCACTGCGGTCGTCACCGGCGTAGGCCACACCGGTGAACAGCCAGCCGACCGGCAGCGGCCACGGCATCCACACCGGCACCTGGGTGCGGTGCACCACGACGTTGAGCGCCTCGACGCTGGGCGGGATCACGGGCTGCAGCGGATACACCGGACCGTGCGCATCGCACTGCCACGCATCGGCGAAGAGTCCGGGAGCCCTGACGCGGCCTCCGCACCTCGGGCAACTGGGTTCGCCCCTCATAGGGCTCCACGCTCCTACCCCGGCCCGCCCACGTCAAGGACGATCACCCGTCCGGCAAATTCGATGCACCATGCACTAAATAGCCGAGCCAACTTCCGAGCGGAGTACAGACGAACCTGACGCGGCCAAGGCGCTCCGGGCCACGGCCGGCGCCTCCGTCGTCGCCTTCATGGGCATCGGCCTCGTCGACCCGGTCCTGCCGTCGATCGCCCGGGGCCTGGACGCCACCGCCAGCCAGGTGTCCCTGCTCTTCACCTCGTACTTCCTGATCACCGCCGTCGCCATGCCGCTGACCGGCTTCGTCTCCAGCCGCATCGGCGGACGCTGGACCCTGCTCCTCGGCCTCGCCTTCGCGGGCCTCGCCGGCACCTCGGACAGCGTCGGCCGGCTCGTCGGGTTCCGGGCCGGCCGGGGTCCCGGCAACGCGCTCTTCGTCTCCACCGCGCTCGCGGTCATCGTGGGCGCGGCGGCCGGCGGCAGCCCGGCGGCGATCCTGCTCTACGAGTCCGCGCCCGGCCTCGGCATGGCCTGCGGCCCGCCGCTCGGCGCGGTCCTCGGCGACGTCAGCCGGCGCCACCCCTTCTTCGGTACGGCCACGCTGATGGCGATCGGCTTCCTGTGCATCACGTCGTTCCTGAAGGAGCAGCCGAGGCCGGCCCGCCAGACCTCGGTCCTCGACCCCCTCAGGGCACTCCGCCACGGCGGCCTCGCCACGGCGGCGGTCTCGGCCTTCTTCTACACCTACACGTTCTTCACCGTGCCGGCCTTCACCCCGTTCGTGCTGGACATGACGCCGTACCGCTCGGGCGCGGTCTTCTTCGCCTGGGGTGTGCCGCTCGCCGCGGACGTGCTCGCACTCGGCTACGGCGACCACACGACGGCCGTCGTCTGCACGATCCTGTCCGGCGCCCTCATCGGCGTGAACAACACCGTGTACACCGAGCCGGCCCTCGGCGTGCCGGACGCCCCGCGCCCGGTGGCGAGCGCGGGCTACGACTTCCTCCGCCGGTTCGCCGCCGCCGCGGCGCCCTACTTCGCGCGGCCGAGGAGCTTCAGACGGCCCACGCCACCGAGGACGGGGCCGACGTCTTCGCCAACTGACCGGATCCGGCCTTGTGTTGGTGAGTTCGGTCACCCCGGTCCCGGTGCGGCTCAGTCCAGCGGGACGGATCCGCGGGCGGGATCCCTCAGGTCCGTCCCGTGTCCGAGCCAGCGCTCCTGGAGGGCCTGGGCGCCGTGCACCCGCTTCCAGGCGGCCTCGTTCGGGGTCATCGGCAGCAGCGGCAGGAACCGTACGGGGTCCATCGGGGCGTCCAGCTCCAGGTCCTCCACCAGCCCGCCGGGCTCGCCCACCAGGACGGAGGTGAAGGGGGCCCCGGGCCACAGCGGATCGCCCACGTCGAGCGAGGCGCCCGGCGTCACCACCAGGCCCTCCACCTGCGGGGTCGCGGCCAGTACGGCGAGCGGGCGGAGCACCTTGTCGGTGTCGGCGAGGCCCGCGCGGACGGACAGGACCAGTTCGGCGCGCGGGCCCTCGACCGGATCGGCGAGCATCGCCGAGGGATCCGTCATGGGGTGCCGGGACATGCCGAGGGTGGCGTACCGGACGACGTCCCCCTCCTGGAAGCGGAGCACCTCGAAACGGTCCGTACCGAGGAAGGTGACGGCGGCCCGGGCGTCCGGTTCGCCCAGCGCGGTGGTCAACCGGGCCTCGACCAGAGGAAGAACATCAACCATGCACCGAGCATAGAACTCGTCAGTAGGGGGCAAAGCGGCGCCTTGACAGTACGGGCGGCTGGTACTCTGAGCCGGTGGTTCGGGGCAGCACGCCAAGCGTGGCTATCGGGTCCCGACGCCGACGAGACTCCCTTACGAGGGACCGGCCGGAGGAGGTGGGGCTGTCATGGATCGAAGTCGACCGTGCAGTACCACTCGCTCTTCCGGCTGCTGATGTAGTTCCCGGCTGGCCGCCGCCTTCCTTTGCGCTTCGTCGTTCGGAAGAGCACTTCGTCTCGCTCTGCCTGATCTGTCTGATCTGAATCAGTTCTGCATCAGCAGCGAAGTCGCCACCGCGACGGTGCGGTGCTCCCCGCTTTGTGGACGTGCCAAACATGCACAGCCAGGACGTCCCCATTCCGGGTAGTTCCACCCGTTGCCGCGCGCCCTCGCTGCCCGCCTGCGAAGGAGCCTGCCCATGTCGATGATCCGCGACCTGCGTGCCGTGGTCCGCCCGTCCTCCCGCGTCTCGCTGCGCAAGGACACGAGCCCCTCGTACGACACCACGCGCGCCCCCGGCACCTCCTCGGCCGTCGTCGACTGCGCCGTCTACCGCGACGGCGCCCGTGTGCAGAGCGCGGGCCCGCTCACCCCGCAGGAGGCGATGCGGCTGGTCCGCCGCGACGGCGGCTTCGTCTGGATCGGGCTGCACGAGCCCACCGAGGCCGAATTCGCCGGTATCGCGGGCGAGTTCGGGCTGCACCCGCTGGCCGTCGAGGACGCGGTGCAGGCCCACCAGCGGCCCAAGCTGGAGCGGTACGACGACTCGCTGTTCACCGTCTTCAAGACCATCCACTACGTCGAGCACGACCGGCTCACCGCCAACAGCGAGGTCGTGGAGACCGGCGAGGTCATGTGCTTCACCGGCCGGGACTTCTTCATCACCGTCCGGCACGGCGGCCAGGGCTCGCTGCGCGCCCTGCGCCACCGCCTCCAGGACGACCCGGAGCTGCTCGCCAAGGGCCCCTCGGCCGTGCTGCACGCCATCGCCGACCACGTCGTGGACGGTTACATCGCGGTCGCCGACGCCGTGCAGGACGACATCGACGAGGTGGAGACCGAGGTCTTCTCGCCCGGCCGCAAGGGCGGGGTCTCGCGCGGTGTGGACTCGGCGCGGATCTACCAACTCAAGCGCGAGGTGCTGGAGTTCAAGCGGGCGGTGGCGCCGCTGCTGCGGCCCATGCAGCTGCTGAGCGAGCGGCCGATGCGGCTGATCGACCCCGACATCCAGAAGTACTTCCGGGACGTCGCCGACCACCTCGCCCGGGTCCAGGAGCAGGTGCTGGGCTTCGACGAACTGCTCAACTCCATCCTCCAGGCCAACCTCGCGCAGGCGTCCGTCGCGCAGAACGAGGACATGCGCAAGATCACCGCCTGGGCCGCGATCATCGCCGTGCCCACGATGGTGTGCGGGGTGTACGGGATGAACTTCCAGTACATGCCCGAGCTGCACTGGAAGTACGGCTACCCGGTGATCATGGGCGTCACGGTCGCCCTGTGCCTGGGCATCCACCGCACGCTCAAGCGGAACGGCTGGCTGTGAGCGGGCCGGTACGGCCTGGTTAGGCTGGGGCGCATGACTAGCGAGCTGCTCGACCGGGCCCTCATCGAGGAGGCCTCGAAGAAGTCCGGCCTGATCTGGGTCAGGGGCGCCGGTGCCCCGGCCGCGCGTGCGCTGTGGCACGTGTGGCACGAGGGCGCGCTGTGCGTCGTCGGCGACGGTCCCGGTGAGCAGCCGCTGGAGGGACTGGCCGACGGCGGCTCCGCCGAGGTGAGCGTGCGCAGCAAGGACAAGGGCGGCCGGCTGGTGACGTTCCCGGTGACCGTGTCCGAGGCGGCGCCCGGCTCCGCGGAGTGGGAGACGGCCGTCGCCGAGCTGAAGGGCAAGCGGCTGAACGCCCCCGACGGCGAGGAGATGCCGGCCCGCTGGGCCCGCGAGTGCCGGGTGCTGCGCCTGGTGCCGGCGGGTTCCGTGGCCCCGCTGCCCTCCGGCGACCTGGCCGAACGCCCCGTACCGACCCCGGCCACCACCCGCGGACCGGTCCCGGCGGCCCTGCCGAAGCTGCTGCTCAAGCGCCGCAAGAGGAAATGAACGGCACCGGGCCGGCGCCCCGGCGGCCGTCCTACGACGTCGGCAGCTGCCTGCCGTAGTCCACCGTCTCCGACTTGGCCGGTTCCTCGACGGTGAAGTTCTTGCCCCAGTCGGAGAAGCGGAGCGTCCCCGCGTCGCCGGCGCGGACCAGGCGCAGCGGGTAGGGCGTGCCCTGGAGGGAGACGTCCAGCGTGCCGCCGGCGCCGTTGTCACCGGTGATGCGGATCGTGCGGGTACCCGACTGATCGGCGTGGTGGCCGTCCGTCGCCAGCGCGCCGTGCAGTGTCAGCAGACCGTCGAGGAGGACGTCCTTGTCCGTGAAGCCGCTGAACTTCTTGTACGCGGGATCGCGCTGCGGGACCTTCACGTACTTGCCGTCCAGCTTGCCCGTGCCGCCGTCGCCGCCGTCGGCGTGGCTCCAGAAGCCCGCGTCCGCCTTGAGGTACAGCTCCCGACCGATCCGCAGCAGCCGGAAGGCGGCCCCCTGCGTGGTCACCGAGCCGGTGCCGCCGTCGGCCTTGAGCTGCATGTCCAGGCGGTACGTACGGCCGCTGGTGACCACGGTCCCGGAGAGCCGGACGGCGGGGGCCGCGTCCGCCGCGGCCCGCGTCTTCGCCTGGATCTTCGCCGGGGGCAGCTTGCCCACCCCGTTGGTCCCCGCGTCCGGATCGTCACCGCCGCACCCCGACAGCACCATCGCTCCCGTCACGGCCAGTGCGCAGCTCGCGGTCACCAGCACGGACCGGCGGGTACGGCCCTGGGGAATCGCAGTCACGGGTGGGGTCGCCTTTCTGACGGTTCCTGAGCGGCGTACCGCAGCGTACCGGTGCTCCGCCCACCCGGCGGAGCCAGTCCGTCCGGACCCCCCACCAGGGCGTATCCGACCGGTACGGGCTAGCCTGAAGCGCACCCGAGCGGGCAATTCCGAGCAAATCCCACACCGCAGTCCCCAGCGTCTCCCAGGCAAAGGAAGCAGAGCCATGGCAGCCGGCGCCCCCCGGATCTTCGTCTCGCACCTGGCCGGGGTTCCCGTCTTCGATCCGACCGGCGACCAGGTGGGCCGCGTACGCGACGTGGTCGTCATGCTGCGCGTCCGGCGACGGCCCCCGCGCGTCCTCGGGCTGGTGGTCGAACTGTCCACCAGGCGCCGTATCTTCCTGCCCATGACCCGGGTCACGGGCATCGAGTCCGGCCAGGTCATCACCACCGGCGTGGTCAACGTCCGCCGCTTCGAGCAGCGGCCCACGGAGCGGCTCGTCTTCGGCGAGCTGCTGGACCGGCGGGTGACCCTGGTGGAGACCGGCGAGGAGGTCACCGTCCTCGACGTGTCCGTGCAGCAGCTGCCCGCCCGCCGCGACTGGGAGGTCGACCGGGTCTTCCTGCGCAAGGGCCGCAAGGGCAGTGCCTTCCGGCGGGCGAAGGGCGAGACGCTGACCGCCGAGTGGTCGGCCGTCACCGGGTTCTCCCTGGAGGAGCACGGGCAGGGCGCCGAGAGCCTGCTCGCCACCTTCGAGCAGCTGCGCCCCGCCGACCTCGCCAACGTGCTGCACCACCTGTCCCCGAAGCGGCGGGCCGAGGTCGCCGCCGCCCTGGACGACGACCGGCTCGCCGACGTCCTGGAGGAGCTGCCGGAGGACGACCAGATCGAGATCCTCGGGAAGCTGAAGGAGGAGCGCGCGGCGGACGTGCTGGAGGCGATGGACCCCGACGACGCGGCCGACCTGCTCTCCGAACTCCCCGAGGAGGACAAGGAGCGGCTGCTGAGCCTGATGCAGCCCTCCGACGCGGCCGACATGCGCCGCCTGATGTCGTACGAGGAGCACACGGCCGGCGGTCTGATGACGACGGAGCCGATCGTGCTGCGGCCGGACGCCACCGTCGCCGACGCGCTCGCCCGGGTCCGCAACCCGGACCTGTCCCCCGCCCTCGCCGCCCAGGTCTACGTCTGCCGGCCGCCCGACGAGACCCCGACCGGCAAGTACCTGGGCACCGTGCACTTCCAGCGGCTGCTGCGGGACCCGCCGTACACCCTGGTCAGCTCGCTCGTGGACGACGACCTGCAAGCGCTGGACCCGGACGCCGCGCTGCCGGTCGTCGCCGGGTTCTTCGCCACGTACGACATGGTGGCCGCGCCCGTCGTGGACGAGTCCGGCTCGCTGCTCGGCGCGGTGACCGTGGACGACGTACTGGACCACATGCTGCCCGACGACTGGCGGGAGACCGAGTTCCACCTGGACGAGGGAGAGGAGGCGCCCGCACATGGCTCCTGAGCGCGAGACCGCGACCCGCGAGCGGCAACCGGCGGGCGCCACGGCCGCCGGACGGCCCCGGGCGGCCCGGCTGGACCAGCCGCGCCCGCCGCGCCACCGGATCCTGCCCGAGTGGGACCCGGAGGCCTTCGGCCGGCTGTCGGAGAAGATCGCCCGGTTCCTGGGGACCGGACGCTTCATCGTGTGGATGACGGTCGTCATCATCGTGTGGGTGGTGTGGAACGTCGCCGCGCCCCACCACCTGCGCTTCGACCAGTACCCGTTCATCTTCCTCACCCTGATGCTGTCGCTGCAGGCGTCCTACGCGGCCCCGCTGATCCTGCTCGCGCAGAACCGGCAGGACGACCGCGACCGGGTCAACCTGGAGCAGGACCGCAAGCAGAACGAGCGGTCCATCGCCGACACGGAGTACCTGACCCGGGAGATCGCCGCGCTGCGCACGGGCCTGGGCGAGGTCGCCACCCGGGACTGGATCCGCTCGGAACTCCAGGACCTGATGAAGGAGCTGGACGAACGCCGCCGGCACGACGGGCACCCCGGCCACGTCGTATTCCCGGCGGAACGGGCGGAACGCCCGCCCGGACGTGACACAGACGACCGCTGAGAGGCATCCCTCAGGCCCCCCGGCGCGCCGTACCATCGTCCTTATGGCTACGGAAGACGCGGTGCGCGAGGCACTGGCGACGGTGAACGACCCCGAGATCAACCGCCCGATCACCGAACTCGGGATGGTCAAATCGGTGGAGATCGGCGCGGACGGAGCGGTCGCGGTCACCGTGTACCTGACGGTGTCCGGCTGCCCGATGCGCGACACCATCACGCAGCGCGTCACCGAGGCGGTCTCCCGGGTCGAGGGCGTCACCCGCGTCGACGTCACCCTGGACGTGATGAGCGACGAGCAGCGCAAGGAGCTGGCGGCGGCCCTGCGCGGCGGCCAGGCCGAGCGCGAGGTCCCCTTCGCCAGGCCCGGCAACCTCACCCGGGTCTACGCGGTCGCGTCCGGCAAGGGCGGCGTCGGCAAGTCCTCGGTGACGGTGAACCTGGCCGCGGCCATGGCCGCCGACGGCCTGAAGGTCGGTGTCGTGGACGCCGACATCTACGGCCACAGCGTGCCGCGCATGCTGGGCGCCGACGGCCGGCCCACCCAGGTCGAGAACATGATCATGCCGCCGTCCGCGAACGGCGTGAAGGTCATCTCCATCGGCATGTTCACCCCGGGCAACGCCCCGGTCGTCTGGCGTGGCCCGATGCTGCACCGCGCCCTCCAGCAGTTCCTCGCGGACGTCTACTGGGGCGACCTGGACGTCCTGCTGCTGGACCTGCCGCCCGGCACCGGCGACATCGCGATCTCCGTGGCCCAGCTGGTCCCGAACGCCGAGATCCTGGTCGTGACGACCCCGCAGCAGGCGGCGGCCGAGGTGGCCGAGCGCGCGGGCTCGATCGCCGTGCAGACCCACCAGAAGATCGTCGGCGTGGTCGAGAACATGTCCGGCCTGCCCTGCCCGCACTGCGGCGAGATGGTCGACGTCTTCGGCACGGGCGGCGGCCAGCTGGTCGCCGACGGCCTGACCCGCACGACCGGTACGACCGTCCCGGTCCTCGGCAACATCCCGATCGACGTCCGCCTGCGCGAGGGCGGCGACGAGGGCAAGCCGGTGGTCCTGACCGACCCCGACTCCCCGGCGGGCTCGGCCCTGCGCTCGATCGCCGGCAAGCTGGGCGGCCGCCAGCGGGGCCTGTCGGGCCTGTCGCTGGGGATCACCCCGAAGAACAAGTTCTGAGCCGGCCTGTCTGAGCGGCTACGGCACAGGGGCGCCCGTTCTTCCCGACGGCGCCCCTTCGCCGTACCCGGTCACGCGCTCAACCGTCCTCGCGCTCCTCCGCGTGCCCCGGGCAGAGGTCGAGCTTGGTGCACAGCAGGATCTCCTGGTACCCGCCTCCGCCGGATCCGGCGCCGGACTCACGCTCCGCGTGCGGCACGAACCGCCACTGCGACGCCCGGGTGTGCCGGGTCCTGTCCGCCTTCTCCACCTGGACGTGGAGCGTGCGGGCCGCGGGGTCGTTCGTCTCCACGAGGACCTCGTCCGCGGCGAGCGGGAAGTGGTCGTGCAGCAGGCACAGGCCGAAGCGGTCCAGGTTGCCGTGCTTGGCGAGCACCGCCACCACGTCCCGGACGAATTCCGCGTCCCCGGGGCCGAGCCCCTCGGCTTCCTCGAAGCGGGGAAGCGGGGTGCGTGGAGCGGAAACGTTTATGTCGGTCATGGCCCCTCCGTCAGATTGTTGACGGTACATCGGATTCCATTATCAGCCACCGATTATTTTCCCGCAATTCCACGGACGCCGGGCCGATGGGGTGGCCTTCCGGAGTCCCTTCCGCGTGTCCGGAAGCATGACACGCGCGACGTCGATAAATTCCTCCGGAAGGAGGTGGCGGGCGTTGAAGGGGATCCGGTGGTGGCAGCTTCTGCCCTTGATTGTCGCGGCCGTGATGTGGTGGGGGTGCTCCCCTTCACAAGCCGGGCAGAACGATAACAGCAAATGCTGGGAAAAGCAGCTCGAAAGCAGTCACGTGCACGCCGTGATTCGATTCGACCAGCATGTGGAGAGTAGCGTGAGCATCTACTCCGACATGACGATCGACATCCCTCGGACCGAGTGGCCACTGACGGAACAACTGCTTCTCGACAAGCACTCCCCGCAATACCTGCACGCGATGCGCTGCCTGCTGCGCGGGCAGGACAAGGCGCTCCGCACGACGGAGTGGCGGAGCGAAGACCCGCAGGTGACGGACCGGGGCGGAGACGTCCGGGTGGAGTACGACTCTTTCGCGCGGATTACGGATTACGGCCGAGTCAGGCTTGGCCCCTGGGTGATCACATCGAAAAACAGGAGCACGTGGACGGCTTCCCTGAAGCCGACGACGCTGCAGAATTCCCACTGGACCGTCGCGGCCGTGATGGGAGGCCTGACATTCGATGACACGCAGAACTCCGCCTCGCCCGAGAACGGTAAGTGGACGTGGGAAGAGGTCCCGCTCGCAAAGATCACCTTCGACTTCGGTCTTCCGTGGCAGCGCTGGTGGGTTCTGACCTATGACCGATCGATCTGGAGCAAGTTCGGCATCGGGGCCTGGTGGGTGTGCGGTTCGTTCGTGATCGCCCTGGCCGCGTACCGCGGGCGGCAGCGGCTCCCTTCATCCGCGCACGACGGCCACAGGGACAGCGCCGTCCAGGCCGTCCTGCAGTGGGCCCTGCTCAGCGGGTCGGTCGCCGTAATGCTCATCGTGCTCAGCTCTCGCCAGGTCAGTCCGCCGTGGAGTGCCTTCCTGTGCATCTCGGCCGGCCTGGCACTGACCCTCGTCGCCCGTCCCTGGATCGGTGGCACGCCCGTCCAGGCCCGCGCCGTGCGGGCCGCGGCCGTTTCCGTGGCGGCGGTCGGGTTGCTGGTGATCGTGGCGCCCCAGCTGTTCTACCTCCCGCCGCACCTGGTCACGAAGGCGGAACCGAGCGTCTCCGCCAAGGTCGGCTACGTGCTGATGGGCCTGGCGGCCGTGTGGCTGTGGCTGGCGGCCATGACCGCCTGGGCGTGGCGCTTCGCCCGCGAGGGACAGATGGCCCCCGCCTCCTGGACGAGGCGGTGGAACAGGGCTCCGGTCCTCTGCGTGACCCTGGTCTCCCTCCTGCTCGCAGCGGTCGCGGGCGGCCTGCTCGGCTGCCTGTGCTGGGCGAACGGGAACCAATGGGAGAGGTCTTCCTGGCTCGTCGGCCGGAACGCCGGTACGGGGCACGGCGCCTACGTCAGCAAGTACCTCTCGCAGCTCTCGTTCAGCTACGTGACGTTCGTCTTCACGTACACCTGGGTCCTGACGGGGGTCGCGCTGCTGGCCCTCCTGCGCTACCGCACCAGGACGCGGCAGCGGGCCGACGAGAGGGGCGAGAGGTCCGCGCTGGGGCCGGAAGGACCCGACGCGCTGCTCACCGCCGCGGTCTTCGCCTTCACCGCGGGCCTGCTGGGCGCCTCGTTCGCCGGGAACGCCGCTCAGTACCCGGTCTGGCTGCTGCTGAACATCGGCTCACTGTTCGGGGTCCTCTGGGCGGGACGACGGTGGTCGGTACTGAACCGCATGGGCGAGGCCTTCTGCCTGGACAGGCTGAAGAGCCAGGCGTGGCGCCAGGAGCTGATGCACCGGGCCCATGAGTTCCGCTGGCTCGAACACGAAGCGCGCGTGCTCGACAAGGGAGCGCACGCGAGCATGACGTCGGAGCAGGTGGAGGCTGGCCAGCGCGACATGCGGCGCTGGCTGCTGACCGGGTGCGACACTCGCAAGCCACCCCCCGGCCAGGTGAACGTCGTGGACATCGCCCTGGCCTGGGGCCCGGAAGGCCACTGGTGGGACAACGCGGTACGCGCCGCGCGCGTGGCCTTCTGGTTCGGCGTCCCGGCCAGCGTGGGGCTGCTCCTGCTGCAGCTGCGGTCGGCGTGGGAGTGGATGCGGCTCTCCCACGAGCCCACCGCCGTCCCGGAGGTCGTCGCGAAGTTCATCGCCTATCAGGCGGCCTGGGCCGCTGCCGGATTCGTGCTGGGCGCGCTATGGCGCCTGCTCCCCGGCCGTCCCAGCCCGGTCCGGGCGTGGAGCCTGGTCCTCGCCTATGCCGTGCCCGCCTGTCTCGCCGTCCTGCTCAACGCCTTCACTGGCGGGGTCTTCTTGTACCTGCTGCTCTACTCCCTGTTCATGGCCGTCATCCTGACGGCCACCAGCATCGCCCTGGACACGGCGACGTTCGCCGAGGACCAGCAGTACGCGCGCAGTCGTTTCGCACTGGTGGTGTCCATCTACCGGCTGCAGGGCGCGGCCGGGCACATCGCCTGGCTCCTCGGCCAGATGGCCGCGGCCACGCTGCTGTGGCAACACCTGATCGGCTAGCGGGGTCCGCCGGGCGGGCCGCGGCCGTGCCCGGCAGACCCGGCGGCGCTAGGCGTACGCGGTGATGTCCTTCACCGCGGCGAAGCCGAGGCCGTACGCGCTCATCCCCCGGCCGTAGGCCCCCAGGTGGACGCCCGCCTCCGTGGTGCCGGCCAGGACCCAGCCGAACTCGGATTCACGGTAGTGGAAGGAGGCCGCCACTCCGTCCACCGGGAGGGACAGCCTGGACCACTCCGGCCCCTCCAGGTCGTCGGCCAGTGCCCATGCCGTCTCGGTCTGCTGGTCCAGCCAGTCGTCGCGCAGGCTGTGGTCCATCTGGCCGGGCCAGGTGAACGACAGCAGCCCCACGCCGGCCAGCCAGGCCGCCGAGGACACCGAGGTCGCCTCCAGCAGGCCCGTGCCGTCGGCGCTGCGCCGGGACGGCTGCGCGGCGACGGTCACCACGACCGCGAACTTCTCCCGGGGTTCACCGGCCGAGCCGGTCTCGCCGCGGACCGAGGGCTCGTCCCCGTGCCCGATCGAACCGTGTTCGACGGCGCCGTCGGCCGCGGTGCCGACCTGCATCAGCCAGCGCGGCCCCGTGAACGCCTCGTCGAGGCCGTACCACGGGAAGGGCGCCCGCAGGTAACCGTCGACCGTACGCCGGGCGGAGGCGAGTTGCTGTCCGCCCTCCGCGGCCGGCGTCTGCGCGCCCACCCGACTCGTCGTCTCCATCTGCCCGGACGCCTCCTCGCTCTCGTCGGACCGGGGTGGCCCGCCCCCCTTCGGGCGTACGCGTCCGGTCCGCACAACAACTCGGCAGCATATCCACACCGCTGAGAGCGGCAGGGCAGGCGCCTGATGCGTGGGTCGCACGAACGGCCTGTTCAGGCCGTGTGCGCCGGGCCTGCGTTATGAGACGCGTCACGTGCACGGCGTACGCCCGCGTGCGCGTGTCGGCGAAAGGCGCTGCGGAGAGGACTTACGTGGCGTCCGCGTCGAAGGGCGGGCGGTCGTCGTCGCCCGGGGCCTCGGGCTTCTTGGTCATGTCGACACGGCCACCGGAGGCACCCGAGGAGGACGAGGAGGAGGGGGCGGACCCGGCGGCGTCGCGGCTGTGGACCGCGTCGGTGACCTCGGCCATCTCCTTCTTCAGGTCGAATCCGTTGCGGATCTCCGTCAGCCCCAGGTCCTCGTTGTCCAGCTGCTTGCGGAGGAACGTCTTGGGGTTGAGGTCCTCGAACTCGAAGTCCTTGAACTCCGGGCCCAGTTCGCTGCGGATGTCCTGCTTCGCGCTCTCCGAGAACTCGCGGATCTTCCGGATCGTGCGCATCACGTCCTGGATCACCTTCGGGAGCTTGTCCGGACCGAAGACGAGCACGGCGAGCACGATGATGGTCACCAGCTCCAGTGGTCCTATGTCATTGAACACCTGACGCTCCTTGCGATGTCCTCGGTCGCTCAACGGTACCCGGCGTTCCCGTCCGACCGGTACCGTCCCAAGGTGAGACTTGTGTCAGTTCTGCTCCGACGCGCCCAGTACCAGTGACACCTTCCGTTCGATGCCGTCGTGTCCCACCGTGAGCCGCAGCCGGTCGCCGGGCCGGTGGGCGCGGATCTTGACGATCAGCTCCTCGCCGGTGTGCACGCGCTCCCCGCCGACCTCGGTGATGACGTCTCCCGCCCGCAGGCCCGCCCGCTCGCCGGGGCCGCCCCTGAGGACGGCGGGGCCGCCACCGGCGCTCTTGTCGTCGATCCGGGCGCCGTCGCCGGTGTAGCCCATGTCCAGGGTGACGCCGATCACCGGATGGGTGGCCCGGCCGTCGTTGATCAGTTCCTCGGCGACCCGTTTGGCCTGGTTGACGGGTATGGCGAAGCCGAGGCCGATGGAGCCGGCCTGGCCGCCGTCGGAGTCGGTGCCGCTGCCGGCGGAGCGGATGGCGGAGTTGATGCCGATGACCTGGGCCCGGGAGTCGAGCAGCGGACCGCCGGAGTTGCCCGGGTTGATCGGGGCGTCGGTCTGGAGGGCGTCGACGTACGACACGTCGCTGCCGTCGCTCTTCTCCCCGCCGGCCGTGATGGGCCGCTCCTTGGCGCTGATGATGCCGGAGGTGACCGTGTTGGCGAGGTCGAAGGGGGCGCCGATGGCGACGACGGGGTCGCCGACCTTGACGTCGTCGGAGTTCCCGAGGGGCAGCGGGGTGAGGCCGCGGACGCCGTGGACCTGTACGACGGCGAGGTCGTAACCGCTGTCCCGGCCGACGACCTTGGCCTTGACGGTGTCGCCGCTGCCGAAGGTCACGGATATCTCGCCGCCCGTCCCGGCGGGCTCGACCACGTGGTTGTTGGTGAGGATGTGGCCGGCGGTGTCCAGCACGAAGCCCGTGCCGGTGCCCGCCTCGTCGGCCCCTCTGACGTGCAGCGTCACCACGCTGGGCAGGGCGCGGGCGGCGATCCCGGCCACGCTGTCCGGTGCCCGGCCGGCCGGCACGCTCCCGGCCTGCGGCAGCCGTACCCCGCCGCCGAGGCCGTCCCGCTCGACGTAGGCGCCGACGGCTCCGCCGACACCCGCGGCGAGGAGGGCGACGACCACGGTCCACACGAACAGGAACCGCCTCGCGCGCCGGGTGCCCTGCCGCTCGGTGAGCACTCCGGCGCCGGTCTGCTGCAACGGCCCCCGGGCGAGCGCCTGCTCCGTGGCGGAACCGGCCGCCCAGGGGTCGTAGCGGCCCCAGGGCCCGGCGGCGGTGTGCGGCGCGGGGCCGGCCGGCGGCGGGGTTCCCGGCGCGGGCACCGGTACGCCCGGCACGGGGCCGGTGGGGGCCTGCACAGGGCCGGTGGAGGCCTGCACGGGGCCGGTGGAGGCCTGCACGGGGCCGGTGGAGGCCTGCACGGGGCCGGTGGAGGCCTGCTGGGGCGCCGGCGAGCCCGCGGGGGCGGGGACGGCCGTTCCGGGGGCCGGGGTGGCCGCGGGGTGCTGGACCGGCGGCGCCGGGGCCCAGGGGCCGGGCTCGCCGTACGGCGGGGTGCTGTACGGATCGGGGTCGTGCAGCGGCCTGGGCCGCTCGGCGGGAGCCGCCCAGCCGGTCTCCCCGGGCCCTGCGGCCTCGCCCGCGTCGGCCGCCACGGCGTCACGCTCGTCGGTGCCGGCGGACGGGACGGGCACCGGCTTGGCCAGCTCGAAGTCGCCGTCGGCCCCGGTGTCCCCCGGTACGGTCCCCCCGGTGCCCGCGGCCGGGCCGACCGGTGCCGCCCCCGCCGCTCCCTCCGGTCCGTCCACCGGCGGGACACGGTTCCCCTCGTTCATGCTCTCCCCACGGCTGGGCCACGACCGGGCGCTGCCGCGGCCGTGGAACATCGGCTGCCGCTCCCGGGTCGTCGCCGCGGGCACGGCCTCACAGGATTCAACCAGGTTCGCGGGCCGTGACGCAGTGGCAGGTCAGGGCGACGGGTGGGGCGCGGCCGGAGAGGCCGGCGAGGCGGAGGGGACGGGGTCGGTGGCGGAAGCGGAGCCGGTGTCGGGGACGGGGGCGGACAGCAGGCCGGAGCCGGTGGCTTCGGCGGTGGCGGACCAGTCGGCGAGCGGCAGGGCCATGGTGTCGTCGAGCGGGCGTATCAGCGGGGAGACGGCGGCGGCGCCGGCCAGCACCGGAGCGGTCAGGGCGCGCACCGCCTCGCCGGGGGTCTGGGCGGCGGGGGCCGGCACCCCGGGCAGCAGCGGCGCGGACAGGGTCGTCGGCGCGGCCGGGACCGGGCCGGTCATCGGGACGCCCTGCGCGAGCAGCGGTCCGACCGTCCGGCGGCGCCGGCTGTCCGGCGTGGCCGCGGTGCCCGCCGAGCCGGCGCCCGCCGAGCGGACCGGGGTGACGTTGGTGCCGGCGCCGGTGCCGGCCCGGGCGTCCGTGGCCGGATCGCCGGGGACGGCGGTGGTCACACCGCCGAGGGCGATCGCGGCCAGCGACACCGCGCCGGCGGCGGCGAACGCGAACCGCAGCCCGCGCCAGGCGGGGCGGCCGTCGTCCGGGCGGCCGACGGGGTGGATGCGGAAGCCGCGGTCCTCGGGGGCGGGGACGCCGCCCGGGAGGTAGCCGTGCGCGCCGGCGGGGACGTACCCGAACGGGAGGCGCTCGCCGCGCCTCACGCCGAAGGCCCCGGGGGTCCCGGCCGGTCCGGTGGCTCCGCCGAGGAATCCGCCCCCGGGAGACGGCGTGCCGCCGCCGTCCGGGTCACCTCCTCCGGGGAGCCCCTGGAGACGGGCCAGGAAGCTCGCCGAGGGCGGCGGCGGGGCCGCCTCCGCGAACACGTTCTTCAGCGCGCGCTGGGCGTCCGCCTCCGCCTTGCACCGGGCGCAGGTGGCCAGGTGGGCGAGGACCCGCTCACGCGTCTCATGACCGAGCTCCCCGTCCACCAGGGCGGAGAGCCGGTCTCCCAGGTGCTGCTCAGCGAGATGTGCCTTCTCGACAGGTTTCGGCCAAGTTCCACTCACGCGGTCGCGCCCCCTCCCCCCAGAGCGGGGACCCGGGCCAGGAAGGAGCGGCGCTCGGCCGCGCGGGCCTCCGGGGAACGGTGCGCGAGGGCCTTGCGGAGCTGGGACCGGCCGCGGTGGATACGGGAGCGGACGGTGCCGAGCTTCACGCCGAGGGTCGCGGCGATCTCCTCGTACGACAGGCCCTCGATGTCGCACAGGACGACGGCGGCGCGGAACTCGGGCGCGAGGGTGTCGAGGGCCTGCTGGACGTCGGCGTCGAAGTGGGCGTCGTTGAACAGCTGCTGCGGGGTGGGCTCGCGGCTGGGCAGACGCTCGGCCGCGTCGTCGCCGAGGGCGTCGAAGCGGATGCGCTGCTTGCGCCGGACCATGTCCAGGAAGAGGTTCGTGGTGATGCGGTGCAGCCAGCCCTCGAAGGTGCCCGGCGAGTACGTGGACAGGGAGCGGAAGACGCGGACGAAGACCTCCTGCGTGAGGTCCTCCGCGTCGTGCTGGTTGCCCGTCAGGCGGTACGCGAGACGGTAGACCCGGCCGCTGTGCGTGCTGACGATCTCGTCCCACGTGGGCGGAGTCCACGCCTGCCCGTCCGCGTCGGTGGCGAAGGTCGCGGTCTGGGCCTCGCCTGCGGCGAGACCGGTGGCGTGGCTGTCAGCGGTGTCGGTCACGGATTTCGGCCTGCCCGCCGACCCGAGGAAGCGCCGCAGCACTCCGCCCCGATCCCCGGGCGCAGCCGCACCTCCCCTGTCGGCTCTGGTGGTGTCCAGTGGAGCCCCTACCATAGCCACCTCGCCCGTTAGCTCCGGATAAGCGGTTTTACGAGAATTTGATACACGCTGATACGGCTCATCCGGCTGCGTCAGCAGTTGCTCGGCGCCCTGATCCACCTCTCGCCCCCCGTCGCGTCCCCGACCACCGGCTCATCCCTCTAAACGCCTGGTCCCATCTGCGGGTTCCCGACGCCAACGGATACAGTCACGCCCAGGCAACCACGGGGACAGGAGAGGGTCATTACCGGCAACCGGCAGACGAGCTGGGCGTTCGCCGACGCCTACGTCGCCGAGGACGAAGCGCTGCGCTGGGCCCGCGACCGGGCCCGCGAGGCAGGGCTGCGCTCGGTGTCGCCCAGCACGGGCGCCGCGCTGCGACTGCTCGCCGCCTCCGTGGACGCGAAGGCGGTCGCGGAGATCGGCACGGGCTGCGGGGTCTCCGGGATCCACCTGCTGCACGGGATGCGGCCGGACGGGGTGCTCACCACGGTGGACCCGGAGCCGGACCACCAGCAGTTCGCCCGGCAGGCCTTCCGCGTCTGCGGCTTCGCCAGCAACCGGGCCCGGTTCATCCCCGGCCGCGCGCTGGACGTGCTGCCGCGTCTCGCCGACGCCGGCTACGACCTGGTCTTCTGCGACGGCGACCGGCTGGAGTACCCGGACTACCTCGCTGAATCGTTGCGCCTGCTCCGGCCCGGCGGCCTGGTGGTCTTCGAGGGCGTCTTCGCCAACGGCCGTACGGTCGACTCGGGTCCGCAGCCGACCGAGGTGCTGCGGCTGCGCGAGCTGCTGCGCACCGTCCGGGAGAGCCAGGAGCTCATCTCCTCGCTGCTGCCGGTGGGCGACGGCCTGCTGTGCGCCGTCAAGCGCTGAGCGCGCGGCCGGAGTGGAAAGACGCGGCTGCCCCGACACCGCGTACGATGCCGGGGCAGCCGGTAGGACAGGATGACTGGGACGTCAGACGACGACCTTCTTGAGGGCGTCGCCGAGCGCCTCGGCCTCGTCAGGGGTCAGCTCCACGACGAGTCGACCGCCGCCTTCGAGCGGAACGCGCATGACGATGCCCCGCCCCTCCTTGGTCACCTCGAGCGGGCCATCGCCCGTCCGCGGCTTCATGGCCGCCATGCTCGTTCCCCTTCCTGAAACCAGCTCATCGTCTGCCGACGGCCCCGCGAGGGCAACCGCCATCCGCAACGGAACAGGCGACACCGGCATCGAACACATTGCTTCCCGGCCATTATCCCGCATCGCAGGACCCGATGACCAACATCGGTCGGCATCGCTTGGGCAACGCGCGCGAGCAAAACCACTCAATTCGGCGATGTGACTGCGATACTTCGCCATCGCGCGAAGATCGGCCGAGCGGATCCGCTCCCGTTTTCTTTGACGCAGGTCACACGTCGGGTCCGGCTCCCGGGCGGCGATCTCCGCCATGCTGTCCTCAGACAGGGGCGTACCGAGCGGTACGTCACCAGCCGCGAACACCGGAGGGGATGCGCCATGGCCGACACCGTGCTCTACGAGGTGAGCGACGGACTCGCGACGATCACGCTGAACCGCCCCGAGGCGATGAACGCGCTGGACATCGCCACCAAGGCCGCGCTCCGGGAGGCGGCGGAATCCGCGGCCGGGGACACGGCCGTCCGGGCGATCCTGCTGACGGCGGCCGGTGACCGGGCGTTCTGCGTGGGCCAGGACCTCAAAGAGCACATCGGGCTGCTGGCCGGCGACCGGGCGACCGGGTCCGGGCAGACGATGAGCACGGTCAAGGAGCACTACAACCCGATCGTGCGGGCACTCGCCGGGGCCTCGAAGCCGGTGGTCGCGGCGGTGAACGGCGTCGCGGCCGGGGCCGGGTTCGGGTTCGCGCTCACC
Source organism: Streptomyces sp. NRRL S-1022 (assembly GCF_000720135.1). Lineage (GTDB taxonomy): Bacteria > Actinomycetota > Actinomycetes > Streptomycetales > Streptomycetaceae > Streptomyces. The sequence goes on along the minus strand of NZ_JOIU01000018.1, from coordinate 114,610 downwards.
GCGGACTACCGCGTCGTGGCCGACACCGCCTCCTTCAACACGTCGTTCGCGGGCGTGGCCCTCACCGCCGACTCCGGCATCTCCTGGACGCTGCCCCGGGTGATCGGCCCGAGCCGCGCCGCCGACCTGCTGCTGTTCCCGCGCAGCATCAGCGCCCAGGACGCGCTGGAGCTGGGCATCGCCAACCGGGTCGTACCGGCGGCCGAGCTGCGCGCCGAGGCCGAGAAGGTGGCGCGGGCGCTGGCCGAGGGGCCGACGGTGGCGTACGCGGCGATCAAGGAGGCGGTGGCCTACGGGCTGACGCACTCGCTGGCGGAGACGCTGGAGAAGGAGGACGAGCTGCAGACGCGGGCGGGGCAGTCCGAGGACCACGCGATCGCGGTGCAGGCGTTCGTGAACAAGGAGAAGCCCAAGTACCTGGGCCGCTGAGTCCGGGGGCCGGGCCTGCGCGGCCCCCGCGGCCCCTACGGGGCGCTGCGGGCCACGCAGGCCGCCAGGTGGTCGTCGACCAGGCCGCAGGCCTGCATCAGCGCGTACGCGGTCGTCGGGCCCACGAACCTGAGCCCCCGCTGCTTCAGGGCCTTGGAGAGGGCCGTCGACTCCGGGGTCACCGCGGGGACGTCCGCGAGGGTCCGCGGGGCCGGCCGGGTCGCCGGGTCGGGGGCGTGGGACCAGATCAGCTCGTCCAGGTCGCCCTCGGCCCAGTCGGCGAGCACGCGCGCGTTGGCGAGGGTCGCGTCGATCTTGGCCCGGTTGCGGATGATGCCCGGGTCGGCCAGCAGGCGCTCGCGGTCGGTGTCGGTGAAGGCGGCGACCTTCTCGATGCGGAAGCCGGCGAAGGCCGCGCGGAAGCCGGGGCGGCGGCGCAGGATCGTGATCCAGGACAGGCCCGACTGGAAGGCCTCCAGGCTGAGCCGCTCGAAGAGGGCGTCGTCGCCGTGGACCGGGCGGCCCCACTCCTCGTCGTGGTAGGCCACGTAGTCGTCGGTGGACAGCGCCCAGGGGCAGCGCAGGGCGCCGTCCGGGCCGGCGACGGCCGCTCCGGTGGTCATCGCCGCTCCTCCGCGCCCTCGCCCTGGTCGGGACGGACGTCGTGGACCTGGTGGACGTCGTGGACCTGGTGGACGTGCGCGGCGGCGGCTCTCGCGCCGGCCAGCGCGGACTCCAGGTCGGCGATGCGGGCGTCGCGCTCCGCCAGTTCGGCGGCGAGGCGGCCGAGGGCGTCGTCGACGTCGGCCATGCGGTAGCCGCGCGGGGCGAGCGGGAAGCGCAGGCTCTCCACGTCCGCGCCGCTCACCGGGCGGTCCTCGGGCAGCGGGTCCTGGAGCCGCTCCGGCGCCACCTCGGGCAGCGGGGCACTCTCGCCGCCGCCCACCACGGCCAGGGTCACCGCGGCGACCACGACGGCCAGCGCGACGACCAGGAACAAGAACATCACCATTGCCTCAGGGTCCCCACGCTCGTTGCCGGCCGCTGTGCCGGAGCCGAATCTGTCAGGCTCCGATCGTGCCATGTGAGTGTGACAGTTAGGGTCACAGGCGGCCGTACTGCGGAACGTACTAGGAGAGGTCACAGCGGATGCTCAGGCTGGGCAGGCGGGAATTCGGGCCGCACGAGCCGGTGATCATGGCGATCGTGAACCGGACGCCGGATTCCTTCTACGACCGGGGAGCCACCTTCCGCGACGAGCCGGCCCTCGCGCGCGTGGAGCAGGCCGTGGCCGAGGGCGCCGCGATCATCGACATCGGCGGAGTGAAGGCGGGGCCCGGCGAAGAGGTCACGGCGGAGGAGGAGGCGCGCCGCACGGTCGGGTTCGTCGCGGAGGTACGGCGCCGGTTCCCGGACGTGGTCATCAGCGTGGACACCTGGCGGGCCGAGGTCGGCGAGGCCGTGTGCGAGGCCGGCGCGGACCTGCTGAACGACGCGTGGGGCGGGGTCGACCCGCGGCTCGCGGAGGTCGCGGCGCGGTACGGGGCGGGGCTGGTGTGCACCCACGCGGGGGGTGTGGAGCCGCGGACGCGTCCGCACCGGGTGACGTACGACGACGTCGTGGCCGACATCCTCCGGGTGACCGTCGGGCTGGCCGAGCGGGCGGTGGCGCTCGGGGTGCCGCGGGAGTCCGTGCTGATCGATCCCGGGCACGACTTCGGGAAGAACACCCGGCACAGCCTGGAGGCGACGCGGCGGCTGGACGAGATGGTGGCCACGGGGTGGCCGGTGCTGGTGTCGCTGTCGAACAAGGACTTCGTGGGCGAGGCGCTGGACCGGCCGGTGAAGGAACGGCTGATCGGCACGCTGGCGACGACCGCGGTCTCCGCGTGGCTCGGGGCGCAGGTGTACCGGGTGCACGAGGTGGCCGAGACCCGGCAGGTGCTGGAGATGGTCGCGTCCATCGCCGGCCACCGGGTCCCCGCCGTGGCTCGCCGGGGTCTGGCCTAGGGCGGGAGGTCCCGGGGACCGGGGGGCCCGGCCCCCCGGTCCCGGGCCGGGCCTAGCGGGCCGCCTCCTTGGAGACCAGGGCCACCGCCTCGTCCACCTCGTCGGTGACGTGGAAGAGCAGGAGGTCCTTCTCCGCGGCCTTGCCCTCGGCCACCAGCGTGTTCTTCAGCCATTCCACCAGGCCTCCCCAGTACGCGCTGCCGAAGAGGACGATCGGGAAGCGGGTGACCTTCTGGGTCTGGACCAGGGTGAGGGCCTCGAAGAGTTCGTCGAGCGTGCCGAGGCCGCCGGGCAGGACCACGAAACCCTGCGCGTACTTCACGAACATCATCTTGCGGACGAAGAAGTACCGGAAGTTCAGCCCGATGTCGACGTAGGGGTTCAGCCCCTGCTCGAAGGGCAGCTCGATGCCGAGGCCGACGGAGGTGCCGCCCGCCTCGCTCGCCCCCTTGTTGGCCGCCTCCATCGCTCCGGGGCCGCCGCCCGTGATGACCGCCCAGCCGGCCTGCACCAGTCCGCGGCCGAGCCGCACCCCGGCGTCGTACTCCGGTGAGTCCACCGGCGTCCGTGCCGAGCCGAACACGCTGATGGCGGGCGGGAGTTCGGCGAGGGTGCCGAAGCCCTCGATGAACTCCGACTGGATGCGCAGGACCCGCCAGGGGTCGGTGTGCACCCAGTCCGTGGGGGCACGCTCGTCCAGCAGCCGCTGGTCGGTCGTGCTGGCGGTCACCTGGCCGCGCCGTCGGAGGACCGGTCCGAGCCGCTGCTCGTCCGGCGGCTGCTTCTTCCCCTCGGGGTTCCCGGTAGCCATGTGGCACTCCCTCCGCTTGCCGGCAGTTCGATCTCAGACTAGATCCACGCGCGTTACGGAGGGGGGACCTGGGCATGTCCGGCGGGCACCGGAGCGGCCCGGACCTCTAGGCGGTGAGCCAGTTCCGCAGCCGCTCCTCGCCCGCGAGGATCTTCGCCGTGTCCACCCGCTCGTCGCGCTTGTGGGCCAGGTGCGGGTTGCCGGGGCCGTAGTTGACGGCGGGGACGCCCAGCGCGGAGAAGCGTGAGACGTCCGTCCAGCCGTACTTGGGCTTCGGCGTGCCGCCCACCGCCTCGATGAAGGCCGCGGCGGCCGGGTGGGAGAGGCCGGGCAGCGCGCCGGGGCTGTGGTCGTCGACCGTGAACTCCTCCACACCGCAGTCCGCGAACACCTCGCGGACGTGCGCGATCGCCTCCTCCTCGGTGCGGTCGGGGGCGTACCGGAAGTTGACCGTGACCACGCACTCGTCCGGGATGACGTTCCCGGCCACTCCCCCGCCGATACCGACGGCGTTCAGGCCCTCGCGGTACTCCAGGCCGTCGATGACCGGCCGGCGGGCCTCGTAGGAGGCCAGGCGGGCCAGGATCGGGGCCGCCGCGTGGATGGCGTTGGAGCCCATCCAGCCACGCGCCGAGTGGGCCCGCTCGCCCTTGGTCCGCAGCAGCACCCGCAGCGTGCCCTGGCAGCCGCCCTCCACCTCGCCGTCGGAGGGCTCCAGCAGGACCGCGAAGTCACCGGCCAGCCAGTCCGGGTGGGCCTCGGCGACGTGCCGGAGGCCGTTGAGATGCGCGGCGACCTCCTCATTGTCGTAGAAGACGAAGGTCAGGTCGCGGTTGGGGGCGGGGACCGTGGCCGCGATGCGCAGCTGCACCGCCACGCCCGACTTCATGTCGCAGGTGCCGCAGCCCCACAGCACGCCGTCCGCGTCGAGCCGCGAGGGCACGTTGTCCGCGATCGGCACGGTGTCGATGTGACCGGCCAGGATCACCCGCTCGGCGCGGCCCAGGTTCGTACGGGCGATCACGTTGTTGCCGTGGCGGTCGACCGTCAGGTGCGGCAGGGCCCGCAGGGCGGTCTCGACGGCGTCCGCGAGAGGCTTCTCGGTGCCGCTCTCGGACGGGAAGTCCACGAGCTGCGCGGTGAGCGCGGCGGCGTCCAGCGTGAGATCAAGCGAGGTGTCGGCCATGGTCACGACCCTAGCGCGCCGCCCCGGGCGGACCGGCTCAGTCGCGGCGGCCGGCCTGTGCGGACCCCCGGCGAGGGGCCGGCGGGGCTCCAGTACCTTGTACGCGTGTCAGAGCCGTCCCCCACCCGTCCCAAGCGCCGCGGTCGCCTTCTGCGTGTCTGCGCGGCCCTGTTGGTCCTGTGCGGCGTCGTCGCGTACCTCGTGGTGCAGTACGTCACCGGAGGCGGCGGGGCGCGCGGCTGCACGGTGGTCTCGGCCTCCGGCGACGGGGCGTCGTACGAGTTCACGCCCGAGCAGGCGGTGAACGCGGCGACCATCGCGGCCGTCGGCACCGGGCGCGGGATGCCGGAGCGGGCCGTGACGATCGCGCTGGCGACCGCGCTGCAGGAGTCGGGGCTGCGGAACATCGGGCACGGCGACCGGGACTCGCTGGGCCTGTTCCAGCAGCGGCCCTCGCAGGGCTGGGGCACCGAGCGGCAGATCATGGACCCGGCGTACGCGGCGGGCATCTTCTACGCGCACCTGGCGAAGGTGCCGGACTACCCGGACCTGCCGCTGACGGTGGCCGCGCAGCGGGTGCAGCGCAGCGGCTACCCGGAGGCGTACGCCAAGCACGAGCCGGACGCCGCGCTGCTCGCGGCGGCCCTGACCGGGCGGGCGGCGGCCACCCTGACCTGCGACGGGCGCCCGCGGCGCACGGCGTCGGCGACGGGTCCGGACGCGGTGCGGCAGGCGCTGGTACGGGACTTCGGGCGGGACGCGCTCCAGGAGACCGGTGCGGTGGTGGGCGGGACGCCGGTGCCGTCGCCGTCCCCGTCGCCGAGCGTGACCGCGACCGCGCGCGGGCGGACGGTGACGGTTCCGGTGCCGGAGGGCACGCGGCGGGACGCGACCGGGCGCGGCGAGCGGGAGCGGGGCTGGCAGCTCGCGCAGTGGGCGGTCGCCAACTCCTCGGCGCTGCACATCGAGCGGGTGTCGTACGCGGGGCGGGTGTGGACCGCGGGGAGCGACAGCGACGCGTGGCGGACGCCCGGTTCGCAGGGGAACGGCGGGGCGGAGCAGTCGGTGGGCGCGGTGCGCATCGTGGCCGGACAGTAGTACGGGCGATCACTCCGGCGGGTTGTGCGGGGCGGGACCGGCCGGCGGTGGGGACGGATGGCGGGCCGGGTGCGCGTTCCCTTGGAAAACAAGGGGTGGAAGGATTCTGCGCGGAGTTACGCGGACGTCGTTTGCCCGTTTTTATCCACACCTGATAATGCGATGCGTTATCCATTCTTTACCCGGGGCGTCCGCAACCTTCGCGGGTTTCGAGCGGTAGTCACGGCGTCCGAGCCGGACACGGACTCGGGCCCACACCGTTTTTCTCCCGTCGAATGGAGCATCATGACCCTCCCTCTGACCCGCCGGATCGCCCGTGCCGCGCTGCTCGTCGCAGCGGGAGCGGCTGCCGGGGTCGGTGCGGCCGGCTCCGCCGGAGCGGCCACGAACCTGCCGGCGGCGACCCCGAACCTGGGCGGTCTGACCGCGCTGGACGGGGCGCACGTCGGCAACACCGTCGACGGCGCCACGAGCAGCGTCACCTCGGTCGCGGGTGACACGGGCGGCGCGGCGGTCAAGCAGGCGGTGCCGGCCGCGGGCAAGACCGGCGGCGGTGCCGTGACGAAGGCGGCGCAGAAGGCCGCGGGGGCCGCGGCCGGGGCCGCGGGGGGTGTCCTCGGGGACGCCGCCTCCGGTGCGACGAAGGGCGGCCTGCCGACGGACTCGCTCACCAAGGGCGGCCTGCCGACGTCGTCCCTGCCGGCCAAGGGCCTGCCGCTGGGCGGCTGAGCCCGGCTGTGACACCGACGGGGCCCGGGATCTCCTCCCGGGCCCCGTCGGCCTTCGTACGGGTGGTACGGCCCACCCCGCGGTCACAGGCGGGAGACCGCTGCCCGCACCCGTTCGTCCGTCGCCGTGAAGGCCACGCGGACGTGGTTCCCGCCCGCCTCGCCGTAGAAGTCGCCCGGGGCCACCAGGATGCCGCGGGCGGCGAGGTCGGCGACCGTGGTCCAGCAGGACTCGTCCCGGGTGGCCCAGAGGTAGAGGCTGGCCTCGCTGTGCTCGATGCGGAAGCCGGCGGCGAGCAGGGCCGCGCGCAGGGCCTCGCGGCGGGCCGCGTAGCGTCCGCGCTGCTCGTGCACGTGGGCGTCGTCGCCGAGCGCCGCCACGACCGCGGCCTGGGTCGGCGCGGAGGTCATCATGCCGCCGTGCTTGCGGATCTCCAGCAGCGGGCCCAGGACGGCCGGGTCGCCGGCGACGAAGGCCGCGCGGTAGCCCGCCAGGTTGGACCGCTTGGACAGGGAGTGGACGGCGACGATGCCGTCGTAGGAGCCGCCGTTGACGTCCGGGTGCAGGACCGAGACCGGGTCGGTCTCCCAGCCCAGCTCCAGGTAGCACTCGTCGGAGAAGACGAGGACGTCGTGCGCGCGGGCCCAGGCGACGATGTCCGTCAGCTCCTGCTTGCCGATGACCTTGCCCGTCGGGTTGGACGGGGTGTTCAGCCACAGCAGCTTCAGACCGGCGGGGTCCAGGTCGCGCGGGTCGTCGTAGACCTCGTGGGCCGCGCGGGCGAGGCGGGCGCCGACCTCGTAGGTGGGGTAGGCCAGGCGCGGGTAGGCGACCTTGTCGCCGGGGCCGAGGCCGAGCTGGGTCGGCAGCCAGGCCACCAGTTCCTTGGAGCCGACGACCGGCAGCACGTGGCGGTGGGTGACCCCGCGGGCGCCCAGGCGGCGCTCCAGCCAGCCGGTGATCGCGTCGCGCAGGGCGGGGGTGCCCCAGACGGTCGGGTAGCCCGGGGAGTCGGCCGCGTCGATCAGGGCCTTCTGGACCAGCTCGGGGACCGGGTCGACCGGGGTGCCGACGGAGAGGTCGACGATGCCGTCCGGGTGGGCCTCGGCCGTCTTCTTGTACGGGGCCAGCTTGTCCCACGGGAAGGCGGGCAGGCGGTCGGAGACTGCGGACACGGGAATCAGGCTCACTTTCGTACGGTGCGGCAAACGCCTCGGTCCCGTACGGCCGCGATCGGGACGATCGGGCCGTACGGGACCGAGGCGGCGCGCTATGGCGGCCGCTTGGCGCTCAGACGGTCACTCGCCCTGCGGCGGCAGCGCGGCGACGAAGGGGTGGTCGCGCTCGATCAGCCCCAGCTTGCTGGCACCGCCGGGCGAGCCCAGCTCGTCGAAGAACTCGACGTTCGCCTTGTAGTAGTCCTTCCACTCCTCCGGGACGTCGTCCTCGTAGAAGATCGCCTCGACCGGGCAGACCGGCTCACAGGCACCACAGTCGACGCATTCGTCCGGGTGGATGTACAAGGACCGCTGGCCCTCGTAGATGCAGTCGACCGGGCACTCCTCGATGCACGCCTTGTCCTTCACGTCGACACAAGGCTGCGCGATGACGTAGGTCACGCTGTCGTTCCTCCTCGATAGGGCGCTGGCGAGCCTCCTCAGGCCCGCCGCCTGGCGCGCGGGAGCGCGGCGTCGTCGATGCCCGCCCCTAGTATCTCCGTTTCGGAGCATGTTCCGAACAGGAGGGGTGAACTGACCGGTGGAAATCTCGGCGAAAGGACGCCTGGAGGTCCGGATCACCCCGGCTGACGTGGGCAAACGGGTCTCCGTACGGCGCTTGGGCGAACCCGGTACCGGACCGGAGAAGTTCACTGACACGGTGGGTGTTCTCACATCATGGGACGGCGGCGTGCTCATGATCACACGACGGGACGGGGAAACGGTACGGATTCCCGAGAACACGCTGGTCGCGGGCAAAGTGGTGCCCGCGGCCCCGGCGCGGCGCAGGGGGCCCGCCGCCACGTACCCGGAACTCGCGCACATCGCCGCTCGCGCGTGGCGGCCGGTGGAGAGCGAGCGGCTGGGCGAGTGGGAGCTGCGGGCGGCGGGCGGGTTCACGCGCCGGGCCAACAGCGTGCTGCCGCTCGGTGACCCCGGCCTGCCGCTCGACGCGGCCCTGACGGCCGTGCGCCGCTGGTACGGCGAGCGCGGCCTGCCCGCCTACGTGCAGACCGCGACCGGCGCCGAGGGCACGCAGGAGCTGCTGTGCGCGGAGCTGGAACGGCGCGGCTGGGTGCGCGAGGTGACCGCCGAGGTGTGGACCGGGGCGCTGGCGCCGGTCGCGGACCGGGCCCCGGGCGCGGGAGTGGCGCTGTCCCGGACGGCGGACGAGGCGTGGCTCGCGCGGTACCGGCGCAAGGGGCTGGGCGAGGTGGCCCTGCGGGTGCTGTCCGGCGGGCCCTCGGTGTGGTTCGCCTCGGTGCCCGGTGCCGGGGAGGGCGAACCGCCCGCGGCGATCGGCCGGTGTGTCGTGGACGGGCGGTGGGCCGGGTTCGCCGCGGTCGAGGTGGACCCCGGGCGGGGGCGCCAGGGGCTGGCCACCGAGGTGATGGCCGCGCTGGCCCGGCGCGCGCTGGACGAGGGCGCCTCGGCGGCCTGGCTCCAGGTGGAGTCGGACAACGAGGGCGGCCGGGCGCTGTACCGGGCCCTCGGCTTCCTGCCGCACCACGCCTACCACCACTACCGGGCTCCCGCGGAGCCCGGCCGGGAGGCGGACGCAGGGACCGGCACCGGCTCGCCCGGGGGGCCGGAAGCATCCTCGCCCGGGGGGCCGGAGGCATCCGCCCGCTCCGGGCGTCCGTAGAACGCGCCGTGGAAGGGCAGGAGCTTGGCATGAGTCATCCGTATCTGCCGCCCCCGTACCCGCCCCCGCCGGAGCGCTCCGCCGAGCTGCGGCGGCGGTTCGCCGAGGAGGCCCGGGCCGAGCGGCCGGACGTGTCGGCGCTGTGCCTGCTGATCGGCGCGGAGACGGACGGCTCGCTGGACGAGACCGGCATCGACGCCGCGCAGGTGGAGCTGGACCGGCTGGCGGGCGAGCTGCCGTACCGGCCGGACGGGCCGCGTGCGTGGGCGGAGGCCGTACGCCGGCTGCTCGGCGCCCGCTACGGGTTCCACGGGACGCCGGGTGACTACCAGCGGCTGGAGTCCTCGCTGCTGCACGAGGTGCTGCGGCGGCGGCGCGGGCTGCCGATCCTGCTGTCGGTGGTGTGGCTGGAGGTCGCGCGCCGGGCGGGCGCCCCGGTGTACGGGGTCGCGCTGCCGGGGCACTTCGTGGTCGGGTTCGGCACGACGGCCGAGCAGGTGCTGGCCGACCCGTTCGACGGGGGCCGGGTGCTGACCGGGACGGACGCCGAGTTGCTGGTGGCGGGCGCGACGGGGGCGCCGCTGCACCCCTCGATGCTGGAGCCGGCGCCGCCGCTGGACGTCGTCCAGCGCATCCTGAACAACATCCGGGCGTGGGCGGCGGCACGGCCGGAGCGGTCCGATGTGGCGCTGCGGGCCGTGGACTTGGCGCTGCTCATCCCCTCCCATCCGGCGCGGCTGCGCTACGAGCGGGGGCAACTGCTGGTGCAGCGCGGTCAGTTCACCGCCGGCGCGGAGGAGATGGAGTACTACGCCGACCTGATCGAGGTGGTGGACGAGGCGGCCGCGCGCAAGGTGCGCCAGGAGGCGGGTACGGCGCGGGCCAAGCTCAACTGAGCCCGGGGGCCGGAGCCGTCCCCGTCAGAGCCATCCCTTGTCGCGGGCGATGCGTACCGCCTCGGCGCGGTTGCGCGCCGCCAGTTTCTGGATGGCGGTGGAGAGGTAGTTGCGGACCGTGCCCTGGGAGAGGTGCAGGGCACGGGCCAGCTCGGCGTTGGTGGAGCCGTCGGCCGCCGAGCGGAGCACCTCCCGTTCGCGCTCGGTGAGCGGGTTGGCGCCCTCGGCGAGCGCGGCGGCGGCCAGCGTGGGGTCGATGACCCGCTCGCCGGCCAGCACCTTGCGGATCGCCTCGGCGAGCTGGGCGGCCGGGGCGTCCTTGACGAGGAAGGCGTCGGCGCCCGCCTCCATGGCGCTGCGCAGGTAGCCGGGCCGGCCGAAGGTGGTGAGGACGACCAGCTTGACCCGCGGGAACTCCCGGTGCACCCGGGCCGCGGCCTCGATGCCGGTGCAGCCCGGCATCTCGATGTCGAGCAGCGCGACGTCCACGCCGTGCACGCCGACGGCCGCGAGCACCTCGTCGCCGCGCGCGACCTGGGCGACGACCTCGATGTCGTCCTCCAGGCCGAGCAGCGCGGCCAGCGCCTCGCGGACCATCGACTGGTCCTCGGCGAGGAGTACCTTGATCGTGCTCGTCATGCCCCGGATCCTACGTCGGCCGCGGGGGCCGTGGGGACGCGGGCGACCAGCCGGAACCCGTGCCTGACCCGGCCCGCCTCCAGGGTGCCGCCGGCCTTCTCCAGCCGCTCGGTCAGCCCGGTCAGACCGTTGCCGGGGCCCGCGCCGGAGCCGCCGGACCCGTCGTCCTCGACGCAGAGTTCGAGCACCGGCCCGTCCAGGGTCTGGCGGCGCAGCAGCCGGACGGCGCAGCGGTCGGCGCCGCTGTGCCGGACCACGTTGGTGACGGCCTCGCGCAGCGCCCAGGCGAGCGCGGACTCGGCCTCCTCGGGGACGCCGGCGAGGTCGGGTTCGGCCGGCACCTCGGCGGCGACCCCGGCGGCGGTCAGGGCGACCTGGACACCGGCGAGTTCGGCGGCGAGCCGGGGCCGCCGGTAGCCGGTGACGGCCTCCCGGACGTCGACCAGGGCCTGCCGGCTGACCTGTTCGATGTCGGCGACCTGCTGGGCCGCCTTGTCGGGCTGGCCGGGCAGCATCCGGCCGGCCAGCTCGCTCTTCAGCGTGATCAGCGACAGCGAGTGGCCGAGCAGGTCGTGCAGGTCGCGGGCGAGGCGCAGGCGCTCCTCGTTGGCGGCGAGCTGGGCGACGGTGGCCCGCGCCTTGCGCAACTCGATGGTGGTGCGGACCAGTTGGCCGACCCCCACCATCGCGAAGCCGATCAGCGGGACGAGGAGCAGGGTCTCGTCCGCCTTCTCGTTCCAGCGCAGTCCGACGAGGTACATTACGACGGTCGCCGCGGGGATCGACCAGCACGCGGCCCGGACCGGCAGGGTCGCCCCGCAGCCGACCGACAGGTAGACGAACAGGCCGAGCCAGGCGCCGCCGAGGGTGTACGACAGCAGGGGCGCGAGGACCGCGAGGGCCGAGAGCAGCGAGACGACGACGCGGGGCGAGAACGGCCGGCCGATGTTCCGGAAGACCAGCGTCAGATAGGCGGTGACGAAGACGGCGAGGCCGATCGCGCCGCCGGCCGTGGCACCCGTGGTGTGGTGGCCGGAGGCCAGGTCCTTCACCGGGGAGCTGAGGAAGACCAGCCAGACGCCGATCCACAGCACCTTCACCATAAGCTCGCGCCGGCTGCGGGGCCCCTGGCCGATGCGCACCTGGTGCTCCGGCCGCGCCTCACCGGTCTGCCGGTCTTCCGTCATGCTGCTCACGCCTTCAGCGTGTCCTTCCGGTACAGCCAGGCCGCGCCGCCCGCGAAGAGGACGAAGTAGACGGCGAGGATGGCGACGTCCGTCGCGCTCGGGGCCTGGCTCTGCTCGATCGCCCGTCCCACGGCAGCGTACGCGTGCGTGGGCAGCCACTTGGCGATGTCCTGGAGGACCTGCGGGAAGGTGGTGGACGGCATCCACAGGCCGCCGAGGATCGACAGACCGAAGTAGATGATCATCGTGATGGGCCGGACCGCGTCCCCGGAGGCCAGGTACCCGAGGGCCACGCCGAGCGCGGCGAAGACGAGGCTGCCGGCCCAGATCGAGCCGGTGAGGGCGAGCCACTGCCAGGCGTCCAGGCGGACGTGCTTGAGCGCGGCGGCGGCGAGGAAGACCACGACGATCGACGGCAGGCTCACCACGGCCGCGCTGGCGGTCTTGGCGAGGACGTAGCCGCGCCCGGGCAGAGTGGTCAGCCGCAGCTGCCGTACCCAGCCGCTCTCGCGCTCCTTGGCGATGCGCTCGCTGTTGCCCATCAGGACGGCGGTCAGGGCGCCGAAGGAGGCCATCGAGACCATCAGGTAGGTGGCGACGGTCAGGCGGGTGCCGTCGATCCTCTCGTCCGCTCCGGAGCTGCTGGAGAAGATCAGGAAGAGGATCGCGGGGTAGAGCACCGAGAAGAACAGGAACTTCTTGTTCCGCAGGGCGCGGGCGAGTTCGAGCTTGATCAGGGCGGTCACGACTGCTTGGCCTCCTCGGCCTCGGTGATGGCGACGAAGGCCTGCTCCAGGCCGAGGCCGGCGACTTCCAGGTTGCGGGGGTACACGCCGAGGCCGTACAGGGCGTGGACGGTGGCGTCGGCGTCGGAGGACTGGATGCGGACGGTCTGGCCGGACACGTCCAGGGAGGTGAGGAACGGCAGGCCGCGCAGGGGGCCCTCCTCGATCCCGCCCTCCAGGTCGAAGGAGATCCGCCGCGCGCCCGCCTTGGCCTTGATCTCGGCCGCGGTGCCGTCGGCGAGCAGCCGGCCCCGGTGCAGCACCAGCACCCGGTCGGCGATGGCGTCGGCCTCTTCCAGGTAGTGGGTGGCGAACAGGACCGTACGGCCCTGGTCGGCCTGTTCCCGCATGGTGGCCCAGAAGGCCTGGCGGGCGGAGACGTCCATGCCGGTGGTCGGCTCGTCCAGGATGATCAGGTCGCTGTCGCCAGCCGTGGCCAGGGCGAACCGGACCCGCTGGGCCTGGCCACCGGAGAGCTTGTTGACCTTGCGGTCGGCGATCTGCGCGATGCCGGCCCGGGCGATCACGTCGGCCGGGCGGTACGGCCGGGGGTGCAGCGAGCAGGCCAGTTTCACCAGTTCGGCGACGGTGACCTCGTCCATCAGACCGCCGCTCTGCAGCATGGCGCCGACCCGGCCGGCGACGATCGCCTCGCGCGGGCCGGTGCCGAACAGGCTCACCGTGCCGCTGTCGGCGTGCTTGAGCCCGAGGAGCAGGTCCAGGGTGGTGGACTTGCCGGCCCCGTTCGGGCCGAGGAGGGCGACGGTCTCGCCCGGGTACAGCCGGAGCGAGAGGCCGTCGACGGCCCGCACGCTCCCGTACGTCTTGGTCACCTGGTCGAACCCGACCACCGGGGTGGTGGCGGGCGCCGCTGTCGTCGTCATGCGTCCATGCTGGCCGCAAGGGCACCGGCCGCGGCAGTGTCGGCGGTCCTGGGTGCCGGATGACAGATGTCATGCGGAACGGGTGACACGCGCCCGAGGGGGCGCCCTCCGGGAAGGGCGCCCCCTCGGGAACGACCGGCTAGCCGGGGTTGGTGTCGACGACCCCGACGCGCTCCGCGGCCGTCCTGCCGCGCAGCGCCTTGCGCAGAGCGGCGACGACGTCCTGCGGCAGCACACCCCGCTTCCCGGTCGCGGTCTGGACCTGCACCCCGTCGAAGGTGCTGCCGTACGCGTCCTTGAGCGCCTTGAGGTCGTACGTGTCCACGAGCTTGCCGTCGACCGCCTTGAAGCTGATGATCTTCGGCAGCGAGACCGGGCCGAACGGGATGCTGTGCGCCGCGTCGGTCTGCACCCGGACCAGGCCGGACATCGCGGGCTTCGCGAAGTCCTTCATCATCCGGTCGACCTCGGCGTTCGACACCGTCGGCTGCCTGGTGGCGGTCGGCACGGCGACCGCGGGCGCGGCGCCCTGCTCCACCAGGGTGCGGTAGGCCTGTTCGACCGCGTTGGTCGAGCGGCCGGCGTCGATGGCCTTGCCCGCCTTGCCGTAGACGGCCACGGCCTTGCCGGACTCGAACTTGATGGTGCCGTCCGTGACCGATCCCGAGCCGCCGCCGGCCTGCTGGAGCGCGGCCTGCAGCTTCTCCTCGTCCACCGGCATGACCGGCTGGACCACGCGCTTCTGCCCGAAGAGGGAGCCGACCACGTGCACCGGGTTGTAGTCGCTCTTCGCGGCATCGCTCACGGTGGCCTGGTAGTCGAACTGCAGCCCCGCGTTCTCCGGCGTCAGGGTGACCGTGTTGCCGCCCACGGACAGCTTCAGCGGCTTGTTCACCCGGCTGCCGAAGGCGTCGTCCAGCTTCTTGACGGCGTCGTCGCGGGTGCCGCCGCCGATGTCGACACCGAGCACGGTGGTGCCCTTGGGCACGTCGGTGTGGTTCATCAGCAGGCCGGCGCCGTAGGCACCGCCGGCGACGACGACCACGCCGACGGCGAGCAGCATCAGCTTGCTGCGGCCCTTCTTCTTCGGCTTGCCCGCCGCCTTGGGCGCGGCCGGCTGCTGCGGCTTGGGCGCGGCGGGCGCCGCCGGGCCGTCGGGGTGGGTGCCGAACGGGGCCTTCCCGGCGCTCGGGACGACCGGGATGCCGCTGGTGACGGTGTGTCCGGAGACGTTCTCGGCGGCCGGGGAGCGGTAGCCGGGCGTGCCCGGTTCCGGGGCCGGCTTCTGCGGGGTGAGGATCGCGGTGTCGTCACCGAACCCGCCGCCGGGTCCGGCGGGACGGGCCGCCGGAGCGCCGGAGCCGTCGAGGCCGGCGAGCGCGCTGCGGCCGGGCGGGGTGCCGTAACCGGCGCCGGAGGGGCCGTCGAAGGGCTCACCCGGCCCCGCGCCGGGGCCGCCCGCGGCCCGCGGGGCGAGGGTGCCGTCGCCGGTGACCGGGCCGCTGGTGGGGCCGGCCGGGCCCTGCGGGCCGCCGGGACCGCCTTGGCCGCCGGGCCCGTTGTAGCCGCTGGCGCCGCCGTGCCCGTGGGCACCGCCCGCCGTACCGCCGTAGCCGTCGTGCCCGTGGGCCGCGGTCGCGCCGGAGCCCTGGCCGCCGGCGCCGGCCGGGCCGGTACCGAAGCCGTCCGGTCCGGTGTCGCCGGGGCGGTCCGTGCGGTCCGCCTGGTCCGCGAAGTACGGCAGGCCGTCCCGGCGGGGCTCGCCGGGGCCGGGGCGGGCTCCCGCGCCCAGCGGGCCCGCGTTCAGCGCCTCGGTGACGTCGAAGGATCCGGTGCCGCCGCCGTGGCCCGGGGCGACGGGGCCGCCGGTGGCGCCGGGCAGGCCCTTGCCGTTGGTCCCGCCGGGGCGGGAGCCGCCCACGCTCATGGAGCCGACCACTGCGCCGGGACGGCCGCTGCCGGGGCGTGCGCCGGTGGTACCGGCCGCACCGGACGCCGCCGGACCACCCGTACGGCCGCCGGGCGTGCCGGTGGAGGCGGCAGGGGCGGCGGAACCGCCGGGGATCCCGGCGCCGTTCGTGCCGTCGCCGCCCGGACCGCCCTTGGAGGCCGAGGACTTGCGGGGCGCGAACCAGTCGCTGGTCTTCTCCTCCGCCGGGGCCGCGGGCTCGGCCGGGGCCCCGGCGGGGGCGGAAGCGGTGGGCGTCCGGTCGGCGGCGGGCCGCGGCTCGGCGGCGGGCGCCTCGTTCCCGGAGCCCTCGCCGTCCCCGACGGGCTTGCGCATGACGACCGGCGGGATGGGCCGGGAGCCGGGGATGTTGATCCGGATCCGGGTCGTCAGCGTGGTCTCGGTCTTCTTCTCCTCCGGTCGCGAGCCCGAACGGCCCGCGCCCGCAGCGTCGTCGGAAACCATGGGGGTCCCGTACGGCGGCGTGCCGGAGGGGTATGCGGCTCCGCCGCGCCCGTCGGGCCCGGAGGACGGAGTGTCAGTTTCACGACTCAAGGCAGGTTCTCCCGGTTGGCTCCACCGCCCGTGACGACCTCACTGCGGGCGGCTCGGCGGCGCGCACCACCATACTGGCCACTTCTGGCGCTTATCCCATGACCGCCGAGGAAACCCACACCGGACTCGCACGCGCGCCGCACGGCGAAGTGGTACGTCATTTCCCAAGTCGGGCGGCGCCGCCGCGAGGTTGCCGCCCGGCGCCGACGGTGGCGCAGATCACAGCGAGGGCCATGCCGCCGAGCAGGAAGAGGTAGGAACCGCCGCCCGCGCCGAACAGGAAGTCGCCCTCGGGCCGTGTGGTGGTGAGCAGGACGACGGCGACGATCCAGCCCGCCGCCGGCGCAACCGCCCCGCCCCGGCCCCGGGTGGCGTACGCGCCGCCGAGGAAGAGCCCGGCGGCGCCGGCGAGGGCGAGCAGCAGCCCGCCGGGGAACCAGCCGGCCTGCACCAGGGCACCGGCGAGGCCCACGAGCGCGCCAAGCAGGAACAGGCCGGCGAGGGCGGCGGCCCGGCCGGCGGAGGGCGGGCGCAGCGGCTGGGCCAGCAGGGGGCCGTTCCCGCCGGCGCTCATGACGCCTCCCCGGGGCCGAGGCCGGCGAACAGGTCGGTCTCGCCGGGCTGTCCGGAGCCGCGCACCAGCTCGTAGTACTCGGTGGTGAACAGCGGCTGGGCGAGCGCGTTGGAGAGCGCGAAGCAGCCCTCGGCCACCTCGATCTGGGTGGCGTGGGCGCGCATCGCGGCGGCCTTGGCGGCTGCGTACGGGGTGCCGTCGACCGCGGTGGTGATCCGTGCGTCGTCCACCACGCCGGGTACGTCGTCCACGGAGGCGCTCTTGTCGAACGGCAGTGCGGACAGTTCGTCCTGGAGGCGGGCGAAGGCGGCGTCGGCGACGGAGCGCGGGACGCGGTTCCAGTACACCTTGGCGATACGGTGGCCGCGTTCGGCCGCGAGGTCGGCCGCGCGCATGGCGACGCGGTGGGCCTGGATGTGGTCCGGGTGCCCGTAGCCGCCGTTGTCGTCGTACGTCACGAGGACCTGCGGGCGGACCTCCAGGATCACCTCGGCGAGCCGGCCGGCCGCCTCGTCGACGTCGGCCTGCCAGAAGCAGCCGGGGTCGGCGTTCTCGGCCAGGCCCATCATCCCGGAGTCGCCGTACCGCCCGGCCCCGCCGAGCAGCCGCACGTCCCGGACCCCGAGCGCGGCCGTGGCCGCGGCCAGCTCCCCGCGCCGGTGCGCACCCAGCGCCGGGCCCGTCAGATGCCGCAGCTCCGCCGGGATGACCTCGCCCCGCTCCCCCAGGGTGCAGGTGACCAGGGTGACGTGGGCACCCTCGGCCGCGTACCTGGCCATGGTCGCGCCGTTGTTGATCGACTCGTCGTCCGGGTGCGCGTGCACCAGGAGAAGACGCCGGGTGGGCAGTTCCGTCATGGCAACCACCCTACGAGGTCCCCGCGCCGGCACCCGGGACGGCGGCCGTCAGAACTTGATGCTGCCGATCATGCTGGCGACGTTGGTCGTCAGCTCGCTGATCGTGGGAGCGACCGTCGAGGAGGCGAGGTAGAAGCCGAGCAGCATGCAGACGACCGCGTGGCCGCCCTTCAGCCCTGACTTCTTGATCAGCAGGAAGACGATGATCGCCAGCAGCACCACCGCCGAAATCGAGAGTGCCACGGCGGCTCACCTCCAAAGATCCCAGGGACGCGGGTTCTAGATCAGTTGAGCAAATCCATGCAGATGCCAGGGGTTTATACCCACTCTGCGGTAGTGATCATAACTATCCGTACTCGCGCATCGGTCGGCGCACAGCCGCACAAGGGGGCGCATGGCCAATATGGTCGGGGTATGACGACCGAGGCTGACTCCTTCCCCCGTCGGCACGCCCGGACCCAGCGGTTCACGCTCGGCGCGCCGCGTGCGTTCACCGTGGCACCCGACGGTTCGCGTGTCGCGTTCCTGCGTTCCGGCTCCGGCGCGGACCGGGCCAACTCCCTGTGGGTACTGGACCTTCCGGAGGGCACCGAGCGCCCGGCGGCCGACCCGCGCGCGCTCCTCCAGGGCGCCTCCGAGGAACTGTCCGCCGAGGAGCGGGCGCGCCGCGAGCGCAGCCGCGAGGGCGGTGCCGGCATCGTCGGCTACGCCACCGACGCTGCCCTGGAGTTGGCGTCTTTCGCCTTGTCAGGGCGGCTTTTCACGGCGGAGCTGCGGACCGGGACGACACGCGAACTGCCGGTCCCCGGGCCGGTGATCGACCCCCGCCCGGCCCCCGACGGACGGCACATCGCGTACGTGGCCCAAGGCGCGCTCAGGGTGGTGGGTGCCGAGGGGGACGGCGACCGGGCGCTGGCCGAGCCGGAGGCGGCGGACGTCTCCTACGGCCTCGCGGAGTTCGTCGCGGCCGAGGAGATGGCACGCTCGCGCGGGTTCTGGTGGGCGCCGGGGTCGGACCGGCTGCTCGTGGCGCGCGTGGACGACACGCCGGTGCAGCGGTGGTGGATCGCGGACCCGGCCCGTCCGGAGCGTGAGCCAAATAACGTCAGGTACCCCGCGGCGGGCACCCCGAACGCGGACGTACGTCTGTTCGTCATCGGCCTCGGCGGGGAGCGCACGGAGGTCGCATGGGACCGGTCCCGCTATCCGTACCTGGCGCGTGTGCACTGGTCAGAGGCGGGTGTGCCGCTGCTGCTGGTACAGGCGCGGGACCAGCGCAGCCAGCTGTTCCTGGCGGTGGACCCGGATTCCGGGGCCACCCGCATGGTGCACGCCGACGAAGATCCAACTTGGCTGGAACTTTTCGCCGGAGTGCCCTGCTGGAGCCCTTCCGGGCAGCTTGTCCGGATCGCGGACGAGGCCGGCGCGCGGGTCCTGACCGTCGGCGAACGCCCGCTGACCAGCGGTCAGTTGCACATCCGGGCGGTCCTGGACGTGGGCGCGGAGGACGTACTGGTTTCCGCCTCTTCCGGTCCGGAGGCCGGGACGCCGGAAATTGGCGAAGTCCATGTGTACCGCGTGAACGAGCTCGGTGTGGAACGCGTGTCGCAGGAGCCCGGTGTGCACACGGCGGTCCGCTCCGGGGGCGTGACGGTTCTGGTGTCCGCCGCGCTGGACCGGCCGGGCACCCGGGCCCAGGTGCTGTGTGACGGAAAAGCGACGGCAACTGTCCGCTCGTACGCAGAAGATCCCGGTTTGACCCCCCGGGTGACCCTCACGGAGGGGGGCGCACGCCGAATTCCGTGCGCCGTGCTTATGCCACGGGACTACCACGGTGACACTCCCCTGCCGGTCCTCATGGACCCCTACGGCGGCCCGCACGGCCAGCGGGTGGCCGCCGCGCACAACGCCCACCTGACCTCCCAGTGGTTCGCCGACCAGGGCTTCGCGGTGATCGTCGCCGACGGCCGGGGCACCCCGGGCCGTTCGCCGGCCTGGGAGAAGTCCATCCGGGACGACGTGGCGGCCGTCACGCTCCAGGACCAGGTCGACGCGCTGCACGCGCTCGCCGAGCGGTACCCGCTGGACCTGGACCGGGTGGCGATCCGTGGCTGGTCCTTCGGCGGCTACCTGGCGGCGCTGGCGGTGCTGCGCCGCCCCGACGTCTTCCACGCGGCGGTGGTCGGCGCCCCGGTCACCGACCTGCGGCTGTACGACACCCACTACCAGGAGCGCTACCTCGGCGACCCGAACGAGCAGCCGGAGGTCTACCGGCGCAACTCGGTGATCGACGACGCCGGCCTGGTCGACCCGGCCGAGCCGCACCGCCCGATGATGGTCATCCACGGGCTGGCGGACGACAACGTGGTCGTCGCCCACTCGCTGCGCCTGTCCTCCGCCCTGCTGGCCGCCGGCCGCCCGCACGAGGTGCTGCCGCTGTCCGGGGTGACCCACATGACCCCGCAGGAGGCGGTCGCCGAGAACCTGCTCCTCCTCCAGCTGGACTTCCTCCGGCGCTCCCTCGCCGGGCCGGCCGGGGACGAACTGCGTTAACACGCAGGCAACTTCACGGAAGCGGTACCGATATACGGACACGGAAGACTGATCAGCGTACGGCCGTGCGGGTGCCGTGAGCGGGCCGGGATGCCATGTCATCCCGGCCCGTTGCCGTCGGACCGCGGTTCCTTACGGCGGTACGACCTGCCTCTCCTCCGCGAAGTGGCACGCCGAGGCGTGGGCCGCGGGGCCGGCGGTGGCACGGAAGACGGCCGGGACGGCGAGCGCCGGGACCTCCCGGGCGCAGCGCTCCTGCGCCTTCCAGCAGCGGGTGCGGAAGCGGCAGCCGGAGGGGATGCCGGTCGGCGAGGGCACGTCGCCGCTCAGCAGGATCCGCTCACGGTGCTCGCGGGCCTCGGGGTCGGGCACGGGCACGGCGGAGAGCAGGGCCTGGGTGTAGGGGTGGGTCGGGTGGTCGTAGATCTCGCTGTCGCGGCCCGTCTCCACGATCCGGCCCAGGTACATCACCGCGATCCGGTCCGAGATGTGCCGGACGATGGACAGGTCGTGCGCGATGAAGACGTACGACAGGTCGAACTCCGCCTGGAGCCGGTCCAGCAGGTTGATCACCTGGGCCTGGACCGAGACGTCCAGCGCGGACACCGGCTCGTCGGCGACGATGATCTCGGGCCGCAGCGCCAGCCCCCTCGCGATGCCGATGCGCTGGCGCTGGCCGCCGGAGAACTGGTGCGGGTAGCGGTTGACGTACTCCGGGTCGAGGCCGACCACGTCCAGCAGTTCCCGCACCCGGCGGCGGCGGTCGCCCCTGGGGGCCACCTCGGGGTGGATCTCGTACGGCTCCCCGATGATGTCGCCGACCGTCATCCGGGGGTTGAGCGAGGTGTAGGGGTCCTGGAAGACCATCTGGATGTTCCGGCGCACCGCTTTGAGGGCCCTGCCGGAGAGCCGGGTGATGTCCTCGCCCTTGAACCTGATGGTGCCGGCGGTCGGGCGCTCCAGGTTGCACAGCAGCTTCGCGACCGTCGACTTGCCGCAGCCGGACTCCCCGACGATGCCGAGGGTCTCGCCCCTGCCGAGGGTGAAGTCGACACCGTCGACCGCCTTCACCGCGCCGGTCTGCTTCTTGAAGAGGACGCCCCGGGTGAGGGGGTAGTGCTTGACGAGGCCGCTCACCTCCAGGATCGGCTCAGCCATCCAGGCACTCCCTCCAGAAGTGGCAGGCGCTGCCCCGGCTGTCGGACACCGCGTGGAGCGGCGGCTCCTCGGTGCGGCACACGTCCCGGGCCATCGGACAGCGCGGGTGGAAGGAGCAGCCCGGCGGGATGTGCGCGAGGTTCGGCGGCTGCCCCTTGATGGCGTACAGCTGCCGGCCCTTCTGGTCCAGGCGCGGGATGGAGTCGAGCAGGCCCCGGGTGTAGGGGTGGGCGGGCGCCTTGTAGATGTCGTGGACGGGCGCGGACTCGACGATCCTCCCGGCGTACATCACGGCGATCCGGTCGGCCACGTCCGCGACCACGCCGAGGTCGTGGGTGATGAGGACGAGTCCCATGCCGTACTCGCGCCGCAGCTCCGCGAGCAGGTCCATCACCTGGGCCTGGACCGTGACGTCGAGGGCGGTGGTGGGTTCGTCGGCGATGATCAGTGCCGGTTCCAGGGCCAGCGCCATGGCGATCATGATGCGCTGGCGCATCCCGCCGGAGAACTGGTGGGGGTAGTCCCGCACCCGCTGGGCGGCGCCCGGGATCCGCACCCGCTCCATCAGTTCGACGGCCCTGGCCCGCGCGTCCTTCCTCGACGTCCCCCGGTGGACGACGAACATCTCCCCCAGCTGGTCGCCCACGGTCATGACGGGGTTGAGGGCGGACAGCGCGTCCTGGAAGATCATCGCCATCCCGGTGCCCCGGATCCTGCGCCGCTCCTCTCCCTTCAGCGTCAGCAGGTCCCGGCCGTCGAAGAGGATCTCGCCGCCGGTGATCCGGGCCGGGGGCGTGTCGAGGATGCCCATGACCGCCTGCGCGGTGACCGACTTCCCGGAGCCGGACTCCCCGAGCACGGCGAGGGTCTCCCCCGCGTCCACCCCGAGATCCACCCCGTTGACGGCGTGCGCCACCCCGTCCCGGGTCCGGAACTCCACCCACAGGTCCCGCACTTCCAGCAGCACGCCGCCCTCACCTCAGCTTCGGGTCGAGGGCGTCGCGGACCGCGTCGCCGAGCATGATGAAGGCCAGGACCGTGACCGCGAGGGCGCCCGAGGGCCACAGGAGGGCGTGGGGGGCGTTGCGGATGTACGGGGAGGCGGCGGAGATGTCGATGCCCCAGGAGACGCTGGGCGGTTTGAGGCCGACGCCGAGGTAGGACAGGGTCGCCTCCAGGGCGATGTAGGTGCCGAGCGCGATGGTGGCGACGACGATCACCGGCGCCACGGCGTTCGGGGTGATGTGCCGCAGCAGGATGCGGCTGTCGGAGGCGCCGAGGGCGCGGGCGGCCTGGACGTAGTCGTGCTGCTTGGCGGTGATGACGGAACCGCGCGCGATCCGGGAGATCTGCGGCCAGCCGAGCAGCACCATGAACCCGATGACCGGCCAGACCGTATTGGAGGTCACCACGGAGAGGAGGACGAGACCGCCGAGGACGACCGGGATGGCGAAGAAGATGTCCGTGATCCGGGACAGCACCGAGTCCCACAGCCCGCCGAAGTAGCCCGCGAGGCCGCCCAGCACCGAGCCGAGCACCGCCACCCCGAGGGTCGCCAGCACCCCCACCGTGACGGACGCCCGGGCGCCGTAGACGGTCCGGGTGTAGACGTCGCAGCCCTGACCGTCGTAGCCGAAGGGGTGCCCCGGCCGGGCCCCCTCCCGGGCCTTGGCCAGGTCGCACGTCAGGGGGCTGCCGGAGGCGATCGCCGAGGGCCATACGGAGATGACGATCAGGAACAGGATGACCAGCGCGGAGAGCAGGAAGACCGGGTTGCGGACCAGGTCGCGCCGGGCGTCGGACCACAGCGAGCGCGGCCTGCCCACCGGCCCCGTGCCGCCCGCTCCCCGCGGCGCCGCCTCCAGCGTGGCCGCCTCGCTCGCGCCGAGGTCCATCGCGCCGCCCATGCCGGTGCCGGCGATCGCGCGCTCGGGCTCGTACGGCTGTTCAGGCATAGCGGATCCTCGGGTCGAGTACGGCGTACAGGAGGTCGACGAGGAGGTTGGCCACCAGGAAGACCAGGACGAGGACGGTCACGAAGCCGACGACGGTCTGCGTGTTCTGGCGCAGGATGCCCTGGTAGAGCTGGTAGCCGACGCCGTGGATGTTGAAGATCCGCTCCGTGACGATCGCCCCTCCCATCAGCGCGCCGATGTCGGTCCCGATGAAGGTGACCACCGGGATGAGCGAGTTGCGCAGCAGGTGCCGGGTGATGACCCGGTGCCGGGGCAGGCCCTTGGCGACGGCCGTGCGGACGTAGTCGGACCGCCGGTTCTCGGCGAGGGAGGTGCGGGTGAGCCGGGTGACGTAGGCGAGGGAGACGGAGGCGAGGACCAGACCCGGCACGATCAGTTCGCCGAACGTGGCGTCCGGGGGGACGGACGGTCTGACCCAGCCCCATTCCACCCCGAACAGCAGCTGGAGCAGCAGTCCGGTGACGAAGGTGGGCACGGAGATCACCACCAGGGTCAGCAGCAGCACGGTGGTGTCGACGGGCCGCCCGCGCTTGAGGCCGGTCAGCACGCCGAGCGTGACGCCGACGACGACCTCGAACAGGACGGCCACGACCGTGAGCCGGACGGTGACGGGGAACGCCGTGGCCATCAGCTCGGTGACCCGCTGGCCGTTGAACGCCGTACCGAAGTCGCCGGTGAAGACGTTCCCCATGTAGGTGGCGTACTGCTGCCAGAGCGGCTTGTCGAGGCCGAACTCCCGCCTGAGCTGGGCGGCGGTCGCCGGGTCGCACTGCCGCTCGCCGCACAGGCCCGCGACCGGGTCGCCCATCACGTTCACCATGAGGAAGATCAGCAGGGTGGACCCGACGAACACCGGGACCATCTGCAGCAGTCGCCGGACGACGTAGCGTCCCATGGCGGCTCAGCCGACCTTGATCTCGTTGTAGACCGGGACGCTGAAGGGGTTGAGCGCCACGTCGGACAGCCGGTCGGAGTAGCCGGCGCTGCCGTTCTGGTACCACAGCGGGATGGCGGCCATGTGGTCCCGGACGGCCTCCTCCGCCCGCTGGAACAGCCGGACGGCCCCGGCCCGGTCGGTCTCGGCGTTGGCCCGGTCCACGAGCCGGTCGAATTGCCGGTTCGACCACTTGCCGTCGTTGGAGGAGGCGTCGGTGTAGTAGAGCGGCTGCAGGAAGTTCTGGATGAGCGGGTAGTCCATCTGCCAGCCGGCCCGGAAGGGCCCGGGCATCTTGTGCCGGCCGATCCGGTTGCGGAAGTCCGCGAAGGTGCCGACGGGGTTGCCGACGCAGGCCCTGCCGTCGCCGAGGGCGTTGTTGATGGAGTTGCACACGGCGTCCACCCACTCCTTGTGCGAGCCCGTGTCCGCGTTGTAGGTGATCCGGACCTGGCCGCCGGGGATCCCGCCGCCCTCCTCGATCAGCTTCTTCGCCCCGGCCGGGTCGTAGTCGCAGGCCCTGCCGCACAGGCCGGCCTTGTAGCCGCCGTCCACGCCGAGGACGGGCGAGGTCCAGTCGGTCGCGGGGGTGCGGGTCCTGTCGAAGATCGTCTCGGTGATCTGCTTCCGGTTGATCGCCATGGACAGGCCGGTGCGGACCTTCTCCGCGCCCGGCTTGTTCCAGGCCTTGTCGTAGTAGGGGAAGGCGAGGGTCTGGATGATGCCGGCCGGGGTGTTGATGTAGCGGTCGCCCAGGTCGCTCCGGACGTTCTTCAGCTGGGCGGCGGGCACGTCGTCCACGAGGTCGAGGTTGCCGGCCATCAGATCGGTG
Source organism: Streptomyces sp. NRRL S-1022 (assembly GCF_000720135.1). Classification (GTDB taxonomy): domain Bacteria; phylum Actinomycetota; class Actinomycetes; order Streptomycetales; family Streptomycetaceae; genus Streptomyces. Next base: position 89,707 of record NZ_JOIU01000018.1, on the reverse strand, counting down.
TAGGCGGTGTTGTTGTCCGTGTACACCATCAGGTCCACGCCGCCGTTGCGGGCCTTGTCGGGGCCGGGGTAGCCGTCCCACTTCCGCAGGGACATCCGCGAGCCCTTCATATAGGAGTCGACGGTGTAGGGACCGTTGCCGACCGGCCTGCTCAGCCAGGCCGCGTGGTCGGTGAAGAAGGCGCGGGGCAGCGGGGCGAAGGCCGCGTAGCCGAGGGTGTCGGGGAAGCCGGAGAACGTCTGGCGCAGCCTGACGGTGAAGGTGCGGTCGTCCACCACCTTCAGCCCGGACAGGGTCTCGGCGGTCTGGGCGCCGCTGCTGGGGTGGACCTTGTCGTAGCCGTCGACGTAACCGAAGAAGTAGGCGTTCTTCTGGTTGTGCCGCAGGCTCGCCCCGTAGTTCCAGGCGTCGACGAAGGAACGGGCGGTGACCTTCTCGCCGTCGGAGAAGGTCCAGCCGCGCTTCACCCGGATCGTGAAGTTCCGCGAGTCGGTGGTGCGGATGGACTCGGCGAGCATGTCGGTGGCCCTGCCGGTCCTCGGGTCGTACTTCTTCAGGCCCCGGAAGATCATGTCGAGGACCTTGCCGCCCTGCACCTCGTTGGTGTTGGCCGGCTCCAGCGGGTTCTGCGGGTCGCCCCAGGAGGAGCTGAGCACCGCGCCGCCGGTGCCGCCGCCTGAGCCGCCGCCCCCGCAGCCGGCCGCGGCGAGTGCCACCGTCACCGCGCACACGGCCCCTCGGGCGCGCGTGACTCCCCGCATGCCGTGCCTCCTCCGTACGCACCGATCCGATACCGGTCAATACCATCACATAAGGCATTTATCGCACGCTTGCCGCCCGATTGAACGGCCTATGGAGGGACACGTCATCCGAATGCAGGCACCGTCCGCCCGCCGCTCTGATGATCTTGGGTGTCATGCGCAATAGATCTCCGCGTAACGATGCCGAAACGTTGGATTGGGGCGGGGGGTTGTACGCATTTCGACACACCACCGTCCGCATATCGAACTCCTTGCCCGAATTGCCCAGTTGGTCCGATGTGAAGCACGGATTGATTACAGCGCGCTACCCGCGTAGCTACGGAATGACCAAGACAGAGCAAAGAAGGTAAAGACGCAACCAAGGCGGCCGAGAATTTATTGACCTTGAATGAATTGCGTTGAAAAAGTCCGGCGTAGCCCGTAGGGGAGCGCCCTGCGGAGCCTTGACCCACAAGGCACGGAGCATCATGACCCCCGCAACCCCTTCCCCGGCCGCCCCACTTGAGGTGACCGACGAAGACAGCCCCGTATCGGCGAAGCCCGGCACCCCCAAGGGCAGCGAAAGCCGTTCTCCGGGACGGCTGGCCTGGACCCGCTTCAAGCGGGACCGGACGGGCGTCATATCCGCCCTTGTGGTGATCTTCTTCTTCGTCGTCGGCGTCCTCGCGCCGCTCATAGCCAAGGTGTACGGCAAGGACCCGTACACCACCTACGGCATGAACACCCCGGGCCTGCTGAACGAGTTCAACTACCCGGTCAAGCCCAACGGCGGCATCAGCTCCGACTTCTGGTTCGGCATCGAGCCGCAGCTCGGGCGCGACGTCTTCACGTTCCTGCTCTACGGCATCCGCAACTCGCTGCTGATCGCGACCGCCGCAGCCCTGCTGACGACCCTGCTCGGCGTCGTCATCGGCATCACCGCCGGCTACCTGGGCGGCAAGACCGACTACCTCGTCGGCCGCGTGATCGACATCCTGCTGGCGTTCCCGCAGACCCTGTTCTTCATCGCCTTCTGGCCCGTGGTCATGGCGATCTTCGTCTCGCCGGAGGAGAACACCCCGGTCTGGCTGACCGTCACCAGCCTCATCCTCGTGATGACGGCCTTCGGCTGGGCCTCCATCGCCCGACTGCTGCGCGGCGAGGTCCTCGCCCTGCGCGAGCGGGAGTTCGTCGAGGCGGCCAAGGTCACCGGCGCCTCCCCGGCCCGCATCATCTTCAAGGAACTGCTGCCCAACCTCTGGACGCCGATCCTGATCCAGTCCACGCTCCTGCTGCCCACGTACGTCACGGCGGAAGCGGGCCTCGCCTTCCTCGGCGTCGGCCTCACGGACCCCACCCCCGACTGGGGCGTGATGATCCAGAACGGCGCCAAGGTGTACCAGGACGACATCACCTTCATGCTCTTCCCGGGCCTGACCATGGTGATCTTCGTGGTCGCCTTCAACCTCCTCGGCGACTCGGTCCGCGACGCCCTGGACCCCAAGACCAAGCGCTGACGCGTCATCCCCGGCCACGGCGACGGGGCCCGGCCGGGGTCCAGCACCACTTCGTTCCTCCACCAGAACAGGCCAGCCATGTCCTTTTCCCGCAGAAACTTCCTGATCGCCACCTCAGTCGCGGCCGCGGGCTCGACCGTGCTGTCCGCGTGCAGCAGCGGTGACGCGGGCGGCAGCGGCGGCACCCCGAGTGCCGGCGCCACGGAGTACACCGGTGCCAAGGTCACCGTCGGCACCGCGGCCGACTCCACCGGCCCGGCCCCGGAGATCCCCGGCGCGAAGACGGGCGGCACGATCCGCGGCCTGGCCCCGGACGACTTCTCGCACCTGGACCCGCAGCGCATCTACTACGCGTACAACTCCACCGTCGCGCTGCTGCTGCACCGCTGCCTGACCGGCTACAAGATCGACGCCTCCGGCAAGCAGAAGCTGGTCGGCGACCTGGCCACCGACACCGGCAAGGCCTCCGACGACAACAAGACCTGGACCTTCACGCTGAAGGAGGGTCTGAAGTGGGAGGACGGCAGCGAGCTGACCGTCGAGGACGTCCGCCACGGCTTCGAGCGCGCCTGGGCGCCGTTCGTCACCGAGGGCGCCGACTACGCGCAGCGTGCGCTGACCGGCAAGGGCGGCAAGTGGCGTGACGGGTACGAGGGCCCGTACAAGGGCAAGCACCTCGACTCGATCGTCACGGACAAGGCGAAGCGGACGATCACCTTCAAGCTGGCCGAGTCGAAGCCGGACTTCAACTTCACCCTGGCCATGCACTCCTACGCCGCGGTGCCGGTGAAGCTGGACACCAAGGAGAAGTACGACAAGAAGCCGGTCGCCTGCGGCCCGTACAAGATCAAGGCTCACACCACCGACAAGTCGATGGTGCTGATCCGCAACAAGAACTGGGACCCGAAGACCGACTCGATCCGCAACGCCTACCCGGACGGCTTCGAGTTCACCTTCGGCGTCGAGATACTGGACTCGACTGACCGCCTTATCGCCTCCCAGGGCGACGACGCGTACGGTGTCTCGATCTACAAGGGCGTGCCCGCCGAGCGCATCCAGAAGGTCCTCACCGACCCGGACCTGAAGAAGCGCACCTTCAACGGCCTGATCACCGGCACCTACTTCTACTGGATCAACACCAAGCGCGTGACGGACCTCAAGGTCCGCCAGGCCCTGATCCACGCGTGGCCGCTGCAGCAGATCCGGCAGATCTACGGCGGCCCGTCCGCCGGTGAGTTCGCGACCTCGACCATCAGCCCCGACATCATCGGCTACCAGAAGACCGATGTGTACAACAAGCTGAAGAAGCCGCAGGGCGACCCGGAGGCCGCGAAGAAGCTGCTGAAGGAGGCCGGCAAGGAGGGTCAGAAGATCGTTTACGCCTTCCCGAACGACCCGACCTACAACAAGACCAAGGTCGTCATCGAGAACGCCCTGAAGGCGGCCGGCTTCACCCCGGTCATCAAGCCGATCGACTCCACGTCGTACTACGACCAGATCCAGCAGGTCGACAACAGCTACGACGTGATGTGGGGCGGTTGGTCCCCGGACTGGCCGACCGCCTACACGATGCTCCAGCCGCTGTACGACGGCGAGGCCATCGGTAACGGCAAGAACAACGTGTCGCAGACGAACGTCGACTGGATCAACGAGGGCATCAAGAAGAACGCGGTCATGCCCGACCAGGAGGAGGCCGGCAAGGCCTGGATGGCGCTGGACAAGCGGATCATGGAGGAGGTCGCTCCGCTCATCCCCGAGTCGTTCACCCGCCGCTTCTACGTCTACGGCAACAAGGTCGGCGGCGCCCAGTTCGACCCGAACTTCTCGGCGACCCTGCTGTACAAGACCTTCGTCAAGGCCTGACGTACGGCCCCCTAGGTGGGGCGGCCCAGGTGCCGCCCCGCCGTCTCACCCCCCTACGGCATCCGTCAGGAAATCCCAACTGCCATGTTCCGCTTCCTCGTCCGCCGGATCCTCGGCGCCGCGGTGATCCTGCTGATCATCAGTGCCCTGGTGTTCGTCCTGTTCTACGCCGCTCCGCGCGACCCCGCCCGCATCGCGTGCGGCAAGGTCTGCACCCCAGAGACGCTGGCCCTGGTGAAGAAGAACCTGGGGATCGCCGACCCGCTCCCCGTGCAGTACTGGGAATGGCTCAAGGGCCTGTTCGTGGGGCGGGACTACAGTTCGTTCGGGCACTGTGACGCGCCCTGCCTGGGCTACTCGTTCCAGAGCCGCGAGCCGGTGCTGGACACCATCCTGGACCGCTTCCCCACCACGGTCTCCCTGTCCATCGGCAGCGCCGTCGTCTTCCTGATCTTCGGCGTCGGCACCGGCATGCTGGCCGCCGTCAAGCAGGGCAAGGCGCTGGACAAGATCGCCAGCTCCGCCTCGCTGGTCGCGTCCTCGATGCAGATCTACGTCGTCGGTGTCTTCGCCACCTACCTGCTGGTCGACCAGCTGCACCTGCTGGACCGGGCCAGCTACACGCCCTTCACGGACAACCCGGGCAAGTGGTTCTCGGGCCTGCTGGTGCCGTGGCTGGTGCTGTCGCTGATCTTCACCGCGAACTACACGCGTATGACGCGCTCGCAGATGGTCGAGTCGCTCACGCAGGACTACGTCCGCACCGCCCGCGCCAAGGGCCTGTCGCGCCGCACGGTGTTCTTCCGCTTCGCCTGGCGCGGCGCCATGGGCCCGATCATCACCATCTTCGGCCTCGACCTCGGTGTGCTGCTCGGCGGCGCGATCATCACGGAGTCGACCTTCAGCCTCCAGGGCCTCGGCATGCTCTCGGTGAAGGCGGTCGGTACCAACGACCTGCCGATGCTGCTCGGCGTCGTCCTGGTCGCCGCCGCCGCGATCGTCGTCTTCAACATCATCGTGGACGCCGTCTACGCCCTGATCGACCCGCGCGTGCGCCTCGCTTAAGGAGAGACCCATGAGCACCCCCTTCCTCTCCGTCCGCGACCTCAAGGTGCACTTCTCCACCGAGGACGGCATCGTCAAGGCCGTCGACGGGCTCTCCTTCGACCTGGAGAAGGGCAAGACCCTCGGTATCGTCGGCGAGTCCGGCTCCGGCAAGTCCGTCACCAACATGGCGATCATGGGCCTGCACGACCCGCGCAACACCGCCCTCGACGGCGAGATCCTGCTCGACGACAAGGAGCTGATCACCGCCTCCGAGAAGGAGCTGGAACGGCTCCGCGGCAACAAGATGTCGATGATCTTCCAGGACGCGCTGGCCTCGCTGTCGCCGTACCACACCATCGGCGCGCAGATCGCCGAGACGTACCGGAAGCACACCGGCAGCACCAAGCGCGAGGCCCGGGTCCGCGCGATCGAGATGCTGCGCCGGGTCGGCATCCCGCAGCCGGACGCCCGGGTGGACGACTACCCGCACCAGTTCTCCGGCGGTATGCGCCAGCGCGCGATGATCGCCATGGCGCTGGTCTGCGACCCCGAGCTGCTCATCGCCGACGAGCCGACCACGGCCCTCGACGTGACGGTCCAGGCGCAGATCATGGACCTGCTCAAGGACCTCCAGCAGGAGTTCGGCACCGCCATCATCTTCATCACGCACGACCTCGGTGTCATCGCCGACATCGCGGACGACGTGCTGGTGATGTACGGCGGCCGGTGCGTGGAGCGCGGGACGAAGAAGGAAGTGCTGCGGGACCCGAAGCACCCGTACACGCTGGGGCTGCTCGGTTCGATGCCGGCGCTGGACGGGCCGGTCGACGTCCCCCTGTCGCCGATTCCCGGCTCGCCGCCCTCCCTGCTCAACCCGCCGTCCGGCTGCCGCTTCCACCCCCGCTGCGCGTTCGCCGACAAGGTGGCCGGCGGGCGGTGCTCCAGCGAGCGGCCCGCGCTGGACGTCGTGGACGGGCGGGGTGCGGCCTGCCACCTGACGCCGGAGCAGAAGCGCGAGTTGTTCACCGACTACGCCGCCGCCCGCACCCACTGACGGATTTCAGACGGGACTTCACCACCATGAGCAGCACCACCCCCCTCCTGGACGTCTCCGGGCTCACCAAGCACTTCCCGATCAAGGGCGGCTTCCCCATCAAGCGGACGGTCGGCGCCGTGCAGGCCGTCGACGGCCTGGACTTCCAGGTGGCCGAGGGCGAGAGCCTGGGCCTGGTCGGCGAGTCGGGCTGTGGCAAGTCGACCACGGGCCGGCTGATCACCCGCCTGATGGAGCCGACCAGCGGCACGATCACCTACCGCGGGCAGGACATCACGCATGCCGGCCGCAGGCAGCTGGCGCCGATCCGCTCCGAGATCCAGATGATCTTCCAGGACCCGTACGCCTCGCTGAACCCGCGGCAGACGGTCGGCAAGATCATCTCCGGTCCCATGGAGATCAACGGCATCAACCCGCCCGGCGGCCACGAGAAGCGCGTGCGCGAGCTGCTGGAGATCGTCGGTCTCAACCCGGAGCACTACAACCGCTTCCCGCACGAGTTCTCCGGCGGCCAGCGCCAGCGCATCGGCGTGGCCCGCGCCCTCGCGCTGGAGCCGAAGCTGATCGTCGCCGACGAGCCGGTCTCCGCCCTGGACGTCTCCATCCAGGCGCAGGTGGTCAACCTGCTCCAGCAGGTCCAGAAGGACCTCGGCATCGCGTTCGTGTTCATCGCCCACGACCTGGCGATCGTGCGGCACTTCTCCCAGCGCGTCGCGGTCATGTACCTGGGCAAGATCGTCGAGATCGCCGACCGCGACGACCTGTACAACAACCCCCGGCACCCGTACACGCGGGCCCTGCTGTCCGCCGTGCCCGAGGCCACGGTGGACGAGGAGCCGCGTGAGCGCATCCGCCTGACCGGCGATGTGCCGTCGCCGATCAACCCGCCGTCCGGCTGCCGCTTCCGCACCCGGTGCTGGAAGGCGACCGAGAAGTGCGCGACGGAGGCCCCGCCGCTGGTCCAGGTGACGGGCGACGAGCCCGGCCACCTGACGGCGTGCCACTACCCGGAGACGGCCGACACCGTGCCCGCCCCGCGCCTCTCCAAGGACCCCGAGGCGGCGGCCTGACACACCCCTTTCCGTCAGCCGCCCCCTTGCGGAGCGGACTTTCACCGGCCCATTGACCCGAGCCCATGAACGTCCGGTCCAGGGGACGAGGGCCCGCGCCTCCCCAGGCACGGGCCCTCTTCGCGGTTCCGGGCCGGAATTCCGGATCGCTCAACGCCCGTGCCGTTCGGGGGAGTTCAAGAACTGCCCGGTTCCTGACACACCGTTCAGCATCCTGTGTCAGACTGCCGCGGTGGTGGATCACGTCTATGCCGATCTCTCGCTGGCCGCGCTGTACGACAGCCTCAACCCCTGGGGACCGGGTGACGACTTCTACCTCGGACTGCTGCGGCAGGCCGGGTCCGTGCTGGACATCGGGTGCGGCACCGGGCAGCTGCTGCGGCGGGCCCGGGCCGAGGGGCACGGGGGGCGGCTGACGGGACTCGATCCGGCCGCCGCCATGCTGGTCCAGGCGCGGCGGGCCCGGCCGGACGTCGAGTGGGTGCTCGGCGACGTGCGGGTGCGGTGCTGGCGGCCGGAGTTCGACCTGGTCGTCATGACCGGGCACGCCTTCCAGGAACTGGTGACGGACGAGGAGATCCGGGTCTGCCTGCGCGCCGCCCGCTCGGCCCTGGCGGACGGTGGACGCTTCGTCTTCGAGACCCGCAATCCGGGCGTCCGCCCCTGGGAGCGCTGGACCCCGGAGCGGGTGTACGAGGTCACCGACGCCGACGGCGCCCCGGTGAAGGTGTGGCACGAGGTCGGGACCGTCGCCCCGGACCGCGGCCGGGTGCGGTTCACCGAGACCTACACCGCCCCCCGCTGGCCCGCCCCCCGGGTCGTCCCCGGCGTCCTGCGCTTCCTCGACCCGGACCGCCTCCGGGCCTTCCTCACGGAGGCGGGCCTGAGCGTCGTCGCACAGTACGGCGACTGGGACCGGTCGCCGCTGACCCCCGGCTCCCCGGAGATCATCACGGTGACCGGCCGGGCCTAGCGGGCGGGGGCCTGGCGGAACGGCCGGCCGGGCCGCTGTCCTAGTCCCGGTCCTCCTCCAGCGCCGTCAGCGCCGGGTCCAGGACGATGTCCTCCTCGCGGGCGGTGGTCGGCTCCTCCGGGAAGTGGCAGGCCGTCAGGTGGCCCTCGTGGTTGCCGGAGATCATCAGCAGCGGGGGTTCCTCGGCCGCGCACTTGTCCTGTGCCTTCCAGCAGCGGGTGCGGAAGCGGCAGCCGGACGGCGGGGAGATAGGGGACGGCACGTCGCCGGCGAGCCGGATACGCTCGCGCGCGGTCGCCTCCCCTGCCGTCAGGGTCACCTCGGGGACGGCGGACAGCAGGGCGTGGGTGTAGGGGTGGCGCGGGCGGGTGTAGATGGAGTCGCGGTCGCCCACCTCGATGATCTTTCCGAGGTACATGACGGCGACACGCTGGGAGAAGTGCCGCACGATCGCCAGGTCGTGGGCGATGAACACGAACGCGATGCCGAGGTCCTTCTGCACCTGCTGGAGCAGGTTGACGACCTGGGCCTGGATGGAGACGTCCAGGGCGGAGACCGGCTCGTCGGCGACGATCAGCTTCGGCTCCAGCGCGAGGGCGCGGGCCACACCGATGCGCTGGCGCTGGCCGCCGGAGAACTCGTGCGGGAAGCGGTTGTAGTGCTCCGGGTTGAGACCGACGGTCTCCAGGAGTTCACGGACCCGCTTCTCCCGGCCGCCGGGCGGGTTGATGCCGTTGATCTCCATGGGACCGGAGATGATCTTGCCGACCGTCTGCCGCGGGTTCAGCGACGAGTACGGATCCTGGAAGATCATCTGGATCTCGGAGCGGATCGGCGCGAGCTGCCTGCGGGTGGCGTGGCTGATGTCCTGTCCGCGGTAGGTGACCGTGCCGCTGGTCGGTTCCATCAGGCGGGTGATCAGCCGGCCCGTGGTCGACTTGCCGCAGCCCGACTCGCCGACCAGGCCGAAGCTCTCCCCCGCGTGCACGGTCAGGTCGAGGCCGTCGACGGCCTGGACCTGCCCGACCGTCCGGCGGATCGGGAAGCCGCCCTTGACCGGGAAGTGCTTGACCAGCCCCGAGACCGTGAGCAGCGGCTCGGCCGCCGCGTCGGCACCGGCCTCCCGGGTGGCGGGGAGGACGAGGTCCTCTTTCATGACGGGTCCTCCTGGCCCAGTCGGGGCCTGATCTCTTCGACGAAGATGGTTCGCTTCTGCTCCGCGCTCAGATGGCACGCCGAGGAGCGGTCCGGTGCCAGCAGGGGCCGCTCGGTGGTGCAGCGGTTGCCGCCGACCCGGTCCCGGAAGGTGCACCGGGGATGGAAACGGCAGCCGGACGGCGGGGTGAGCAGACTCGGCGGGGTGCCGGGGATGGGCGAGAGCGGGGTGCCGAGGTCGGAGTCCAGCCGGGGCATGGAGTTCAGCAGGCCCCAGGTGTACGGGTGCCGCGGGGAGCGCAGGACCTCGTCGACCGTGCCGCGTTCCACCGCCCGGCCCGCGTACATCACCATGATGTCGTCGGCCACGTCGGCGATGACCCCGAGGTCGTGGGTGATGAAGACGATCGCCGTGCCGAACTCCCGCTGGAGGTCCTTGAGCAGGTCCAGGATCTGGGCCTGCACGGTCACGTCCAGGGCCGTGGTCGGTTCGTCGGCGATCAGCAGGTCCGGGTCGCAGACCAGCGCCATGGCGATCATCGCGCGCTGGCGCATACCGCCGGAGAACTGGTGCGGGTAGTCCCGGGCGCGCTCCTTGGGATTGGGGATGCCGACCTTGGCGAGCATCTCCACGGCCCGTTCCCAGGCGGCCTTCTTCGAGGCGCCGGAGTGCTTCATGTACGGCTCGGCGATCTGCCGGCCGATCGTGTAGAAGGGCGACAGCGCGGTGAGCGGGTCCTGGAAGATCATCGCCACCCTGTTGCCGCGGAGCTTCTCCATCTCCTTCTCGGTGGCGGTGATGAGTTCCTTGCCGTCGAAAACGATCTCCCCGTCGATCGTCGTGAACAGCGGGTCGTGCAGCCCGAGGATCGTCAGGTTGGTGACCGACTTGCCCGAGCCCGACTCGCCCACGATGCCGAGGGTCTTCCCGCGGTGCAGGTCGAAGGACAGGCCGTCGACGGCCTTGACCGGACCGTCCTCGGTGGAGAACGTCACCTGGAGATCGCGCACCGAGAGGAATCCGTCCGGCCCGGTCGGGGCCGGTGCGCCCTCGGCCTTGGTCACTGTGGTCACGATGGCTGGTTCTTCCTAGGAGAGCCGGATGCGGGGGTCGATCCACGCGTAGGTGATGTCGGTCAGGATGTTGATGACGAGGATGAAGAAGGCGCCGAACAGCATGACCCCCATCGTCAGCGGCAGGTCCTTGTTGACCGCGCCGTCCACGGCGAGCCGGCCGATCCCCTGGAGGGAGAAGGTCAGTTCGGTGACGACGGCACCGCCCAGCATGGAGCTGACGTCGATGCCGAGCACGGTGACGATCGGGATCAGCGAGCCACGCCAGGCGTAGCGCAGGAAGACGTACTTGCGTGACATGCCCTTGGCCCGGGCGGTGCGCACATGGTCCTCGGCGAGCTGCTCGATCATCGACGAGCGCGCCATACGGGTGTACTGCGCGGTGAAGATCGTGGCCATCACGCACACCGGGATCGACATCCCGACGAACCAGCCGACCGGGTCCTGGGTGAGGGGCACGTACTTCGGGTCCTCCATCCAGCCGGTGCTGTAGACGAGGATGGTCAGCACGATCGGGCCGAGGAAGTAGATCTGGAAGGAACTGAGCACCATGGAGGCGCCGGTGGCGACCTTGTCGACCATCGTGCCGCGCCGGTACGCGGCGATCATGCCGGCGCCGACGCCGACGAGGAGGAAGACGACCGCACCGCCGGCGGTCAGGGTGAGGGTCAGCGGGAACCGGTCCATGATGGTGCTCCAGACCATGTCCCCCGAGTAGAACGACACGCCCAGGCAGGGGGCCGAGCAGTGCCCGGTCGGGAAGTCACGGCCCGTCACGATGCCGGTCATGAAGTCCCAGAACTGCTGGGCGAGGGGCAGGTCGAGCCCGAGGGCCTCCCGGATGTCCGCCAGCCGCTGGGGCGAACAGTCCTTGCCGCAGGCCAGGGAGGCGTAGTCGGAGGGTGCGGCCACGAAGAGGAAGAAGGTCGCCGCCCCGATGAGGAAGAGCGTGACGAAGGCGCCGACCGTGCGCCGGATGATGAACTGAAGCATGGCGGGCTGGCTGCTCTCTGCGACAGACGGTGGGTGGGTGCGCTCGGAGCGGGGGCGCGCCCGCTGTGAGCGCACCCCCGTCGTCAGCCGCGGATCACGACGACTTCAGGAACAGCCTGTTGATGTCGATGAGGCTGGACACCGAGCCGTAGCGGGCACCGCCCACGTTGGAGCCGGAGATCTGGAACTGCTTCGTGTACCACAGCGGAGCCGCCGGGATCACGTTCTCCAGCAGGTAGTGCTGGGCTTCCTTCCACGTCTTGGCGGCCTCGGCCGGCTCCTGGGTCAGCGCCTTCTTGATGAGGGCGTCGACCTTGGGGTCCTTGACGTGCGAGTAGTTCGAGGAGCCGTCGGCGACCTGCGAGCCGTCGTAGATCGGGGTGACGACCGTGCCCGGGGACGGCCAGTCCTGGCCCCAGCCGGTGATGTAGATGTCGTACGGGTTCTTCAGCTTGCCGATCTGCTCGTAGTAGCTCGCCGAGTCGACCTCCTTGGCGACGACGTCGAAGCCGACCTTGGTCAGCGCGTCCTCGATGGCGACCTTGCGCTTCTGGCCGGCCTCGCTGTTGGGGTAGGCGAAGACGAGCTTCTTCTCGCCGGCCGGGACGCCGCCGAGGATCTCCTTGGCCTTGGCGATGTTGCCCTGCGGTGTCTTCAGCCGGCCGTAGGGGTCGTAGCCCGCCTCGTAGCCGGGGAGCGTCGGCGCGAAGTAGTTCGGGGCGACGTCACCGCCATAGGCACCGCCCTCGCCGGCGATGAGGGACTTGGAGTTGACCGCGTAGGTGACGGCCTGGCGGACCTTCTTGTCCTTGACCCGGTCGAGGTTGAAGGTCAGGCACATGACGTAGGGCTGGTAGCCCTTGACCGTGCGCTTGCTGGCGTCGGGGTTGTTGATGACGTCCTGGATCTGGGTGGCCTCGACGCCGTTGGTGAGCTGGATGGCGTTCTTGTTGTCGCCCTCGTCGGCGATCAGGCGCTTGGTCTGGGTGGACTCGGTGACGCCGAACTGGATGGTGAAGCCGTCGGCGTACTGGTGGCGCACGGAGTCGGTCTTCGGGTCCCAGTCGGTGTTCTTCACCAGCTTCAGGATCTTGCCGGCCTTGTTCTCGGCGATCTTGTACGGGCCGGTGGCGACCGGCTTCTTCTCGTACCGCTCCTTGGTGTCGCCCTTCGCCGGGACGACGGCGTAGCCGGCCATGGCGAGGGTCTGCGGCAGGTCCGGGCGCGGCTGGTCGAAGTGGAAGACCACCGTCTTGTCGTCCGGGGTGTCCAGCACCGAGGCCGGCAGGTGCTTGCCGTCGAAGCCGCCGCCGGGCAGGGCCTTGCGGTAGTCGGCGCCGCTCAGCCAGGTCTGGAGGTAGGTCGGGCCGTCGAAGATGAACTTGGCGTAGGTGCGCTCGATGCTGTGCCGGACGTCGGACGAGGTGATGGGGTTGCCGTTCTCGTCCTTGATCCCGTCCTTCAGCGTGAACGTCCAGGTCTTGCCGCCGTCGGTGGACTTGCCGGAGTCGGTGGCGAGGTCACCGGCGACGGACACGTCGCCCTTGTCGTCCTCCTGGAACTGGGTCAGGCGGCGGAAGAGCAGGTTGGCGACCTGGCCGGCGTCGGAGACGTAGATCTGGCCGGGGTCCAGGTGGGACAGGCCCGCCTCCTGGTACACCGTGATCGTGCCGCCGGGTTTGGCGCCGGGCACGTCCTTGGCGGGGCCGGTCGATCCCGCGGCATCGGCATAGGTGACCGCCTTCGACTGGACCGCAGCCTCCTTCTGGTCCTTCTTGGAGTCCTTGCCGGACTTGCCGCCCTCGTTCTTGGAACAGGCCGTGAGAGCAAGGGAGCCGGCCGTAAGGGCGATCACGACGGCACGCGCTCCGCGGGCGCGATGAGACATCATGTGGCGAATCCACCTACCTGTCGGTTGTTATCCGTGAGATCTGCCGGGCGCCGGCCGCGCGGGCCGGCGGGGGCGGCAGTCACCCCCCACCCAACGGACGTGCTACCGCCCGGACTTGGGGTCGAACGCGTCCCGTACGGAGTCTCCGAGGAGGTTGAAGCACAGGACGAAGATCACCAGTGCCACCCCGGGGAAGAACATGAACGCCGGGTCCTGCTCGGCGTACCGGGCCCCGGCGGCGAAGAGGCGTCCCCAGTCGGGCGTCGGCTCGACGAACCCGACGCCCGCGAAGGACAGGAAGGCGATGCTGAGGATGGTGCTGGGCAGCTGGTACGTGAACTGCACCAGGATCGGGGTGACGACGTTGGGCAGGATCTCCTTGCGCACGATCCGCCACGGGGAGGCGCCCGAGACCTTGGCCGCCTCGACGAACTCCCGTTCGCGCAGGGGCAGTACGGTCGAACGCACCAGCCGGGCCATACCCATCCAGCCCAGCAGCCACAGCACGATGAGCATGGCCAGGGCGCGGAAGTAGGTCGGCGTCTCCTCGCGGGGATCCACGAAGAACGACGTCACGACGGGCATGAAGGCGATGAAGAACAGCTGTTGCGGGAAGGAGAGGAAGAAGTCCGTGCCCCGGCCGATCCAGTAGTCCGTACGACCGCCGAAGTAGCCGCCGATCAGGCCGATCACCACACCGGTGACCATGATGAGGACGGTGATGCCGAGCGCCATGTACAGCGAGGTCCGCATGCCGTAGAGCAGCATGGCGTAGAGGTCGCGGCCGTACTGCGGCTCGACGCCGAACCAGTGGTCGCCCGAGACGCCTCCCAAGTAGCCGAGGGGAAGCCCGAATTCGTCGAGGACGGGCTTGTCGGCATAGGTGGGATCCTGGCCGTACAGGGTGTACGGGTCGGTACCCGGCAGCTTCGCGAGCAGCGGCGCGAGCAGAGCGACGAGGAAGTAGCCGATCACCACCACGGCGCAGATGACGCCCGTGCGGTCGCGTTTGAAGCGCAGCCACATCAGCTGGCCGGGGGACCGGCCCGTGAGCGTGACGGTTTCGGTCTTCGTCTCGGGCCCTGGTGCGCCGTCGACGACGACCGAAGCCCCGCCGCCCTCCATGTCGATAGGACTTGTCACGGTTCGTCCGTTTCACAGGTATGAGTGTGAGAGGTGCCCGCGTACTCCGAGGACGCGCGTGACCGCAGTCGGACGCGCGTAGTTACTGGGGTTCCCTCCTCATGACTCCACGTGTTCACCAATGAGAGGGGGGTTTCCGTCCACCCTCCGACACCCCTGACGGAGGGTCAGACACCCCCTGGTGCTCGTGAGTCGGCGCTGTCCCCACAGCGCGAGACCCATTGACCCGAGCGCTACGCGGCTAACTATCTGCCATGGGTCGACTACCGACCACTGCCCGTAGATCTCAATTCAGTCACAGCTCACCCGTACACCTTCCAAAATCTGGACAAACTGTTCGTCAGAAGAAGGCGCGAAACGGACTTGTTACCTGGCTATCGGGCAGCGATCTCCGCATGTCGGACATGGCGCCCCCGAAAACGGGTTGCAAAAAGCCCGGGTGTCCCCACCATGGGGACACCCGGGCTCAAGTGCCGGGAGATCAGCCGTGCTTGGCGCGGCTCGCGGAGCGGGCCCGCTCACGCTGGTCGAGCACGACCTTGCGGATGCGAACGGCCTCCGGGGTCACCTCGACGCACTCGTCGTCGCGGCAGAACTCCAGCGACTGCTCCAGCGACAGCTTGCGCGGCGGCACGATCGCCTCGAACGAGTCGGCCGACGACGACCGCATGTTCGTGAGCTTCTTCTCCTTGGTGATGTTGACGTCCATGTCGTCGGAGCGGGAGTTCTCGCCGACGATCATGCCCTCGTACACCTCGGTGCCCGGCTCCACGAAGAGCACGCCGCGCTCCTGGAGGTTCGTCATCGCGAACGCGGTGACGGCGCCGGAGCGGTCGGCGACGAGGGAGCCGTTGTTCCGGGTCGTCAGGTTGCCGAACCAGGGCTCGAAGCCCTCGTGGATGGAGTGGCCGATGCCCGTGCCCCGGGTCTGGGTCAGGAACTCGGTACGGAAGCCGATGAGACCGCGCGAGGGCACCACGAACTCCATGCGCACCCAGCCGGAGCCGTGGTTCGACATGTTGTCCATGCGGCCCTTGCGGACGCCCATGAGCTGCGTGACGGCGCCCATGTGCTCCTCGGGCACGTCGATCGTCATGCGCTCGACCGGCTCGTGGACCTTGCCGTCGATCTCCTTGGTGACGACCTGCGGCTTGCCGACGGTCAGCTCGTAGCCCTCGCGGCGCATCTGCTCGACCAGGATGGCGAGGGCCAGCTCACCGCGGCCCTGCACCTCCCAGGCGTCCGGACGCTCGGTGTCCAGCACCCGGAGGGAGACGTTGCCGATCAGCTCGCGGTCCAGGCGGTCCTTGACCTGGCGGGCGGTGACCTTGCGGTCCTTCACGGCCGCCTTCGCGTCCGCGCCCTTGCCGGTGCCGCCCCGGCCGACCAGCGGCGAGGTGTTCGTGCCGATGGTCATGGAGATCGCCGGCTCGTCGACCGTGATCAGGGGCAGCGGGACCGGGTTCTCGGTGTCGGCCAGGGTCTCGCCGATCATGATGTCCGGGATACCGGCGACCGCGCAGATGTCACCCGGGCCCGCCTTCTCGGCCGGCTTGCGGGTCAGTGCCTCGGTCATCATCAGCTCGGAGATGCGGACGTTGCTGACGGAGCCGTCGCGCTTGATCCAGGCCACCGTCTGGCCCTTGCGCAGCTCGCCCTGCTCGACGCGGAGCAGCGCGATACGGCCGAGGAAGTTGTCGGCGTCCAGGTTGGTGACGTGGGCCTGGAGCGGCGCGTCCGCGTCGTAGGTCGGGGCCGGGATGTGCTCCAGGATCGTGGAGAAGAACGGCTCCAGGCTGTCGCTGTCGGCCGGGACCGTGCCGTTGTCCGGCTTGGTCAGCGAGGCGATGCCGTCACGGCCGCAGGCGTAGACGATCGGGAACTCGATCTGCTCCTCGTCCGCGTCCAGGTCGAGGAAGAGGTCGTAGGTCTCGTTGACGACCTCGTCGATACGGGCGTCGGGACGGTCCGTCTTGTTGATGCACAGGATGACGGGCAGCCGGGCCTGGAGCGCCTTGCGCAGCACGAAGCGGGTCTGCGGCAGGGGGCCCTCGGAGGCGTCCACCAGCAGCACGACACCGTCCACCATCGACAGACCGCGCTCGACCTCGCCGCCGAAGTCGGCGTGGCCGGGGGTGTCGATGATGTTGATGGTGATCGGGTCCCCACCGTCCTTGGGGTGGTACTTCACCGCCGTGTTCTTGGCGAGGATCGTGATGCCCTTCTCACGCTCCAGGTCGTTCGAGTCCATCATGCGGTCGTCGACCGAGTCGAGCTGGTGGGCGGCGAACGCGCCGGCCTGCTTGAGCATGCCGTCGACGATGGTGGTCTTGCCATGGTCGACGTGAGCGACGATGGCGACGTTTCGGATGTCGTGGCGCGTGGCCATAAGCTGCCGTACTCCCGGAAGTGTGAGGATCGCCCTGCGCGTACGTCCGTGTCGCGCGGGCCCTGCCGGGCTGGACACGCCACGGCCTCACCCCATCGTACGTGGCCTTTTCAGCCGGGGCTCGCCGGGCCGCTAGCCCTTGTGCGGAGCGGCCGGGACCTTCGCCCCCTTCTTCAGGAACCCCATGTCCTCGTAGACCGGTGTCTGGAACCCGAACGCACCCGCGTTGACCAGGTTCTTCCGCACTCCCACCAGCTGGGGCCGCTGGTACAGCGGGATGGAGCCCGCCGCCGCCCAGATCCGGGAATCCGCCTTCCGGATCAGGTCCCGGGCCTCGTCCTCGTCCAGCGTGGTCGCGGCCTGGTCGAAGAGCTGGTCGACCTGGTCGGTGCCGACCCGGGTGTAGTTCTGTTCGAAGTTCACCGAGCCGTCCGCCGCCGGGACCGGCTTGGCGTAGACCGGCCGGGCGTCGGTCGCCGGGAAGGCCGAGGACGGCCAGGAGTACAGGGCGAGGTCGTAGTCGCCGGCGGCGATGTGGTCCTTGAAGTAGCTCTCGTCCGAGACCTTGGTGATCGTGGTCCGCATCCCGACCTGCTCCAGCATCGCCGAGATCCGCTCGGCGACCGAGTTCAGGGTCTCCGAGCCGGGCCCGGAGGGCAGGACGAAGCGCAGCGCGAGCGGCTTGCCGTCCTTGGCGAGCGGTCCGGCCGGCGCGGCGGCCGGGGCGGCCGTGCCCTTCGGGGCGTACGCGCCGGGCGCGCCGCCGTGCTTGCCCTCCTGCGCGAGGTGCTGGTCGCCGTGCTCGCGCTGGTCGCCGGCCGGCTCGTGCCGCCTGCCCTTGCCGTCCGTGCCGTCCTGGCCGCCGCCCGCCCCGTCGCCGTGGCCCTGGTCGTCGCCGTGGCCCTTGTCGTCGTCCTCCCCGACGATGTACTCGCCGTCCTTGCCGCCGTCCGAGACGTCCTCGCCGTCGTGCCCGCCGCCGTGCTCGGGGCCGGCCGCCTTCTCGGCCTTCTTCTGCTCCTTGAGCGGGCCGCCGCGCACCCAGCCGGCGTCGGCGAGCAGCGCCTGCGCCTCCTTGGCGTCCTGGCCGCCGAGCGCGCCGCTGCCGTCGGCGTAGGCGGCCTGCCCGGACAGGGCGAGGTGGCTGCCGACCGGGACGGCGGGCAGCCCCAGCGGGGTGAGCACCAGCCGGGCCAGCTCCACCCGGTCCAGCGCGCGGGCGACGGCCCGGCGGACCCGTTCGTCGGCGAGCGGGCCGGCGGCGCCGTTGAGGGCGAGCTGGGTGTAGGCGGGCTCCAGGGACTTGCGGACCTCGACGTCCCGCAGCGCCTGCTGCTGCTCCAGGTAGCGGGTGATGGCCTTGCGGAGCTTCTTCTTGCCGGCGTGCACCTGGTCGGAGTCGAAGCCGTGGGCGAGCGCCCAGTCGCGCAGCTTCTTCACGGACGTCTTGCCCCCGGCGCCCTGGAGCGGGGTCCCGGTGCCCTTCGTCCGGTTCGCCAGGCCGATCCGCTGCGCGTCGGCGGAGTCGATGTCGGCGAGGTCCGCGCTGCCGTCGGCGAGCGCGGCGGCCCGCTTGTCGCGGGACACGGCGTGCAGCACGATCTCGTTCAGCTTGGCGGGCTTGCCCCACCAGCGCGGGTTGCGGGTGAGGACGACGTCCTTCGTGGCGGTGTCGACCTTCTCGACCTTGAAGGGCCCGGCGGTGACCTTCAGCTTGCGGCGGGCGCCGTCGTTGAAGGCGTCCGGGGTGCCCATGACGTCCTTCGGGTACAGCGGGGAGAACAGGGACCGCCAGTCGGCGTAGGGGCGGGAGAAGGTGACGCGGACCTGGAGGTCGTTGGCGCCGCGCTCGATCTTGGCGATCCGGTCGTAGCCGGCGTTGCGGGCCGTCCAGTAGGCGCTGTTCCTGCCGGACAGGGCGCGCCACTGGGCGACGAAGTCGGCGGCGCCGATCTCCCGGCCGTCGCTCCAGACGGCCTGCTGGTTCAGCTTGTACAGCACCACCTGGCGCGGTTCGGTCTCGATGACCTCGGCCGACTCCAGGTAGGCCGCGTCGGGCACCGGCCGGCCGGCCGCGTCCAGCCGGAACATGGACGGCAGCACGGCCTGGGCGATCCGGGCGGTGCCGGCGTCGGCGTCGGCCTGGAAGGTGTTCAGGGTCTCCGGTACGGCGTCCACGGCCCACTTCACGGTGCCGCCGTCGGCGACCAGGTCCCGGGCGACCGGGGCGATGTCCTGCGGGGCGAGCGGGCTGCTGGTCACCTCCTCGTCGGCGCAGCCGGCGAGCAGCGGGACGGCCAGCGCGCCGGCGCTCAGGAGGGCGAGGGTGCGCTGCACGTGCCGCCGGCCTCGCGCGCCTTCGGGGCGCTGCCCAACACCGTCGTAGGACATCTCTGCTACCTCCGGGAAGCCACGGGCCTTATGCTCGCATTTGTCGGTATATGGAGCTGATCACGTTCGGCGGTATATGGAGCTGATCAGATCTATGCGGCCACTGAAGAGGAAAGGATCCGGCAACAGCGGGCGACACGGCGACGACGGCCGGTAAGCCCACCCGTGCGGCGCAACACACCGGGCGATGCACCCGTACGCCCCGGCCAATCGCTGCACATCCCTTCACACCGGCAGGCGCGAGGCGCAACACTCCAAGGCGCATGCACGTTGCCGCCCATGACCCGCCGGACCCGCGGAAGCGAGGGCAAGTCATGTCCGTGCACGACGACATCAACGCCGTACAGCGCTGCCTCGACGACCTCCACCGGTCGCTGGGCCGCCTGGAACACCAGCTCGGCAGCTCGGGCCTGGAGATACGCCGGGTGCGGCTGGACGCCGAACACCTGCGCGAGAGCCTGGCACTGCTGCGGGAGGCAGCCGCCGCCCCGATCGCGTCGCACCGGCCCGACCTCGTCACCATCTCCGACGCGCCCTACGACATCAGCCTGTGGACGGACTCGGACGACGAGGGACTGGGCGCCCGCGACCGCCGCGCCCCCTGACCCGTCACTCCCCCTACCGACCGGAGTCCTGACTTGGCCACTGGTACGGAACCCCGACAGAACCGCGGCGGCGTGCACACCCGTACGCGCGCCGCGATCGCCGCACCGCACCTGCGGACCGACCGCTGGTGGCTGGCGCCCGCCGTCACCGCGGCCGGTCTGTTCGCGTTCGTCGTCTACTCCACCTGGCGGGCGTTCGCCAATGCCCACTACTACGCGGCGCCGTACGTCTCGCCGTTCTACTCGCCGTGCCTGGCGGAGAACTGCCGGACCATGCGCGCCGGGCCGAACGCCGACCTCTTCGGGGCCTGGTGGGGCATCTCCCCCGCCGTCATCATCCTGATCTTCCCGCTCGGCTTCCGGCTGACCTGCTACTACTACCGCAAGGCGTACTACCGCGCCTTCTGGGCCTCACCGCCCGCCTGCGCGGTGGCCGAGCCGCACCGCACGTACAGCGGCGAGACCCGTTTCCCGCTGATCCTGCAGAACGTCCACCGGTACTTCTTCTACGCCGCCCTGCTGGTGGCCGGCGTGCTGACGTACGACACCGTGCTGGCCTTCCGGGACACGCACTACCGCTGGGGCCACATGGGCCTGGGCACCCTGGTCTTCCTGGCCAACATCGCGCTGATCTGGGCGTACACCCTCTCCTGCCACTCCTGCCGGCACATCGTCGGCGGCAAGCTCAAGCACTTCTCGAAGCACCCGCTGCGCTACCGGGCGTGGCAGTTCGTGGGCCGGCTCAACGCCCGCCACATGCAGCTGGCGTGGGCGTCGCTGCTGAGCGTGGCGCTCGCCGACTTCTACGTCTACCTCGTCGCGTCCGGGGTCTTCGACGATCCGAGGTTCTTCTGATGAGTGAGGCCTTCTGATGTCCGTGGTGGACCGGCAGGAGTGGGACGTCGTCGTGGTCGGTGCCGGCGGCGCCGGGCTGCGGGCCGCGATCGAGGCGCGCGAGCGGGGCGCCCGTACGGCGGTGATCTGCAAGTCGCTGTTCGGCAAGGCACATACCGTGATGGCCGAGGGCGGCATCGCGGCCGCGATGGCCAACGCCAACGAGCACGACAACTGGCAGGTGCACTTCCGCGACACCCTGCGCGGCGGCAAGTTCCTCAACCAGTGGCGGATGGCCGAGCTGCACGCCCAGGAGGCCCCCGAGCGAGTGTGGGAGCTGGAGACCTGGGGCGCGCTGTTCGACCGGACGAAGGACGGCCGGATCTCGCAGCGCAACTTCGGCGGCCACGAGTACCCGCGGCTGGCCCATGTGGGCGACCGCACCGGTCTGGAGCTGATCCGCACGCTCCAGCAGAAGACCGTCGCGCTCCAGCAGGAGGACTTCAAGGAGACCGGGGACTACGAGTCCCGGCTGAAGGTCTTCCAGGAGTGCACGGTCACCAGGATCCTCAAGGACGGCGACCGCGTCTCGGGCGTGTTCGCCTACGAGCGGGAGAGCGGGCGCTTCTTCGTCCTGGAGGCCCCCGCGGTCGTGGTCGCCACCGGCGGGATCGGCAAGTCCTTCAAGGTCACGTCGAACTCGTGGGAGTACACCGGCGACGGCCACGCGCTGGCGCTGCTGGCCGGCGCGCCGCTGCTGAACATGGAGTTCGTGCAGTTCCACCCGACCGGCATGGTCTGGCCGCCGTCGGTCAAGGGCATCCTCGTCACCGAGTCGGTGCGCGGGGACGGCGGGGTGCTGCGCAACTCCGAGGGCAAGCGGTTCATGTTCGACTACGTCCCGGACGTCTTCAAGGAGAAGTACGCCGAGTCGGAGGAGGAGGCCGACCGGTGGTACGAGGACCCGGACCACAACCGGCGCCCGCCCGAACTGCTCCCCCGCGACGAGGTGGCCCGCGCGATCAACGCCGAGGTCAAGGCGGGCCGGGGCTCGCCGCACGGCGGCGTCTTCCTGGACGTGTCGACCCGGATGCCCGCCGAGGTGATCCGGCGCCGGCTGCCGTCGATGTACCACCAGTTCAAGGAGCTGGCGGACGTCGACATCACGGCCGAGGCGATGGAGGTCGGGCCGACCTGCCACTACGTCATGGGCGGCATCGCGGTCGACTCCGACACGGCGGCGGCCCGCGGGGTGCCGGGGCTGTACGCGGCCGGTGAGGTGGCCGGCGGCATGCACGGCTCCAACCGGCTCGGCGGCAACTCCCTGTCCGACCTGCTGGTCTTCGGCCGCCGCGCCGGCTGGCACGCGGCCGAGTACGCGCAGGGCCTGGCGGGCCGGCGTCCGCCGGTGGACGAGACCCAGGTCGACACGGCAGCGGCGGAGGCCCTGCGGCCCTTCTCCGCGGAGGCGGAGGGCGACGGGGCGGCGGGCCCGCCGGAGAACCCGTACACCCTGCACCAGGAACTCCAGCAGGCCATGAACGACCTGGTCGGCATCATCCGCCGCGAGGGCGAGATGGAGCAGGCCCTGCACCGGCTGGCCGAGCTGCGGACCCGGGCCCGGCGGGCCGGTGTCGAGGGCCACCGCCAGTTCAACCCCGGCTGGCACCTCGCCCTCGACCTCAGGAACATGCTGCTGGTCAGCGAGTGCGTGGCCCGGTCCGCCCTGGAGCGCACCGAGTCGCGCGGCGGGCACACCCGCGAGGACCATCCGGCGATGGACCGGGCCTGGCGCAACGTGAACCTGCTGTGCACCCTCGCCGACCCCTCCGGCGGCCTCGCCGCGACCGACCCCGCCCGGGGCCAGATCCGCCTCGCCCGCGAGACC
Source organism: Streptomyces sp. NRRL S-1022 (assembly GCF_000720135.1). Lineage (GTDB taxonomy): Bacteria > Actinomycetota > Actinomycetes > Streptomycetales > Streptomycetaceae > Streptomyces. The sequence goes on along the minus strand of NZ_JOIU01000018.1, from coordinate 67,080 downwards.
ACCGCCCCCGTCCGCCCGGACCTGCTCGCCCTCTTCGAGAAGGAGGAGCTGGTCAAGTACTTCGCCGAAGAGGAGCTGTACGAGTGAGCAGCTACGAAGCCCGCTTCCAGGTGTGGCGGGGCGACGGACAGGGCGGCGGCCTGCGGGACTTCACGGTCGAGGTGAACGACGGCGAGGTGGTCCTGGACATCGTCCACCGCCTCCAGGCCACCCAGGCGCCCGACCTGGCCGTGCGCTGGAACTGCAAGGCGGGCAAGTGCGGTTCGTGCTCGGCGGAGATCAACGGCCGCCCGCGGCTGCTGTGCATGACCCGCATGTCGGTCTTCGACCGGGCGGAGACGATCACGATCACCCCGCTGCGCGCCTTCCCGGTGATCCGGGACCTGGTGACGGACGTCGGCTTCAACTACGAGAAGGCACGCGAGGTCCCGGCGTTCGTGCCGCCCGCCGGTCTGGGCCCCGGCGAGTACCGCATGTACCAGGAGGACGTGGACCGTCCGCAGGAGTTCCGCAAGTGCATCGAGTGCTACCTGTGCCAGAACACCTGCCACGTGGTGCGCGACCACGAGGAGAACAAGCAGGCGTTCGCCGGGCCGCGGTACCTGATGCGGATCGCCGAACTCGACATGCACCCGCTGGACGCGGCGGCCGACACCGGCCTGGACCGCGGGCGCACCGCCCAGGACGACCACGGCCTGGGCTACTGCAACATCACCAAGTGCTGCACGGAGGTCTGCCCCGAGGGCATCAGGATCACCGACAACGCCCTGATCCCGCTGAAGGAACGGGCGGCCGACCGCAAGTACGACCCGCTGGTGTGGCTGGGCTCGAAGATCAGGAGGCGGTCGGGGGCGTAGCCGCCCAGCCCTCCCGGTACGCCCGCCAGTCCGCCTCGGTGGCCGCGAAGTCCACGTAGAGGGCGACGCCGAAGGCGCGCCGGTCCGCGTCCGTGCGGGACAGGCCCAGCCGCACGCCCCGTACGGCCGCGGGGACGGTCTCGGCACGGGCCCGGTGCCCGAACCGGTTCTCGTGGTAGAAGGGCAGGCCCATCAGGAGGCCGGTGCCGTCCGGGGTGACCTCCAGGGCGAGGCTGGTCTGCTGCGCCACATAGCCGCCGTACAGGCTCTGCAGCGGCTGCATGGTGTCGTACGACATGACGGCGATCTGGTCCACGCGGCGGGCCACCTGCCCGAAGTACGCCTGCGACCACCACTTGGGGTGGCCGGTGGTCGCACCCCAGAAGGAGTGGAACGCGGGCAGCGGGTCGATCTGGTGGGCGGCGACGGAGAGGACGGCGCCCCGGGCGTGGGTGAGCGCGCGCAGGTCGTCGAGGAGGTCCAGGTAGTCGCGGTCGCCGGAGTGCAGCGGTTCGAGGTCGAAGTGGACGCCCTGGAAGCCGGCGGCGAGGACGGCGCGGGTGGAGGCGAGGACCGCCGAGCGGGTGGCCTTGCGGTCGAGGCGCAGGCCGTCGGGGCCCTCGCCGGCCAGCCTGTCGCCGAGCCAGGCCTGGACGCGGACGCCGGGCAGCTCCCGGTGGACGGCCGCCGTCAGCCGGCGGGCCTTCGGGTACGCCGACGCGGGCAGGGTGCCGTCGTGTTCCAGGGGGCCGGAGTGGACGTACAGATCACGGATGCCGGTACCGCGCAGCCGGTCGGCGAGGGCCTCGACGTCCCGGTCGCCCTTCCGTCCGTCCACCCAGGCGTGCCCCAGCCAGAGGGCGTCCTGGTGCCGGGTCCTGGTACCGGGTGCCGGGTCGCCGGTGTAGTTCAGCCGGAGCGCCGTCTCGGCGGTGAGGAGCGGGACCAGCAGGAGGGCGAGGAGCAGCGCGGCGACACGCAGGATGCGGCGCCTGCGGGTGCGGGGCCGGGGGGAAGGGGGCCCGGAGGAAGGGGGCTCTGAGGAAGGGGGCTCGGGCTGCGCGGCTGTCACCCCGCCCGCCGGCCTGTCGTCAGCCGGCTGCCCGTCCGTCGCGTTCTCGTCCATCCCGCCCCCCTGTCCGTCTGGTCCCCCACCCGTCCCCGTCCCGCTCGCGGAGCCGCCTACCTGCCCATACGCTCCGAAATGTGACGTCCTCCCTGATCCGGGGCCGGCCCCGGCGTGCCACCGCGCACATACGGGTGCGGGTGACGCATGCCGTGCTGGGTGCCCTGGCGGGAGCCGGATGGCTGGTGTTGCCGGTGATGACGGCAGAGCTCCATGATCCGGTTCCCGTGGCCTCGGCCGGTGCGGTGCCGGGCGCGGCCGCCCCGCAGCAGGACGGGACGTCGGCCGCCGACCTGGTGCTGCCGCTCGTCGCCGGGGTGACGGCCGTGGCGCTGGCCGGGTACGGCTACCTGCGGCGCACCCGCCGGGCCCGGACCCGGACGACTCCGGGCACCGTCTCGGCGCAGCCGCCCGTGCCGACCCCGGCCGACTCCGAGCGTCAGGCGCGGGCGGCACTGCGGCTGGCCGACGACTGCGTACGGGCCAGCAGGGAGGAACTGACTCTCGTGGCGGAGCTGTTCGGCGAGAAGCAGACCGAGCCGTTCACCCAGGCGCTGCGCGCCGCGGAGACCGAGCTGTCGGCGGCGTTCGCGATCTGGCGGCGGTACGAGGAGGGCGTACCGCAGGAGGCGGGCGCCCGGCGCCAGGCGCTGGTCGGGGTGATCGGCCGCTGTGCGGAGGCCGGGCGCCGGCTGGACGCGGAGGCGGCTGCGCTGGACCGGTTGCGCGGGCTGGACGAGGCGGAGGAGGGCGGCGACCGGGGGGTGGGGGCGGCGCTCGTGGCGGCCGAGGAGCGGTTCCGGGAGCTGGCGGCGCGGGCGGTGACCGCGCAGGAGACGCTGGCGGCGCTCCGGGAGCGGTACGCGCCCCCGGCCGGCGGGCCCGTCGCCGGGTACGTCGAACAGGCGAAGGACCGGCTGCTGTTCGCCACGGCGCGGCTCAACGAGGCCCGCCAGGCCGCCGACACGGGCGACCGGCAGCGGGCGGTCCGGCACCTGCGCGCCGGCGAGGGCGCGGTGGTGCAGGCGGGGGTGCTGGTGGACGGGGTGGAGCGGCTCGCGGCGCGGCTGCGGGAGGCGGCCGCGCTGGTGCCGGCGGCGCTGACCGGCGCGGAGGCGGAGCTGGCGGCGGCCCGGCGCGGGACGGGACGGCCCGCCACGGCCGGGCCGCAGGCGCGGCCGGCGCACGCCGACCTGGTACTGGCGGCGGTCCGGGAGGAGCTGACGGGCGGGCCGTACGATCCGCTGGACGCGCTGCGCCGGATCACCCGGGCCGTCGAGCGGCCGGGCGGGGCGCGCTCGGGGGTGCTGGACACCGCCGCGCTGCTCGTGGCGCGGGCTTCCGTGGCCGGGGCGGAGGAGTTCGTCGCGGTGCACCGGGGGGCGGTGGGCGCCGAGGCCCGGGCCCGGCTGGCGGAGGCGGTACGGGAGCTGGCCGCGGGGAACACCGCCCGGGCCGATGCGGTGGCCGGGGAGGCACGGGGGCTGGCCGAGCGGGACGTACGGGCGTACGGCACCCCGCGCCTCGGCACGGAGGCGGCCACGGCGGGCCTGGCCGGGGCCGTCCTCGGCGGCGTCCTCCTCGCCGAGACCCCGGACGCCGGCCCTCCGGCGGCCTACGGCGGTCCCCGGACCCGCTCCCGCCACCAGGACTAGGTTCTGCGGCGCGATCGGGCAGGCGGGTCAGAACAGGCTCAGCAGGGCTTCCGCCGGGTCGGTGAGGGTGCCGTCGCCGCCCGGCAGGGGCAGTTCGAACCACACCGTCTTGCCCCGGGGGGTGCGCCGGGAGCCCCAGGCCGCGCTGAGGAGGCCGACCAGTTGCAGGCCCCGGCCGCCCTCGTCGGTGTCCCGGGCCCGCCGGCGCCGGGGCTGGACGAGGCCGGCGTCCCAGACCTCGCAGACCAGGGTGCGGTCCAGCAGCAGCCGGAGCCGGATGTCCCCCTCGCCGTAGCGCAGCGCGTTCGTCACCAGCTCGCTGACCAGCAGCTCCGTGGTGTCGACCAGGGGCTCCAGATCCCAGGAGAGCAGCTGCCCGCGGGCGTACTCGCGGGCCCGCCCGACACTGCGCGGCTCGCGCGGCAGCGTCCAGTCTCCGACGGACTCGGCGGGCAGCCCCTGCACCCGGGCCATGAGCAGGGCGATGTCGTCCTCACCGTGGTGGGTGTCCAGGGTGTTGAGGACGTGGTCGCAGACGTCCTCCAGGGGCCGGCTGGGGTCGGTGAGCGCGCCCACGAAGGCTTGCAGGCCCTCGTCCAGCGGGTGGTCGCGGGACTCGACCAGGCCGTCCGTGTAGAGCGCGAGCAGCGCGCCCTCGGGGAGTTCGACCTCCACCTCCTCGAACGGCTCGCCCCCCACGCCGAGCGGCATGCCGGGCGGCACGTCGAGCATCAGCGCCGCCTCGCCGGGTTCCACCAGGACCGGGGGCAGATGGCCGGCGTTGGCGAACGTACAGCGCCGGGTGACGGAGTCGTACACGGCGTACACGCACGTCGCCAGGTACACCTCGGAGAGGTCGGCGTCCCGGGGCTGGCGGGCCGTACGGGTGGCCTGCTGGACCCCGCCGGGCGTGCCGAGGCCGCGCGCGATCTCGTCCAGCGCCGAGAGGACCTCCGCCGGTTCCAGGTCCAGCAGGGCCAGTGTGCGTACGGCGGTGCGCAGTTCGCCCATCGCGACCGCCGCCCGCAGGCCCCGGCCCATGACGTCCCCGACGACCAGGGCCGTACGGTGGCCGGGAAGTTCGATGACGTCGAACCAGTCGCCGCCCACCTCCGTGGCCGCGTTGCCCGGCAGGTAGCGGCAGGCGATGTCCAGGCCGGAGGCCTCGGGGTCGCCGGGCGGCAGCAGGGACCGTTGCAGTATCAACGCGCGTTCGTGTTCCCGGCGGTACAGGCGCGCGTTGTCGATGCAGACGGCGGCCCGCGCGGCCAGTTCGACCGCGAGGTCCCGGTCGCGTTCGCCGAAGGGCTCGCTCCCCTTCGTGCGGGCGAACTGCGCGAGTCCCACCACCGTGTCGTGGGCGACCATCGGCACGGCCAGCGTGGACTGCACGAGCCCGCCCTCCTCGGCGGGCACGTGCTGCGGCCGGGCTGTGCGCAGCGCGTCCGCGCAGGGCGAGTTGAACGGGAAGTGGTGGACCGCGCCGACCTCGACGGGCTTGCCTGGGCTGCTGAACGGCGCGCCGGAGACGGCGCTGGCGTAGGCGACGCGGCGCAGTTCGGCGCTGCCGTCGGCGAGTCCGGGCGGGGCCTCGTCGCCAGCCAGCAGGCCCTGGTAGAGGTCGACGGTGGCCAGGTCGCAGAAGCCGGGGACGACCACGTCGAGCAGTTCGCGGGCCGTGGTCTCCAGGTCCAGGGAGTTGCCTATGCGGGCGCCGGCCTCGTTGAGCAGCGCGAGGTTGCGCCGGGCGGCGGCGGCCTCGCGGGCGGCGGCCCGGCGGGCGGTGATGTCGGTGCCGAGCCAGGCGATGCCGATGGGCCGGCCGCTGCCGCTGTGCACGCGGTAGAGGTTGACGGACCAGTGCCGGCGCTCCTCGGAGCCCGGGACGAAGCCGGTGACGTGCATGTCGGTGATGGACTCGCCGGACTCCAGCACCCGCCGCAGCGTGGCCGAGACCCGCTCGGCCTCGCCGCGCGGCAGGTAGTCGTGAACTTCCTTGCCCCGGTGGTCGTCCGGGGTTCCGCCGAAGATAGAGGCGAACCGCATGTTCGCCCGGCGGACCCGCAGGTCGACGTCGATCAGCAGGAACCCGAAAGGGGATTGTCCGAAAATCGCCTGCGAAGCGGCGAGGTCGGTCTCGATGCTGCGCAGCGTGCGGACGTCCACGACGATGCAGACGGCGGCCTTCTCACCCTCGGCGCTGCGCGTCGGCATGACGTACACCTCGGCCAGGCCCTCCTCGCCGCGGCTGCCGTCCGGGCCGTCCGGCATCCGGAAGGGCACTACTCCGGTCCACTCGCGCCCGTCGAGGATTTCGGCCATCTTCCGCTGGCCGCGCGCGCGCAGGTCGGGGTCGATGAAAGCCTCTATCGGGTCCATGCCGACGGCGCGTCGGGCGGGGATGCCGAAGAGTTGCTCGGCGCGCAGGCTCCACTGCTCGACCAGCCCGCCGGGACCGATGGAGAAGGACGCGACCTTGATGTAGTCGTAGATCGAACCGGGCGGACTGCTCTGCCACATGGCGTCACCGGGCGCCGCGGAAGCCTCCGCGGCCTGGCTCCTCGCGCCGTCCGACGGGTCCTCGGACTCCGTGGCCTTCGCTGGTATCTCGCTCACGCGAACCGTCCCCTCCAGCTCACCGCGCCCGGCACCGGTCACCAGGGGCGGCTGCCCGCAGTATCCAGCACTACGGCGCCGCACGACACGGTGTTCACGATCACAGCTCGGTCCAGGTGTTTTTCGGACCGGTCCGTGACAACACTTCCACTCTTCTAACCAGGGAACACACCGCCGAACCCCCCATCGCCGGACCGCGTGCGCCCCCGGCGCGCACGGGGACGGCACGCCGACCGCCGTACACCCCCGTGCCCCCGCGGCTGCCGCGGTGTCACCCGGGCAGCCCCAGTTCGAACCAGACGGTCTTTCCGCCCGTGCCGGGCCGGGTGCCCCAGCGCCGCGAGGAGTCCGCGACCAGCCGGAGACCGCGTCCGCCCTCGTCGTCGGGGCGCGCGACGCGCTCCCGCGGCAGCTCGGGGAGCGGGTCGGAAACCTCCACACGCAGGCCGTCGGCGGGCTCCGCGGGGCGGACCAGCCGTACCCCGATGGGGCCGGTGGCGTGCCGCAGCGAGTTGGTGACCAGCTCGCTCACCAGCAGGGCGGCGAGATCGGCGAGGCAGTCCAGGCCCCAGCCGTGCAACTGGCCCCGGACGGCCGCGCGGGCGCTGCGTACGGCGCCCGGTTCCGCGGGGAAGGACCACTCGGCGCAGTCGCCATCGGTGTCGATCACTCCGATCACTTCCCAGGCCAGCGAGCCCGCCCACGTCCGGTTTCATGGGGTTAATGGGCACATACCCGATATCCGGGCGGCAGTACCGCACGAGAGGGCGCACTGTGGCACGAACGGGCGCGCTCCACTCGGGGCAGCCCGGCCCGATCCGGACGACAGACCCTAAGGGCGCGCCGGGTTGCGCCCCGTACCCCATCGGGCGGACACCTCGCGGACGGCCGGGACGTCCTGGTCGAGCCAGTCGACCTCCCAGAGCCGGTCCGGGGTCAGCCAGCGCAGCTCGTCATGGTCCTGGAGGGGGCTCGGCGCGGGCGAGCCGGGGCGCAGACGGGCGGTCCACACCTGGAGGACGTACGGCGTCCGCAACGGCCACTGCCCCGGCACCCGTCCGACCGGCTCGGCGTCGACACCCAGCTCCTCGCGCAGTTCGCGCACGAGGGCGTCCTCGGGCCGCTCCCCCGCCTCGACCTTGCCGCCGGGCAGCTCCCAGCGCCCGGCCAGGCCGGCGGGGGCGCTGCGGCGCGCGGCGAGCAGCCGGCCGCCGTCGAGCAGGGCGGCTCCCACCACCAGGACCGGTTCCGCTTCGGGGGTCGTGCGCGTCATGGAGCGGAGCCTACGGGAGCTGGGGCGCGCTCAGTTCTGGGTGGCGTCCCCGTTCTGGCCGATGCGCTCGACCCAGTAGAGCTGCTTGTGCCCCCGGTCGTCGAGGCTGTCGGCGATCTTCTGCGCCTCCGCGCGGGTCGCATAGCGGCCGACCCGGTAGCGATTGCCGTTGTCGTCCTGCCGTATCACGATCCAGGGGAGGGAGACCGTGCCCTCACTCATGGCCCCCACCGCCCGCGTTCCTTCTCGCACCGCCCCGCCCTCCCCCACTCCGGGGCCCCCGCCGCGCCCCGCCTAAGGAAACCGCAATCCGCATATGCCCGAGCGTACGCCCAACCTTCACGCTGCGAATACGCCTTTTCACAAAGAGGTACGCAACCAGCCAGAACGCCGGGGGCGCACGGGGTCGAATGCGCCGTGGGGAACTCCGTTGCCTGGGGTCGGGGGCATACCGGGGGCACCCGGGACCACCTGGGAAAACGGCCGGATTGCAGCGGCTGGGGAGGAAGCGGACAGGGCCGGAGGGGCGGCGGGTGGTGCGTCAGGGTGTGCGCTACCTCACGCCGGGGGCGCGCGAGGCACCCGCCGTCCGGGCGGGGGCGGTTACTTCACGGGCAGGTGGTAGGCGACCCGGTAGCGGTCGGCCGGGATGACGACGTCGGCGGTCTCCACCGGGCGGCCGGAGGCGAAGTACGTGCGCTGGACGACCAGGACCACATGCCCGGGGACGCCGCCGAGCAGGTGCAGTTCCTCGGCGAGGCCGGGGCGGGCGCCGACCTCCTCGGTGACGTTGTCCACGATGACGTCGATGGCCCGCATGCGCTCGACCACACCCATCCCGCCGAGCGGCCCCTCCTCGGGCAGCATCACGGGGGTGCGGCCGGTGACGGCGAGCGGCTCCCAGGAGGTGGAGAGCATCATCGGCTCGCCGGCCTCCCGGAAGAGGTACTTGGTGCGCATGACCCGGTCGCCGGCCCGGATCGCGAGCCGCTCGGCGATGGCCGCGCCGGCCTCGGCCTGCTCGCTGCTGGACTCCCAGGTCCCGCGCACCGAGGCGTCGGACTGCTCCTGCCGGAAGGGGGTGGCGCCCGACGCCGGCCGGTAACCGGAGCGGGCCACCCGGCGGGGCACGGGCCGCTCACGCACGTACGTCCCCGAGCCGGAACGGCCCTCGACCAGCCCCTCGGCCATCAGGACCTTGCGGGCCTCCAGGGCGACCGTGTCCGAGACGCCGTACTCCTCGCGGATACGGGCCTGGGAGGGCAGGCGGGTGTGGGGCGGCAGTGAACCGTCGACGATCTTCTTGCGGAGATCACCCGCGACTCGCAGGTACGCCGGCTGCTCACCGAAAGTCACTGGCCGCTCCCATCAGGTTGTACAGACAGCAACAGCCTGGCAACCGTGGGTTGTGCCGTGCAAGCAAAGGCCAGAGAATCACTCGATGTGATGACAAAGGGCCGGGGAGGGCTTTACCCAGGCGCTTTCTCCCCCTTATAGGGGCGCTCACACCTCGCGGCCCGGGTCCGGGAACTCCGCGGGGCCGCCCGGCCGTTGGGCTCAGTGACCGGCGGGGGCCGGGCGGCGGGGGTACGGACCGGTACCGTCGAGCCGACCGAGGTACGACCGGCCGCATCGTGAGCGGCACATGAACGGGGGCGGAATGCGGGTGGAGACCGGGCCGGACGGCCGGGTGGGCGATACGGCCGTCCGCGCGGTGAACGGACTCACCGCGCGATGGGCGCAGGTCCTGGGTGAGGGCACCGTGTTCTCGGCGCCGGGCGTGTGGCCCCTGCTGGCGTTCCTGGCCGACGGCGCGGCCGGGCCCGCGCGCGCGGAACTGGCCGGTGCCCTCGGCGTGCCGGCCGAACAAGCGGCCGTTGCCGCACGGGAGTTGCTGGCGGGGCTGGCGTCGGTGCCCGGCCTGGACGCGGCGCTCGGCCTGTGGACGTACCACGGGCTGGCCCTGCGGGACGAGTGGCGGGCCGGGCTGCCCGCCGGCACCCACGGCGTCTTCGGGGACGACCTCGTCACCGCGCAGGAGCGGCTGGACGCCTGGGCGGCGCAGCGGACCGGCGGACTGGTGGAGCGCATGCCGGTGACGCTGACCCGGGACGCGCGGATGGTGCTGGCCACCGCCCTCGCGCTGCGCACGGACTGGCGGCAGCCCTTCACCGAACGCCCGCTGCGGCCCGCCGCCGGCCCCTGGCAGGGCCGCACCCTGCGCGGACTGCACCGGCGCAGCGTGCGGCCGGACCGGGTGGGGGTGACGGGCACCCCGGACGGCTTCGTCACCGCGCTGACGGTGCCCGGGGACAACGGCGTCGACGTCCACTTGGTGCTCGGCGAGGAGCGCATGACGCCCGGTCAGGTGCTGACGGCCGGCGTGGGGGTGGTGGAGCGCGGCCTGCCGCTGACCGGTGGCGGCGCGCTGCCGCACGGGCACGTGGGCCCCGGACTGCACGTGGAGCAGCAGCCGGCCACCGCGCCCGAGCCGAGGACGCTGGACGTGACGACGGTGGCGTACGAGGTGCGGGCCGACCACGACCTGCTCGCGACGGCGGCCCTCTTCGGCCTCACGACGGCGGCGGACACCCAGACCGGCCACTTCCCTGGGGTGAGCCCCTACCCGCTGGCCGTCGGGGAGGCCCGCCAGTCGGCCGTGGCCCAGTTCGGCGCGCTCGGCTTCCGGGCGGCGGCGGTGACGGCGGTCATGCCGGTGCCGGCCGGCGCGGTCCCGCAGTACCCGTACGAGACGACGGCCGTCCGGGTCACCTTCGACCGCCCCTTCGCCTTCCTCGCCGTCCACCGCGAGTCCCGCCTGGTGCTGGCGGCGGGCTGGGTGACGGAACCGGCGCCGTACCCGGTGCCCGGCGTCCCGGGCTCACCGCCGGGGCTGTGACGAGGGGTCAGCCGGCCCTCCAGCCCGGCAGTGCGTCACGCCGAGGCGGTGTCCGTCTGTGCCGGCTGGGCGGCCGCGGGGCGGGGAGCCGGGGCCGCCGCGGGACGGGGCGGGTTGCGCAGCACCGTCGCGGCGACCACCAGGGCGCCCAGGACGAAGCAGGCACCGACCCGGAAGGCGAGCCGGTAGCCCTCGGTCAGGGCGTCCGCGCGGCCGGTGCCGTCACCCAGCAGGGTGCTGGTGTGCGACGCGGCCAGCGTGCTCAGGACGGCGAGGCCGAGGGAGGCGCCCACCTGCTGCATGGTGTTGAACATGCCCGAGGCGAGCCCCGAGTCCTGCGGGGTCGCGCCCGACATGGCCAGGCCCGCCAGCGACGGCATCGCCAGGCCGAAACCGATGCCGAGCGGCACGGTCGCGGGGAACACGTCGGTGAGGTAGGCGCCGTCCGCGGAGATCTGGCCGAGCAGGGCGAGGCCGCCGGAGATCAGGGCGAGGGCCACGAGCAGCACGGGCCGGGGGCCGACCTTGGCGATGAGGCGGGGGGCGAGGAACAGCGACATCAGGCCGATGAGCAGCGAGACCGGGACCACGCCGAAGCCGGTCTGCACCTGGTCGAAGCCCAGCACCTTCTGCAGGTACAGCACGGCCAGGAACTGGAAGCCGAACATGCCGGAGATCATGAAGGTGTGGGCGCCCAGCGCGCCCGAGACGTTGCGGAACCTGAACATCCGGGGCGGCAGCAGCGGGTCCGCGGCCCTGGCCTGGCGCACGAGGAACAGCACGAGCAGGACGAGGGTGCCGAGGCCGAACCCGAGGGTGTGGGCGGAACCGAAGCCGTAGTCGGCGGCCTCGACGATGGTGTAGACGGCCAGCATGAGCGCGGCGGTGATGAGGACGGCGCCGAGCGCGTCCGTGCTCCTGCCGTTGCCGGCGCCCTCCTCGGCGCGCAGGTGGCGCTGGGCCATGAAGACGGCCACGGCACCGATCGGGACGTTCACGAAGAAGATCCAGTGCCAGCTGATGGTCTGCGTCAGCACACCGCCCAGCAGCAGACCGAGGGTGCCGCCCGCGGACTGCACGAAGCTGTAGACGCCGATCGCCTTGGCCCGCTCCCCGGGCTCGGTGAACATGGTGACGACCATGGCGAGCGTGACCGAGGACGTCACGGCGCCGCCCGCGCCCTGGAGGAAGCGGGACGCGAGCAGCATGGCCGGGTTCTGTGCCAGACCGCAGAGCAGGGAGGCCAGGGTGAACACCACCAGGCCGGTGGTGAAGACGCGTGTGCGGCCGAAGAGGTCGCCGAACCGGCCGGAGAGCAGCAGCAGGCCGCCGAAGGGGATCAGGTACGCGTTCACCACCCAGCCGAGGTTCGACGGGGAGAAGCCCAGACTCTCCTGGATGGAGGGCAGCGCCACGTTCACGATGGTGCCGTCGAGGATCACCATCAGCTGGCCGGCACAGAGGATCGCCAGCGCGAGCCAGCGAGACACGCCGCTGCCTGCTCGTGCGGCCACGGCCTGAGCGGACATGGGACTCCCTCCCTAGGGGTTCACTTTGTTACGGAGTCCATCCTGTGTAACCATCGCGGCCTGCGGAAGGAGGCACATTTATGTCCCGTAGTCACATCGATGTGACGGAGCAGGCCGAGAACCCGGCGTGCCCGGTGAGCGAAGTCCTGGACCGTGTCGCCGGCAAGTGGGCCATCGGAATCCTCGTCGCCGCGGCGAAAGGGCCGGTGCGCTTCACCGAGTTGGAGCGCACCATCGAGGGCATCAGCCGCCGCATGCTCACCCTCAATCTCCGCAAGCTCGAACGCGAGGGCCTGCTGGTGCGCACCGTCTACCCGACCGTTCCGCCCAAGGTCGAGTACGAGTGCACCGAGATGGCGCTCGAACTGCACGAGACCCTCCTCTCCCTCGTCGGCTGGGCCAAGCGGCACAGCGGCGACATCGCCCGCGCCCACGCGGTGTACGACGCCGCGCACGCCGACGGTCAGGAGGAGGCGGCCCTCGCCCGCCCGGCGCCCAGGCCGGCCTGACACTCCGGCACGCCGGCGGTGCGGCGGGCGGGGGGCCGGACGCGATGTGTTTCCGTACCGGCATGACAGAACGCTTCTCTCCGGGACAGGTCGTCATCCGCCGCGAGCTGCTCGACGACCGGCCGTGGATCACCTGTCCCGTGCGCGTGGTGGAGGACAGCGACGAGCTGCTGGTGCTGTACATGGCACAGCACACACCCCTGACGTTCGGCTCGGGCCCGTTCTCCTGGGGGCCGCATCCCTGGCAGGCCGTCGCGGACACCTGGCAGTCGCCCGGGGTACTCCAGCTCCAGCGGCCCGGCGACCTGTACGCGGTCTGGGTCTTCTGGAGCGACGACCGTTCCCGTCACGACTGGTACGTCAACTTCCAGCGGCCGTTCCGCAGGACGACCCTCGGCATCGACACCCTCGACCTCGAACTCGACATCTGGGTGCCCGGCGACGGCGGTCCCTACCGCTGGAAGGACGTCGACCACTTCGAGAGCCGGGCGGCGGCGGGCGGCTTCGCCGAGGGCGAGGCCGACCGGGTGCGCGAGGCGGCCCGCGAGCTGGCGCTCGCCCTCGACCGGGGCGAGCCGTGGTGGGACCCGGCCTGGTCCCGCTGGCAGCCGGATCCTGCCTGGACCGTTCCGGAACGCGTGCCGCAGACGCCGGCCGAGTCGGCACGACCTGTTGACGATCTCGTGGCCCGGGTCCCGTCGAATGGCTACCGTTGACCCATGAGCGCACTGCCCGACTGGATGCGCCCGCCGCGCGGGGAAGGCTGGTTCGCGGAGGACCTGGACCGCCTCCCCGAGGCACCACGCCACACCGAGCTGATCGACGGAGCCCTCGTCTTCGTGATGTCGCCCCAGAGGTGGTGGCGCGGCCACCTCGTCACCATGCTCACCGTCGCTCTCATGGAGCAGGCGCCCAGCGATGTCAGGGTCGGCCGTGAGATGACCATCAGGCTGGACGAACGGAACCGGCCCGAACCGGACCTGCTGTTGCGGCCTCAAGACAGCAGTCCTGGGCAAGAACGGCACAAACGCACGGAACACTGCGGACCTGCCACCCGAGCTCCGGACGCATGACCTGAGGGCACTCGCCAAGGCACTCAGGCTCAGCGCCGAGACGATAGGCCAGCTGGGCGGCTGTCGCCGTCGACACAACCAGCAGTCCAGGGTGGAACAACATCAGCTTCACGAGGCTTGGCGCTATGGCGCCGCGCTGATACCTCAATCAAGCCGAGAGAAAATCTCCGCAATCGAGCTAGAAAACGTTCCAGTCAGGACCGTCTAGCAAACGGCGTCCTTTTCGGAGAAAACGACCAATACTGGATGCCAGAGATCTACAGGCATGGCCTTGGCTTTGGAGTCAGCAATGTTGGTCGCCCAAGGGTGGTGTCGATTACCAAGCTCATCCGCGACCGAAGCGACTCGGTCTAACCGTTCATCGCGCCTACTGTGAACGTCCGAGCTGCCCGCCCCGGATCTACGACGGGTCGGGCAGCCCCTTCGCTGGTTAGGGCGCGTCGCTCCTTTGAGCACCGTACGTGATCCTCGACATCCAGTCGATCACGATGTTGCTCTTGCCGGCCACCCGTCCAGGGATACCGCAGCCCCGTCGCTCAGGTAGTGGTGAAGGGCGCTGGCCGTGGTGCCCACGAAGGCTTCGGGGATGGCGTTGGCGTCGACCCAGCGGACCTGGGAGTGCTTGCGGGGCTCGCGGTTCTCGGGTTCGCCGGTCCATTCGTGGGCGGCGAAGACGACGGTGAGGAAGCCGTTGGGGGCCTCCACGCCCCAGGCGCCGTGGATGATGTGGGCTACCTTCAGGGTCTCGGGCTTCACCGTGAGGCCGGTCTCCTCGTAGAGTTCGCGGACCGCGGTTTCGGTGATGGGCTCGCCCGGTTCGCTCTTGCCGACGGGGAGGTCCCACAGGCCCTGGGCGAACTTCGCGTTCTCGCCGCGTTGGAGAAGGACGACGCGGTTGGTGGCCTTGTCGTGGACGATGACGGCCGCGACCAGCAGGGTCATCGATTCGAGCGCCGGCTTGAGGGCTTGGGAGCGGTCGTCGGTCTGCTGGGCCACGGTGTTCCCTTCGTCGGGCGGGTTGTTGGGCATGTTAGGCGAGGGCCTCGCGGGCACGGCGGGCGAGATCGGCGGCACCGGGTACCTTGCGCCGCTGGTAGACCGCGAGGGTGGAGCGGATCGACGTGATCGCCTTGCGGGTGCGGTCGGAGGTCATGCCCTCCATGAGAACCAGGGCCTGGGTCCAGGCGGCGACGGCCTCGTCGGCGCGGGCCTGGGCTGCGAGGCTGTCGCCGAGGTCGGCGTGGGTGAGGGCGTGGACGCGCTTGTACTTTTCGGGGTCCCAGCGGGTGAGGGCATCCCGGTGCTGCTGCTCGGTGCCGATGTGGTCTGCCAGGTCGGTCAGGGTGCGGGCGGTGTGGCTGGCTACGGTGCCGGCGGCGGGTCCGCTGACGCGGGAGTAGCTGGGCTGGGGGCCGTCATCCCGTAAGAGGGCATCTTCGGCGGCCAAGAGGGCCCGGGCAGCCGACGGGTGCTCGTCGGTGGCTGCGTAGGCGCGGGCGTGGGTGATGTGAAGGAGGGCCTCGGTTTGGCCGTCGACGTGGCCGAGACCTGTGCGCAGGGCGCCTTCGACGAGGTCGACGCAGTGGTGGGGCTGCTTGAGGCTCAGGGCCTGGTGGGCGAGAGCGCGCATCATCCAGGCGGCGTGGCCGTGCGGGTCGGCTTCGCAGGCGAGCTTGTAGCCGACCTGGTAGTAGCGCTGGGCGGCGCCTTCCTGGCCGAGGTCGTGGTGCTTCCACCCTGCGAGGTAGGCGAGTTCGGCGACAGCGCCGAAGGCGGCCCGGCGTAAGGCTTCGCTGGGGAACCGTCCGCGCAGCATGGGGGCGGCTGTGTCGGCGAGGTACGCGGTGACGGTGGTCAGGCCGTGCCCGCCGCCGAGGCGCTCATCGGCGGCGCTGAAGGCCGCGGTGATCTGCCGTGACGCCGCCTGACGACTGATGCCCTCGCTGCCACGAGCAGCGAGGGCATCAGGGTGCGCCGCGGGCCCTGCACCAGGGCTACTGCCACCGGTCCGCTCGGCTGACTCCATGACGAGCCAGCCGACGTCGATGCCCGGTACGTTCACATCACTCCCCGAGTCGAGCTCATCGAGGGTTGTGAACACCGCCTCGTAGGCGACCGCTCGCGCCGAGCGAACGGGATCCTCCTTGTCGGCCCCAGCAGCAGGGAGCCGCCGGGCAACAGGAAGATCCGCCAGCATCATCAGCAGCTGGGCAGGCAAACTGATCGTCCCAAAGGCCGCCCGACCCACTCCGTCGCAGGTCAGTCGGCCTTTCTCCGGACGGGTCACACGTTGAAGCGGAACTCCACCACGTCGCCGTCCTGCATCACGTAGTCCTTGCCTTCCATGCGCGCCTTGCCCTTGGCGCGGGCCTCGGCGACCGAGCCGGTTTCGACCAGGTCCGCGAAGGAGATGACCTCGGCCTTGATGAAGCCCTTCTGGAAGTCGGTGTGGATGACACCGGCCGCCTCGGGGGCCGTGGCGCCCTTCTTGATCGTCCAGGCGCGGGACTCCTTGGGGCCGGCCGTCAGGTACGTCTGGAGGCCGAGGGTGTTGAAGCCGACTCGGGCGAGGGTGGCCAGGCCGGGCTCCTCCTGGCCGACGGACTGGAGGAGCTCCAGGGCCTCCTCCTCGTCCAGCTCGGCGAGGTCGGACTCCAGCTTGGCGTTGAGGAAGATCGCCTCGGCCGGGGCGACCAGGGCGCGCTGCTCGTTCTTGAAGTCCTCGTCGACCAGCTCGTCCTCGTCGACGTTGAAGACGTAGAGGAACGGCTTGGTGGTGAGCAGGTGCAGGTCGTGCAGCAGCTCGGCGCGCTCGCTGCCCTGGACGATGCCGTGCGCGAAGAGCGTGTCGCCCTTCTCCAGGATCTCCTTGGCCTCCTCGACGGCCTTGACCTTGGGCGCGAGGTCCTTCTTGATCCGGGACTCCTTCTGGAGCCGGGGCAGGACCTTCTCGATGGTCTGGAGGTCGGCGAGGATCAGCTCGGTGTTGATCGTCTCGATGTCGTCCTTCGGCGAGACCTTGCCGTCGACGTGGACGACGTTCTCGTCCTTGAAGGCGCGGATGACCTGGCAGATCGCGTCGGACTCGCGGATGTTCGCGAGGAACTTGTTGCCCAGGCCCTCGCCCTCGGAGGCGCCGCGCACGATGCCGGCGATGTCGACGAAGTCGACCGTGGCTGGAACGATGCGCTCCGACTTGAAGACCGAGGCCAGCTGGGCGAGGCGGCCGTCGGGCACGCCGACCACGCCGACGTTGGGCTCGATCGTGGCGAACGGGTAGTTGGCCGCCAGCACGTCGTTCTTGGTCAGGGCGTTGAACAGGGTCGACTTGCCGACATTGGGCAGGCCGACGATTCCGATCGTGAGCGACACGTTGCGACTTCCCGTAGTTGAGGGGGCCAGGGGCTGCCAGGGGCCAGAGACCGACACTGGCCGATCCACCAGTTTACGGCGTCCCGGGCGCCCGGGACGCGGGAGCGTCGAACGCCCGGCCAAGCTCCCCCCACCGGCGTGTCTGGGGGCCGATTGGGCACATAAACAGACCTAGGTTGGTCCCTGTGGAGCAACACAGAACGCGACCTGCGAACGACGGACCGCGACGCGGCACGCCCTCCTCGCCCCCGCTGCCGCCGCAGGCACGGCGCCGGCCGGGCGGCGGGCGCCGGCCCCCCCGGCCGGTGGCCGGGCTGCGGCCCGGCCCGGCGCTGCGGCTGCCGGACCCCCGGCTGACCGGGCTCGGCAGCGGGCTGTTCTGCGCCGCGGCGATGTTCCTGCTCGGCTACCTGGACCAGCTGCTGTTCGGCGCGTCCCTCACGGTCTACGGCGTGCTGTTCCTGCCGGTGTGCGTGCTGACCGCGCTGTGGGTGCGCGCCGGGGACGTGCTGACGGCGCCCGTGGTGGCACCGATCGCCTTCGCCGTGGGCCTGCTGCCGGTCGCCGACGGCGGCGGGGGGCTGCTCGGCCGCATGATGGGCCTGGTCACCGGACTCGCCACCCAGGCGGGCTGGCTGTACGGCGGGACACTGGCCGCCGGGCTGATCGTGCTCGTCCGCCGGGTGCGCTGGGTGCAGCGCCGCCGACGACGCGGCTGACGGCGGCCGGGCCGGGGCCCGCGCGGCGGGAGCCCACCCCCGCCCGCGAGCCCCGCGCGATCAGGCGTGCTGGGCCGCGCGCATCGCGGCCCCCACGATCCCCGCGTTGTTCTGCAGCTGCGCGGGGACGATCTCGGCCCTGATGTCCTCGATGAGGTGCAGGAACTTGTGGGCCTTGCGGCTGACGCCGCCGCCGATGATGAACAGCTCGGGGGAGAACAGCATCTCCACGTGGGCCAGGTACTTCTGGACGCGGTGGGCCCACTGCTCCCAGCTGAGGTCGTGGTCCTCCTTGGCCTTGCTGGAGGCGCGCTTCTCCGCGTCGTGGCCGTCCAGCTCCAGGTGGCCCAGCTCGGTGTTCGGGAGCAGGGTGCCGTCCACGAAGACGGCGCTGCCGATGCCCGTGCCGAAGGTGAGCAGGATCACCGGGCCCCGGCGGCCCCGTCCGGCGCCGAACTCCATCTCGGCGACGCCCGCCGCGTCCGCGTCGTTGACGACGGTCACCGGGAGGCCGCCGAGTCTGCCGCTGAACAACGCGCGCGCGTCCGTGTCGATCCAGCCCTTGTCGACGTTCGCCGCCGTCCGGACCGTAGCCCCGCCGGTGACCACTCCGGGGAAGGTCAGCCCGACCGGGCCGGTCCAGCCGAAGTGGTCCACGACCTGCTTGACCCCGTCGGCCACGCCGTCGGGCGTCGCCGGGTGCGGGGTGAGCACCTTGCAGCGCTCCTGGGCCAGGTCGCCCCGGTCCAGATCCACTGGGGCGCCCTTGATCCCGGATCCGCCGATGTCCACGCCGAAGATCTGCATGGCTCCACGTTACGACGGGCCACCGACGGTCACGCCCCGGGTGTACCGCTTCCGCCGCGCTGGGCGACCAGGGCCGCCGCCTCTTCACGCAGGTCACGGCGGAGTTCCTTGGGCAGCGAGAAGGTGATCGACTCTTCGGCGGCCTTGACCAGCTCCACGTCGGCGTAACCGCGCTCGGCGAGCCACTCCAGCACCTGCTCGACGAGCACCTCCGGCACGGAGGCCCCGGAGGTGACGCCGACCGTGGTGACGCCGTCCAGCCAGGCCTCGTCGATCTCGTCGGCGAAGTCCACCAGGTACGCCTCGCGGGCGCCGGCGAGCTTGGCGACCTCGACCAGCCGCTTGGAGTTGGAGGAGTTGCGCGAGCCGACGACGATGACCAGTTCCGCCTCGGCGCCCATCTGCTTCACGGCGAGCTGCCGGTTCTGCGTGGCGTAGCAGATGTCGTCGCTGGGCGGGGAGACCAGCCCGGGGAACTTCGTCTTCAGGGCGTCGACGGTCTCCATGGTCTCGTCCACGGAGAGGGTGGTCTGGGACAGCCAGACGACCTTCGACGGGTCGCGGACCTCGACCTTCTCCACGTCCTCGGGGCCGTCCACCAGCTGGATGTGGTCGGGGGCCTCGCCGGAGGTGCCGATGACCTCCTCGTGGCCCTCGTGGCCGATCAGGAGGATGTCGTAGTCCTCGCCCGCGTACCGGACGGCTTCCTTGTGGACCTTGGTGACCAGGGGGCAGGTGGCGTCGATCGTGGCGAGCCGGCCCTGCCGGGCCTCCTCGTGCACCGTGGGGGCGACGCCGTGCGCCGAGAACATGACGATGTTGCCGGGCGGCACCTCCTCCGTGCGCTCGACGAAGACGGCGCCCTTCTTCTCCAGGGTCTGCACGACGTACTTGTTGTGCACGATCTCGTGCCGGACGTAGATCGGGGCCCCGTACTGCTCCAGGGCTTTCTCGACGGCGATCACGGCGCGGTCCACGCCGGCGCAGTAGCCCCGGGGGGCGGCGAGCAGGACACGGCGGCCAGACGAAGCGGTCATGCGTCCCATCGTAAGGCCGCGTCCGGGGGCGCAGAGATCATGTGTCCGCGCCCTGGAGGGCACCGGGAACCGCGCGGGTGGCCCGCCCCGGACCGGCAGCCGGAAAACGGGCGTGAGCCCCACGGCGCACGGCCGCACTGTCGGCACCGGCCGTTAGGCTCGCCGCATGGCTGTGAACACCTCTCCCGAAGCCCCGCTCCCCGTCGGCGAGGTCTCCCGGCTGATCGGCGGCTGGATCGACCGGCTCGGCGCGGTGTGGGTCGAGGGGCAGATCACGCAGCTGTCGCGCCGCCCCGGCGCCGGCGTCGTCTTCCTCACGCTGCGCGACCCGTCGCACGACGTCTCGGTCGGCGTGACCTGCTACCGCCAGGTCTTCGACGCGGTCGCCGACGTCGTCGGCGAGGGCGCCCGGGTCGTCGTCCTGGCCAAGCCGGAGTGGTACGCCCCGCGGGGCCAGCTCTCCCTGCGGGCCGCCGAGATACGGCCCGTCGGCGTCGGTGAGCTGCTGGCCCGGCTGGAGCAGCTGAAGAAGGCGCTCGCGGCCGAGGGCCTGTTCGCGCCGGAGCGGAAGAAGCCGCTGCCGTTCCTGCCGCAGCTGATCGGGCTGGTGTGCGGCCGGGCCTCGGCGGCGGAGCGGGACGTGCTGGAGAACGCCCGGCACCGCTGGCCCGCCGTCCGCTTCGAGGTGCGCAACGTGCCCGTGCAGGGCGTGCACGCCGTGCCCCAGGTCGTGCAGGCCGTCAAGGAGCTGGACGCGGTCGACGAGGTGGACGTGATCATCGTCGCGCGCGGCGGCGGCAGCGTCGAGGACCTGCTGCCGTTCTCCGACGAGCAGTTGGTGCGGGCGGTGGCCGAGTGCCGGACGCCCGTGGTGTCCGCGATCGGGCACGAGCCGGACAACCCGCTGCTGGACCACGTGGCCGACCTGCGCGCGTCCACGCCGACGGACGCGGCGAAGAAGGTCGTGCCGGACGTCGGCGAGGAGCTGGAGCGGGTGCGGATGCTGCGGGACCGGGCGCGGCGGTGCGCGAACGCGTATCTGGAGCGGGAGGAGCGGGGGCTGGCGCATGCGCTGGCCCGGCCCTCGATGGAGGATCCCCACCGGATGCTCGACGAGCGTTCCGATCAGGTGGCCGCGCTCCTCGGCCGCGGCCGGCGGACCCTGGGACACCTGCTGGACCGCGCGGACTCGGAGCTGACGCACACGCACGCGCGTGTGGTGGCCCTCTCCCCCGCCGCGACGCTGCGGCGCGGGTACGCGGTGCTCCAGCGGGCGGACGGGCACGTGGTGCGCGGTCCGGCGGAGGTGACGGCGGGCGAGGCACTGCGGGCCCGGGTCGCCGACGGTGAATTCACAGTGAAGGTGGGCGAATGACGAGCAAGGTGGACGAGGCGCTCTCGTACGAGCAGGCGCGGGACGAGCTGATCGAGGTCGTACGGCGGCTGGAGGCGGGCGGTACGACGCTGGAGGAGTCCCTGGCGCTGTGGGAGCGCGGCGAGGAGCTGGCCAAGGTGTGCCGGCGCTGGCTGGAGGGTGCCCGGGCCCGGCTGGACGCGGCGCTGGCCGAGGAGGAGGCGGAGGAGGAGGGCCGCGCCGGGTAGGGCGCCGGCCCCGCGGGCTGTGAGGCGGCTCACCGCGGCCCAGCTTTGGTTGAAGGTTGAACTTCGCTGGCGTAGTGTCGTCCCGTCAGCCGATCCGGACCGCGGTCCGGTACGTCGGAGGAAGACGTCTACCAGGAAGTCCACGCATGTCTCTCGTTCTTGACCCCGCCGCCCAGGACCTGCTGTTCCGCGAGGCCCGCACCGCGAACACCTTCACCGACGAGCCGGTGACCGACGAGCAGGTCCAGGCGATCTACGACCTGGTCAAGTACGGCCCGACCGCCTTCAACCAGAGCCCGCTGCGCATCACCCTGGTCCGCTCCGCCGAGGCCCGCGAGCGCCTGGTGCAGCACATGGCCGAGGGCAACCAGCCGAAGACGGCCGCCGCCCCGCTGGTCGCGATCCTCTCCGCGGACAACGAGTTCCACGAGGAGCTGCCGGCCCTCTTCCCGCACTTCCCGCAGGCCAAGGACCTCTTCTTCAGCGAGCGTCCGGCCCGTGAGGGTGCCGCCGCGCTGAACGCCGCGCTGCAGGCCGCCTACTTCATCGTCGGCGTCCGTGCCGCGGGCCTCGCCGCCGGCCCGATGACCGGCTTCGACTTCGAGGGCGTCCGCAAGGCGTTCCTGGACGACGACCACACCCCGCTGATGATCGTCAACATCGGCAAGCCGGGCCCGGACGCCTGGTTCCCGCGCTCGCCGCGCCTGGCGTACGAGGACGTCGTCACGACCGTCTGAGCGGATCCGCGCACGCGAAGAGGCCCCCGGCGCTCGCCGGGGGCCTCTTCGCGTGCACGGAGACGGCGCGGGTCACTCCATCTGCAGCGCGGCCGCCATCGTCGTCAGCTCCTCGAAGGAGCCGGTGCCGGCCACCACCGTGGTGGAGCCGGGCGTGTTCTGCAGCACCAGGGCGTCGTACCGGCCGCCGGTCCAGCGGGTCCAGGTGCGGCCGTCGATCGTCTCGGTCCGCTTCGTCGCCGAGCCGCCCTGGCTGGCCTGGTCGATGAAGTCGGAGCGCTTCTGCGTGGACTGCTCGACCTGCACGTACTGGCCGTCCGGGGTCCGGAAGCCGAGGTGCCAGCGGTCGGAGTTCTCGCCCTGGAAGCGTACGGAGGTCGCTTTCCAGGCACTCGGCAGGCCCTCGGGCGCGGCCACCGGGTAGCTCGCCGCACGCCGGGCCGTGAGCAGCTCGACCCGGTAGTCGACCCGCTTGAGGTCGGGAGCGTGATCGTCGTGCGGGATGGTGAGGAAGTAGACGACCGCCGCCGCGATACCGATCAGGACCAGGGAGAGAACCATGTCCCGGGCCGTCTTCTGCTTGCCGTTCGAACCTGCCACGCCCTCTATCGTCGCAGGTGCCCCATGCGCTCATCCGTGGGGTCCCCTGCTCATTTTGTCTGTCCGGCGATAGAGTCAGGGTCCAATACCCTCATCCGGCCGTCGTCGTATCAGAAAGGTGCGCTCCGATGACCGAAAATCATCACCTGCCGTCCGAGCTCGATGTTCCCTCCGAAGCTCCCGACCGCAACCTCGCCCTGGAACTCGTCCGGGTGACCGAAGCCGCCGCGATGGCCGCGGGCCGCTGGGTGGGGCGCGGTGACAAGAACGGCGCCGACGGCGCCGCGGTGCGCGCCATGCGGACCCTCGTCTCCACCGTGTCGATGAACGGCGTGGTCGTCATCGGCGAGGGCGAGAAGGACGAGGCCCCGATGCTCTTCAACGGGGAGCACGTGGGCGACGGCACCGGCCCCGAGGTCGACATCGCCGTCGACCCGATCGACGGCACGACGCTGACGGCCAAGGGCATGCCGAACGCGATCGCCGTACTGGCCGCCGCCGAGCGCGGCGGCATGTTCGACCCGTCCGCCGTGTTCTACATGGACAAGCTGGTCACCGGACCCGAGGCGGCCGACTTCGTCGACATCAACGCGCCCGTCGCGGTGAACATCCGCCGCATCGCGAAGGCCAAGCGGTCCGCGCCGGAGGACGTCACCGTCGTCATCCTGGACCGGCCGCGGCACGAGAACCTGATCCGCGAGGTCCGGGAGGCCGGCGCGCGCATCAAGCTGATCTCGGACGGCGACGTCGCCGGCTCGGTGTACGCACTGCGCGAGGGCACCGGCGTCGACCTGCTGCTCGGCATCGGCGGCACCCCGGAGGGCATCATCTCGGCCTGCGCCGTGAAGTGCCTGGGCGGCACCATCCAGGGCAAGCTGTGGCCCAAGGACGACGAGGAGCGGCAGCGGGCGATCGACGCGGGGCACGACCTGGACCGCGTGCTCACCACCGACGACCTGGTGTCCGGCGAGAACGTGTTCTTCGTGGCGACCGGCATCACCGACGGTGAGCTGCTGCGGGGCGTGCAGTACCGGTCGGAGACCGCGCTCACCGAGTCGATCGTGATGCGGTCCAAGTCCGGGACGGTGCGCCGGATCTACTCCGAGCACCGGCTGAGCAAGCTGCGGGCCTACAGCGCGATCGACTTCGACCGGGCCAAGTAGGCCGCGCGGGGCGTTCCGCGCCCCCGCACACACGACAGGAGCGCCCTCTGTGCGGAGAGGGCGCTCCTGTCCGGCGTTCTCAGCCCGCCATGCGGTTCGCCGCCGTCGCGCGTGCCGCCTTCTTCAGTTCCATCTCGCGCCTGCGGCGCCGCGCCAGCACCACCCGGCGTTCGGCCGCCGTGAGACCGCCCCACACGCCGTACGGCTCGGGCTGCAGGAGGGCGTGCTCGCGGCACTCGACCATGACCGGGCAGCGGGCACAGACCCGCTTGGCCGCCTCCTCGCGGGACAGCCGGGCGGCGGTCGGTTCCTTCGACGGGGCGAAGAACAGGCCGGCCTCGTCGCGCCGGCACACCGCCTCGGTGTGCCAGGGTGCGTCTTGGTCCCTGTCGCGCGCTGGCACCCGCTGGGCCGGAACGGCAGCTACCTGCAGGGACGAATGCGGCGGTTGCAGCACGGTCTACTCCTGACGACGGCTTCGCGAGCGAGAGACGATGCAGCAAGGCCTACCCGCTGTGCGCGCGCCTATGCACAGCGTTTCCACCCACGGGTGCGCGGTGGCTCCTTCACGCCCCCGGCCCCGTGCCGCCGGCAAAGGCCCGCGGCCGTCGGTCCGCAGGGCTCAGTACCCCAGGTGCCTGCGCAGCTTGCGGTCGACCTTGTCCTGGACGCGGTCCAGGATGTCCGCCACCAGGCTGCCCCGCCGGGGCCGCGCCTCCACGTTGCCGAGGACGGCCCAGCCGTCGACGTGGACCACCGGCGCCTCGGGGTCGGCCGAGTCCAGCGGGCTGACCTCGAAGCTGCCGAGCACACCGCCCCCGGTGCCGCGCAGCGAGACGTTCTCCGGGACGCGGACCTGGACGTCGCCGAAGACGGAGACGGCCTTGATCACCACCTCCGGGTACTCGAAGATCGCCTCGCTCAGGTCGATCTCGACGCTGCCGAAGACGGCGTACGCGTGCACCCGGCGCCCGGCCCGCCAGCGGCCCCGGCGCACGGCGCTGCTGAACACCGCCACCACGTTGGCGTCCGCCTCGGCCGGGATCGCGCCCGGACCGGGGCGCGGCGGGGCCGGCGCGGACGCGGGCCCGGCGGGCCGCCGGTGACCGGCGGGCAGGTCCCGGATGAAGACCTCCAGCTCGCCCACCGTCTTGGCGTGCAGCACCCCGTCCACGCGCTCGGCGTGTTCGTCGGCGGTCAGCCGGCCCTCGGCGAGGGCCTCACGGAGGATGTCGGCGACCCGGTCACGGTCGGCGTCGGAGGCGCGCAGCTCGGCTGCGGGTGTGGGTGCGTTCTGCTTCTGAAGGTCCACGGCAGCAGCGTACCGAAACACGATAGATCGCGACACCCCCGACTGAGCCCTACCTCACAGGTTCGCCGTCGGCGGCAGGTTCTACGCTGGACGCGCCCGCCAGCGTCGGCGGGCGCCGTCCGTCAGAGTGAGGAATGGGCTGAGATGCCGCGTAGTGCCCCCCCAACCCGCCCAGCGTTCGCGTACACCGATCTGCTCCCCCAGGGAGAGGACACCACCCCGTACCGGCTGGTGACGTCCGAGGGCGTCTCCACGGTCGAGGGGCCCGACGGCCGGACGTTCCTCAAGGTGGAGCCCGAGGCGCTGCGCAAGCTGGCCGAGGAGGCCATCCACGACATCCAGCACTACCTGCGCCCGGCCCACCTCGCCCAGCTGCGCCGGATCATCGACGACCCGGAGGCCTCGGCGAACGACAAGTTCGTCGCGCTGGACCTGCTGAAGAACGCGAACATCGCGGCGGCCGGCGTGCTGCCCATGTGCCAGGACACCGGCACCGCGATCGTGATGGGCAAGCGCGGCCAGAACGTGCTGACGGCCGGCCGCGACGAGGAGGCGCTCAGCCGCGGCATCTTCGACGCCTACACCAGACTGAACCTGCGCTACTCGCAGATGGCTCCGCTCACCATGTGGGAGGAGAAGAACACCGGCTCCAACCTGCCGGCGCAGATCGAGCTGTACGCCACCGACGGCGGTGCCTACAAGTTCCTGTTCATGGCGAAGGGCGGCGGCTCCGCGAACAAGTCCTTCCTGTACCAGGAGACGAAGGCCGTCCTGAACGAGGCCTCCATGATGAAGTTCCTGGAGCAGAAGATCCGTTCGCTGGGCACGGCCGCCTGCCCGCCCTACCACCTGGCGATCGTCGTCGGCGGCACGAGCGCCGAGTACGCGCTGAAGACCGCGAAGTACGCCTCCGCGCACTACCTGGACGAGATCCCGGCGGAGGGCTCCGAACTGGGCCACGGCTTCCGGGACAAGGAGCTGGAGCAGAAGGTCTTCGAGCTCACCCAGAAGATCGGCATCGGCGCCCAGTTCGGCGGCAAGTACTTCTGCCACGACGTGCGCGTGGTCCGCCTGCCGCGGCACGGCGCGTCCTGCCCGGTCGCGATCGCCGTGTCCTGCTCGGCCGACCGCCAGGCCGTCGCGAAGATCACCGCCGAGGGCGTCTTCCTGGAGCAGCTGGAGACCGACCCGGCGCGCTTCCTGCCGGAGACCACGGACGAGCACCTCGACGAGGCGTCCGACGTGGTGAGGATCGACCTGAACCAGCCGATGGACACGATCCTCGCCGAGCTGACCAAGTACCCGGTGAAGACCCGCCTGTCGCTGACCGGCCCGCTGGTCGTGGCCCGTGACATCGCGCACGCCAAGATCAAGGAGCGGCTGGACGCGGGCGAGGAGATGCCGCAGTACCTGAAGGACCACCCGGTGTACTACGCGGGCCCCGCGAAGACCCCCGAGGGCTACGCCTCCGGTTCCTTCGGCCCGACCACCGCCGGCCGCATGGACTCCTACGTGGAGCAGTTCCAGGCCGCGGGCGGCTCCAAGGTGATGCTCGCCAAGGGCAACCGCTCCCAGCAGGTCACCGACGCGTGCAACGCCCACGGCGGCTTCTACCTCGGCTCCATCGGCGGCCCGGCCGCCCGCCTCGCCCAGGACTGCATCAAGAAGGTGGAGGTCCTGGAGTACGAGGAGCTGGGCATGGAGGCGGTCTGGAGGATCGAGGTCGAGGACTTCCCGGCGTTCATCGTGGTGGACGACAAGGGCAACGACTTCTTCCAGGACCCCGCCCCGCAGCCGACGTTCACGACGATCCCGGTGCGGGGACCCGGGCTCGCCTGACGAAGTGCCGGACACCCGCCCCCGGGGGACGCGGGGGCGGGTGTCCGGCACGCGCCGGAAGGGCCGCACCCCCCGGGTGGACCAAGGCCCGGAACATCACCGGCCCCCCGATCGCTATACGGGTATGAGCGAATACCGGATCGAACACGACTCCATGGGTGAGGTACGCGTCCCCGCGGAGGCCAAGTGGAGGGCCCAGACGCAGCGGGCCGTGGAGAACTTCCCCATCTCCGGGCAGCGCATCGAGCGGGCCCACATCGAGGCGCTGGCGCGTATCAAGGCGGCGGCCGCGAAGGTCAACGCCGAGCTGGGCGTGCTGGACAAGGACGTGGCGGAGGCGATCCGGGAGGCGGCCGGCGAGGTCGCCGCCGGCCAGTGGGACGAGCACTTCCCGGTGGACGTGTTCCAGACCGGCTCCGGCACCTCCTCCAACATGAACACCAACGAGGTCGTCGCCACGCTCGCGACCGAGCGGCTCGGCCGGGACGTGCACCCCAACGACCACGTCAACGCCTCGCAGTCGTCGAACGACGTCTTCCCGTCCTCGATCCACATCGCGGCCACCGCGGCCGTCACCCACGACCTGATCCCGGCCCTGGAGCACCTCGCCGCCTCCCTGGAGCGCAAGTCCGAGGAGTTCGCGGACGTGGTCAAGTCGGGCCGGACCCATCTGATGGACGCCACCCCGGTGACGCTCGGCCAGGAGTTCGGCGGGTACGCGGCCCAGGTGCGGTACGGCGTCGAGCGCCTGCGGGCCTCCCTGCCGCGCCTGGCCGAACTGCCGCTGGGCGGCACGGCGGTCGGCACCGGCATCAACACCCCGCCGGGGTTCTCCGCCGCCGTCATCGAGGAGGTCGCCCGGGTCACCGGACTGCCGTTCACCGAGGCCCGCGACCACTTCGAGGCGCAGGGCGCCCGGGACGGCATCGTGGAGACCAGCGGACAGCTGCGGACCATCGCGGTCGGCCTCACGAAGATCGCCAACGATCTGCGCTGGATGTCCTCCGGGCCGCGCACCGGCCTCGCCGAGATCCGGCTGCCCGACCTCCAGCCCGGCTCCTCGATCATGCCGGGCAAGGTCAACCCGGTGGTCCCGGAGGCCGTGCTGATGGTCGCCGCCCAGGTGATCGGCAACGACGCCACCATCGCCACCGCGGGCGCGTCCGGCAACTTCGAGCTGAACGTCATGCTCCCGGTCATCGCCAAGAACGTCCTGGAGTCGGTGCGGCTGCTCGCCAACGTCTCGCGGCTGCTGGCCGACCGCACGGTCGACGGCATCACCGCCGACCGCGAACGCGCCCGCGAGTACGCCGAGTCGTCGCCGTCCGTGGTGACCCCGCTGAACAAGTACATCGGCTACGAGGAGGCCGCGAAGGTGGCCAAGAAGTCCCTCGCCGAGCGCAGGACGATCCGCGAAGTCGTCCTGGACGGCGGGTACGTGGAGCGCGGCGACCTGACCCTGGAACAGCTCGACGCGGCGCTGGACGTCCTGCGGATGACGCGCCCGTAACCGCGAGCGAACCTTTCCGGCCAGCTGCGCACCGGGTGACGCGCACCGCAGCGTCGTATGCCCGTGGCACCTAATATCTGTCCATGGCGGACGACGGAACGGTGACACGAGTGACGGCGGGAGCTGGGACGCACTGGACGCCCGGGACGCACATCCTGTGGCGCTACCGGGAGAACGGCGGCGATCAGGTCCACATCGCCAGGCCCGTCACCGTCGTACGTGACGATGCGGAGCTGCTGGCGGTGTGGCTCGCCCCCGGCACCGAGTGTGTGAGGCCGGTCCTGGCCGACGGCACGCCCGTGCACCTGGAGCCGCTGGAGTCCCGGTACACCAAGCCGCGCACCGTCCAGCGGGACCGCTGGTTCGGCACGGGCGTGCTGAAGGTGGCCGAGCCGGGCCGGCCCTGGTCGGTGTGGCTGTTCTGGGAGCCGGGCTGGAGGTTCAAGAACTGGTACGTCAACCTGGAGCAGCCGCTGGCCCGTTGGGCGGGCGGGGTGGACTCCGAGGACCACTTCCTGGACATCTCGGTGCACCCGGACCGGACCTGGCACTGGCGGGACGAGGACGAGTTCGCGCAGGCCCAGCGGGACGGGCTGATGGACGCGGCGACCGCCGAGCGGGTGCGGGCGGCCGGACGGGAGGCGGTGGAGGTGATCCGCGCGTGGGGGCCGCCGTTCGCGGACGGCTGGCAGCACTGGCGCCCGGACCCGTCCTGGGCGGTACCTTCTCTCCCCGAGGACTGGCACCGCACTCCCGTGCACCTGTCCTCATGAGACCCTTGATGCGCCCCCAGGCAAGAAACGTAGGATCGTCCTCCGCAAGGGCGCTTAACTCCCGGGGCATGAGCCGGGCTTGACCGATCGTCACCGAGGGGCGGCAGGACGTGAGCGAGGGGTACCAGGGCACCACCACGAAGGCCTGCCCCGCGGGAAATCCGTTCCCGGGGCACGTATTGCGGGTATCGGCATTTCGGCGGGACCAACTGCGCGCCCGGTGCACACGGCGCACAGCCCCGGACGGACGGATGCGACACGCGTGACGGAGCAGCCCACCTCCTTCGGACGCCCCCAGCCGGGCGTCGACCCCGCGGAGGGCCGCGGGGCTCTCCTGCGTGCCCCGGAGCAGCCCGCGCAGCACCTCGGCAACCCGGCCTTACCCGCGCAGACCCGGGCCGACGGACCGCCCTCCGGCGCGGGCACGGCCACGCCCTGCGGCCAGGGAACGGACGGCAAGGGGAAGGAGCTCCCAGTCAACGGCCCCGAGCACTCCCAGCCCGCCACCACCGAACCCGACGCCCACCGTCCGCGCCCCGCGCCGGAGGCCATCCCGGCCCAGCCCGGCGCCGAGCAGGAGCGGACGCCGGGCGGTGAGGAGCGCCGTACCGGGCGGGGACTGCCCCCGGGGCGGCCGATGCCCATGCGGCGGGACGGGGACCGGCTGCGGTTCGTCGGCGCGGCCACCCGGCGGATCGCCCGCGGGCTCGACCTGGACGAGATCGTGATGGGGCTGTGCCGGGCCACCGTGCCGACGTTCTCCGACGCGATCCTGGTCTACCTGCGCGAGCCGCTGCCGGTCGGCGACGAGCGGCCCAGCGGTCCGGTGGTGCTGCGGCTGCGCCGTACCGACCGGATACCCCAGGAGCGGGACACCGACGGGGTGCTGCTGCCGCCGGCGTTCGACCCGGATCCGGAGCCGTCCGTGCTGGCGGGCCTGTCGTCGCTGACCACCGAGCTGTGCGAGGTGCGGCCGGGCGGCGCGCTGAACGAGGTGCTGCGCGGGGTGCGGCCGGTGTTCGCCGACGCGCCCGCCGCCCGGGCCGCGCTGCCGGAGCTGCTCGGCGAGGGCGGCGAGACGGTCGTACCGGGCGGGCAGCGCGCGATCCTGGCGCCGCTGCGCGGCCGGCGCCGGGTGATCGGCGCGGCCCTGTTCCTGCGCCGCCCGGACCGGCTCGCCTTCGAGGCGGACGATCTGCTGGTCGCCGCCCAGCTGGCCACCCACAGCGCGCTCGGCATCGACAAGGCGGTGCTGTACGGCCGGGAGGCGTACATCGCCGACGAGCTGCAGCGCACCATGCTGCCCGAGACGCTGCCCCGCCCGACCGGGGTCCGGCTGGCGTCCCGCTACCTGCCGGCGGCGGAGACCGCGCGGGTCGGCGGCGACTGGTACGACGCGATCCCGCTGCCCGGCAGCCGGGTCGCGCTGGTCGTCGGTGACGTGATGGGCCACTCGATGACGTCGGCGGCCATCATGGGCCAGCTGCGCACGACCGCGCAGACGCTGGCCGGGCTCGACCTGCCGCCGCAGGAGGTGCTGCACCACCTGGACGAACAGGCGCAGCGGCTGGGCACCGACCGCATGGCGACCTGCCTGTACGCCGTCTACGACCCGGTGACGCACCGCATCACGATCGCCAACGCCGGCCATCCGCCGCCCGTCCTGCTGCACCTGGGCGGCCGGGCCGAGGTGCTGCGGGTGCCGCCGGGCGCGCCGATCGGCGTCGGCGGGGTGGACTTCGAGGCGGTGGAGCTGGACGCGCCCGCCGGGGGCACGCTGCTGCTGTACACCGACGGCCTGGTGGAGTCCCGGCTGCGGGACGTGTGGACCGGTATAGAGCAGCTGCGGGAGAAGCTGGCCGCGACCGCGCAGCTGACCGGGCCCGACCACCCGCCGCCGCTGGAAGCGCTGTGCGACGAGGTGCTGGACATGCTCGGCCCGGGCGACCGGGACGACGACATCGCGCTGCTCGCGGCCCGGTTCGACGGGATCGCGCCGAGCGATGTCGCCTACTGGACGCTGGAGCCGGAGGACTCCGCCCCGGGCCAGGCCCGCCGGCTGGCCCGGCGGGCGCTCGCTCGCTGGGACCTGGAGGAGCTGACGGACTCGGTGGAGCTGCTGGTCAGCGAGGTCGTGACGAACGCCGTGCGGTACGCGTCGCGGCCGGTGACGCTGCGGCTGCTGCGGACGGACGTGCTGCGCTGCGAGGTCGGCGACGACGTGCCGCAGCTGCCGCGGCTGCGGCAGGCCCGGGCCACGGACGAGGGCGGGCGCGGCCTGTACCTGGTCAACAGGCTGGCCCGGCGCTGGGGCGCGACCCGGCTGAGCACCGGCAAGGTGGTGTGGTTCGAGCTGAACCGCGGCTGAGCCGCGGACGGCACGCGAAGGGCGCCCGGTGTGCACCGGGCGCCCTTCCGGCTGTGCTCACCGGCCGTCCTACTGCTGCTGGTCGTCCTGCGGGTCCAGCGGGTTCTCCGGGGTGAGCGAGGGCGTCGGCGGCCGGCTCGTCGGGGTCTGCGTCGGCGGTGTCTGCGTGGGCGGTGTCTGGCTCGGGGTCCGCGACGGCGTCTGCGACGGCGTCTCGGACGGTGACGTGGACGTCGGCGGCTCGCTGGTCGGCGTCTGCGACGGCGTCCGGGTGGGCGTGTGCGTCCACGACGGCGTCTCGACGGGGGCGACGGCCGCGCCCTGCGTGGTGTTCAGGTCGAACGTCGCCCTGCTGGTGACGCCGAAGGTGTACGCGGCCCAGATCTTCGCCGGGTAGCCGCCGCCGTTGATCCGCCCCGGGGGCCTGAGCAGGCCGGTGGCGCCCTTCATGGAGACGTGGGCCTTGGTCTTCGGGTCCTCGCCGAACAGCCCCACCGAGGTGACCAGGGTCGGCGTGTAGCCGGTGAACCAGGCCGACTTGTTCTCGTCGGAGGTACCGGTCTTGCCCGCGACCTGCTGGCCGTCGCGCAGCGGGTTGCCCGCCACCGACTCCTGGGCGGTGCCGTCGTCGACCACGCCGGTGAGCACCGAGGTGACCGTGTCGGCGGCGGTGCGGCTGATCACGGAGCCGCCGACCGGGTTCGGCATCTCCACGGAGCGGCCCTTGTTCTCGGCGGACTTGATGATCGTCGGGGTGACCTTGTAGCCGTGGTTGGCGAAGGTGGCGTAGATGCCGGCCATCTCCAGCGGGCTGGCGCCCATCGAGCCGAGGGTCTGGGCGGGCACCGCCTGCATGCCCTTGGTGTCCATGCCGAGCCTGCCCGCGGTGCTCATCACCTTGTCCATGCCCACGTCCACGCCCATCTGCGCGAAGACGGAGTTGACGGACTTGTTCATGGCCTGCTGGACGGTGATCTTGTCGTAGTCGACGTCGTCCTCGTTCGGCGGGGCGAAGCCGACCGGGGAGCCGTGGTCGAGGACCTGGCGGCGGCTGGTGCCGTCGTAGACGGTGTCGGCGGTGATCGGCTTGCCGTCCTGGGTGGTGGCGTTCTGCTCCAGGGCGGCGGCGAGGATCACCGGCTTGAACGTCGAGGCGGGCTGGTAGTCCCGGCGGGTGGCGTTGTCGAAGTAGTGCTTGTAGTAGTCCTGGCCGCCGTAGAGCGCGACGATCCTGCCCGTCTTGGGGTCGACGGAGGCGGCACCGGCCTGGATGTCGCCGTCCACCTTGCGCTTCTTCGGGTCCAGCTTGCCGGTCAGCTGGGTCTTGACGGCCCGCTCCAGCGCGGACTGCTTCTTCCGGCTGATGTTGAGGGTGATGGTCCAGCCCTTGTCGATGACCGCGTTCTCCGCCTGGGACTGGGTCAGGCCCTCCTGCGTCATGAGCTGCTGTTCCAGCTGCTGGTTGGCGAGTTCGACCAGGTAGCCCTTCTGCCCGCCGAGGCCGGGGGCGCCCTTGGGCTCCTCGGGGTAGGGGAAGTGCAGGCCGTTGCGCTCGGTCTTGGAGAGCCAGCCCTCCTCGACCATGTTGTCCAGGACGTAGTTCCAGCGCTCCTTGACCAGCCGCTTGCCGGTCTTGGTGGCGACGGCCCAGTCGTACTGGCTGGGGGCCTGGAGCAGGGCGGCGAGGTAGGCGCCCTGGGCGACGCTGAGGTCCTGGGCGTCCCGGTGGTAGTAGGCCTGGGCGGCGGCCTGGATGCCGTAGGCGTTGCGGCCGTAGTAGCTGGTGTTGATGTAGCCGGCGAGGATGTCGTCCTTGGACTTCTCGCGGTCCACCTTGAGCGAGATGACCAGTTCCTTCAGCTTGCGCGTGACGGTCTGGTCCTGGTTCAGGTAGTAGTTCTTGACGTACTGCTGGGTGATCGTGGAGCCGCCCTGCTTGCCCTTGCCGGACAGCGTGTTGATCAGGCCGCGGGCGGTGCCGCGGAAGTCGACGCCGGAGTCGTGGTAGAAGCTCTTGTTCTCCGCCGCCACGAAGGTCAGCTGGACCTTGCGGGGCACCTTGGACAGGTCGACGATCTCGCGGTTGACCTCGCCCTTGCGGGCCAGAATCGTTCCGTCGCTGTATTTGTAGACGTTGCTCTGCTGCCGGGCGGCGGCGTTGCCCTCGGGGACGTCCACGTACAGGTACAGGCCGACGAAGCCCAGGATGCCCAGCAGGCACACCCCGAAGAAGGTGCCGAGGATCTTCTTCCAGCCGAATATCCGGCGTATGAGGCTCTTGGCGGGCTTGCCGGCCGCGGCGGGCCTGCCTGCGGCGGCGGGCGTGGCGGCAGCGGGGGCGGTGGCGGCGGGGCCGCCCGCCTCGGCGGGGAGGGGGCGGCGGGGCCTGGGCGCCGCGCGGCGGCCACCGCGCTGTCGCGCTCGTCTCTCTTCCGCTCGTCCCATGGGTCCCTACGCTCGCTTCCGTCTCGGGGTCAGCTCCGAAAGCTAACACCCCTCTATATGACAAAGGGCGTCCGATCCGTTCTTTTACGGACGTGACAATCAGCACCCGCCCCATCGAAACCGACGACTTTCCCTGGTGCAGGGTTGCTCGGCGCGTTAAAGTGATATCACTTAGCTAGAACAGAGCTAGGCTCACGAGAACGGGGGGAACACCCATGTCCGACATACCCGAGATGCCCGCCCCACGGGTGCGCGAGTTCACCGCCCACAGCATCGGCGGCGGGCTCGCCCTGCTGCTCGGCCTCGTCGGGCTCGGCGCCGCGGTCGCGCTGTTCGCGGCCTCCGGGGCGGCACCCTCCCCCGGCGCCGAGGGCGGGCTCATCCTCGCGGGCGTGGCCGTCCTGCTCGCCTCGGTCATCGGGATGCGCGGCCTGAACACGGTCGCGCCGGGCGAGGCGCGGGTGGTCCAGCTCTTCGGGCGCTACCGGGGCACGATCCGGCAGGACGGCCTGCGCTGGGTGAACCCCTTCACCTCGCGGACCCGGATCTCCACCCGGGTGCGCAACCACGAGACGGCCGTACTGAAGGTCAACGACGCCTACGGCAACCCCATCGAGCTGGCCGCGGTCGTGGTGTGGAAGGTCCAGGACACCGCGCAGGCCACCTTCGAGGTGGACGACTTCGCCGAGTTCGTCGCCACGCAGACCGAGACGGCCGTGCGGCACATCGCGATCGAGTACCCCTACGACGCCCATGACGAGGACGGCCTGTCGCTGCGCGGCAACGCCGAGGAGATCACCGAGAAGCTGGCCGTCGAGCTGCAGGTGCGGGTGGAGGCGGCCGGGGTGGAGATCATCGAGTCGCGTTTCACGCACCTCGCGTACGCTCCCGAGATCGCCTCGGCGATGCTCCAGCGGCAGCAGGCAGGCGCGGTCGTCGCGGCCCGGCGGCAGATCGTGGACGGCGCCGTGGGCATGGTCGAGGCGGCGCTGGCCCGGATCGCGGAGGCGGACATCGTGGAGCTGGACGACGAGCGGAAGGCGGCGATGGTGTCGAACCTGATGGTGGTGCTGTGCGGGGACCGGGCACCGCAGCCGGTCCTCAACACCGGGACCCTCTACCAGTGACGGACCCCGCCGGGACCCCGGGGCGCCGGCCGCAGCAGCGCAAGCAGGTGCTGCTGCGGCTGGACCCGTCGGTGTACGAGGCGCTGGCGCGGTGGGCCGGCGACGAGCTGCGGTCGGCGAACGCCCAGATCGAGTTCCTGCTGCGCAAGGCGCTGGCGGAGGCGGGGCGGCTGCCGAAGGACACCGGCCCGCTTCCGCGGCGCGGCCGGCCCCCTGTATCGGAACCGTGACAATCGGCCCCCACCTGCGGGGCCGCACCCACTGCCACGATCCCCGCACGGCGCGTATACACGCCGCGTATACACCGTGTGTAGAGTGCTGCCATGTCCATCGGTCACACTCTTCTGGGACTCCTGGAGTCCGGTCCGCGCCACGGCTACGACCTCAAGCGGGCCTTCGACGAGAAGTTCGGTCACGACCGGCCGCTGCACTACGGCCAGGTCTACTCCACGATGTCCCGGCTGCTGAAGCACGGCCTCGTGGAGGTCGACGGCATCGAGGCCGGCGGCGGCCCCGAGCGCAAGCGGTACGCCATCACCGACGCCGGCATCACCGACGTCGAACGCTGGCTCGCCACCCCGGAGAAACCCGAGGAGTACCTCCAGTCGACCCTCTACACCAAGGTCGTCCTCGCCCTCCTCACCCACCGCGACGCGGCCGACATCCTCGACGTCCAGCGGGCCGAGCACCTGCGCAGCATGCGCATCCTGACCGACCGCAAGCGCAAGGGCGACCTCGCGGACCAGCTGATCTGCGACCACGCCCTGTTCCACCTGGAGGCGGACCTGCGCTGGCTGGAACTGACGGCCGCGCGACTCGACAAGCTCCGTGCGGCGGTGACCCGATGACCCCGCCGCCCGGATCCCTGCTCACCGCCGAGGACCTGCGCAAGTCCTACGGCCCCACGGTCGCCCTCGACGGCGCCGGCTTCTCCATCCACCCCGGCGAGGTCGTGGCCGTGATGGGCCCCTCCGGCTCCGGCAAGTCGACGCTGCTGCACTGCCTCGCCGGCATCGTGCCGCCCGACTCCGGCTCCATCGTCTACGCCGGCCGGGAACTGGCCGGCATGAACGACGCCGAGCGCAGCGCGCTGCGCCGCAGCGAGTTCGGCTTCGTCTTCCAGTTCGGCCAGCTCGTCCCGGAACTGACCTGCGTGGAGAACGTGGCGCTGCCGCTCAGGCTGAACGGCCGCCCTCGCAAGGAGGCCGAGCGGGCCGCGCTGGCCTGGATGGAGCGGCTGGAGGTGGACGACCTCGGGGGCAAGCGGCCCGGCGAGGTCTCCGGCGGCCAGGGCCAGCGGGTCGCGGTGGCCCGGGCGCTGGTCACCGAACCCCGGGTCATCTTCGCCGACGAGCCGACCGGCGCGCTCGACTCCCTCAACGGGGAGCGCGTCATGGAGCTGCTGACCGACGCGGCCCGTTCCGCCAACGCGGCCGTCGTCCTGGTCACGCACGAGGCCCGGGTGGCCGCCTACTCCGACCGGGAGATCGTCGTACGCGACGGCAGGTCCCGGGACATGGAGCGGGCGATATGAACGTGCGGCAGTGGAGCAGGGACCTGGCCCTGGGCGTCCGGTTCGCCGCCACCGGAGGGCGAGAGGGCTGGGTGCGGATGGTGCTGACGGCGGTCGGCGTCGGTCTGGGCGTGGCGCTGCTGCTGCTCACGACGGCGCTGCCGAACATCCTGGCCGCCCGGCACCGGGTGGAGGACGCCCGCCAGGACTACTCGGCCGCCTGGACCGTCGCCAAGGCGGACGACACCGTGCTGATCGGGGTCACCGACACGTCGTGGCACGGCAAGGACATCCGCGGCCGGCTACTGCAGCCCGAGGGTGCGAAGGCCCCGCTGCCGCCCGGCCTCGGCCGCTTCCCGGCGAAGGGCGAGATGGTGGTCTCGCCCGCGCTGAAGAGGCTGCTGGACTCGGACGGGGCGAAGCTGCTGCGCGAGCGGATCCCGTACCGGATCACCGGCAGCATCGGTGACAGCGGACTGATCGGCTCGCACGAACTCGCCTACTACGCCGGCGCCGACGGGCTCGTGCCGCACTCGGGCGGCACGCGGGTCGACCGGCTGAAGGAGTTCGGCAATCCGAATCCGACGCCGGAGAAGACCGACCCGGTGCTCATCCTGATGACACTGGTCGTGTTCGTGGTGCTGCTGATGCCGGTCGCCGTGTTCATCGCCGCGGCCGTGCGGTTCGGCGGCGAGCGGCGCGACCGCCGGCTGGCCGCGCTGCGGCTGGTGGGCTCCGACAGCCGGATGACCCGGCGGATCGCGGCCGGCGAGGCGCTGGCCGGGGCGCTGCTCGGACTGGTCGTCGGTACGGTGTTCTTCCTGATCGGACGCCAGGTGGCGGGCACCACCGAGGTCCTGGGCGAGAGCTTCTTCCCGAGCTATCTGGACCCCTCCCCGGCACTGGCCGCACTGGTCGCGGTGGCCGTTCCGGCGTCCGCCGTGCTGGTGACTCTGCTCGCCATGCGCGGGGTGGTCGTCGAGCCGCTCGGTGTGGTGCGCACGGCCAAGCAGGCCCGGCGGCGCCTGTGGTGGCGGCTGCTGCTGCCGCTGGCGGGCCTGGCGATGCTGTACCCGATGACGGGCAACGGCCGCGACCACGGCAACTTCAACGAGTACCTGGTCGTCGGCGGCGTACTGCTGCTGCTCGTCGGCGTGACCGCGCTGCTGCCGTGGCTCGTGGAAGCGGTCGTCGGCCGGCTCGGCGGCGGCTCGGTCTCCTGGCAACTGGCCGTACGCCGGTTGCAGTTGAGCAGTGGCACGGCCGCCCGCATGGTCAACGGCATCGCGGTGGCGGTGGCCGGTGCGATCGCGCTGCAGATGCTGTTCGCGGGCGTGGAGAGCCAGTACACCAAGGAGACGGGGCAGGACCCGGGCCGGGCCCAGATGCAGGTCAGCCTGGCCGACCACGGCCCACTGGCCACCGCCCGCGCGGAGTTCGCCCGGACCAAGGGCGTGCGGACGTCGGTGACGCTGTCCAGCGCGCAGGTTGCTCTCAAGCGCCGGGAACCCGAGGTCACGGCCGGTGTCACGGTCGGCGACTGTGCCGCGCTCCGGGAGATCGCCCACCTGCCCTCCTGTCACGACGGCGACGTGTTCGCCCTGGACAACCCGGGCTACGACCCCGAGTACATGGGCGGCATCCGGCCCCTGATGCGACCGGGCACGCGGCTGTGGATCGACCCGACCGAGGGCGAGGTG
The DNA here is from genome assembly GCF_000720135.1 of Streptomyces sp. NRRL S-1022. Classification (GTDB taxonomy): domain Bacteria; phylum Actinomycetota; class Actinomycetes; order Streptomycetales; family Streptomycetaceae; genus Streptomyces. Next base: position 28,919 of record NZ_JOIU01000018.1, on the reverse strand, counting down.
CGCGGCCGGGAGATCGCCTGGACGCTGCCCGCCAGGATCCCCGAGGCACCCGTGCGCAGGGACTCGCTGGAGAGCGACCCGGTCGGCCTGCTGGTCACCCCCTCGGCGCTGCCCGCGAAGGCCACCCCCGTGCTGCGCGGCCAGGTCTTCCTGCGCCTGGACGAGTCGGTACCGGACGCCGAGGAGTACGTGCGCACCACCGCCGCGCGCGTCGACCCCCTCGCCTACCCGTGGACCTGGACGGCCACCGAGCAGTCCGACCGGTACACCTCCCTGCGCACCGGCCTGTTCATCGGCGCGATCTGTGTGCTGGCGCTGATCGGGGCGAGCCTGCTGGTCTCCCAGCTGGAGCAGTTGCGCGAGCGGCGCAAGCTGCTGTCGTCCCTGCTCGCCTTCGGCACCCGGCGCCGCACGCTGGGCCTGTCGGTGCTGTGGCAGACGGCGGTACCGATCGCGCTGGGGCTGCTGCTGGCCTCGGCGGTGGGCCTGACCCTCGGAACGGTCCTGCTGAAGATGACGGATACCGCGGTGAGCGTCGACTGGACGAGCGTCCTGTCGATGGCCGGCGCCGGCGCGGCGGTGGTCCTCCTGGTCACCCTGCTGAGCCTGCCGCCGCTGATCCGGCTGATGCGACCGGACGGCCTGCGCACGGAGTAGGAACCCGTAGGGGCAGGGGACCAGCAGGGACGGAGGAGGCGGCGGTGGCCCGGGCGGACGACGACGGTGCGGACGAGGCGGAGTGGCCGCGGCACGTCCCGCGCTTCGCCCGGCTCGTCGCGCACCGGCACCGGGCCGGCCTGGTCCGGCTCGTCCGGCCCGCGGGCTGGGCGTACCTCCCGGACGCGCACCGGGTGGCCGCCGCGGACGTGCCGGACGTGCTCGCCGGCCCGGACACCTGGGCCTGGCGCGCGAGCGGGGAACAGGTGATCTGCGGGGGCCTGGCCGTGGCCGACCTCACCGGGCTCCCGCCCCGGCAACCGTCCGCCTGACCGACCGCCTTTCACACCCTTCCCGGCACCGGCACCGGCACGCGACCGCGCGAGAGAAGCAGGCGGCCTGCCTGCCGGCCCCCGGCCGGGTGGCTCACGCGGTCTCGTCCAGTACCCGTACCGGCAGCGTGCGCAGGGCCTCGCGCAGGGCCGAGGCCAGTTCCCCGTACTCGGCGGCCCGGGCCGCGCCCGCGCGCATGGCGAAGGCGACCCGGCGGGTCGGGGCGGGGTCGGCGAAGTAGCCGGTCAGCAGCTGGCTGCTGCGGGCGGTCTCCAGTTTCAGCGCGGTCCGCGGCAGCAGGGTGCAGCCGAGGCCGCCGGCCACCAGCTGGACCAGCGTGGACAGTCCGGCGGCCGTGGTGGTGACCGGCGCGTCCTCGCGGCCGGCCTCCCGGCAGATGTCCAGGGCCTGGTCGCGCAGGCAGTGGCCCTCGTCCAGGAGCAGCAGGTTCAGCTCCTTCAGCGCCTCGCGCGGGATGCCCTCCCGGCCGCCGAGCCAGTGGTCGAGCGGCGTGACGAGCACGAAGTCCTCGTCGAAGAGCGGGAGTTCGATCACCCCGGGCACGCCGAGCGGTACGGCCAGCAGCAGCAGGTCGAGCCGGCCGGAGTTCAGGCCGTCGATCAGGCTGGCGGTCTGCTCCTCGTGCACCTGGAGGTCGAGGTGCGGGTAGCGCTCGTGCACCAGCCGCAGCACCGCCGGCAGCAGGTACGGCGCCACGGTGGGGATCACCCCGAGGCGCAGGACGCCCGTGAACGGCGCCCGGACCGCCTCGGCCTCCTCCAGCAGTGCGCCGACCGCGTCCAGCACCGCCTTGGTGCGCACGGCGAGCCGCTCCCCCGCGGGCGAGAGCAGCACCTTGCGGGTCGTACGCTCAAGGAGGGTCACCCCGAGGGTCTCCTCCAGCGCCGAGACGGCACCCGACAGGGCGGGCTGACTCATCCCGATGGCCGCCGCCGCGTCCCTGAAGTGCAGGTGCTCCGCCACCGCGGCGAACGCCCGCAGCTGCGCCAGGCTCGGCTGCCTCCGCTTGCCGTTGCCCATACTCACTGATAGCCACCTCCGATCAACATGACCGAGTGTAGCTATTTCCCTAATCAATGCGCCCTGTGCCAACATCGACAACGTCCAACCCATGAGGAACGCCCCAAAAGGGAAGTTTCTTCGCTGCAAGGAGAGCGTGTGCTCACTGTCGGTGACAAGTTCCCCGAGTTCGAACTGACCGCCTGCGTCTCGCTGGAGAAGGGCAAGGAGTTCGAGCAGATCCACCACAAGTCCTACGAGGGCAAGTGGCTCGTGGTCTTCGCCTGGCCCAAGGACTTCACGTTCGTGTGCCCGACCGAGATCGCCGCGTTCGGGAAGCTGAACGACGAGTTCGCCGACCGCGACGTCCAGATCCTCGGCTTCTCCGGTGACTCCGAGTTCGTCCACCACGCCTGGCGCAAGGACCACCCGGACCTGACCGACCTGCCGTTCCCGATGATGGCCGACTCCAAGCACGAGCTGATGCGCGACCTCGGCATCGAGGGCGAGGACGGCTTCGCGCAGCGTGCCGTCTTCGTGGTCGACCCGAACCGCGAGATCCAGTTCACGATGGTCACCGCCGGTTCCGTGGGCCGTAACCCCAAGGAGGTCCTGCGGGTCCTGGACGCCCTGCAGACCGACGAGCTGTGCCCCTGCAACTGGACCAAGGGCGAGCAGACCCTCGACCCGGTCGCCCTCCTGGCTGGTGAGTGACCCGTGTCGCTCGACTCCCTGAAGTCCCGTATCCCGGACTACGCCAAGGACCTGAAGCTCAACCTGGGCTCGGTCATCGGCAACTCGGAGCTGCCGGCGCAGCAGCTGTGGGGCACGGTGCTGGCGACCGCCATCGCCTCCCGTTCCCCGATCGTGCTGCGTGAGCTGGAGCCGGAGGCGAAGGCGAACCTCTCGCCGGAGGCGTACCAGGCCGCCAAGTCGGCCGCCGCCATCATGGCGATGAACAACGTCTTCTACCGCACCCGGCACCTGCTGTCCGACCACGAGTACGGCACCCTGCGCGCGGGCCTGCGGATGAACGTCATCGGCAACCCGGGCGTGGAGAAGGTCGACTTCGAGCTGTGGTCGTTCGCGGTCTCCGCGATCAACGGCTGCGGCATGTGCCTGGACTCGCACGAGCAAGTGCTGCGCAAGGCCGGCGTGGAGCGCGAGACCGTCCAGGAGGCGTTCAAGATCGCTTCCGTGGTGCAGGCGGTCGGCGTCACCCTCGACGCCGAGGCCGTGCTGGCCGAGTAAGGCCGTTCCCCGCGAGGACCCCGCTCACCCCTGGTGGGCGGGGTCTTCCGCGTTCTCGTCCACGGCCTCGGCCGAGCCGTCCCCCTGGACCTCCAGCGAATACTGCCGCAGGTACCCGACCACCGTGTTCGTCACCGCCACCAGCGGTACGGCCACCACCGCGCCGCCGATGCCGGCCACCATGCCGCCGGCGGCCACCGTCAGCACGACCGCCAGCGGGTGGACGCGGACCGCGCGGCCGAGGATGAACGGCTGCAGGACGTGCCCCTCGATCTGCTGGACCGCGAGGACCACGACCAGGGTCATGACGGCGGTGAAGACGCCCTGGGTGACCAGGGCCACGATCACCGCCAGCGCGCCGGAGGCGACCGCGCCGACCAGCGGGATGAACGAGAACAGGAAGATGAAGACGGCCAGCGGCACGGCCATCGGCACGTCCAGGAAGTAGATGCCGATGCCGATGAAGATGGCGTCGATGAGGGCGACCAGGACCGTGCCGCGGACGTAGGCGGTCAGGGTGCGCCAGGCGCGCGGGCCGGCGCCGGCCACGCCCGGGCGGGCGGCCGATGGCACCAGCCTCAGGAACCACTCCCAGATCCGCTTGCCGTCGTAGAGCAGGAAGAGCGTGGAGAAGAACACGAGCAGGATGCCGGTGAGCGCCTCGATGATGACCTGGACGCCCTCCAGGCCCGCGGAGGTGATCTGGTCGGTGTTGGCGCCGATCGCCTCGCGGAGGTTCTTGGCGATCTGGTTGATCTGTTTGTCGGTGACGTGGAAGGGGCTCTTCAGCAGCCAGTCGCGCAGGTCGTCGATGCCGGACTGGATCTGGCTGGAGAGCGTGTCGATGTTCTCCATGACCTGCCAGGTCACGAACCAGCCCATCAGGCCGATGACGACGAAGCCGGAGATGGCGGTGAGCGCGGTGGCCGGGCCGCGCGGCACGCCGCGCCGGGTGAGCCGGGCGACCGTCGGCTGGAGCAGCGCGGTCACCAGCAGCGCGATGACGAAGGCGAACACCACCAGCTGGACTGCGCTGATGACCCGCATCAGCACCCAGACGGTGCCGGCCAGCACCAGCAGCCGCCAGCCGGCCTCGGCGGCGACCCGGACACCCCAGGGCACGGCCTCGGCCGGGTCGGGGCGGCGGCCGGCGGGCGGCGCGGGCCTGCGGACGAGCCGGGCCGCCTCGGCGTCGGCGGGGGCCGCCGGCCCACCGTGCCCGGCACCCTCGCCACGCCGGGCGTGGTCGGGCCGATCCGAGTGGCCGGGATGGTCGGTGTGGTCGGTGTGGTCCTTGTCGACCTCGGCGCGGCGCTCGTCGAGGCGCTCGCTCATCTCGGTGAGACCGGCTCCCAGCCGGCCGAGCCACCCTGGCACTCGCGACATGATCCGTCCTCTTCCCCCGCGTCCCCGGGTGCTCGCCACCACTCCCCCCGGGAGCCGTTCGGATACGACCGTACAGGGCGAAAGCCCCTCCCCTGAGGACGGGGAGGGGCTGCGCGAGGTCGAGAGGGGCCGACCGGATCCGGCGGGACTCCTAGTACCAGTGGTTGGCCTGCCAGAACGACCAGGCCTCACACGGGCTGCCGTAGCGGCTGTTCATGTAGTTGAGGCCCCACTTGATCTGCGTGGCCGGGTTGGTCTGCCAGTCGGCGCCGGCGGAGGCCATCTTGCCGCCGGGCAGGGCCTGGAAGAGACCGTAGGCACCGGAGGAGGCGTTCACCGCGTGGTAGTTCCAGCTGGACTCGTGGTCCACGATGTTGCTGAAGCACTGGAACTGGCCGCCGCCCACCATCTGACGCGCCATCGCCTGGATCTGCGCGACGGAGTAGTTCGTCTGGACCGGGAAGCTGGAGGAGTCGCGGACGTCGGTACCGCGGCTGGCCGCGGCCTTCGTCTCGGCGCGCTCCTTGGCCGCCTTGGCGGCCTCCTTCTCGGCGGCCTCCTTCTTGGCGATCGCGGTCTCGGCGGCTGCCTTGCGGGCGGCTTCCTCGGCGTCCTTCTTGGCGCTCACGTCCGCGGCGATGGCCTGGGCGTCCGCCTGCTGCGTCAGGGAGGCGGCCTGCACCTGCACCTGCTGACCCGCGGGTATGTCCGCGAGAAGCGTGGTGTCGGCTGCCGTAGCCTCGGCGTCGTTGGTCTGCGCGGTGCTGCCCGAGGCAACGCCGACGACGCTTCCGACAGCGGTGACCGCGGTGGCCGAGGCCACTGCGAATCCCCGGACCGAAATCCGGCTCACACGGTTTCCTTCCAGCATCGCCCGCTTCGGTGACCCTGGCGGACGCAATCGTGCCCCTGACACTGGCCTCCCAACTGCGGGGTCACGGGAGGCGCGGGCCCGGTGGACAACTCCCCTTGAGGGAGCGCCGCGTGGTGCTCGGGCGGCATACGACGAACTCTATGGAGTTGATGATGCTTGGGTGGTGCCGCACCGCTGGGGGTACAGGTGTGTCGTATGCGGGGCCTGACAGGAGTGAGACTCTGCCGTAACCCGACGCCGCGTGGCAATTCTGTGTTGCGTGTGAAAGCTCACATCTCGTTTGTCCCCAGGGATTTCAGGAAAGCCCCACGCACGAAGGCGCCGCCCGGCTAGGCTCTTGGCCTTTGCCGGACGGCGCCCTTCGCCGTCGGTTCCCTGTCAGATGTGGCCGTCCTCCAGCATTTCGGTCACAAGAGCGGCAATCTGGGACCTCTCGGACCGCGTCAGCGTGACGTGCGCGAAGAGGGGGTGCCCCTTCAGCTTCTCCACGACGGCGACCACCCCGTCGTAGCGGCCCACGCGCAGATTGTCCCGCTGTGCCACGTCATGGGTGAGCACGACCCGCGAGTTGGCGCCGATCCGGGACAGAACGGTCAGCAGCACGTTCCTCTCCAGGGACTGCGCCTCGTCCACGATCACGAACGCGTCGTGCAGCGACCGCCCGCGGATGTGGGTCAGCGGCAGCACCTCCAGCATCCCGCGCGAGGTGACCTCCTCGATGACCTCGCGGCTGGTGACCGCCGAGAGGGTGTCGAAGACGGCCTGCGCCCACGGGCTCATCTTCTCCGCCTCGCTGCCCGGCAGATAGCCCAGCTCCTGCCCGCCGACGGCGTACAGCGGCCGGAAGACCATCACCTTCCGGTGCTGGCGGCGCTCCAGGACCGCCTCCAGGCCCGCGCACAGCGCCAGTGCCGACTTGCCGGTGCCGGCCCGGCCGCCCATCGAGACGATGCCGACGTCCGGGTCGAGCAGCAGGTCGAGCGCGATGCGCTGCTCGGCGCTGCGGCCCTTGATGCCGAACGCCTCCCGGTCGCCGCGCACCAGCCGGACGTTGCCCTCGGCGGTGACCCGGCCGAGGGCCTTGCCGCGCTCGGACTGGAGGGTCAGCCCGGTGTGCACGGGGAGGCCGGCCGCCTCCGGGACGTACACGTGTCCTTCCTCGAAGAGGATGTCCACCTGTTCACCCGGCAGGGTGAGTTCGGTCATCCCGGTCCAGCCGGAGTTCTCCGTGATGGCGAGTTCGGCCCGGTACTCCTCGGCGAGGAGGCCGACCGAGGACGCCTTGATCCTCAGCGGCAGGTCCTTCGACACGACGGTGACGTCGAACCCCTCGGCCTGCAGGTTGCGGGCCACCGCGAGGATGCGGGAGTCGTTGTCCCCCAGGCGGTAGCCGGTGGGCAGCACGCTGGGGTCCGAGTGGTTGAGCTCGACACGGATCGTGCCGCCGAGGTCCCCGATCGGGATGGGGGCGTCGAGACGGCCGTACCGGACCCGGTAGTCGTCGAGCAGGCGCAGGGCCTGCCGGGCGAAGTAGCCGAGTTCGGGATGGTGCCGCTTGGCCTCCAGCTCCGTGACCACCACGATGGGGAGCACGACCTCGTGCTCGTCGAAGCGGGTCAGGGCGTTCGGGTCGGCCAGCAGGACGCTGGTGTCGAGAACATAGGTGCGCCGGTCTGGCAGATGGCGCTTTGTGCTGGTCACCACGGAAGGACGTACCCCCTCGGATGAGGTCGGGGAGCGACGAAGTGATCCTGGACCGGTGTCTGGCCCCCGCGCACGACGGGCCGCGAACCGGCCCCTCGCGGCTGCTTCCGTGCTGTGAGCGCACAGTCGGGCTGGTGCAAAGGGCCTCCCGGGCGGACGGCCCCGTGCCGCCCGCTGAGATCCGACGCCCGTGGATCGGGTGTCGACCTGTCTGGCTTATGCCCTCGAACATGCGCCGCCATGCAAATGCGGCCAACAGCGCGCTGGTGAACTCCTCGTTACATCCCCGCCGAGCGGGGTAAACGCAACGCCCCGTCACCGGGCGGCGACGGGGCGGGGCGGGTGGGTCAGCCGCCGTAGCGGCGGTGACGTGCGGCGTAGTCGCGCAGCGCACGCAGGAAGTCGACCTTCCGGAACGCCGGCCAGAAGACCTCGCAGAAGTAGTACTCCGAATGGGCGGTCTGCCAGAGCATGAATCCGGACAACCGCTGTTCGCCGCTGGTGCGGATCACCAGGTCCGGGTCGGGCTGGGCCCCGGTGTACAGGTGACGGCCGATCATGTCGATGTCGACGGACTCGGCGAGGTCCTCCATCGGCACGCCCTTGTCGTGCGCGTCGAGCAGCATGGAGCGCACGGCGTCGGCGATCTCCTGCCGGCCGCCGTAGCCGATGGCCACGTTGACGGTTATCCCGTCGATGTGGGCGGTGGCCTCCTGGGCCTCCTTCAGCGCCGTCTGCATCTGCGCGGGCAGCAGGTCGAGCGTGCCGACGTGGTGCACCCGCCAGCGGCCGTCGGCGGCGAGGGTGCGTACGACGTCCTCGATGATGCCGAGCAGGGGGACGAGTTCCTCCTGCGGGCGGTCGAAGTTGTCGGTGGACAGCAGCCACAGGGTGACGACCTCGACGTCGGTCTCGCTGCACCAGCCGAGGAACTCCTCGATCTTCTCGGCGCCGGCCCGGTGCCCGTGGACGGTGCTGGAGCCGGACGCCTTCGCCCAGCGGCGGTTGCCGTCCATGATGACGCCGATGTGCTTGGGCACCTGAGCGTGGTCCAGGTGGCCTTCCACCCGGCGTGCGTAGAGCCTGACGAGCAGGCCGCGCAGCTTGTCGCGCAGGTTCACGTGACCCTCCGGGGTTTGGGCGCGGGGTAGGGGTGCCGGAGCCGTTGAGCCTACCGCTGTTCGGGACTTGTTCCGGCGCGGGGTTTTCCCGGTGGCCGGGCGGCGCCTGGGCCGTGGCGGGCCCGGCCGGGTCGTACGGGCCGGTCGGGGGTGGTGCCGCCCGGGTCGTACGGGCCGGTCCGGGAAGGTGCCGGCGTGTTTGCCGGTCGTCTCCGCCGGGCGGGGCGGCGGGCCGGACGCGGACGGCGCCGACGAAAAAACGGGCCGGTCCGTGGGGGGGAGACGGACCGGCCCGAGGGGGGGTTTCCACCATAACCCTTCGTAAGGGATCGTGGGTGCATCGGCGTGCCACAACTACTCTCCGGAATCACCCGGCAACGCCCCGGTGGCCGCGGAAGGATAGATTCAGGGGCTTTTGACGGCCGATTCACAGCGGAATCACAGGAAGATCCAGCCGGATAGCAGTGGAATCGCAAGGATTAGGCCATCTTGGGGGTACATCGGCGAGTTGCCCCGAGTCCCTCCGACGGGCGACGCGGTCAGCGAACGGCGGACTTGGCGGTTCCGCTCCCCCGCCCCGGGAAGATCATCGGCTTCACGGCACCGCGCAGCCCCCTCCACCGCGCGGTGCCGACCGCGCAGCTTTGCTCACGCGAATTACCTTGGTCTGAACTTACGTGACCGGTGGGGTTCATGTGAAACCGCGGTGGATAACAATGTGGAAACCGTGCGGGAACTCCGGGCGAACTCGCGTCGGATCCCGGGCGAACTCGGGCCGCTGACGGGTCAGTCGCCGGGCCGGCGTCCTGGCGTGTGCCCCGGCATGGGCTCGGGTCGGCGCTCCGGCATGGGCTCCGGCCGGCGCTGCGGCTTGCGTACGTCGAAGAGGTGCCGGGTGCTGTGCGCGACGAACGGCCCCTCCTCCCCGATCCGCTCGTGCAGCGCCCGCAGGTGCGGCTCGTAGGCCTCGACCGTGAAACCCGGGACCATCCAGACCACCTTGCGCAGGAAGTGGACGACGGCGGCGATGTCGCGGAACTCCATCCGCAGCAGCTCCGCCCGCAGCCCGGCCACCTCCAGGCCCGCCGCCTCGGCGTCGGCCCGCTCCCGCTCCGGATCACGGGCGCCGCGCACCTCCGGCGGCTGCGGCCCGAGGAAGTGTTCCACCAGCTCGAAGACGCTCGCCGGCCCCACGTGCTGGGCGAAGTAGGTGCCGCCGGGCCGCAGCACCCGGGCGATCTCTGCCCAGTGCGGGCGCACCGGGTGCCGGCTGAGCACCAGGTCGAACGCCTCGTCCGCGAACGGCAGCGGCGCGTCGTCCGGGGCGGCGACCACCACGACCCCGCGGGACCGCAGCAGCGCGGTGGCCTTCGCCACGTTCGCCGGCCATCCCTCGGTCGCCGCCACCAGCACCGGCCGGGCCGGTTCCGCCCGGGACAGCGCGAAGTCCAGCACCTCCCCGCCGCCGGTCTGGATGTCGAGCGCGGCCTCGGCGCCGGCCAGCCGCCGCGCCGCGGACCGGGCGTACTGCCACGACGGGCGCGCCTCCGCGGCCCGCCCCTCGAACCACGAGAAGTCCCACCCCTCGGTCGGCACGGCGGCGCCCTCGGCCACAAGGTCCTCGAAGGTACGGTCCACGCTCATACGGCCATGGTCGCAGCCGGGCCGCGGCGGGTCCTGCGGTTTTCCCGCGGCACTGCCGGACGCGGCGGGCCCGGCGGGCGGCGAGCACCCCTCCGGCCTCCGGGACGCGACCAGACCCGCCGGCGAGCGCGCGGGGGCCGAAGCCCTGGCCGCGGTACGACCGTCCGAGCCACCACCCGTCACCACCCGCTGCCACCCGCCGACGGCCGTCGGTGCCGTCCTCGGACCTGCCCAGGCGTGGCAGCCCTCCCTGACGACAGCCCTTGGACACACCCCACCGCTCAGGGCACCAGGGGCCGGACCTCCCGCGCGGCGAAGCGCACGAAGCCCTCCGGGTCGGGCTCGTCCGCCGTCGGCTGCAACACGACGGTGTCGGCGCCGGCCTCGGCCACCTGCCGTACCGCCTCGGCCACCGCGTCCGCGTCCCCGGCGACGCCCACGCCCGCCGACTCCAGCCCCTCGGCCGCGAGTTCGGCGCGCAGCCGGGCGTCGGCGCCGGCGCCCGTGGCGGCCAGGAGATAGACGACGACCCGGTGCGCGCCGCCGCGACCGGCCGCCCGGCGCCCCTCCTCCACGAGCTTGCGGGCCCGCCGCACGCCGTCCACCGAGGTGGCGGCGGTGAGGAGGGTGCCGTCGGCCTTCTCGCCGGAGAGCCGGAGCGTACGGGGTCCGGTGCCGCCCGCGAGGATGTCGACCGGGTGCTCGGGGGGCCAGTCGAGCGCGACGTCGTCCAACCGGACATAGCGCCCGCGCACGGTGAGGCGCTCCCCGCGCAGCAGGGCGCGCAGGGCGTCGAGGTGCTCACCGAGCAGGCCGAGCGGGGAGGCGGCCCGGGCGCCGACCTGCCCCATCCAGTCCTGCACCCCGTGTCCCAGGGTCAGGATGGCCCGGCCGGGGAACATGCGCTCCAGCGAGGCGGCCTCCATGGCGGTGACGGCGACGTTCCTGAGCGGCACGGGCAGCAGCCCGACGCCGACCCGCACCCGCTCGGTCCAGGCGAGCGCGGCGGCGGCCGTGGACACCCCGCCCGCCAGGAAGCAGTCCTCCCACAGCCACAGCTCTTCCAGCCCCGCGGCATCAGCCTCCCGGGCGACGGCCCGCAGCCGCTCGGGAGGAAGCTGGGGACGGAATACGACACCGAGTCCTGTCATAGGGCCCTTCCTAGCGGGGAGGACGGCTGGAGACAACGCAATTACGGATCCGGCGGGTTGACGGCCACGGACGTCGACATGGACATGGACTTGGGCAGGAAGCGGAGGGCAGGGCATGGGGCGCTGGCGGGACGGACGGGGACGGCTGGTCGTGCGCACGGACTCCGGGGTGGTGCTCGGCGCCCCCGTCCCCCTGGAGATCTCGGCCTCCTACCGCGCGCGCACCAAAGGCCTCCTCGGCCGGGACTCCCTCGACGGCGCGATGCTGCTGTCACCGGCGAGCGGGGTGCACACGTTCGGCATGCGCATCCCGATCGACGTCGCCTACCTGGACCGCAACCTGACCGTCCTCGCGGTCCGCACCATGCCCCCGGGCCGCCTGGGCCTGCCACGCCTCCGCGCCCGACACGTACTGGAGGCGGAGGCGGGAGCCATGACGAAGTGGGGACTGAGCGCGGGCGTACGGGTCGTCGTTGAGGTCGACGGTTGAGGGCGGACCCGACAAAGCGTCAGTCCTCAGGTGAAGGATTTGCCGTCCTTGCAGATGCTCGTATTCTCGACGGCTTTTGTGTACGCGGCGATGAGTTTCCTCATGGCATCAGCATCCTGATGACCCGAGGACTGCATCTGGACTGCGGTGAACATATTGCTGCCCGCGAGCTTCTCATGCGTACAATGCCGCGTCTTTCCGAACGCCTCCCGGCCGGAGTAGAGGAACCTTCCGCCCTCCGCCTCGCGATCGAGCCGGGAGTCTGCCTGTCCCCCCACGAAATACGCCGTGCTGCTGCTCGTCAGCCACATCTGCTTGAACTCCACCGCCAGACGGGAGTCGACGCGGACCCGGCACACCGACGACAACGAGTCCGGCACATCCTTCTGGACGGTCACTTTCCTGCCGGAGGGCATGAAAGGTGCCAACTCGTCACGGTCGACCGAAACCCCGCAAAAGGAACTCGGGATCGCGTACTCACGCTTCTCCCTGTGATCACTGCATCCGGAGAGCACGATCACAAGACCGGCAGTCACGGCCACGGCGACAGCAGGAAGCTTCCCCGGACGAAACCGGAAGGCGTTCAACGTCTCTCCTTCGTTCATCCCGGAATGTCCGCGGTGCTGCCCGGAGTCTGGCCGTGAACAATAGCCCACGCATTCTGGTAGCCCTGGTGCGCTGAATTCCCTGCGTACGTGACAAGGTCCGGGCTCAAGTGGTAGCGCTTCACTGCCTGCTCTGCGGCGCGTTGTCCGTATGCGGCATTGCGGTGCAAGCCGTGATCCCAGACCTTGCCTGCGTCCTCCTGGGCGTCATCCGCAGCGGAACCCTCGGCGTCCTGGAACAGCCATTGCAGGGCCGCGCCCGTCGCGGTGCTGGCCGCTCCGCCGACGACCGCGCCGGCCGCGGGAGAACCGATGAATGACGTGCCTACGCCGACGACCGTACCGACACCGCCGGAGGCCAGGTTCTGGTACTGGGCGACAGCGTGGTCGAAGGAATCGTCCTTCCCCTTCGCCACGCTTCCGATGGCCTCCATGCGGGCCTGGCTGAGGACCCCGGAGACCTCGCCGCTCCTCTCCGCGACGGTCTGGACGAGGAGTCTCTGGTCGCTGGTGAAACGGTGGTCGGCGGGCAGGTCGGGGTTCAGGTGGTGCTGCAGCAGGTTCGACAGGTAGGCCTTCTGGCCCACGTCGACGGCAGCGTATCCCTCCGGATTCTGCCCCACGGCAAACAGGAATTTGTTCACGTTCCGGCCGTCGAGAAGGGCCGCCGAGCCGTCGATCGGGTAGAGCAGGTTCTTGTGCGGCAAGTCGCTGCCGGCCCGGTTGATGTCCGGCAGGTACTCGGACGCGATCTGGCCCATGCTGTCCGACATGTAGCCACGGTCGGTGAGAAGTTCCTGCCTGTCCGCCGTGGCGGACACGATCGCCTCGAACAGCTTGGTCTGGGCGCTGGTGTGGGCCGGGGTGTCGGCCGTGGGCAGCTCACCCGCCGGGTGGCCCGTGGTTGCCGCCTCCAGGGCCTGGGCCAGGTAGTTCTGGCCGGCGATGCTGTGGACATCGTTCGTGTCGTGGATGTCCATCGGCCAGTTCCGCTGCTTGAAGAGGTAGTCGAAGGTGGAGACGGCCTTCTTGTGGTCTCCGTCCTGTGGGATGAAGTCCTCGCCGAAGAAGTCCGTCGCGGCCGCCGGGTTGTTCGCCAGGCCCTTCAGGTATCCGTTGAGCGGGTCCCAGCCACCGTCGCTGCCCTGGTGGTTGAGCCGGGGGCAGATGCTCGCCTGCCAGGCCACGTGCTCTCCGTCGTGCGTGGAGAACCGTTCGGTCTTCATCAGCGCGCGGCCGTAATCGGTCATGAACCGATCATCGAAGTCGCCGTAGCGCATCAGGTTGCTCATCACCTGGAAGCCCAGCACGTCGCCGTGGGTACCGACGGCCTTGTCGCCCGAGGTGATGACCTGCTGTTTCCACGCCCCCATGCCCGCGCTGTCCGACTGGCTCGCGGTGGCCAGGGTCAGGCTCAGGTTCTTCTGCAGCTCGGCGTACTCGTGCCCGCGGCCGTAGGCCAGGTGCGCGCCTTCGCGGCCGTCGTTGAGACCGAGCCAGAACCTCTCCGTCCCCTCGGCCCCGAGCCGTTCGGCGAACTCCTCCGCGAACAGGGGGTCGTCGTGGTTCTGCCTCAGGCCGGCGTTGATCGCGTCGAAGTCCTCGGCAGTCAGCTTCCGCGGATCCCTCCGCGCCAGGTTCGCCAGCCTGTCGGCCTCCTCCACCGCCTTCACCGCCTGGTCGCGGTCGGCGTAGACGGCGCCCGAGAAGCCGTACCCGCTTTCGTCGACGAGTGCCATGAGGACGCCGGTCGCGGTGCTGTCGCTCTTCGCGGCGTTTTCGAGGATCTTCCGCACCTCGTCGCGCAGGCCGATCTCGTCCGTGACGCTGTGCTCGGAGACCTTGGCCCCGTGTCCGGCGCGGTCGGGATGGACGGCCATGGTGACGGTGAACCCGCCGTCACCGGAAGGCACCACGGTGAGGTTCTTCTTGCGGCCGTTCTCGATGGCTCGGTGCAGTTGCTCCTTGTAGTGCTTCAGCTCGTTCCGGGTGTCCTGAAGGATCCGGTGGATGGAGGACGCCTCCTTGGTGGCGTCCTCGAACTCGCCGGCGGTCTTGCCGATGAACTCCTTGGAGACGCCGGCGTTGACGCCGTGCCAGTCCGCCTTGACCGCTTTGGCGTGCAGCCCGTCCCTCGCCTGCTCCTGCAGTTCGGTCAGGTTGCGCACGAGCAGGCCCCAGTCGTCGACCGCGTCGTCGAGCTGCGTGAAGTTGGCTTGGTAGAGGTCTTCGAACTTCACTCGGCAGCCCCGCTCAGTCCTTCTTCTCCGGGTAGTAGACCGGGTTCTTCCTGCCCGGCTCTCCCGTGCGGTCGTCGAACCCGGCGTCCAGGGTGTCGATGCTGCTCAGTTGTCGCCCGATGTGGCCGTCGTCGCCGGAGTGGATCCTCTTGGCGACGTGCAGGTGGTTGGAGATCTGAGCGCACGCGTCCAGCAACGACCTGAGCTGGTCGTCCCAGCGCTGCGCGACGTGCTTCAGCCCCCTGCCCAGGGTGAAACCCTGCTTCGCGAGGTCACCGGCGGCGGACTCGCTCGTCGGCTGTGCCACCCGGGCCTTGTTCCACAGCTGGTCGTAGAGCGCGTGCGCCTCTTTGCCGATCGCCGCGAGATCAGCGTTGCTGACCTTGAGGTCTCCGTAGGTGCTCGTGCCACCTCCGCCGACCGGGTCGGCCATGTGGTTGAGCCGCATACGTGCAGCCCCGTCCGCCCACGCGTCGGCTTTGAGCTGTTCCCACTCGTCCCACGCCATGTCAGGGCATCCCCCTGTGGTCGCTGTCTCCTTGCGGCCGACTCCCGTGGGCCGCTCGTGTGACACAGCCGCCTGCCGGCCGGTGGGCCGGCGCGAGGCCGATCAGCACGATAGCCGCGGCCTCGGCGTGCCACGGCGGCCGCACGCCGTGGTGGCGCGGGGGTTGGCCGGAAGGCGCCCTGGGCTGTCCAACGACGCCGGGGTGGTGCCGTCACTGCTGGGTGCGCGGGAAGGTCACCTCCACGCGGCGGTTCTTGCGCCGGCCCTCCTCGGTGGAGTTGTCGGCGATCGGGTACTGCTCGCCGTAGCCGCGGACGTCGAAGGTGATGGCCGGGCTGTTCAGGTCCTGGTCGAGCACGGCCTGTACGGCGTTGGCGCGGGCCTTGGAGAGGGTGTCGCCGTGGGCGGAGGAGCCGAGGTTGTCGGTGAAGCCGAAGACGCGGACCTGGGTCGCGTGCTGCTTCCTGATCTCCTCGGCGATGGTGACGATGCGGGACTTGGCCTCCGCCCCGATCTTCGCGCTGTCCTTGCCGAACAGCACCTCGGCCTGCAGTGCGAAGGTCACGTCGGCGTTGGTGTCCTCGCGGCGCTCGTCCCCGCTCTGGTCCTCCACGACCGACTTGATGTCCAGCACCTTGGCGGCGGCCAGCGTGGCCCCCTCCGGCAGCTTCAGATCCGGATCCGTGGGGTCGACCTTCACCGGGGCGGTGGCGGAGGGTTCGGTACCGGGGGGTTCACTGGGCCCGGTGCCGTCGGCGACGGCGGTGGCGGCGGGCAGCTGCACGGCGATCAGCAGCACGGCACAGGCGAGCACGAGCCGGGGTGTGGTGGTCACTTGGGCCTCACCCGGAGATCTTGATGGCGGCCGAGGAGAAGGTCGGCAGCTGGAAATCGACCTCGGCCGTGTTTGCCGGAGGTGCCGGGAACTGCATGAAAACGGGGACCGTGTCCCCCGCCCTGACGGACTGGACGCCGGTCGTGGTCAGAGGACGCCCGTCGGTGTCCCGCAGTACGTAGTAGCGCTTCCTCGCCTTCGAGTCCACGAGCGTGGCGCCACCGAAGGACTGCCCGTTCTTCATGATCTCGGTCTCGTTGCCGGTCAGCTGTGACGACAGAACGGCGTCTTTGCCGCCGTCATTCTTGAGCTGCGCATTGATCGTGACGAACCCGCCCGAATCGCGCTGCGCAGAGATGACCTGCAGCATCAGCCCGTCAGGGCCGCGCAGCTCAGCCAGCGGCTGCGCGGACTGCCCCTCTTGGGGGCTCGCCTGAGAACCACCGCTCTTGGAGGGGGATGCAGAAGCGTGCGGCTTCTTGTCATCGGTGCCCCCACCGCCGCAGCCGGCGACACCGACGGCCAACCCGACAGCAAGGGCCATGGCGACCATCCCCCTGCGAGCCTTCGCAGTGAACCGCATGCTCATCGCGCTGTTTCCCTTTTCCATCGTCGTCCGCTTGTCAGTCGGCGGCCAGGTGGACATCGAAGAGGTCCTCGGGCGCGGGCAGAGTTGCTTCGTCATCCGGATCCAGCTTCCAGGGCTTGCCGTCGCAGGTGAGTTCGGGCAATTCATGGCTCCCACCGGGATCGCCAGGGGGTTCGACCGAGCAGCGCGGTTCGATCACGGCCGCGGCGGAAGCCGTCGCGTGGACGCCCTCTGTCCCCGGGACCACGGAATCCCCCACTGACTTGTTCGTTTTGACATCGACCGTGTATCGCAGAGGCTGCCAATTGCAGCCACTCAGCGTTGCATCGTTCTGTGCCGCGAGTTGCTGCGCTCGCCCGCACGGGTCGCCGACCGGCGCGTTGCCCTCGAAGACGTCCTGCCACTTGTCGGGGTCCAGCAGATCGGCGGTCCATGCGGCCGCAAGCTGGTTACGGCCGTCCTGAGCCGCAGCCAGCACCGCTGCGTCGGCCGCTGTCTGCGCACCGCCCCGGTTCACGGCAGCCTGACCTACCGCGAGATAGGCGAACGCAAGAAAAAGCAGGCCCGCCACCACCGTGATGTAGATGGGGAAGGCCTGCCCGGAGTCGCCGTGTGCGCGACGGAAGATCAGGTGATCTCCGTGATCTTCGACTTGATCTTGTCGAGGATCGTCTTGCCGATGTCCGTGCCCGTGATCGCCAGAACGATCGCGACCACCACCGCGATGATGCCCAGGTACTCGACCGCGGTCTGCCCGCGGTCGCCGCCACGGCGCCGCATCGCCTCGACCGTCGTGTTCTTCCAGCCGTTCAGGCGAACCTTGGTCGCCACAGCCGTCTTCAGCAAAAGATCGCTCACGGTGCTCCCCTCCGGACCTGCTTCCGACCGACGAACCGTAGAGCGCTCCCAGGGGCCGGACAGAGGGCCCAAGGGCCCAAGGCCAGGCCCATTTGTTCGGTGTGGTGCCGGGGTGGACGGGCATATCAGGCCACCCCCAGCCACTTCGCCGTTGCCTGGGACCTTGTCGTGGTGTGGAGCTTGGCGAAGATGCGGTTGATGTGGTTCTTGACCGTCTTCTCGCTGATGAAGCAGGCGGCGGCGATCTGCTGGTTGGTCATTCCGGACGCGATGAGGTCCATGATCTCCGCCTCCCTCGTACTCAGCCGGAACCGTGACCGGAACGACTGTCCCATAGGTGGTTGCAAGTGCGAAAGGGGGAGAGGGGTGGAAAGTCCCCAGATTGCCGGGGGTTCGGGACGCTCGTGTGCAGGTGCATCTCTTCTCAGGTCGGCCAGCAACGCCGTCGCCGCCCCCGGCGTCACATGGGGCCGCCCCTCGCGGACATCCCGCACCGCACGTACCAACTGCTCCGTCGTGAACTCGCCGTGCACCAGATATCCCCCCGCCCCCAGCCGCAGCGCCTCCCGCACGGTCTCCGTCTCGTGGCTGTAGGTGAGCATCATGACGGGGGCCAGGCCCACCAGGTGGGGCAACGCGGAGATTCCGTCGACCCCGGGCATGCGGACGTCGAGGAGGATGACATCGGGCCGGTGCCGGACCGCCGCCTCGTACGCCTCGCGGCCGTCCCGTGCTTCCGCCACCACCGTGGTGTCCGAGCGGCCGGAGAGCAGGGCCGTCAGGCCGGCGCGGACCACGGGGTTGTCGTCGGCGACCAGCAGCCGTAAGGGCGGCGGTGCGGGTGCCGGCGGCGGGAGACCGGGCCGGGGTGCGGCGCCGTGCGGTTCGGGGGGACGGGGTGGCCGTGGTGGGTGCATGGTCCTCCTCTCGGATTCGGGGGTCAGGGGGTCGGGGGACATGGGGTCAGGGGGGCGGCAGCGGAATGTCCAGCCTTACCTCCGTGCCCCGTTCGTGGGTGCCCTTTCCGATCCGGATCCGGGCGCCGGCCTGCGCGGCCCGTTCCACCATGCCGAGCAGGCCGAAGTGGCCGGAGTCGCGGAGTTCTTCGAGCCGGGTGCCGGGCGGCAGGCCGGTGCCGTCGTCGTGGATCGTCAGGCGGAGCAGGCGGCCGTCGGCCGCCGCCCGTACGTCGACCCGGGTCGCGGACGCGTGCCGGTGGGCGTTCTCCAGCGCCTCGGTGACGATGGCGAGGACGTGGCGGGCGAGGGCCGGCGGCAGTGGCGGGAGGGCGGAGCGGGGGACGGGCGTGTCCACCCGCAGGCCCGTGCGTCGGGTGAAGTCGGCCGCCCGGTACGACAGTTCCTGCCAGAAGGGGGTCTCGCCCGGCTGGTTTCGGCGCAGGTCCGTCAGCAGTTCCCGGGACTCCGCCGCCGCCCTGCGTGCCGAGCGGGAGACCAGTTCGGCCTGTTCCCTGACCCGGACCGGGTCGGGAGCCGGGGCGGAGGCCGTCGCGGCCAGGCCGTCCGCCGCCAGGGCCACGCCGTACAGGGTCTTGGCCACCGAGTCGTGCATCTCGCGGGCCAGCCGGGCGCGTTCCGCGCTCACCGCCTCCGCCGCCGCGAGACGGGCCTGGACCGTCGTCAGGGCCTGGGTCGCGGCGCCGAAGCGGAGCATCAGGTTGCGCAGAGTGGAGCCCATGGCGCCGGCGATGACGCACAGGCCGGGCAGGAGCAGGGACTCGGCCACCGGCGCGTGCCGGCCGGCCTTCAGGGTGGCGTGGACCAGGAGGAGGATCAGGGACTGGAGGGAGGCGAAGCAGGCGGCGCCCCGCCAGCTGTAGACCAGGCCGGCCAGCAGCGGGGTGCACACGCTGACGTAGGCGAGGGTGGTGTCCGGGCCGGCCGAGATCAGCAGGAAGGAGCCGAAGAGGGTGTCGGCGGCCAGCAGGACGGGGTGGCGCAGGAGGAGGGGACCGAAGCGCTCCCAGTCGCGGAAGAGGACGTAGGACACCATGACGGTGACGACGACGGCCGCGCCGGCCAGGCGGGTGCCCAGACCGGGGGCCGCGTTGAGGAGGGCCGCGGGGGCGGACACCACGATCATCGCCAGGCGGAAGCCGAAGACCTGGCGGCACATCGCCTGCAGCGCCCGGATCTGGAGCTTCTCGGAAGGCTCGGCGGGAGGGGCGGTCACGTCCAGCGCGTCCGGCACGTGCAGCGCGTCCGGCGCGTCCGGCACGTCCGGCGCCTGCTGTGGGCGCTCCGGCCCGGCGCGGTCCGCCGTACCGCCGGCCTCCTCGTCCCGGTGCGCCCGCCACGCTTCCCGCAGCCGCTCCCCGAGGCGCACGCGGATCCGCCTCCGTCCTCCCTCCCCCGTCAGTCCGGTCACCGTCACCGTCACCGCCCGTCCTCACTCCCCCGTCAGCGAGCCGAAGTCGACGCCGGAGCCGAGCAGCAGGCCCGCGCCCAGCAGGAGCATCGTCGCCGGGACCATGAACGTGGTGATCATCAGCGTGGCCTTGGGCACCGCGCGCGCGGCCTTGCGGCGGGCGTTCTGGGCGTCGGTGCGGCGCATGTCCTTGGCCAGGGAGACCAGGGTGTCCACGATCGGCGCGCCCAGTTCCTCGCCCTGCTGGAGGGCCGTCACGAACATCGCCACCTGTTCGGAGTCGTTCCTCCTGCGCAGCTCCGTGAAGGCCTGGCGGCGGCTCATGCCGAGGTCCATCTGGCGCAGGGTGATGCGCAGTTCGTCGGCCCACGGGCCCTCGTAGCGGGAGGCGACCCGGTCCAGGGCCTGGCGGAAGCCGAGGCCCGCGCTGACCACCACGGCCAGGACGTCGAGGAAGTCGGGCAGGGTGCGTTCGATGACGTCCTTGCGGACCCGGATCGCCGACCAGATGCCGACCTCGGTCCAGAACGCGCCGAACAGGAGCAGCAGCAGGGCCACGAACCACTGGCCGCGGAGCAGGAAGACCAGGAAGCCGACGGCCCCCAGGGCGCCGTAGACCGCGCGGCGGGCGGCGTAGCGGTCGATGGTCAGTCCGCCGGGGTTGCCCGCGAGGTCGATCTTGCGGCGGTACCTGGCCACCAGGCGCGGGCCCATCAGGCGCAGTACGGCCGGGGCGTAGCGCATGCCGATGCGGTCGACGACGGAGCCGACCGCGCCGGTGCGGGTGGCGCCGACCTCCAGGGCGACGGCGAGGTCGCCGGGGAGCCGGGCGTCGGCGCGGTACATGCGGATGCCGTGGAAGGCGCCCCAGACGCCGAGGCCCATCAGCAGGGCGAGCAGGAATGCCATCGGGTCACCTCCCTCACACGTCGATCCGGCTCATGCGGCGGATGAGGACGAAGCCGACGGTGTACATGGCGAACGCGATGATCACGCAGGCCTGGCCGACCGGGGAGCCGGTCATGCGGTCGAGCGCGCCGTCCTTGACGCCGTTCATCAGGAACAACGCGCCGACCCCGAGGACGGGCACGGCGTACGAGGTCATGGTCACCTGGGAGAGCTGGGTGCGGATCTCGCGCCGGGTCTCCTTGCGCTCCTCCAGGGTCTCGGTCAGGTTGCGCAGCGCCGACACCACCTGGCCGCCCGCGCGGTTGGACAGCACCAGCGTGGTGACGAGGACGACCAGTTCGCGGGAGGGGAGGCGGTCGGCGAGTTCGCCGAGCGCGTCGTCCAGGGAGTGGCCGACGGCGAGCTGGTCGGCGACCTTGGCGAGTTCCTCGCCGGCCGGGGCCTCCAGTTCCTCCGCCGCCATGCCGATCGCGGTGCGCAGGGCGAGACCGGCCTGGGTGGCGTTGGCGAGGATGCGGGCCAGCTCGGGGAGTTGACCGATGAAGCGTTCGATGCGTTTCTGGCGCTGCCAGTTGAGGAACTGCACCGCCGCCCCGATGCCGAGGAGTCCGGCGAGGGGGCCGAAGAAGGGGGCCAGGGTGGCCTGGCCGACCAGCCAGAGCGCGGCGACCGCGGCGAGCATGGCGGCGAAGAACTCTCCGGGCGTGACGTCCAGGCCGGTCGCCGCGAGGCGCCGCTCCAGCCAGCGGCCGAGGCGGGTACGGCGCAGCCGCCGGTCCAGGTCCCGGAAGCGGCGCCGGCGGCCGGCCGGGGGCGGCGGGCCGGTGTGGGCGAGCCGGTCCTCCAGGGCGGCGCGCCGGGCCCGTCCGGAGGCGTAGGCGTGCACGCCGGCCACCGCCAGGACGCAGGTCAACAGCGCCACTGCGGTGGTGAGCTGGACGAGGGTGCGGAGTTCCATGGTGGGGGGTCCTACCTGGCTTCTCGGGTGGCTAGCTGGTCGGCGGAGCGGGCGACGCCGAAGGCCTGTGGGAGGGGCTGGCCCGCCATGAAGAGGCGGTCGGCGGTACGGCGGGGCAGCGGGAAGTACCGGAAGGTGCCGTACACGCGGCCGTCGGGGGTCATGGGCCGGGCCTCGAACCGGGCGGCGCTCGCCAGCCGGTACGGCTCCCCGCCGTGGCTGTCGAGCAGGGCGATCTCGGTGATGCGGCGGGCGCCGTCGGCGAACCGGGTGAGCTGGACGATGACGTCGACGGCGCTGTTGATCTGGTCGTGCAGGGCGACGAAGGGGACCTCGACGTCGGACATGGAGGCGAGGGTCTGGAGGCGGGTCAGGGCGTCCTCGGCGCTGTTGGCGTGCACGGTCGCCAGGGAGCCGTCGTGACCGGTGGACATCGCCTGGAGCATGTCGAGGGACTCGCCGCCGCGGACCTCGCCGACCACGATCCGGTCGGGCCGCATCCGCAGGGAGTTGCGGACCAGGTCGCGGATGGTGACCTGGCCCTTGCCCTCCACGTTCGGCGGGCGGGACTCCAGGCGGACGACATGGGTCTGCTGGAGCTGGAGTTCGGCGGAGTCCTCGATGGTGATGATGCGCTCGTGGGCGGGGATCAGGCCGGACAGCGCGTTGAGCAGGGTCGTCTTACCGGTGCCGGTCGCGCCGGAGACGATGATGTTGAACTTCGCCTGCACCAGGCCGGCCAGCAGGTACAGCATGTGCTCGTCCAGCGAGCCGAAGCCGATCAGCTCCTGGAGGGTGAAGGAGCGCGGGAAGCGGCGGATGGTGAGGGTGGGGCCGGTCAGGGACAGCGGCGGGATGATGACGTTGACGCGTTCCCCGGACGGCAGGCGGGCGTCCACCATCGGGTTCGACTCGTCCACGCGGCGGTTGACGGTCGACACGATCCGTTCGATGGTCTGCATCAGCTGGTCGGCGGAGACGAACCGCAGCGGCAGCTGCTCGACGCGCCCGCCGCGCTCGACGAAGATCGCGTCGGGCCCGTTGACCATGATCTCGGTGATGGACGCGTCCTCCAGCAGGGGCTCCAGGATGCCGAGGCCCAGTGCCTCGTCCACGACCCGGCGGATCAGCTGGGACCGCTCGGCGGTCGACAGCACCGGGCCCTCGCGGCTGATGATGTGCCCGAGCACCCGCTCCAGCCGGGCCCGGCGCTCGGCGGCGGCCAGCGCACTCATCTCGGCGAGGTCGATCTCCTCCAGCAGCTTGGCCCGGTAGGAGGCGACCAGGTGCCCGTCCTCGCCCCGGCCCGCGTGCTCCTCCGGAGTGCTGATGCGTGCCCGCAGACTCATGGTCGGCGACTCCTCGGTGAGTGGTCGAGCGGCATGGTGGCGCGCTTGGTGGCGGTGCCGAGGTCCCAGACGACGGCGGGGATGCGGACGGTCGCGGTGACGGTCACCGAGTCACCCGCCGGGGCGGCCGAGCAGGTCACGCTCAGTGCGCCGCTCACCGCGTCGGCGCAGGCCTGGGTGTAGGACTGCTCCAGCGACGCGGCCCGCGCGCCCGCCCGGGCCGCCGTACCGGCCTGCTCGGCGGCGTAGGCGACGGCCCCGAGCTGGATGCCGGCCAGGCCGACGATCAGCAGGACGGGGATGAACCCCAGGTATTCGATGGCCACTTGACCCCGGTCGCGCCGGCGGCGGTACGACATCTCAGTGCTTCGCCTCCTCGACGGCGCCGGCGTGGCCGTGCACGGTGACGGGGAAGTCGACGAAGCCTGGAAAGAGGACGGGGACCTTGACGGCCACGTCGGCCGTCACATAGCCGCTCCCGCCGCACCGTTCCACGCCGGCACCCCCTCGCCACGCCCCCGACAGGTGCCGCAGCGCGGCCTCCTCGCACACGCCGAACCGCTCTCCCGGCGGTGCCGCCGTGCCCGCCCGCACGCCCTCGTCCGCAGCATTCCCCGCGAGCGTGAAGGCGTACCCCACGAGTACGGCCTGCCACATCAGGACCAGCGTCAGGACGATCAGCGGCGTCATCCCGAGGAGTTCGACGCTGACCTGTCCGCGGTCCCCGCCCGGCCTTCTCATCGCAAGGCTCACTCCTTCCGCCGCCGGAAGCCGACCGGCCCCCGGCCGCCGCCCCGGTGGGAGGCTCCCTCGTCCGGCGCCCGTACCAGCCCCAGCTCCCCCGCGAGGGCCCACAGCGCCTGCTTCACCGTGCTCTTCGCGTCCAGTTCGTGCAGCCGCCCGGCGTCCACGACCGCCTGCAGTTCCCTGAAGTTGGCGGGTACGGCCGTGCGCGCCAGCGCGGTGCCGGTGATGCGCTGCACCAGCGCGGGCTGGATCTCCGCACCGCGCGTGTGCCGGTTGACGACCACGGTGGTCTCCTCGGCCTTGCGGATCTGCAGCCGGTCCCACATCCGCACGGTCCGTTTGGCGCCGCGTACGGCGATGACGTCGGGGGTGGTGACCAGCAGCGCGGTGTCGGCCATCTCCACCACGGCGGCCCCGGCCCCGCTCAGCTGGGCCCCGCAGTCCACCACGACCACCTCGTAGCGGGAGCGCAGGGCGCCCACGATCTGGCGGGCGGCGCGGTCGGTGACCTCCTCGCCGCGTTCGCCCTCGCCGGGCGCGAGCAGCAGGGCGAGGCCGGTGTCGTGCCGGAAGACGGCGTCGGCGAGGACGCGGGGCGAGATGTCGGTGATGGCGGCGAGGTCGGCCACCGACCGGCGGAACTGGATGTCCAGGTAGGAGGCGATGTCGCCGGTCTGGAGGTCGAGGTCGACCAGGGCGGTGGGCCGGCCGGAGGCCTGGGCGGCGAGGGCCAGCTGTACGGCGGCCAGGGTGGCGCCCACGCCTCCCTTGGCGCCGCTGACCGTGACGACGGTGCCGCCGGCCCCGGCGAGCACCTCGGCGCCGTGCCCGAGGTGCCGTCGTACGCCGGTGGACCACTGGGCGACGGCCTGGACGCGGTGGGCGAGTTCCTCGTACGACAGCGGGAGCGCGACCAGGCCGCGGGCGCCGGAGTCCATGGCGGCCGCGAACAGGCCGGGGCTCGCGTCGGTGGTGACGAGGATGACGCCGACGGCCGGGAAGCGCAGGGCGACCTCGCGGATCAGCTCCAGGGCCGGTACCGGGCCGATGCGTTCGTGGACGACGACGACTTCCGGGAGTTCCTCGACCGATTCGGTGGCGAGCCGGGCGAGGGTGTCGACCAGTTGGGTGGAGTCGGTGACCGGGGGCTGTGGTTCGGCGTCGGGGAGCTGGCTGAGCAGGGTGGTGAGGGAGCGGACGGCGTCCGGGTCCGAGCCGGCCGGGAGGATCCTGGTGGGCATGGCCGCCTCTCACTTGTCCGTCACGAGTTCGTAGGTGCGGTCCTTGTCCGGGACGCTGGTCTCGCTGCCGGGGGCCACGAGTGCGAGCCGGACGCGCTGGGCGAAGGACTCGGCGTAGGTGATGCGCTGGGCGTCGAGGGTGGACAGCGCGAAGGTGATGGGGACGGCGTCGGTGGGCTGCTGGTTCTTGTCGCGGTCGGGCTCCAGGGCGGTGATCTGGCCGACGTCGATGACCCGGGCGTCGGTGACGATGATCTTCGACTGGTCCGGGTCGCCCTCCTTCTTCCCCTCGAAGGTGGCGTAGACGTTGACCCGGGAACCCGGGGTGATCTTCCCCGCCACGCCGGTCGCCGCGTCGATCATGATGGCGACCTCCTGCTGGCCCGGCTGGAGGGCGGGCCGGTCCACGACCATGTCGGTCTGCAGCAGCGAGCCGGGGTGCAGGGTGGTCACGGCGATCTTGCCGCGGATCTGCCTCAGGTCGGTGACGGCGTTGCCGGACAGCCACCGCTTCGGCATCGAGACCTTCTCGAACTGGTCCGTGGCCAGCGCGGTGTACGGCTTCACCTCGGACCTGACCCGGTAGGCGGCGACCTCGGGCCCGACCTTGGAGTTCACGTCGTGGATGACGGAGAGCACGCCGGCGAACGCG
Organism: Streptomyces sp. NRRL S-1022; assembly: GCF_000720135.1. Lineage (GTDB taxonomy): Bacteria > Actinomycetota > Actinomycetes > Streptomycetales > Streptomycetaceae > Streptomyces. The sequence continues at coordinate 3,409 of NZ_JOIU01000018.1, read as the reverse complement.
CCCAGCGCGCACAGGACCGACAGGATCAGCAGTATCACGCCGCGGCGCTGACGGGAGTTCATGAACCGTGCAACCTCATTGGGGGAATCGGCCGAGCGGGACGGGTCAGGTTGGCGCAGGTCAGGCGGGCGTTCGCGGTTCCAGGGCGCGGGGTTCGCCGGGCGCGGGCGGGCCGGCGGAGCAGAAGACGCAGCGGTCGCCGATGACGTCGATGCCGCACCAGTGACAGCTGGTCTGCCGTACCGAGGTGACCAGTTGGTAGAGGACGGACAGGTCGGCGAGGTAACCGCAGAACTCGATCAGGCGGCCGGTCCCCCACCACACCGTGGATTCGACGGGCAGCGGGGTCTCGCGCAGCCCGTGCACGCCCCACCGGGTGCCGAGACCGGCGGCCCAGTCGCTCTGCAGCTGCCCCTTGGCGACCAGCATCCAGGTGCTGAACTCGGGGCCCTTCAGCGTGGCGTCGGGGGCCACCCTCACCAGCTGGGGCTCGGGGTGGGCGAGCACGGCGAACTGGCTGCCGGGCACCCAGGACCTGGCGTGCGCCTTCAGTCCGACCGGGACCCGGTCCAGCTTGGCGACGGAGCCGAGGACGGCGCCGGCGTGGATGTAGTGGGTGAGCAGCCGGCCGGCGGAGGCGAGCACACCCGGGCTCAGGTCGCAGGAGGCGAGCTGGCGCAGCTGCCGGGCCAGGACGGCGATGCCGAGCGGCGGCAGCTCGGGCCGGAACAGGGCGATGCGGTCGCTCTCCAGCAGCGAGCGCAGGGTGTGAAGCCGTCGTACGACCGGCTCCGGAGTGGCCTGCGAGCAGACGACGACCACATGGCCGTACTGCTCGACGAGGGCGTGGAGTTCGGTGAGGGCCTGGTCCAGCGGCTTGCGGTCGAGGCCGGTCAGCACGACGGCGGGCATGGTCCGCTCGTCCTGCGCCGGCAGTGCCATGTCGGCACCGGTCACGGCAATGGCAGTTGGCACGCACAGCTCCCCGCTCTTCACACCCGCCCGGCCCACCGGGGTCACTGCCGTGCGCCGGGACGACTTCATTGCGTGACTACCTGAGCACTGTATCCACGGGCGTATGGCCGGAGAACAGCGTTCGTGAAGCCGGTATGGAACTCCGACGGAACAAGTCCCGGCAAACCAGGACAGGTTGAGCAACCGGCCCGCCACCATTCCGGTCTGGACCTCTTGACAGGCAGATTGGTCTGGACCAACTTTGAGGCTCGCAAGCGAAGGCCACCGCTCCTCTCTCCCCACGGAGGCTCCCGTGCACCGCGCCCCAGGCATACCCGGACCCCGCAGACGACGGTTCGCGGCATGGTCCGCCGCCACCGCCCTGGCCCTCTCGGTCGCCGGCCTCGCCACGGCCACCCCCGCGTCGGCGGCCGACGTCAACAACGTCAAGAACGCGGGCTTCGAGTCGGGCCTGGCCAACTGGACGTGTACGGCTGGCAGCGGCACGACGGTCACCTCCCCCGTGCACGGCGGCACCGGGGCCCTGAAGGCGACCCCGGCCGGCCAGGACAACGCCCAGTGCACCCAGTCGGTCGCGGTCAAGCCCAACTCGACGTACACGCTCGGCGCGTGGGTGCAGGGCGGCTACGCGTACCTCGGCGTGACCGGCACGGGCACCACGGACGTCTCCACCTGGACCCCCGACTCCACGTCCTGGAAGCAGCTCTCGACGACCTTCACCACCGGCGCCTCGACGACCTCGGTGACGGTCTACACCCACGGCTGGTACGGCCAGGCGGCCTACTACGCCGACGACGTCTCGGTCTACGGCCCCGACGGCGGCGGTGGCGGCGACCCGGCCCCCACCGTCCCGGCGGCCCCGGCCGGCCTCTCCGTGACCGGTACGACCTCCTCCGCGGTCTCCCTGTCCTGGTCCCCGGTCTCGGGCGCGACGGGCTACAACGTCTACCGCAACGGTACGAAGGTCACGGCGGTGACCGGCACGTCGGCGACGGTGACCGGCCTGACCGCAGCCACGTCGTACTCCTTCCAGGTCACGGCGACCAACGCGGCGGGCGAGTCGGCGAAGTCGGCGACGGTGACCGGGACGACGTCCTCCGGCACGGGCGGCGGGGGCGGAACCCTCCCCAAGCACGCGGTGACCGGCTACTGGCAGAACTTCAACAACGGCGCGACGGTCCAGAAGCTGTCCGACGTCCCCGCCGCCTACGACATCATCGCGGTGGCCTTCGCCGACGCGACGTCGACACCGGGCGCGGTGAGCTTCTCCCTCGACTCCTCCGGCCTCGGCGGCTACACGGTCGACCAGTTCAAAGCCGACATCAAGGCCAAGCAGGCGGCCGGCAAGAAGGTCATCATCTCGGTCGGCGGCGAGAAGGGCTCGGTGTCGGTCAGCGACGCGGCATCGGCCACGAACTTCGCCAACTCGGTCTACTCGCTGATGCAGACGTACGGCTTCGACGGCGTCGACATCGACCTGGAGAACGGTCTCAACGCGACGTACATGACCCAGGCCCTGCGCTCCCTGTCGTCGAAGGCCGGCTCCTCCCTCGTCATCACCATGGCCCCGCAGACGATCGACATGCAGTCGACGTCGAACGCCTACTTCCAGACCGCGCTGAACGTGAAGGACATCCTCACGGTCGTCAACATGCAGTACTACAACAGCGGTTCCATGCTGGGCTGCGACGGCAAGGTCTACAGCCAGGGCACGGTCGACTTCCTGACCGCCCTCGCCTGCATCCAGCTGGAAGGCGGCCTCTCCCCGTCCCAGGTCGGCCTGGGCCTGCCGGCCTCCACCCGCGCGGCGGGCAGCGGCTACGTCTCCCCCACCGTGGTCGACAACGCCCTGGACTGCCTCACCGCCGGCACGAACTGCGGCACCTTCAAGCCCTCCAAGACCTACCCGGCCCTGCGCGGCGCGATGACCTGGTCCACCAACTGGGACGCGTCCTCGGGCAACGCCTGGTCGACCCCGGTGGGAGCCCACGTCCACGCCCTGCCGTGACCTGACCCCTGCCTGCACCCAGCGCCCGGGCCGTTCGGTCCGGGCGCTGTCGTGTCCACGGACGACGGCCGAACCCGATCGGTCGTCCCGCCACCCCTTTTGCCCTCGGCAACAGCCCGGTGTGATGATCTCGGACATGGCTGAGCATGGGGGACAGACAGCCTCGACGGGGCAGGCACGCAGGTCACGGCTGTACGAGTACGCGGACCTGACCGACACCGCCCACCAGGAGGCCGCCGACGGACCCGAGCAGCGGCGGCGGGAGTTCGCGGTGTTGCTGGGTGAGTTCCGGCGTACGGCGGTGCTGGTGCCGGTGGACGGGGACGGGGCGCCTTTGACGGGTGATGTCGGGGGTGTCCGCTGGATCTACGCGTTCTCGAACGAGCGGGCGTTGGCGCGTTTCGCGCTGGCGCGGGGTGAGGGCGG
>NZ_JOIU01000017.1 GCF_000720135.1 Streptomyces sp. NRRL S-1022 | reverse complement strand
CGCCTCACCGTCACCGAGATGCTCCCCACCCCCGAACAGACCTGGCTCACCGACGACCAGGGCCACCGCTACACCAGCGAACTCCGCCTCGTCGCCGTCACCGGCTGAACCGCCCCACCGAACCGCGGTCCTGCGCCGCGGTCCACCCCGCACCCCCGAACCGGGCCGGGCTCCGCACCAGGAGCCCGGCCCGGTCGCGTGTACAGCGGCACGGCTACGGGTTCCGCGGTGGGGGCGTTCAGTGGAGGCGTTCTTGCGGGGCGTTCTTGCGGGGCGTTCGGGGCGCTCAGTGGCGGGCGCGCACGCCGGGTTGCCGACGACGACGGGAGGGCGGGGGCGCCGTGCGCGCCCCCGCCCTCCCGGCCGTACCGTCCGCCGGTGTCAGCCTGTGCCCTCCTCGCCGGCGAGGATGCCGGTGAGGGCCTCGGCGAGCCGGCCGAGGTGCGGGGGCCTCAGCACGCCGAAGTGGTCACCGGTGATCCGGTGCAGCGTCACGTCCCCGGTCAGCTCGCGCCAGCGGGCGAGGTAGTCGGGGAAGGACTGCCCGGAGGCCACCTCGTGTTCGCCGTCGGCCAGTTCGTCGCTGGCGATCAGGTGCAGCCGGCCCGGGTACGGGCGGTGCCGGTAGGTCAGGCACATCTCCATGACCTCCCGCCACATCTTCGCGGAGGGCAGCCAGACGTCACCGGCGCCGTGCTCCGGCAGCGTGATCCCCACCTCCGGGTCGACGTCGTCCACCAGGTGTTCGAGCAGCGCCAGGGCCTCCGCCCGCAGCGCCGAGGTGTCCTGCCCGGGCGGCGCCGCGGCCAGCTCCGTCAGCTTGGCCACGCAGCTCTCGATCAGCCGGTACTCCCGCCACAGCGCGGCCCGCTCGTGGTTGTCCAGCCCGGGGTCGAGCAGGACGAAGGTGACCTCCTCGCCGTCGGCGGTGAGCCGGTGCGCCATCTCGCTCGCGATGCCGCTGCCGCCGCACCAGCCGAACAGCCGGTACGGGCCGTGCGGTGCCTCGGCCCGCAGCTCGGCCAGGTAGCGCTCCGCCATCTCCTCCGTCGAGGGGACGGGGCCGTGCTCGGCCTGCAGGCCGGGCCAGGCGAAGGCCGCGACCGGCTGGTCGGGGTGGAGGTACGGCACCAGCGGGCGGTACCAGTGGGCGCTGCCGCCCCCGGGGTGCACGCAGAACAGCGGCGGCCGGGTTCCCTCGCGCCGCAGCCAGACCAGTGACCGGGCCTCCGGCGCGCCGGCCTCGGCGGCCGCGGCGAGCCCGGCCACGGTGGGGCGCTCCAGGAACGAGCGGACGGTCAGCTCGATGCCGTGCCGCTCGCGCAGCAGGGCGATGATCCGGAGGATGGCCAGGGAGTGTCCGCCGAGGACGTGGAAGTCGTCGTCGGCGCCGACCCTCTCCACTCCGAGCACCTCGCCCCACACCTCGGCCACGGCCCGCTCGGCGGGGGTGCGCGGGGCGGTGTGGGCCGACGCCGCGACGGGCGCGGCGGGCTCGGGCAGCGCGGTCCGGTCGATCTTCCCGTTGGCGGTGAGCGGGAGGGCGGCCAGCTCCACCCACGCGCCGGGCACCAGGTAGTCGGGCACCTGCCGCCGGAGCTGTGCGCGCAGTGCCGCTACGTCCAGCGGGCCGTGCCCGGGTTCCAGGACGACGTAGCCGGTGAGCCGCTTGTGGCCGTCCGGCCCGGGATGTACGGCGGCCGCCGCGGCCCGGACGGACGGCAGCCCGCCGAGTGCGGCCTCCACCTCGGCCGGCTCGATCCGGTGGCCGCGGATCTTCACCTGGCCGTCGCGCCGGCCGATGAAGGACAGCGTCCCGTCGGCGTCGCGGCGGGTGATGTCCCCGGTGCGGTACAGGCGCGCTCCGGGGACGGTCCCGGAGGGGTCGGGTACGAAGCGGTCCGCCGTCAGGTCGGGGCGGCCCAGGTAGCCGCGGGCGAGTCCGGGGCCGCCGACCAGGAGTTCGCCGGGCACCCCGACCGGCACCGGGTCGAGGTTCTCGTCGACCACCAGCACCCGGGTGTCGGTGATCGGCGTGCCGATCGGCACGCCGCGGTCGGCGTCGGCCTCGGTCACCCCGCGCAGGGCGGTGCTGAAGGTGGTGCACTCGGTGGGACCGTAGCCGTTGGTCAGCGCCACGCCGTGCGCCAGGGCGGTGCGCACGTGCGAGGGCGAGAGCGCGTCGCCGCCGGCGAGCACCTGCCGTACTTCGGCGAGGAGTTCCGGGCGGGTCTCCACCACGTGCTGGAACAGGCCGGCGGTGAGCCAGAGCAGTGTCACGCCGTGCCGGCGGACCACCTCGGCCAGTTCGTCGGCCGTGCCGGCCCCGGGCGGGCAGACGGCGAGCCGGGCGCCGTTGGCCAGCGCGCCCCACACCTCCAGCGTGGACGCGTCGAAGGCGAGCGGCGCGTGCAGCAGCAGCACCTGGTCCGGGTCGAGGTCGGCGTAGTTCGCGTCGTGCACCAGTCGGACGATCCCCCGGTGCGTGACCTGCACGCCCTTGGGCCGGCCGGTGGAGCCCGAGGTGTAGGTGACGTACGCCAGGTTGTCGGGGACCGTACCCGCCGCGACCGGGGTCTCGGGCAGCCCGTCGAGCACGGCCCACCCGGCGTCCAGGGGTACGCCGTGGACGCCGGCGAAGGCGGCCAGGCGCGCGGTGTCCTGCGGGCGGCACAGGACCACGCCGGCCTGGACGTCGTCCAGGATGTAGCCGATGCGCGCGTCCGGGTAGCCGGGGTCGAGCGGTACGTAGTACCCGCCGGCCTTGAGGACGGCGAGCATCGCCACCACGGCCTCGGCACCGCGGTCCAGGCAGAGTCCGACCGGCTGCTCCGGGCCGATGCCGAGCCCGCGCAGCAGATGGGCCAGCTGGTTGGCGCGGGCGTCCAGTTCGCGGTAGGTGAACCGCCGTCGCCCGTCCTCCAGCGCGGTCGCGTCGGGACGGGCGCGGGCGGCGATCAGCTCGGGCACGCAGACCTCGGGCAGTGGCCGGGTGGTGGCCGGTGTGCCGTCCGTCTGCTCCAGGCCGGGGGCGCGGAACGCGCGCGGGTCGGCGTCGGCGTCGTCGGCCATGGCGGTGAGGACGCCCATGAAGGCGTCGCCGATGGCCGCCAGCCGCTTCTCGTCGGCCCAGCCGGGCCGGCAGGTCATGCGCAGTTCGCCGGGGAAGGTCCACACGTCGAAGGTGAACTCGTTGGGGCTGTGGTCGTCGATCGTGCCGATGTCCGTGCGCTGCTCGTCGAGCACGTGGAAGTCCAGGTAGGCGAAGACCACCTCGACGAGGGGCTCGCCGCCGCCCCATGCGCGCTGCATCGCGGGCAGCGGGTAGCGCCGGTGCGGCCACAGGGCGAGTTCCTCGGCGAACACCGAGCGCACCAGCTCGCGCCAGCTCGGTGCGCGCAGGTCGACGGCGAACGGCACCGTGTTGAGGTACATGCCGCGCACCCGGTCGCCGCCGGGCAGTTCGGGCCGGCCGTTGGTGACGGCCCCGGCGAGGAACCGGTGCTGGCCGCTGATCAGGCCGAGCACCTTCAGGTGGGCGGTGTACAGGACGCTCTTGAGCGAGGTCTGGGTCTCGGCGGCGAGGCGCCGCAGCCGCGGTTCCAGGTCCCTCCAGGGCAGCCGCACCTCGGGGGCCGGCGAGTCCGCCGCCGCGGGGGCGGTGTCGGCGGGCAGCCGGAGCCGTTCGTGGCCGGTGATCCGCTCCTGCCAGAACGCGCGGTCCGCCGGCGAGGCCAGGGCCTGCTTCTCCAGCCGTATGAAGTCCGCGTAGCGGACCCGTGGCGTTGCGGCGGGCGGGGTGGCGGCGCCTCGGGACAGCGCGCGGTAGGCGGCCCGCAGCTCGCCGATGACCGAGTGGTGGCTCCAGCCGTCCAGGATGGCGTGGCATTCGACGTGCGTGAGCAGCCACTCCCGGTCGCCGGTCAGGTGGGCGTGGTAGCGCAGCAGCGGCGCACGGCCGATGTCGAACGGGGTGCGCTGGGCCGCGGCCCGGAAGTCCCGCACCCGCGCCCGCTGTTCCCCGGCCGGCAGTCCGCGCAGGTCGGTGACGCCGATCTCCACCTCCAGGCCGTCCGGGGCGTGCACGAGCTGGAGCGGTTCGGAGTAGCCGGTGAGGTCGAAGGAGGTGCGCAGGATCTCGTGCCGTTCGATCAGCAGGCGTACCGCGCCGGTGAACGCCTCGGCGGAGAACGGGCCGTCGTCCAGGATCTGGAAGGTGCTGACGTTCTGGTAGGTGTTGCGCTCGGGGTCGGCGAGCATCTCGTAGACCATGCCCGCCTGGACCTGGCCCATGGGGTAGGCGTCGACCAGGCCCTCCGGGAGCCGGTCGCGGTCGTCCGGGGCCAGCAGCTCGAAGCGGCCGGCGAGGGTGGTCTCCTCCGGTTCGGCCGCCGGCCGGGCGGCCGCCAGCGGGGCCAGCTCGGCGACGGTCTGCCGGGCGAAGACGTCCTGCACGGTGAGGGCCAGTCCCTGGTCGCGCAGCGCCCCGACGGCCCGGATGGCGCGCATGGAGTCGCCGCCGAGCTGGAAGAAGCCGTCGTGCACCCCGACCTTGTCGATGCCGAGGGCGGTGGCGAAGGCGTCCGCGAGGGTCCGCTCGATCTCCGTGCCGGGGGCGGTGAACGCGCCGGCCAGGTCGGGGCGGCTCCGGTCGGGTGCGGGCAGGGCCGCGCGGTCGGTCTTGCCGCTGGGCGTCAGGGGCAGCGCCTCCAGGACGGTCCAGTGCACGGGCCGCATGTGTTCCGGCAGCCGCGCGCGCAGGTGCTCGCGGGCCGCCTCGACGTCGGCCGAGGGCGGCACCAGGTATCCCACGAGCTGCTCGTCGTGCACGGCGACGGCCGCGGCCACGACCCCGGGGGCCGCGGCCAGTACGGCCTCGATCTCGCCGAGTTCGACCCGCTGGCCGCGGATCTTCACCTGGTGGTCGAGCCGGCCGAGGTACTCGATGGTGCCGTCCGCGCGGTACCGGGCCAGGTCGCCGGTACGGTACAGCCGCCCGCCGGGTCCGGTGGCGAAGGGGTCGGGCACGAAGCGGTCGGCGGTGAGCGCCGGGCGGTTCAGATAGCCGCGGGCGAGCTGGACGCCGCCGAGCAGGAGTTCGCCCGGCACACCGATCGGCACCGGCCGCAGGGCGGCGTCGAGGACGTAGGCGCGGGTGTTGGCGATCGGGCGGCCGATGGTGACGGGCAGGCCCGGCTCGCACCGGGTCGCGGTGACGTCCACCGCGGCCTCGGTCGGCCCGTACAGGTTGTGCAGTTCGCAGCCGATCCGCTCGTGGACGGCGGTGACCAGGTCGGCCGGGAGCGCCTCGCCGCTGCACACCATGCGGCGCAGCGAGGGCAGGGGCGGCAGCGGTTCGGCGAGGAAGGCCCGCAGCATCGACGGGACGAAGTGGACGGTTGTGATCGCCTCGGTGTCGATCAGCCCCGCCAGGTAGGCCGGGTCGCGGTGGCCGCCGGGGCGGGCGAGCACCAGCGTCGCGCCGGTGATCAGCGGCCAGAAGAACTCCCACACCGAGACGTCGAAGCTGTAGGGCGTCTTCTGCAGCACCCGGTCGTCGGCGCCGAGCCCGTAGGCCTCCTGCATCCAGTGCAGCCGGTTGACGATGGCCCGGTGCTCGATGAGCACGCCCTTGGGGCGGCCGGTGGAGCCCGACGTGTAGATCAGGTAGGCCGGGTGCCCGGGGGCCGCCGGGCCGGCCGGGGTGGCGTCGGCGCTGTCGGGTGGGAGGTCGCCGGTGATGTCGACCAGGTGCGGTGCGCGGTCGCGCACCAGGGGGGCGAGTCCGGGCTCGGTGATCACGGCGCGGGCGCCGGAGTCCTCCAGCATGAAGGCGAGCCGGGCGGGCGGGTAGTCCGGGTCGAGCGGCAGGTAGGCGCCGCCTGCCTTGAGCACCGCCAGCAGCGCCACCACGAGGTCGGTGCTCCGGTGCAGGCAGACGCCGACCACGGACTCGGGTCCGACACCGAGGCCGCGCAGGTGCCGGGCGAGCAGGCCGGCCCGCTCGGCCAGGTCCCGGTAGCTGAGGGCGGCGCCCTCGAAGCGCACCGCGTCGGCGTCGGGGGTGCGGGCGGCCTGGTCCTCGAACAGCGCGGGGAGGGTGCCGGCCGGGTAGGGCCGGTCGGTCGCGTTCCAGTCGAGGAGCTGGCGGTCGCGTTCCGCCGCGGGCAGGATCTCCAGTTCGTCCACGGGGGTGCCGGGCGAGGCGACCGCGCTCTGGAGCAGGCGGGCGAACTGGGCGGCGAACCGTCCGGCCGTGGCCGGGTCGAACAGCGCCGAGGCGTAGTTGACGCCGCCGGACAGCGAGCCGTCGGGCTGCTCGGCGAGGCCCACGGTGAGGTCGAACTTGGCGCTGCTCTCGCCGACCGGCAGCCGCTCGGCCGTCAGCGGGCCCATCGTGGCCGGCGTCGGCGAGCCGGCCGCGTCCTGCCAGAGCAGCATGGAGGAGAACAGCGGCGTACGGGACGGGTCCCGTTCCGGTGCCAGCGCCTCGACCAGCCGCTCGAAGGGGATCTCCTGGTGGGCGTAGGCGTCGAGGGCGCGTTCGCGGACCTGCCGCAGCAGGTCAGCGAACGACGGCGTCCCGGACAGGTCGACGCGGAGCACCAGTGTGTTGAGGAAGAGGCCGACCACGTCGTCGAGTTGCGCGCGGTCACGCCCGGCCACCGGGAAGCCGACGGCGACGTCCCGCCGGCCGCTCCAGCGGCCGAGCAGGACGGCGTGCGCGGCCAGCAGGGCCATGAAGGGGGTGGCGCCGTGTTCCCGGGCGAGTGCCGTCAGCCGCCGGGCGGTGCCGGCCGGCACGGTGAGCGGTGCCAGCCCGCCCGCCGAGTCGCGTACGGCGGGGCGGGGCCGGTCGGTGGGCAGTTCCAGGGGCGGGAGTCCGGCCAGCCGTTCCCGCCAGTGGTCCAGCGGGCGGCGCAGCGCCGCACCGGAGAGCCGTTCGCGCTGCCAGAGCGCGAAGTCGGCGTACTGCAGCGGCGGCTGTGGCGAGCGGGCCGGCCGTCCGGCGACCGCGTCCGCGTAGTGTTCGGCGAGTTCGCGGACCAGGATGTCCTCGGACCGCCCGTCGCAGGCGATGTGGTGGACGGTGAGCAGGAGGACGTGTTCGTGCGGTGCCAGCCGGGCCAGCACGGCGGAGAACACCGGGCCCTCGGCGAGGTCGACGGGCCGGCGCGCGCTGGTGGCCAGGGCGGCGATCCGGGCGTCCGCGGCGGCCCGGTCGAGTGCGCCGAGGTCCTCCTCGCCGAGGGGGACGCTCCCCGGCTCGTCGACGAGCTGCACGGGTTCGCCCTCGACCACCGGGTAGCGGGTCCGCAGCACTTCGTGCCGGTGCAGGATCCGGTCCAGCGCGGTGCGCAGCGCGGCCCGGTCGAGGGGGCCGCGCAGCCTGAGCGCCACGGTCATCAGGTACTCGGTGCCGCCGGGCTGGAGCCGGTCGAGGATCCACAGGCGGCGCTGGGCGAAGGACAGCGGGAGCGGGCCACCGCGCGGGGCGCGGGCGATGCCGTCCGCGGGGATGGGCGCGGTCCGCCCGGCGAGGCGCCGGCGGAGCAGCTCCTGCCTCAGTTGGGCGCGGTCCCTGGTGTCGGTCATCGCAGACCTTCCTCGGCGAGCAGGCCCGCCACTTCGTGGTCGGAGAGCGCGGCGATGTCGGCCTCCACGGCCTCGGACACCGCCTCGGAGAGCCGGGCCACGGTGGTGGCCTCGAACAGCAGGCGCAGCGGTAGCTCGACGGCGAACGTCTCGCGGAGCCGGGCCAGCACCCGGGTGGCCAGCAGCGAGTGGCCGCCGAGGGCGAAGAAGTCGTCCTGGACCCCGATCCGCCGCACACCCAGGACCTCGGACCAGATCGCGGCGACGGCCTCCTCGACGGGGTCGCGCGGGGCGAGGTGTTCGCGGGCGGCGCCGGCCAGGGCGGCCGAGGCGTCCGGCAGGGCCTTGCGGTCGATCTTCTTGCTGGCTGTCAGCGGGAACGCGTCGAGCGGCACCCACACCGACGGGATCATGTACTCGGGCAGGAGGGCGCCCAGGTGTGCGCGCAGCTCGGCCACGTCGGGTACCGGGCTGCCGGGGCGCGCCACGAGGTAGGCGGCGAGCCGGCGTTCGCCGGGGGCCGTCTGCGGGGCGGTGACGACGGCCTCCTGGAGGGCGGGGTGCCGGGCGAGCGCCGCCTCGATCTCGCCGAGTTCGATGCGCAGGCCGCGGACCTTGACCTGGTGGTCGATGCGGCCGAGGAACTCGATGGTGCCGTCCGGGCGGTGGCGGGTGAGGTCGCCGGTGCGGTAGAGGCGCCGGCCGGGTTCGGTGGCGAAGGGGTCGGGGACGAACCGGTCGGCGGTGAGGTCCGGCCGCCGGTGGTAGCCGCGGGCCAGCCGGACGCCGCCGAGGTACAGCTCGCCGGGCACTCCGACCGGGACGGGCCGCAGGTCCGCGTCGAGGATGAGGGCCCGGGTGCCGGGGACGGGGCGGCCCAGCGGCAGGGCGCCGGCCGCGTCGCCCTCGGCGGGGGGCTCGGGAACGGGGTGCAGCAGGCAGGTGACGGTGGCCTCGGTCGGCCCGTAGTTGCACAGGAAGCGGGCGGGCAGGCCGGTTTCGGCCCAGCGCCGCGCGTCCAGGCCGGTGACCACGTCGCTGCCGACGTTCATCAGCTTCAGCGATCCCAGCAGTGGCAGGTCGGGCGACTCCAGGACGGCCCGGTAGTAGGACGGGGTGATCTCCAGGACGGTGACGCCGTGCTCGGCGAGCCGGGCGGGCAGTTCGTCCGGGGTCCAGAACACCGGGTCGGCGACGACGACGGTGGCGCCGGCCACCAGGGTCGCCGCGATCTGGTCCATCGCCACGTCGAAGGTGAGCGCGGACAGCAGGGCCACCCGTTCGCCGGGGGCGATCCCGTACGCGTCGGCGATCACCCGGCAGTGGTGGGCGTAACTGCGGTGCTCGATCATCACGCCCTTGGGGCGGCCGGTGGAGCCGGAGGTGTAGATGACGTAGGCGAGGTTCCCGGGCCGGGCCGCGACGGGCACCGGGGCGGCGGGGGCGCTGTCCGCTTCGTGCCGGGCGTCGGCGTCGGCGTCGGCCAGGACGACCCGGTGGTCGCCGGTGAGCCGGCCGGCGAACGCGCGGGTGGTGACCACGAGTTCCGGGCCGGCGTCGGCGAGCATCAGCTCCAGCCGCTCGGCGGGGTGCCGGGGGTCGAACGGCACGTACACGCCGCCGGCCTTCAGCACGGCGAGCAGTACGACCACCGCCTCGACACCGCGTTCCAGGCAGGAGCCGACGACCGTCTCGGCGGTGACCCCGAGGGAACGCAGCCGGGCGGCGAACCGGTCGGACCGCACGTCGAGTTCGGCGTAGCTGACCTGCTGGTCGCCGAAGACGACGGCGATCGCGTCCGGGGCGCGCCGGACCTGCCGGGCGAACAGCTCCGGTACGCACAGGTCGTGTTCCCCGGCCGGGTCGAGCACGCCGGCCCGTTCGGCCTCCGGGTCGGCCCAGGCGGTGAGGGCGCGGTGCCGTTCCTCCTCGGTGAGCATGCCGAGGTCGCCGATCCGCGCGTCGGGGGCGGCCGTGACGCTGCCGATCAGGGTCAGGTAGTGACCCGCCATCCGCTCGACGGTCTCCCGGTCGAAGAGCGCGGTCGCGTACTCGAACCAGCAGTACATGCGCCCGCCGCGCTCCTTGACGGTCACGGTGAGGTCGAACTTGGCGGTCCCCAGTCCGGCCCGGACCGGCTCCACGGCGACCGCGCCGAGCCGGTCGGGGACGCCCGCCAGGTGCTGGTGCTCGAACATGATCTGGAACAGCGGGTTGCGGGAGAGGTCCCGCTCCGGCTGCAGCGCGTCGACGAGGTGCTCGAACGGCACGTCCTGGTGGGCGAAGGCGTCGAGCACCGTGCCGCGGACCTGCTCCAGCAGCTCGGTGAAGACCGGGTCGCCGCCGAGGTCGCTGCGGATGACCAGGTTGTTGGTGAAGAACCCGACCAGGTCCTCCGTCTCCTGCCGGGTCCGTCCGGCGACCGGGGTCCCCACCGCGAGGTCGTCGCGGCCGGTCCAGCGCCGCAGCAGCACCTGGAAGGCTGCGAGCAGCACCATGAACGGGGTCGCGCCGTGCCGGCCGGCCAGTTCGGCGACGGCCCGGGCGACCTCCGGCGCCACCTCGACCACGACGTTGTCGCCCCGGGCGTCGCGGACCGCCGAGCGGACCCGGTCGGTGGGCAGTTCGACGGGGGTGAGGCCGTCCAGGCGGTCGCGCCAGTAGGCGAGCTGGTGGTCCAGCCGGCCGGCCCGCTGCTGCTCGCGCTGCCACACCGCGAAGTCGGCGTAGTGGACGGGCTGCGGGGCGTGCGGCGACGGTTCACCCGCGGTGCGGGCCCGGTAGGAGAGGTCCAGGTCGCGGAGGTAGACGTTGGTCGACCAGGCGTCGAAGGCGATGTGGTGCAGGGTCAGGACGAGGAGGTGCTCCTCCGGGGCGGTGCGGATCAGGGTCGCCCGCAGCGGGTGCGCGTGTTCGAGGTCGAACGGCCGGCGGGCCAGCTCCTCGACCAGGGTCCGGGCCCGGCGTCCGGCGTCGGGTGCGTCCGTGAGGTCGGTCAGGGTGAAGTCCACCGGCCCGGCCGGGTCGACGATCTGAACGGGCTCGCCGCCCTCGGAGCGGTACCTGGTGCGCAGGACCTCGTGCCGTTCGGACAGCTCGTCCAGCGCGTGGCGCAGCGCCACGGTGTCGAGCGGTCCGGTCAGCCGCAGCGCCAGCGGGACGACGTACTCGTGCGTCCCGGGCTCCAGCTGATCGAGGAACCACATCCGCTGCTGGCCGAAGGAGAGCGGCAGCGGGCGGTCGCGGCCCGCCGGCCGGACGGCGTCCCCACCGGTGTCCGGGGCGGGTTCCGGGCCGGCGCCGGCCGCCGTGACCCGGGCGGCCAGCGCGGCGACCGTCCGGGCCTGGAACAGCTCGCCGACGGTCAGTTCGGCGCCGAAGGCGCGCCGCAGCCGCAGTACGAGCTTGATGGCGAGCAGGGAGTGGCCGCCGAGCAGGAAGAAGTCGTCCTCGGCGCCGACCCGCTCGACGCCGAGGACCTCGGCCATCAGCTCGGCGACGGCCTCCTCCGCTGCGGTGCGCGGGGCCTCCCGGGCCCCGGTGGCGGGCGGGTCCGGTTCGGCTGCGGCCGGCAGCCGGCGCCGGTCCACCTTTCCGTTCGGGGTGAGCGGCAGCTCGGGGAGGTCCACGAAGGCGGCCGGCAGCATCGCCTCCGGCAGCGCGGCGGCCAGGTGGACGCGCAACGCCTCCGGATCGAGCCGCTCCCCCGCGACGGGCACCGTGTACGCGGTCAGCCGCGCGTCGCCGGTGCCGGACCGGTGCACGGCCACCACGGCGGCGGCCACCGACGGGTGGGCCGCCAGCAGGACCTCGATCTCGCCGGGCTCGATCCGCACCCCGGCGATCTTGACCTGGTCGTCGGCGCGTCCGACGTACTCCAGCGCGCCGTCCGCGCGGCGCCGTACCAGGTCCCCGGTGCGATAGCGGCGCGCGCCGGGCGTGGTCGCGTCCGGGTCGGGGACGAACCGGTCGGCGGTGAGGTCGCCCCGGCCCGCGTACCCGCGGGCGAGACCGATGCCGCCGACGTGCAGCTCGCCGGTCACCCCGACGGGCACCTGCCGGCCTTCGGCGTCCACCACGTAGGTGCGGGCGTTGGGCAGCGGCAGGCCGATCGGCACCAGGTCGCCGGGCTCGTCCGGGTCGAAGTGCCAGGCGGTGGAGTCGACGGCGCACTCGGTGGGGCCGTAGGTGTTGACCACCTCGGCGTCGAACGCGCGGCGCAGCCGGCCGGCCAGCTCGGCGGTCAGCGGCTCCCCCGCCGAGCACACGAGGCGCAGCGAGGCGCAGTCGGCGAGGGCCGGCTCCTCCAGCAGCAGGCGCAGCATCGACGGCACGCCCTGCAGCACGGTGACCTGGTGATCGGCCACGGCACGGAGCATCACCGCCGGGTCGCGGTGGGCGTCCCGGGGGCCGGTCACCACCGCGGCCCCGCACACCAGCGGGGAGAGGAACTCCCACAGGGCGGCGTCGAATCCGATGGTGGTCTTCTGCAGGACCCGGTCGCCGGGGCCCAGGCCGAAGCGCTCCACCGGCCAGAGCACGCGGTTGCGGATCGCGGCCTCCGGTACGACGACGCCCTTGGGCCGGCCGGTCGAACCGGAGGTGTACATCACGTACGCGGCCTGCGTGCCGGGCGTGGCCACCGGTTCCAGGGGCGGGGCCTGTTCGTCCTCCCGCGAGCGGACGGCGTCGAGCACGAGGGTGTTCGGGTGGGCCGGCAGCCGTCCGGACAGCGCCTGTTCGGTGACCAGCAGGGTCACGCCGGCGTCGGCGACCAGGTGGGCCAGCCGCTCCGCCGGGTGTTCCGGGGCCAGCGGTACGTACACCCCGCCCGCGGTGAGCACCGCGAGGACGGTGGCGACCAGGTCCCTCCCGCGGTGCAGCGCGACGCCCACCGCGCGTTCCGGGCCGACGCCGCGCGAGCGCAGCACGCCGGCCAGGCGCCGCACCCGGTCGGCGAGGTCGGCGTAACCGGTCTCCTCGGCGCCGGCCACCACGGCGACCGCGTCCGGGGTGGCGAGGGCCTGCGCGAAGAACAGTTCGGCGAGGGACTGCCGCGGGCGCTCGGTCTCGGTGCGGTTCCAGCGCCGGAAGGCCGCCAGTTCGGCGTCGGGGACGGTCTCCAGCGTGTGTGCGGGGGCGTCCGGGTGCTCGGCGACGGCGGCGAGCAGCCGCAGCAGGCTCGCCGCCATCCGTTCGATCCGCGCGCGGTCGAACAGCGCGGTGGGGAAGATGAGCCGGGCCTCGATGGAGCCGTCGGTGAGTCCGGACAGGTGCAGCGACAGGTCGAAGGCGGAGTGGTCGGTGCCCGGTTCGGCCTTCACGACGTCGAGTCCGGGCAGCCGCAGCGGGCGGCGTTCGGCGTTGTGCAGCGCGAAGCCGACCTGGAACACCGGGTTGCGGGAGGGGTCCCGGTCGGGCGCGAGGTCGGCCACCACCCAGCCGAACGGCACGTCCTGGTGCTCGTAGGCGTCCAGGGTGGTCTCCCTGACCCGCGCCAGCAGGTCGAGGAACGAGCGGCGGCCGGACAGGTCGGTGCGCAGCACCACGGTGTTGAGGAACAGGCCGACCAGCGGCTCCAGTTCGACCTCGGAGCGGTCCGAGACCGACACGCCGACCGCCACGTCGGTACGGCCGGACCAGCGCGCGAGCAGCAGCTGGAACGCGGCCAGGTGCACCATGAACGGGGTCGCGCCCGCGTCCCGGCCGAGCACCGCCAGCCGTTCGGCCAGCTCCGCCGGCACCGTGAACGGGACGCTCTCCCCGGCCGGGTCCCAGTGCGCCGGGCGGCGGTGGTCGGCGGGCAGCTCCAGCGGTTCCAGGCCCGCCAGCCGTTCCCGCCAGTAGCCGCGCCGCCGCTCGGCCCGTGCGGGGGCGGCCGCCCAGGTGTCGCGCTGCCACTGGGCGAAGTCCGCGTACTGCACCGCCACCGGTTCGAGCGGCGACGGCCGGCCGGCCGCGAACGCGGTGTACAGCTCGTACAGTTCCCGGGCCAGGACGCCCCAGGACCATCCGTCGAAGGCGATGTGGTGGACCGTCACCAGCAGCGCGGTGTCGTCCTCGGCGAACCGGACCAGGGTGAGCCGCCAGGGCGCCTGCTCGCGGAGGTCGATCGGGGTGCGCAGCTCGGCCGCGTGCAGTTCGCGCACCCGCGCCTCGCGGTCCGCCGGCCCGGTGTCCGTGAGGTCCACCCGGGCGAGCCGGACCGGGCGGGGCTCGTCCACGAACTGCGCCCCGGCGCCCGCGGCGGTGCCGTAGCGGGTGCGCAGCACCTCGTGCCGCGCCGAGATCTCGGTGAACGCGGCCTCCAGCACCCCGGTGTCGAGCGGGCCGCGGATGCGGAACGCCTCGCACATCAGGTACTCGGTGGAGGCGCCGGAGCGGAGCTGGTCCAGGAACCACAGCTGTTCCTGGGCGAACGAGAGCGGCAGGCCGCTGTCACCGGCGGACATCGGCCACCTCCGCGGACGCGGCGGACTGCGGTACGGCGGCCGAGTAGGGCTCGGCCATCGCCACGGCGATCCGGCGCGGCCCGGTGAACGGCTCGCGGGCGTGCGCCGACAGCATGTTGTCCACCAGGAGGACGTCGTCGCGCTGCCAGTCGAAGCGCCGTTGCTCGGCGCGGTAGCAGGACCGCAGATGTGCGACGACCTCGTCCGGGATCGGCCGGCCGTCGCCGTAGTAGGTGTTGGTCGGCAGCCGCGCGTCGTCGTACATCTCCCGCAGTGCGCCGCACACCTCCTCGGACAGGGTGGTGACGTGGAAGAAGGTGAGGTGGTTGAACCAGACCGTCTCCCCGGTCACCGGGTGGCGGTGTACGGCCCGGCGGCGCGCGCGGGTCCGCAGGCCGTCCGCGGTCCACTCGGTCCGGACACCGTTGCGGGCGCAGTACGCCTCGACCTCGGCGCGGTCGCCGGTGTTGAAGGCCTGCTGCCACGGCACGCCGAACCCGTCGGAGAAGTTGCGCACGACCATCCAGCCCCGGGCGGCGAACTCCTCGCGGACGGACGGGTCGATCGCCTCGTACACCCGGCGGGTGTCGGCGAGCGGTGTGGCGCCCAGGGTGTCCGGCGGCTGCACGCAGTGGAAGAACAGGGTCAGCGGCCAGTCCGCCTGGTAGGAGTTCTCGTTGTGGAGGAAGATCTCCTCGTCCGGCGGATAGTCGGTCGAGGTGTACACCTGCCCCTTGATGGTGCTGCGCGGTGAGGACCGCTCCGCGTAGGGCAGCGGCGCCCCGGACACCGCCCGCACCGCGGCCTCGAAGCCGTCCACGCCGCCGACGTCGAAACCGCGCAGCAGCACCGCGCCGTGTTCGAGCAGCCGGGCGCGGACGAGCGGTCGGGCGTCCGACAGGTATGCGGACAAGGGCGTCCCGGGGGACTCGGCCGACAGCGTCAGCGGGAGGGCGCGGCTCGTGTCGCGCTCCTGGGTACGGCCCGCGGGCGCGGTCCGGAGGGAGGGGTTCGCAGTCATGCGCCCCAGCGTCGCCGCGGGGCTGCCGCCGCTCGGAGAGAACAACCGGCAGTCACGTCGGCAGCGTCGGCGCCGCGGTGACTGCGCCTCCTTCTCTGGGGGCGGGGGGCGCGGTTGCGGCAGGCTCTCCGGCGCCGCCACCGGTCACGTGAGGTGCGTGACGCGGCATGTCACCCGAGGGAGGGCCCGCCGTGGCCGAGGAAGACACCGACGAGCGTACGTACCGCGTCGTCCTCAACGACGAGGAGCAGTACTCCGTCTGGCTCGCCGACCGCGAGCTGCCGCTCGGCTGGCGCGCCGAGGGCACCGAGGGCAGCCGGGCCGAGTGCCTGGCCCACATCGGCACCGTCTGGACCGACATGCGCCCGCTCAGCCTGCGCCGGCAGATGGAGCAGGCGGCGCGCGGTTAGGGCCTGTCCGGCGGATCGGGTCGGAGGTCAGCGGTGTCTTGCAGCCTGGGCGAGGGGGGCCGGTGCGTCCGGCTGCGAGGCGGAGGAGGGCGGCTGCGCGAGGGGCCCCGCGTGAGCGCCGTCGAGTTCGGGGAGCCGGCGAGCGAGGACACCGCCGTCGGGGCCCCCGGTGAGGCGTGCCGGGCCCCGCGTCTCGGAGTGATCCGCCGGACAGGCCCTGGCGTCCGGCCCGGGCCGGACTGGGAGTGTGACAGATGACGAGCCCCGACACGAGGGCACCGGCGGACCCGCGGCCGCCGGACCCCCCGGACGCGGCCACCGCCGACCGGGTGGTGCCGCTGCACCGCAACCGCGACTTCCTGCTGCTGTGGGGCGGCTCGGCGGTCTCCCTGCTCGGGTCGACGGCCACCACCATCGCCTACCCGCTGCTGGTCCTGGCCCTCACCGGCTCGCCGTTCGCCGCCGGGCTGGCCGGATTCGTGGCGCTGCTGCCCGCGCTGCTCCTGCCGCTGCCGGCCGGCGCCCTGGTGGACCGCTGGCCGCGCCGCCGGCTGATGATCTGGTGCGACGCGCTGCGCGCGCTCGGCGCGGCGGCCATCGCGGTCGCCGCCGCCCTCGGCGTCCTGGGCCTTCCGCTGGTGCTGGCCGTCGGCTTCGCCGAGGGCGCGCTGACGGTGTTCCACGGGCTCGCCTCGCACGCCGCCGTACCGAACGTCGTGCCCCGCAGCCAGCTCTCGCTGGCGCTGTCCCGCAACGAGGCGCGGGGGCGCGCCGCCGTGATGCTCGGGACACCGCTCGGCGGTGCGCTGTTCGGTGTCGGCCGGGCCGTCCCGTTCCTGGCCGACGCGCTCAGCTACCTGGTCTCGCTGACCGGACTGCTGTTCATCCGCAAGGAGTTCGAGGCCGAGCGGTCCGCGCACACCGGCGGCATGGGCGAGCAGATCCGCGAGGGTCTGGGATGGCTGTGGCGTCAGCCCTTCCTGCGCACCACCACCCTGCTGGTGGCCGGCAGCAACCTGATGTTCCGGGCGCTGTTCCTGGTCACCATCGTGCTGGCCGGCGACGTCGGCGCCTCCTCGGCGGGGGTGGGTCTGATGGTGGGCGTCGCGGGGGGCGGGGGCGTCCTCGGCTCGCTGGCGGCGCCGTGGTTCGCCCGCCGGATCGCCCTGGGCACCCTGGTGATCGGGGCGAACTGGACGTGGGCGGTGCTGATGGCCGTGATCGCCCTGAGCCGCGACCCCTTCTCCCTCGCCGCCGCCTACGCCGCGATGTGGTTCGTGGGCCCGCTGTGGAACGTGGCGCTCGGCAGCTACCAACTGGACATCACCCCCGACCGGTTGCGCGGCCGGGTGCTCGCGGCGATGACCACGCTGTCCAACGGGACGCTGCCGATCGGTTCGCTGCTCGGCGGCCTGCTGCTCGACCGGGCCGGCGCGCGCACCGCGGCGCTGGCCCTGGCGGTCTGGATGGTCCTGATCGCCGGCGCCGCCTCCCTCGCCCGCTCCGTACGCGCCACACCCGGGCCGCCGCCGCGGTGACCCCGCCGGGCCCCGGTCCAGGCCTGCGGCACACCCCGCCGGCGGCGGCCGCACCACTCCTCGATCCAGTGCTGACAGGAGGAACCAGCGTGTTCCGCACCATGCTCGGGCCGTGCCCCGATCCGACGGGGCGAGGCCACCATGCCGGGACCTGACGACGGGCCCGCCGGCGTTCTCGGCACGATCGGCGGCACCCCGCTGGTCGAACTCGCCAAGCTCGCTCCGGGGCGGCACTTCACCACCTACGCCAAGCTGGAGGCCTTCAACCCCGGCGGCAGCATGAAGGACCGCTCGGCCCTGGAGATGCTGCGCGAGCGGATCCGGCGCGGCACCCTCGTGCCCGGCCGCTCGGTGGTCGTGGAATCCAGCTCCGGCAACCTCGGCATCGGCCTCGCCCAGATCTGCGCCTACTACGGGCTCCGCTTCATCTGCGTGGTGGACCCCCGCACCAACCGGCAGAACATCGCCGTCATGCGGGCCCTCGGCGCGGAGGTCGAGGTGGTCGACGAGTGCGATCCGGCGACCGGCGAGTACCTGCCCGTCCGGATCCGCCGCATCAACGCGCTGGTCGCCCGGATCCCCGGCGCCTACTGGCCCAACCAGTACGCCAACCCGCTCAACCCGCGGGCGCACCGGCGGACGATGCGCGAGATCTGGGAGGCGGTGCCGGGCGGCATCGACTACCTGTTCTGCGCGACGGGTTCGTGCGGCACCCTGCGCGGCTGCGCGGAGTACGTCCGCGACCTGCGGCTGCCGGTGACCGTGGTCGCGGTGGACGCCAGGGGCAGCGCCATCTTCGGCGACGTCCCGGCGCCGCGGCTGATCCCGGGCCACGGGGCGGCCGTACGGCCTGCGCTCCACCGCGACGGGCTCGCCGACGAGGTCGTCCACGTGACGGACCTCGACTGCGTGGTGGGGTGCCGGCGGCTCGCCGCCCGGGAGGCCGTTCTCGCGGGCGGCTCCTCCGGGGCCCTGGTGGCGGCGGTCGGCCGGCTGGCCGACCGGATCCCCGAGGGCGCGCGCTGCGCGATGGTGCTGCCCGACCGCGGGGAGCGCTACCTCGACACGATCTACGACGACGAGTGGGTCGCCCGCCACTTCGGCGACGTGTCCCACCTGTGGAAGGAGCCGAAGCCGGCGATGAAGGAGGCATCATGCTGATCCTGGGAGCCGCGGAGGTCCGCCAGGTCCTCGACCACGCCGAGGCCGAGGTCGTCGCGGCGGTGCGGCGCGCGTACCTGCTGCACGACAGGGGCCGTACGGCCCTGCCGCACTCGGTGTTCCTGCGCTTCCCCGACGACCCGCGCAGCCGGATCATCGGGCTGCCCGCCTACCTCGGCGAGGACGAGC
The DNA here is from genome assembly GCF_000720135.1 of Streptomyces sp. NRRL S-1022. Classification (GTDB taxonomy): domain Bacteria; phylum Actinomycetota; class Actinomycetes; order Streptomycetales; family Streptomycetaceae; genus Streptomyces. Next base: position 146,449 of record NZ_JOIU01000017.1, on the reverse strand, counting down.
CGGTGACGGGCATCAAGTGGATCGCCTCCTTCCCCGGCAACACCGCGCGCGGCCTGGAACGGGCCTCCGCCGCGGTGATCCTCAACTCCGTGACCACCGGGCAGCCGGAGGCGCTGCTGGAGGGCTCGGTGATCTCGGCGCGGCGGACCGCGGCGAGCGCCGCCCTCGCGGCGGTGACGCTGGCCTCGCCGGTCCCCGAGACCGGTGTCTCCCTGATCGGCTGCGGCGTGATCGGCTTCGAGATCCTCGCCTACCTCAGGGCCGTGCTGCCCGGCCTCGCCGCGGTCACCGTGTTCGACGTGGACGACGACCGGGCGGAGGCGTTCGCGGCCCGCTGCCAGGAGCGCTGGCCCGGCCTGAAGACCGAGGTCGCCTTCAGTCCCGAGGAGGCGCTCTGCGCCCACCGGTTGGTCTGCCTGGCGACCACCGCCGCCGCACCGCACCTGACCACCGACGCATGCCGGCGCGGCACCCTGGTCCTGCACGTGTCGCTGCGCGACCTGACGCCGGGGAGCATCCTGACCGCCGTCAACGTGGTGGACGACGCGGACCACGTGTGCCGTGAGTCGACCTCCCTGCACCTGGCCGAACGGCTCTGCGGCGACCGGGACTTCATCGCCACCTCGATCGGGGCCGTGCTGGCCTCCGGGAAGTCCTTCCGGCGCGCCGAGGACCGTGTCACGGTGTTCTCCCCGTTCGGCCTGGGCGCCCTCGACCTGGCCCTCGCCGACCTCGTCCGCCGCCGGGCCGAATCCCTGGGCCTGGGCACCCGGGTACCGGACTTCCTGCCGGTCCCCGCCGGCGCGGCGGTCGGCTGACCGGCGGGGCCGGCATCGAGAGCACCGGCGGGTGCACGGCTCGTACGGGCCACGACCGGGTCGCGCGGGGGGCGGCCCGGCCGGTCCGGGCTCCGGCGCCCGCCGGGCGGGTCCGTACGGACCCGCCGGGGTGAGGGTCCGCGCGGCGCCGCCGAGCGCCGGGCGGACCCTCACGGGCTTCTCAGGGGCGGCCCCGCACGATGGTCTTGCCGGTGTTCCCGCCGCGCAGCATGGCCAGGAACGCGTCCACGATGTGCGCGAACCCGTCGACCACCGTCTCGTCCAGCGCGAGCCGGCCGCTCAGCAGATGCGGTACGGCGAACTCGTACAACTCCTCCTGCACCTCTCGGTGGTTGCCGACCAGGAAGCCCTCCATGCGGATGCTCTTCTCCACGATGTCCGCGTGGTCGAAGCGCGGCGGTGGTGCGTCGGGGGTGTTGTACTGGCTGATCGTGCCGATGCGCACGACACGCCCGAACTCGCGCAGCGCGCCCACCGCCGCGGCCAGTTGCTCGCCGCCGACGTTGTCGACGAAGACGTCGATGCCGTCCGGTGCGACCCCGGCGAGCAGGTCGGCGGCGGGCCCGTCGTGGTAGTCGAAGACGGCGTCGTAGCCGACCTCCCGCGTGAGGTGACGGGCCTTCGCCGCCGAACCCGCGCTGCCCACGAGCCGCCCCGCGCCGAGCAGCCGGGCGAACCGTCCGGTCGCCGTACCGACCCCGCCCGCCGCGGCCGACACGAACAGGTCCTCACCCTCCCGCAGCCGGGCGATCCGGGTCAGGCCCACATACGCGGTGAGGCCGGTGCCACCGAGGACGCCCAGGTACGCGGTGAGCGGCACCCCGTCGAAGCGGGGCAGCCGCCGGACCTCCTCCGGCGTGACCACCGCGTGCGTGCGCCAGCCCTGCCGGTGGAACACGATCTCCCCCTCGGCCAGCCGAGGGGTGCGCGAGGCGATGACCCGCCCGATCGTACGGCCCTCCAGCGGTGCGTGGAGCGCGAAGCCGCCGGGGACCTCGTCCATCATCTCGCGGTGATAGGGGTCGACGGACCAGTAGAGGTTCTCCACGAGGGCCCCGCCGGCCACCGGTTCGGGCAGCGCGGACTCGACGAAGGCGAAGTGCCCGGCGGTGGGGTAACCGTGCGGGCGGGCGGTCTGGTGCACGGTGAGCGCGGATTCGTTCATGACCGGAACGTAGGGCGGGAACGCCCCCGGCGGGCAGCCCGTTGGGCTCATGCGACAGTCCGTTCCATGAGCAGTTCTCATACCGTGAGGTGAGCGCCCCATGACCCGCACGACCGACTCCGATCTCGCCCCGCACGAGCTGCGTGTCCTGGTGGCGGTCGCGGACACGGGCGCCTTCTCGGCCGCGGCCGGCACGCTCGGTCTGACCCAGTCCGCGGTCTCCCACTCGGTGCGCGGCAGCGAGCGCAAGATCGGTGTTGTGCTCTTCGAACGCGGCCGCGGCGGCGCACGCCCCACTGCTGCCGGGGAGAAGGCCGTGGCGCACGCGCGCCGCATCCTGCGTCTGCTGGACGTCCTGACCGCCGAGGCGCGGGGTGCGGCGCGGTCCGGCGCGGCGCAGGGGCCGCTGCGGATCGCGGCCTTCCGCAGCGCGGCCCTCCACCTGCTGCCCCCGGTCCTCCAGCGGCTGCGCACCCGGCATCCCGGGGTGGAGCCGCGGGTGCGCATCGTGCGCGAGGTGGGGCGCGGCACCGCGGGTGAAGTGGCATACGGGAAAGCGGACATAGCCATCGCCACGCTGTCCGGCTCCGTGCCCCTTCCACCGGGTCTGGTGACGAGCGGACTCTTCACGGAGCCGTACGCCCTGGTGCACGCGGCGGGTCACGCCGCCCCGCGGTCGCTGCCGCTGGTCGACTGGGCCGAGAACTGCGGCTCGTACACCCGTGACTGGTGGGCCGCGCAGGACTGGATCCCGCAGGCGACCGTCGAGGCGGAGGACGACGGAGCGGTGCTTTCCCTGGTGAGCGGAGGTCACGGCATGGCGATCATGCCCGCGCTCTCCCTGGCCGGGGCACCGGAGTCGGTACAGATCACCGATCTCGGTCCCCGGCGCCCGACACGGCAGGTCGGCTACGTCACCACCTCGGAACTGGCCGGGTCCGCCGTCGTACGCGCTTTCGTGAGGGAACTGCGGGCCGCGGCCCCGTCGGTGTGAGCGTCCGCTGCCGCGACCGCCGTCGGGGGGCACGGCCGGACGGCTCGCGCCACCACGGGACCTGCGGACGCGGCCGGGGCGCCCGGGCCACCGAGCCGCCACCCGAACGGCGGCCCGGACCGCGCCGGCCTGCGGCTCACGCGCCCACGGTGGCTCTGCGCTGCGCCTGTTCGAACTCCGTGAGGGGATCACCGCCTGTCTGCCAGGGCCAGTCGGTGACGGTCGGCCCGATCGCCTCGAACACCGCCCGTGCCTCCGCGCGCCGGTCGCCGGCCATCAGCGCGTAGGCGAGGAGGTTCAGGTCGGCGAGGGCCTGGGCGTGACGGAGGAATCCCGGCTGTGCCCACGTGTGCGCCACACGGTCGAGGGCCTGGGCCGCCATCCCCTGCGACCAGTGGGTCCGTGCGACCAGTGCTTCGTATCCGCCCCGGCCGAGAATGGAGTGGTACTGGAGGACCTGGGCGGTGAGTTCCGTTGCCACGCAGGGCGCGTTGGCGGGCACACGGGCGGCCAGGCCGTCGACGAAGTCCAGCACCTGCAGCCGGGAGCCTCCCTCCTCCGGGGTGAGGTAGCCCAGCATGTTCATGTACGCCTCGCGGTTCCAGCGGTCACGCGCGAGCACCTCGTTCCACACCCCGAACACCTGGGACTGCTTCCACCGTTGCCGACGCGCCACCTTGAGCAGGGCGACCCAGGGGGTGGGATCGTCCGGGGTGAGTTCGGCGGCGCGCAGGCAGCTTTCCACTGCGTCATCCGTGCCGCGCGGATCATCCTGGGGGGCGTTCTGCGCGACCTGGGACCAGGCATGCAGCACCAGCGCGGTCGCGTTGCGTGGTTCGCGCGCGACCCAGGACCTCGGCAGACGCGACGCGGCGAGGAATTCGGCCAGCACGCTGATGCGGTGGGTACGACGGTCCCAGTCCCCCGGGTCCTGGTCCAGGAGCCGGGACACCTGGGCCGCGCACAGGTCCGTGGTGGCGATCGTGCCCGTCCTGGCGGTCGCCAGCAGGGACTTCAGCAGTTTGCCCAGCTCCCGGTCGTCGAGTTCGGGGGCGAGACGTGCCCGATTGCGGCGGCTTGAAAGAAATCCCATGGCCGGAGGCTAGAGCGGATCACACCACCCACAAGGGCTGGGCCCAGATCGTTATCGATCACATACCGTGCGTGATCACGCCTCGTGACACTGTACCGGCCGGTAGCCGCGCTCACCAGGGGTCCCCGCCGTGTACAACGGCAAGCGCAGCAGAGCTGCAACTCGGCTCGCCGCTAAGCCACCGTGAGTACGATCTTTCCCTGGATGTGCCCTCGGTCGGCGCGTTCGTGCGCTGCACGGGCATCCGCCAGGGCGAAGGTGCTGTCGATCGCGACGCGGACCGTGCCCGCGTCGAGCAGGCGCCCCAGTTCGGCGAGCTGCGCGCCGTTCGAGCGGACCTGGGCGCTGGATACCGTGACGCCCAGTTCCGCGGTCTCCTGCGCGTCGAAGTCCCCTGGCAGCACGGGGAACTGGGCGCCACCGCGCTTGAGAGTACGCAGAAAACGCCTGCTCTGCGGGCCACCTACGGCGTCGAGCACGAGGTCCACGTCGCGCACGAGGTCCTCTGGACGACTCCGGGTGTAGTCGATGAAACGGTCGGCACCGAGCCCGCTCAGGAACGAGGCGTGCCGGCCCGACGCCACCGCGATGACCCGTGCCCCCTTCCACTTGGCCAGCTGCAGCGCGAAGTGCCCCACACCGCCCGCGGCGCCGTTGATCAGCACCGTCGTGCCGGCGTCGAGTGCCGTCGGGCGGTGCGGTGTGTCCTGGAAGGGCGACGGGTGATCGTGTCCCGGCTCGATCAGGAACTGCCACGCCGTCAGCCCGGCCATGGGCGCCCCGGCGGCGTGCACGTGGTCGATGCCGGCCGGCTTGCGTGCGAGGTCCGACGCGGGCGCGGCCACGTACTCGGCGTACGCACTGCCGTCGAAGCCGGGAAAACGCAGCAGCCCGAAGACCTCGTCACCTACGACGAACTCGTCCACGTCGGCAGCGACGGCCTCGACGACGCCCGACACGTCCGTCCCCGGGATCACCGGGAGACCGACCGTCGAATCCGCCTTCCCGGGCATGCTGGTCAGCCCGCCGCGCAGGTACCGGTCCGGGGGATTGACGCCGGCCGCGTGAACGCGCACGAGCACCTCGCCCGGTCCCGGTTCGGGCAGCGGTACCTCGTCGTAACGCAGCACCTCGGGGCCGCCGTGCTCGTGGAGCCGGACCGCCCTCATCGTGTGTGTCGGCATCGCCTTCTCCTGCCTTCGCGCTGCGGGATACGCTATTCGGATCGGCGGTCCACATAAACGGACCGCTGATCCGAATATATGGACCACTGATCCGGATAGTCAAGAGGGACAGATGCGGGCCGACGCCAGGAAGAACCGCGACCACCTGCTCGCAGTAGCGGGCAACGCCATCACCGAGCAAGGCGTCGACGTCTCCCTGCGCGACATCGCGCGCAGGGCCGAGGTGGGGCTCGCGACGCTGCTGCGGCACTTCCCGACGCGCGAGGCGCTCCTGGAGGCGCTGCTGCGCACGAGTTTCGACGAACTGACCGCGAAGGCCGCCGAGTTCGAGGCCTCGGACGCACCGGGAGAGGCGCTGGTCTCGTGGCTGCGCGACTGTGTCGCATGGACCACCGAGTACCGGGGTGTGACCGTGCTGATGGCCGCCGCCATCGAGGACACCGAATCCGCGCTCCACGCGTCGTGCGTCACCCTGCGCGCGGCCGGAGCCCGGCTCCTCACCCGCGCCCAGGCCGCGGGCACGGCACGGAGCGACATCGACGGCGCCGATCTGTTCGCCCTGGTGGCGGCGCTCGCATGGCTCGGCGACCAGCCCTCGCTCGCGCCACGGGCCGACCACCTCTTCGGAGTCGTCGCGAGCGCGATCCTGGCGGATCCGGCGAGCACCGGGCCCGGCGGAACGCCGCCTCCGGTCCGGTAACCCGTCATCGTCGTCCCTGCGGACCCGCGACACCGGCCGTCGGCGGCGCACGCAGGACGGCGTCCGCGCCCCGACCCCTCCCCCGGCGACATCGCATCCCTGGGCGGGCCCGGCTCCGCCGGCGACGGTGTCAGGGGCTGTCGCCGGACCAGTCGAAGCGGCCGCGGTCGCCCGGGCGCGGGTCGTACAGCGCCCGGCCGCCGGGCCCGAACCGCCCGAGGTCCGTCAGCAGGGAGACCCCGCTGCCGATCTCGTCCGGCGCCCAGCCGGTGATGTCCAGCAGCAGCCCGTCCAGCGGGCCGCCGACCAGTTCGGCGTAGTCGCGGCTCGGGTGTGGTCCCGGGTGGTCGGGGTCGGCTCCGTACACCCGGCCGCGCAGCAGCTGCTCGTCGTCGCTGTTCATGCCACCCAGCGTTCCAGCCACCACCGACAACGGGGGCGGCGCGGAGCACCGGGGCGATGAGGGGGCGTCCGGTGGAGCGGACACCCCCTCGGCCCCCGTCAGTCCAGGATCTCGGCGAGGCCGCGGCGGCGAAGGTCGGCCAGCCCGTTCAGCATGGCCTCGATCTGCTCGGGGGTGTGCCCGACCCAGTCCTCGAGCTCCGACACGATGCGGACGGGCTCACGTGTGCGGTACGAGCGGGTGGGGTTGCCCGGGAGCTTCTTGTCGGTGACGTTGGGGTCGTCCTCCAGCTCGCCGGTCGGCTCCACCACGTAGATCCGGCCCGGCCCGTCACCCGCCGCGAGCTCGGCGCCCCAGGCGGCGGCGTCCAGGGTCTCGGACACGTAGACGTGGCGGGACGTGCGCCCTTCCTCGTAGTTGGACGCGCGCCCGGGGGTCAGCAGGTCCCCGGGAACAAGGTCGGCCTTCGTACCGTGCAGGTAGGTTCCTGCCTCGTACACCTGGAAGGGGACGGGGGCGGTGGGCATGGGCCACTCCTTCGGCCTGGACGTCGACAACCAACAGGGAACCACAGCGGCCACCGGCGGGGCCGATCGGTTGTCGGCACGGCCAGAGCCGGGCCAGGCGAGCGTCCGCGCACGGACGGCACGGAATCGCCCCCGGCCAGCGGTTTCCCGTTGAGCGGGGGCTACGGTCCGCCGCGAATTACGACGAGGGCGTGGTCGGAGCAGTCGGCGACGACATCTGCGTCGTGGCAGTGGGCGACGGCGACCCGGTAGTCGTCACGGTCGGCGACGGCTTGTTCGTGCCGGTGACCGAAGCGGTCGGCGAGGTCGTCTTCGTCGGCTTGGCCGTCTTTGTCGGCTTCGCCGTCTTCGTTGGCTTCGCCGTCTTCGTCGGCTTGGCCGTCCTGGTCGGCTTGGTCGTCCCTGTCGAGGTGCAGATTTTGTGACCCTGGACCCAGACGCGCTTCTTGTGCTGGCCCTCTCCCCTGTACTCCCAATGCCCCTGTTTCCAGTAGCACTTGGGTTTGGCCGGAGCGATGTGCGCGCTGAGGTCGGCGGAGTGTTGCGCGGTGGCGATTCCAGCGGCTCCGCCGAGCGCCAGAACGGGCGCCACTACCGCCGCAACCAGGGCCCCTCTCGCATGAGTTCGCATGGCGGCTCCCTCTCACTGTTGGAATTCCGGTCCATGCCCACCCCTCGTTTCCAGGCTGGCACGACGCCATACGGATGGCAAATTCGGACAAAAGCGCCCAGATTTCAAGGTGTCGCTCAGCGAGTAGCCGTCCTCCCGCTTGACACCGGCGAAGGGCGGCCGGCCCTGCGCGCAGTGGGCGGGCGTGTTGTTGCCGCTCACGTCGAAATCGGCGCAGCTGAGAAAGAGATAGTTGAACTTCCCGAGCAGGAACGCCAGGACTCCGACCACGAGCGTGACGGCGACGGCTCCCCAGCGTTCGGACACGGGGAGTGCCGCGTAGTCGGGGAGCAGGACCCTGAAGAGCAGCCAGGTCAGCATCGGGGCGCCCACCAGGGTGAGGGCCGCTTCGAAGTAGTGGAGGTAGCGGAACCCCTGAGTCCTCGGCGCCACGATGGCCAGGACGATCCAGACCGAGGGAAGCGACAGCGCGAGCCAGCCGCGCCAGGGCGGCGCACCCCGACGCCCCAGCAGCGCGCCCGAGAGCAGTACTGCGGTGGCCACCGCCCACAGCGCCGGCATGTCGTCGAAGAAGACGGCGTCGTAGGCGCCTCAGTCATACGGTGTGCGGCCCCGGTGCCGAGGGCGCACACCGCACTTTCACCGGTTCGGGTCAGCCACCTCCACGGCCGGAGCTCGTACTCAGCCGAGCCGGCTGGTGGAGCCGTCCTGCCGGACCACGCACAGTGCCCAGATGATGAACGCGGAGAAGGCGATCACGACGATCGACCAGACCGGGGAGTACGGCAGCGACAGGAAGTTGGCGATGATGATGAGCGCGGCGATGGCCACTCCGCTGATCCGCGCCCACGGGGCGACCTTGAGGAGTCCGACGCCGATCGCGACGGCGATGGCGCCCAGGATCACGTGGATCCAGCCCCAGCCCGTGAGGTCGAACCGGAAGACGTAGCTGCGGGTCGCGACGAACACGTTGTCATGGGCGATCGCCATGATGCCGCGGAAGATGTCCAGCAGCCCCGTGAGCATCAGCATGACCGCGCCGAAGGCGACCAGGCCGGTGGCCCATTGTTCCTTGGCGGTGGACGTACGTGCGGTGGGTGTGGCGGTCATCGTGCTGCCTCGTTTCTGTGGTGAGCGATGTGCTCAGTGCGCGGTGGCGCAGGGGGCCGCTCCCGAGCGTCCGGATGCTCCGTCGCCGGCGGGCACCAGTTCTTTCGCCCGCCGGAACTCGTCGTCGGTGGTGTCCCCGTGGGACCGCATCTCGGCGAGCTCGGAGAGTTCGTCGGCGCGGGCGGGAGGCGCGCCTGCCCGCCCGGTGGTCGCCCGGTGGTCCTTCTGCACTGCTCCCAGCGTGCGCGGGCCGGGGCGGGGCGGCCTCACCCGCGGCGGGTGAACGCCGGTCAGGGAACCGACGGGTGCGGCTCGCCGGCGGGCGGGGCCGGCCGCCCGGTGGCGGCGGCCAGCACGGCCGTGACGGCCAGCACGGCGACGACGAGCACGAGGACGACTGCCACCACGCCGACCGTGGGGTGGTTCCACAGCACGAGGGCCAGGGCGCCGGCCGCGATGGTGCCGCCGCTGGTCCAGGACCGGTGCCGGGCCAGCCACTCTCCGGCGTGACCGGTGCGCACGCCGACGCGGCTCAGTCCCCGCCCCGCCGCCGTGGCACCCCGCTGCGCGACGGACCGTACGGTGCGGGCCGCCGGCCCCGGCCCGTACAGGTAGGCGGCGAGCGCCGTGATCACCGAGACCACCAGCAGCGTACGGACGCTGTCGCGCAGGAAGCGGATGACGGTGTCGTAGATCGCGGCGGCGGCGTCGCGGGGCAGCGTGGCCGGGGGCACCGAGTCGAGGTAGACACCGCGTACGACGGCCAGGCCGACGAGCAGCACGATCATCATGATGCCGATGCCGATGGAGACGGCCATCAGCATCACCCGGTGCCCGGGAGCGGCCCAGACGGCCGCGGCGGCCACGGCGAGGGCCAGCACGGGCAGCCAGGTGCCGACGATGTCGAGCAGCCGCATCAAGGTCTGGGCCTTGGCGAGCTTGTCGGTGCGGAACAGGGTGACCGAGCGGTCGACCTGCGGGATGGCGGAGGCCTTCTCGAATCCCGCGTCGGCGAGGCGCTTCTTCACCTGGTCGATGACCACTCCGATGTCCAGCTGGACGGTGTCGCCCGTGGCCTTGAGCGCTCCCTGCCCCTCGCCGGTGAGCATGCCCACCACCGCCGCCTGCGCCCGCCGGTTGCCGACCACCCACGCCTCCCTGAAGACGTCACTGGTCACCACCCGGTTGACGATGCGGTGCACGACCGTCTGCACGGCGGAGCGGAGGGGGCCCGTGAGCGACTTCGACGTGTCGACCACGCGCGGTGGTGCCCCGTTGTCCGCGAGCAGCTTCGTCAGGGAGTCGGTCACCGCCTGGACGTCCACCTCGGCCACCACGCGGTCGGTCAGCCGGTTCACGAGGGCGCTCTGCACGGCCGGTTCGGATGCGAGCGGCGCCACGGTCTGCACGTAGCGGTCGGTGTCCGCGACCGTGCCGTGGACCCAGACCGCGACGACGGCCAGGGGTGCCAGGACGAGGGTCAGCACCAGGAGCACCGAGGCGGCCACCCGCCGCAGACGCCGGTGGCGTACGTGCGCCGCCCGGCGGAGCCTGTCGTAGTCCGCGCGTTCCTCGGCGGACAGGGCCCCTGCGGTCTCCGCGGGGCCGCCGGGGCCGGACCGTCCGGAGGCGTTGTCGGAACCCATGGCTCCTCCTCAGCTGATCAGGGCCCGGCGCCCGGACGGCCGAGGAGCCGGGCGGAGTTTCGCTCCTGGTGAGATCACTCCGGCGCCTGGCGCATCTCCAGTACGCGCAGGCCCAGCGACTGACAGCGGGCAAGCAGTCCGTACAGGTGCGCCTCTTCCACGACCGGGCCGTACAGGATGGTCTGACCGGACATCACCACGTGCTCCAGCTCGGGGAACGCCTTGGCCAGCGTCTCCGTCATCTCCCCGTCGACGCGAATCTCATAGCGCATCAGCTGCGATCCCCCTGGAGGCAGTGCCGGTCCCTGTCCGTGCGATCCTCCGCCGCCGGCCCCCGTTCCTGCCTCACCCGTGGCAGGTGAGACCGCCGCACGCGCGGGAAACGGTCACAGGAGACCGAGGTCACGCGCGCGGTGCACCGCGTCGTGACGCCGGTTCACGGCGAGTTTGCGGTAGGCGCTCTTGAGGTGCGTCTTGACGGTGTTGACCGACACACAGAGATCGGCGGCGATCTCTTCCGTCGACATCATCTGGGCCAGCCTCTGCAGGACGTCACGTTCGCGTCCGCTCAGTTCCTCCACCACCGGCAGCGGGGGCTGATCCCCGGGCCGCACCGGCCCGCCGGTCGTCTGCGGGCCGGGTGTGAGCCAGCCGCCGGCCAGTGCGCGGAGCGGGCCGCTGCGGAGCAGGGGGCGCAGCCACGGTCCGGCTTCCCGGAAGGGGCGTCGCAGGCGCTCGCGCCGGGCGTCCCGGAGCGCCTGGGCCACGAGTCGGCGCTGAGCGGCGAGGTCCCCGGATGCGCCCGCCGCCTGTGCCCGGACCAGTGCGGCCCGTACGGTGATCGAGGGCCCGATGTCGCCGTGCGCCCGCACTCGGTCGAGCAGTTCGATCGCGGCGCCGGTCCCCCCGGTGGCCAGCTCCGCCTGTGCGGCTCCCAACAGGCAGACCGGATCGCAGCAGGCCTCCTGCGCCAGCAGCTTGGCGGCCGTCTCCGGCCGGCCCGCGGCGAGGTGGGCGGCGGCGGCCACCGCCGCGGTGTGCGCCTCGGCCCACGGGGAGGCGGTGTCGGCGACGACGGCCCGATCCGTCGCTTCGAGCGCGGCCTGACTCTCGCCGCGGGCCAGCAGGACACGCCCGGTCACGACGGCCTGCGCCGCCCGCACCACCGGGTCCCGCGGCGGGTGCGGCGTGTCCGTCGCGGCATCGAGCAGTGCCTGGGCGCGGTCCAGCTCGTCGCGGTCGGCGGCCACCGCCGCCAGGACCAGCGATCCGAGCCCGGGTCCGGCCCCCCAGGGAAGGCCGCGGCGGTCCCCGGAGGTGAGCGCGGCCCGGGCCTTGCGCTCGGCCCTGCCCGGCCAGCCCTTGAGGTAGTCGATCAGGGCCAGGTGGCCCAGACATTCCTCCCGCGCCCGTGCCGTCGACGCGGCCCTGCCGGAGTCCACCACGGTGACCAGGGCTTCACGTGCGTCACCGAAACGGCCCGCCCACAACCGGGCCGAGCCCAGGTGGGTGAGCAGCAGGGCGGTCAGCTCGGGGTGTTCCTCCAGGAGCCGCTCCGGCACCTGCCGGCGGGGTTCCTCGGCGGCTTCGGCCGCCCTCTCCACCCGGTCGGGCGACCCGGTCAGCCGTGCGACGAGGGCTTCCAGGAGGGCACAGCTGAGCCGGGCGGCGGCCAGGCCGGGGGAATCGTCCTCGTCCGGTCCGTCCCGTCCGGCCAGGGCCTGTGCGGCCCGTTCCAGTCGGAACAGGCCGCGCTCGACGTCGCAGCGGGACAGCTCACGGGCCGCACGGACCAGGTCGGCGGCGGGGCTCCTCGGCTCGGGCCCCATCGCGGAGAACAGCTCGGACAGGTCCTCCGAGCGCAGGCCCGTGAACATCTCGCCGATGGCGAGATCGTCGACCAGGGCACCGGCGGCACACTCCCAGTCGTCCGCAGCGGCCGCGTGGCTGAGCGTCTCGTCGAGGAACCCGCCCCGCCGCAGCCAGTGCGCGGCACGCCGGTGGAGCCGGGGTTCCACGCCGGGAGCGCGCACCCGCAGGTGTGCGCGGAGGATCTCGCCGAACAGCGGATGGAGCCGGAACCAGCCGTGCCCGAGGTAGTCCACGAACGCGTTGTCGCGGTGCAGGCCGGTCAGGATGAGTTCGGCGTCGGTGCGCCCGGTGAGGGCGTTGGCCAGGTCGGGACAGAAGCGTTCGAGGATGCTCGTGCGCAGCAGCAGGTCCTGCGTCTCGGCGGTCTGCCGCTTGAGCACCTCCGCCAGCAGGAAATCGGCGATGGTGGTGCGGTTGGCCTCGAAGTCCTTCAGGTACGTCTGCGGGTCCGCCGCGCCCTGTGCGGCCAGGGCGCTCAGCCGCAGGCCGGCCGCCCAGCCCCGGGTGCGCTCCACCAGCGCACCGACGGCGGCGGCCGGAAGGTCCAGGCCGTGCAGTGTCAGCAGGTCGGCCGCCTCGTCCGGGGTGAAGGCGAGCTCGGCGTTCATGATCTCCGTGACGGCGCCTGCCGCGCGGTAACGGTGCAGCGGCAGCAGCGGCTCCGTGCGCGTCACGAGAACCAGACGCATCCCCCGGCCGGCGGCCTGGAGGACGGATTCCAGCTGGTCGGCGATCTCCGGGTCGGTCACCCGGTCGTACTCGTCGATCACCACGAGCACGGGAGTGTCCCGGGCGTTCAGTTCGGCGGCGAGCCGCGTGAGCAGCGCCTCGTCCGCGCGGTCGGCCTCGGCGGGGGCGCCGACCTCGGGGGACAGTGACACGCCGGCCATGCGCAGGGCTTGGAGAAGGTAGGCCCAGAAGGTGCCGCAGCCCGTGTCGGCCACCCGCGCGGTCAGCCACACCAGGTGTCCGTCCCGCGCCGCCGCCCAGTCGGCGACCAGCATCGTCTTGCCCGCTCCCGCGGCTCCGTCGACCACGGTCAGCGGTGTCCGCAGTGCCTCGTCGAGGTGCGCGACCAGTCGGTCGCGGCGCAGGAACGTCGGAGGACGGGCGGGTATGGCGAACCTCGTCCGCAGGAACGGGTCCCCTCGGGGATCGGCATGCGCTGCGGTTGGAACGGGTCCGTTCCCGCCCAGTACGGCCATAGAACTCACCGCCACGGATGTCGTCAGGTCGCGGACAGCGTTCCCCCCTTGCTTCCCAGCGTGGGCCCTGCGCGGCCCGGCGGCACTTGGGCCAGTGGTCACCGGCCGTCCCCTGTCGTCCGCTCCCGGGTGGAGGACGTGGGGTACGACGGCCTTCCGCGGGGGGACGGCGGCTGCTCGTGTCAGGGACGTCCGGCCCCTCGACCGGCCCGACCGGCACTGGGCGGCAGGTGTGTCGGGCGGGAACACTGAGAAGCAGGAGCGGCGCCGGTCCCCCGCGGTGCCGCTCCGCCTCATCGGACCTCGGCAGCCCCCGACGGACCGGGCCCGTGAGCCTCAGACCTCCGGAGAAGCAGCCCATGCCCCACAAGCACGCCCCTGCCCACCAGCTCGTCGACCTCGATCCCGTCGAGGCACTGCGGCTGCTGGGCAGCGTCTCGCTGGGAAGGATCGTCTTCACGCGGCAGGCCCTGCCCACCGTCCGCCCGGTCAATCACGTCCTGGACCGTGGGGACATCGTGATCCGCACGCACGAGGGCGCGGCCCTGACGGCTCACGCCGAGGAAGCCCGCGGCACCGGGGTGGTCGTCGCCTACGAGGCCGACGCCGTCGACCCTGCCGGCCACCTCGGCTGGAGTGTGGTCGTCACGGGGTACGCCCGCCTGGTGACCGACCCCGCCGAGCTGGACCGGATCCGGGAGCTGTTGCAGCCGTGGGTGCCCATGCAGGGCATGGACCAGGCGGTACGCATCCGCCCCGAGGTGGTCTCGGGTGTCCGCCTCAGGGCGCCGGACGGAACCGGGAGGGAACCCGGCTGACGGCTGCCGCACCACGGCGGGTGATCCGGCGTTCCCTTCGGTTCAGGCGGTGGGAAGGAGGCTCCTCCAGGCCGGCGGCCCCGGTGGCGGCGAACTCCTCGGCGCGCGAGAGCCGGACGCGGAGCTTGTCGACCTGCTCGGCGGTGGCCCGCCGGCAGGTGCGGATGCGGTCGAGCGGCATCTCACGCCCGGGGGTGCCGAGCCGGTCGTCGGTGTCCAGGCGGTCGGTGTCTTCCGGCAGGTCGCGCCACCCGAAGTGCGGAGCGGGGCGTTGAGTACCGTCACGGACACGCTCCCCCCAGGGAACGGCGGTGCACCGGATCGTGAAGCCGAGCGGTGCGCCGTCCCGGGACGGTGCCGAGGGGCCGTGTATTCATCGAGGTCGGAAGGCGGGACGTCCCGCGATCGTCTCATCTGTCGCCCCGCACTGGCCCGGGGCCGGCGCCGGCCGTCATGCTCGGTGGCCGACGGGAGGGCGGGCCCTGGCGGGGTCCACGCGGAGCGGTCGCGGGATGGGGTCCACCGGTGTGGAGCCCCCGCCGGGGCGGCTCGTCCGCCGGTACGGGCCAGCGCGTCCCGGCTCGACCGCTCCCCCTCGTTCGACCAACGACACGGGAGAACTCATGCAGTTACGCAAGCGCGCCGCGGAGGCACTGGTCTCGGTCGCCCTCGTCACCGGTGTGATCGCTGTCGCGCCCTCGGCCCGCGCCGGCCAGCGCGAGGCGGCCCCGTCGACGGCGGCGAGCTGCTACGGCAGCGCTCACGCCTACAGCAAGCCCAGCGGGTCCTACGACTACCCGACCGGCAGCGCCTACCTCACCACGACCGGCAACTGCGCCGACATCAACATCAAGACCAACACCAACCGGTACGTCAAGGTCTGCTGGCTGAAGACCGGGGACTGCCAGAGCGACTACACACTGACCACGGCAGGGCAGTGGACGACGGTCGCGACGGACGTGGCCGACGGCACGGACTTCTTCTTCTGGTTCAGGTCGGACGCCTCGTCCACGGGGTACTGGGCGGCCTGACCACCCCGACGGACAGGGCCAGCCCGACCACCGCCGCCGACCCGGCCGGTGGCTCCGGCCGTGTCCGCGTGCGCCGCCGGGACTCCCCGTACGACTGCCGAACGGGCAGGCCCTGGGCCATACTTGCTCCTCCTGCGACACTGCCCCCAGCAGCGTGGAAGGGTTGCGATGAGCCGATGGCGGCCCCTGCCGGCTGATCTTCCGCCCCCGGTTCGGCGACTGGTGGAGGAACTCAGGCTCCAGAAGGATCGGTCGAGGCTGACCCTGCCGTCGCTCGCCGCGAAGACCGCGCACAGCAGATCTTCCTGGCACCGTTACCTCAGTGGCCGGGCTCTGCCGCCGTGGCCGGCCGTCGAGGCGCTCGGCACCGTGACACGAGCGGACCGGGAGCGGCTGCGCGTGCTCTGGGAGTCGGCGTCGGACGCGTGGCAGCCGAAGGCCCCGGACAGGCCACGCACCACGGCGGACCACGCGCCGACGAGCGCCACGCCGATGGCCCAGGAGGCACCGCACACCGGCGGTCCCGCACGGACGGCGGCGACGACCGGGCACCTTCCGGGCCCCGCGCGGTCCGACACGGGCGTCCGGCGCTTCCTGCGGCGTGTGCCGGTGGTGGGAGTCGTGGTCGCAGGCGCCGTGGTGATCCTGTGCGGGCTGCCGGCGGCCCTGCTACCGCTCGGGTCCGGGAGCCACGCCGATGCTCCGAACGCCACGTGGCAGGGCATCCCCAGGGGCACTCCCGCGTGGCCGTGGGCGTTGAACACCGCGCCGCTGCCGGCGGGCGGGGCGGCCTGCACCCGCCGTACCTGCCAGGGGCAGGACCCCTACCGCGAGGAGTGCGACCGGGACGGTTCGCCGATCCATGCGCTGAGCGCCTACGGGCACCAGCTCCGTCTTGAGTACAGTCGGGCCTGCCAGTCCGCCTGGGCTGAGGTCACGCCCGCGCGCGGCACCACCGGTCTGGTCGTGGCCGCCGCGGGGACGACGGCGCGGGCCGCCTCCGGCGCATCCCGTACGGCCATGGTCGCAGCCGATCGGCTCCGGGCACGGGCGTGTGTGGAGGCGGAGGGACACCAACTGTGCGTGTCGGAGCACGAGAGCTGGCTGGGGCCGGTCAGCGGGAGCGGCACAGGGTGAGCGTGGCCCGGTCCAGCCTCAGCACGCGGAAGTGGCCGGCGTCGTAGATCTCGTAAGCGCCCCCGCGGCCACGACGGAACGGGAGATCGCGCACCTCTCCCCGGTACACCGTCCACGGGGGCAGCAACGCGAGCCGGCGTCCTGCGGATCCGTACGTCACGGGCCCCACGATGCCGTCCGCCGACAGCCCGTGGTTGCTCTGCCACACCCGGGTCGCCCGGACGGTCGCCGTGTCGTAGGCGCAGTCCACGCGGGAGCGTGCCAGGTATCCGTCCGCCCACAACACCGCTTGCCACAGCCCCACCAGATCGCTGCGCGGGGTGCGTCCCGGGACGAGCCACCGCTCGTCGCGCCAGTCGTCCGCCGGCGCGCCCTGACCCCTCACCACTCGCCCTTCCGCCGCGGCGGAAGGCGGGCCGGCGGGTCCGGTTGACCCGTCTCGGCAGGCCGCGCTCAAGGCGAGTACCGCCACCACGGTGATCGCGCGTCCCGCTGAACGAAAGACCCCTCCCACCCCGGCCAGTATGCAGCAGAGCTGACGCAAAGGGGCATATTCAACAACGCCTGGTAGGCCGTGTGATGGAGGCATGGCCGTCTGGAAGCCCCTGCCGCACGCACTCGACACCGATGTGCGAAACCTGATCGATCAGCTCCGCGCATGCAAGGACCGCAGCGGACTGACTCTCTCCTCCTTGGCCGAACGCACCCGGCACAGCAAGTCCTCCTGGGAGCGCTACCTCAACGGCAAGGCGTTCCCCCCGCAGCAGGCCGTCACCTCCCTGGGTCGCCTCGCCGGCGCCGACGAGACCCGACTGGCCGCCCTGTGGGAGCTGGCGGACCGCGCCTGGAGCGGCCGCCACGCCTCGGAACCGCGATCCGCCACCCCTCCCGGGACTCCGGTTCGGCCGGCGGAGCAGCCCGCCACCACCGGCTCGGAAGCCCTGCCGTCGCACACCCTCGCCTCACCGGCACCACCGCAGCCGTCCGCAGGCGCGGCCCAGGGGCCGCCACGGCGTGGCCCCCGTCTCCGGCCCGCGGCCCTGACCCGGCTGCGCCCACGGGCGGCGCGCTGGGGGGTGCTCCTGGTCCCGGTCGCCTCGCTGGCAGCCCTGGCCGTCGCCGCCGTCGTCATCCGGTGGGACCCGGCGTCCCAGTCCTCGCCGGGCGCCGTCGCCCGGCATACGACGATCACCAGCACGGAGCCGGGCGCACTGGAGACCCGTTGCTTCGAGGACAGCTGCCGTGGCCAGGACCCCAGGGTGATGGGCTGCGCGGGAGATGCCTGGACCGCCGCACTCACCCGGGTCCACGGCGTCTACGTGGAACTGCGCTACAGCGACTCGTGCAAGGCGGCGTGGGCCCGCATCAGTTGGGGAGCTCCCGGTGACATCGCCAAGGTCGTGGCCGACAGCGGCACCTCGTACCAGGAGCACGTCCACTACGACACCGACGTCTACAGCCCGATGGTCGCTTCGGACGCTTCGTCGGCGGCACGGGCCTGCGCCGTTCTCACGTCCGGGGCTCATGGTTGCACCGGGCCCGGTGGTCCGGTGCATCTGACGGAGCCGCCGGAGCCGGTCAACTCCCCCTCCGTGTCCGTGTCCTGACCTCGTGGGCTCAAGGGCGGGCACCGGTCGGCCGATGGCGGTGGCATGGGAAGGCATCCTCTCGTCGCCGCACGCCGTCTCGTGTCCCGTCGTCGCCTCGGGTCGGCGGCTGGGGTGATCGCTGTTCTCTGGTCGGTGGCGGCCGGGCCACCGGCGGTGCCGGCCGAGGCCGCCCCGCCGCACCCGGCACCGCCCACTGCGGACGGCCAGGGCCTGCGGGCGCTGTTCGGTTCCGAGAACCGCTCGATCCGTACGCGCCAACGGGTGGTCGCGGTGACGTTCAACGCGGCCTGGAACGACGCCGGTCTGGACAGTGTCCTCCGTGCGCTCGCCCGTCGGCACGCACCCGCCACCTTCTTCCTGACCGGCGACTTCGCCGACCGCTACCCCGAGGTGGTCAAGAGACTTGCGACCTCGGGGTACGGGCTGGGCAACCACTCCTACAGCCATCCCTGCTTCGACGACCTGACCGCCGCCGGCAGGAGCCGGGAGGTCCGGGCAGCGGACCGGGCCCTGCGCGCCGCCGGGGCAGGACGAGCCCTGACCCCCTTCTTCCGGTTCCCCTACAGCGACACCACCCCCGGCTGGATCGGGGAGGTCAACGCCCTGGGGTTCGCGGACATCGAATTCACCACCGACACCAACGGATGGGTGGGCACCGAGGGCGGCATGACCGTCGACCGCGCCGTGCGCCGGGCGCTGGACGCACTGCGTCCAGGGGCGATCCTGCAGCTGCACGTCGGCGCGGCCGAGGGCCGCACCGACGTGATCGACGCCCGGGCCCTGCCAGGGATCCTCGACGCGATCACCGCCCGTGGATACCGCGTCATCGACCTCCGCAGCCTGCTCAAACGGTGAACTGCCCCTGTGACCAGCGGGAACAGTGCGCAAAACGCCACCTCAAGAGGCTCAAGTGGCGAGAGCCGCTGCCCGGCTCCAGCCTGGGAGGGTCCATCGAGCGACAGGACGGGAGACACACATGACCTCCGTACTCCGTCACCACTGCCTTCGTACGCTCGGCGCCGGCGCCCTCTCCGTGGCGCTGCTCTCCGGCGGGACAGCCGGAGCCGTGGCCGCGAGCCCGACTCCCACCGCCATGGCGTCGATCACCGTGAAGGCCAACAAGACAGAGGTCAATGCCGGGGACATGGTGACGTTCACCGGGCGCACCAAGGGCCTGAAGGTGGGCTCCCCGCTCGTGCTCCAGCACGAGAACTCCGGCAAGTGGACCTCGCT
Organism: Streptomyces sp. NRRL S-1022; assembly: GCF_000720135.1. Taxonomy (GTDB): domain Bacteria; phylum Actinomycetota; class Actinomycetes; order Streptomycetales; family Streptomycetaceae; genus Streptomyces. Next base: position 127,251 of record NZ_JOIU01000017.1, on the reverse strand, counting down.
CAGGGCGACCGCCAAGGTCAAGAAGGGCAGCTCGTACGCCCTGCTCGGCAAGCTCAACACCAAGGGCACCGAGCATCTGCGGATCGCGGGCGTGAGCGAGTCCGGGAAGGTCTACTCGCCCACCGTGACGGTCAAGGTGAAGTGACCCCGTACGCGCGAGCCGAACCTGCCCCTCGGCCACGGCCCGCAGCGCGTGCCGTGCGCCGTCGGCGAGCCGTTCGGGGTGGGTCCGGCTGAGCGGGTCGCCGTCGTCGGACAGCACGGACCGGCCGCGGCGCCCTCCTGGAAGGGGCCGCCGGCGTGCTCGTCGAGCAGACCCCTCGCCGTCGCCGGGGAGCACGGGGGCCGTCGCTCCGGTTGATCATGGTGGTCGCCGGTGCTCGCCGTGCCCCTAGGATTGCGAGAGTGACGGCAAGAACCAGTGACATCGAGAAGGCGGCCGGGGTGCTGCGCGCCGGCGGGCTGGTGGCGTTGCCGACCGAGACCGTCTACGGTCTCGGCGCCGACGCCGAGAACCCCGCCGCTGTCTCGCGCATCTTCCAGGTCAAGGGGCGTCCGCCCTCCCACCCGCTGATCGTCCACATCGGCGGCGCGGAGCAGCTGGACGACTGGGTCGAGGACGTGCCGGCGACGGCACGCCTGCTGGCTGAGACTTTCTGGCCGGGGCCACTCACGCTGGTTCTGCGGCGCGGTCACCGGGTGCCCCTCGAAGCGACGGGCGGCCTGGAGACGGTGGCCGTACGGGTCCCGGACCACCCCGTCGCCCTCGCGCTGCTGGCGGCCTTCGGCGGCGGTGTCACGGCCCCGTCGGCCAACCGCTTCGGCCAGGTCAGCCCCACCACCGCGCACGACGTCCGGGCCGAGCTCGGCGATGGCGTCGACTTCGTGCTGGACGGCGGATCCTGCGAGGTCGGCGTCGAGTCGACCATCGTCGACGCCACGGGCGAGGTCCCGAGCATCCTGCGTCCCGGCGGGGTGACCCGCGAGGACCTCGAAGCGGTGCTGGGGCGTCCGCTCGCGGTCCACTCGACGAGCCGCGTCCGGGTGCCGGGCCAGCATCCCTCCCACTACGCGCCCCGTGCGCGGGTCGTCCTCGTCGAGCCCGAGAAGGTCGTCGTCGAGGCGGAGCTCGCGCAGGAGCTGGGGCACCGGGTGGGCGTCTTCCTTCCCCCCGCCCTCACCGGCACCGCGGTGAAGGCGCACGCCGTGGCGGCGGTCCCCGCGTCGATGGCCGCCTACGCGCGGGGGCTGTACGGGTTCCTGCGGGAGCTCGACCAGCAGGGCTGCGACCTCATCGTCGCGTCCCTGCCTGCGGAGGACGGGCTGGGACTCGCGATCGCCAACCGGCTCCGCCGCGCCGCGGGGCCCCGGTCTCCCGAGTAATCGGCATCGGCTCGGCGGCGTGCCCGAGGAGCCACGGCCGTCACGGCCGGGGCCCGGCGGGCACGCCCGGCCTCCCCGGTCGGAGCCCGGCAGGCACCCGCAGCCCCCACGGTCAGGACGCGGCGGGTACCGCCACATCGAGGCCGCGGGCGGCGACGACCTGCGCGCTGCCGTCGGCCAGGCGGTAGCACAGGCCCACCACGGCGGCCTGCCCGGCGGCGACCTTCTCGGCGAGCACTCGGGACCGGTCCAGCAGCAGGTCGACGCTGTGCCTTATGTGCTCGGCGAGGATCTCCTCCGGCTCGACCCGCCCGGCGGCCCGCGCCGCGAGCACGCTGGGCGTGACCCGCTCGACGACGTCCCGGACGTATCCGGCCGGCTTCATGCCGTCCTCCAGCGCGGCGCACGCCGCGCCGACCGCGCCGCACGAGTCGTGACCGAGCACCACGACCAGCGGGCAGCCCAGCACGTCCACGCCGTACTCGATGCTGCCCAGCACCTCCGGGCCCATGACGTGGCCCGCGGTGCGCACCACGAACAGGTCTCCCAGGCCGCGGTCGAAGATGATCTCGGCGGCCAGGCGGGAGTCGGAACAGCCGAACAGTACGGCGAAGGGCTGCTGGGACGGGGCGATCTCGGCGCGGCGGGTGGCGTCCTGGTTCGGGTGCTCGGGGGTGCCCGCGATGAAGCGCTGGTTACCGGCCAGCAGCAGCTCGAAGGCGTCCTGGGGCGTCGGAGTCTTGATCTCGCTCATGTCCGTAGCCTAGGACCCCGCCCCAGGCGCCGCACAGCCTGGCCATGCCCAAGCCTCCTTCCCCGGCGCCACGGCAGGCCGGCGGAGGGCCCCGCGCCCGCCCAGGAGCGGTCCGCGGTGCGCCCCGCTGCCGCCCGCGCGTGGGCCGTGGTACGCCCCCTGGCCGCCCCGGAGGAGGTCGGCGGGCGTGGGAGCGGGACCTTCCGTAGATTGAAGAGCGAGCCACTGGCAGGGAACGCGTGTGACACCGAAGATCGATTACTCCGGGGTGTTCGCCGCCCTTCCGAGCCCGTGCCTGGTGCTCGGCACGGACCTGGTGATCGCCGATGCCAACCCGGCCTTCTGCGACGTGACCGGCCGGAGCCGGGCCGAGCTGCTCGGGCAGTACCTCTTCGACGTCTTCCCGGACAACCCCGCCGACCCGGAGGGCCGCGGGGTGGCCACGCTGCAGGCCTCACTGCACCGTGTCCTGTCCTCCGGCCAGACCGATCACATGGCGTTGCAGAAGTACGACATCCCGGTCCCCGGCAGCCCCGAGGTGTTCAAGGAGCGGTGGTGGACCGCGATCAACGTGCCCGTCCCCGGACCGGACGGGAAGATCGCCTGGATCATTCACCGGTCCGAGGACATGACCGACGTCGTCCGCGTGCGCCGCACCGGGCACCTGGCGTCGGCCGGCCCCGGCCGGGAAGCGGCCATGGAGGCCGAGCTGTACGCCCGGGCCCGGCAACTGCAGCGGCTGAACGAGGAACTGCGGCAGGCCCACGCCCGTGAACGGCGCATCGCCGTCGCCCTCCAGGAAGCCATGCTCCACTCCCCGGACCTGGCCCGGCACCCGAACATCGCCGTGCGCTACCTGCCCGCGACCGGGTCACTGAACGTGTGCGGCGACTGGTACGACGCGGTCGACCTGCCCGGGGACCGCTTCACCGTCACGGTCGGCGACGTGGTCGGCCACGGGCTGATGGCCGCCACCGTCATGGGCAGGCTCCGCAGCGCGCTGAGCGCCGCCACCCGCACCGTGCACGGCCCCGCCCAGGCGCTGGAGGTCCTGGGGCTCTACGCCCGCTCGGTCGAGGGAGCCCTGGCCGCCACCGCCGTCCAGGTCCTCGTCGACTGCCGCAGCCACCTGCTCATCTACAGCAGCGCCGGCCATCTGCCGCCGATCCTGCTGCACCCGGACGGCTCCTGCCGGCTGCTCGACCAGGCCACCGACCCGCCCCTGGGCGCCCGCCCCGAACACGTCCCCCGCCCCCAGGCCAACACGACCTACACGTCCGACGACACCCTCGTCCTCTACACCGACGGCCTGATCGAACGCCGCGGCGAGGACATCGACGCCGGCCTGGCCCGCTTGACCTCCACGCTCGCCACCTGCACCGAGTTCGGCGCCGAACACCTCGCCGACGCCCTCCTCTCCCGCCTGGGCCTGGCCGGCGGCGCCGACGACGACATCGCCATCGTCGTCGTCCGCCTGGACCGCACGACCCGACCGTACTGACCGGGCCGGTGCCGGGGTCGGGCCGGTGCCGGGTTCGGGCCGTTGCCGCGCTGCCGCGCCGGCTCAAGTCTTGCTCAATGCGGCGGCAGTTCCTCCTGCAGACGGCGCACACTGTCCGACAGGACCACACACACGAGGGGGAACGCCTTGAACACCTTGCTCACCCGAGCCGCGGTTCTCGTGCGGGACACACTTTCCGGCCGTCGGCGTCTCGGGACGTACGACCACCCCGACGCACACCGCCACCAGCACAACCGCTACGCCGGCCTCGCCCGGGACTACGTCCGCACGGCGCCGCCGATGCCCGTGGGCGGGTCCGGGATGTAAACCGTCACGTGAGTGCCGGGCAGCGGGTGGGAGGGCCGGTATCCCTGTCGTACCGGCCCTCTGGCCGGGCATCTCCCCCGGTCACGCGCACAGCGCTCCCGCCGTCACCTCGCTGCCGTCACATCGCTGACGGCAGCGAGCACCCGCTCAGCCCTTGGAGCGGCGGCAGACCCACCAGGTCACGGCGGCCACACCGGCCGCGGTCAGCAGCACCTTGCGGTTGCTGCGCGCGAGCTGCGCCCCCTGGGCCGTCTTCTGCCGCACCGGCTCGGGTGCCTTCTCCTCCCACAGCCGGCCGGCCTGGGCCGCCTTCGCGCGGGCCTGCTCGGCGGCTTGGGCGGCGCTGTCCTTGACCGGGTCGGGCAGCCGGTCCTGTGCCTGGTGCGCCAGGTCGGCGGCCTTCGCCTTCAGTTCCCCGGCCTTCAGCGCGGCCTGCTCCTTCAGTTCGCCGGCCTTCGCGGCGGCCTGCTCCTTGACTTCGGCGGCCTTCTCCTGGGCGCGTGCCTTGACGTCGGTCTTCGCTGCGAGCGCCTCGACCGTCTCCCCGAGCTCGGAACGGGTCCGTTCGACCTGCTCGCGCAGTTCCTCGGGGCTGGTGGCGGTGGGCTCGTCGTGCGGCGGCTGGGTCATCGGTGCGCACTCTCCTTGATCTCGGCCACGTCGGCCTTCACGTTCTCGATCGTCTGCTCGGGTGTGGGCGGCGCGGCCTGGTCGACCTGTTTCCTCCCGCTTATGGCCAGCATCGCGGCGATCACACCCAGTACCGCGGTGACGATCAGCGCCGCCGCCCACACCGGCAGCGGCACCGCGAGTGCGGCGATCACGGTGGCGACCAGCGCCTGCAACATGAGGAAGCCGACGACACCGGCGCCCCCGAAGAGGCCACCGCCCTTGCCGTAACGCTTGCCCTTCTGTTTCATCTCCGCCTGCGCCAGCCGCAGTTCGCCCCGCACCAGTTCGGTCAGCTGCTGCGAGGCCCGCTGCACCAGCTCGCTCACCGGCTCCTGACCGGATCCGGCCTGGTGCGGCTGTGTATCCGACACGTCGGTCACCTCCCGTTCCTGAGTCCGTACCGGCCGGGCCGCACCCTGCGCCCGGCCGTCCGACGAGCGCGCGAGTACCCCGAACCGTCCATTTAAGGTCGTCGCATCCGGCCTTCCCCGACCGCTAGCGCCAGTGGCGAATGATCAGACGGTGAGCGTGACGGGTGAGCCAGGCGCCGGCCAGGCCGACGGCGGCGCCGGCCGCCACGTCGCTGGGGTAGTGGGCGCCGCTCTGCACGCGCTCGAACGCCACCATCGCGGCCGGCAGGGCACACACTGCTCCGGCGGCCGGCCACGTCGGTGCCACGGCAGCGGTGAAGGCCACCGCGGCGGCGGTGTGGCCGGAGGGGAAGGAGGAGGAGTCGGGGCGGTCGTCGACCTCGTCGTGGGGGAACCACTCCTTCGGCGGCCGGGGCCGGTCGGCCAGCTGCTTGCACAGCCCGTTGGAGATCAGCTGTGCCGCGGCGAGGGCGGCCAGTCCCCCGGCCGCCGCCTTCCGGCCGCGCCACCCGCCCAGCCACGCCATCGCGGCGGCCGAGCCGCACCACAACTTCGTGTTCTCGGCGGCCTCCTCGACCGCCGACAGCACCTTGCCGACACGGGGCGGGACGCGGCAGGCCGCCTGTCGGGCCAGCGACCGATCAACGTCGCTCAACACTGCTAGAAGCCTCATGGGAGGCGGATATCCCGCAGGTCAACGCCCCACACTCAAGATCCGCGGTCACTTCTCGCCCAGGCGACGCCGGTCCTCCTCGTCCCACGTCCGGGTGTCGCGGGGCTGGGTGTACGGCTCGGTCTCCGGTGGCAGGCCCCCCGCGATGGCCCGCTGGCGCACGGTCTCGGCGTCGAACTCCAGGCCGAGCAGGATGGCCAGGTTGGTGATCCAGAGCCAGACCAGGAAGACGATGACGCCGGCCATGGTGCCGTAGGTCTTGTTGTAGGAGGCGAAGTTGGCGACGTAGAACGCGAATCCTGCCGAAGCGATCATCCAGATCAGCAGGGCCAGGAAGCTGCCCGGGGTGATCCAGCGGAACCCCTTCACCTTCGCGTTGGGGCTCGCCCAGTACAGGATCGCGATCATGATGGTGACCAGGAGCACGAGGACGGGCCACTTGGCGATCGACCACGCGGTCAGCGCCGTGTTCCCGATCCCCAGCGCGGCCCCGGCCCGGCGGGCCAGGCCGCCGGTGAACACCACGATCAGCGCACTGACCACGGCGAGGACCATCAGTACGACCGTCACCCCGACCCGGACCGGGAGGATCTTCCACACCGGGCGGCCCTCCGGCATGTCGTAGACGGCGTTCGCCGCGCGGATGAACGCCGCCACATAACCGGAGGCCGACCATACGGCCAGGATGATGCCGACGATCGCCATGATCGAACCGACGCCGGTGCTGCTCTGCAACTGCTCCACGGCCCGGGTGATGATGTCCCGGGCCGAACCGGGAGCGAGTTTCCGGATGTTGGCCAGCACCGCGTCGGTCGCCGACCTGCCGGTGATGCCCAGCAGGGACACCAGCACCAGCAGGGCCGGGAACAGCGACAACACGGCGTAGTACGTCAGCGCCGCCGCACGGTCGGTCAGCTCGTCGTCCTGGAACTCACGCAGGGCACCCTTGAACACGGCGCCCCAGGCCCGCTTGGGCAGCTCGGTCGGCGTGTCCGGTGCCCGGCGTTCCACCTCCGGCCCGGGCCCGGCCTCCTCCGGCGCCGGCTCCTCGCGGGCCTGTGCTGTCCGCGGCTCCTCGCGGGCCTGTGCTGTCCGCGGCTCCTCGCGGGCCTCTCGTGCCGACTCCTCGCGCTGCGCCTCGTCGACGCCGTGGTGCGCTTTCCGCCCTGGAAGGTGCAGTCTCGCCATACGCGCCGGGTAACCCCTCACGGCCCCGTCTACGCCTGCGCGGGGAGAACCGGCCACGCGTCGGCGGCCCTCCCGGCCCCGTCGGCGCATCCGTTCTCGCGTCGACCGCGAACGCGCAGGCGTGCAGGTGACGATCGCGGGTATACGCGGGCGTATGAACGGGGTGGCGAAGGCGGTGGGGATGCGAACAGTCCTTCTCGGTGAAACGGGCCCCACGGCCCCAGGTCAGGAGTCGTGGCGGATGTCGGCCGCGCTGGACGGCGACGGCGCGTGCATCGCCGAGGCGCGCCATCTGGCGGCCGGGTTCCTCACGCGGCTCCGGGCCGACCACGGGATCCTCGTCCCGGCGCGGGCGATGGACCTCACGCAGCTCGTGGTCAGCGAGCTGGTGACGAACGCGCGCAAGTACGCGCCCGGTCCGGTGCTGCTCGATCTGCGCGTCACCGACGAGGTCGTCGAGGTGGTGGTCTGGGACAGCGATCCCGTGCTGCCGGTGGCCCGGGCCGCCGACCCCGGCCGGGTGGGCCAGCACGGACTGGAGATCGTGATGGCGGTCGTCCAGGGCTTCGAGGCGAAGCGGGAACCGGTCGGCAAGCGCATCACCGCCCGTATCGCCCTCTTCGACGACCCCCACGGGAGTACCGCCCGCCGCCGGCCCTGAGAGGCGGAGGCGGCGTGCGGCGACCGCCGGCGCACCACGACGGGAAAGAGCCGAGCTCCCCGAGTCAGGACTCGGGGAGCTCGGCCGGGCTGGCCCCCCCCACACACAACGCGGGGCGGGTGTCCCCACGGTCGGCTGTCATGCCGACGCGATCAGGCCACGTCGCGGTGGCGCGGCGACCGATCGACCGGCTCACGTGACCGACTCGCGCTGTGGACCAGTCGGAGATGACGGCCACGGGCGTGACGTGCCACCCGTGGGCCGCCCTGCAACCAGCCCTCGATGCGGTCCAATCCGTACAGCAGCACGCCCAGGACGGGCAGCAATAACACGGCTACGGCGAACACAGCGACAGATCCCTCCAGCCGGCGACACCTCGCCGGGTTTCCAGCTGGCTCCCGGCCAGCGGCCCGCTCTTGTGAAGGTCTGGTGACCACCTGGGGGCGGATGGCCCGGCGCGGCAGACCTTTTGCCCTCCCACGAGCATGGATCGCGGCGACGGAAGCATCAGAAGGGGCATGGAGTGCGTGATCTATCAAGAGCGGACGGGCGAGTACGAGCAGATCGACTGCCGGCAGGCGGACGCGGGCTGCCAGGCGACCCTGGACCGCGTGGCGGTGCTGAAGCCGGACGAGTTCGCCTGGATTCGCATGGACGAACCCCGCCAGGAGGAAGTGGAGCGGCTGGGCGAGTACCTCGACCTGCATCCGCTGGCGATCGAGGACGCGGTCCAGGCCCATCAGCGGCCCAAGCAGGAGCACTACGGCGACGTCCTCGCGGTCGCCGTGAAGACGCTCTGGTTCGTCGAGCGGAGCGCGGACGTGGAAACCGGCGAAGTGATGATCTTCCTCGGACCGTCCTTCGCGCTGACCGTGCGGCACGGAGCGAACGACCCCACGGTGGAGGCCGCGCGCCGGCTCGCTGACCAGCCGGACATGGCACGGCTCGGGCCGGTCGGCGTCCTGCACGCGGTGACCGACGTGATCGTCGACGCGTACGCCGAGGCCGCCGCCCAGGTGCGCACGGACCTGACGGAGCTGGAGCGGTGCGTCTTCTCGCCCGCCCGCGACGACCTCACCGAGCAGATCTACTCGCTCAAGCGCGAGGTGGTGGAGTTCCGCGACGCCGTCCAGCCCCTCGTCCCCGTCGTGCAGCCCTTCACCACGGCGCGGGACGGCTGGCCGCGGCAGGTCCTGCCGTACTTCCGTGACGTGACGGACCACCTCACCCGCACCGACACCGAGGTCCGCGCCCTGGACGACCTGCTCGCCTCCGTCCTCGACGCCCATCTCGCCAAGGTGAGCACCTGGCAGAACGACGACATGCGCCGCATCAGCGCCTGGGCGGCCATCTTCGCCATCCCCACCATGGTCGCCGGCATCTACGGCATGAACTTCTCCCACATGCCCGAACTGGACTGGCGTTACGGCTATCCGTGCGCGCTCGCCGTGATGGCCCTCGGCGCGGGACTGCTGTACCGGGCGTTCCGCCGCAACGGCTGGTTGTGACGGGCCGGCGGACGCAGGCGGACGGCCCGCCGTTCGGGCTGCTCAGGCAGGCCGTCCGGCGAAGAAGCCGGCAAGGGAGGACGCGAGCGCTTCCGGAGCCTCTTCGGCCACGTGGTGACCGGAGTCGATGCCGTGGCCCCGCACGTCCGGTGCCCACCGGCGCCAGATCTTCACCGGGTCCCCGTACAGGTCCTCCAGGTCGTCCTGGAGCGACCAGAGGATCAGTGCCGGGCAGCGGATGCGGACCCCGGCGGCACGGTCGTGCTCCTCGTGCCGCCGGTCGACGGTGAGGCCGGCCCGGTAGTCCTCCAGCATCGCCCGCACCACGTCGGGGTTCCTGGTGGCCGCGCGCCACTCGTCGTAGTTCTCCTGTCCCATGCTCCGGGGATCCCCGCGGTACCAGCTGTCCGGGTCGGCGTTGATGACCCGCTCGGGGATGTCCGGCTGGGCGAAGAAGAACCAGTGCCACCACCGCGTGGCGAACTCGGTCGTGATGCGGGAGAGGTGCTCGGTGAGCGGCAGGCAGTCGATCAGCGCCACCCGCGAGACCGCGTCGGGGTGATCGAGCGCGAGACGCAGCGCGACACCGCCCCCGCGGTCGTGTCCGGCGAGCGCGAACCGGGCGTGGCCCAGGGAGCGCATCACCTCGGCCACGTCACCGGCGACGGCCCGTTTGGAGTACCCGGCGTGGTCCGCGGTGGGGGCCGGGCCGGTGGAGCGGCCGTAGCCCCGGAGATCGGGGCAGACCACGGTGAAGCCGCGCCGGACGAGGAGCGGGGCGACGCGGTGCCAGGTCGCGGATGTCCGGGGGTGGCCGTGCAGCAGCACCACCGGCGGCCCTTCACCGCCGTGACGGACGAAGACCGATGCGTCGCCGACCTGGACCTGCGTGGTGCCGAAACCCTCGAACACGTCTCGAATCTCCCGTCACTGCTCGTCGCGGGACGCGTGCCGGGCGAGGAACTCCCCGGACGCCGCCCTCTGCTTCGGATCCATGAAGCCCTGGCGGACCCCGCGGGCCTTCTCCTGGAGCCAGTGCGCCTCGTCGGCGTCCGGTAGTCCGGCGGCTCCTCCGCCACCGCAGGTCCGCTCCCCCGGCGTCACCCGCCGGGTACGCGGTGGGGGCCCCATGCTCCCGGAGCGCCGACGGGGCCGCTGGCACCAGCACCGCGTGGTCCGCGTCTTCGCGCCCGTCCCACCGGATGGTTACGGTGACGGGCTCGCCGACCGTCTCCGACGGGCACCGGACGCGTGCGGCTAGTCCCCATGCTTCTTCCGGGGCTTCTTGTGGTGAGCCTTCTCGGCGTTCCGGGACTTGTCGGATCGCTTGCCGGCGGCGTGCGCCCCCTTCTTGCCGTGCGATGCCCCGGGGTGCGTCCGCGTCACCGCGGCCTGTGGGGCGGGGAGGGTGGCGCCGTGGGCGCCCGCGTCGGCGGCCGGCTCCCGGTTCCGGACGGCGGCTGGGGTGGGGGTGGACGTCGGATCGGAACTGAGGGCTTGCAGCCGTACGGCGGGGACGTCGCGGCCGACGGGCTCGGCCGGGGCGGAGCGCTCCTCGGCGCGGGGAGTGGACGCGCCCGGCGTGCCGGCCTTCGCGGAGGGGGCGGTCACCGCCCGTGCCGCTTCGTGGTGCGCGGGTCCGTCGGACACGGCGAGTGTGGCGGCGACTGCGGCCGCCACGGCGGCGGCCGTGCCGAGGACCAGCTGGCGTCCGCGCGCCGACGCGGTCCTCGGCTGGGCCGTGCCGGCGGCGTGCGGCGCGTACGGGTGCGTGAGGTCGCTGCGCGCCGGCGCCTGCCTGGGCACCAGGCTCGTGACGTCGGCCGGGGGCGGGACGGGCCCGGGCCCGATCGTGTCGGCCAGGGCGGCCAGAGTCCGGGCGCAGTCGTCGGCCGAGGGGCGGTCCTGCGCCTCCAGGGCGGTCATGCGCTGCAGCAGGTCCGCGAACTCCACCGGCAGGGAGTCGGGCAGTCGGGGCGGACGGTGCAGCCGTGCGATCGCGGCCTCCAGGGGGACACCGTCGTACTCAAGGCGGCTCGTGACGCATTCGAGGAGCACCAGCCCGAGGGCGTACACATCGGCGGGCGGGCCGACGGTCCTGCCGAGCACCTGCTCGGGAGACAGGTAGGCGGCCGTGCCGACGAGTGTGCCGGTGGTGGTGTGGGTGGTCTCGTCCAGCAGCCGGGATATGCCGAAGTCGGTCAGGTGGGGGCGGCCGGACGCGTCCAGGATGATGTTCGAGGGTTTCACGTCACGGTGCACGATCCCCGCGTCGTGGGCGTGGGCCAGAGCACGTGCGAGGCCGGCTCCGAGGGCAGCGGTCTCCGCGGGGGCCAGGGGACTCGCGGCGATGCGGGCCTTCAGCGTGGGGCCGTCGATCAGCTCCATCACGAGGTAGGCACGTCCGTCGTACCGCCCGGCGTCGTAGACGGTGACCAGGCCGGGGTGCCGCAACCGGGCGAGGATCACCGCCTCGTTGTGGAAGCCGTCCTCCCGGTCGCCGCCGGTACCGGCGCGGAAGAGCTTGACGGCCACCGGTCGTTGCAGACGCAGGTCGAAGCCGCGGTGGACGTCACCGGCGCCGCCCGAGCCGACGACCGCGTCCAGGCGGTACCGGCCGCCCAGCACTTGTGCGGAACACCGGAACGGTGCCAGAGCCGACTGGCGGAGCCTCATGCCATCTCCTACTGCTTCCCCGAGTGCTGCCCACAGGTGCGCCTCCAAGAGGGCGCCGCACACGCGTACCCGTGAGCTGCCGGAGTACCCCGGTCCGGTCAGATCCGATGCCTGACCGCCGACGCCCCGCAGGCGTCCGGAGCAACGCGCCGAGGCGGCTGCCCCGAAGGGCAACCGCCTCGTTCCGACCTGTTCCCCCGGTCAGCCGCGGACGATGTTCTGAGCCTGCGGCCCCTTCTGCCCCTGCCCGATCTGGAAAGTGACGTGCTCGCCCTCGGTGAGCTCGCGGAATCCGCTGCCCTGGATCTCGGAGTAATGCGCGAAGACGTCGGGGCCTCCGCCATCCGGCGAGATGAAGCCGAAGCCCTTCTCCGCGTTGAACCACTTCACAGTGCCGCTGGCCATCAGATGATCCTTCGTCCATACCCGGGAGCAGCCCATGGTCCGGGCGTGCTCCGGCTCTTCACCAACAGGAGCCGCACACGATGTACCCGATGACGCGCGCTTTACCCGCCCAACACGCTTTTGTGCCGCCGACCGGGTGACATGACCGGGTGACACGAATCCGTGGCAGCGGGGCTCATCCGGCCGTTCCGTGCAGCAGTTCCTCCGCCTGGCGGACCCGCCACTCCTCGACCGTGGTCTGCTGTCGCCGGGCCCGTTCCAGCAGGGTGTCGAGCCGGGCCGGGTCGAGCCGCTCTTCCGACGCGCCGAGCCGGCGCAGCGTCTGCCAGAGGGCCACCTTGCCCTCGATCCCCAGCCGCAGCGCCTCCAGGTCCAGCAGGACGCCGAGCGGGGAACGGCTTACCAGGCGGCCGTTCGGCTTCAGCCGTCCGGCCCTCTCGCCCACCCACCCCGCGCACACCTTGTAGCGGCGCACGGGCACGCCGAGGTCGCCCATGATGCTGATCAGCGTCGTCCGGTCCTGGGCGATCTCCGCCGCGACGGGGTGCAGTGCGCGCCCGAGCGCGGAGCCACGGGAGGTGCGCGCCAGATGGGCGGCGCGCTGGGTGCCGGCGGTGGCGCCGGCGAGGTGGTCGTTGAGATAGATGCCGAGCAACTTCACGTCGACACCTTGCCCGGTGTGGCGGCCGTGGTGCGCGCCGGGCTTCACAGGGGCGTTCATCTGCGGACTCCTTCGGTTGCCGGACCGGTCTCCGTCGTCACGGGTACCGCGATATCGCCCGTGCGATGTGCGACGCGCCCGGACTTCGGCACGGCCGTCGCACAGTCCGGCCGGGCCGCCGAGGTCATGGCCCCGGCCCGGCCGCATCCCGGCATCGAGTCCGCCGCGGCTGACGTGGCCTTCGGCCCCGTGGCGTACGGCGGGACGTCAGGGTGCGGCGTCCACGGCGGGGTAGACGTCGAGGACCTGGTCCACGCCGGTGAGTTCCAGCATCGTCCGCACCGGCGCGCTCGGGGCGATCAGCGCGAGGCGGGCGCCGGTCGTCCGGGCGGTCCGGTAGGCGGTGATCAGACAGGTGAGGCCGGTCGAGTCGAGGAACGTGACGCCGGACAGGTCCACCAGCACCGCTTGGTCACGGCCGCCCAGCAGCGGCTCCAGAGCGTCGGCGAGCCCTTGGGCGGTGTGCAGATCCAGCTGGCCGCTGACGGTCACGAGACGGCGGTCGGGGGCCAGCGCGCGCAGCTGTACGTCCACAGTGGGGCCCCGTCGCGGGTGCGAGGTGGGTGGTTCGCTACTCACGCGATTCTCCTGCCTGGGCGAGCGCGTCTCATGGTGTCAGCCCGCGGTGGTCGCTCCCGCGCCACTCGGCGAGCAGGACGGTGGCGTCGTCGGCGAGTCGCCCGTCGTTGTGGTCCAGGACGGCCGCCATGAGCCGCCGCAGGGTTTCGTGCAAGGTGTGCCGGCCGGCGTGCTGGCGGCGGATGAAGTCGACGAACCGGTCCCGCCCGAACTCGGCCCCCCGGACGTCGCGGGCCTCCACGACCCCGTCGGTGTACAGCAGCAGGCGGTCACCGGGCTGCAGCTGTTCGGTGCACTGGGTCACCGGCAGGCGCAGATCCGCACCCATGGGGCCGGCCGGCGGGCAGGCCAGCTCCGTCGTCCAGCGGTTCTCCCGGATGAGGACCGGCAGGTGGTGGCCGCGGTTGATCCAGGTCAGCCGACCGCTCGCCATGTCGAGGTCCGCGAGGATGCCGGTGACGTAGCGGCTGGTGCTGAACTGCTCCAGCAGCACCCGTTCCACCTGCTCACTGGTCTCGATCAGCGACGCGCCCTGGCGGCGGGCGTTGCGGCAGGCGGCCACGGCGACGTTCGCGGTGATACCGGCGGTCGTGTCGTGGCCCATGGCATCGAAGACGCTCAGGTGCAGGGTGGTGCCGGCCACGGCGTAGTCGAAGGCGTCGCCGCCGACCTGGTACGCCGGTTCCATCACCGCACCCACCGTGACGTCGTGTCCCGCATAGGCGCTGGGCGGGGTGAGGTTCCACTGCATCTCGGCGGCGACGTTCATCGCCTCGGTGCGCACCAGCCGTGCGTAGGAGTCGCTGAAGGAACGCTTGCTGAGCAGCAGCAGAGCCGTCGTCGACGCCAGATCGCGCAAGGCGTCACGGGTGGGCTCGTCATCGGTGTCGGTGTCGGCCCGGAGCACACCCAGCCGCTCCACACCGTCGGTGATGGCGACCCACCACCGCCGCCGCCCGCCCGGCGCACCGTCCCACCCCGACTCGGCGAGCAGTTCGACACGCTGGTACGCCTGACCCGGCAGGCTGCCCTGGACGGTGAACTCCTCGCCGCCGCCCGCAGCGTCGCGTCCCCGGCCGGTGAGCCGGCGCAGCACCGTCTCACGGATGTCGACGACGTAGACGGCCGCGTCGTGCATCCCGGCCGCGGCGGCGTGCTCCGCGATCAGGCCGGGCAGCTGCTCCAGCGTGACGGTGTGGCTGGCCTGCACCATCCGTATCAGCGCCGGCGCGGCCGTGCCCCTGTCAGCCATGGCGGGCACCGTCGCTCCGCCGGCAGGGTGCGGTGGAAGCGCGGACGACATGCACCGGCTCCGTACGAGGACACCGCATCGACGACCCCTTTCCGGCCCTCGCGAGCAGTGATCAGGCACCGCGCGCGGCGCTGCCCGCAGTTGCGCGACCACACCGTTCCATCATCGCGGACCACCCCCTCCGCGGCGCCTCACTATTGGCCGTGTCCCGCCCCTCGCGCCGGTTTCGCCCTGCCCGTCCGCGAAGGCCGGTGTGTTCAGTCCTGCGTGACGCGGATGATCGTCCTGCCCCGGGCGCGCCGGCCGGCGGCGAACGCGGCGGGGGCCTCGGCGAGCGGCAGCACAGCGCCTACGACCGGCTTGAGCCGGCCGTCCTTCAGCCGCGCGGCGAGGTCGGCGAGCCGGGCACGATCTGGTTCGACGACGAAGAAGACCGCCCGCCCGTCCCTGGGCCGGACCTCGGGCGGCATGACGATGGTGACCAGCGTGCCGCCGGCCCGTACCAGGGAGGCCGAGCGGTCGAGGATGTCGCCACCGATCACGTCGAACACGACGTCGACCTGGCCGGCGTCCTCCAACCGGTCGGTCTCCAGGTCGAGGAACGCGTGTCCGCCCAGACCGAGCACGGTGTCCCGGTCGCCGGAGCGGCCCGTGCCGACCACACGGGCGCCCGCTTCGCGAGCGAGCTGTACGGCGATCGAGCCGACACCGCCGGCGGCCCCGTGGATCAGGACGGTCTGGCCGGTGGCGAGACGGGCGTGGTCGAACAGGCCCTGCCACGCGGTCAGTCCGGAGATCGGCAGTGCGGCGGCCGCCGCGTGGTCGATGCCGGCGGGGAGCGGGGCGAGGTTACGGGCCTCCACGGCGACGTACTCGGCGAGCGAGCCGTTGCGGGTCCAGTCGGTCAGCCCGAAGACCCGCTGGCCGACGGTGAGGCCGGTCGTCCCGTATCCGAGTTCCGCCACCACCCCCGAGACCTCGTGGCCGGGCACGCTCGGGGTGCGATCGCGGCCGGCGCGGTCGGTCCAGGTGGCGGGCCAGTCGAGCTCTCCCCGGGTGAAGCCCGCGGCGTGCACCCGGACGATGACGTCGTTCTCGGCGGCGTGGGGGTGGGAATGGTCCTCCAGGGTCAGCCCCGTGATTCCGGCCTCGCGATCGCGGACTGTGACGGCTCGCATGAGCATTCCCTTCAGCGGGGCCAGGGAGCGTTGATGACGCGCTCCACCATGGACGTACGGCGGAAACCGGGAACGAAATGTTCCAGGACGTCGGCGTTGACGGTCCCGTAGGTGGTGTCCGGGCGGTCTTTGAGCCCGTCGACGAATGCCTGCAGGAATTCTTTCTTGAAATCACCGCGGGGATGAGCCGCGACGATCTCGTCCAGCCGGTCGTCCGCCAGCCTGTCCAGTCCCCAGCCGACCGCGTCGGTCAGTACGCCGTAGTTCGTGGCGGCGACCTCGGGTTCCATCCGGCCGGGAATGCCGGGTGTCGTGTGCAGGGCGATCGCCCTCCAGACGGTCTCGGCGGCGCTCTCGGGGAAACCGCGGTCGCGCAGGAACGTCCGCGCGTGGTCGGCGCCGTCCAGCTCGAAACGCTGCTGCGTGTCGGAGAAAGGGATCGAAAGGCCCGTGTCATGGAACATCGCCGAAATGTAGAGAAGCTCCGGATCGGGCCGGAGGTTCAGCTCGCGCGCATGGAGGGAACCGAAGAGGAATACGCGCCGGGAGTGGTGGAAGATCAGTGGGCTGGTCCTTTCCCGGAGAAAATCCGTGGCCGCCGCGACGGCCGAGGTACCGGGTATTTCCACTCCTGCGATGATGTCGGTCATGAGGTCCGTGCTTTCCGATGCGATGTGCTACGAGTGGACGGTGCGTCCGTTTCCCACAGTGCCGACCACGCGACACCCCGCGCCGCCTCGGTCCGGCCATGAACCACTCGAATCCGGTCACCTCAGGATGGGCCCGTGAGCACCGGCACGCATCGGGTGGCGATCCTCGTCTACGACGGGGTCAAACTGCTGGACGTCGCCGGCCCCGCCGAGGTGCTCGGTGAGGCCAATCTGCTCGGCGCCGACTACCGGATCGCCCTGGTGTCGACGACGGGCGCCGACGTCGTCTCCTCGATCGGCATGCGCGTAGCCGTCGACGGCAGCGCCGCCACGGCGCCGGACCCCGACACGTTCCTGGTGCCGGGCGGAGACGTCCATCCCCGGACCCCCGTCCCGCGCGGCCTGGCCGACGCGGCGCGAGATCTGGCGGCCCGGGCCGGCCGGGTCGCCTCCGTGTGCTCCGGTGCCTTCGTGCTGGCCGCGACGGGCCTCCTGGACGGGAAACGGGCGACCACCCACTGGAAGATCGCGGGCGAACTCGCCACGCGGTACCCGAAGGCCCGCGTCGAGCCCGACGCCCTCTACGTGCGCGACGGCACGACGTACACGTCGGCCGGCGTCACCGCGGGGATCGACCTCGCGCTCGCCCTCGTCGAGGAGGACCACGGTCCCGACGTCAGCCGTGAGGTGGCCCGCTCTCTGGTGGTCTACCTGCACCGTGCGGGCGGCCAGTCCCAGTTCTCCGCACCCTTGCAGGGTCCACCGCCCCGCTCGCCCGCCCTGCGCAGGGTGGTCGACCTGGTCACGGCAGACCCGGCCGGCACCTACTCCCTCGCCGAACTCGCCGGTCACCTCAACGTCAGTACGCGTCACCTCACCAGGCTGTTCCGGGAGGAGCTGGGCACCACACCGGCCCGGTACGTCGAGTCGATCCGCTTCGACATCGCGAAGTCGCTGCTCGACCAGGGGCACACCGCGACGCAGGCCGCGTCCCTGTCCGGTTTCCCGAGTTACGAGAGCCTGCGCCGCGTCTTCGCCCGGGAGCTGTCCATCAGTCCCGCCGCCTACCAGCGCCGGTTCGCCACCGCCCGCCGTGAGGAGACAGGGTGACGCCCCGTGGCGGTGCCGGTGGTGAGCCCCACGGGCTGGCCGGCGGGTTCGCCGTCGACGCGGTGGGCGACCGTGAGCCAGAGGCGTGCGGCGGTGCCCCGCCCCGGGCCGAGTCCGGCGGGACGTTCGCAGACGCCGACGGCGACAAGCTGGTGCACGCCGTCGTGGTGCTCTCCGCCGACGACCGCGACGACCTTTCCGCCGCACGCGCGGAACACGCCGAATGCTGCGGTGCTCGGGCCACGCGGAACCATTGCCCCGGTGACTGCCCCGCGCCGTAAACCACTGGTCGATCGCATCAGCCCGGAAGGAAGCTGTGTCCCATGACCACCACACTGATCACCGGGGCCAACAAGGGCCTCGGTCACGAGACCGCCCGCCGTCTGATCGCCGCGGGCCACACCGTCTGGCTGGGAGCACGCAGCATCGAACGGGGCACGGCCGCCGCGGCCGAGCTGGGAGCCCGGTTCGTGCAACTCGACGTCACCGACGATGCGTCGGTCGCCGCGGCGGTCACCACCGTCGAGGCCGGCGGCGGCCTGGACGTCCTGGTCAACAACGCCGGGATCGAGGTGCGGTCACCGGGGGGTGACATCATCGGTGCCGCGGAACTGACCGCCGACGTGTTGCGGGAGGTGTTCGAAACGAACGTTTTCGGCCTGGTCCGGGTGACCCACGCCTTCCTGCCGCTGCTGGAGAAATCCGCCGCGCCGGTCGTGGTCAACGTCAGCAGCGGCCTGGCCTCGCTGGCCCGGGCCGGCGACGGGTATCCGGGGGTGGCCTACCCCACCTCCAAGACCGCGGTCAACATGCTCACCGTGCAGTTCGCCAAGGCGTTCCCGCGCATGCGGATCAACGCCGTGGAGCCCGGATACACCGCGACGGACCTGAACCGGCACCAGGGCATGCAGAGCGTCGAGCAAGGCGCCGAGATCATCGTCCGGATGGCTCGGCTGGGGCCGGACGGCCCGACCGGCGGCTACTTCGACCAGGCGGGGCGGCTTCCCTGGTAGGCGCCGTAGGGCGGGGTCCGGGGTCGCCCCTGGCCCCCGCGGTGGCGCCTGTTCAGTACCCGTGGGGACGCCGGTTGGGGTCGAACTGCTGGACCTTCTTGGCGAGATCGGACCCGTCGACGGCGACGCCGTACCGGCTGCGGACGTACCGCATCGCGGCGGCGATGCATGCCACGGGGTCGTAGATGTTCACCGAGGTGCCGGGAGCGTGGCGCTGGGCGAACGTCTGCGGAATGCACTGCACGATGCCCCGGGAGCACTGGAAGTGCGTGAGGGTTCCGTTCAGCCGGATGATCCGCCCGTCGCGCAGATAGCCGTCCCCGAAATCCTTGACCTTGCTGAAGCCGGCCGGCGTCACGGCGTTGCGGTCCCACATGTTGCAGGCGTTGGGGTTGCCGGAGGACTCGCGCGCGACGGCTGTCCTGAAGCCCTTCACCCAGTAGCCGCTCGCCTGGACCCCGGCCGCCGTGCACGCCTGGGCGATCCAGTCCTCCAGTTTGCCGTCGGGCAGGTGCCGGTGGAACGTCACCTGCTTCGGGTCGAGCTGCCCCATGGTCTCGACGGCGGCGGCAACCGTGGCCCCGTCCACCGGGAAACCGGCGTGCACCCGGAACAGCCCGGCGAACTGCCCGAGTTCCGTCAGCGACTGCACGCCGGGTGTCCCGGCGGCGTCACTGCCGGAGAAGTGCAGCACCGCACGACGGAACTCGTCGTAGAGGTCCTGGGTGGCGGCCTCGAAGATCCCGCGTTCATCGGTCACGACCGTGTGCATGACCCTCTCCAGCGCCTCCTGCACCAGCGCCACGTCGGCCTTCGGGCCGGCCCTGCCGTCCGGCTGGGCGTGCTCCTCCTCGGCACTGTGCGTCGACGCCCAGACCACCTGGTTGAAGCTGACCCAGGGCTGCTCGACGGCCGGGGACGAACCCGCCCTGACGTTGAACAGCTCCGACTGCCTGCCCAGTTCGACCAGCTCCCGCGTGCCGGGAACGCCATGGCCGTCCGCCTCGCCGTAGCCCAGCTTCTCCCTCCGGAACCGTTCGAAGAGCTCCTGTGTCTCCGCTTCGAACAGGGAGTGCGGGTCGTCGGGGGCGACACCCAGGACCTTCTCCAACGCATCCTGTACGTGAGCGACGTCGTCCGCCGTGGGGCCGGAGCCGTTTCCCGCGGTCTGTTCCTCGGCCGTGGGATGAGTGGCCGCCCAGGCGAGCTGGTGCGAGGACACCCACGGCAGCGCCTCTTCGGCCTCTGCCACGGGCAGGGGCTGGGCCTCGCGGGACGACGCGGCGGCCATGTACGTGTATCCGGGCTTGCCCTTCAGACCCGGGTCGGCCGTGACGATGCCCTCCGCGAACTTCGGCAGTCCGTATCCGTAGAGGTTGCTGTCCCGGCGGGCCCGCTTCTTCCGGTACACCCCGTCGCCCTCGGAGGAACCGTTGGCGTTGGTGTTCCCCTCGATGGTGTACGCGTAGTCCGCGTCGTACTTGTAGACGAGTCCGACGTGTTCGCCTCCCGTGTGGCCGAAGAACACCATCGCCCCGATGGCGGGGTAGAACGAGAATCTGCCGCGGCTCTTGTACCAGTCGACCGCCGTCGCGCAGGACGCGGTCACAGGTGCCAGGCTCTTCAGTCCGGCCTGCTGGAAGGCCCACGACTGGAAGGTCTGACACCATGACTGGTTCTGCGACCACTCCAGTCCGGGAACGGCGGGAGAAAACTTCTGATGGTTGTTGTAGTGGCCGTTCGAGAACCCTTCGTGGTAGCCCACTTCGGCCTTCTCGACGGCGACGAGGGTGTCCGTCTCACTCATCGTGTTCTGTCTCCCTTCCCGCAGTCTGCGGGCCCAGAGAACGAGCAACACGAAGGCGCACGGAGGAAGGAAAGCGACGCCACGGGGATTCGGCCACCGGTTGACTGGGCTCGCGCGGCCGCTGTTTTCATGCTATCGCCGGTGGTCTGGTCCCGCATCCGGCCCCTGTTGACGCACCCGTGCCGGGTCGGTAGCTGTGCGGCCGGCCCGGTGGAACCGAAGGCTGCCGATACGGCGACGGCGTCAGGTGGCGGTGGGCCATGTCCGCAGCAAGGCGGCGATCCGGCCGGCGGTGCAGGTGGGGTCGAGGAGCAGGTCCTTGAGGGCGATGGCGTCCTCGCGGGCGGGCTTGACGGGGATCCCCGCGGCTTCCAGGTACATCACGCCGGTGGCCGCGGCGACGGCGAGGTTGGAGCGCTCCAGCCAGCGGCATCGGCCGAGCGTGTGCACCAGGGCGGCTGCTTTGGCGTAGGGACCGTCGTAGACGGGCTGCTCGAACAGTTCGGCCCGGTGGCGGGCGATCGCGGAGACGGGAACGCCGTAGTCGTCGGGGGCCGGGTCGTTCGCGCCGGCGGCCTCGGCGACCTGGAGGATCCAGGGGACGTCGATGTGCAGTTCCATCAGGCCGCGCGCGCTCCCGGAGGCGTCTGCTGCTCCTGTTCGGCCTCGTCGAAGACGGCCTGGTGGTCGGCCAGGAACCGGGCGGCCGCGTCGACCGCGCGGGCGCGCAGTCCGCTGGCGTCGTCCTGCACGAGCCGGGCGAGGTAGTCGCCGATGCTCAGTCCGAGGTCGGCGGCGCGCTTCCTCGCGAGTTCCGCGATGTCCTCGTCCACGCGCGCACCCAGCTGTGTCTTCGCCATACCGGCATGGTAACAGCTGTTACCGATATCGCACCCGGCTGTCCGGCCAGGCGTCTCAGGCGTCGGGCGTACCGGGGCGCGAGGGCGGTTCGGCGTCGCCGAGGTGGGCGGCCAGGGCGGTTTCGAGGCGTTCCAGGACGGCGACGGTCTCGCCGCGTTCGGTGTCGGTGAGGTCGCCGGCCACGTAGTCCTCAAGGCGGGCCCAGAGGTCTTCGACCTGTTGGCGCAGGGCCTGGCTGGCGGCGGTGGGTTCGACGAGGACGGACCGCTTGTCGCTGGTGGAGCGCACACGGCGCACGAAGCCGGCCTTCTCCAGGCGCTGGATGGTGCGGGTCATGGTGGCGGCGTCGGCGCCGACGTGCCGCGATGCTCCGACCGATCCGCGCGTCCCTAGCCGGCGTCCCGTGCGTCCTGGGAGAACCTGTAGCCGGTGAAGTCCGCGATCGGAAGGTATCCGATGCGCTGGTAGAGGGCGTTGCTGGTGGGGTTGGCCGGGTTGGTGAACAGGACGACGTCCGTCGCGCCTGCGGTGAGTGCGGTTCGGGTCACCTCGACGGTCACGGCGCCTGCGTAGCCGCGGCCCCTGAGGTGGGCCGGGGTGTAGACGGGGTCCACTCGGATCATGCCGCCGACCAGGGAAGTCGAGCCGGCCATGGAGACGGGGGTGCCGTCCGGGTCCTCCCAGAAGGTGAAGTGCTTGTCGGCGAAGCGGGAGTCGGGCCAGGAGTCGGCGTCCAGGGTGGGGGCCTCCCCCACGTCGGCGGCGAACTCGTTGCACCACCGGATGACTTGCTCATGGTCGTGTTCTCCCGCGAGACGAGCCCGGCCCTCGGGACGCGGCTCCGGCGGCGTGAGCGGACCGAGCCGGTGCAGACGGCCCCACCAGTGCGCTTCGGCCGTTGCGCCCGTGTGCCGCTGCCATGCCTCGGCGAAGGCGGTGGCGGTGTCGTGGTCCGCGGTGACGCCGGACACCGGGCGGCCGAGGCCGGTCAGACGGGCGGCGAGGGTGTCGGCCTGCTCGGTGGTGAGGGGGGTGAGCGTCACCCGCCGGGTCGCGAGGCGGTAGAAGGCGGCGCGGACTTCACCCCCTGACTCCAGCCGTCCGAAGACGGTGACTCCCGCGCCGTACGCGTCCGACCCGCGCGTGCGCAGTCTCTCCAGTACTGTCAGCGGCGTGTTGTGCAGGGCGGGGCGCGAGCGCAGGAAGTCGCCGGCTCGGGCGAGGAACTCGTCGATGTCTTCGGTGAGGTGCCAGTCCTCCGGGCGCATACTTCATCGTCCCTGATCCGTGCGATGCGGTGGGTTGGTTGCCGCGGACGCGCCCCGATCTCCGGTCAAAGCTCCTTTTCCAGCAGGGTGAAGGACTTGGCCGGCCCGTTCGGCTGCGGTTTGCCCTTCTTGTGGCCCACGATGCGGTAACCGGCCTGCTGGTAGTAGGAGTTGAGCGGGGCGTTGCCGGCCAGGCAGTCCAGACGCACGCATGTCCGTCCCGCCTCGGCAACTCTGCGCTCGGCGGCACTCAGCAGCAGTCTCCCCGTTCCGGGCGCGGCGACGCACCGGTCCACCATGAGCCGGTGCACGTATCCGGCTACGGGCGGCTGCGAACCCCAGGCGGCCTCGTCGTCCCACCACAGCTCCCAGGCGCCGGCGACACGACCGCCGATCTCAGCGAGCCAGACCTCGCCGTGCGCCATGACCCGGCCGAAGTGGTCCTCGTCCAGTTCTCCCGGCCGCCACTGCCCCGTGATACCGCGGGCCACCATCCAGCGTGCAGCGTCGTCACGCAGCCGGACGAGGACAGCCGAGTCGGCCTCGGTGGCCGTGCGGAGTCGTAGATCATTCACGCGGCGATCCTCGCACGGCCGCCGGCCGCCGGCCGGCGGAACTCCGGGAATCCGGCGGCAACCTTTGCGCCTCCGGTGGCCACCAGGGAGTGCACCATCGGCTCGATCTTCCGAACGGACGGGTATGAAGACAGCACGGCAGGCCGCGCGGCAGCGCAGGCACAGACGCAGGATCATGCTGGGTACGGTATTGGGGCTCGTCTCCACGGCCCTTCTCGCCTACCTGGTGGTGGCGATGCGCCCCGGCCACCGGGCCGATGCACAGCCCGCCGCGGCCGCCTCCGTCACCACCCCCCGAACCGGAGCCACCACCGCGACCAGGTCGAGCGCCCCCTCCCCGGCCGCCTCGACCGCCTCCGCGACCCCGGCCGGCTCACCGACCCCGACGCCCGCCGCGGCCACCGCGACGACGAAGCCCTCGTCCACCCGCACCCCGCAACCCCCGCGCACGGCCTCCGGCACGACATCGCTCGCGGGACGGATCAGGCCCGGGACCACCTACCGAGGCGTCGCCACCTCCTACCAGGCCGGCAACGGAGACGGCGCCTGCCTGTTCGGACCGAGCACCGACCTCATGATCGCGGCGATGAACACCACCGACTACGAGACGTCCAAGGCGTGCGGCGCGTACGTGCGCGTTCGCGCGGCGAACGGAGCCTCGGTCACCGTGCGCATCACCAACGAATGCCCGCTTCCCTGCGCACCCGGGCAACTCGACCTCAGTGAACAGGCCTTCGCCAAGCTCGCCGCCCCCGAACTCGGACGGATCCCGATCACCTGGAGCCTGGTGAGTCCCGACACGTCCGACACGGTCTCCCTCAGGTACAAGACCGGGTCCAGCCGCTATTGGTGCGGTGTCCAGGCGATCGGCCACCGGAATCCCGTCGCACGGCTGGAAGTCCGTACCGCGGGCGGCTGGCGGCGGCTGCCCCGCACCGACTACGACTACTTCATCTCCGCGGACGGCGGCGGATGCGGCGGCACGATCAGACTCACGGACATCTACGGGGAACAACTGACCGTCGGCGGCATGGCCTTGCGGCCGAACGTCGTACAGCCCACCCGCGTCCAGTTCGCCCGGCACTGACGCCTCCGCTCGCGCGAAGGAGGGACGGGGGGCCGGGGGCCGGTCGGGCGCTCCTCCGGCAGCGGAAGACGGTCGTCAGGACGACTCGCGGACGACCAGTTCCGTACGGAGGATCACGTGCCGCCAGGCCACGGCCGGCTCTTCCATCTCCTCCATCAGCAGCCTGACCATGGCCCGGCCGATCTCCTCCAGCGGCTGACGCACCGTGGTCAGGCGCGGCTTCGTGCTCTGCGCCAGCGGAAAGTCGTCGAAGCCGATCACGGCGACATCCTCCGGCACCCGTCGCCCCGCCGCGCGCAACGTGTGCAGGGCCCCCACCGCCGTCGTGTCCGACGCGGCGAGGACACCATCGATCTCCGGGTGCCGTTCCAGGAGTTCCGCCATGGCCCGGCGCCCGCTGTCCTCCGTGAAGTCGCCCTCCGCGACCAAGGATCGCGTGACCTTCAGCCCGGCCAGCGCAAGGGCATCCTGGTAGCCGCGCAGCCGGGACTGGGCGGCGTACATGTCGAGCGGTCCGGTGATGGTCGCGATGGTTCTACGGCCCCGTTCCAGCAGGTGCGATACGGCGCTTCGGGCACCGCCCACGTTGTCGGCGTCCACGTAACTGACGTACTCGTCACCCGAGCGGCGCCCCAGCAGCACGGTCGGCAACCGTGCCTCGGCGAGCATGTCCGGCAACCGATCATTAGCGTGCACGGATATCAACAGGATGCCGTCGACACGGCCGCCGCGGGCGTACTCCAGGAAGCGCTGCCGTTCGGCCTCGGAGCGGACCAGGGTCAGCAGCAGCTGCATCCCGGTGTCCACCAGCGCGTCTCCGAGCGAACGGACGATCTCGGAGAAGAACGGCTCCGCGAACTGCCTCCAGTCCGGCTCCGTGAGGACGAGGGCCACGGCGTCGGCCCGCCGCCCGGCCAGGGAGCGGGCCGCGAGATTGGGCACGTACCCCAGCTCCTCGATGGCCTGCTGCACGGCCCGGCGTGTCGACTCCTTCACACCGGCCGCGTTGTTGATGACTCGGGAGACCGTGCCCCGCCCCACCCCGGCATGGGCGGCCACCTCTTCCAGCGTCGGCGTACCAGGGCGTCGCTTGACCATGACCACCTCCCCCACGAGATCACTGATCTTACGGGCCCGCGAACCGGGCAACACCGCTTCCGCAAGTAATCAGTTGGGTTCCGGTCAGGAGGAATCACGGGAAGTACTCGGTCGTCCGGCTCGCCCGTCGTCACTGCTCGTCGCTGCCCGAAGGGTCCGGTCACATGCGCCGGCTTCGCGTGGGGGGAGGAACGGCGAGAGCGGACAGCCCGGACCTGGGAGCGCTCCCAGCCGGGCCGCGCTCCCGCCCACCGGATAGTGCCGGCCCGCGCAGTGTGAGCGGAGCTGAAGCGTGTGTGTGGGCCGGGCGGTCCCCTGCGCGGGTGGGGCCGCCCGGCCTGGTGGGCTCTGTCGTGGTGCGGCGGGGCCGGGTACACGGAAGGGTGGGCGGGGGTCATTCGAGAAGTTCCGCGTACGAGCCCATGCCGAGGAGTACTCCGCGACGCGTTCCATGGACCAGGTACCGGCCGGTGGGGCGGCGTGGCGTCCGGCCCAGCTGTTGGTGGCACCGCCGGCGATGGCGCCTTCGGCGGACTGCCGCCAACGGTAGGACTCCAGCTGCCGCTGCTTGCGACTTGCCCCAGTCCGCAGCACCCCTGGCCGACTTGCGCTTCAGATCCGCAACCGAGCTGAGCGCGTAGGCGGCGAGGAGGTTCTGCTGCCGGTGGCGAGCATCGTCAGGGGTGGGGCGAATGCGGCCGCCACGGCGTTCCACAGTGGGCGCGCAGCTCTGCGCTTACGTCCGGGATCCATCGTTCCGGTCTCTCCTTGCGGGTTGCGGCTCGTGGGGGAACAAGGCTTGAACCAGTGGGAGCGCTCCCATAGTGAGGATCAGGGCCGGTTCGGTCAAGACGTTGAGAAGTTGAATCGTCAGAAGCGGACCATCTAAGAAAAGTTAAGCAACAGCCCTGTGAAAGCAGCGCAGTTGGCGCTACCGTCCCTCGCACCAGTGGGAGCGGTTCCATTCAGTCGACGCGTCCGTCACGGCGCCACACTGCAAGGAGTCGCTCATGCGACACCCCCGCGTTCAGTGCTGCCGGCCGCCGCCGGTGCGGCCACGCTCGTCATCGGCGTGGCCGGCCCGGTGGGCTCGCCCCAGGGAGCCGCGCTCGCCTGCACGGTGGAGTACGCCGTCACCCACCAGTGTCCTGCTCACACGGATTCGTCGACCAGGTCGGTGAAGTGGTCCGACCACGACCTGTCGTAAGCCCACCCCACAAGAAGCCATCGAAACGAAGGAATCCGCACTGATGAGTCGTACCAAGTTGTCGTTCCTCGCTGCCCTGGCGGTGCTCGCCGGAGCCTCGGGGACGGCGCTCCTCACGACACCGGCCGGTGCCGCCGTCACCTCCGTCCCCTGCTCGGTGGACTACAAGGTGCAGAGCCAGTGGGACACCGGCTTCACCGCCGCCGTCACCCTCACGAACAACGCGGCGGCCAAGTCGAGTTGGTCCCTGAAGTGGTCGTACACCGGGAACCAGAAGGTCACCCAGGGCTGGAGCGCGAAGGTCAGCCAGAGCGGCACCGCGGTCACCGCAGCCAACGAGAGCTACAACGGCAGCCTGGCCACCGGCGCTTCGGTCAGCTTCGGCTTCAACGGCACCTACAGCGGCACGAACACCGTCCCCACCGCCTTCACCCTCGACGGCGTCACCTGCAACGTCGACAACGGTGGGGGCACGGGAGGCAGCACGGGAGGCAGCACGGGAGGTGGCAGCACCGGCGGTGACACGGGCGGGAGCACCGGCGGTTCCACGGGTGGCAGCACCGGCGGAAGTACCGGTGGTGACACGGGCGGGAGCACCGGTGGGGACAACGGCGGTTCCGGCGGCAAGGTCGACAACCCCTACGTCGGGGCCAAGGCGTACGTGAACCCCGAGTGGTCGGCGAAGGCTGCCGCCGAGCCCGGCGGCAGCCGCGTCTCCAACCAGCCCACCGCCGTCTGGCTCGACCGCATCGCCGCGATCAACGGGGTGAGCGGCGGAATGGGCCTGCGCGCCCACCTCGACGAGGCCCTGAAGCAGAAGGGCTCGGGTGATCTCGTCGTCCAGCTGGTCATCTACGACCTGCCCGGCCGCGACTGCGCCGCCCTCGCCTCCAACGGCGAACTCGGCCCGACCGAGATCGACAAGTACAAGAGCCAGTACATCGACCCCATCGCCTCGATCCTGTCCGACCCCAAGTACGCCTCCCTCCGGATCGCCACCGTCATCGAACCCGACTCCCTGCCCAACCTGATCACCAACGCCGGCGGCACCAACTCCACCACCGACGCCTGCGTGACCATGAAGAGCAACGGCAACTACGAGAAGGGCGTCTCCTACGCACTGGACAAGCTCGGTGCCATCCCCAACGTCTACAACTACATCGACGCCGGTCACCACGGCTGGCTCGGCTGGGACAGCAACCTCGCCCCGGCGGTGCAGGAGTTCGCGAGGGTCGCCACGACGAACGGCGCCAGCGTCAACGACGTGGCCGGCTTCATCGTGAACACCGCCAACTACAGCCCCACGACGGAACCGAACTTCAAGGTCACCGACAGCGTCAACGGCCAGACCGTGCGCCAGTCGAAGTGGGTGGACTGGAACCAGTACGTGGACGAGCAGTCCTTCGCCGTCGCCCTGCGGGACAAGCTGGTCGGTGCCGGGTTCAACTCCGGTCTCGGCATGCTCATCGACACCTCCCGCAACGGCTGGGGCGGCTCCGCCCGTCCCACCAAGCCCGGCCCCCTGACCTCCGTCGACGACTACGTCAACGGCGGCCGTGTCGACCGGCGGATCCACGCCGGCAACTGGTGCAACCAGAGCGGTGCCGGTCTCGGCCAGCGGCCCACCGCGGCCCCGGCCGCCGGCATCGACGCCTACGTCTGGGTCAAGCCCCCGGGGGAGTCCGACGGTTCCAGCTCCGCCGTCTCCAACGACGAGGGCAAGGGCTTCGACCGCATGTGCGACCCCACCTACGGCGGCAACGCCCGCAACGGCAACAGCCCCACCGGTGCCCTGCCGGGTGCGCCCCTGGCCGGACACTGGTTCTCCGCCCAGTTCCAGCAGCTGCTGCAGAACGCCTACCCGCCCCTGCCGTAACACTCCGAGGCGGTGAGCCCCCGCCGGGGCCGGTCCCTGCACGGACCGGCCCCGGCGGACCCGTTGAGCGGGTGCGCCGGCCGGCGCGGCCACGCACGCTGTCGTTGACCTTCCTGGCCGGCACCGGCGACTGGGGCCGCGACGCCGCCCCCGACCCGCATCCCTGGCCGCCCCCCTTCACGACCATCGCGTGGCGCCTGAGCCACCTCGCCGAAATGCCGGCCCTGCGCGCCGACCACACCGCCGGCAGTCACACGCTGACCCGGGACGACCACCGCGTCAGCGGGGACGCCGCGGGAGCGGGCGCGGCCTTCGGCGCCGGTGCCGCGGCCTGGCGGAAGACGCTGCTGGGCGTCGACGACGCCGCGCTGGACACGGTGGGGTACTGCACCTACCCGTACGGCAGCGACGCGGAGGAACCGCTCCTCGGCATCGTGTGGTGGGTCAACCAGGAAGTGCTGCACCACGGCGCCGAGGTCGCCCTGTTGCGCGACCTCTACCGCGCCCGGCCGCTCTCCGGGGAGTGAGTGCCGGTTGCGGGAGGAGCCGCGGTGCCGCGTTGCACGGGGGTGGGAACGGAGTGAGACTGATGGCGGCGGTTGCGTCCTGGGACCGGGCCCGTGCGCGGCCCGTTCCGGGGGTCCTCCCCCGGAACGCGCGGTAGGCCCCCGGGACGCCCTTTCCGCAGCCCGCGCCACCCACGGACGGAGGGGCATCATGCTGCGTGCTCCTTGGCGACACCTGACCGTGTCCGCTCTGGCGTGCCTGGGGGTCGTCGCCGTGCCGGCGACGCCCTCCGCAGCCGTTGCTGCCCCGGCCCACGCCGGTGTGACCGTGACCGCGTCGGGCAGTCCCTGCGCCTGGCCGGCCGTCGTCCGGCCCGGCAGGCTGAACTTCGCCTTCCCCGAGACCAACGCGACGTACTGGCTGACGCCCTACCGCCTGGGCAAGGGCGACCGACTCGTGGTGGACGGAACGTACCCGTCCGCCCGATTCACCGCGCTGACGGCGTACGACACCAAGGGCGCGCCTGTCGACGCCCTCGCCGACTACCAGATCTCCCCCCGTCCGGGGAGCAAGAACCCGTTCGCCGTCCCGGACGCGGGCACGGATCCGGCGCACCACCGCTACCAGGTGACGCTGAAACCGGGAGTCGCGGCCGGTTCCGGTGCCGACACCATCGCCGCGACCTCGAACAGTGCGGCGTCCGGTGCCGGTTTCCTGGTGCTGCGGATCTACGTCCCCGACAACGAATCCGACCCGGCAGGCGGAGTTCCGCTGCCGACGCTGTCGGTGCAGCGTCAGGGCAGCGGCCCGAGCGCCATGAAGACCTGCCCCAGGGCGGATTCCGCGCAGGGACCGTCGGGACCGCTCGCCGATACGCTCAGGAAGCTCGTGAAGGACAACGCGCCCGCGGGAAAGTTCGCAGGCTGCGGAAAGTTCACGCCGAGTGATCCGGGCTTCGCACCGCCCACCAAGGTGCTCGGGCTGTTCCCCAATCCGTACAACAAGTACCTGTGCGCGCCGCTCGCCTACAAGTCCGGCCGCGTCGCGGTCGTCCGCGGCAAGGCGCCGACGTTCCCCGACACCGTCAACGGCCAGTCGGTGCTCACCAGGACACAGCTCAGGTACTGGTCCCTCTGCCAGAACCAGTGGCAACTGCCCTACCCGGTGAGCTCCTGCGCCGCGGACTTCCAGACGGCCCTGGACAAGAACGGGCGTTACACCTACGTGGTCTCCACCAAGCGGGACCGGCCCGCCGACGCGACCACGGACAAGGGCGTGACATGGATCGACTGGGGGCCCACCGACGTCTCCAGCCTGCTGCTGTTCCGGAACATGCTGCCGGCCGGCGACTTCCGCAACGCCATCCAGGACATCGGCAAGGGCGACGACCCGGCGAAGGTGATGGGCGACTACTACCCGACCGTCACCTACTGCACCAAGCAGTCCTTCGCCGAGAACGGCCCGGACGCCTGCACGAGTTGAGTCGCGCAGGGCCGAGCGCGGAGGTCCGGACCGCGGAGGTCCTGAGTGCGAGGTCCGGCGGGTGTCAGGCGCTGATCGCCTTCAGGAAGTGCTCGGCGTCCTCGCTGTCGGCCAGCCGCCCCGGGTTGAGCCACGAACCGTCCGAGAAGCGCAGGAAGAAGTGGCGTTGGCCCGGCTCCCGGTGGATCCGGGCCTCGCGGTGGGCGAACTCCGTGACGATGTCGAAGCCGCTCGGCCTCGGTCGGCGACGGGCGTCGTCCTGGCGAGGCCGCGAGGCAGACGCCGTCGTCGGTGAACAGCAGCGGACGCCGGAGGTTGGGGGACTGCCCGTACCGGCGCAGCAGCGACTGGCCGGCGGTGCGGGCCCAGTCGCCGTCGAAGACGTCGGCGGACGGCTCCGGGAGGCGATGCCGGTCACCGTCGGCGCGCCGTGGTGCCGGCGCCCGGTCGGTACGCCGGCCGAGCAGCTCCCGCCGTGCCCGCTTGGACGCCGGCAGGTCGTCGAGCTTGTCGGCCAGGAACCACGGGATGACGATCACCGCCGCCAGGACCGGACCGGTGTGGTACAGCCAGTGCCGGCCCGGCTTCAACCGCCCTCCGCCCGGTGCAGGTACACCGGCGCGCCCGCAAGGTACTGGTGTTTTCCGGCCGGGCCCGGGGCTGCCGGGCGACCGGTGGGTTCAGTCCTCCAGGCTCCGCTGTACACGCCGGGACGGCGCGAACCGGTACAGGTCGAGGATCTCCGGCTGTGCGGCCGGCCCCGGCCCGCCGGCACGTACCCATGCCGCGATGTCGTCCGTGGCGTCCGGGTCGTTGACCAGCCCGAGCCACACGGGGCGGCCGCCCGCGGCCCTCCCGGCCGAGGACGGCTGGACGACGATGACGTTGGCCTGCTCGCAGGCGTCGAGGCAGTTCACCGCGCGGATCCGGGCGACCGGCGCCAGCCGGGCCTTCAGCGTGGCGAGCTGAGCGCGGTGGTCGACGCCGGGAACCTTGTCGGTGCCGCAGCAGCAGCCGCGGCAGACGGTCACCGTGCACGGGGACGCCGCCTGAGCCGGGGGCTCCTTGCGCCGGCTCACTCGGCGGCCCGCCGCCAGGCCGCCTCGCGCAGCAGCCGCAGCCCGTTGAGGCCGACGAGGACGGTGGAACCCTCGTGGCCCGCGACACCGAGCGGCAGCGGCAGGTTGCCGGCCAGGTCCCACACCACCAGGCCGGCGATGAAGACGCCGGCGATGACCAGGTTCTGCACGACCAGCCCGCGGGCGCGCCGGGACAGGGAGATCACGGCGGGAACGGTGGCGAGTTCGTCGCGCACGATCACCGCGTCGGCGGTCTCCAGGGCGAGGTCGGAGCCCGCGCGGCCCATGGCGACACCGGTGTGGGCGGCGGCGAGCGCCGGGGCGTCGTTGACGCCGTCGCCGACCACCATCATCCTGCGGCCCGCGTCCTGCGCGTCCCGGACGGCGCCGACCTTGTGCTGGGGCAGCAGCCCGGCACGTACGTCGTCGATGCCGGCCTCGGCGGCGAGGCGGGCGGCGGCGCGCGGGTTGTCGCCGGTCAGCAGCAGGGGCGAGGTCCCGGTCAGGGACGTCAGCGCGGCGACGGTGGCGGTGGCGTCGGGGCGCAGCCGGTCGGCGATGCCGAGTACCCCCACCGGCGCTCCGTCCAGGCTGACCAGTACGGCGGTCCGCCCGCCGTCCTCCAGCCCGGTCGCGAGGGCCGCTGCCCGGGCGGAGCCGGCGTCCGTCGCGCCGTTCAGCAACCGGGCCGGTGCGCCGACGGCGACGACCCGCCCGTCCAGGGTGACGCTCACGCCGACGCCCGGCGTGGAGTCGAAGTCCTCCGCCACCGGCAGCGCGAGCCCCCGCTCACGCGCCGCGTCCACGATGGCCCGTGCCAGCGGGTGCTCGCTCGGGTGCTCGGCCGCCGCCGCGAGGACGAGGAGCTGCTCCGGGTCCCGTCCGGGCAGCGGGCTGATGTCGGTGACCCGTGGTGTGCCCTCGGTCAGGGTGCCCGTCTTGTCGAGCGCCACCGCGTCGACCTGCGCTAGCCGTTCCATGACCACGGCCGACTTCACGAGCACGCCGTGCCGTCCGGCGTTCGCGATGGCCGACAGCAGGGGCGGCATGGTCGCGAGCACGACCGCGCACGGCGAGGCCACGATCATGAAGGTCATCGCGCGCAGCAGCGAGTCGGTGAGCGGCGCACCGAAGGCCGGCGGGACCAGGAAGACGGCCAGTGTCGCCGCCACCATGCCCAGCGAGTAGCGCTGTTCGACCTTCTCGATGAACAGCTGGGTGGGCGCCTTGGTCCCGGACGCCTCCTCCACCATGCGGACGATCCGGGCGATCACGGTGTCGGACGCGTCCCGTTCGACGCGGATGCGCAGCGCCCCGGTGCCGTTGAGGGTGCCCGCGAAGACCTCGTCGCCCTTCTCCTTGGTGACGGGGAGGGGTTCACCGGTGATGGTCGCCTGGTCGACGTCGCTCGCGCCGTCCAGCACCCGGCCGTCGGCGCCGACGCGCTCGCCGGGACGTACGAGGACGGTGTCGCCGACGGCCAGCTCCTGGACGGCGACCGGCTGCTCCCCGCCGTAGGCGTCGACTCGGGTCGCCGTGGCCGGCGCGAGATCCAGCAACCCCCGCACGGAGTCGGCCGTGCGTGCCGTGGCCAGGGCCTCCAGCGCACCGGACGTGGCGAAGATGACGATGAGCAGTGCCCCGTCCATGACCTGCCCGATCGCCGCGGCACCGAGCGCGGCGACGACCATCAGCAGATCGACGTCGAGGGACTTCTCCCGAAGCGCCTTCAGCCCTTCCCAGCCGGGCTCCCAGCCGCCGGCCGCGTACGCCAGTGCGTACAGCGGGCCCCACGTCCCCACCGGGGCGCCGGTCAGCTGCAGCGGGAGCGCGAGCAGGAAGGAGACGGTGGCCGCGATCGCCCAGCGCACCTCGGGCAGGGCGAGGACACGGGTGCGGCGCCGGGGCACGGCGTCGTCGCGCGCCGGTGCGGCCCTGTCGGCCGACGGGTGGGTGAGGGTGGAGGTCATCGGAGCGCAGGTCCTTCACCGACGGGGGCATGACGAAACAGGGGCGGCCGGGGGGCCGGCGCCACTCCCCCCACCGTACAGGACCACATGAAGAGTCATTCATTCGTTCATGGAACGTCGTCCGTAGGATGAGTGCCATGGGCCACGGAACCGATACGAAGACCACCGCCACCGCGCGCGAGCGCCTGGAGTCCGTGGGTGCCACGGACGTGGCCGCCACCCTCCAGGCCCTGGCCGCGCCCTCCCGTCTGCGCATCCTGGCCCGCCTCCTGGAGGGCCCGTGCGCGGCGACCGAACTCGCGGAGGCTGTCGGCATGGAGCAGTCCGCCTGCTCGCACCAGCTGCGCCTCCTGCGCAACCTGGGCCTGGTCACCGGCGACCGCCGGGGCCGCTCGGTCGTCTACGCGCTCTACGACAACCACGTCGCCGAGCTGCTGGAGCAGGCCCTCCACCACGTCGAGCACCTGCGTCTGGGCCTGCGCGACAGTACGTGAAGCGGCACGCTCAGACGGGTTCGGGTGCGGGTTCCGGCTGGCGTGCCGGTACGGCCGCCGGTTCCCACAGTCTGGTGGTCCGTAGGTAGCCGTAGACCACCGAGGCCATCGCCAGGAGGAGGAGCGGCCCGAATACCGCCGGGTGTCCGGCCAGCTCCATCGGCAGATAGCGGTACGACACCAGGAGCGCGGTGAAAACCGTGGTCCCGTAGATCACCAACTGGATTCCCGATCGGTCCCAGCCCCGGTCGAGCGAGCGCAACGCCGTCTCTATGGTGAGCGCGAACACCACGCCGGCGACGAGATCCGCGCCGTAGTGATATCCGAAACCCAGCGTGGCGGTGAGCGTGGCGGTCAGCCAGAACGTCCCCGCGTGACGCAGCAGCCGTGAGCCCTTGCGGGTATGGATGAAGAT
This sequence comes from Streptomyces sp. NRRL S-1022, assembly GCF_000720135.1. GTDB lineage: Bacteria > Actinomycetota > Actinomycetes > Streptomycetales > Streptomycetaceae > Streptomyces. The sequence continues at coordinate 92,903 of NZ_JOIU01000017.1, read as the reverse complement.
CGCGGTGGCCCACGCCGTGTGCAGGCTGGGCATGCAGTTGCGGGGGGTGATCCCGTCGTAGGACATCGGGTGCGGGACGCTGATCGACGGCGGCGTGTGCGGCCAGAGGTCGGCCACCGCCCACTGCACACCGCCGGTGCCGGAGGCGCCCGGGCCGTAGGCGAAGACCGGTCCGACCACCGGGAAGATCATGTAGATGCCCGGCCCGAGGAGGCCGATCACCAGGAAGGTGCGCACCAGGTGGTGGCGTGGGAAACGGCGCTCGACCGCCACGTTGCGCAGCTGGTACAGCGCGACGACGACCGCGGCCACCGCAAGCTGCGCGTAGACCAGGTGGAGAAGATGGGGGCCGATCGGGTCGGTGGCCCCGACGATCCGGCCCACCAGCCACGACGGGTTGCCCAGCGCGTGATCGGCGGTCGCCACGTACTGGTCGAGCACCATCGGGCGCGCCTTCGAGGTGATGAACAGCCAGGTGTCGCCCGTCTTGCGGCCGGCCACCAGCAGCAGGCCCAGCCCGACGCCCTTCAGCAGCAGGACGCGTTCCTGGCCGGTGCGGCGCGTGACGGCGACGACCGCGTAGCCCACCATCACCCACAGTGCGCCGTTGCCGAAGGAGTGGCCGTCGGTCATCTCGGCGCCGGTCGCCAGCCGTACGAGAACGAAGCAGACGTCGATCCCGATCGCGATCCCGGCCGCGATGAACCGTTGCCGCCAGGTGAGCACCACCATCATCAGCGCCAGGCCGCCGTACAGCGGCCCCGGTTTGGGGGCGAATATCAGCTCCCCCACCTGGCTGGTGAGCGGTCCCGGCTGACCGTATCGGCGTGCGACGATCTCCAGCACGACCAGGAATCCAAGAGCCACCACCCCTGCCGCGACCCACACCATCGCTCGCTGTTGACGCCATACGGCCAACGCGGTCCTGTCGTTTGTCTGAGGGAACACCCGTGACGCCCTGGATTTCAATCGTTCAGTCGTTTTGTTGGTATTTGGTGCGATAGACGAAAAGCCTTATACGAAAGTTCGAACATGCTATCGGAGTGATTCGCGTTGGCTTACGCGGGTCGGCATACCCCGGCCAGGCGGGCATCAGCCCCCTCGCCGGAGGCAGGCGGCGCGCGGCGAGCGGAGCCGTGTCACCTTGGCCGGAGAGCAGGTGAGGCGCGAGCTCGGGTGCGGGAGGCGTGATGGGCGTGGATTCCGCCCGGCCGGGAGGGCCGGAGCACGAGCGACGGCTGGGGCGCAGGCGCTTCGTCGGGGCGTGCGCCGGACTCGGACTCGCCTCGGTGACGGCGGCCGGCTGCGACCGGACCACTCCCCCGCGCGGGTCCCACCCGGCAGCCGCCTCCGGGCGGCCCGAAGCGGAACGGGACCGGCCGGGGACACCCGACTGGCGTATCACGTCCCGCGGTCCCGCTCCGGCCGTCACCGGGTACGCGGACCGGGTGAGCGTGACGCCGGGCGAGGAGTGCGGCCTGTACGTGTCGACGACCGCGGCGTCCTTCCGGGTCTCGGCCTTCCGCGTCGGCTGGTACGGCGGGGCCCAGGCCCGGCTCGTGTGGTCGTCGGAGCGCGTACGGGGCCGCGTCCAGCCCGAACCCCGGTTCCTGGCCGAGACCCGCACGGTGCGCGCGGACTGGCCGCGCACGCTCACGTTCGGCACCGCCGGCTGGCCGGAGGGCGCGTACCTGCTGCGGCTGGAGGCGGACAGCGGCCACCAGCGCTACCTCCCGCTGATCGTGCGCTCCACGCGGGGCACGGGCCGTACGGTCCTCGTACACGCGCCGGCCACCTGGCAGGCCTACAACCGATGGGGCGGCTACAGCCTCTACGCCGGTGCCTCCGGCGCGTACGCCACCCGCTCCCTGGCCGTCAGCTTCGACCGGCCCTACGACGCCGACGGCGCGGAGAAGTTCATGGTGTACGAACGGGCGGCGGTGGTGCTGGCGGAACGGCTCGGCATACCCCTCGCCTACACCACCGGGACGGATGTGCACCGTGATCCGGAGGTGCTGCGCGGCGCGGCCACGGTCGTCTGTCTGGGGCACGACGAGTACTGGACCTCGGAGCAGCGCCGGCACGTCACCGCGGCCCGCGACGCCGGCACCAACGTGCTCTTCCTCGGCGCCAACACCTGTTTCCGCCGGGTCCGTCTGGAGCAGGGGGAGACCCGGCCGGACCGCACGGTGGTCTGCTACAAGTCCGCCGTCCGGGCCGACCCCTTCTACACCACCCGGCCCGCCCTGGTGACCACCGACTTCCGCCAGGCTCCGGCGCCGGATCCCGAGTCCTCGCTGACCGGCGTGCTGTACGAGGGCTATCCGACGGACGCGCCGTACGTCGTCCACACGGCGGACCACTGGCTGTACGAAGGGACGGGCGTACGGCCCGGCGACGGTTTCGACCACCTGGTCGGCGTCGAATACGACCGGGTCACTCCTGGGGCGCCCGTCCCCGAGCCGCTGGAGATAACCGCTCACTCCCCCCTCACATGCGGTGGCCGCCGCAGCCACAGTGACTCGGCCTACTACACGGCCGGCAGCGGCGCGGGGGTGTTCGCCACCGGCACCATGCGCTGGGTGGAGGCCCTCATGGCCGGCACCCCCGACGGTGGCCGCGATCACGGGATGGACGCCCGCACCCGCGCCTTCGTGACCCGCACGACGGAGAACGTCCTGCGGGCCTTCGCGGAGGGCGCCGCCGCCCGTCACCGCCCGGCGGCGCGCCCGAACGTGAGCGAGGTGTACAGAGCGGGCGCGTGAGGTGGGTCGCGGAACGTCACCACCGGGTCGGGGGGACCTCGGCCAGGCGCTGGCGGCGGGCTCCGGGTGCGTGCCGCCGGCCGCGCCCCTGCCGCAGGCGGCCCGACCCCTGTACGCCGGACCGCCCTGCCCGCGCACCGGGCGGGCGTGGCCTCACCGGCCGGCGTCGGACGTCCTGGCGGCGGTGGCACGCAAGGTGCTCGACCGCTACTTCGCCGGCCCCGGCGCCTTCGCCGTCGAGGCCCTGGAAGCGCCCACCGCGCGGGACGTCGTCGAGCGTCTGGTCCGAGGAGCCGTCGAGCTGACCACCGGGCCGCACACGCCCCACGGGTGCCTGAGCGTCAACAGCGTGCACGCCTGCGGGCGGACTCCGACCCGGTCCGCCAGGAGGTGATCGCACGGCGGATGGCCGGCGAAGCCGCGCTCCGTCGGCGCTTCGAGCAGGCAGCCGACCTGCCCGCGGACTGTGACCCGTGTGTGCTTGCCCAGCTGGTGTACACCGTCACCGACGGCATCGCCGTGCAGGCGGCGAGCGGCCATACCCGAGACCGACTCCACCAAGTCGCCGGCCTGGCGCTGCGCATGCTGTTCCCGCTCTGAGCGGACGGGTCCGCCTCAGGCCGAACTCCGCGGCCGGGCAGGGCGCTCGGGCGCGTTGGAACGGCGAACCGCTGGCCCGTACGGCACCGCGCGGCACGTACCTCTCCGTCCCGCACTGCTCGGCAACGCCCGGCCCGACTGGCTGCCCCGGCTCGCCGACCACCTCACGCACGCGCTGACGGAGGGCGGCGCGTAGGGAGCGGCCCGGGTCCCGGGAGGCCGGCGGGTGGGTTCCGGTGGTCAGTCCGCCCGGCCGCCCGGCGTGAAGGTGACGGGGAGTCGCGCCGGGCCGCGCAGACCGCCAGGCCGCCAGGTCAGCTCGCCCGGCGGTACGGCCAGGGCCAGGCCGGGGAGGCGGCGCAGTGCCGTTCCGATGGCGATCCGGCCCTCCAGCCGGGCGAGCGGTGCGCCCAGGCAGTAGTGGATGCCGTGCCCGAAGGCGAGGTGGCCGTTGTCGCGCCGGGTGACGTCCAGCCGGTCGGGGTCGGGGAACCGGACCGGGTCACGGTCTGCGATCGCGGACGCGATGAGCACGGTCGCGCCGCGCGGGACGGTCACGCCCGCGATCTCGACGTCCTCCCGCGCGAAGCGGGCGATGCCGGGGCTGACCGGGCCGTCGTAGCGCAGGAACTCCTCGATCGCGTCGGGGAGCAGGTCCGGCTGCTCCCGTAGGAGGGACAGCTGGTCGGGGTGGGCGAGCAGGGCGGCGATGCCGCCGCCGATCAGGTTGACCGTCGTGACGTACCCGGCGACCAGCAGCAGGAAGGTCATGGCGGTCAGCTCGTCGCGGCTGAGCCGCTGTTGCTCGTCATGGGCGCTGATCAGGGCGCTGAGCAGGTCGTCTCCCGGCCGTGCGCGCTTGGCTTCCAGGTGCACCGTCAGATAGGCGCGCATCCGCTGCCACGCCTCGTTGACGACGGCCGGGTCGGGCATCTTCTCGCCTCTGACGAGCATGGCGTCGGTCCACCGCTGGAAGTCGTACCGGTCGTCCACGGGGACGCCGAGCAGTTCGCCGATGACGGTGACCGGCAGGGGCAGGGCGAAGTCCGCCACGAGTTCGGCCCGGCCGGCCGGCACCACCGCGTCGAGCAACCGGTCGGTGATCTCCTGGATCCGGGGCCGCAGATCGGCGACCCGGCGCGCGGTGAACGCCTTCGAGACCAGGCGGCGCAGGCGGGTGTGGTCGGGCGGGTCGGAGCGGAGCATGGTGCTCATCAGTGATTCCCGCTCGAAGTCGGGCAGCTGCTCGACGAGGCGGGGGTCCGCGGCGTCCCGGACGTCGCTGCTCAGCCTCGGATCGGACAGCGCGGCCAGCCCGTCCTCGTACCGTGTGACCAGCCAGGCGTCCAGGCCGCCTGCGATGACCGCCCGTCGAACCGGACCGTCCTCCCGCAACCGCCGGTAGAGCGGGAATGGATCAGCCACGAAGGCGGGGTCGGCGTAAGGAAGAAGCACCGGCTGCTCACTCATCGCACCTCCCGGACGGACCTCGCAACAGGGGCCCCTACCCCGATTGTCCGGCACAGCGGCCACCATCGCCCTGCCCACCGCCGGGGTGCCCGAATCGGAGGTCCCGGCCGACCGGGACGGATCGGGCGCGGGTGCGGCCGGGGCCCCGTGGAGGCCCCGGCCGGGGAACGGCGTGGGGTCAGCAGGCGTCGATGTACCAGACGGGGCCCCAGTCGCCGTGGGCGTCCGAGGAGGGGGCGCCCGGTGTGGTGTAAATGAGCCTCTTGTTCTTGTCGTACATGCGGGCCTTCGTCCCCGTCGACTGGTTGTTGTACCAGGACCCGCCGCTGTTCAGGCCGTCGGGGATCTCCTGCAGGTAACAGTCCTTGAATGTGAAGGCCAGTGCCTCGAAGTTCGCCTGCTTGTACCCGCAGAAGTAGTACTTCGGGCAGTCGGACGGGGCCGCCGCCGCCCGGGGCTGGGCAGAGGCGGTGGGGGCGAGCATGCCGGCCAGTCCGAGCACCGCGGCAGCCGCGGCGAGGCCGGCCTTGTGTGACGTCCGCACGAAAGATCCTCCCATCTCGTGGACGCACCGCCTGTGGAGTGGCGGTGCGCTCCGAGCCTGCCCGCCGGCCGCCCCCGGTGTCGTGAGCACACGGTGCACACTGCTTGGCACGCAGCGCACACACCGATTGACGAAGAAGGGTCTTCCGTCGGCGGCCCGCGGCGGCGGACAGTGCTGTTGACCAAGAGCGACACCGGTGACGCCACGGGGAACCGTCATGATGACCGTCCTGGACACCTCCTGTCTGCCGCCCGCCGAGCGAACGACCGCCTGGGCCGAGACCACCGCCCAGGCCCTGGTGACGACCCGCTTCCGGTTTCCCGACCCCGGGAACTTCGGGGCGCGTATACGCGCCATGGCGCTGGGTCCGGTGCAGCTGTCGGTGATCTCGTACGCGCGGCTGGTCTGCTACCGCTCCCCGCGCCTGATCCGCGAGTCGGATCCCGAGCTGTACCAGATCGCCGTCGTCACCTCCGGACGGCAGGGCATCGAGCAGGCGCGGCACCACACCGTCCTCGGCCCCGGCGAGATCGTCCTGTACGACAGCTCCCGGCCGTTCGAGGCGTCGGCCCGCGGCCCGGGCAGCTGCGCTTCCCTGGTGCTGCAGTTCCCCCGGCGCCTGATGCCGTTGCCCGACCACGTGGTCGCCCCGCTGTGCGGGACGAGCCTCGGCGCGGCCGACGGCGTCGGGCACGTGTTCCGTCAGACGCTGGCCGGCCTGGCCGACGCGGAACCCGACCTGAGCGGCCCCGACCGGCAACGGCTCGGCACGACCGTCGTCGACCTCGCCGCGGCGGTCATCGCCCGGCGCGCCGACCGCGCGTCCGCGCTGCCCGCGGAGAGCCGCACGGCGACGCTGTACCAGCAGATCACCGCGTTCATCAGCCGGCACCTGCACGACGCCGGCCTCGGCCCGGCCGCGGTCGCGGCGGCCCACAGCATCTCGATGCGCTACCTGCACCGTGTCTTCCAGGTGCACGGCACGACGGTGAACGGGTACATCCGCCGGGAGCGGATCGCCCGGTGCCGCCGGGACCTGGCGGACCCCCTGCTCGGGGCCGTCCCCGTCGGTGCGATCGGGGCCCGCTGGGGTTTCCCGCGGGCCTCCGACTTCACCCGTGCCTTCCGCACCGCGACGGGGATGACTCCCACCGAGTACCGGAGCCTGGGCGAACCGGTCGCGGAGGACACGCGGCCCTAGGCAGCGCGGGTGCCGTCAGTCCCGCTGGGCGGCGATCAGCGCCCGGTACCAGTGGTAGCTGTCCTTCGGCGTGCGCCGCTGCGTGTCGTAGTCGACGCGGACGATGCCGAACCGTTTGCCGTAGCCGTGGGCCCATTCGAAGTTGTCCAGCAGCGACCAGACGTAGTACCCGCGCACGTCGACGCCCGCGTCCAGGGCCGCCCGCAGCGCGGTGAGGTGGTCGCGCAGGTAGGCGACCCGGTCGCTGTCGTGCACCGCACCGTCCGCGCTCACCTCGTCGTGCTCGGCGGAGCCGTTCTCGGTGATGTGGAGGGGCGGCAGCGCGTCGCCGTACCGTTCGCTCAGTTCCACCAGGAGGTCGGTGAGGCTGTCCGGTACGACCGGCCACTCCATCGCGGTGTGCCGCGCCCCCTCCAGCCGCACCTCCGCGTACCGGTTGTCCGTCGCCGTGCGCCGCGCCGGGTCGGCCTCCCGGTGCGGGGCGTCGGCGACGACGATCGGCCGGTAGTAGTTGATGCCGAGGAAGTCCAGCGGTTGCCCGATCAGTGCCAGGTCGCCGTCGCGCCGGACGTCCTGGCCGCTGATCAGCTCGCCCCAGGTCTCCTCCTCGGCCCGCGGGTAGCGGCCCGCGAAGAGCGGCTCCGTCCAGATCAGGTTGTGCTGGGTGTCCGCGCGGACGACGGCGGCCCGGTCGGCGGCGGAGCCGGTCGCGGGCAGGTTGCGGTCGAGGTTGAGGGTGATGCCCACCTCGCGCACTCCGGCCGCCCTCAGTGCGCCGACCGCGAGTCCGTGCCCGATCAGCAGGTGGTGGGCGGCGGCGAGCGCGCCCCGGCCCTCCTGGGCGCCGGGGGCGTGCCGGCCGACGGAGTAGCCGAGGAAGGCGCTGCACCACGGCTCGTTCAGGGTGATCCAGCGTGGCACGCGGTCGCCCAGGTGCGTGGCGACGGCCGCCGTGTACTCGGCGAACCGCTCGGCGGTCGCCCTGACCCGCCAGCCGCCGCCCGCGGCGGAGCCGCTGTGGAACGGAGCTTCCAGGGCCTGCGGGAGGTCCCAGTGGTAGAGGGTGGCGGCCGGCTCGATGCCCGCCGCGAGGAGTTCGTCGACGAGGCGGGAGTAGAAGTCCAGGCCCTTGGGGTTCACCGGTCCGGAGCCGTCGGGCACGATCCGCGGCCAGGCGATCGAGAACCGGTAGGAGTCGACGCCGAGTTCCCGCAGCAGTGCGATGTCCTCGGGGTAGCGGTGGTAGTGGTCGCAGGCGACGTCACCGGTGTCGCCGTTCGCCACCCGGCCGGGGGTGTGGCTGTAGGTGTCCCAGATGGACGGGCCGCGGCCGTCCTCGTCCACCGCGCCCTCGATCTGGTAGGAGGCGGTCGCGGCGCCGAGGACGAACCCGTCGGGGAACCGGGGGAAGGCCGGGGAGTCGGTCATGTGCGGTGCTCCGGGGGTCATTTGACGGATCCGCCGGTGATGCCGGCGGCGATGTACTTCTGCGCGAGAACGAGCAGGATCGCGGCGGGGACCGCGGACAGCACGGACGCGGCCATCACCGAGCCCCAGTCGCCCACGTGCGCGCCGATGTACTGGTAGATGCCCAGCGTGACCGGCTTGACGTCGTCGGTGGTGTTGAGGGTGAGCGCGAACATGAAGTCGCTCCACGCGAACAGGAACGCGAACAGACCCGAGGTGATCAGGGAGTTGCGGCTCATCGGCAGCACCACCCGCACGAAGGTGCGCAGCCGGCCCGCCCCGTCCATCTGGGCGGCCTCGATCACCTCGCCGGGGATGGACAGCATGAACGACCGCATGAGCACGATCGAGAAGGGGATGCCCAGCGAGGCGTCCGCGAGCATCAGGCCGGCGTAGGAGTTGACCAGGCCCAGATCCACGTACGAGGTGTACAGCGCGTTGGCGATGACGATCCCCGGCACCATCTGGGTGATCAGCGTGCCGAACACGAGGGTGCGCGTGCCGCGCAGCCCGAACCGTGCCAGCCCGTACGCCGCCGGAGCGGCGATCGCCAGGCAGATGACGACCGCGCCCAGCGAGACCACCAGCGAGGTCAGCAGGTGGCCGCCCTGGTCGCCGAGCGCCTTGGAGAAGCCGGACAGGTCAAGGCTGTGCGGTACGGAATCGGCCTCCAGCAGCCCGGACTCGGGCTGGAGTGCGGTGTCGAGCATCCAGTACAGCGGGAACAGCATGACGCACAGGACGAGCACACCGGCCACGGTGGAACCCCAACGACGCCTGTCCGCGGGCGGCTTCGTGTTCTGAGCGGCCATCCTCGGTCACTTCCCCTCGGTGCGGCTGGCCCGCAGGTACAGCACCGCGAACAGCGCGGAGATCAGGATCAGTACGTTGCCGACGACGGCGCCCGCTCCGAAGTCCAGCCGGACGAAGGAGTTCTGGTAGGTGAGCGTGCCCAGGGTCTGGGTGGCGTCGGCGGGGCCGCCGTCGGTGAGGGCGAGGATCAGGTCGAGGATCTTGACCGTCGACATGAAGCCCAGGACGAGGACGACCGTGATGACGGGCCGGAGCACCGGCAGGGTGACCGAGCGGAACGTCCGCCAGGCGGAGGCGCCGTCCAGGGCGGCCGCCTCGTGCAGCTCGCGGGGGACCTCCTGCAGCCCGCCGTACAGGATGACCATGTTGAACGGGATGCCGATCCATACGTTGACCAGGATGACGGACAGCAGGGCCATGTGCGGACTGGTCAACCATGGAGTGTGGCCGCCCAGGCCGAGGGTGTCGAGGAAGGAGTTCAGTACACCCGTGTCCTGGTCGAGGATGCGCCGCCACACGATGCCGGAGACCACCATGGGCACCAGCCAGGGCAGCAGGATCAGCGAACGCAGGGCGCCGTTCAGCGGGAACCTCCGGCTGAAGAAGACGGCGAGGGCGAGCCCGATGCAGAACTGGCCGAGCAGTGAGCCCGCGGTGAAGACGAGCGTGTGCCACAGCGCCTTGCCGAACAGGGCGTCCCGGAAGACCTTCGACCAGTTGTCGAAGCCGTTGAGGGGTGCCTCGCCGGTGAAGAACGTCTTCGGCGTGTAGTGCTGGAAGCTCATCACGACGTTGCGGACGAGCGGGTAGCCGAAGAACAGCAGCATGAAGAGGACCGCGGGGGCGACGAACCCCCACTGGGCGAGCCGCTGCCGGCGCCGCGGCCGGGCGGGGGCCGGGCGGCCGGCCTCGGACACCGCGGTGGGTGCGGTGACGGTGGACGTGGTCATGTGCGCGTACCTCAGTTCCCGCTCGTGGCCCGCTGCTGGGCGCGCTGGAGGGCGGCCTGGCTGGACTGGCCGGTCAGGGCGGCCTGGAAGGCGCTCTGCAGGGCGAGTGACACGCCCGGCCAGCCGGCGCCGAGCTTGGCGGTACGGGAGCGGGCCGCGGCCACCTGGTCGGCCAGCGCGTCCAGTTCGGGCACCTGCCTGCGCCATGCGGCGGCGGCCTTCTCGTTGGCCGGGACCATCCAGCTGTTGCGCGCGTACGTCAGCTGCTCCCGCTCGCTCGACAGACAGGCGACGATCTTCCCCGCCATCCGCTCCCGCCGTGCGTCGCCGGTGTCCGGGACGGTGAGCACGGCGCCGCCCAGCGGACCGACGGACTTCTCCCCCGCCTTCGGCACCGGGATCCGCGCGATGCCCCAGTGCAGTGACTTCTTGGTGTTCAGTGTCTCGACCTGCCACGGGCCGTTGATCATCATCGCGGCGTTGCCCGCCATGAACTGGTCGTTGACGTCGGCCTGCGTCCAGCCCACCGTCGACTTCGACAGCGAGCCGTCCTTCAGCAGGCCCTTCCAGTAGTCCAGTGCCTCGACGACCCTCGGCCCGTCGAGCCGTGTCTCGTCGCCGCCGTTGGACCACATGAACGGCGTGAACTGGAAGACGCCGTCCTCGGCGCCGCCCGCGCTGAGCGCCAGGCCGTACCGCCGGCCCCGGGTCAGCTGCTTCGCCGTCCGGCGCAGCTCCGCCCAGGTGGCGGGCACCTTCAGGCCCGCCTGGTCGAGGAGGTCCTTGTTGTAGAAGAGGGCGAGCGTGTTCACCGACCGGGCGGCTCCGTAGTACGTGCCCTTGTACGAGCCGAAGTTGACGATGCCCTGCGGGACGTCCTCGGTGTGCAGCCCGAGCGTGCGGAGGTCGACCAGCCCGCCGGCACCGGCGAACGTCGGCATCTCCGAGGCGTCGAACTGCACGATGTCGGGCAGCGACCTGGAGGACGCCATGCGCAGCGCCTTGGTCATCACCTGCGCCGCCGGGACGCTCCGCTGGTCGACGGTGACGCCCAGCCGCTTGCCGCAGCGGGCCATCGCCTGCGCGTCCCAGCGGTGGTACGTCTCGTCGGTTGAAGAGTTCAGCACGGTGTAGACGGAGCCGTCGCGCTGCTGGCCGCAGCCGGTCAGTGCGGCCCCGGCGACCAGGGCGGAGACGGCTGCGAGCGGTATCACGGCACTGCGGGAGCGGCTATTGAAGCGCTTCGACATGCGCGGCCCTTGCTGTCGTACTGTCCGGCGGCACTGCCGGACGCGTTTGTTTATTGGCATGACTAATACGCCATCGCACCGGCCCGGCGCCAGACCCGGGCAGCGGTCCGTTCTCTTCCGGTCCCTCGCGACGATGACCGAGAAGGTCGTGATCCGGGCAGGTCAGAGAGATTTTTCCGGCGCACGACCTGGTCCGTGGCGGACGTGTTCTGTGTACGATCAAACGGCCGGGCGACGCCTCCGCGCCCCACTCCCACCCGTCCAGCACCCCCGAGGGAAGAACATGAAGTTCACCGACGGCTTCTGGCGCGTCCGCGACGGCGTGCAGATCGCCTACGCCACAGAGACCCGTGACGTACGCAGCGAGTCGAAGCGCTTCACCGCCTATGCCGCGCTGCGGAAGGTGACCCGGAGAGGGGACACGCTCAACGCGCCGCTCCTCACGGTCGACTGCTTCTCACCGGCCGAGGGCGTCATCGGCGTCCGGGTCACGCACCACGCCGGCAAGCGCCGCCCCGGCCCGGACTTCGCCCTCGTCTCCGAGGCGGAGGGTGCGGGCGACGTGCGCCGCGACGGCACCGTCACGGAGCTGACCAGCGGCCCGCTGACCCTCCGTCTGGACGAGGCGGCCCCCTGGGCCCTGGCCTTCCACGGCCCGGACGGGCGGGAGCTGACCCGGGCCGGCGCCAAGGGCACCGCCTTCGCCACCACCGACGACGGCGCGCACCACGTCCTCGCCCAGCTCGCGCTCGGCGTCGGCGAACAGGTCTACGGCCTCGGTGAGCGCTTCACCCCGTTCGTCAAGAACGGCCAGGTCGTCGACATCTGGCAGGCCGACGGCGGCACCAGCAGCGAACAGGCCTACAAGAACATCCCGTTCTACCTCTCCTCGCGCGGCTACGGCGTCTTCGTCAACCACCCCGGCCGGGTCTCCTTCGAGGTCGGCTCCGAGTCCGTCGGCCAGGTGCAGTTCAGCGTCGAGGACCAGAGCCTTGAGTACTACGTGATCGCCGGACCCACACCCAAGGAGGTCCTGGCCCGCTACACCGCTCTGACGGGCCGTCCGGCGCTGCCGCCCGCCTGGTCGTTCGGCCTGTGGCTGACCACGTCCTTCACCACCGACTACGACGAGGCGACGGTGACGTCCTTCGTGGACGGCATGGCCGAGCGCGGCATCCCGCTGACGGTCTTCCACTTCGACTGCTTCTGGATGCGCGAGTACCAGTGGTGCGACTTCGCCTGGGACCCGGCCGTCTTCCCCGACCCGGAGGGCATGCTGGGCCGGCTCAAGGACAAGGGCCTCAGGGTCAGCGCGTGGATCAACCCGTACATCGCCCAGAAGTCCCCGCTGTTCGGGGAGGCGGCCGCCCTCGGCCACCTCGTGCGCCGCCCGAACGGCGACGTGTGGCAGTGGGACCTGTGGCAGCCCGGCATGGGCCTGGTCGACTTCACCAGCCCGGAGGCCCGCGCCTGGTTCCAGGCCAAGCTCAGGACGCTGCTCGACCAGGGCGTGGACTGCTTCAAGACCGACTTCGGCGAGCGCGTCCCCACCGACGTCGTCTGGCACGACGGCTCCGACCCGGAGCGGATGCACAACTACTACACCCACCTGTACAACCGGACCGTCTTCGAACTGCTGCAGAAGGAGCGGGGCGAGGGCGAGGCCGTCCTGTTCGCCCGGTCCGCGACCGCGGGCGGCCAGCAGTACCCCGTGCACTGGGGCGGCGACTGCTGGGCGTCCTTCGAGGCCATGGCCGAGTCCCTGCGGGGCGGGCTGTCGCTGTCCCTGAGCGGCTTCGGCTTCTGGAGCCACGACATCGGGGGCTTCGAGGGCACGCCCGACCCCGCGGTGTTCAAGCGCTGGCTCGCCTTCGGGCTGCTCTCCTCGCACAGCCGGCTGCACGGCTCCACCTCGTACCGCGTGCCGTGGAACTTCGGCGAGGAGGCCGTGGCGGTCGCCCGGCGGTTCACGCTGCTCAAGCACCGTCTCATGCCCTACCTCTACGGCGCCGCGGCCGAAGCCCACCGTACCGGCGTCCCGGTGATGCGCCCGATGCTCCTGGAGTTCCCGCAGGACCCGGCGTGCCGCCCGCTGGACCGCCAGTACATGCTCGGCCCCGATCTGCTGGTCGCCCCGGTGTTCACGGCGGACGGCGAGGTCGAGGTCTACCTGCCCGAGGGCACCTGGACGCACCTGCTGACCGGCGAACGGGTCACCGGCCCGGTCTGGCGCACCGAGCGGCACGCCTACGACAGCCTGCCGCTGTACGTCCGCGAGGGCGCCGTGCTGCCGCTCGCCTCCGACGACAGCCGTCCCGACGGTGACTGGCTCGACACCCCGACCCTGCTGGTCCACCCCACGGGCGCGCCGGACTACACGGCCGGGACGACGGTGTCCGACCTGACGGGCGCCCCGGCCGCCGCCTTCACCGTACGCCGCGAGGGGGCCCGGCTGCGGGTGACCGCGCGCGGCACCGACCGCCCGTTCACCGTCCGCGTCGCCGGGGGCGCGAGCGCGACGGGCGCGGGCGAGGTGGTCGTACCGCTGGACTGAGCGGGGGCCGGCGGCCCACCGCGGCGCGGCACGCCGGGGTGGGACACGGTGGGCGCACCCGGTCGGCCGTCAGGAATGTACGGGAGTCACCGACGGTGGTTACTTGTTGACATACCGTCCGTCCGACGGGACGGAATCCCCGGACACGAAGGCGTGCCGCATGACAGCAGCAGTCGGAGAAAGTGTGCGCCAACTCGACCTCGTGGTGATCGGCGTCTACCTGGTGGCGATCGCCGTGACCGGACTCCGGCTGGCCGGCCGGCAGAAGACGTCGAAGGACTACTTCGTCGGCGAGAGCAGCATGCCGTGGTGGACCGTCTCGTTCTCCGTGGTCGCCACCGAGACCAGCGTGCTCACCGTCATCAGCGTGCCCGGCGGCGCCTACAGCGGCCAGGGCTTCGGCAACGTCGAACTGGCCCTGGGGTACGTCGTCGGCCGTGTCGTCGTGGCCACCGTTCTCATCCCCCTGTACAAACGCGGCGGCTTCGTCAGCGCCTACCAGTACCTCGGCACCAGGTTCGGGCCCCGGCTCCAGGGGCTGGCCTCGGTCACCTTCGTCTGCACCCGGCTCCTGGCCGAGGGCGTCCGGCTGTTCGCCTCCGCGATCCCCATCAAGCTGCTGCTCGACGAGTTCGGCGTCCGCGCGGACTACCGGGTCATCATCGTCGTGCTCACCGCGATCACCGTCGTCTACACCTATCTCGGTGGCATCAAGGCGGTGATCTGGACCGACGCCATCCAGATGGGCCTCTACCTGGGCGGCGCGGTCCTCGCCGTCGCCGTGCTGTCCGCGCACGTCGGCGGCGCCGGTCTCGCCCGCGCCTTCGACGCGGGCCAGTTCCGGCTGTTCGACACCGACTTCTCCCTCGCGCACGTCCTGACCAGCCCGTTCGCCCTGCCCACCGCCATCGTCGGCGGCGCGATCTTCGCCATGGCAAGCCACGGCTCCGACCAGCTCATCGTCCAGCGCGTCCTGGCCACCCGTTCCCTGCGTGACGGCCAGAAGGCCATGGTCGCCTCGGGTGTCTTCGTCACCCTCCAGTTCGCGGCCTTCTCGCTCGTCGGCGCACTGCTGTGGTCGTACAACGAGGGCAGGAGCTTCCAGGAACTCGGCCTGAGCAGCTCCGACGACCTCTATCCGCACTTCATCCTGCACGGGCTGCCCGTGGTGGTCTCCGGCCTGCTCGTGGCCGGCATCCTCGGCGCCGCCATGGGCTCGCTGTCCTCGGCGCTGAACTCCATGTCGAACTCGACCGTCGCCGACATCGTCCGCAGTTTCCTGCGCACGACGCCCTCCGAGGCGTCACTGCTGAGACTCGCCCGGGTGATGACCCTGGTGTGGGCGGCGCTGATGGCGGTCTTCGCGTGTGCCTTCAGCACCGGCACCGGCAACGTCTACCTCACCGGTCTGACCATCGCCGGCTACACCTACGGCGCCCTGCTCGGCGCGTTCCTGCTGGGCCGGACCGTGCGGCGGGCCCACGAGGCCGACTCCGTCGTGGCGTTCCTGGTGACCGTCGCGGTGATGACGTACATCGTGCGCGCGGTGCGGATCGACGTCACCACGTCCGGCGCCACCGTCCCGACGGCGATCGCCGCCCAGTGGCTGGTCCCGGTCGGGGTGGCCGTCACCCTCACCGTCGGCGGCCTGCTGAGCCTGCTGCACCGCGCCCCCGGGCCGGCCGGGGCCGGCGTGGCCGCGAGCGGTCCGGACCCCGGCGAGGGCCGGGTCACGGCGGCCACCCGCTCGGACTGACCGCCCCGGACCGCGCGAGCCCGACCGACATCCCGGAGGAACCATGCCCCAGCCGCACTCCGCTCCGCCCGCCGGAGAGGAGACGCCATGCGGGTGATCGGCCTGATGTCGGGCACCTCCCACGACGCGATCGAGGCGGCCGCCGCGGACCTCGCCCTGGACGACGACACCCTGCTGCTGCGACCCCTCGGACACCTCTCCGTTCCCTACGCCGACGACCTGCGCGCCCGCGTCGTGGCCTGCCTGCCGCCGGCGGTCACGACCACGCAGGCGGTCTGCGCCCTGGACAGCGGTATCGGGCAGGCCTTCGCCGGTGCGGCCGCGCGCGCCCTGCGGGAGCTGTGCGCGGGCGCCGCGGACCTGGTGGTCTCGCACGGCCAGACGGTGCACCACTGGGTCGAGGACGGCATCGTCCGCGGCACGCTGCAGCTCGGCCGGGCCGCCTGGATCGCCGAGGCAACCGGACTCCCCGTCGTCTCTGACCTGCGCAGCAGGGACGTCGCGGCCGGCGGCCAGGGCGCCCCGCTCGTCGGCATGACCGACGCCCTGCTGCTGTGCGGGCTGCCCGGCACCCCCGCCGCGCTGAACCTCGGCGGCATCGCCAACGTCACTGTCCTCGCGCCCGGAGCCGCGCCGCTGGCCTTCGACACCGGACCCGCCAACGCCCTGCTCGACGCGGCCGTCCACCACTTCACCGACGGCACCGCCGCCTACGACGCGGACGGGCGCCGGGCCGCCGCCGGACGGGTACGCCCCGAACTGCTCCGCGTCCTCCTGGACGACCCCTACTACCGCCGGGCCGCCCCCAAGACCACCGGCAAGGAACACTTCCACCTCCCCTACCTGCAGCGGGCGCTCGACGCCGTACCCACGCCCGCCCCCGACGACGTCCTGGCCACGCTGACCCGGCTGACCGCCGTGACCGTGGCCGACGCCTGCCGCGCCCACGGGGTCACCCAGCTCGTCGCCTCCGGCGGCGGCACCCGCAACCCGGTGCTCATGCGCATGATCACCGAGGAACTGCCCGGTGTGCCGGTGCGCCCCAGTGACGACCTGGGCCTGCCCTCGGACGCCAAGGAGGCCCTCGCCTTCGCCGTCCTGGGCTTCCTCACGGTCCACGGCCTGCCCGGCACCCACCCCAGCGCCACCGGCGCCTCCCGAGCCACGCTGCTCGGCAGCATCACGCCCGGCCTGACGCCCCTGCGCCTGCCCGAGCCGGTGGCACGGCCGCCGCGCCGGCTGCGGATCGTTCGCTCCTGATTCCGAAACATTCGGGACGGAGAGCCGCCACCACCGCCTCTCCTTCACCTCCCCGGAAGACATCCTGCTGCCCAGCGTTGACGCTTTCTCCCGTTGAACAGGGAAAACATGGCCCAGTTCGGCTATCCAGGCTCCGCTGATGTTTCGGAATCATCGCCGAAAATATTGACAGTGCATCAGGGCCGTCCAACACTGTCGCCGTTGAGGGGGGTCGGAGCACGAGGACGCACGAGGACGAGGAGACATGCATGAAGGACGCACTCTTGCGCCGTTTACGGCTGTTCGTCAGCAGTGCCTGCACCATGCTGCTGGTCGGCGTGGCCGCGCTGACACTGCCCGGCACCGCCCAGGCCGACACGGTCGTCACCGGCAACCAGACCGGCACGAACAACGGTTACTACTACTCGTTCTGGACGGACGCCCCGGGCACGGTCTCCATGAACCTGGGCTCCGGTGGCAACTACAGCACCTCCTGGAGCAACACCGGCAACTTCGTCGCCGGCAAGGGCTGGAGCAACGGCGGACGCAGGGCGGTGACCTACTCGGGCACCTTCAACCCGTCCGGCAACGCCTACCTGGCGCTGTACGGGTGGACGTCCAACCCGCTGGTGGAGTACTACATCGTCGACAACTGGGGGACCTACCGGCCGACCGGAACGTACAAGGGCACGGTCACCAGTGACGGCGGCACGTACGACATCTACCAGACCACCCGGTACAACGCCCCCTCCGTGGAGGGCAACAAGACCTTCAACCAGTACTGGAGCGTCCGGCAGACCAAGCGGACCGGCGGCACCATCACCACCGGTAACCACTTCGACGCCTGGGCCCGCGCCGGCATGCCCCTCGGCAGCTTCAACTACTACATGATCCTCGCCACCGAGGGATACCAGAGCAGCGGCAACTCCAACATCACGGTGGACGGCGCCGGTTCGGGTGGCGGCGGTGGTGGCGGGGGCGGCGGCTGCACCGCGACCCTGTCCGCCGGCCAGCAGTGGGGCGACCGGTACAACCTGAACGTCGCCGTCTCCGGCGCCGGCAACTGGACGGTCACGATGAACGTGCCGTCCCCGGCGAAGGTCCTCTCCACCTGGAACGTCAGCGCCGGCTATCCCAGCAGTCAGGTACTGGTCGCCAAGCCCAACGGCAACGGCGACAACTGGGGCGTCACCATCCAGCCCAACGGCAACTGGACCTGGCCGACGGTCTCCTGCAGTACCGGCTGAGGCACGGGTCAGGCGTCGTAGCCGGTACCGGTACCAGCCGCCCGGACGAACCCCTCCCGGGGATGTCTCCCTCCCGGAAGGGGTTCCTCCCCGGATGGATCCCTCCGCTTTTCGCGTCGGCCTTCCGGTGTGAGGCTCGACCGTGAGCAGCGTCTGCGACCCAGGGCTGCGGCACGAGCCCTCGTACCGAAGGAAGACCACCATGCGCGGAGCAGTCATCCACGCGCCCGGCGACGTGCGCTTCGAGAACCTCGACGACCCGGAGATCAGCCGGCCCACCGATGCGATCATCCGCACGGTGGCCACCTGTGTGTGCGGCTCGGACCTGTGGCCGTACCGCGGTGCGGAGCCCATCGGCGATCCCCACCCGATGGGTCACGAGTACGTCGGCATCGTCGAGGAGGTCGGCAGCGAGGTCACCCACGTCCAGCCGGGACAGTTCGTGGTCGGCTCCTTCGCCACCTCGGACAACACCTGCGCGAACTGCCGCAACGGCTGGCAGTCCAGCTGTCTGAACCGTGAGTTCATGAGCACCTGCCAGGCCGACTACGTCCGCATCCCCAACGCCCACGGCACCCTGGTCGCCACGGACGAGCACCCGGCCGGCGACCTCGTGCCCAGCCTGCTCGCCGTCTCCGACGTGATGGGCACCGGCTGGTACGCCGCCCTCGCCGCCGAGGTGAAGCCCGGCTCCACGGTCGTCGTGGTCGGCGACGGAGCGGTCGGCCTGTGCGGTGTCATCGCCGCCGGGGAGCTGGGCGCCGAGCGGATCATCGCCATGAGCCGGCACGAGTCCCGGCAGAACCTCGCCCGCGAGTTCGGCGCCACCGACATCGTCAGCGAGCGCGGCGACGAAGGCATCGCCCGCGTCAAGGACCTCACGGACGGCATCGGCGCCGACTCGGTGCTGGAGTGCGTCGGCACGCCCGAGGCCATGCGGCAGGCCCTGCACTCGGCGCGGCCCGGCGGGAACGTCGGCTTCGTCGGCGTCCCGCACGAGGTGGCCGTGGACGGCCAGGAGCTGTTCTTCTCCCAGGTCGGCCTGCGCGGCGGACCGGCACCCGTGCGCCGCTACCTGCCCGACCTGATCGACCGCGTCCTGTCCGGCCGGATCAACCCGGGCAAGGTCTTCGACCTGACCCTGCCCCTGGACCAGGTCGCCGAGGGCTACCGGGCGATGGACGAGCGCCGCGCCATCAAGGCCCTGCTCACGCCCTGACCCCCGCCGGCCACCTCCACCGGACAGCCCGCCACGGATGTGACGCCGGCGGGGCCGGTGCACGACGACGGACCGACGGCGCCCCGCGCCACCACCGGGCATCCCGGGGCCGCCGTCGGCTGGTTCGAGGACCGCGTCCGCCGGCAGGCGGCACACACGGGAGATGACGGACGGACATGGCACTGATCCTGGTGACCGGGCATCCAGCGGAGTGGGGCGGGACACGGCGCACGCGCTGGCCGACGACGGGCACGACGCGCTCGTCCACGTTCGCAACCCCTCCCGGCTCACGGGGGCGGACGACACCGCCCGGTGGGAGGGGGTCGTCACGGGTGATCTCGGCGAAGTCGATCCGATCCGTGACGCCGCCCGGCAGGCCGGCGCGTTCGGCCGCTTCGACGCCGTGATCCACAATGCCGGCGCCCTGCACTCCCCCGACGTGAGCACGGTCAACACCGTCGCTCCCTACCTGCTGACGGCCCTGATGGCCGAGCCGGCCCGGCTCGTCCACCTCAGCAGCTCGCTGCACCGGACCGGCTCCACGGACCTGCGCCGGCTGGCCGACGGCACCGCCTCCCACGACGACAGCAAGCTGTGGGTCACCGCCCTCGCCCTCGCCTGCGCGAACCGCTGGGAGGGAACCGCGAGCCACGCGGTCGACCCGGTGTCGTACGGCCCGGGCCGGGTCGCCCGCAGCGTCCGGAGCCTGCGCGTCCGGCTGGACCCGGGCGCGACCGGCCCGGACGCGGCCCGGCTGGCGGGGGTGACATCACCGGCCTGACCATGGGTACCCCCGCAGAGGAGGTTGTGATGTTCGAGGCATCCGATATCCGCGAATGGCGAGGGCACGACGTCGTCGACGCGGACGGGCACAAGATCGGCACGCTGGAGGCCGTCTACGTGGACACCAGCACCGACCAGCCCTTTTTCGCCACAGTGACCGTGGGCCTGCCCACCCGCCGCCGGCTGGTGTTCGTGCCCCTGCCCGGCGCGACCGTCGGTCCGGGATACCTGAAGGTCGCCCACGGCAAGGAGCGGGTCAAGAAGGCCCCGTCGATCGAGATCGACGGGGAGCTGCCCGCCGCCGACGAGCCGACCGTCTTCGCCCACTACGAGCTGACCTACACCCCGGGCGCCGGCGGCGAGCGGCGCCTGGGCCGCCGCTGACCCACCGAAGCCGACGGGAGATCCGATGAGCGTTTTCCTGTTCCTGATCCTCGTGGCCGTCGTCCTGGGCATCATCGGCGTCGCCGTGCACGGCCTGTTCTACCTGCTGGTCATCGGCGCCGTCGTGCTCGTCCTGGACCTCGTCTACGTCGGCATCCGCTTCCGCCGAGGGGGCAGGAAGCACCGCGTCGTCCGCTGACCGGGCCGGCCGGGGCGCGGGGGCTGCCGGCGCGGTGGCCGGCCCATGCCCGGAACGTCCGCGGCGAGGTGCCGGCCCGCGCCGACCCGGGCCCGTGCGGTGGAAGTGCCGAACGCATGTGCCCCCGGGCGGGCCGCCGCCCGGGGGCATGGCCGGTCGCCAGCCGGTGAGACATCGCATATGGACGAATCGACATCCCGCGGCCCGCTGCCGGGCCCTCGCGTCCCGCCCCCGCCCGACGTCGTGTTCACGGCGGACTTCGCGTCCGAGACCCAGTGGGTCGCGGGGCGGTCGTGGGCCTATCCGGGGGGCGGGCCGGTCAACCCGGGCGACAACAAGCTGGACTACCTGGTGCCCGACGCCGAATACAGCCGCTCGGGCGTCTTCCGGGCCACGCGCCGGCCCGACGGATGGTGGGACACGGGGCTGCTGACCACCGAGGGCAGCCAGGAGGAGTTCACCGTGCGGACGGGGGACGTCCTGGAGGCGCGCGTACGACTGCCCGAGGAGGTCGGTGCCTGGCCGGCCATCTGGACGTGGCGGGACGGCGACCAGGAGGTCGACGTCTTCGAGTACCACCCGGACAACCCGGATCTGCTGGAGTTCAGCAACCACGTGCGCGGCGGCAGCCGCTACCTCGACGACGACGCCGTCCAGCCCGGCGCCTGGGTGGACCTGCGCACCGAGTTCGGGGCGCGGTCGGTGGTCTGGTGGCTGAACGGCGCGCAGGTCTTCGCGGACGGACGGGGCGTGGGCCGCAGCTGGCACGCCTACCTGATCGTCAACCTCTCCGTCAGCGCCGGCCGTTACCACCCCTCGCCCGACCCCGGGACGACCGAGATGTCGTTCGAGGTGGCGAGTCTGGTGGTACGGCGTCCGTCCGCGGGCGGTTCACGGCACGCCGAGACCGGGGCCGGGGACGAGGAGCGGGCACCGGCCGATTCCTGAACCGTCCGCGGCACGGCGTGCCGTGGGTCCGCCGGGTCACCCGCCGGAACCCGTGTCCTCGTCCTCTTGCCGCCTCTCCCCCTCCTGGTCCTCGGTGCCCACGCCGCGCAGCGGCTCGCCGGCCACCGTGCCGCGGTCGGGCTGGTAGCCCTCCTTCGCGCTCGCCGTGCCCGGGATCGTCCGTTCGCGGGCCTGGCTCTCGCCGCCCGAGTGTGCTCCGGGCTCCTCGTCGCCCCGGGCCCGTGCGTACCGGTCGGCAGGCTCGTCGGTGTGTTCCGTCATCGCCGTCCTCCGCTCCGCTCGTCGCCCCGCCCGGGTTCCCGGGGGCCCGGTGCGAAAACGGCGGGGACGCCGACGGGTTCCCCGGCCGGAGCCGGCCACGGCCCCCGTGATGTGTGCCCGTGCGGGGCGGGGGAACTTGGTCCGACCGGGTGGCGGCCCCGGCGGGAGGAGTCCAGGTGACAGCGTCTGCATCCGCAGCCGGCGATCCGGCCCCGGGCCCGCAGGAGGCCGGGTACGAGCCGGATCCGCAGCGGTGGCGTGCCCTGTGGGTCACCCTGGTGGCCGGCTTCATGAGCCTGCTGGACGTGACGATCGTGGCGGTCGCCCTGCCCACCATCCAGCGCGAGCTGCACGCCTCCGCCGCGCAGGTGCAGTGGGTGGTCTCCGGATACGCCCTGACCTTCGCGCTCGCCCTGGTCACCGCGGGCCGCCTCGGTGACGCCCTGGACCGGCGCCGGATCTTCCTGCTGGCCCTGAGCGGCTTCGTGCTCTGCAGCGCGGCCTGCGGGGCGGCACCGGACATCACGCTGCTGGTGGTGGCCCGGCTCGCCCAGGGCCTGGCGGCGGGCTTCATGGCGCCGCAGAACTCGGCGCTGATCCAGCAGATGTTCCGCGGCGCCGAGCGCGGTCGCGCCTTCGGTTTCTTCGGCGCCACCGTCGGCATCTCCTCCGCCGCCGGCCCGATCACCGGCGGCGCCATCCTCGCCCTCGCCTCCGGCCCCCAGGGCTGGCGGTGGATCTTCTACGTCAACGTCCCCATCGGCATCCTGGCCGTCCTCCTCGGCCGCCGGCTGCTGCCCCGCGTCCGGCGCTCCGCTCGGGGCCGGCTGGATGTGGCCGGCGTGCTGCTGCTCGGGCTGGGCGTCCTGGCGCTCATGTATCCGCTGGTCCAGGCGGACTCCGGCGGCCTGCGCCGGCTGTGGTGGCTGTTCCCGGCCGGGGCGGCGGTACTCGCCGCCTTCACCTGGTGGCAGCACCGCCTCGTCGCCCGGGGCGTCCAGCCGCTGCTCGACCCGCGGCTGTTCAGCACCGTGCGCGGCTACGCCGTCGGCGCCGGCATCGGCACGCTGTACTTCGTCGGTTTCAGCGGCGTCTGGCTGGTGTTCGCCCTCTTCTACCAGCGCGGCCTGGACTTCTCCCCGCTCCGGTCCGGCCTGGCCGTGACCCCCTTCGCGGTGGGTTCGGCGAGCGCGGCCGTGGTCTCGGGCCGGCTGGTGGAACGGTTCGGGCGCCTGCTCACCGTGTGCGGTCTCGCGGGCGTGCTCGCAGGCCTGGGCGGCGCCGCGCTGCTGCTGCGCTTCGCGCCCCTGCACATGGCGCCCTGGCTCGCCGCTCCGGTCCTCTTCCTCGGCGGCATCGGCAGCGGTTTCGTGGTCTCCCCCAACATCACGATGACCCTGCGGGACGTGCCCGTGCGCATGGCGGGCGCGGCGGGCGGCGCGCTGCAGACCGGGCAGCGGCTGGGTGCGGCGCTGGGGACCGCCGCCCTGCCCGGCCTGTTCTACCTGGTGCTCGGCAGGAGCCACGACTATCGCGGCGCGCTCGTCACCGCGCTGGGCGCCGCCCTCGTCGGCATGGCGGCGTCGCTGGCGCTGGCGACGGCCGACTGGCGGCGCGACCGGCGGACGAACCGGTCCCGCCGCAAGTGTCCGGAGGAGGTCGCCAACGACCCGGTGCACGCCCGGCAGACCTGACGCCATCAGGGTGGTCCGGGGCCGTGTCGGGCGGCGGGTGCGGGCTCGGTTGGCCATGCTGGGGCGGGAGCGGCACCGCGAGCGGCGACAAGGAGCACTGCATGCCGAAGGATCCCGTCGAACGATTCCTGACGGCGCTGGACCCGGAGCACCGGGAGGCCGTCGGTGCGAAGCCGCGCGAGGAACAGGAGCAGCTCGCCGCCGCCTGGGAGCGGGAACTGGAGGCGGACGACGAACTCGACACCCTCGACGAGTTGTCCCCGGTGGCGGCGGAGGCCGAGGCGGCCCGCCGGGTGCTGGACCGCGGAACCGGATGACCCGGCGTCCAGGCGGCGACCGGCGTTAGGCTCGACCCTGTGACTCTCTCCTTACATGAACGCGAACAGTTCCTGGCGGAGCCTCACATCGGCGCCCTGTCGGTCGTCGAACGGCCGGACCGCGCCCCGCTGACGGTTCCCATCTGGTACGAGCGCACGCAGCCCTCCGTGCGCTATGTGTGGGTGGAGGGGCCGGTCACCCGGACGGCCCCGGACAGCCGCGAGCGGTCCTGGGAGATGGCGGCGCGCTACCTCCCGCAGGAGAAGGTCGCCGCGTTCGTGGAGTACGACCGGGAGCACCTCGGCGAGCACTTCCTCGTCCACATGCGGCCGGAGCACTGGGCCGCCGCGGACCTGGGCGCGTTCTGAGGATCACCGCGCCCCGCCGAGCGTCCCGAGGGCCGTCAGCCGGTCAGCCGTCCTCCTGGTGCAGGTCCAGGGTGGTCGTCAGCCGGATCTGGGCCGTCACCCAGTGCGGGACGGCGGCGGGGGCTCCCTCCTCGTGCAGGGTGCGGGTCAGGTCGTCCAGGCGGGCTGCCGCGCCGTTCAGGCCGGTGCGGCGCAGCCGGTCCGCTCCGTCGGTGAGGGCGGTGCGGGTCGCGGGGGTCAGGTGACGCAGGCCCTGGTGGGCCGCGTCCGCGAGGGCCATGAGCGCCGCCCGCAGGGCCGCGGTGACCGGGTCGGACGGGCGGTGCCCGGCCGCTTCGAGCGCGCTGTCGCCGGCGCCGGGGGCCAGGTCGGGGACGGTCACGCCGTCGGCGGTCAGCACGGCGAGCGGGTCCAGCACGGTACGGCCGCGGGAGCGGCCCAGCATGCCGCTGACGGCACGGATCCCGTCGTCGGCCAGCGCCGCGGCCAGCGCGTCGAGGCCGCCGGGGCACAGCGGGTTGTACTCGGCGTGGAGGTGGACGCCGTTGCCCGCCGGGTCGCGGAGCACCGCTTCGAGGCGTTGCGCGGCGGGGTCGTAGCCGATCTCCTCGACGGCGTCCACCATGACCACGCGTACGTCGTCCGCCGCGACGCGCGGGCGGATCAGTCGCGGCGGGCGCTCGCCGGCCGCCCGCAGGTGTGCGGCGGTGTCCCGCACCAGCAGGGTCCGGGGCAGTTCCGTCCAGGCCGAGCCGGCCGGCGTGACGCTCGTGGCGGCGATGCGGCCGCGGGAGAGGGTGACCGTGCGGTCGGCGGCGCGCGTGGTGTGTTCGCTGACGACGTTCGCGGTGGCCAGCGCGTGCAGCGGTGAGCCGAGCAGGCGGCGCCCGGACAGGTCGTGGCCCGTGGGCCGCTGGTCTTCCGTCAGGTCCCAGCGGCTGCGCAGGACCAGGGCGATGCCGGCGTCGGCGTGCGCGAAGTACGTCTCGGCCGTACGGTCCCGGGCGGTGCCGCCGATCCGGCAGCCGAGCGCCACCAGCCGTACCCGTCGCAGCGGAGTCACGGGTGCCTCCGCGGTGCCCAGCACGCCGGCCGGGTCGTGGCCGGCGGCGCGGTGCCGGGCGTGGAGTTCGGCGAGGAGCAGGGCCAGGCGTTCGGGGGTGTAGCGGGTCTCGCGGGCCGTGTAGGCGTCGAGTTGTTCCCGTAGCTCGTCGACCGCGCCCGCGGGCCAGTGCAGGGAGGTGGCGGCCAGGGCGCGCCCGGCGCGGCGGAGCGAGCCGGCGAAGACCGGGCCTGCGTGCCGCACGCCGTCCAGGAGGAGTTCGTCGGCGAGCGCCAGGGCCGCGCGCATCGCCTCGACGGCCGCCGGGGGCGTGGTCGTACGGCCGCCGACGCACACCTCGGTCGTCCGCTGGGCGTCCGCCGCGCGGAAGGCCCACACGGCGAGGGTGACGACCTCGCCGCGCAGGGCGGCGGCCGCGTCCGTGAGGGCGTAGCCCAGCGCGCGCGGAACGGGAAAGCGGACGGTGCAGGTGGGCAGTTCCACGCGGGGTACCGGGTCGTCGGCGGTGGGGCGGTGCACGCGGGCGGTGTAGCCGCGGGCGCGGACGCGCTGGGCGGCGGTCAGGGCGGTGCGGCCCAGCGCGGCGGCCAGCGCGTCGTCGTCGAACGCGCCGGGCGACCAGTCCACCAGCGGTTCCCCGGCCGCCGGCGGCTGCTGCGGCGCGCCGCGCTGGTAGGCCAGCACCAGGGCGATCCGGTGCCGGCACATTGCCGCCGCGGCGCAGGTGCAGTCGGCCGCGTCCAGGCCGCGGCCCGGCGGCAGCACGGTCACGGTGCCGTCCGGGAAGGTGCCGCGTACGGTGCCGTCGTCGCCGGTGGTCACCTCCGGTCCGGAGCCGGCCGCGAGGTCCTTGTCGGCGCGCTTGACCAGGCCCCGGTTGGCGAGCGAGGCGAGCGTGTCGGGTGTCAGGGCCAGCAGGTCGGAGCGGGTCACCGGGCCTGTCCTCCGCGGCCGATCCGCTCCGCGACGAACTCCGCGAGCCGGCCCGGCGTCATCGCCCCCACCGGGGCGCCCACCGCGGCCAGCCGGCCGGCCAGGTCGCGGTCGTAGACGGGGTCGGCGGCCTCGTCCAGGGCGGCCAGGCACAGCACGGTGGTGCCCTGCTCGACCAGCTGCCGCACGGTGCGCACCAGACGGAACGGGTCGCCGCCCTCGTAGAAGTCGGAGACGAGGGCGACGATCGTGCGCCGCGGGTTCTCCACGAGCGAGGCGCCGTAGTCGACGGCGCGGGCGATGTCGGTGCCGCCGCCGAGCTGCACCCGCATCAGCAGCTCCACCGGGTCCGTCACCTCGGAGGTCAGGTCCACCACCGCGGTGTCGAAGGCGACCAGATGGGTTTTCAGGCCCGGCAGGCTCCACAGGCAGGCGGCGGTGACCGCCGAGTGGATCACCGAGCCGGCCATGGAGCCCGACTGGTCCACCAGCAGCACCAGCTGCCACTGCTCCAGGTGGCGGCGGGTGCGGGAGTGGAAGTGGGGCCGCTGGATGAGGATGCGGCGTTCCCCGGGCTGGTAGTGGGCGAGGTTGGCGCGGATGGTGCTGCGGAAGTCGAAGTCGCGGGCGAGCGGCAGCCGGCTGGGGCGGCGGGTGCGCGAGCCGGTGACCGCCCGGCGCACCTCCGGCTGGAGGCGTTCCATCAGCTGCCGTACGACCGTTTCGACGATCCGTCGGGCCGCCGCCAGCACCTGCGGGTTCATCAGGTGCTTGGTGCGCAGGACGGCCCGCAGCAGGGTCTGGCTGGGCTCGACGCGGGCGAGGACGTCGGGGTCGGTGACGATCTCGTGGACCTCGTACTGCTCCACCGCGTCGCGTTCCAGCCTCTCCACGGTCTCCTTCGGGAACAGCCGGTGGATGTCGTCGAGCCAGTCCACGGCGGTCGGCTGGGACGGTCCGCTGCCGCCCTCCCGGGAGCCGGCCGCCCCGCGGCGCACCCCGCGGCGGCGCAGGTCCTCGTCGCGGCCGTACAGCCAGTCCAGCGCGGCGTCCCGGGCGGCGGACGCGCCGTGCAGGGGGCCGGTGCGGCGTTCGGCGGCGGCGCCGAGGATGAGCCGCCAGCGCTCCAGCCCGGGGTCGGGGGTCGCCGGCGTGCCGGACGGTGCCGGAACCGGGTCGGGCGGTGCGGGGCTCATCCGGTCGCCTCCGGGCGAGGAGCGGGGGCGGGTGCCGCCAGGCCGTGGCGGTCGAGCAGTCGGGTCACGTTCTCCTCCAGGGCTCTGGCGCGGGCCAGCAGCAGGGGGTCGGCGGGGGTGCGCAGCAGGGAGCGGGCCGAGCCGCGCAGCCGGCGGCGGTGCAGCAAGCGCTCGGCGATGCGCTCGCGTTCGCGGGGCGGGAAGAAGGCGAAGGCCTGGCGCAGCGCGGGCAGTCCGACGAGGAAGTCGCCCTCGGGCAGCGCCGATACGACCCCGTCCACGAGGTCGATCAGGGAGCCGCCGCCGGTCGTCGTGCCGTGGGCCACCTCCTCGCGGGCCACCGCGAACAGGCCGGTCAGCCAGTCGCCGAGGGTGTCCACCGCGGCCGCGGCGAGCGCCTGCACCACCGGCCCGGGGTCGTCCGGGACGCCCAGCGCCCAGCGCAGGCCGAAGGCGGCTCCGCGCAGTGCGGCCGGGGCGCGCGGGTCGCGGCTGATACGGGCGGCGGCCTCGGCGGCGGCCTCCGGGCCGACCGACAGCAGGGCGGGGGCGTGGCGCAGCGCGTCCCGGGCGGCCGCCAGCGCGCGCACCACCGCCAGGTCCGCCCCGGGGCCGCCGTGCAGCCCTTCCGCCAGCCAGAACACCCGGTCGGCGGCACTGCCCACCACCCGGCCCAGCAGCCCGTCCCGGGCCACGCCGAACACCCGGTCGTGCCGCCACAGGCCCAGCGCCGCCGACAGCACCTCGCCCAGCCGGCCGAGGTCGCCGGCCTGCCCCACCCGGACCGCGAGCGCCGTCAGCAGGTCGGCGCAGAGCGGCCCGGCCCCGCACAGCACGGCGTCGAACAGCAGCCCGGCCAGCGCCCCGAGCTCGGGGCCCGCCGCGTGCGTCCGCTCGCCGAGCAGCGCCGCGGCGGCTTCGTCCAGGCGTGCCCCGTAGGCACCGGCCTCGATGAGCGCGGCCTCCCGGCCGGCCACCGGGCCCGGCTCCCACACCTCGGTGAACACCGGGTCGGCCCCGTGGGCCGGTCCGGAGACGCGGGTGAAGCCGGGGACGCCCAGGACGCGCAGCCGGTGCAGGGTGCGGCTGCGGGCCAGGCCCCGCTCCTTCGTCAGGTCCAGGGTGACCGGCGCGGTGACGTCGGCGAGCGCCAGGCGGGCGAGCCGGCCGGCCACGTCGTGCACCAGCGGGGGCAGGGGGGTGTCCGGGTGCAGCCGGCCCACGGCCTCGCCGGTGCAGGCGGCGACCATCTCCACCACGACCGGATGGGTGCCCGCGCCGAGGGTGCCCCGCGTCGTCCACGGCAGTGGCCGGTCCAGGTCGTCGGTGATCAGCGCGCCGGCCAGGCCGTCGAGGACGTCCACCCGCGTCTCGTACGGGTGGCCGCGCAGCTGGGCCAGCCCCTGGGACAGCGAGCGGGCGGCGATCAGGCCGGCCGTGGACAGCGGGATCCCGCGGGTCCGCAGCCGCTCGGTGACCGCCCGCAGCAGACCCTGCCCGGCCGCCGGCGGACCCGTCTCCCACAGCCGCTGGTAGTAGCCGGGCGAGGGCATGCCGGACTGGTATCCGGCGAAGGCGTCCAGCTGCCGGAAGGAGTAGGGCACGAGGAAGCTGCCGCCGAGCGCTCCGTCGGGCGGCTCGGGCACCGCGGGCCAGCCGGCCGGGGCCGCGGCGGCCCCGTGCCGTGCGGACAGTGCCCGCAGGGCGGGCTGGTGGAAGCCGCCGGTGACCACCAGGACCGGGCGGTCGCCGGTGCGGGCCAGCGCGGCCCGCACCCAGGCGGCCATGTACTCCTCGCGCGCCCGGTCCGCGGGGTCCGCCTCCGCGTCGCCGCGCACCAGTTCGAAGTAGGCGTCGAGCCGGGCGCGCAGCTCCTGCGGGTCCGTACCCGGCCCGGTGACTTCGAACAGCCCGTCCCACAGGGCGTCCACGGAGTCGACGGCGAAGTGCTCGCACAGCCTGTGCGTGGCCTCGGCGTACCGCGCCTCCGCGTCCGCGTAGCGGTTGGCGTACCGGTCGGTGCGGCCGGCGACGGCCGGGTGCCAGGCGGGCAGGTCGATGAAGCGCACCTCGGCGCCGGCCGCCCGCCCCTCGCGCAGCGCGATCCATTCCGGGGAGTAGTCGCACAGCGGTGTCCAGGACGTGGCCACGCGCCGGTCGTCGCGGTAGTGGCTGAACACGGCGACGGGCAGCGTGTGCCCGAGCAGCAGTTCGTCCATCCGGTCGTTCATGTCCGCCGGGCCCTCCACCAGCACCCACGCCGGCCGCAGCGTCCGGATCGTGTCGGCGACCAGCCGCGCGCAGGCCGGGGAGTGGTGGCGCACGCCGAGGAAGACGGCGGGCGCTGTCGTGGCCGGCATCAGTCGGCCAGGAGGTGGCGGGCCTCGTGCAGGGCCTGCCACTGCGGGCCGGGCCGGTGCGGTGCCTCCTGTTCCAGGAAGCGGCGCAGCCGGGCGAGGTCCTCCGGGCTGTCCTTGGCGGCCGTACCCGCCAGGCAGGACACGACGTCGGCGGCACCGCCGGGCTCGCCGCGCAGGAACCAGGCCCGCACCCCCACCGCGTGGGCCACGGAAACGGCCTCGGCGGTGCTCATCACCGTCGACATCCGCTCGCCGCGCCCCGCGGTGCCCCGCAGTTCGCGGAAGGTGCCGACCAGTACCTCCAGCACGTCCCGGCGCGGCGGCGGCTCCACCCCGGACTGCCGCAGCAGCGCCGCGGCCTCGGCCCCGACCAGGGCGAGCTCGGTCTCGAAGTCGGCGATGGGCAGCACGGTCTCGAAGTTGAAGCGCCGTTTGAGGGCGGCGCTCATCTCGTTGACGCCCCGGTCGCGGGTGTTGGCGGTGGCGATGACGTTGAACCCCTGCCGGGCGAAGACCAGGCCGTCGGGTCCGTCCAGTTCGGGAAGGGTGATGACGCGGTCGGAGAGCAGGGACAGCAGGCAGTCCTGTACCTCCAGCGGGCAGCGGGTGATCTCCTCGAACCGTACGATCCGCCCTTCGACCATGCCGCGCAGCATGGGCGCGGGCACCAGGGAACGCGCGGAGGGGCCCTCCGAGACCAGCAGCGCGTAGTTCCAGGAGTACTTGATCTGGTCCTCGGTGGTGGCCGCGCCGCCCTGGACGGTGAGCGCGCTGCTGCCGCTGACGGCCGCCGCGATCAGCTCCGACAGCAGCGACTTGGCGGTGCCGGGCTCGCCGACGAGCATCAGGCCGCGGTTGGTGGCCAGGGTCACCAGGGCGCGCTCGACCAGGGAGACGTTGCCGACGAACTTGCGGCTGATGCCGGCCGGTTCGTCGCCGACGATGAAGCGGCGGGCCGCGCGCAGGCTCAGCTGCCAGCCGGGCGGGCGGGGGTCGGTGTCCGCGGCGCGCAGGGCGGCCAGTTCGGCGGCGTACCGGACCTCGGCGGGCGGGCGCTGGAGCAGCGCCTCGCCGGTTTCTTCGACGGTGGCGGTCACTTGGCGGTCACCTCGGTGAGGTCGGCGAGGATCTCGGAGGCGATGACCGGGTCGAGGTCGCCGAAGCGCAGCGGGTACTCGCGACTGCGCCAGTAGTCGCCCGGGGCGGAGTCGAGCCAGACGTTCTCGAAGGTCTGGTCGGGGAACGTGTCCGGCATGCCGGCGGCGATGCCCTCGTCGAGCCCGATGACCAGGTGGCGGTCGGCGTCGATGCGCCGGTGGAACCAGCGTTCCACGCCCGCGTCCTGCGGTTCGCCGCGCTCCCAGCCCCGCTTGGTGAGGCCGAGCAGCCTGCCGACCGGCACGCGCGCGCCCTCGAACCGGGTCAGCCGGTGCCCGGCGGCCTCCTCCTCGGTCAGTTCGTGCACGGCCCGGCCCAGCTGCGGGAACGGCTGGAGGATCTCGTAGTCGGCGAACAGCTCCGACCACGCGGCGAGCTCGTCGGCCAGGTGCAGCGGGTGCGCCACACGGACCGTCGCGTCGTCGGGCAGCGTCAGTTCGTCGTCGTCGACGTCGGCGAAGGTGCGGTCCTCCGCCACCCGGAAGGCCGTCGTCACCCCGTCGGTGCCGCCGAGCCAGACCAGGCGGCGGACCAGGTGCCACACCAGCGGGTGGGCGACGAACAGCTCCCGGAACTCCGCGGCCGTCCAGGTGCGCTGGGCGACCATCGCCGCCTCCAGGCGCCGTACCTGTTCGCCGGCGATGGTGCGGACGTCCTTCTTCAGCGCGGCGAACCGCTTGCGCTCGGCCGGGGCCAGCTCCGGGTCGTCCTTGACGCCGGGCGCGGGCAGCGCCTTGCGCTGCTTGCCGTCGGCGTCCCGGATGTAGGGGCGCAGCTGCTCGTCGAAGCCGACGGTGAACCGCCGGGGCCCGTAGTCGATGACGGTGGTGCCGTCGGAGTCCAGGCCGAAGTCGGGCACGAGCCGGTCACCGAGCTGCTCGCCGGTCAGGCCGAGGCCCTCGGCGACCTCGGCTATCTTCTCCTGGGCGCGCAGCTTCAGCGCCTTGAACGGCACCCGCTGGGCGATGCCGTGCAGATGCATCAGCGCCACGTCGGTGCCGATGGCCGCGAGCACGGCCAGGCCCTCCACGGCGCGGTGGTGGGCGCCCTCGCCGGGCCACGCACGCACGACGGGCGTGAGGCGGCGGACGGTGTCGTCGTCGCCGAGCCAGCCGAGCGCGTGCAGCGCCCAGCTGTCCTTGGGCGGCATGCCGGCCAGCCGCCACTGCCCGAACACGCCCCAGGCGAAGCCGGCGAGGGAGTCGGCGGTGCAGTGCGCGGTCAGCACCTCCAGGCCCGGGTAGGTCTCGCCCGGCTTGGACAGGGCCAGCAGTGTCAGCACGTTGCGGACGGCGTCGGCGGGCAGGGCGCCGCCCTCGCGCAGCAGGATCTGCGGCAGCAGCGCCGGGTCCGCCCAGGCGCCGACCGTGGGCACACGGGCGGGCAGCGCGCTGACCAGCGGGTCGACGGCCAGGGTCTCCTCGACGATGCCCGCGGCCTCCGCGCCGCAGCCGGCGGCGGCCGCCGAGACCGCCGTGTCGCCGTGGGCCTCGGCCAGCAGCCGCAGGGCCCTCTCCGCGCCGCGCCGGACCGGGCCGGCCGGCCCCACCGCGTGCGGCACCAGGAAGGGCACCGCGTCCAGACCGTGCCGGGCCAGCCAGGCGCGGGCGGTGGCGTCGGCGGATTTCAGCCGGGCCAGCCAGTCGCACACGAGCGCGGCGACCTCTACGTCCCGGTACGGCAGCACCAGCGCGCCCAGGGTGCTCGGGTGCCGGGCCGCGGCCCGCCGCATCAGCGGCAGGGCGGCCAGCGAGTGCCGGGCGGCGACCGGCTTGAGCGCCGCCTCGCCGTTCCAGTATTCCTCGGGGGCACAGTCGGCGAGCAGTGGTCGTACGACGTCCTCGGGGCCGTCGACGAACAGACGCAGGTCGTGGAAGCTGCGCAGCTGCCCGGTCCGCCGCAGGTGCTCGATCTCGCCGGACCAGTCGTAATCGACGCGCCATCTGGCGTAAGGGCCGCCGGACCTGGCCCAGGCTTCCTGCTCGTCCGGCCGCCACCCCACTTGCGGCTCGGGCGCCGCGGGCGTCTCGGTGGCGACCCGCGTCCTGCCGGTCTTGCGCTTGCCGGCCCACGGCGGGCGGACCAGGAGGGCGGGCAGCGCCTCGGCGGGGGCCTCGGCCACCCGGTCGGTGCGGGTGAGGTGGGGCGCCACGAGGGCGGCGACCTCGGCGGGTAGGCCGGGCAGCACGGCCGCGGTGATGCCGGTGTGGGCGAGGACGTGCGCCGCGAGCAACTGCCCGGCCGGCTGCGCGTTCCTGCCGGAGCCTGCCGCCTCCGCACCCAGCAGGCGCAGGGCGCGGACCGGGTACCGGCGCATGGCCTCCAGCAGGTACGGGCGCACGTGCTTGTCGCCGACGCGGTCCAGCAGGAGGCGGAACGCCTCGTCCGACGGCAGTTCGACCAGGGCGTTCGCGAAGGCCTTGGTGCGCTCGGAGTTGCCGGCCCGGTCGAGGGCCTCCTCCAGGAGGGGGGCGAAGGCCTTGCCGGTGCCCTCGGCGAGGGTGGCGACGAGCGCCGTGTTCCAGCCGAACCAAGTGAGGCCCAGCCGGTGGCCGAAGTGCTTCAGCTGTTCGGGGGAGTTCAGCGAGCACGCCAGCATCGCGCGCAGCAGCGCGTCGGCCCGCGGTGCGTCGAGGCAGCACTCGTCGACCCACTGCTGCTCGGTCGGCAGCAGGTAGGACACGACGATACGGCGGCGGGCGCCGGTGCGGCAGCCGGCCAGTGCGGCGACCGTCTCCCGGTAGGTGTCCTCGTCGGCCACGGACAGCAGGATGCGCACGCGTTCGGCGAACTTGGGCCAGGCCCACGCGGGGGGCATGGTCCCGTCGGGGCGGAATTCGAGCCAGGGTTCTCCCCGGCGGCTGCCGCTCGGGTGGTAGTGCGGCTCGACGTCGAAGTACTCCACCACTGCCCGGGCGGCGAACGCCAGTCCGTGTGCGCGGACCCAGGCGTCGACGTGGATGCCGTCCGGGTGGTGCGAGTAGAAGGTCCGCACGGCGATCGCCGCGGCGCCCAACGGGTCGTGACGGCCGCTCAGGTGGTCCCTGGTGGCCTGGACGATGCGCGGGTCGCTCTTCGGGTCGGCCAGCATCGCCTCGATGCGGTCCGCGTACTCCTGGAGCCGGACCGCCGTCCACTGCTCGGCCTCGGCGTCCGGTGCAGGGACGCTCCGCTCGATCCCGCCCCGCCGGGGATGCACCAGCCGCCGCCAGGCCGACGGCATCCGGAACGTCTCCTCGTCGGGCAGCGCGACCGGCTCGTCCGCCACCGCCGCCGGTCCGGCGACCGCGGGAGCCTCCCCCTCGGCCTCTTCCCTCGCCGAACCCACCCCGACCGACTCCGTGCGCCGCACAACCCCTCCTCCACCGATCCCGGGCGGGACCGATTGCTTGATCAGATGGCGGTCACGCTATCCGGCCCCTCTGACAACGCCCCCCGGCCGGCGGCTCGGCGGGGTTCGAGCCGGCTCGTGGAGGCGGCCGCGTGGACGACGAGGGAGCCCCGGCGTGCGGGTCGGCTCGGCTTCATGGGCGACACGGTGCCGGAGGGAGCCGGCGGGGCCGTCCCGCGGCGGGAGTGACGCGGCCTGCCCGGCGCGGAGTACGGCGGCCGGTGCGCGGGTGGCCCGGGTCAGGGTGCCCAGGGTGATTCGACGGACCGGGTGGTGTCCTCGATGAAGGTGCCCGGGTCGTCCCAGGTGTGCGGAAGGGGGTCCGCCACGGTGCGTGCGGACCCCCGGTGCGACCGCGTGTGGTCGGTGCGCGGGCGAGGTCAGCCGGTGTACGTGTGCAGGGTCAGGCCGTACCGGCCGAGGATCTCGTTGACCGGCTGGAACCAGGTCTCGCCGCCGCTGGTGCAGTTGCCCCAGCCGCCGGAGGTGACGCCCTGTGCCTGGTCCCCGGTGATGAAGGAGCCCCCGGAGTCCCCGGGTTCGGCGCAGACGCTCGTCTTCGTCAGCTGGTGCACCGCGCCCTGGCTGTAGTTGACGGTCTCGTTCGTCGCCAGCACCGTCCCGCAGTGCCAGTGCGAGGTCGATCCCGAGCGGCACACGGAGGATCCGACGGGCGCCACGGCCGAGCCGCGCACGAGCTGGTCGGGCACCGTGCCCCAGCCGAGCACCACCGGCACCGTCCACCAGCCGCTGCCCACGCTCACCCAGGCGTAGTCGTTGTCCGGGAACGACGAGCCCTGGAAGGTGCCGATGTAGGAGCCGTCCCAGCCGCTGACCCCGGCGCCGGGCCGGCCGCAGTGCCCGGCGGTCACGAAGCCGCCGTACACCGAGAAGCCTATGGAGCAGCGGACGTTGCCGGTGTAGTAGGGGTCGCCGCCGACCGTTCCGGCGGCGAAGGTGCGCGGTGCGGCGGGCACGGTCCGGACCGTGACGGGTCCCGCCTCGCGGGCCCGGGACACGAAGTGCCGGACATCGTTGTCGGAGCGGTCCTCGCGGACGATGTCGACGACGACCGTGCCGGCCACCGGGTCGACGTGCCAGCCGCTCACTCCGGGCGGCGCGGACAGCCGGTCGAGGCGCGCCTTGACGGCGTCCAGTTGCCGGGCCGTGTGCGCGGCCGTACGGATCTCCGCCCCGGCCGCCCTGATCGCGCGGCGCGTGTCCGCCGGGGCGTCCGGGGTGAGCGCCACCGCCAGGCGTCCCTTCGCGGAGTCGAACCAGGAACCCGCGTAGGCCTCCCCGGCCGTCCGGCGCACCTTCGGGGCGAGCGCGGCGGCGGTCCGTTCAGCCGCGATCCGGGCCTCGGCCTGCTCGCGTGTGAGGCCGAGATCGCGCTGCATGGCGGTCACGAGTCCGGCGGAGGCGGGCGGGGCGGTGGAGGCCGCGGTGTCCGCGGATCCGGTCGTGGCGCCGGCCGCCGCCGCGGGGACCGCACCCGCTGCGCTCAGGCCGCCAAGGACCAGGAGTGCGGCCAGCGCGGCATGCGTAAGTCGTCTGCGTCTCATGGGAGTTGCCCTTCGTCGTTCCAGGGGTGGGGTGGAACAGCCGATGTCTGAGAGCGCTCTCTGCGTGGCGGGGCAGAGCCTAGCCGCGCCATGACGTCAGGTCCATGCCAATGCACGATTTTCGACGGCGGCACGCGCGGGGAGACTCGGTCACCGCGTCGGCTCATGGACACAGACGCCCGGTCGGCCGACACGCGGACCTCCTGCGGCACGGCCGCGGCCAGCTGCGCCGACCTGATCGGCGACGCGCTGCCCCGGAATCCGTACCTGCGGGCGGCCCTTGTCGCCGTCGGCCCACTCGGTGCACGCCGCCGGCGGCGGCCCGGTGGCGGACGTCGGCCGCGGACCCGGGCACGCCACCGCCCACCTGAACGGA
Organism: Streptomyces sp. NRRL S-1022; assembly: GCF_000720135.1. Lineage (GTDB taxonomy): Bacteria > Actinomycetota > Actinomycetes > Streptomycetales > Streptomycetaceae > Streptomyces. Next base: position 56,810 of record NZ_JOIU01000017.1, on the reverse strand, counting down.
CCGGGCGGGGACGCGTTCGGCATCGGCCTCTCTCCCACGATGGTCGGCCCGGCCCGGCGCGACCACCCCGGCCGCGGGACGCCGGGTTCACGGTCGAGGCCCCTCTGCTGCGGCGCTGGTCCCCGGGGTCCGGCGCGCGCGACGAGGTGACGCTCGGACAGTCCGGCGAGCGCACCGGCCACGTCGCTGCGGTAGGTGCCGGTGCGCCCGCTCAGGCGGCGCGAATACCGGGCCGGGGTCGTGGACGGCGGTGCGGACCGGGCCGGTGCGGCGGGCAGCGACGTGCTGCCCGCCGGTCGACGCCCCTTGTTGCGGATCCGCCGGCGGCCTGCCCGTCCGGCTGGGGCGGACGCCCCGGGCAGGCCGCCGGCGCAGGGCGGAGCGGTGTTACAGCGCGCGTTCCAGGCGGTCCGCCATCAGCTTGACGAAGCGGGCCGGTTCCTTCGGCTGGCCGCCCTCGGCGAGCACCGCCAGTCCGTGCAGGAGTTCGGCGGTCTCGGCCAGCTCGGAGCGGTCCTCGCGCTCCTTGTACGCCTGGTTGAGGCCCTTCACCAGCTGGTGGTCCGGGTTGAGCTCCAGGATCCGCTTGGCGCGGGGCACCTCCTGGCCCATCGCGCGGTACATGTTCTCCAGGGCCGGGGTCAGGTCGTGCGCGTCGGAGACGACACACGCCGGGGAGACGGTGAGGCGGGAGGACAGGCGCACCTCCTTGATCTCCTCGTCCAGCTGCTCCTTCATCCAGCCGAGCAGGCCAGCGTAGTCCTCGCTCTGCTTCTCCCGCTCCGCGTCGGAGGTGTCCTCGTCCTCGGCGTCGAGGTCGATCTGCCCCTTGGCGACGGACCGCAGCTTCTTGCCCTCGTACTCGCCGACGGCGTCCGCCCACACCTCGTCCACCGGGTCGGTGAGCAGCAGCACCTCGATGCCCCGCTCCCGGAACGCCTCCATGTGCGGGGAGTTCTCGATGCTCTGCCGGGACTCGCCGGTCAGGTAGTAGATGTCCTCCTGACCGTCCTTCATCCGCTCCACGTAGCTCTTGAGCGTGGTCGGTCCGGTCTCGTCGTGCGTGCTGGCGAACGACGCGACGGCGAGGATGGCGTCCCGGTTCTCCGTGTCGGTGACCAGTCCCTCCTTCAGGACCGTGCCGAACTCCCGCCAGAACGTGTCGTACCGCTCCCGGTCCTTGGTCATCATCTCCTTGACCGTGGACAGGACCTTCTTCGTCAGCCGGCGCCGCATCATCTCGATGTGGCGGTCCTGCTGGAGGATCTCCCGGGACACGTTGAGCGAGAGGTCCGCCGCGTCGACGACGCCCTTGACGAAGCGGAGGTACGGCGGCAGCAGCGCCTCGCAGTCGTCCATGATGAAGACGCGCTTGACGTAGAGCTGCACGCCGCGCTTGAAGTCCCGCGTGAACAGGTCGTGCGGGGCGTGCTCGGGAAGGAACAGCAGGGCCTGGTACTCGAAGGTGCCCTCCGCCTGGAGCCGGATCGTCTCCAGCGGGTCGCGCCAGTCGTGGGCGATGTGCTTGTACAGCTCGTGGTACTCGTCGTCGGACACCTCGTCGCGGGGCCGCGCCCACAGCGCCTTCATCGAGTTGAGGGTCTCGGGCCCGGGCGCCTCGTCGCTCCCGTCGGCCGCGCCCTCGGGCACCATCCGGATGGGCCAGGTGATGAAGTCCGAGTACCGCTTGACGATCTCCTTGATCTTCCACGGCGAGGTGTAGTCGTGGAGCTGGTTCTCCGGGTCGGCCGGCTTGAGGTGGAGGGTGACCGAGGTGCCCTGCGGCGCGTCGTCGACCGTCTCCAGGGTGTACGTGCCCTCGCCGCGCGACGACCAGCGGGTGCCCTGGCCCTCGCCGGCGCGCCGGGTCAGCAGGGTCATCTCGTCGGCCACCATGAAGCCGGAGTAGAAGCCGACGCCGAACTGGCCGATGAGCCCCTCCTCACCGGCCTTGTCCTTGGCCTCCCGCAGCTCGTGCAGGAACTTCGCGGTGCCCGAGTTGGCGATGGTGCCGATCAGCTGCCCGACCTCGTCGTACGACATCCCGATGCCGTTGTCCCGCACGGTGAGCGTACGGGCGTCCTTGTCGATGTCGATCTCGATGTGCAGGTCGGACACGTCGGCGTCGAGCGAGTCGTCCCACAGCTTCTCCAGACGCAGCTTGTCCAGCGCGTCCGAGGCGTTGGAGACGAGCTCCCGCAGGAAGACGTCCTTGTTCGAGTAGACCGAGTGGATCATCAGCTGGAGGAGCTGACGAGCCTCCACCTGAAACTCGAAGGTCTCAGTCGGCATGTTCGCGGATACCTCTCCGGTCCTGTCGCTGGAACTGGTGCAGCCACTGTAAAACACCACGTCAGCGCGGTGGCCCGAATGGGGCGCAGTGGCTGGATCGAACCGGGGCGGCGAACGGGCCGCTGCGCCGCGTATGCGCTGCGTATGCGCTCCCTCACGTTCCCGGTTTCCGGTTTCGGTGCTCATGACCTCCGCTTCTCCGGGTACTCGCCAGGTCCAGCCAAGGAGTGACAACGGAGGTACAGAGATGAGCACGGTCCGGGAAGCGGTAGAGGTCGAGGTTCCGCTCCACACCGCCTACAACCAGTGGACGCAGTTCGAGGAGTTCCCGAACTTCATGGAAGGCGTCGAAGAGGTCAGGCAGCTGGACGACCGGCACAATCACTGGACCACGAAGATCGGCGGGGTGCGGCGGGAGTTCGACACCGAGATCGTCGACCAGCTGCCCGACGAGCGCATCACCTGGCGCACCACGAGCGGCGACACCAGCCAGAAGGGCTCGGTCCGCTTCGAGCGTCTGGACGACGGCCACACCAAGGTCGAGCTGGTGATGGACATCGAGCCCAGCGGGGCCGTGGAGAAGGCCGCGGACCTGATCGGCACGATCGACCGGCGCGTCAAGGGTGACATGAAGCGGTTCAAGCAGTTCATCGAGGAGCGCGGTGGGGAGTCCGGTGCCTGGCGCGGCCGGGTCCGGCCCGAGGACGCCGGCCCCGGGGCGCTCTGACCCCACACAGGTCTCGCACGAGACGTAGGTGGGAGGCACATGGCCCGGGCACACCAGCCCGGGCCGTGTCTCATGTCCGGCCACATGACATGCCGGTGCCGGCCGGGGGGCCGCCGGGTCGGTGCCCGCCCCCGGCGGCCCAAGTTCCGGCTGCCGGAGGGGCGTTGTCAGTGGCGGCTGGCACGATCGGTGGCATGACGGACAGCGACTACTGGCGGGCGTTCCTGACGCGCTGGAGCCACGAGTGGGCGGACGCGCAGGATCCCGACGCGCCGGACGACGAGCGGCTCGCGGGTGACGAGGAGGTCCTGCGTACGCGGTGGCTGGGGTTCCCGCCCGCCTCCGAGGAGCGGATCCGCGCACTGGAGGAGCGGCTCGGGCACCGGCTCCCTCCCTCGTACCGGGCGTTCTTGTCGGTGAGCGACGGCTGGCGGCACGCGGGCGGCTTCGTGTGGCTGCTCGCCGGCACCGACCAGGTCCGCCGGCACCAGGACGCGGCGGGGCTGTCCGAGCACTTCCCCGGGGACCCGGACGACGATGCCGCGCCGGAGGAGGAGTTGCCGGCCGGGATGTGGCAGCGGGCCCTGGAACTGGACGTGGAGTCGGACGCCGTGCACATCCTGATGGACCCCGGTGACGTGGACGCCGACGGGGAGTGGCCCGTCTATTCCTACGCGTCGTGGCGGGCGAGCCCGCCGGAGCGGTACGGCTCCTTCCGGGCGTTCATGGAGGACATGTACCGGGAGTTCCACAGCCTCCAGATGGACCGGTCGCATCGCACCGGGCAGGAGTTCGTCAACGCCACGACGCGGGCGCTGGACGCCTCCGTGGAGGAGGCCCGGCTGGAGGCGCTGCGGGGACGGTACGAGGAGGCCGGGACGGCACTGGCCGAGGCACTGGAGTACGGCAGGCCGCGGGCGGCGGGGCTGCGCGACCAGATCCGCCGGATGCTGGGGCAGACGTACACGGTGTCGTTCCACGGGCTCACGACCGATCCGCTCTACGCACCGGAGGTCCTGCCCGTGCTGGCGGCCGAGCATGTGAGCGCGCACCGGGACGACTACGCGTGGAGCTACCACCTGGGCGACGCCTCCCCCGCGGCGGCCGAGACGGCGCGGGAGATCCTGCGGGACGTCCGCGAAGGCACTTACCGCTACGCCCCCGGAGGCGCCTTCGGGCGTGCCGTGGCGCAGGCGCGGGAGCAGGCGCGGTGGGGTGACACGGACGAGGCGTGGCGGACGCTGCGCGCCGCGCTGCCCGAGTGGCGGCCCGTGGGCCCGGACCACATCGCGCCGGTCGGACTGTGCGCCGACCCGCTCCTGGGCCCGCTGGTCACCCCGGAGCGGGGCCGGGAGCTGCTGGCCACGCCCCGCGCGGGCCGGCGGGGCGTGGCACCGGCTCCGGCGGCCGACGTGGATCCGCCCGGGCTGGCGTGGCTGACCGAGGTGGACCCCGGGCACGTGCTGTCGTCGTCGTACCGTTTCGTCCTCGTGGCGGCGGTGGAGCCGGCCGAGCTGCCCGGCCGGCTCGGCGCGGACGAGACCACCGTGCTGGACGAGCCGGTGACCTTGTGGGAGTCACGCATGCGGCTGCGCGGCGGCGCCGACGCGCCCGGGTGGGAGGACCGGGCGCTTGCCTGCGTCGGCCGGGCGGGCGCCGGCTGGAGTTTCGCGCTGGAGGCGCGGCCCGGCGGTGGTTTCGCCGAGAAGTGGTTCGACTCCCCCGGCGTCGCGGCTTCGGATGGCACCCGTGCGGTGACGGTGTGGAGCGAGCCGTCCGACGGGCACCGCCCCGGTGTCTTCCACCTGTCCGTGGCGGAGCACGGGGAGGAACGGTACGCGTTCACGGTGCGGGGAACGGCGGCCGTACGGGGCTCCTTGCCGGCCGCACTGGATCCGGAGCGGCTCTTCCGGCCGGACGACCCGCCCGCCGAGCGGCTGGGGGAACGCCGCGCCCTGGAGGCGCTCGCCGCCGAGTACGGCGTCCGGTTGCCGCGGTTCGCCCTCACCCGCGGGCGTTTGCACACGTTCCGGACCAGACCCTGGAACCGGCCGCCGGGCCCGGGCGAGGGTTACTGGGCGCTGCGTTTCGTCCGCAGCAGGCCGTAGGAAGTGGCAGGTTGGCGCACTCTCGACGCACCGTGTGACGCCTTGACCGCGATGCGTCGCCGCGGTTGCATGCTTGCGGGCCGCCAGTGGCGAGCCGGCGGACGTGTCCTGCCTGGGGGGAACATGCGGGGAATCGCGAACGGGAGCACCACCAGAGGTGTGCGGACCGCTCTCGGCGCGGCGGCCGCGGTCTGCACGGTCACGGCGGTGCTGCCCGGAGCCGCCGTCGCCCAGGCCGCGAGCGTCGCGGACGGCGGCGGAGCCGGTGTCGAGAGGATCAGTGTCGCGGCCGACGGCACGCAGGCCGACGACAACTCCGCCGGGGCCTCGATCACGCCCGACGGCAGCCGCGTCGTCTTCTCGTCGTCGGCGACGAACCTCACGCCCGACGGCACCACGGGAGGCGACCGGGTGTACGTCCGCGACCAGCGGACGGGGCAGACCCGGCAGACGGGGCAGCTGCGCCCGCTCCAGGCTCCGGTGATCAGCGGTGACGGGGCGTACGTCGCCTATCCGGTGCAGTGGGTGAACGACGTGCGAATCCGCCAGTACCAGGTGAGCACGGGGGCGACGGCTTCCCTCAACTGCTCGGCCTACAGCTGCAACCAGCCGTCACTGAGCGGGGACGGCGGCTATGTCGCCCACGTCGTGTTCTCCCCGAGGCAACCGTCGTTCGGCCAGCGCATCGAGGTCCAGAACCGCAGCACCGGCGCCGACCAGACCGTCGCCGCCTTCGGCCACACCTACCCGTCCAGGCCGTCCATCAGCGGCGACGGCCGCTATGTGGCCTACCAGGACGGCAAGACGGAGGACGTCTTCGTGTGGGACCGGACCGTCGGCACCGCCTCCGGCCCGATCGAGGGCCCGTCCGCGAAGGCGTCACTCGTCCAGCTCAGCGACGACGGCAGCAAGGTCGTCTACCTGTCGGGCTCCGACACCTACGTCCACGACGTGCGCTCGGGCACCGCCCGACTGGTGCCGAACGCGCGGGGATTGGCCATCGACCCCACCGGCCGCTACCTGCTGTACGCCCCGCAGGACACGACCGGACCGTCGCTCACGCTGCTCGACCTGTGGACGGACACCGACGAGACCGTCTCGGACCGGCCCGCCACGGCGGGGGCCGGCGCGGTCGGCGCCGGTGGGCGCGACGTGGTCTTCCAGTCCACGGCCGACGACCTCGTGCCCGGCGACACCAACGGCAAGTCGGACGTCTTCGTCCGCCACTTCTCCTGACCGCCAGGGTCCGGGGCGGGCTCCTGCGCTCGCAGACTCCCGCTCCCGGGCGCACGATAGTCACAGGGGACCATTCCCGGGGGGGCGCTCGGCACCGCGGGCCGCACCCGGGCCGCGGGCGGCACGAGGAGGGCACCATGACCCGCGCCGGTACCGTTACCAGGAACGTGATGCCCGACACGGTCAAGCCGGGCGGCGCCCAGTCGGAGGACCATCCCTGGAAGATCCGGCTGGTGGAGCATCCGAAGCGTTTCGAGTCGCCCTTCTTCCAGGCCGCGAAGCGCACGGCGCACCGGATCCTCGACGAGATCGACGACGCGGACCTGCCCTACGGGCCCCGGCCGGTGGCGCCCGAGGGCTGGGAGATGCACCACGGCGGCAGCCTGTGGGTGAGGACGGCGGGCGGCTGGCGGATGTACCGGGCCCGCGTGGGCATCGAGTGGAGCATGCAGTTCTGCGCCGACCCGCCCCGGATCGACCGGCTCCGCCAGGACGCGGCCGAACTCGTGGCGGCCTTCCCCGAGACGCTGCCCGCCCTGGCCCGGCTGGGCTACGAGGAGGCCGAGCAGCTGCTGCGCACCCCGGTCACGGACGCCGACGGAGTCGAGGCGTGGACGGACTGCCTCTTCAACTCCTGTGTGCCGCTGAGCCGCGGGAACCACCAGGGGATCCTGCCGAAGGTGCCCGGGGAGCACCATTACCCGTGGCCGGTGAAGGGGGCCGACTTCTTCCGGTACGACGACTTCCAGCTGTGGGTGACCCTGCCGGACGGCACACACGGCGCCGTGACGCCGGTGGGCCGGCGGGGCTCCGGCGACGGGCATGTGCGGCTGGTGCACGCCCCGGAGGGCAGCCAGGCCGCGCACACGCTGGCCGAGGCGCAGGACCAGGGGCTGATGGCGATCCTGCCGCCGAACAGCTCGGCCGCCCTCCAGGCGTTCGCCGGGCAGATCGGCCCAGGCCGGCGCAGCGCCTCCGGGCCGCTTGCGCCGCACCGGTCACACGGCAACGGGCGGAATTCCCGCACCCGTTGACGTCTTCTCCAGCGCGGCGCCGGGCCGGGGGCCTTCACCCGCGCGGCCGTCCGTTCGTCCTTGCCGGCCCCGTGAGGATGAAGGCCGAGTGTCCGGGTGACGTCTACCGGGCCGAGTTCAACCCGCTCACCGCCGCCAGGCCGGTGCGGCTCTCCGCGCCGGGCCGGCCTTCGGTGAAGCCGCGCTCGGCCGTCCGCGACACGGCCGAGCTGCAGGAGAACCGGCCGGTGCGCCCGGGGCCCGCGTGGAGCGGCGCCCGGGCGCCGGTGGCGGCCGTGGGTCAGTTCGGGTTGTCGCCGTGGGTGAGGGTCTCCCAGGCCACGAAGAGGTTGTTGCTGCCTGCCGGGCGGTTCTGTTCGGTCAGGGTCTGGGTGTTGGTCATGGCGACGCCCAGACGGTTGTGCAGGGCGTTGTAGCCGACCTCGGTGACCGGGCCCAGCCCCCGCTTGACCGACCCGCCGCACAGCCAGCTGGGGACGGCGGCGCCCAGTTCGTACTTGGCCTGGAAGCCGAGCGCCTGCCGCAGCCGCTCACCCACGTCGGTGCCGTACAGGTCCTGCCCCTGGATCCGGCTGGTCTCGGCGACGTGCGAGATGGCGGAGATGCCGTAGCCGGTGTGGGTGAAGTCGCGGCAGGTCTCCTGGGTGAGACCGGTGACGAAGGTGGACTGGCCCTGCCAGTAGGACACGATCTTGTCGCGGGTGTTCAGGTTCTGGCTCGGTACCGTCTTCGGCAGGTCCCCGTCGGAGGCGAGGTACACGTACGCGGCCGTGCGGGTGCGGAACTTCGCCATGGCCGTGTCGTACGACGTCTTGTCCTCCAGGAAGACGGAGATACCGACGGCCGCCTCCATCATCGACAGCTCCCAGTTGCCGTTGGAGTTCGAGCCGTTGATGATTTTGGGCAGGTAGACGTTGCGCAGCATGGACGCGAAACGGCCCGAGTTGGCCCAGGTGCCGGGGTAGGTGTACTTGATGATCTCGGCGGCCTTCGGCCAGGAGGAACCCGCCCAGCCCGTCTGCAGCGGAGCGTTGCTGTTGGTGTGGTCCGTGAGCACGGCGGACCAGGCGTCCATCAGCTCGATCGCCTTCTTGGCGTAGCGCTCGTCGCGGGTGATGTACCAGGCCAGCGCGTCGGTGTAGGCCGCGATGGCGTCCTGGCGTTCGTCCGTGCAGCCGTAGTCGGGGTTGGAGTAGGAACCGCACTCCACGACGGCGCGGGGCTGGGGGGTGCGGCCGAGGCTCGCGTACTTGCTCGCCATCATCTGGTCGTACGCGCTCTTCCACGGCTGGGCGCCGGCGAGCACCTTTTCGCGGGTGAAGTCGAGTTGGGCGCGGGAGACGGTGACGCCGGGGTGCACGAAGGTCGCGGGAGCGGCCTGAGCGCGCCCGGTGCCGGGCCAGGAGAGCAGGCCGGTGGTGAGCAGGGTGGCCGCCGCCGTCAGGGCGAGGGCGGAACGCCGGGAACGCCGGGACGCACGGCGGCGCGGAGCGGGTGTGTCCTGCATATAGTCCGTCCTCATATGTGAACGATGGGCGGCTTCTTGAACGTGCGGGCTGAACGGAGACCATAGGTACGGACCACTGGGCCGTCAAGGGGGCACGGGACGCGCGCCGTTCACAGGGGGCGGCCCACGCGCCGGAGCGGCACCCCTCTCCCGCCGGCGTCAACAAGTGAACGCCCGGAGACGTGTCCCCGCGCCGGCACCCTGGCCTGAATTCATTCCTCGGGCTCACTCAACTCCCTTTTCAAACTGCCCTGTTCGGCTCTTGACGGTACTGGTTCAGACCACTTACCTTCCCGGTTGCCGGGTGGGCCTCCGCACGCAGCACTCGGCTCGGTGAGGCCTTCCCCGTTCTTCATCGACCGCGAAAGGCTGTGATCTCCTCCCGTGGCCGCACAACCCCCCACTCGCTCGGTCCTGTTCCGTACCGTGTTCGCCGCCGCCGTCGCCGTATCGGCCGGGACGCTGGCCGCCCTGCCCGCCCAGGCCGCCACCGGCTCCGTCACCGGGCTCGCCGGCAAGTGCCTCGACGTCGCCGGGGCGAACTCCGCCGACGGCACGCCCGTCCAGCTCTACGACTGCAACGGCACCAACGCCCAGCAGTGGACCGCCGGCAGCGACGGCACGCTCCGCGCCCTCGGCAAGTGCCTCGACGTCACCGGCAACGCGACCGGCGACGGCGCCAAGGCGCAGCTGTGGTCCTGTACCGGCGGCGCCAACCAGAAGTGGACCGTGACCGCCGCCCACGACATCGTCAACCCCCAGGCGGACAAGTGCCTGGACGTCACCGGCAACACCGCCGCCAACGGCACCCGGATACAGATCTGGACCTGCACCGGCGGCGCCAACCAGAAGTGGAACGCCCCGGCCGCGCAGGCCGGCGAGCAGTGCTGGGCCACCCACTACGGCCCCCAGCCGCCCGGCGCGCTGACGGCGAGCGGTGAGCTGTTCGACAACAACGCCGACACGGCGGCGACCTCGCTCAGCCGTCAGCCCCAACTGCCCTTCGGCACCCGGGTCCAGGTGACCAACGTCGCCAACGGCCGGTCACTGGTGGTCCGCGTCAACGACCGGGGCACGTTCGTGCAGACCCCGCAGGAGCCCAAGTGCCTCGACCTGACCGACGGCGCCTTCAGCCGGCTCGGCGGCAGCCTGAACCCGGACGCCGGGCACATCGTCGTCACGCAGACCGTCCTCAACTGACCTCCGCGGACCGCCCGTACCTCTCCCGGACCGCAACCGGCCCCATGAACTGGAGCGAACCCTTCATGCGTCACCCCGAAGCCGGACGGACACCGCTGCGCCGCAGGCGCCGCCTGCACCCCGGACGCCTCCTGGCCGCCGTCATCTCCGCGTCCCTCGCCGTGCTGTTCGCCGTCACCCCGGCGCAGGCCGCCGACGGGCAGATCAGCGGCCTGGCCGGCAAGTGCGTCGACGTCGCGGGCGCGAACAGCGCCAACGGCACGGCCGTACAGCTCTACGACTGCAACGGCACCGCGGCCCAGCGGTGGTCCAATCCGGGCGACGGCACCTTGCGGGCACTCGGCAAGTGCCTGGACGTCGTCGACCGCGGTACCGCCGACGGAGCCGCCGTACAGCTGTGGGACTGCTCCGGCGGGGCCAACCAGCAGTGGGTGGTCAGCGCCGCGCGCGACATCGTCAACCCGGCCGCGAACAAGTGCCTGGACGTACGGGACAACAACTCGGCCAACGGCACACGGCTGCAGATCTGGAGCTGCTCCGGCGGCGCCAACCAGAAGTGGAACGCGCCGGCGAGCGGTGGCGGTGACACCACGCCGTCCGGGTTCGTCGTCTCCGAGGCCCAGTTCAACCAGATGTTCCCGAACCGGAACTCGTTCTACACCTACAGCGGTCTGACCGCCGCCCTCCGCGCCTACCCCGGGTTCGCGAACACCGGCAGCGACACCGTGAAGAAGCAGGAGGCCGCCGCCTTCCTCGCCAACGTCAGCCACGAGACCGGCGGCCTGGTGTACGTCGTGGAGCAGAACACGGCCAACTACCCGCACTACTGCGACTGGAGCCAGTCGTACGGCTGCCCGGCGGGGCAGGCGGCGTACTACGGGCGCGGTCCCCTCCAGCTGTCCTGGAACTTCAACTACAAGGCCGCCGGCGACGCCCTCGGCATCGACCTGCTCGGCAACCCGTGGCTGGTGCAGAACGACTCCGCCGTGGCCTGGAAGACCGGCCTGTGGTACTGGAACACCCAGAGCGGACCCGGCACCATGACCCCGCACAACGCCATGGTGGGCGGCGCCGGCTTCGGCCAGACCATCCGCTCCATCAACGGTTCCCTGGAGTGCGACGGCAAGAACCCGGCGCAGGTGCAGAGCCGCGTCGACGCCTACCAGCGGTTCACCCAGATCCTCGGGGTCTCACCGGGCGCCAACCTGTACTGCTGACGCCCCTGGCGCCCGCCCCGGAACCCCGGTACGCCCGAAGGACCTCCGTCGCAGGTATGGACCTCCTCGGCCGTTTCCTGCACGGTGCACGGTGGTGGACACCCCGCCCGGCCGGGCGGCGCCGTCGCCCGGCCCGCCCGGCTCCCCCACCTCCGACCACCGAGGCCGCCCTCATGCCGATGCCACCAGCCCTCCTGCGGCTCGCCGCCACCGCCGCGGGACTCCTGCTCACGGCCGCCCCGGCCACCGTGGCCGCCGCCGCACCACCGGCCGTCGCCCCCGCCCGTGCCGCCGCCGGCGCGACGGAGGAGCCGACGTGGGCGGCACCCTTGTCGACCCGGGGCCGGTACGTCGTGGACGCCCATGGCGACCGCTTCCGGCTCAAGGGCGCCAACTGGGACGGCGCGCAGGGCTCGTGGACCGGCAGCGGCAGTCCTGCCGACCCGGCCGGCCACCACGCCGGCCAGGACTCCCACGGCATACCGCTCGGCCTGGACCGCACACCGCTGCCCCGGCTGCTGGCCGACTTCCACGAGCTGGGGATCAACACCGTCCGGCTGCCGTTCTCCAACGAGATGATCCACAGCACGACGCCCGTGCCCGACGGCGCCGTGGCGGCCAACCCCGCCCTGCGCGGCCGGACACCGCTGGAGATCTACGACACCGTGGTGGACGCGCTGAGCCGCAGCGGCTTCGCCGTGATCCTCAACAACCATACGAACACCTTCCGTTGGTGCTGCGGCATCGACGGCAACGAACGGTGGAACAGCGCTCAGTCCACCGCCCGGTGGGCGGACGACTGGGTGTTCATGGCGCGCCGCTACGCCTCCGTGCCGCGCGTGGTCGGCGCCGACCTGTACAACGAGGTCCGGCGTGACGTCCTCGACGACCCCGACTGGGGCCTGGGCGACGACCACGACTGGTACCGCGCGGCCCAGCTGGCCGCCGACCGCATCCTCACCGAGGCCGACCCGCGCCTCCTCATCGTGATCGAGGGCATCAACTGGACCGGCGTGCCCGTCGACGGGCTCCCGCACGGCCGTCCGGTGCTCGCCCCCGCCCGCACCCTGTCGCACACCCTCGTGGACTCCCGCAAACTGGTCTACTCGGCCCACTTCTACGGCTACACCGGCCCGCACCACAGCGGAGCCACCGGCATCGGCGAGACCCACGACGCCCGCTACCAGGACCTGTCCCGGGCAGAACTGGCCGCGGCGCTGGACGACGAGGCGTTCTTCGTGGAGGAGGGCGGCCGGCACTACACCGCTCCCGTGTGGGTGAGCGAGTTCGGCATCGGATCGAACGAGACGAACCCGGCGGCCCGCGCCTGGTTCGGCAACGTCACCGACTACTTCGCCGACCACGACGCCGACTTCGCGTTCTGGCCGCTGGTCGGCTTCGAGGGCCACGACGACTGGGCGCTGCTGCGCTACGACGACGCGGGGCACCGCTCGGGCGTCCTCGACCCGGGCGACTGGCGCGCCACCGCCTGGCGGCACCTGACGAGCACGCCGGGCCGGACGGGGCCCGTGGCGTCCGACCCGCTCTGGCGCATGCTCAGCACCGATCACGGCGACGCGGTGGCGTCACTGCGGGTGCGCGCCACGGGAGACTGGGACCGGGGGGCGTACAAGGCCGCCTGCCCGGACGGTACGCGACTGGCCGGGCTGAGCCACACCGGTGGGCGCGGGCTGTGCACCGACGCCGGCCCGGGTGATGCGCGGGCCGCCGACGCCCGCCAGACGGTCGTCACCGACGAGCGGTACGTCCCGGCGGGCGGCGACTGGGCGTCCGGGTACACCAAGTACCAGTGTCCCGCCGGGCAGTTCCTCATCGGCTACAGCATGCGCGGCGCGCGGGTGTCGGCCGCGCTGTGCGTCCCGGCGCGCTCCGGGCTGTCGGACACCGGCCGCACGCTGTGGTTCGACCGGTCCGACGACCGTCCCGCCGACGCCTCCGGCGGGGACTTCGCGTACGGCGCCTACAAGGGCCAGTGCGCGGCGGACGAGTACGCCGCCGGCATCGCCTTCACCACCCGCGTGGGCAGCGCTCCCGGCCCGGCGGCCCTGCTGTGCCGGGCCGCTCGGCGCTGAGTCTCAGCCGGCGTGGTACGGCAGGGTCGTGCCCGGCACGGCGTACTCGTCGCGGCGCCCGCACATCCCGAAGCCACCGCGCCGGGTGGGCGTGGTCTCGTACGCGGTCGCCGCACCGAGATAGGCCGGGGCCCCCGCCTCCAGCGCGTCGAGCTGGGCACCGGTGCGCTCGGCGGTGGCGAGGGCGCCCGCGCGCCACAGTTCACGCCAGGCGGGCACCTCGGCGCGGACCAGGCGGGCGGCGGCACGCTGGAAGTCCCGGTAGGGGCGGTCGTCCCCGGCGGCCAGGGCCTCGCGCAGGACGAGGTAGCCCTCGACGGCGAGGTCCCTGCGGCGCCGGGCCGCCGCCTCGGTCCGCGCGCCGGTGCCCGGCGGGAGGGCGGCCGCCGCCGCGTACCGCTCCGGGTCGGCGATCACCTCGGCCGGGAAGGTGAAGACGGCGTCCCCGGCCTCGGGCAGCCCGCTGTTCTGCATCAGCACGGTGACGCGCAGGCCGCCGCCCTGCACCATGCGGTGCACGGTCCCGGGTGTGAACCAGGCGACCGAGCCGGGCCGCAGCGGGATGTCCCGGTAGCCGTCGGGGCCGAGCGTCTGCACCGCGCCCCGGCCGCCCGTGACGACGTACGCCTCCGTGCACACCAGGTGCAGGTGCGGGCTGCCGCCGCGGACGCCGTCGGCGGCCTCCCAGTCGTATGCGCTCAGGTGGGACAGGCCGACGGCCCCGGGCAGCGGGTGCGGCGGGGCGCCCGCGGGTTCGGTCACCACGGCAGGGCTTCCAGGTGGGCGGCGATCCGGTCGCGGTCCCAGGCCCCGTCGGCGATCACCACCCGGTAGCGGTAGTCGAAGGACTCCCCCGGCTCCAGCGTGAACTCCTCGAAGAAGGCCCAGGAGAAGGCGACGGTGGGAACGGGTGCGGAACGCACGAACCAGTGGGACTCGTGGATCGCGGACGTCTCGTCCAGGTTCTCCGGCGCGTGCGCGAAGACGAGGGTGGAGTGCCCGTCGACCTCGTCGTGCTCGGCGGTGAAGGCCAGCCACGGCCCTTGGCTGCCCATGAGCTTCCCCGCACCGGCGTCCTCCGCGCCGGGAGTGAGGACCCGGCCGCCGGTGAAGTCGCGCGGCCCGCGCCACTGCAGTCCGGTGTACCCGGCCAGTTCCCGGCCCGCGGTGGTCGGGGAGCCGAACACCAGCGGCTTGGCAAGGATGTTGGTGAGCCGGATCGACCAGTCCAGCGCCCAGGAGCCGGCCTCCTCGTCCACCGAGTGCACGGCGATCCCGCGCACTTCGCGGGCCCATTCCCGCCCGCCGTTCTCGACCCAGGTCAACTCCTCGGTGAACCCGAACCGTCGGTCCTCGACGGTGACGGCACCGAAGCCGTCGTGGCGCATGGAGCCGACCCGGTCGGGCAGGGCCAGGTAACCCCGGCCGCGCACATAGGAGTTGCCGCCCCAGAAGTTCTGCCCGGACAGATGGCTGGCCGTCATCTGCAGGCCCTTGTGCCAGCGGTGGTCGTTCGGCCGGTACCCGGTCACCGTGCGGCCGGCCAGGGTGCGCACGGGGTGGGCGTAGGGCTTGCGGGACTCGAAGGGGTCCGGGTCGGGGCGGTAGACGTAGCGGAGGATCTCGGTGCCGTTCGGCGCCTCGACCGCGAGGTGCTCGCCGTGGACGTGGCTGACGCGGAGGCTCACGCGCGCTCCTTCGGGGCCCAGTCGGGGTGTCCGCCGTGCATGGCCGTGTAGTAGGGGTCGCCGGGACCGATCTCGCCGGCACGCACCGGCTGTCCGGTGAACGCCGCCTTGTACAGCGCGGCGGCGAACTCCAGGGCGGCGCGGGCGTCCGGGCCGCTGCCGGGGGGCCGTACGCCACGGTCGTAGGCGTCGAGGAGGGCGCCGAGCTGCGCGGTGTGCGAGCTGGGGACGTCCTCGGCGGGGGCGCGCCAGGCGGCGGCACGCTCCGGGCGGACGTGCGGGGCCGGGGTGTAGACCCAGTCGTCGTTGCCGTGTCCGTACAGGTGGGTCAGCTCCACCGTGGCGTCGGCGCAGTCGATGCGGATGCGGCTCACCTCGGCCGGGGAGAGCACGCTGTTGACGACGGTGGCGAGCGCGCCGTTGCGGAAGCGGATGAGGGCGGTGGAGACGTCCTCGCTCTCGATGTCGTGGACCAGCCGGGCCGCCATGGCCCGTATCTCCTCCCACGCGCCGAGCAGGTGCAGCAGCAGGTCGTACTGGTGGATGCCGTGCCCCATCGTGGGCCCGCCGCCCTCCGTGGCCCACCGGCCGCGCCACGGCAGGGAGTAGTAGGCGCCGTCCCGGTGCCAGGTGGTCTGGCAGTGCGCCACCAGCGGGGCGCCCAGCTCGCCGCGTGCGATCAGGTCGCGGGCGTGTACGGCGCCGGAGCCGTAGCGGTGTTGGAAGATCACCGAGGCGTAGGCGCCGGAGGCCTCCTCGGCGGCGGTGATGTCGTCGAGTTCGGCCGGTGACAGGCACAGCGGCTTCTCGCACAGCACCCAGGCGCCCGCCTTGAGCGCGGCCACGGTCTGCTCCCGGTGCAGCGCCGGCGGGGTGCCGATCAGCACCAGGTCCGGGTGTACGGCGTCCAGCATGGCGTCCGTCGAGGTGAACCCGGCGACCCCCGCACCCGCGAGCTGCCGGAAGGCGTCCAGCCGGACCTCGTCCACGTCGACGGCGGCGACCAGTTCGACCCGCTCGGCATGGGCGCCGAGCGCGGGCAGATGGCTTCCGGTGACGATGGCACCGGTGCCGATCACGGCGACCCGGCGGGGTGCGGGCAGGGACATGCGGCGCTCCTCGGAGGCAGGTCGGGTCGTCGGCAGTCGTAGAAAGCGCTTGCTCCCGTACCGGACGACCCTAGGGGCGAGGTGCTGTCAGGACAACCCCTCCGCGCCGGAATCGACTGGTGCGGGGGTCTGCAACGGACCGGTCCACCGCCGTCGGACGCGCCTGCGCAGGCTCCCCGGCGGCCCTCACCCGGCCACCGGCGCCGGCCGCGCCACCAGGTGGCCGGCCCGGTGCAGCCGTACCACCAGAGCGGCGCAGCCGAACCCGGTCGCGGTCAGCGCGGCCCACGGCAGCCAGCCCACCCCGGTGTCGAACAGCGCCCCCACGGCCAGGTTGCCCAGCGAGACCGCGATACCGGAGGCGGTGCTGTAGGCGCCGTAGTACGTGGCGACGAGCCGGTCCCCGGAGAGCCGTACGACGGTGTCCATCTCGAAGGGGTAGAGCAGCGCCCCGCCGCAGGCCAGCAGGACCGCGCACAGCGTCAGGGCGACCGCCCCGGCGAGGGCGCCCCGCGACCGGGGCAGCAGGGGCAGGAAGGCCGCGCCCATGACCGCCAGCCCGCAGGCGACGGCCTGCGGCCCGGTCAGGGTGCGCTGCGCCCACGCGGTCAGCTTCAGCTGGCCCGCGAGCGCGGCCAGCGCCGACGCGGCGAAGACCGTGCCGGTGACCGCGCCGGTGCGCTGGCCGAACAGGGCCCGGGCGTGCAGCGGCAGGGCGAGATACACCTGGAACGCCAGCACGTAGGAACCGCTCATGGCCGCCGCGAAGAGGAGGAAGGGACGGTTGGCGGCGACGGTGCGCCAGTCGGTGGCGACCGCCCGCCAGGCGGGTTCGCCGCTGCGGCCGGCGGGGGGCCGGGCGGGCAGGGCGCGGGCCTGCAGGACGGCCAGGGCGCCGAAGACGAGCGCCGCGACCGTACAGACCGCGCCGAAGTCCCAGGTGAGCAGGGCGAGTCCGGCGAGCGGGCCGGCCAGGACGCCCGCCTGGTAGAAGACGTTGAACGCGGCGAAGGCCGCCACCCGCCGCTCCTCCCCCGCGTCCGCCGCGAGGTAGGCCCGTACCGCCGGATTGAACAGCGCGCCCGCCAGACCGGTCAGCGCCGACGCCGCCACCAGCGCGGGCAGCGAGTCGGCCACCGCCAGCAGCCCGAAGGCGACCGCGCGCAGGGCGCACCCGGTGAGGATCATCGGTTTGCAGCCGTAGCGGTCGGCGAGGGTGCCGCCGAACAGGAACATGCCCTGCTGGGAGAAGTTGCGCACGCCCAGCACCAGGCCGACCGCCCAGGCGGCCAGGCCGAGGCCGTGGGCGAGGTGGTCGGCCAGGTAGGGCATGAGCATGTAGAAGCCCAGGTTGATCGCGAACTGATTGACCATCAGCAGCCGGGACGGCCGGTCGAAGGCGCCCGTCCGGGCCCACAGCCGCTTCACCGGGCACCCGCCTTCGCACGGTCGCGCGCGAGCGGATCGCGGACCCGTGCGCACCGTGTCCACCGGGTCACCGCGCGGGCGTCCGGATCGGCGATGTGGTCCGGCCCCGGCGGTGGCGTCCGCCCCAGGAGGCCGTGCTCACGGCACCAGGCGTCGTCGTAGACCGTCGTCAGGTAGCGGTGCGGGCCGTCGGGGAAGATCGCGGCGATCCTGGTGCCGGCGGGGTACGCCCGCGCCGCCCACCCGGCCACCAGCGCCACCGCTCCCACGCTCCAGCCACCGGAGACGTAGTGCCGGCGGGCGAGTTGGCGGCAGGCCCAGACCGCCTCGGCCGGGGCCACCCAGTGGACCTCGGCGAAGGCCGCGTAGTCGACGTTGTCCGGGTGGACGCTGGAGCCCAGGCCGCGCATCAGCCGCGGCCCCGCCGGCTGGCCGAAGATCGCCGAGCCGACCGAGTCCACACCGATGAGCGTCAGCCGGGGGAAGGCCGCCCGCAGCACGGCGGAGACACCGGCGGAGTGTCCGCCCGTACCGACCGCCGCCACCAGCACGTCGACCCGGCCGAGTTGGCCGATCAGCTCGGCCGCGAGGGGACGGTAGGCGGCGACGTTGTCGGGGTTGCGGTACTGGTCCGGGCAGTACGCTCCCGGCGTCCGCGCCAGCAGTTCGGCGACCCGCGCGCGGCGCGCCTCCTGCCAGCCGCCCGCCGGGTGCGGCGCGGTGACCTGGAGCACCCGTGCGCCCCGTGCGGTGAGCAGGCGGGCCACGGCCGGTTCCATGCCCGGGTCGGTCACGACGGTCACCGGGTGGCCGTAGGTCAGCCCGGCCAGGGCGAGGCCCAGTCCGAGGGTGCCGCTGGAGGACTCGACGATCGGTGCGCCCGGCACGAGGTCGCCGCGCCGGCGGGCCTCGCGGACCATGTGCAGGGCGGGCCGGTCCTTGAGGCCGCCGGGGTTGGCGCCTTCCAGCTTGGCGTGGAAGCCGCGGCCCGGCGGGGCGAACGGCGTGTCCACCCACAGCACCGGGGTGTCGCCGACGAGGTGGGAGGGGCGCCGGGCGGTCAGCAGCCGGGACGTGCGCGCCCCGGAGGGTTCGGGCAGGTGTGCGGGCAGCGAGGTGTGCATGGGGTACGACTCCTCCGCGCCCGGCGGCGGTACGGCGGGCGCTGTGCGAGTGGGCAGGGCGCGCGAGCGCGCCCCGGACCGCGGACGGCCCGGGGCGCGCGGGGCGGGCCTACTGCCGCAGCACGCAGCCGAGCACGAACGCCGAGCCGTTCACACAGGGAAGGGACACACCGCGCGGTCTGCGCCCGGAGGTGTCCGGGGAGCGCCCGCGCGATCCGGCGGGGTGGAGGGGCGGATGCGCCTCGCCACCGAGCCCGCTGTCGTCGAGCCCGGCACGCGGCCGGTCCGCCGAGTGATCACTGTGCCCGTCGACCGCGTGCCGGTGGCGGGGCGCCGGGCCGGTCGAACCCGCCCCCTCGGCTCTCCCCGCCGCATGCCCGTGGTGAAGTGCCGGTTGGGCCGGGGCCGTTGCGCCGGCTCCGTCCACCGCCGGCCGGTGAGGAGAAGGCAGCGCACTCAGGCCGGTGCCCTCGCCCAGGCCGGTGCCCTCGGCACGCTCCGCGACGGGCCGTAGGTCGTACGCCACGACGGCGCCCGGCTCGGGATCGGCGAAGGCGCAGGCGTGCACCGCGCCGGTGAGATGCGCGGCGATGACCAGGGCCAGCCCGATCAGCAGGGCGGCGCCACGGGAACGCCCCGCGCTCACGTACCCGTTGCCCCACGACCTGATCACAAGCACACAGTAACCACGTCATGACGGGGTGTCATATCGTCACCGGGGTGACTGCGCCACTCGGGCGACTCCACCACGCCGGCGGCCATCCGGTGGTGCTGCCCTCCGGCCGGGCGGACACCTGCCGGCATGGAGAAGACCGCGCGGACGCTGAACGGGGGAGGCGTCCGCGCGGTCGGTCGTGGGGGTGCGGTCAGCTCGTCGCGCGGACCGCTTCGCGGATCAGGTCGGCGACGGCCTTCGGCTGGGAGACGGCCACGGCGTGGGAGGCGCCCTCGACCTCCACGATCGTCGCCCCGGCCCGCTTCGCGCCGAAGCGCTCCACCTCCGGGTTGATCGCGTTGTCCGCGGCCGCGACCAGGGCCCAGGACGGCTTGGTCTGCCACGCGGCGGCGGAGGCCGTCTCGTCGAAGGCGGCGGCTGCGAGCGGGCGCTGGGCCGCCGCGAGGACCTTGGTGACCTCCGCGGGCACGTCTGCGGCGAAGACCGACGGGAAGGCGTCCTCGGCGATGGTGACCTCGACGGCGGGGTCGCCGCCGGCCACGGGGTACGTCCACTGCTTGAGGTTGCTCACCAGCGGCGACAGCGGGTAGCGGCCCTGGAGTTCGCCGAGGCTCTCGCCCTCGTCGAGGGCGTACGCGGCGACGTAGACCAGGCCGACGACGTTCTCCGTGGTGCCGGCCACGGTGATGAGCGCACCGCCGTACGAGTGCCCGACCAGGATGACCGGGCCGTCGATCTGGGCGGCGACGGAGGCGACGTACGCGGCGTCGGACGCCAGGCCGCGCAGCGGGTTCGGCGGAGCGATCACGGGAATGCCGTCGCCCTGCAGTTCCTCGATGACCCCGGACCAGCTGGCCGCGTCCGCGAAGGCGCCGTGGACGAGGACGACGGTGGGAGTGGGGATGGACATGTCAGTGTTTCTCCTCGGTGTCAGGCGGTGTGCAGGGCGGTGTGCAGGGTGCGGACCGCGAGGTCGATGGCGGCCTGGGCGGCGTGGGTGCCGCGCAGGGCGTTGAGCATCACGAAGTCGTGGATGATGCCCTGGAAGCGGACCGCGGTGACCGGGACACCGGCGGCACGGAGCTTGTTGGCGTAGGCCTCGCCCTCGTCGCGCAGGACGTCGGCCTCGCCGGTGACGACGAGTGCCGGGGGCAGGCCGGTGAGCTGCTCGGTGGTGGCGCGCAGCGGGGAGGCGGTGATCTGCTCGCGTTCGGCGGGGTCGGTGGTGTACTGGTCCCAGAACCACTGCATGCCGTCGCGGCGCAGGAAGTAGCCGGTGGCGAACTGGTGGTAGGACGGTGTGTCGAAGCCCGCGTCGGTGACGGGGTAGAACAGCACCTGCTGGCGCAGCGGGACGCCGCCGCGTTCCTTGGCCATCAGCGTCAGGGCGGCGGTCATGTTGCCGCCGACCGAGTCGCCGGCCACGGCGAGCCGGGAGCCGTCCAGGCCCTTCTCGGCGCCCTGTTCCACCACCCACCTGGCGACGGCGAAGTTCTGCTCGATGGCGACGGGGTAGCGGGCCTCGGGGGAGAGGTCGTACTCGGGGAAGACGACCGCGGCCCGGGCGCCGGTGGCGAGTTCGCGGACGAGGCGGTCGTGGGTGTGGGCGTTGCCGAAGACCCAGCCGGCGCCGTGGATGTAGAGGATGACGGGGAGGGTGCCGGTGGTGCCGGCGGGCTTGACGATGCGGGTGCGGACGCTGCCGGTGGGGCCGCCGGGGACGGTGATCCATTCCTCGTCGACGGCCGGCTTGTCGGTCTCGCCGGACTGGACCTCGTCGACCGCCTTGCGGCCCTCGGCCGGGGACAGGTCGAACAGGTAGGGCGGGTTCGCGGTCGCCGCCGCGAACTCGGCCGCCGCGGGTTCCAGCACCGGCTCCACCGGCGACAGGGCATCGGACATGGGTATCTCCTGGACATTGCGTAGGGGGCGCCGGTCGGTCCGGCCACGACCCGGATCGTTGTGCTGGGCACTCCGGCGCCGCTGACCGCCACCGTAGGACCACCGCCGGGCCGGTGGTTGCCCACCAGCGCACGCCTGACGTCCTCACAGCGCACGGCGGCCCGGCGGGCAGGGGCCCATGCGCTGTGAGGAACGGGCCGGTGCACGGACGGGACACACCGCGACGTCCCGCGGACCTAGCGTGAGGACACGGCGGTCGACGGCCGGCTCTCGCGCCTCGCCGCAGTTCCCCGCCGCGTTCGCGTTCCCGTGCCTCCTCGGCGCCCCCGTGCGCCGGGCCGAGCGCGGCGCACGGCACAGAGGTTCATCCCGAGAAACCCATCCGGAAGCCCATCCCGAAGGAGGTCCTGCACACGTGTCTGCCATGCCGGTCGGCGGGCTGGTTCCCCAGGCCGTCGACGATGCCGCGGAACTCGTCGTCCGCAACGCGCGAATCCACACGGGCGACCCGGTCCGCCCGCACGCCGAGGCGCTCGCCGTCCGCGGCGGTGTCATCACGGTCGTCGGCGACGACAGGGACGTGGCCCCGCACGTCGGGCCCGGCACGAAGGTGGTGGACGCACTCGGCCGACGCCTGATCCCGGGACTCAACGACGCCCATCTGCACGTGATCCGGGGCGGCCTCAACTACGTTCTGGAGCTGCGCTGGGACGGCGTTCCGACGCTGCGCCAGGGTCTGGCGATGCTGCGGGAGCAGGCCGCGCGGACACCCAAGGGCCAGTGGGTGCGGGTGGTGGGAGGCTGGTCGGCGGAGCAGTTCGCCGAACGGCGGCTGCCGACCGTGGCCGAGCTGAACGCCGCCGCCCCGGACACCCCGGTGTTCGTCCTGCACCTGTACCAGGCGGCCGTCCTGAACCGGGCGGCGCTGCGGGCCGCCGGCATCGGCAGGGACACGCCCGATCCCCGGGGCGGCCAGATCGTCCGCGGCCGGGACGGGGAGCCCACGGGCATGCTGCTGGCCGCGCCCAGCGCCCTCATCCTGTACTCGACACTGGCCAGGGCGCCGGTACTCGAGGGGGCGGAGAAGGCGCTCTCGACCCGGTACTTCCTGCGCGAACTCAACCGGTTCGGACTCACCTCGGCGATCGACGCCGCCGGCGGGTTCCAGAACTTCCCCGAGAACTACGCCACCGTCGTCGAGCTGGCGAGGGCCGGGCAGTTGTCGCTGCGCATCGCCTACCACCTCTTCCCGCAGACCGCGGGCCAGGAGCTCGCCGACCTCACCCGCTGGACGGAGACGGCCCGCCCTGAGGACGGGGACGCGTGGCTGCGCCTGAACGGCGCCGGCGAGAACCTCACCTGGGCGGCGGCGGACTTCGAGAACTTCAACCAGCCGCGCCCCGAACTCGGCCCCTACGAGGACGAGTTCGAGAAGGCCGTACGCCTGCTCATGGAGCACGGCTGGGGATTCCGGCTGCACGCCACGTACGACGAGACCATCCGCCGGGACCTCGCGGTCTTCGAGAAGCTCGCCGCCGAGGGGCTCTTCCCGGCGGGGAACCGGTGGCTGTTCGACCACGCGGAGACCGTGTCCGCGGAGAGCCTCGACCGTGTCGCCGCGCTCGGCGGTGCCCTGTCCGTGCAGAACCGGCTCTCCTTCCAGGGCGAAGCGTTCCTGCGCCGCTACGGCCCGGGCAGAGCCGCGGACGCCCCTCCGATCCGGGCCATGCTGGACCGCGGACTGACCGTGGCCGCCGGCACGGACGCCACCCGGGTCTCCACCTACAACCCCTGGGTCGCCCTGCACTGGCTGGTGAGCGGGCGTACCGTCGGTGACGCCGTGCTCCGCCCGCGCGGCAACCGCGTCGACCGGCAGACCGCCCTGCGCATGTTCACCGTCGCCGGCGCCGAGCTGACCGGTGAGGAACAGGTCAAGGGCGTGCTGCGGCCGGGCTGTTACGCGGACCTCGCGGTGCTGTCCGAGGACTACTTCACGGTGCCCGAGCCGGACATCGCGCACATCGAGTCGCTGCTCACGGTCACCGGCGGCCGGATCGTCTACGCCGCCGGGGAGTACGAGGGGCTCGACGAGGAACTGCCGCCCGTCTCCCCCGTCTGGAGCCCGGTGGCGCACTTCGGCGGCTACCAGGCGTCCCGGCCGGCCGGGGTGCGCCAGGCCGAGGCCCTCGGCGAGGCCGTCGCGGAGTCGGAGCTGCACCGCGCGTGGCGCGCCCGGCGCGGTCCGGCG
The DNA here is from genome assembly GCF_000720135.1 of Streptomyces sp. NRRL S-1022. Taxonomy (GTDB): domain Bacteria; phylum Actinomycetota; class Actinomycetes; order Streptomycetales; family Streptomycetaceae; genus Streptomyces. The sequence continues at coordinate 33,221 of NZ_JOIU01000017.1, read as the reverse complement.
CCCGGCGCCGCCGACGCCCCGTTCGACCCCTGCTTCGTCCTCTGAGCGGGGCGGACACCCACGAACCCCGTCCAGCGGACGGTTGTTGTCCGGCGCGGACACCCGTCCGTGCTCCTACCGATCGAAAGGCACCCTCATGGCCGACATCGCCCAGGTCACCGCGTCCCCCAGCCCCGACCTGCTGACCCCCGACAACTGTGCGGTGCTGTTCGTGGACCACCAGCCGCAGATGTTCTTCGGCACCGGCAGCGGCGACCGGACCGCGATCATCAACTCCACGGTGGGTCTGGCCAAGGCCGCCAAGGTGTTCGGCGTGCCGGTCGTGCTGAGCACCGTGGCCGCCGAGTCGTTCTCCGGTCCGATCCTGCCGCAGCTGGCGGACGTGTTCCCGGAGCAGAAGATCATCGACCGCACCACGATGAACGCCTGGGAGGACCCGGCGTTCGTCGAGGCCGTCAAGGCGACCGGCCGCGAGAAGCTCGTGATCGCCGGTCTGTGGACCGAGGTCTGCGTCGTCCTGCCGGTGCTCTCCGCCATCGCCCAGGGCTACGAGGTCTACGTCGTCACCGACGCGTCCGGAGGTGTCAGCCCGCAGGCCCACGAGCACGCCGTCCAGCGCATGATCCAGGGCGGCGCCGTGCCGGTGACCTGGGTGCAGGTGCTGCTGGAACTCCAGCGCGACTGGGCCCGCGGCGAGACGTACGTGCCGGTGACGGACGTCGTCAAGGAGCACGGCGGCACCTACGGCCTCGGCCTGGTGTACGCCCAGGCGTTCATCGGCGGCCACGCGGCCGGCTGACCCCGCACCCAGCACGGCGATCAAGGACCGAGGCAGGAACAGGCAGGGAGAGATGGACGCGGGACTGCTGGTCCTCCGGGTGGTGGCGGGACTCCTCGTCGCCGGCCACGGAGTGCAGAAGGTGAGCTTCCGGCTCGGGGGCCACGGCTTGGCAGGCGGAACCGAGGAGTTCCGGCACGACGGGTTCCGCGGGGGCCGGCTGACCGCGGTCGCCGCGGGCGCCGGCCAGATCGGGTCCGGCCTGTTCCTGACCGCCGGTCTGCTCACGCCTCTGGCGGCGATGGCCGCCATGGGCGTGATGACGGTCGCCGGCACCGTCAAGCGGCCCCAGGGACTCTGGGTCCAGAACGACGGCTACGAGTACCCGCTGGTCCTCGTCGTCGTCTCCGCGGCGCTGGCCCTCACCGGGCCCGGCCGGTGGTCCCTCGACCACGCGCTGGACCTGGCCCCGTGGCCGGTGTGGGTTGCCCTCGCCGCGATCGTGACCGGTCCGGTCAGCGGGCTGCTGACCCGCCTGGTGCTGCACCGGGCGCCGACGGCACCGCAGGGAACCACGGCACCGGAGGGGAAGAGCCATGCGCAGCCTGTTGACTGACGCCGTCCGTACGCTGGCGCCGCCGCGGGGGGACCGGCACGGGCCGTTGCCACCCCTGATGCTGACGCTGACGGTGGTCACCGGTCTGGTCGACGCGGTGAGCTACCTGGCGCTGGGGCACGTCTTCGTCGCCAACATGACCGGCAACGTGGTGTTCCTCGGCTTCGCGCTGGGCGGCGCCGGGACGCTGTCCGCGCTCGCCTCGGTCGTCGCGCTGGCGGCGTTCCTCCTGGGCGCGCTGGCCGGCGGCGGGCTGGGGAGCCGGTTCGGCGGGCACCGCGGCCGCCTGCTGAGGACGGCCACCGCCGTCCAGACGGTCCTGGTCGCCGTCACCGTCGTCTTCACGGCGGTCACCGGCGGCCGGGTCACCACCGCCGCCGAGTACACGCTGATCGTGTGCCTCGGGCTCGCCATGGGCCTGCAGAACGCCGTCGCCCGGCGCCTCGGGGTCCCGGACCTCACCACGACCGTGCTGACGCTGACCCTCACCGGTCTGGCCGCGGACTCCGCCCCGGCGGGCGGAGCGGCGCCGCGGCCCGGGCGCCGGATCCTGTCCGTGCTGGCCATGCTGCTCGGCGCCCTCGGCGGTGCCGGACTGGTCCTGCACGGCCATCTGGTGCTCACGCTGGGCCTGTGCCTGCTGCTCCTGGCGCTCACCTCCGTGGCGGCCCACCGGCTGTCCGCCGGCGACGCGCCCTGGACCCGGCCGCCGTCCTGAGCGACGGGCACGGTGACGGAGCCCGTGAGCACGTGACACGCGGTGAGGGTGACGGCCGGCGGCCGTCACCCTCACCGCGTCCACGGCTCGAGGGCGGGGTGTGGCGGGTCAGCCCAGTTCGGCGTCCAGCCACTCCAGGACGTCGGGCGTCACGGCGTCGACCAGGTCGGCGAACTCCTCGTGCCGCTTGAGGAACTTGGCCACGTACGGGCAGACGGGCACGATCCGCTTGCCGGAGTCGCGCACGTCCGTGAGCGCCTCCTGGACCAGCCGGGAGGCGAGGCCCTGGCCGGCGAAGGCGTCGTCGACCTCCGTGTGGTAGAAGACGCGCTGCTCGCCGCGGTCGCGGTAGGCGGTCAGTCCGGCGCGCTCGCCGTCGACGAGTATCTCGTAGCGATTCCGGGCGTCCACGCGCTCGACGACGGAAACGGGGGAAGGCTGGCTCATCGGGTGCCTTTCTGGCGGCGTCGGTGACGCGGCGGATTCCCGCGCGGGGTGAGGGTCGCATTCGGCAGGACGGGGGCGGGGAGACGGTCTCCCGGGTACCCTTCGACGGCGCCGAAGCGGTCGGAGGAGTTCTGCCAGTCCTCGCGGGCCCTGGCGATGTCTTCGTGGCTGCGGCCGATGAAATTCCACCACATGACGATCTCTTCGTCGAAGGGCGTACCGCCGAGGAGGACCGCCCGTGCGGTGTCGTCCGATTCGTTGACCAGGGTCAGTGTGCCGGGGCCGGGGTGGACGTAGCCCAGCTCGGCGGGTTTCAGGTGGGCGTCCGCGAGGCGGACGGCGCCCCGGTCGACCAGGAGCCCGTGCTCGAAGCCGGGGTCCACGGCGAGCGTGAGGACCGCGTGCGGCTCGAGGACGATCTCGGCGCCGAGCAGGGGGGTGAAGGCCGGCACCGGGGAGACGGCCCCGGCGAGGGAGCCGAGGAAGACCCTGATCTCGGCGCCGTCGGTCCGCACCGGCTCGGGCACGTGGTGCTGGAAGTCCCGCGGTGCGGCCCGGTGTTCCTCCGGCAGGGCCACCCACAGCTGGACGCCGTGCAGGACGGTGGTCCGCGGGGTGGAGACCTCGGAGTGGCTGATGCCGTACCCGCCGGTCATGAGGTTCAGTTCGCCGGGCCGTACGAGGGCGTGGCTGCCCAGGCTGTCGCGGTGCTCGATCTCCCCGCTGAAGAGCCAGCTCACGGTCTGCAGCCCGGTGTGCGGGTGCGGGGCGACGTCCATGCCGCCGGTCGCGGCGACGTCGTCGGGGCCGTAGTGGTCGGCGAAGCACCAGGCGCCGATCAGCGTCCGGGCGCGCTGCGGCAGCGTGCGCCGCACGGTCATCGCCCGGGGGCCGCCGAGGGGCACGTCCCGCGGGGTCAGCACGTCGACCCGGGGCGGCCCGGCCGCCGGCTCCCGCGCCACCGCCGCACCGCAGCGCACTTCGACGGGCTCCGTCTCGGCATTGCTCATCGTGGATCACCTCTCGACCCGCTAGTTGTTCTATATTCAACCATCATGGGGCCGGACGGGTCCGGGCGCCATGCCGATTCGTCGTCGGACTACAACCCGTGCGCTCCCCGGCAAGCCGCTCCCCCGGACCCGCCGTACGGTCGCAGCACCTCGGGCCGCCCGGTACGGACCGAACAACCGAACCGAACCGTCGCAGACAGGGGAACGGCCATGTCACAGGAGCCCGGCGGGGCCGCGGACGAAGATCCGATCGTATGCAGGACGAACGTCCACGTCACCGTGGCGGACGATCCGCCCGTGCCGCTCCCCGCCGAGCTGCGGTACTCGGCGGCCGACCCCTACGCCGTGTGCCTGGCCCTCGGCGCGCCCGCCGCCCCCTCCGTCGACTGGGTCTTCGCCCGGTCGCTCCTCGCCCGGGGCCTGCGCCGGCCCAGCGGATCGGGGGACGTCGTGGTGTTCCCCCGGCCCCGGCCCCGTTCCGACGCGATCCGCATCCTGCTCAGGTCCCGTACCGGGGCGGCGGTCCTGGAGGTCGCCGGCGCCGCCGTCACCGCCTTCCTGCGGCGCGCGGACGCACTGGTGCCGCCGGGCACCGAGCACCGCCACATCGACCTGGACCGCGTCGTCGAGCGGTTGACGGCCGGCAGCGAGTGATCCGCCGGGTGCGCTGACGGGCGCCCCTACGTGCGCTCCTGGGCAACCCGCCCCGCGTTTCCGCCCCTAGCGTCGAGCGCGTACACAGCACGCCGTCCGCAGGAGGCACCCCATGACCACCGGCACCAACTCCCCGAGCAGCCAGCCGTGGCTGCACCAGAAGGGTGAGGTCATCCAGGAGTTCGGCTCCGTCAAGCAGTTCCCGCTCGCCCTGTCCTACGAGGCGCGCATGTACTCCAGCCAGCGTCTGAACAAGGTGCTGGCCGACACCCAGGTCCTCTACGGGCTGTACAAGAAGCACCACTGGAACATGCGGGGCGCGACCTTCTACCAGCTGCACCTGCTCCTGGACAAGCACGCCGGGGAGCAGCTGGAGCTCGTGGACACGCTGGCCGAGCGCGTCCAGACCCTGGGCGGTGTCGCGGTGGGCGACTCCCGGCACGTCGCCGAGATCACCTCGATCCCGCGTCCGCCGGACGGTGTCGAGGAGGTCCCGGCGATGCTCTCGCGGCTGCTGGAGGCGCACGAGACCATCCTGACCGAGGCCCACGACGCGGCCGCGCGGGTCGCCGAGCTGGGTGACGACGGCACCAACGACCTGCTGGTCTCGCAGATCGTCCGCACCGGCGAGCTGCAGGCCTGGTTCCTGGCCGAACACCTGGTGGACACCCCGCTCGTCCGCTCCTGAGCCGGGCGGGGGCGTGGCCAAGCGGTCCCGACCGCTGCGTCCGCGCCCCGCCTGCCCGCCACCACCACGGTTACGTCCGCACCCCGCTGCCCACCACCATCGGGGCACGTGCGGCCCCACCACCACACGTGCGCCCCCTCGCCCCCGCCACCGCCGGAGGCGTGCGCCCCCACTCCCCCGCCCGCACCGGGGTACGTCCACGCCCCGCCCGCCCGATCTCAGGGGGACACGACCGCACCGGAGTGCCTGGGCCGGCCCCTCGCACCGGGGCGGCCGGGTCACGGGCGGGCCGAGGCCGCCGCGCGGCCGGCGCGGTCCAGCAGACGGGACCGGCTGCGGGGCCACCACACCAGGTCGGCCAGGCAGAGCGCTGCCACCAGCCACGAGGAGATCGTCTCGCCGGTGGTCCCGGCCAGGGTGTCGTACCCGGCGAGGGCGAGCGCGAGCAGGGTGACGGCCAGGACGGCCCGGCGGCGCAGCCGGTCCTCCTCCGCGGCCCGCCACAGGGCGCCGGCGTACGCGAGGACCGAGGGGATCAGCCCGGGATCGGCGGGGAGCTCGCCCCGCCGGGTGGCGCGTACCACCGCCGCCCGGTCGGCCCGGCTCGGCTTCCCGGCCTCGGGCCGGAGCCCGTTCATGCGGCGCGGCACGCGGATCCCCTGGACCAGACCGAGCACCACGAGGGCGGCCACGGCGCCCGCCCGGGCCCACGACTCGACGAGGACGAAGGCGCCGGAGAAGACCCCGGCGGCGAGGCCGGCGCCCACGCCCCGGCCCACCGGCCCCCGCTGCCACAGCCCGCCCGGAACGAGAAGCACCCGTCAACGGTGGCCGCGGCCCCGCGCGGACGCCATCACCGCACCGGCACGCCCGCCCCGGCCCACGCGCACGACGCACCGCGCCGGGCGGCCCGGGGGTGTCACTCCGGCTGCCCGCCGCTGATCGTGCGGGTCCAGCGGGTGCGGGTGGCCCCGAAGCCCGTCTCGTGGTCCCAGATGTGGGTGCACGAGGGGCACTGCAGGTGCAGGAGACTGCCGGTGTTCGAGAGCAGGTAGCGCCAGTGGTCCGGGCATCTGCGGCCCTGCCGGCAGGTGTCGCACTGGAGATGGTCCGCGCAATTGGGACAGGTCACCCAGGCGCGGCGCCCGATGTCCGCCTGCGGATCAAGCGGCAGCACGGCCGCTCCCCCGCCGCGGCAGGACCCCCGCTTCGACGAGGGTGTCGTACAGCCGCTGCTGTTCCTCGTCGAGGCCCGAGTACAACAGGTCGTACGCCTCCTCCTCACCGCGCAGCGCCTCGACGGGGTCCCAGTCGGCGCCGAGTGCGGCCATGACGTGGGTCCGCCGGGTCATCTCGTGGCCGGTGAGGTCCACGGCGAAGTCGACGGGCTCGGGGGGAAGTGCGGCATCTTGGTCGGACATATGACCGAACTTAGGCACGGTTTTCGGCCACGCCAAGGGTCCGTGGGGCACCTCACACCGTGCACGGCACCCGTCTCCCCGCACCCCTGGCCGTACCCCTGATCTCACGGATTCACGCGATGTGGCGGCCACGCCACGCTGGCAGGGTCTGTCCGGAAAGCGCATGTGCGGAAGGACAGAGATCATGACCCCGCAGGCAACGAGACCGGACCCCGGGGCCCCGGGCAGCGTCTACACCGTCGAAACGGTCCCCGCCCACCGGCGCCGGGCGTACTGGCGCGAGGCGCTGGCCCTGACGTTCGGCGCCGTGGACATGGGCGTGTCCGACGAGGTCGAGTGCGGCGCGATCCGCGCGTCGTCGCTGGGCCCGGTGCAGGCCGTCGTCGTGGACGGCGATCCGCTGCTGGCCCGGCGTACCCGGCGGCTCATCGCGGGCAGCGACAACGACGACTACGTGGTCGTGAAACTGCTGAGCACGGGGGTGGCCCGGATCGAGCAGGACGGCCGGGAGTCCTTCGTCCAGCCTGGGCAGCTGTTCGTCTACGACATGGCCCGGCCGGTCCGGCTGACGCTCCCCGAGCGCTTCCGGACGAAGTCCCTGGTGCTGCCGCGCCGGGTGCTGGGCCTGAGCGAGTCGGACCTGCAGCGGATCACGGCGTCCCCGCTCGGCACCGACTCGGCGCTCGGCGGGCTGCTGACACCGCTGCTGTCCCGGCTCGTGGACACGGCGGGCACGTACCCGGAGCGGACGGGCGAGCTGATCGCCCGCAATGTCGTGGACCTGGTGCAGACGCTGGCCGAGGAGCGGCTCGGCAGGGACGGCGGGGACAGCGCGGACGCGGCCCGGCTGTCGCTGGTGCGGATCCGGGCGTACATCGACCGGCACCTCGCGCACCCGGACCTGACACCGGACTCCATCGCCCGGGCCCACCACATCTCGGTGCGCTATCTGCACAAACTGTTCGCGCTGGAGGACATCACCGTCAGCCGGTGGATCCAGCAGCGCCGGCTGGAACGGTGCCGGCGCGACCTGGGCCGCCGGGAGGCGGCGCACCTGACCATCGCCGCGGTGGCGCACCGCTGGGGTTTCACCAGCGCCTCCCACTTCAGCCGGGTGTTCCGGGCGGCCTACGGCGTCACGCCCGCCGAGTGGCGCGGCTCCGCCCGCCGCACCGCGGCATGAGCTGGGTCACTCACCACACCTCTCGCGTAGGCGCTGAGCTGCTGTTCTTGCCATAGTGGGCCCCCGGGGCGCGGGCGTGGCCGGCGCATGCGGAGAGGGAGGGCCCAAGTGGCGGGGTCAGGCGGGCCGCTGTCCCGCAGCGGTCTGCGCGGCCGGGAGGCCGAGCTGGCGGAGCTGCGGGCCCTGACCGGTTCGGTGGCGCGTACCGGGAGCGGTGCGCTGGTCCTGATCCGCGGGGAACCCGGCATCGGCAAGACCACGCTGCTCACCGAAGTCGTCACCGGGGCAGCGGCGGCGGGGTTCTCCGTCGGTCTCGGCAAGGCCGACGAGCTGCACCACCTCGTGCCGCTGTCCTCGCTGGCGACCTGCGTCCTGCACGGCGACCGGCCGCTGCTGTCCGGCGGTGCGCTGGTCGATCTCGCACGCCGGCACGATCAGCGGATCCGGCTGGTGGAGCGCCTGGCCGAGGTGATCGAGGAACGGGCCGCCGGCACCCCGGTCCTGCTCGCCCTGGACGACGTGCAGTGGGCCGACCCGCTCAGCCGGTTCGCCCTCCAGCAGCTGCCGCGGCGGCTGCGCACCTCGCCGGTGCTGTGGCTGCTGACCGAGCGGCGGGGCGCCGACGGGCCCGCGGCGGAGGTCGCCACGGCCGTGCGGGGCGAAATCCCCGTGCACACAGTCGCGTTGGGCCCGCTGTCCGGCGCGGCCATCGGCCGGCTGGCCGACGACGTCCTGGGGGGCGCCGTCGACGACCGGGTGCGCGACCTGCTCGAAGGGGCCGGCGGCAACCCGTTCCTCGCGGTCGAGATGCTCGCCGGACTGCGGACCGCCGACGGCTCGGCCGAACCGGTGCCCCCGGGGCTGGTGGTGGGCGTGCGCGACAGGCTCGGCTCGCTGCACCCGGACACGCTGCGTTTCCTCCAGAGGGGAGCGGTGCTGGGGCGCGGTTTCGCCTTCCGGGACGCCGCCGCGCTCTGCGGCCGGCCGCCGGTCGAGCTGATCCCGGCGCTGGAGGAGGCGGTGCGCGCGGGCCTGCTGGAGGACGACGGCGACCAGCTGGTCTTCCGGCACGACCTGCTGCGCCAGGCGGTGTACGTGGATGTCCCGCCGTCGGCCCGCAAGGCGCTGCACCGGGAGGCCGCGGGCCGGCTCGTCGCCGCGGGCCACCAGCCGATCGACGTGGTGTCCCACGTCCTGCGGGGTGCCCGGCCCGGGGACGAGGAGGCGGTGGCGCTGCTGCGGCGGGCCGCCGACGACGTGCTCCCGGTGACCCCGCAGCTCGCGGCCGACCTCGTGACCCGCGCCCTGGACCTGGTGCCGGCCGCGCGGCCGTCGTGGTTCGCCGTGGGCGAGCAGGCGATCGTCTGCCTGACCCGGGCCGGCCGCAACCGGGAGGCGCTGTCGACCGGTGACCGGCTGCTGGCCTGCCGGCCGCCCGTGGACGTCCTCGGCCGGCTGCACGCCGCTCTCGGCGGCGCGCTGTGGAACCTGGATCTCGCCGACGAGCTGCGCCGCCGGACCGAGGCGGCCCTCACGGTCGGTGGTGCCGCGCCGGAGGTGGGCGCGCGGCTGGCCGCGCTGCGGGCGCTGGCCATGTCCCGGGCGCACGACCTGGTGCCGGCGCGGGCGGCCGGTGAGGAGGCGCTGGGTGCGGCGGTGGCGACCGGTGACCGGGAGGCCCATGTGCAGGCGCTGTTCGCGCTCGGGGAGATCGCGCTGAACGCGGGCGAGAACGCCCGCGCCCGGGAGCGTTTCTCCGCGCTCCGCGCCGTCGACCCCGCCTACTTCCCCGAGGAGATCGTCGCCTGCCAGCACATGGACGACTTCGAGACCGCCGGGCGACTGCTGGCGAAGGCGGCCGACGAGGCCGGCGGGATCCGCGAGGCGATGCTGCTGTGGGCGCAGGGGCAGCAGCATCTGGAGCTGGGCAGGCTCGACGACGCCGAGGCCGACTTCGTGACGATGGAGCGCCTGGAGGACGACGTGCGGGCGCACGTCCAGCAGGTGAACGGCCGGGTGATCCGCTCCCGTATCGCCCTGCTGCGCGGTGACCGGGAGGCGGCGCGGGAGCACCTGGACCAGGCGCGCGAGAGGCTGGCGGCCAAGCGGAACCCGGGGAACACGGCCGCGGTGCGCTTCCTGGAGGCGGTCCACGCCGAGGCAGACGGGGACGTCCGGCTCGCCGTCGACCGGATCCACCGGGTGCAGGAGGCGGGTCCCTTCCTGCGCTGGCGGCTGCTGCGCACCTGGGTGGGCTCCGCGATCCGGATCGCTCTGCGCGGCGCGGACCGGGAGCTCGCCGAGGACCTGGCCGCGCAGGCGGAGGCCCACGCCGGGCGCAATCCGTCGGTGCCCACGGCCACGGGGATCGCGGCGCGGGCCCGCGGGCTGGTGCTCGACGACCCGGCCCTGCTGGAACGCTCGGTCGCCCTGCTCCGGGCCGGCCCGCGTCCGCTGGTCCGGGCCGCGGCCGGGGCCGATCTGGGGCGGGCGCTGCTGGCGGCGGGGCGCGGGCCCGAGGCGGTGACCGCCCTGACCGAGGCCCGGGCCGCGTTCGCCGAGTCGGGCGCGCACGCGGTGGCGGCGCACCTGCAGCGCGAGCTGCGGGGTGCGGGCGCCGGGGGGCGCAGGGCGGCGGGCGGGCAGCGTCCCGTGCAGGGCTGGGGGGCGCTCACGGCGTCGGAGAAGAAGGTGGCGCGGCTGGTCGCCGAGGGCCACAGCAACCGTACGGCCGCGGAGCTGCTCGTCGTGTCCCCGCACACCGTGAACACGCATCTGACCTCCGCCTTCCGCAAACTGGCGGTCAACTCCCGGGTGCAGCTGGCCCATCTGGTCATGGCCCTGCCCGAGGACTGAGCGGGCACCTGGTACGTTCACGCGATGCCGGGCGGGGCGGGATGGGCTTGGCTGGGCACCCCACCCAGCCGGAGGTCACCGACGTGCCCGGACCCATCCCCGTACCGCCGACCGTCGTGCTCGTCCACGGGGCGTTCACCGACGCCTCGTCGTGGACGGGGGTGATCCGGCTGCTGCACGCGGCCGGGCTGGCGGTGCGCGCCCCGGCGAACCCGCTGCGCGGCCTGGCGCACGACGCCGCCTACGTCGGCAGCGTGGTGCGGCAGCTCGGCACCCCGGTGGTGCTGGTCGGCCACGGTTACGGGGGCGCGGTCATCACGGCCGCAGACGCCGACAACGTCGTGGCCCTGGCGTACGTCGCGGCGTTCGGTCTGGACGCCGGCGAAAGCCTGCTGGACGTCACGGACCGCTTCCCGCCCATGCCGGGGGCGGACGCGGCGTTCACCGCCGCCCTCCCCGGGCGGTCGTCCGCGGGCACGGACGGCGAGCTGTACCTCCGCGGGGAGAGCTTCTCCGAGCTGTACGCCGCCGACCTGTCCCCCCGTGCCGGCCGTGTGCTGTCCGTGCGGCAGCGCCCCCTCGCGCAGCGCGCGCTGACCGCGGGTTCGGGCCCGCCAGCGTGGGCGTCGAGACCGTCCTGGTACGCCGTCGCCGCCGCCGACCGGATGCTCAACCCCACGGCCCAGCGCTTCATGGCGCAGCGCATGGCGGCCACCGCACGCCTGCTGGACGGTTCGCACGCCGTGGTCCTGTCCCGGCCGGAGGCCGTGGCGGCGATGATCGGGGAGGCCGCCGGAGCGGTCATCTGATCAGGTGATCGGCCAGGTGCGGTAGCATCCCTGCCCGGACCGGAACATGCCGGTATGGACCCTCTCGCCCGCACTTCCACTGCGGCACCGGATCTTGCGCGGAAGGCACCACATGAGCTCAGCGGCCATACCGTCGAGACGGCGGTTCACCGCTCTGTTCGGCACCCTCGCCCTGGTCCTGGCCGCCGCCGGGTGCGGGGGCGGTACCGGCTCCGCGTCCGCCGGGGGCAGGGTCACCTCCATCACCGCGCTCGACTACTACACCGACACCACCGAGCACGCCCAGTGGGGCGAGCGGCTCACCGCCTGCGGCAGGGCCGCCGGCGTCACCGTCGAGCACCGGAGCGTGCCCGGTGCCTCGCTCGTCCCGCAGGTGCTGCGGCAGGTGTCCTCGCGGACCCTGCCCGACCTGCTGATGCTCGACAACCCGGACCTGCAGCAGATCGCGCGGACCGGCGCACTGACGCCGCTGGACCGCTACGGCGTCGACTCCGGCGGCTACGCCGAGGGCATCCTGTCGGCGGGCACGTACCGGGGGAAGGTGTACGGGCTGGCGCCCACGGCCGGCACGACCGCCCTGTTCTACAACAAGGACATGCTCGCGGAGGCCGGTGTCGCCGTACCGAGGACGTGGGACCAGCTGGAGAAGGCCGCGGCCGCGCTGACCCGGCCGGGGCGCTACGGCATGGCGGTGGACGCGAACGCCACCTTCGAGGGCACCTGGCAGTTCCTGCCCTTCCTGTGGTCCAACGGCGGCGACGAGACACGGCTGGACAGCCCGCAGGCCGCGCAGGCCCTCCAGCTCTGGGTCGATCTGGTCGAGAGCGGCTCCATGTCGCGGTCGGTGCTGAACTGGACGCAGGCCGACCTCCACGACCAGTTCGTGGCCGGCAAGGCGGCCATGATGGTCAACGGTCCCTGGCGGATCTCCGAGCTGGACAAGGCCGGCCTGCACTGGGGCGTGGCCCCGCTCCCGGTCCGCGTGCCCGGGCAGACCCTCGTCACCCCGCTCGGCGGTGAGGTGTGGACCGTGCCGCAGAACTCCTCCGCGGCCCGGCAGCGGGCGGCCGCCAAGGTGCTGGCCTGCCTGAACGACCCGGAGAACATGCTGGCCCTGGCCGAGCAGTACCACACGGTGCCGTCCCGTACCGCGGTGGCGTCCCGGTACGCCCGCGAGGTCCCGTCGACGGCCGCGTTCGTCAAGAGCGTGCAGCGGGCCCGGTCCCGCACCAGCCGGCTCGGCGTCGAGTGGCCCCGGGCGGCGACCGGGATCTACACCGCGGTGCAGGCCGCGCTGACGGGTGAGCAGACACCGCGGGAAGCACTCAGGCATGCGCAGCGGACCGCGACCGGTTCCTGACCGGGCACGGCTGCGGGAGCGGATCACGCAGTGGCTGTTCCTCCTGCCCGCCCTGGCCTACCTGCTGCTGTTCCTCGGCTACCCGCTCGCCGAGAACGTCCTGATGAGCTTCCGGCACTACACGGCCACGACGTTCTACACCGGAGCCGCACCGTTCGTGGGGCTGCGCAACTACGCGGAGGTCCTGTCGTCGGACATGTTCCGGGAAGCGCTGCTGACCACGGTCCTGTTCACGGCCGGTTCGCTCGTCGGGCAGTTCGTGCTCGGGCTGGCCATCGCCCTGTTCTTCCAGCGCAGGTTTCCGCTGGGCGGCCTCCTGCGCTCGCTCCTGCTGCTGCCCTGGCTGCTGCCGCTGGTCGTCTCCGGGACGACCTGGCGGTGGATGCTCGACACCGACTCCGGCATCGTCAACCGGGTGCTGCGCGGCCTCCACCTGGTGCCCTCCGGCATCCCCTGGCTGACCGGCACCTCCCAGGCACTGGTCTCCGTGATCCTGGTCAACATCTGGGTGGGCGTCCCCTTCAACACCGCGCTGCTGTACGGCGGCCTCCAGGACATCCCGGAGCACCTGTACGAGGCGGCGAAGCTGGACGGCGCCGGACCGCTGGCCTCGTTCCGCCACGTCACCTGGCCGCTGCTGCGGCCCGTCGCCGGTGTCGTGCTGGTGCTGGGCGCGGTCTACACGCTCAAGGTCCTCGACATCGTCCTCGTGGTGACGGGCGGGGGCCCGGCCGACGCCACGCAGACGCTCGCCACCCGGTCCTACGCGCTCTCCTTCCAGCAGCTCGACTTCGGACGCGGTGCCGCCCTGGGCAACGTCCTCGTCCTCGTGTCGCTCGTCTTCGCCCTCGTCCACCTGCGCGCGAGCCGTCGCGCCCGGTACGCGTGAAGGACGGTGCCATGAAGCCCGCCCGTGGCCGGCTGTCCACGCTCGCCGGTGTCGCCCTGCTGGCGGTGATGCTGTTCCCGGTGTACTGGATGGTGAACGCCTCCCTGCAACCGGCGGGCGCCCTCCCGGGGACGGGCTGGTTCCCCCTCCACCCGGACCTCAGCGGCTACACCACCGCCCTGCACGATCAGGGCCGCAACCTCCTCACCAGCCTCGTCGTGTCCCTCGGCAGTGTGGTGCTGAGCCTCGCCCTCGCCACCCCGGCGGCCTACGCGCTGGCCCGGTTCCCGCTCCGCGGCACCACTCCCGTCCTGTTCGGCGTCCTGGTGACCCAGATGGTGCCGGGCATCGTCGTGGCCGACGCGCTGTACGGCGCCTACACCGGCCTCGGGCTGCTCAACTCGTACGCCGGGCTGGTCCTCGCCGACTCCACCGCCGGGGTGCCCTTCGCGATCCTCGTCCTGCGGGCGTCCATGCGGGCCGTCCCACGGGAGATCGTCGAGGCCGCCCGCGTGGACGGCGCCGGGCGGCTGCGCATCCTGTGGTCCGTGGTGCTGCCGCTGACCCGCAACGCACTGGTCACCGCGGGCGTGTTCAGCTTCCTGTTCGCCTGGGGCGACTTCCTCTTCGCGCTGACCCTGAACACCACGGACACGGTACGGCCGGTCACCGTCGGCATCTACGAGTACCTCGGCGCCCACACCCCTCGGTGGAACGCCGTCATGGCCACCGCGGTCCTGGCGTCCCTCCCCGCGTCCGCGCTGCTCGTCGTCGCACAGCGCCGGCTCGCCGCCGGGGTGACCGGCGGCGCCGTCAAGTGAGGAGGCCCGGGCGTCAGCACAGCGCTCGGAGCTGGTCCGAACGGCGGAAAGCGGACGCCGGGGCGGTGATCCCGGCAGCGCGCCGGGTGCTGCCCGTCAGCGAACGGCCCGGCCGGCGCTCACCAGCGGAGCCCGGTGAAGTCGACCGGACGGGGCCGCAGCAGACGGGTGCGGTCCGCCAGGGCGTGCAGCCGCCGGGACATCTCGTCGGCCGGCAGGCGGCGCCGGTCCCCGTGGCCCGGCAGCACCCACTCGAACCGCAGCCGCCCTGCCGTCCTGGCCAGGGACGCGGCCAGTTCCTCGATGGAGTACCAGGTCACGCTCTCGGCGACTTCGAGATCCGCGGTCGTACGCGACCAGAAGAAGCTGTCGCCGCTGAAGCAGTACCGGTCGTCGGCGAGGTAGAGGACGCTGCCCCGGGTGTGTCCGGGGAGAGGGTGGACGGTGACGCCCTCGGCGATCTCCAGCGGTTCGAGGCCGCGGATCACCTGGTCGGCGTCCGGGGCGGCGTCGAGGTCGTCCTCGTGGATCCAGAGCCGGGCGCCGAAGTGGTCGGCGTAGCGACGGCCGTGTGCGGCGTGGTCGCGGTGGGTGAGCAGCACGTCGGTGACGGGGCCCGAGGCCGTGTAGCGCTCGGCCAGGGCGCGGCTCCAGCGGGGCGTGTCGATCATCATGCTGGTGCCGGAGGGCCGCGGGAGCAGGTAGGAGTTGGCGCCCGCGGTGTGGGGCGAGTTGTGCCCGCAGATCAGTACGCCGTCGTCCAGGGGCATCGGGAACGGGTCCAGCGACTGGTCCGCCCGGCCGGTCAGGGGCCGGATCGAGCGGGTGGGGCAGGCGAAGACGGCCGCGTGTAAGCGCCGGTTCTCCGCATCGTCGGCGGGCGGGCGCAGGATGACGGATTTCCCGTCGGCCTCGCCGATCAGCCCGGGTGCGAACTGCCGGGCCACGTCGCAGTTCGTGCAGCGGTCGTCCACGTACCATCCGTCCACGGCCGGACTCCTTCCAGGGATGCGGCCTCGGCGGAGGCCTCCCTTCCAGGGGTACCCCGTCCCCCGTCGCACCGGTAGGCCCCACGGACCTTGTGTTTCCGGCGCCGGGCCGCTCTCACCAGGGGGTTCCCGGTGGGGCGCGAAGCAGCCGAATGCGGGAGACACCCTCTCCCGGGCGGGGGTCAGGGCCGTACCCCGAAGCCGCCCCGCCCGTCGCATCGCACCTCGCGGACCGCGTCGAACCCGTCCGCCGCCGTCTGCCTGCGCAGCCGCTTCCCGGTACGCGGGTCGCGTACCGGGTCAGGCTCGGGCAGGACGGTGCCGACCGGCCGGCGTCTTCGCCTGGACCGCAAACGACCGGCGGGCCGGACGTGGCGTCAGTCCGTACCGCGGTTCTCCAGCAGGCCTATGACCTGGGGCCGGACGAAGTCCCACGCGGCGGCGGGCAGTTCACCGAGGGCGGTGCCGCGCAGCGCGCCGAGGGTCGCTTCGGCGCCGGGCTCGCACACGGTGGTGCCGCTGAGGACGTCGTAGCCGTCCCGTACGGCGACGCGCAGGCGGTCGGGCGTCCCGTGCCCGGCGTGCAGGGCGGAGGCCACGACGAGGGGCGGTGCCCCGCCCGCCTCGCCGGGCAGCTTGCGGTACGCGGAGGCTGTCGGCGGGCGCCAGCGCAGGCTGAGCAGGACGGGACGCTTGGCGACCACCTCGGCCAGGTCCGCCTCGCGGACGCCGTCGGGTTCCAGGACGGTCGCCCGGGCGTCCAGGACGAGCGCGGCGGGCAGCAGGCAGCGCAGCGTGCTGCCGACGATGTTGCCGCCGACGGTCGCGGTCCGCCGCACCGCGCCGGTGCCGATGGTGCCGGCGGCCAGCCGCAGGACGTCCGGCACGGTGGCGTCGATCCGGTGCAGGAGCACGGCCCCGCCCACGGTCCCCGGACCCAGGACGTTGGCCTCCGGCAACTCCCGCAGGGAGAACGCCGCTTGGGGGAACCCGTCCCGCTGCCAGGTCGCCCACACGAGCGTCGCCCCGCCGATCGGTACGGCCCCCTCGGCCAGGCACTCCCGGGCTTCCGGCACGGACGTGGGCAGACGCAACTGCACGCGGGCCACCTGCCTTTCTCGGCTCGGACGACGGGCGGACGGTGGCGGCCGCCGCCCGCCGACAGCGCAGTCTTGCCGCAGCGCCGGGGGCGCATACAGGGCTCACACGAGCATGCGCGAGCGGGCGGGTGAGCGGCCGGCCGGTCCGACCGCCCTTAGGGTGAGTGCCATGACCGGTGAGACGGATCTGCGCACACTGCTGAGCGACATGCGGCCGGAGCTGAACCCGGGCCGTTATGTCTTCACCACGGCCGAGGGCGGTGTGCCCTCCGGGGTCTCTCCGGTCGTCACGGTCGCCGAGCAGGAGGGCCTGACCCTCGTGGTGCCGCAGGCGGACGCGGACGCGGCCGGGATGGCGTACGACTATGTGGCCGGGTGGATCACCCTGCGCGTCCACTCCGCGCTGGACGCGGTCGGTCTGACCGCCGCGGTCGCCCGGGCTCTCGCCGACGCGGGCCTGAGCTGCAACGTCGTCGCGGGTTTCCACCACGACCACCTCTTCGTGCCGTACGAGCAGGCCGAGCAGGCGGTCCAGGTGCTGCGCCGGCTGGCGGACGCCGGGCGCTGAGCCGTACGGGCCCGCGGTGGCGGGCAGGAAAAAGTCCTGCCGGGCCGCGGGGCCCGGCAGGACTCGTCGGTCACACCACGTGCCGCTAGCCGCGGCGCCCGGCGGGATCGTGGGCGGTGCTGTCCCGCTCCTCGTCACCCCTGACGGGTCCGGAACCTCCGGTGCCGGCGGCCGGCACCTCCGCCCGGTCCCCGTGGCCCGGCCACCAGGCCGCGTGGCCGATCAGGGCCGTCAGGCTCGGCGTGAAGAACATCGCCATGACGAACGCGGCCACCGCGATGCCGAAGGAGACCGCGAAGCCCATCTCCGAGAGCAGCGAGTTGCCCGCCAGCATCATCGTGGCGAAGGTGGCCGCCAGGATGAAGCCCGCCGCGGCGACGGTCGGCCCGGCGTGCCGGACCGCCATGCCGGCCGCCTCGCGCGGCTCCCGGCCCTCGCGGGCCTCCTCCCGCAGCCGGGCGATCATGAGGATGTTGTAGTCGGTGCCGATCGCGACCACGAAGAGATACATGATCACCGGCAGCATGAACATCAGCCCCGAGTGGCCCTGCCCCTCCTGGAAGATCCACACGGTGGCACCGAGGGTGGCGCCGAAGCCGAGGCCCACGGAGGCGATGAGGTACCAGGGGGCGACCACACTGCGCAGCAGCAGGCCCAGGATGACCATGATGAGCAAGGCTGCGACGGGGAAGACCGTCCGGTAGTCGTGGTTGACCGCCGCGTCGATGTCCTTGTAGATCGAGGACATGCCGCCGACCAGGGCCTCGGTGCCGCCGGGCGCCGCGGAGTGCGCGACGTCACGGACCCGGCCCACGGCGTCGATCGCCTTGTCCGTCGACGCCTCGTACTTGAGTGTGACGGTGAAGTCCGCGGTGGTGCCGGCCCTGTTCACCTGCGTCATGCGGGCGTTCGCCACACCGTCCACGGTGCCGAGCTTCTGCGCGTACGCGTCGAAGGCGGTCCGGTCCAGCGGCTTGCCGTCGGTGCTGGACAGGTAGACGTCGGTGGGTGCCGCGGCGCCCGCCGAGTACGCCTTCTGCATCTCGTCCTGGACGACCATCGACTCCTTGGTCTTGGGCATGGAGCCGGACGCCAGGTCGAAGGTGGCCTTGTAGCCGAGGATGCCGGTCGACAGGGCGAGCAGGACCAGTCCGGACGCGACGGCGGTCAGTGCCGGGCGGCGCTGGACGCCCCGGCCGAGGGCGGCGAAGCGGGCGTTCTGCGGTTCCTTCTGCCAGGACTTCGAGGGCCAGAAGACCTTCGGTCCGATGAGCGAGACCACGGCGGGGATCAGGGTGAGACCCGCGACCAGGGTGGCGCCGACCGCGATGGCGAGCGCCGGGCCCATCTGCTTCAGGAAGCCCAGCGTGGACAGCACGAGGGCGAGGAACGCGATGATGACCGCGCCCGCCGCCGAGGCGATGGCCTCGCCGACCCGGGCCACCGCGTTGATCATGGCTTGCTTGGGTTCGTCACCGGCGCGCAGACGCTCTCGGTAACGGAATATCAGGAACAGGAAGTAGTCGGTGCCCACGCCGAAGAGCACCACGATCAGGATGGAGGAGATCGAGCTGTTGGCCTCCAGGTCGAACAGCTTGGTGGCGTAGGCGATCAGCCCGTTGGCGACGGCGGACACCAGTCCGATCAGCACCAGGGGCAGGATCGCGAGGAGCGGCGCCCGGAAGATGATCAGCAGCGTCACCAGGATGATGACGAAGGTACCGATACCGATCAACGCCTCGCCGCGCTTGGACGAGTCCTGCTGGTCGAGCGCCTGCGCGGCGGAGCCGCCGAGCTTGACGTCGAGATGCGTGCCCTTGGCCAGTTTCTTGACCTCGTCACGCAACTCCTTCGCCGCGTCGGCCTGTTTGGGCTGACCGGCGTTCTTGCTGTCCATCTGCACCAGGGTCAGGGCATACCTGCCGTCCTTGGACGGCTGGCCGGGGACGACCTTCTGCACCTGGTCGATGTGCTTGCCGCCCAGTTCGGTGGTGATCCGGGCGACGTCCTTCTGGTCGGCGGCGGTCAGCTTGCCGCCGTCGGTGCGCTGGTAGAGCGCGATCGCGGACGGGGTGAAGGCGCTGGGGAACGCCCTCTGCTGCAGGTCCGCCGCTTTGATGGACTCGTAACTCTTGGGCAGGAAACTGCTCTCGTCACTGTTGGAGGGCAGGCTCGGGGCGGTGGCGACGATCGCCACCGCAGCGATCAGCCACGCCACTATCGTCCAAATGGGATGACGGACGACGGCGTTGCCTATTCGTCGGAACATGCGGAGGGTCCTCCTGGGCAGGAAGATCACCGCAGCCCGGGGAGCGGTCCCTGGCATCGGCGACCCCGACCGGCCCGGATCCAACGGGCCGGTCGCATGGTTGTCTTGGCCTCACATCCTAATGACCGTGAACACGCGTTCCGGCACCAGACGCGCGTGGCCGGCGCCAGACAGGCAAACCGGCCAACTTTCCGGACAAAGCCGAGGCCAGACCGGCTCACGGAAGACGCCGGCACCGGACGAACACCGCGGTGCCCGGCGGCCGTTCGGCGAACCGGCCCGGCGGGGACGTACCGGCGAGCAGGCGGCGCGGGTCCGCCTCGAAGGACTCGCGGTGCGGGCCGAACACCGCCGCCTCGCCGCCCGGTGTGCCGTTCGGCGACAGGTCCCGTCCGGCCCGGGGGACGGGGCCGGGGTACCGCGTGACCAGGCCGACGATGCCCGCGTAGGGCACGGCCGGGCAGGGCGGGCCCGCGATGGTGCGGGCCCCGGTCTTCCGGTCGGCCAGGTGCACCAGCGCGCCGCCGGGTTCCAGCGTGCCGAGGACGGTCCGCGCCACCCGCTCCCGGTCCCTCCAGTGGAGGGGCTGGGCGAAGAACGCCACCGCGAACACACCGGGGCAGCGGGGGTTGCTCGGCGCGCAGCCGCAGCCGGCGGGTCCGCGCGGCCGGTCCCACGGCGGCGGCCCGGCGCCCGGCCTCGGCGATCGAGCCGGGGTCCCCTTCCGGTGGGACGTGATCATACGGGCGACGGTGACAAACCGGCTCAGCGGTTTGGTCCGGGCCGACGGGTGCGCCCGTCGCGCCGGGTGGGGAGACGGCCGGGCGGAAGGAGCGGGTCAGCCGGGGACGCCGGCGAGGGCCGCCGACTTCTCGTGGACCTCGGCGATCACACGGGCGCCCCGGTCCGGAGCGGTGTCCAGGCGGACGAGGACGGCCGGGGCGGCGATCGCCGGGAGCAGGTGGCCGTACAGCGCGGACATGCGCTCGTCGAGGTCGGCCCAGCCCGCCACGGCCTGCGAGACGAACTGCACGCCGATCCAGGCGCCGAGGAAGACCTGGGCGGTCTCCTCGGGCACGACGTGCGGGAGCACCTCGCCGCGCTGCTTGGCCTCCGTCAGGACGCACGAGGTCAGCCGGGCCCAGGCCGGCCAGGCGCTGCCGAGGACGTCGTGGCCCTGGAGGTCGGCCGAGAGCCGGACCCCGGCGAGGAGTATGGGCTCCTGGGGCAGCCGCTTGGCCAGGGTCATGCCCGCGTCCACCCACTCCTGGAGCTTGAGTTCCCGCGGGAGGTGGTACTCGGTCCGCATCTGCTCCTGGAGCACACCTCGGGCCAGGGCCGCCTTGGAGTCGAAGTGGAAGTACAGGGCGCCCTTGGTGACACCGGCCCGGTTGAGGATCTCGGCGATGGTGGCAGCCGCGTAGCCGCGTTCGGCGAAGACGGCCGCCGCGGCCTCAAGAACAGCGCGCCGGGTCCGGACAGCTCGCTCCTGCCGAGCCATGGACCCTCCCCCAAGCTGAAAATTAAACCAAACAGCTCGTACCATACCGCACGGATCTCAACGACAAGGCGCGCCGGGGCGGTTGGCGTCCAGTTGGCACATGCGCCCGGCATACGAGCGAGCAGCGCCCCGGCGGGCAGGTGTCGGACCGCCGTGCGGGGGCATCGGCGGTGTATGAATGCACGCTCATGGGCACTGCAGGGACGTTTCGGGGCGCGCCGGGCAGCGGACAGCACGGCCATGGCCGCGGCGGCCCGCGCGGGTTTCGCGGCACGCGGCCTGATCTACGTACTCGTGGCGGTCATCGCGGTGCAGATCGCCTTCGGCGGTGACGGCGGCGGGCACCAGGCCGACCGCGGTGGCGCCCTCGGTGAGCTGGCCGGACGGCCGTTCGGGTCGGTGATGCTGTGGGCCGTCGGCATCGGGCTGGCCGGGATGGCGCTGTGGCGGCTGTCGGAGGCGGTGTTCGGCGGGCCGGGCACCGACGGGTCCAAGCTCTCCCGGCGGGTGGCGGACCTGTTCCGTTTCGTCTTCTACTGTTTCGTGTCGTACTCGGTGCTCGCCTACGCGGCCGGGGACCGGGGCAGCGGCAGCGGGTCCTCCGACCGGCACACCGACGACGTCACCGCCCGGGTGCTGGAGTGGCCCGGCGGCCAGTGGATCCTCGGCATCGCGGGTGCCGGAGTCGTGATCGCGGGGCTCTGGATCGCGGTACGGGCCGTGCAGCGGAAATTCCGCAAGCACCTGCGGATCCACGAGATGTCCGCCAGGACCCGCAGGGTCGTGGAGGCCGTCGGCGTGACCGGTGGCAGTGCCCGTGGGGTCGTCTTCGCCGCGGCCGGGGTGTTCGCCGTCGTCGCCGCCGTCAAGCACCAGCCGGGCAAGGCCAGGGGCATGGACGACACCCTGCGCGGATTCCAGGAGCTGCCGGCCGGCCCGTGGCTGCTCGCCCTGGTCGCGCTGGGGCTGGCCGCGTTCGGCGTCTTCTCCTGGTGCAACGCGCGCTGGCGCAAGGTCTGATCCGACGGCCCCCGCCGTGCCGCTCAGGAGTCGGAGTCGGGCTTGCTCCGCGCCGCCTCGTACGCCTGGGCCGGGGTCATGGCGACGCCGTCGACGCTGACCGTCCTGTAGGGGCTGACCTTGGCGCAGGTCTTGGCCTGGTCGGCGGTGGAGGCGTGGGCGCCGCCGACGGCGGCCTTGGGGTCGGCGGGCGCGGGCGCGGCGCCGCCGCCCGGGTAGCGGCTGCCGCTGGGCCAGTCGCCGCCGATCACGAGGGTCAGGCCCGTGCCGCTGCCCTGTTCCAGGTGCGAGGAGGGCAGGCCGAGCGCCTTGGCCACGGTCTGCGCCTCCGGCTTCCGGCCGGGGCCGTAGGTGAGGGTGGTGCTCGTCGCGGGGCTCGGGGCGTTGGCCGTGGTGGTGGCCGGGCTGAAGCCCTTGCCGGTGAGGGCGGCGGCGACGGCGGAGGCACGGCCGGTGACCGTGGTGCCGTTCTCCACGGTCACCGTGATCTGCGCGGCGGGTACGGCGGAGGCGGTGGCCGTGGCCTTCGCGGTCACCGGGGCCGCCGCCGACTTCTTGCCGGAGCCGGTGGTCAGGGGCTGGTCGTCGGCGATCGTGGAGAACAGGGACTGGGCGCCGGCGCCCACCACGACCCGGTCGCTGTCGGCGGGGTCGGGGGCCGTCTGCATGGTGGCGAAGGTGATCCGCTTGGTAGGAACCTTGTTGACGTCGTCCGCGAGCGAGATCAGCTTCTTCACGCTGCCCAGGCCGTCGTCCACGGTCAGGGCCTTGGTGGCGGCGTCGGCGAGGGCGTAGACCGCAGTCGGGTCGGTGAGCGTGCCCGCGCTCTTGAACTTGCGGATCATCGCGCTCAGGAAGATGTGCTGCGAGATCGTACGGCCGAGGTCGCTGCCGTCGCCGAAGCCGTGCCGGGACCGTACGAACTCCAGGGCCGCGACGCCCTTGAGGGTGTGGGCGCCCTTGGAGAGCTTCAGGTGCGAGTAGGTGTCGTAGACGTCGTCGCTGACGCACACGGACACGCCGCCGACCGCGTCGGACATCTTCACGACGCCGGAGAAGTCGAGCTTGACGAAGTGGTCGATGGGGATGCCGGTGAGCCGGTGGACCGTGGCCACCTGGCAGGCGGGGCCGTACTGGAGCGCGCTGTTGATCTGGCCGTAGTAGCCGGCGGTGGACCGGCCGGTCTCACTGTCCTTGCAGGCCGGCACCTTGGTCATGGTGTCGCGCGGGATGCTCATCACGGTGGCGTTGGAGCGGTCGGCGGCTATGTGCAGCACCATCTGCACGTCCGCGTTGCTGCCGGTCTGCACCCCGGTCCTCGCGCAGCCGCCGCCGAGTTTGCAGTCCGTCGCGCTGGTACGGCCGTCCGAGCCCATGACGAGGATGTTGATGGGGGTGCGGCCGAAGGCGTCGGCCTTCTCCGTGCCGCCCTTGCCGTCCAGCGAGACGCTGTGGATGTTGCCGTTCAGGTGCTGGTAGAACCACCAGCCCGCGCCCGCGGTCACCACGACGAGGACGGACAGGAGGATCCCGGTCATCTTCAGGAGACGCTTGCCGCGGCCCGCCGGGCGGGCCCGGCGCCGGTTCCGTGAGCCGCCGCGCGCACGCGAGGCGGCCTGGGCGGCGGCCCGGCCGCCCGGCGGGTGCGCGCCGTCCGGCCCGGCCCCGCGCTGACGGGGAACCTGTGTGCCGCGGCTGCGCGTTGCCTGGCCGGCCGGCCCGTCCCACGGGTCGCTCATCTCCCACTCCCCTGAACGGTCGCACCAGCACTCGATTGCGTAGTTGCGCAATCTAGCAAACAGGTGGTCCGAACAGCGCGGATGCACACCGGATTCACAGGCGGCCCAGCCGGGCGCGGGCGTCTGCGCCCGGAGCGGCTCGGGAAGCGGGAGTCTACGTGCCGTCGCCGAGAGCGGGGGTGAGCCGGGGAAGGGAACGGGCGGCGGCCAGGAAACCGAGCGTCGTCAGCGCGAACGGCCAGGTGAGGACGAGACCGCCGGACGGGGCGAGCAGATGGGCGACGGCCGGTGTCAGCACGGTCACCGCCACCGCGCCGAGCAGCGCGTACGGCAGCGTGGCCCAAGGGGCCGGGTGGAGTGCTCCGCACAGGGCGAGGGCGACGAGCACCGCGTCGTAGCCCATCGTGCCGTCCGCGATCCGGGCCGCCGGCGCGCCGAGCGCTCACGCCGTCAGGAGGCCGCTCGCACTGCCGGCGCAGGCCACCAGGCCCGCCGCCCGGCTCGCCAGGAACAGACCGGCGAGCAGCAGAGCACCGACGTACCACTCGTCCAGGAAGAAGACCTCGGACACGTTGCGGAAGAACGCCTGCCACAGCTCGCCGGGGCGCAGCTCCGTCGGGCCGGGGGGGGGGGACGCGGAGCAGGGCGGCCCGGCTGCCGCCGGCCGGCCGGATCCGCCGGAAGACGGGCGCGGCGACGGTGACCGCGCTCGCCGGCAGGCAGTACGGCAGCGTCAGCGGGGGCAGGCGCCACACGTGCAGCAGCCGGACCGCGGCCGCCGTCACGACCGGGGTCGCGACGCAGCCCACGGCGGCGAGCAGCAGGGTGGACAGCCGGCCCGCCCCCAGGAACACCGCGGAACAGAGGGCGAACAGGCAGGAGTTGAGGCCCTCCAGCCCCGAGGCGATCCGGTCGCGGGCCGCGCGCAGCAGCCGGGCGGCGCCGGCGCCGAGGGCGGCGCCGCCCAGCGCGTAGGCGCCGTAGCGCCAGTCGGCCGCGCACAGGGCGAGGCAGAAGACGGCGCCGGCCCGCGCGTCGGCCAGGAACACCACCTGCGCCGGGGCGCGCAGCAGGGGCGGCGCGCATCCCGCGCCCCGTGCCCGCCACCGGGTACCGTCCGGCCACCGCACGCCCCACCCCTCCCTCGACCTACTCCATTCCGTTCTGCGGTATTCATATTCCGTGATGCGGTACGAGTTGTCGAGAGGCCGTCACTTCCCGGTGCTTCGGCGGCGTACAACCACCAGCACGAGGCCGCCGAGGGCCACCGCGCCCACGGCGCCGGCGGCCAGGAGCGGCATGCCGTCGCTGCCGGTGCTCGCGAGGGTGCCGCCGGTCGCGGTACCGGAACCGGAGGTCGTGGAGCCGGTGGCCGCCGACCCTGAGGTGCCCGTCGTCCCGGAGGTGCCACCGGAGGTCCCCGTCGTACCGGTCGTGCCCGAGGTGCCTGTCGTACCGGTGGCACCTGTCGTGCCCGTCGTGCCCGTCGTGCCGGAGCCTCCCGTCGACTGGCCGTGCGGATCGCCGTCGCCTCCCGTGCCGCCGCCGGTCGTGGTTCCGCCGCCGGTGCTGGTGCCCGGGTCCTCGCCGCCAGTGACGTCGACCGCCAGGTAGGCGGTGTCGTCCGCGGGGTTCTCGTCGAACGCGGGGTGGATGCCGTACACCGAACCGGCCGTCACCCGGCCCTTGGTGTCACGTGCCGTCTTCCCGATCTCCAGGACGAAGCTGTAGTCGAGGGACTGGTCGACGTCGATGGTGTGGTCGGCGGGGAGGCAGACGTACCGGGCGTGGCCCGGCTCCGAGGGTCCGGTCGGCCCGTCGGTGCCGAACGGCCGGCAGTCCTCGGGCACCTCCTCGGCGACGGTTCCCCGCGGGATGCGCACCATGAGGGCCGGCTGGTCGTCGCTCTCCTCGTCGCGGATCCAGCCGGGGCCGTTGTTGCGCAGCGTCGCGGTGACGGTGACCCGGCTGCCGGGCGCGCCCTCCACCAGGTCTCCCTCCGCCGCCAGGTCGGCGGTGCTGTCCGCGGTCAGGGCCAGCCGCCGGTAGCTGTCGCCGAAGCCCTCCCCCGGCGTCTCGCCGGTGCGGCCCGTGCCGTACTCGACCGCCTCCATCAGGGCCTGCGGCAGGGCCTTGAACCGGACCGGCGTGGTGATCGAGGCGCCGGGCTGGACGACCGTGTCCAGTTCGCACAGCGCCTGGCGGACGTGGTCGGCGAGGGTGGAGTACGTGCAGCCCTCGGCCGTGCCGGGGAAGTCCAGGCCCCGGGTCAGCCGGATCCGGAAGGTGACGTGGGCGGCGGGCGCCGTGCCCTTGTTGGTGACGGTGACGGCGTGGTCGTAGCTCTCGCCCGGCTCGGGAGAGGCGGTCGGAAGGGTGGAGACCACCAGGTCGGGGGCGAGCTCCTCGGCGTGCGCCACGGGGACGGCCAGGGCGGCGACGCCGATGCCGATCGCTGCGGCGGCTACGGCCGCCGCCGTGGAACGCAGGGGTGAGCGCACGGTGGATCTCCTCTTCGGTATGCACAGGGGTATGCACGTCGGCATGCCACAGGCCGGCGGCCGGGCCCGGTACGGCCCGGCCGTCATGTACCGGACAGCCGTCATGTACTGGACACACGAGAGGCGTGAGAGGTTGCAGGGAATCACCGTGAGTCGCGGGAGGACGGCAGACGGACCGGCATCCTCCGTGCGATCCTGGGCAGCCTCCCGGAGAGAGAAGCTCTGGGCAAGGATCGGGCGAGCGTGGACGAGGATCACGTGTCAGAGACGGCAGACGCGGCAGACGCGAACGAACAGGCAGAACCGGACGGGCTGTCGGTCACCCGGTCGGTCGTCGACGGCGTCACCGTCGTCACGGTGGCCGGCGAGGTCGACCACCACACCTCCGGCGCGCTGCGCCGGGCCCTCAGCCCGGCGGACCCCGACGGCGCACGCACCGTGGCGGACCTGAGCGGCGTGCCGTTCATGGACTCCAGCGGCATCAACGTGCTCATCACCGGCCACCAGGCCCACGCGCCCACGGGCTGGCTGAGGCTGGCAGGCGTACGGCGACCGGTCCTGCGCACCCTGGAGATCGTCGGCCTGACCCCCCTGCTCCCCTGCTACCCCAGCGTCGGCGAAGCCCTGGAGGGCTGACGCGCCGCCCCCGGGCTCCCCCCCTTTCCCCGCAGGGGAGTGAGTGTCAGCACTGCGGGCGTCGCCCGTGGTTGGCCGCGTGCTTGCGCCGCCCCTTCTTCTTCCGGCGTCGTTTCGAGGACATGGGCACCTCCTGACGGCAGTGAGCGGAGCACGATCGGCTCCGCCCGGGGACATAAGCACGATATCGCCGCATTCACAGCCACTCCACCGGAGCCGGGCGACGACCGCTCGCGTGACTATGATGCGAAATGCCGGACTCCCCCCCACCTCATCCGGCCGTCCGTCCGCGCGCAGAGGAGCAGACGCCATGACCGGTGATCCGGAGCCGATCAGCGCCCAGGCCCGCCGTGCCCTGGAGCAGGAGCTGGCCGACCTCCAGTCCGAGCGCCGGCTCGTCGCCGGCACGCTCCGGGACGCCACTTCGGTGGGCGATCAGGCCGACCAGGCCGACGAGTTGCGGCGCGCCGACCAGCTGGAGCGCCTGGACCGCCGTATCGAGGACATCACCGTACGGCTCCGCCGGGCGGCGGAGGCCGGGCCCGCCCCCACCGACGTGGTCGGCGTGGGCAGCACGGTCGGTGTGCGCTTCTCCGACGGCGCGACGGAGACCCTGCAGATCGGCGAGGCCGCCGAGGCGCTGGACCAGACGCTGGTCACCGCCGACAGCCCGCTCGGGCGTGCGCTGCTCGGCCGCCGTCCCGGGGACACCGTGCACTACGACACCCCGGACGGGCCGGCGACGGCCGTCGTCGTCTCGATCGGGGAATGACCGGGGCGCCCGGGACCGCGCCGGCCCTCAGGAGGGCTGTCCGGACTCGCTGCGCCGTACCGAGCAGTGCAGCGAGTCGTCCCGGACGTCGGCGACGATGGTGTCCCCTGGCCCGGCCTCACCGGCGAGCAGGATGGTGGCGATGCGGTTGTCGAGTTCGGCCTGGATCGTGCGGCGCAGCGGGCGGGCGCCGAACTCCGGCTGGTAACCGTGCGCGATCAGCAGCTTCTTGGCCGCGTCCGAGACCTCCAGGCCCATGCCCTGGGCGCGCACCTTGCGCCTGCTCTGGTCCAGCAGGTGGTCCAGGATCCGCCCCAGGTCGTCCTCGGTCAGGCCGTGGAAGATGATGATGTCGTCGATCCGGTTGAGGAACTCGGGCAGGAACCGGCCGCGCAGGTCCTCCATCAACGCGCCCTTGAGCTCGGACACATCGCCCTTGTGGTCCAGGATCCGGTGCGCGCCGATGTTGGACGTCATGATGACGACACAGTGCCGGAAGTCGACGGTGCGGCCCTGCGCGTCCGTCAGCCGTCCGTCGTCCAGGATCTGCAGCAGCGTGTTGAAGACGTCGGGGTGGGCCTTCTCCACCTCGTCGAACAGCACCACGCTGTAGGGCTGGCGGCGGACCTTCTCGGTGAGCTGGCCCGCCTCCTCGTAGCCGACGTATCCGGGAGGGGCGCCGACCAGCCGGGCGACGGTGTGCTTCTCCTGGAACTCGCTCATGTCGAACCGGATCATGCGGTCCTCCTCGCCGAACAGCAGGGCGGCGAGGGTCTTGGCGAGTTCGGTCTTGCCGAC
Source organism: Streptomyces sp. NRRL S-1022 (assembly GCF_000720135.1). Classification (GTDB taxonomy): domain Bacteria; phylum Actinomycetota; class Actinomycetes; order Streptomycetales; family Streptomycetaceae; genus Streptomyces. Next base: position 5,078 of record NZ_JOIU01000017.1, on the reverse strand, counting down.
GCCGGTCGGACCGAGGAACAGGAAGGAGCCCACGGGGCGGTTCGGGTCGCCCATGCCGGCGCGGTTGCGGCGCACGGCCTGGGACACCGCGGTCACCGCCTCGTCCTGGCCGACGATCCTCGCGTGCATCTCCTCCTCCAGCCGCAACAGCTTCTCCTTCTCGCTGGCGGTGAGCTGGGAGACCGGGATCCCGGTGCGGCGGGAGACGACGTCGGCGATGTCGGAGGCGGTGACGGAGACGACGCCCTCGCGGCGCTCCTCGATGCCGGCCAGCTCGCCCTCGGCCTCGGCGATCTGCCGCTTGAGGTCCGAGGCCTTCTCGAAGTCCTCGGCCGACACGGCCTGTTCCAGTTCCCGCCGCAGCTTGGCGATACGGTCCTCGCGACTGACGATCTCGACGGAGCGTCCGGCGCTGCGCAGCCGCACCCGGGCGCCCGCCTGGTCCATCACGTCGATCGCCTTGTCGGGCAGGAAACGGTCGCTGATGTAGCGGTCGGTGAGTTCGGCGGCGGCCGCCAGCGCCCCGTCGCCGAAGCGGACCTGGTGGTGCGCCTCGTAGGAGTCGCGCAGCCCTTCGAGGATCTGCACCGTCTCCTCGACGGTGGGCTCCGGGACCATCACCGGCTGGAACCGGCGCTCCAGGGCGGCGTCCTTCTCCACGTACTTGCGGTACTCGTCGATGGTCGTGGCGCCCACCACGTGCAGTTCCCCGCGCGCGAGGGCGGGCTTGAGCATGTTGCCCGCGTCCATGGAGCCCTCGCCGGTGGCGCCGGCGCCGACGACCGTGTGCAGCTCGTCGATGAACAGGATGATGTCGCCGCCGGCCGCCTGGACGTCCTCGATGACCCTCTTCAGCCGCTCCTCGAACTGTCCCCGGTACTGCGCTCCCGCCACCATGCCCGACAGGTCCAGGGAGACGACCCGCTTGTCCTTCAGCGCGTCGGGGACCTCCTCCGCGACGATGCGCTGGGCGAGTCCCTCCACGATGGCGGTCTTGCCGACGCCCGGTTCACCGATCAGCACGGGGTTGTTCTTGGAGCGCCGCGAGAGGATCTCGACGGTCTGCTCGATCTCCTCGGCCCGCCCGACCACCGGGTCGAGCCTGCCGGCCCTCGCCTCCTCCGTCAGGTCGCGGCCGTACTCGTCCAGGGCCGTGGCCGGCTGCTTCCGTTCGGCCGGGGCCCCCTCGGCGCGCGCCGCGGCCTGTTCGGTCAGGTCCGCCAGACGCCCGGTGTCCAGGCCCTCGGCCCGCAGCATCCGGGCGGCACCCGTGTCGCGGTCGCCGAGCAGGGCGCTCAGGATGTGCTCGGGGCCGATGTAGGAGACGCCGGCCGCCTGCGACTGGGCGAAGGCGGCGCGGAGCGTGCGCTTGGCCGCCGGGGTGAGGCCCGGTTGCGCGGAGGGCTCGCCGGACTCGCGCGGCAGGATCTTGGCCAGCTCGGCGGCGACCGTGTCGGGGTCCACGCCCACCTGGGCGAGCAGCCGGCGCGAGGGGGCGACCTGGGTGGCCGCCCAGAGCAGGTGCTCGGTGTCCAGGTCGGACGTGCCGTCGTCGGCGGCCCGCTGCGCGGCGCGGTTCAGCAGCTCCTGCGCGGACTCCGTCAGCAGCCGTCCGATGGGGACGCGCTGCACCGCGGGGGGCGAGGACGCCGGAGACATGCCGAAGAATCGATTCAGCAGCTCGCTGAACGGATCCGACGAACCGAACGATCCACCGAACGACATCGTCATGAGGGCTCCTGGCGCGCGAGGGGGCAGCAGTCCGGGACGGGCGTCTGCGCGGGGTCAGTACTCACTGAAACCCCGAGCGGACGGCACCGCAAGCCGAGACCGCCGGTTCCCGCGGAGCCGCGGACACCCCCTAGCCTGGTGGGATGCGGTACGAGGTGACCGACGACGACACCGCGGTGCGGCTGGGCAGCGGTGACGTGCCCGTGCTCGCGACGCCCCGGCTGATCGCGTGGCTGGAGGCGGCGACCGTGCGGGCCGCGGTGCCGTTCCTGGGGACGGGCCAGACGAGCGTGGGTACGGCGGTGCGGGTCGAGCACCTGCGGGCCACGCGGGTGGGCGGCGAGATCGAGGTGACCGCCGAGCCCCCGGCCGCCCCTGCGGGCCGGCGCCTGACCTTCGCGGTGCGGGCCGTCGACGGGTCGGGGCAGGTGGTCGCGACGGGCGAGATCGAGCGTGCGGTCGTCGACCGGCAGCGGTTCCTCACACCGCCGCCCGGGCCGGGGGCGGGCCGCTGAGCGACGGGCTGTTCGGACGCCCCCTTCGCAGCGGTTCGGTTCACACCGGTGTGTGCCCCTGGAGGTAGGTGCGCACGGGGGCCGGCAACGGGGTGCCGGTGGTCTCCTCTATCGGTGTCCAGCGCAGCTGGTCCGGTGCCAGACGGCCGCCGGACGACGGTGATTCGCTCAGCAGCTGGCAGACCACCGCCGTCTCCCCCGCAGCCTCCCCCGGTTCCAGCGGCTCGGTGCCGTCGACCAGGTACCCCGTGGCCTCGTACACGATCCGCGCCGCCGTGGCCTGGGCGGTCTCGGCCGGTTCCGGGGTGCCCGCGGGCAGTCCCCAGCCGTCGCCGTCCGGCACCAGCAGCACCCGCCCGTCGTACACGACGACCGCCCGCACCACGTTCCCGGCCTGCTCCAGCGTCATAAGGCTCCCCTCCCAGGCACTGCTTGCCTACCCAGGGGCGGGCGGGTGATGCGCCGGGGACCTCAGTACAGCACCGGCAGGTCCCCGGGCCGTACCCGCACGGTGACCGGAAGCACCGCCTCCACCTCGCCGTCCGCGCCGCAGGGCACGGGCCGGCCGGCCTCGATGCGCAGTTCCCGGCCGCGCAGGACGCGTACTTCGGGGCGGCGGACGTGGGCGCCGGTCTTCAGCTCGTTCATCAAGGTGAAGAACAGCCTGCGTGGGGCCTCGCGGATCAGCACGATGTCCAGCAGCCCGTCGTCGACGCGCGCGCCGGGCGCGATGAGCCGGCCGGAGCCGTAGTAGGGGGAGTTGGCCGCGACGACGGTGTAGCCGCGGTGGAGGTGCTCCTCGCCGTCGACGGTGACCCGGTAGTCGGCCGGCCGCCAGGTGGTGACGGCGCGCAGACCGCCCGCGTAGTAGGAGGCGGCGCCGCGCAGCAGCCGGGCGTTGTTGGCGTACCGGTTGGCCTCCGCGTCGACACCGGCGTACACGCTGCCCAGGACCACCGTGCGCGGGTGGACGGCCGACTCCACCTCGATGGTGTCCACGGGCCGGGGCTCGGCGTGCAGCAGGATGTCCGCGAGGGCTTCCGGCTCGGCGGGCAGGTCGAGCGCGCGGGCGAAGTCGTTGCCGCGTCCGGCGGGTACGAGGCCCAGCACGGTCCCGGTGCCGCTGAGCGCGCCGCCGATGCCGCCGGCGATGCCGTCGCCGCCCACGGCCAGGACGATCCGGCCCCGCTCGCCGGCCGCGCGGGCGATGTCCTGGGCGTGGGCGAGGCTCCGGCTGTACTCGGTCTCCAGGCCGGCACCGGCCGCGCGGAGCAGCCGGGCCAGCCGGAGCAGGGTCGCCGCCCCGGTGGAGCCGCCCGCGGCGGGGTTGACGACGGCGGTGAACTGGCGCATCGGTGGGCCTCCGAGGCAGGCGGTCGGATCGGGTGGGTCAGTCGGTGGGCAGCAGGACGCCGGGGTTGAGCATCCCCTCGGGGTCCAGGCGGCGCTTGACGGCGCGCAGGGCCGAGACGCCGAGCGGGCCGGCCTCGCGGACGTACCAGTCGCGGTGGTCGGTGCCGACCCCGTGGTGGTGGGAGATGGTGCCGCCGGCCGCGAGTACGGCCTCGTTGGCCGCGTGCTTGGCCGGCGTCCAGTGGGCCACCGGGTCCTCGCCCTGGGCGCTGACGACGGTGAAGTACAGGGAGGCGCCGTTCTCGTACACGTGGGAGATGTGGCACATCACCAGGGGCGGGGTGCCGGCCCGGGTGAGGGTGTCGGTCAGGGCGGTGCGGACGGCCGTGTACAGCTCGGGGACGCGGGACCAGAAGGCCGCGGTCTCCAGCGTCTCGGCGAAGGCGCCGACGTCGAGCAGGGCGTCGCGCAGGTACGGCGCGGAGTAGCGGCCGTGCGCCCAGCGTTCGCCGGGTTCGGTGCCGGCCAGGGTGCCGCCGCAGTCCGTCAGGACGGCCGCCGCCCGCTCGCGGCGGTACGCGGTGTCCTCGGCCGTCCCCTCGTACCCGGCGATCGCCAGGCAGCCCGCGCCGCCCTGCGCCAGGTCGGCGCCGATGGCGTCGGGCTGGGCGAGGCCGATGAGCGTCTCGGTCTCGTCGGACAGGCGCAGCACGGTCGGCCGGGGTCCGTCCTGGGCGAGCCGGCGCAGGGCGGCGGTGCCCTCCTCGAAGCTGCCGAACCGCCAGCCCTCGTACACCCGCACCTCCGGCAGCGGGCGGATCCGTACGGTGACGGAGGTGATGACGCCGAAGGCGCCCTCGGAGCCGAGGATCAGCTGGCGCAGGTCGGGTCCGGCGGCCGAGCGCGGGGCGCGGCCGGTCTCGATAGTGCCCTCGGGGGTGGCGAGGGTCAGGCCGAGCACCATCTCGTCGAAGCGGCCGTACCCCGCGGACGCCTGGCCGCTGGAGCGGGCCGCCGCGAAGCCGCCGATGGTGGCCCATTCGAAGGACTGCGGGAAGTGGCCGAGGGTGAAGCCTTGTCCGGCGAGCAGGGCTTCGGCCTCGGGAGCGCGCAGGCCGGGCTGGAGGACGGCGGTGCGGGAGACCGGGTCGAGGTCGAGCAGACCGCTCATGCGGCGCAGGTCCAGGGCGACGAACGCGCTGCGCTGCGGGGCGAGTCCGCCCACCACCGAGGTGCCGCCGCCGAAGGGCACCACGGCGAGGCCGTGTGCGGCGCAGGCGCGCAGGACGGCGAGGACCTCGTCGTGGCCGGCGGGCAGGACCACGGCCTGCGGGACGTCGGTGACGTCGCCGGCCCGCAGGCGCAGCAGGTCGGGGGTGGACTTGCCGCGGGTGTGCCGGACCCGGCTCTCCGGGTCCGTGCGCACGTGCTCGTCGCCGACGGCCCCGGCGAGGGCGCGCAGGGCGGCGGGGGCGGCCG